>CALLPC010000001.1 GCA_938015525.1 uncultured Dehalococcoidia bacterium
TGGGGATCGGCACGGAAGGGACCTCGTGTGGAGTGTAGGGAGGTGGTATTCTACGGAGCGGAGCGAGCGGGTGTGGTTCAATGGCAGAACGCGACCTTCCCAAGGTTGAGACGCGGGTTCGATTCCCGCCATCCGCTCCAACACGTGTTGCGCCCGCAAGCCGCCGCCCGACCGGGCGGCTTTTCCGTGCAGATGGCGCCCTCGCCGTCAGGGCAGGTCGAGCGAGCCGAGAGCCTGGCGGAGGATGCCAGCGCTGCGTTCGAGGGCAAGCGCCTCCTCGTCGGTAAGCCGGGGGAGCAGTCCGGCTTCGATGCCGCCGGCCCCGATGACCCGGGGGAGAGAGAGGGCGACGTCGGAGAACGGAGTCTCGGGTTCGCCGACTGCGGAGAGGGTGAGCACGGCTCGCTCGTCATCGCGGACCGCGCGGAGGATGCGGGCAACGGCACCCGCGACGCCGTAGTAGGTGGCGCCTTTGCCGCGGATGATGCGGTAGGCCGCTCCGCGGACGGCAGCATCGATGCGGTCGCGGTCGTCCGGCAGGATGGGCCGACGGAGCTGGTACGCGGCCTGGTCGAGGGGAAGACCGCCAACCGTAGCGCTCGACCAGAGGAGGACTTCGGAATCGCCGTGTTCGCCGACGACGTAGGCGTGGACCGACTGGGGAGCAACGGCGAGATGAGCCGCGAGCAGGGCGCGGAAGCGGGCGGTATCGAGAGTCGTGCCCGAGCCGATGACCCGGGAGGGCGCCACGCCGGAGGCCTGGAGGGTGACGAAGGTGAGAACGTCGACGGGATTGGAGACGACGATGAGGATGGCCTCAGGTGCTGCCCGCACGACGGCAGGGACGACGTCGCGAAAGACGGCGGCGTTGCGCCCGAGGAGCTGGAGGCGCGTCTCGCCGGGCTGCTGATTGACGCCGCAGGCGAGGACGACGGCGCTGGCGCCAGCGAGGTCCTGGAAGGTGCCCGTGCGGACCCGGGCGTGGCCGGCGAAGGGGACGGCGTGCTGGATGTCCTCGGCGTGTGCCTCGGCCCTGGCCTGGTCGATGTCAACCAGGACGACCTCGCTGGCAGCGCGCAAAAGAACGGCTGCGAAGGCGGTGGTCGCGCCGACCATTCCGGTTCCGACGATGCCGACCTGCACAGGCTCCTCCGGTCCGATTCGGTCCATCCACAGGGTAGCAGGGGGCAGACCGGACGGGGTTAACCGGGGACGAGCGGGACGGTTGTTCGGTCAGGCGACGGCCGAATGCGGCGAGCGCTCAGGGGGAGCGGGCTGCTGGTCTTGGGGGTGGATGGCGGCGGCGAGGTGGCTGCGTGGCTCATGGTTTCGGGCGTTTACGAGGTCGCGCTGGGCGCGTCGGAGGAATTCGCGCACTTCGAGTTCGCCTTGGTAGCCGGTGAGAGAGACGACGGGAACGAGCCTGGTGGCATGTTCGTGGGGGATGCAGGACGCGAGCGCTGGAAGGAGGGTATCGGCTTTCATGGCGGCGGTGGCCATCCGGTCATCGGAGATGATGGCGGCAAAGACGGGACCCTGGAGGTGGGCGATGAAGTCGGCTTCGCCGATGGCATGGCGGAGGGCGCGGCCGGCCGCGGGGAGGAATTTCTCCTCGGGGTTTTTGAGGGTGTCGAAGCCGGCCACGTCGGTCAGGGCGAGGGAGAAGCCGCGGCCGCTGCGGACGGAGCGCATCATCTGGCGGCGGAGTTCGAAGATGAAGTGGCGGCTGTTGGGGAGGCCGGTGACCTCGTCTTCGTAGATGCGGCCCCGAAGACGGTCGACGGCGCGGTGGAAGCGGCGGCCCTGTTCGGATTCTTCGTACCAGAACTGGAGGTGCACAGCGGCGAAGAGGAGGGTGGTGAAGCCGAGGACGAGCCAGTTGGTGCCCCCGCCGCGGGCGATGACCGTCTGGGCCTGGACGCAGAAGACGAGGAGCCAGACGGCAAAGGAGGCGGGGCGGAGGAGGCGAACGGGGAGCGGGGCCTCGACGGAGCCGAGGGCGGTGGAGTCCGGGGCCGACAAGAGCAGGGCGTTAAGGAGGGGTGGCTTGTTCATCGTCGACCCCGAGCGTTCTCACCGAGAAGATCGAACGCGGCCGAACCGTTGCGCAGGGTGGGTTTGTAAACGGTGGGTAATTCGTGGCGAGTTCAGCGGCGGGGCGACGGGAGCGTCATGAGGTACTCATGGATGGCCGCTGCTGCGCGGCGGCCGTCGGCGAGGGCGGTGACGACGAGGTCGGCACCATTGACGTTGTCGCCGCCGGCGAAGACGCCGGGCCGGGTGGTGCGGCCTTTTTCGTCGACCTGGATGAGCGCTTTTCGGTCGGTGCGGATCCCGCTGGTGGTCTGGGGAACGACGGGGTCGGCGCCGTAGCCGATGGCGATGACGACGGCATCGGCGGGGATGATGAATTCACTGCCTTTGACGGGGATGGGACGGCGCCGGCCGGATTCGTCGGGCTCGCCGAGTTCCATGCGCTGGCATTCGACGGCGCGGACTCGGCCCTGGTCGTCGCCGAGGATGCGGGTCGGCAGGGTGAGCATTTCGAAGCGGACGCCTTCCTCGCGGGCGTTCTTCCGCTCCTCCGCGCGGCCGAGCATTTCGGCCTCGGTGCGGCGGTAGACGCAGGTGACGTTCTGAGCGCCGAGGCGGACGGCGGTGCGGACGCAGTCCATAGAGGTATCGCCACCGCCGATGACGACGACATCGTTCATCTTTGGCAGGGGCTCGCGGTAGCGCTCGGGAAGGAACTCGGGGGGGAGGTTACCCCGGACGAGGAATTCGGTAGCCGTGTAGACGCCCTGGAGGTCCTCACCTTCGATGCCCATTTCGTTGCCGACGCCGGCCCCGGTGCCGATGAAGACGGCGTGGAACCCCTGGCGGAACAGTTCATCGACGGTGATATCGCGGCCGACGTAGGTGTTGCAGATGAACTGCACTCCCATCGCCTCGAGGTGGGCGATGTATTCATCGACGATGTTCTTGCGCATCTTGAAATTGGGGATGCCGTAGATGAGCACGCCGCCTGGCTCGGGCCAGTATTCGTAGACGGTGACGCTGTGTCCCAGGTCGGCGAGCTGCTCGGCAACGGCGAGGCCGGCGGGGCCGGACCCGATGACGGCGACCTTGAAACCCGTGGGCTCCGGCATGTACCGGGGCATGGGGTAGCCGCCGAGCTGCTGGCGCTGGTAATCGGTGCAGAAGGCCTCGAGCTTGCCGATGGTGACCGGCGGCTCCTGCCTGCCGTCGGGCCGGATGGCAAACCCGACGACGCATGCGCCCTCGCAGAGCTTTTCCTGCGGGCAGAGCCGGCCGCACATCTCGGGGAGATTGGAGGTCTCCCGGAATTTATCGGCCGCCCCGAGGATGTCCCCGGCTTCGAGGAGCGCGAGGGCTCCGGGGATGTCGTTGTGGACGGGGCAGGCTTCCTGGCACGGCGCCGAGGGGCACTGGATGCAGCGGGAGGCCTCGATGCGAGCGGCGTTCAGGTCGAACCCGAGGTAGGTCTCTTCGAAGTTGCGCTTGCGCTCTTCGGGGTCCTGCTTCGGGACGGGCTGGACGCTGATGGCGAGGCGGCGGGCGACGTCGTTAGCCATGCTTCTCCGGTGCCGGTACTGCGGCGGGTTCCAGGGTTCTTTCGATCGTAGCGGAGCCGGGCAGTGAAGTGAATGGCACCCCATTCCTCACGCTGATTCCCGAGGCGAGCGGCGCAGCTGGAATTCGCGGTCGGCGCGTTTGCCGCGGTACACCCGCATGTCGATCGCGCGTATGACGCGCGGTTCGAGGCGGAAGAGGAGGCGGGGTTCGGTCTGCATGTTGGCGAAGAATGCATCGACAGGCGCGGCATTGGCCGGGTCGCCGCGGCCGATGTATTTCTCGGCGAGGAGGCGGGAAATCGGCCAGATGTCGAACTCGGGGAGTTCGAACGGGGTGACGACGCCATCGAATTCAACGTGGCCGGTGAGCGGCGGGCCGGATTCGATGCAGAGCGAGGCGCGAGGGTCGCGGAGGAGGTGTTTGCACCAGACACGGTTGTAAGTGCCCGTTATCCAGATGCCATCGTCGCGGTGGAGCCACCAGACGGGGACGGTGTACGGCGCGCCGTCTCGACGGAGGGTGGCGATGACGCCCACGGCGGGCAGCTGGAGGAATTCGGCGAGGGTTTCAGGCGTCATCCTGGGCATCGGCGTCGGGGTCCTCGGCGGGGCGTACAGCCGGTTCCGCGGGCGGCTCACGGAAGGCGGCCATCGGGATGCGTTCATCGTAACGCCGGTCGGCCCGGGTGTGCGCACGCTGGCAGTCGTCGACGGCGAAGCCGCCGGCTTCCGAGCAGCGGACGGAGCGCTGATTGGCGCCGGGCGCGATGAGGGGCCGGCGTGGGGCGACGGGATGGCGGCGATGCTGGACACTTGGGTCGTGCCGAACCACGTCATACTGCCCAAGGGGAGGCTCAGGGCGGAAATCTTCCGCGCGGCGCGGCCGGATTTGCGGTTCCGGCTGCTGGTTTGGTTCTCGTGCGTGATCGCCACGCTGGGACTCATCGCCAATTCGCCCGCGGTGGTGATTGGGGCGATGCTGGTTGCGCCGCTGCTGGGCCCGATCATGGCGCTGGGGCTGGCGCTTCTTGGCGGTGCCCGGAGGGAGCCGCTGCCGCCGATGTGGGCGCTGGCAGAGGGGGTGGTGACGTCGGTTGCGCTCTCGTACGTCATTGCGGAACTGCTGCGGGCATCGCCGTTTGCCGTGCTGGAGACGGTGCCCGGGGAGATACAGGCGCGAACCAGGCCGAATCCGCTGGACCTCGGGGTGGCGCTGGCGGGCGGCGCCATCGGAGCCTACGGGCTGGTGCGGCTGCGGGCCTCGGATGCACTGCCGGGTGTCGCGATTGCGACGGCGCTGATGCCGCCGCTCTGTACCGTCGGCATCGGGCTGTCGCTGGGCGACCGCGGCATCTGGGGCGGGGCCCTGCTGCTGTTCGTGACGAACCTGAGCGCGATCTTGAGCGCGGCGGCGGTGGTGTTCTTCCTGAGCGGCATCCGGCATCGAACGACGACCCACCCGGGGCCCCGCCTCGTCCTGGGGGCGGTGCCGGTCGTCGTCCTGGGAGTTGCCCTCGCCGGCCTCACCGTCCGGGCGGTGCAGGAAGCCCGGGAGGAGGACCAGCTGGTCGCCGCCACCCGTGAGGCCGTTGGCAACCTTTTCCCGAACGGGACGGTGGAGCGGGTCACGCGCTCCTCGGGCGCTGACGGGAGCACAAAGGTCCGGGTGGACGTGCAGGTCGACCGGGAGCCGTCGGTGCGGGACGCGGAGACGATCCAGGCGTATGTGGCGCAGCGGACGGGGAAGCGGATTCAGCTCGTACTGGTGACGACGCCCATCCTGGTGCTGGACCCGCTGAATCCGCCGGCCCCGGACGTCCGGCTGCTCACGCCGACGCCCACCCCCACGGCGGCGCCAACCCGCACCCCGGCACCGACACCGACCCCGGGCAGGACACCAACCGCGCAATCCGGCGGTGCCACGGGAACCCCTTCGGCCGGGGCGACGCCGTTACCGGACTAGCGAGCGGCATCGGCCGCCGTGCCGATGAGTTCGTAGCGGGGCGGTTCCTTCCACTCGGCCGTGGGCGGGTTCTCCTGGCGCCGGAGCTCCTCGCGGCGCTTCAGGGCCTCGAGCCTGCGCGCCCGTTCGATGAGGAGGTCGCGCTGGCGGGCGTGCTCCTCGGCCCGGGCGATGGCGCGCGGGGAAGGCGGGCGCCGGGGGATGCCCGGGTACTCGCGAATGCGGCCTTCATCGGCGAGCTGACGGAGATGGGCGCGGACGTTGTTGTCGGCAGCCCGGCGGAGCCGAGGGTCGATATCGGGGTAGAGCTGGAGCATGATCTCCCAGCTGGAGCGTGGCCCGCCGCCTTCGAGGACCTGCAAGATCTGGCGTTCGCGCATGTTCCGGTGGTCGATGTACATCTGCAGCCGCTCGCGCGGGTCGCGGACGATGCGGCCGTGCCCCGGGCAGATGATGCGGAGGTTGGGGAGTTCGAGGAGCCGCTGGAGGGTGCGGCGGTAGCTGGCAAGGTCCCAGACGGTGGTGGTAGAGGAGCCGAGCAGGGTATCGCCTGTGAAGAGCACGCCTTCTTCTTCGATGTAGTAGCAGAGGGAATCGACGGAGTGGCCGGGGGTCGCGAGCACGCGGACGCGGACCCCACCGTCCAGGTCGATGAGGTCGCCGTCACGGAGGAGGGTGACCTGGCGGGGGATGCGGCCTTTGAGCAGGGCTCGGCCGTTGGCGGGGATGGCGACTTCGGCCCCGAGCGCCTCCCTGGCCCACTTGAGGTTGCCGGAGTGGTCGGCGTGGTGGTGGGTGATGGCGGCGATAGCGATTTCTTCGCGCTCGACGGCGGCGAGGTAGCCCTTGAGGAACCACCGGTAGCGGTCGATGGCTTCACCGGAATCGATGGTGAGCGACTGGCGCTCCCCGGCGCCGACGAGGTAGATGCAGGTGAACTCGGGATGCATCGGGTTGTCGTCGGGGACGAGGACGGCGCGGACGGAGGGAGAGATACGCATGGCGGGCACCGGGGAGGAAAAATTGGGGAGCGGATGCGGCGGCTGGCGCCCCCGGCAGGATTCGAACCTGCGGCCAAGCGCTTAGAAGGCGCCTGCTCTGTCCTCTGAGCTACGGGGGCCCGGATGCATTGTAGCCCCGGCCTGGGGTTGGGCGGTTTCCGGGGGAGGCCGACGGGAGTAGGCTTGCGGGGCGAGATTGAACGAGGTTCGGACGATGGCTTTCGAACAGTACCTGGCGTCCCGGCCCGAAGATGTCGGCATCGATAGCGAGAAGCTGGAAGCGGTGTTCGCACGGGCGAAGCGGGACGTTGACGATGGGACATTGAGGAGCGCGCAGGTGGCGGTGGCACGAAGGGGTCGGCTGGCAGGGGTGCGAACGTACGGGACAGTGCGCCACGGGGGGCGGGCGGAGGAGGTGCCGGCGACGAACGAGACGCTCTACTCGATATTCAGCTGCACGAAGGCAGTCGTCGGCGCGGCGACCTGGGCGCTCTGCGAGGAAGGGCTGCTCCGCATTGAGGAGCGGGTAGCGGAAGTCATCCCGGAGTTCGGGACGAACGGGAAGGAGGGCATCACCGTGGAGCAGGTGATGCTGCACATCGGGGGCTTTCCCTATGCGCCGTTCTCGCCATTCGACTGGGACGACCGGGAACGGCGGCTGCAGCGGTTCGCCAGCTGGCGTCTCAACTGGGAGCCGGGGACGCGGTTCGAGTACCACGCGACGAGCGCCCACTGGGTACTGGCGGAGCTCATCGAGCGGCGGACGGGGATGGATTTCCGGGCGTTCGTGCGTGAGCGGGTCCTCGCGCCGGCCGGGGTGGAGGAGCTGTTCCTGGGACTGCCCGCGGAGCTGAACGAGCGCGTCGCGGACGTCCGGCACCTGGTGCCACCGGTGCCGCCGCCGGGCGGCTGGGGCGAGGTCACGCCGGAGGCGATCCTGCAGTTCAACCGGCCCGAGGTGCGGGCCGTGGGGGTGCCGGGCGGCGGGGGCATCGGCGGCGCCGCTCAGCTGGCGCTCTTTTATCAGGTCCTGGTGAACGGCGGCGAAGGGCCGAGCGGGAAACGGGTCCTGGAGCCCGAGACCATCGCGTGGGCAACGCAGGTGCGGACGAAGGACCACCACCGGGTGCCGATCCTCGATTACCCGGTGAACCGGGCGCTCACCGTGGTCGTCGCGGGAGATGACGGGAACATGCACCTGCGGGGATTCGGGCGGACCTGTTCGCCGCGGGCGTTCGGGCACGGGGGCGCCGGCGGCCAGGTTGGCTGGTGCGACCCGGCGACGGGCATCTCCCTGGGCTACTGCACGGACGGGTTCCTCGACGAACTCCAGCAGGGGCGCCGGATTACGGCGCTCAGCTCCCTGGCGGCGCAATGCGCTGGGGATTGAGGGCGAGGAAGTCCGGCTCGCGCTTTTCGAGCAGGGCCGCGACGCCTTCGCGGAAGTCGGGGCCGCGGGTCAGCTCGTCGAGCAGGCGGCCGGATTCGTCCACGGCCGTGCCGATATCGCGGTGGAGGTCGGTGTAGACCTGTCGGCGGGTTTCCCGGATGGATGACGGGGCGATGACCCGGGCGAGGCGACGCGCGTAATCGCGTACGGCAGGCATGAGCTCTTCGGCGGGAAGCACGCGGTGAACGAGACCGAGCCGCTCCGCCTCTTCGGCAAGGAAGACGCGGCTGGAGAGGAGGAGTTCCATGGCGGGGGAGAGGCCGATGAGGCGGGGGAGGAGCCACGAGAGGCCGTACTCGGCGGGGAGGCCGAGACGGCCGTGGGCGGTGGTGAGCTTCGCCCCGGCGGCGGCGAACCGGATATCGCAGAAGCACGCGAGGACGAGGCCGACGCCTGCGGCCGGGCCGTTGATGGCGGCGATGGTCGCTTTGGAGAGCCCGAAGTGGTAGGCGAAGTCGCGGTCGAACTCGGGCCGCAGGCCAAAGCCCGGCCGGGGGAGCTCGGCGGGGGTGCCCGGGTCGTAACCGCCTTTTTCGATGTGGCCTTCAAGGGCGCGGGCATCGGCGCCGGCGCAGAACCCGCGGCCGGCACCGGTGACGACGATCACCCGGACGGCGGGGTCGGCCTCGGCCTGCTGGAGGCACCAGCGGTATTCGGTGTGCATGCGGCCAGTCCACGCGTTCAGCCGCGCGGGGCGGCTGAGGGTGATGGTCGCAACACCTTCGCCGGCCTCATAGCGCGTGACCTTGAGCTCCATGGATAACGATTGTAAACGGGCCGAGAGGTGCAGGACGGTTACACTTGTCAGCGATGGGGGACATGAACGGGGCTGAGCGCGCGCGGAGCCTCCCGAGGGGGGCGAGTCCGCCGAGCCTGGGTGCGGTGCAGTACTGGGCCTGGCGGGCGGCGCGGGCGACGATTGGGCGGACGCCCGGGCCGGCCGCCTATCGGATTGCGGGCGGGCTGGGCCACGCAGCGTACTGGTGCTGGCCGCGGGGCCGGCGGGCGATGCGGGCGAATTTCGCGCGGGTGCTGGGCACGGCAGAGCGGCGGCTCGTCGACCGGGTCGGGCGCGCGTCGCTGGCCGGCTACTTCCGCTATCTCGTGGATTTCATGCGGCTGGATGTGGGGCGCTTCCGGCTTCCGCAGGTGAAGGGGGAGGCAGCGTTCGCTGCGCTGGACCGGCTGCTGGCGCGAGGCCGGGGCGCGGTCATCGTGTGCATGCATTACGGGAACTGGGATGCCGGGGCCGCGGTAGCAGCAGCGAAAGGCTACCCGCTGGCGGTGGTGGCCGAGGGCTTCGACGACCCGCGCCTGGATGACCTGGTGCTGGGTGCGCGGGAGCAGCTCGGCATGCAGGTTATCCGGCTGGAGCGCGCGGGGCCCTCGATGGTGCGGACATTGCGGCGGAACGGGCTGCTCGCACTGCTCATCGACCGGCCGATGCCGGGGGAAGGGGTGGAGGTGACCTTCTTCGGTGAGCCGGTCGAGGTGCCGGCGGGGCCGGCCCGGCTGGCGCTCGCGACCGGGGCGGCACTGGTGCCGGTGGCGTTCCGGCGGGTGGACCCGCTGGGGCGGCTCATGGAGGTGGTTGGCGATTTCTCGATCGTTCCCTGTGAGGATGCAAAGCCGGAGTGTGTGCAAACGCTGACCCAGCGGGTGATGGCGGCGCACGAACGGTTCATCCGGGAACAGCCGGAACAGTGGTACATGTTCCGGGAGCTGTGGCGGGGGAACGGTGCACGGGCCGGGGCAGCGCCTTGAGCGGGCGCGCGCTCGCGATGAAGGCTGCCAACCGGCTCGCGGGCCGCTGGCCGGCGCCTTTCTACGCCATCGCGCCGGCGGTGGCGCGGGTCACCTGGGCGTTGAACCCGGTGCTCCGCCGGCGCGTGGTGCGGAATCTGCTGCCGGTGTGCGACGGCGACCGGGAGCGGGCGCGGCGGGAGGGCCGCCGGGCACTGCAGCACGTGCTCGCGTATTACCTGGACCTGGTGACGCTGCCCTGGCGGGAGATGTCGCGGTTCGAAGCGGAGCACCTCGAGGTCTACCACGGCGAACGGCTCGACCTGCTCCGCTCGAACGGAGCCGTCTTGCTGGTGAGCGCCCACACGGGGAACGCGGAGCTGGCCATCCAGGCGCTGACGTACCGGGGGCGGTCGTTCGTCGCCCTCGTCGAGCGGCTCGAGCCACGGGACTGGGCGGAGTACATGCTCCGGCTGCGGTCGTCGGCCGGGGGGACGTTCCTCGAGGCGAACTTCGCCGGGGTGCGGGCGTGCATCGAGACGCTGCGGAACGGGGGGGTCGTCGGGATGATGGGGGACCGGGACATCCAGCACACGGGGGTGTGTACGCAGTTGTTCGGGAAGGCGGTGCGGCTGCCACGCGGCCCCTGGGAGCTGGCCCGGCGGACCGATGCTCTCGTCATCCCCATCTTCTCGAGCAGGAAGCGGGGCGACCAGTTTCGGATCGACGTCGAAGAGCCGTTCCGGGTAGCGACGACGGAGGATGCGGACGCGGATATCCGGGCGGCGGTCGAGCGGTTCGCGGGCCTGCTGGAGCAGCACCTCCGGCGAGACCCCGGGCAGTGGGCGGTGCTGGAGGATTTCTGGGGGGTACACGGCTGTGGGGAAGGCTGACCTGCACCTGCATACGCGGGTGAGCGATGGCTTCGCGTCGGTGGAGCAGCTGCTGGAGTGGGTGGAGCACTGCACGGACCTGGATGTGATCGCCGTGACCGACCACGAGGATGTGCGGGGCGGGCTGCAGGCGCGCGAGCTGGCGGCAAAGCGAGGTTACCGGTTCGAGGTGGTGCCCGGCGCCGAGGTGACGACGCTGCAGGGCCACGTCCTGGCGCTCTTCATCGAACGGGACCTGCCGAGTTTTCGAGGGGTAGAATCGACGCTTGCGATGATTCATGATGCCGGGGGCCTGGCGGTGGCGCCGCACCCGCTGAGCTGGCTGACGCGGTCGGTGGGAGAACGAACGCTGGATGCACTGCGGGAGCGGGGAGAGGCCGGGGTGGGGTTCGACGCGATCGAGCTGGCAAACCCGAGCCCAGCTGGCCGCCGGACGGGGCCGAAGGCGGCGCGGCTGAATGCCGAGCGGTGGGGCTTGCCGGCAGCGGGCGGCTCTGATGCGCACCACCTGGAGCACATAGGCGCGGGCTGGACGGAGTTCCCCGGGCGAACCAGCGAAGAGCTGCGCCTGGCCATCGGCGCGGGGACGACGCGCGCCGTGATGAGCGCCGGGATAGCCGGGGTGCCGCCCGCCAGGCTGGCGCTCGGGCTGGCCTGGGGCTATACGGCGACGCCGCGCAAGGTGGTGCGGATGCTCGGAGGCCTGCGGTGAACATCGCCCTGGTGAGCCCGTACGACTGGTGCGTGGAGGGCGGGGTCAAGACGCATATCCGCCACCTGGCAGCCTCGTTCCGTGCGTGGGGCCACGACGTGACCATCTTCGCGCCAGCCTCGGAACCGGAGCGGGCCCGGGATGAGGTGCACGTGATGGGCCGGCCGTTTTCGATGCGGGTGAGCGGGTCGGTGGCGCGGATTACGTTCGCGTGGAAGTCGCCGGAGGTGAAGCGGGTGCTCCAGGAACACCAGTTCGACGTCGTGCACCTCCACGAGCCGCTGATGCCGCTCCTGCCGTACCACTTCCTGCGGTATTCGAAGGCGGTCAACGTCGGTACGTTCCACGCGGCGAAGGAGGGCGGGAACCGGTTTTACGGTTACACGACACCGCTGACACGCCGATGGTTCCGGAAGCTGGACGGGAAGATTGCCGTTTCACCGGCGGCAGCGAAGCTGGTGAGCCGGTATTTCCCCGGGTACTTCAACATCATCCCGAACGGCATCGAGTACGAGCATTTCGCCGGGCCGGCCGAGCCGTTCCCGGAGTTCATGGACGGGAAGAAAAATATCCTCTTCGTCGGGCGGCCGGAGAAGCGGAAGGGCCTGACCTACCTGCTCCGGGCCTACCTGCGGATCCGCCAGGTCGAGCCGGACACGCGGCTGATCGTCGTCGGGGCGGGCGATTTCACACGATTCGAAAGGGTGATGGCGCCGTTCCCGGACGTGGTCTTCCGGCCGAACGTCCCGTATGCCGACCTGCCGCGCTACCACCGCAGCTGCACGGTGTTCTGCGCACCGAACACCGGGAACGAGAGCCAGGGATACGTGCTGCTCGAGGCGCTGGCTGCGGGCGATGCGGTGGTCGCAAGCAACATCGAGGGCTTCGCGGGGGTGATGACCCACGAGTTGGAGGGGCTGCTCGTCCGGCCGAAGGACCCGGACGCGATAACCGAGGGCATCCTCCGGCTGCTTCGCAACCCGGCGCTGCGGGAGGCTCTCGGTGCGCGGGGGAGGGAGCTGGCGCGGCACTACAGCTGGGACAACGTCGCGCACCGGGTGCTTTCGTATTACGAGCGCCTGCTCTACGAGCGGGAGCAGGTCGCGGAGACGCGGGCGAGCCGGGCCGCAGTCCCGGCGGGGCCGGACCGCTGATGGGCGTCACGCTGCTCCCCACGCGGCTGCCGAAAAGCGTCCAGGACGCCATCGGGCGGGGAGTCGGCAGCCTGGGGGTTACGCCGAACATGGTGTCGCTGGCGGGCGCCGCGGGGAACGTGGCTGCGGCGGTGCTGGTGGCACGCGGGAGTCTGCTGGCAGCCGGGTTTGTCTATCTCGCGTTCTCGGCGCTGGACCTGGTGGACGGGGCGGTGGCCCGGGCGACGGGGCAGGCGAGCCCGTTCGGTGCCGTCTTCGACGCGGTGCTGGACCGGGCGAGTGAGGCCGTCGTCCTGGCGGCCTGCGGATGGTATTTCGCGGAGCGCGGGGAGGACTGGCAGGTGGGAGCGGCCTATGCGGCTCTGCTCGGGAGCGTCGCGGTGAGCTATCTCCGGGCGCGGGCGGAAGTAGAAGGGGTGCCGATGCGGGAGGGGCTATTCCGGCGGCAGGAACGAGTTGCCGTGCTGGGGCTGGGGCTGTTGCTCGGCTGGCTGCCAGCGGCCGTCACGGTCCTCGCGGTCCTTTCGAACCTGACGGCGCTGCAGCGGGGCTGGATGCTGGCGCGCGCGCTCCGGGATGGGCGAACGGGAGGATAACGGGCTTTTCCCTGCGGCGCGGGCATGCGAGCATGCACCTATGAACGACCTGCAAGCGCGTGCACGCGAGCTCTCTGACCGTATCTCCGACCTCCTGGTGCGTCTTTGACATCGCCGGGGTTGAGGCGCGGGTAGCGGAGCTCGAACGCAAGACACTCGAACCGGGGTTTTGGGAGGATTCGGCGGCTGCCCGCAAGGTGATGCAGGAGCTGGCAGCGCTGCGGGAGCGTGCCGGGCTCTGGCGCGGCCTCGAGCGGCGGGTCCGGGATGCGGCGGAGCTGATCGGCCTCGCGCTGGCCGAGGGAGACGAGGCAACGGCAGAGGAGGCCGGGCAGGAGCTCGATGCGGTCGCAAAGGAGCTGGACCGGCTGGAGTTCCAGCTGCAGCTCTCGGGGCCGTACGACATGCGGAACGCGTACCTCGCCGTGCATGCGGGTGCGGGCGGGACGGACTCCCAAGACTGGGCGCAGATGCTTTTGCGAATGTACCTCCGCTGGGCGGAGCGGAGAGGGTTCGAGGCCGAGGTGGTGGACCTGACGGAGGGTGAGGAGGCGGGGATCAAGAGCGCGACCGTTGCCGTCCGGGGGCCGTATGCGTATGGCTACCTGAAGGGGGAACGCGGGGTTCACCGGCTGGTGCGGCTCTCGCCGTTCAACGCGGCGGCGACACGCCAGACCAGCTTCGCGAAGGTGGAGGTGATGCCGGAGGTGGACGAAGTGGGCGAGATCGACATCAACCCGGACGACCTGCGGGTCGATGTGTTCCGGTCGAGCGGAGCCGGCGGCCAGAACGTGCAGAAAAACTCGACGGCGGTGCGGATTACGCACATCCCCACGGGCATCGTGGTGACCTGCCAGAACGAGCGGTCGCAGGCGCAGAATAAAGAGACGGCGCTGAAGGTGCTGGAGGCACGGCTGCTCGAGCTGGAATTGAACCGTCAAGAAGAGGAAAAGGCGCGGCTGAAAGGGGAGCACGTGGACGTTTCGTTCGGGAGCCAGGTCCGCAATTATGTGTTGCACCCGTATAAGCTGGTGAAGGACCTGCGGACGGGCTACGAGACGTCGGACACGACGGCGGTGCTGGACGGTGAGATTGACCCGTTCATCGAAGCGTACCTGAAGGAGCAGGTCGGGCAGGAGCAGACATGAGGCGTGCGGCGGTCGCCGTGGCGGTGATGCTGGCGCTGGGGGTGCTGGCGGCTCCCGGTACGCCTGCCCGGGCGGACACGGTGGTCGAGTCGACGTCGGTGGAGAACGGCTACCCGAGGGCGCTGCGGTTCCGGGCTACCGCGCGGGCAGATACCACCATCACCGACGCGACGTTCCACTACGCCATCAAGGGACGCGGGACGCGTGCGCTGGACAAGCCGAAGGACTTCACCCCCGGGCCGGCGGTATCGGTGGAGGTGGAGCTGCTGGTGAACACGGGGCAGAATTACATCCCGGTAGGGTCGGAGTTTACGTACGCCTGGGAGTTTACGACGGCCGACGGGCGAACCGTCCGGAGTGCGGAGGAGCGGTTCCTCTACCTGCCGCCGGACCGGGAGTGGAGGTCGCTAGCAAACGACTTCATGGTGGTCTACTACCACGGCGACCGTGAGACGCTGGCCCGCGCCTACCTGAACGCCGGGGCGGACACGTACGAGCGGATAGGCCGGCAGCTGTACGGCATCGAGCTCACGACCCTCCCGGTGAAGGTGATCCTCTTCGCGAGCGAGGCGGAGATGAACCCGGCGCGGCCGGGGCAGGGCGGGCGCTTCGATGCGGCGGTCACCACGTGTGGCACGAAGGTGACGAACGACATTTTGCTCATGAACCCGGTAGCCTGCGGCTCGACGGACCGGACGGACACGCTGCGGCACGAGCTGGGGCACATCCTGAACGACGTGGCCGGGCAGGGGACGCTGGCGAAGCTGCCGGCGTGGCTGGACGAAGGCGCAGCGGTGTACGCGCAATCGTCGCCGGGGGACTACGAAGGCGCGTTCCGGGTGGCGGTGCGGGCAGACCGGCTGATCCCGTTCAACCAGATGGTCGTGCCGACGAGCAATCCGCAGCTGGTTGGGGTGTTCTACGGCCAGGCCTATTTCATGGTGAAGTTCCTGATCGACCGGGAAGGGCCGGGAAAGTTCGCGGAGCTGATGCGGACGATCAAGGGCGGGACGCGGTACGACCAGGCGATCGAGAAGGTGTACGGGCTGACGATGACGCAGTTCGAAGACGCCTTCCGGCGGGAGCACGGGCTGGCGCCGCGGGCTCAGCCGACCGCCGCCCCAACGGTGGCCCCGACGCAGCGGCCGCAGCAGGCGGGACCGACGGCGGTGCCGACGCGTCCGCCGGCACAGGGCGCCAGGGCGAGCGACGGCGGGGGCGGTGTCGACCGGGCGATGCTGGTCATCTTCGGGCTGGCGGCGCTCCTGGCCCTTGCTGCGGTGTTCAGCTGGCTGGTGGCGATGATGCTGGCGAACCGCCGGGAGGGAGGACCCGGCGGGAGCGGAGGAGCGAGCGGACCGGGGTGAGGTCTTCGTCCCGGAGCACCTCCGGCGTGCCGCAGCCATGACCGGTCCGGCTGTCCCGGTCGTCGGCGGACCGGGCCATGACCGGGAAAGCATCGGCCGCCCCGGGCGGGGCGGCCGACGGGGTGGGCAAACGGCCCGGGGTCAGCCGCGGGGCAGGCCGAGGCCGCGGGTGGCGATGATGTTGCGCTGGATCTCGCTTGTGCCGCCTTCGATGGTGTTGGCGATGGAGCGGAGGTACATGTACTTGATGCGGCCGCGCATGGGCGGTGTGGGGCCCGGCGTCTTTGCGTCCAGCTGGCCGTAAAGGCCGAGGACTTTCATGCCGGTGCGGTAGATGCGCTGGTTCAGCTCGGTGCCGTAGAGCTTGGCGACGGCGGCTTCGTGGCCGGGTGCGACGCCTTCTTTGGCCTGGATGGAGACGATTTTGAAGCTCATCATCTGGGCGACGCCCGCTTCGACGTAGCGCTCGACGAGCTCGTGGCGGACGGCCGGGTTATGGGCGAGGGTGCTCTGACCGTTGTGGGTGTTTTCGCGCGCGAATTTGATGAGGTCTTCGACGGCCTGGCGCGCGCCGACTGACCCGCCGATGTTGGAGCGCTCGAAGGAGAGCGTGGTCTGGGCGAGATACCAGCCGCGATTCTCTTCGCCGATGATGTTGTCGCGGGGGACGCGGACGTCTTCGAAGAAGACTTCGTTGAACTCGTGGGTGTAGGCGGCGTTGACGAGCGGCCGGACGGTGATGCCGGGGCTCTTCATATCGACGATGAAGTAGGTGATGCCGCGATGCTTGGGGGCGTCGGGGTCGGTGCGGGCGAGGAGGATCATGTACCTGGCGAGGTGGCCGCCGGAGGTCCAGATCTTTTGGCCGTTGATGATGTAGTCGTCGCCGTCGCGGACGGCGCGGGTCTGGAGGGCGGCGAGGTCGGAGCCGGCGCCGGGCTCGGAGTAGCCCTGGCACCAGATGTCTTCACCGGAGAGGATGCCGGGCAGGTACTTTTTCTTCTGCTCCTCGGTGCCGTGGACGATGAGGGTGGGGCCGGCGAAGCCGACGGCGATGCCGCCCGGGCGGGGGAGGCGGGCTTCGGCGAGCTCCCAGTTGAAGATGAACTGCTGCATGACCGAGAGGCCGGCTCCACCGTACTCTTTCGGCCAGGCGGGGGCGACCCAGCCGCGGGCGGCGAGGGCCTTCGTCCATTCTTTGCTGCCCCCGTAGAAGCCGCGTTCGCCGTCGTCATCGCGCTGGCGGGCCTTGTGGCCCTCCTCCTCGATGAACTTGCGAACTTCGGCGCGGAACGCGGCCTCTTCCGGGGTGTCGCGGAAGTCCATGCAGTACCTCACGTGTCGTAGTGGGTCGATTGTACACGCGTGTCGAAAAAGCGGCTGCGAGCGGGCCGGGAGCAGTTCCGGGGTGCACGGGGTAGGATCAGCGGCATGCCGACGACGTTTACTCCCCCGAACCGCATCCTCATGGGCCCGGGACCGAGCGGGGCGCACCCGCGCGTGCTCGCGGCGATGACGAGACCGCTGCTGGGCCACCTCGACCCGGATTTTCTCCGGGCGATGGATGAATGCCGGGTAATGCTCCGCGAGGTGCTCCAGACAGCGAACGAGGTGACGCTGGCGACGCCAGGGACCGGGACGAGCGGGATGGAGGCGGCGGTGATGAATCTCGTGGAGCCGGGTGACCGGGTGGTGGTGGGGATTTGCGGCTACTTCGGGGAGCGCATCGCCCAGATGGCCGAACGGGCGGGGGCAGCAGTGACACGGGTGGAGTCGCCCTGGGGGGAACCTGCAGATGCTGCGGTGGTGGAGGCGGCAGTGCGGGCTGCGGGCAGCGTGAAGCTGGTGGCAATCGTGCACGCGGAGACCTCGACGGGCGCGGAGACGCCGGTAGAGCCGTTCGCCCGGGTTGCACGTGAGGCGGGGGCGCTCCTCCTGGTGGACTGCGTCACGTCGCTCGGGGGGGTGCCCGTGAGAGCGGACGCGTGGGGGGCGGACGCGGTGTATTCGGGGACGCAGAAGTGCCTGAGCGCGCCGCCGGGGATGGCGCCGATTACGCTCTCGCCGCGGGCGTGGGACGCTGTCCGCCGGCGGGAGACGCCCTGCAACAGCTGGTATCTGGACCTTCAGCTGCTGGAGGCGTACTGGGATGAGCGGCGCGTGTACCACCACACGGCGCCGATTTCGATGGTCTACGCACTCCACGAGGCGCTGTCGCTGGTGCTGGAGGAGGGGCTGGAGGCGCGCTGGGCACGGCATGAGCGGCACGGGCGGGCGCTCCAGGCCGGGCTGGAGGCGATGGGGCTGGCGCTCCACGCGAAGGCGGGCTATCGGCTGCCGGTGCTGACGACCGTGCGCATCCCGGAGGGGGTGGACGACCTGGCGGTACGGGGAGCGCTGCTCCGGCGGTTCGGCATCGAGGTCGGGGGCGGACTGGGCGAACTGAAAGGGAAGGTGTGGCGCGTCGGCCTGATGGGCGAAAGTTCGACACCAGGCAACGTCCTGTTCTTCCTCAATGCGCTCGGGAAGCTGCTCCGGGAACAGGGATTCGCGGCGGACCTGCGGGCGGGGCTGGAGGAGGCGGAACGGCGGCTGGCGGCGGGCTAGCGTCCCGGCCGGGGCGTTGGCGGCCGGCCGACGCCGAGGTAGCGGACGCCGGCAGCTTCGATGGCGGCGCGGTCGAGGGCGTTGCGGGCATCGACGATGAGGGGGGCGATGCTGGCCCAGTCGAGCCCGGCGTAGGCGCGGTGGTAGCTGTGGACGATGGCGGCATCGTAGCCGGCGGGGGCCTCGGGGGCCGGGGTGAAGCCGAGGGAGGCGACGCCTTCCGTGGTGAGGAGGGGGTCGTGGCCTTCGACGCGGGCACCGAGCGCCTCCAGCTCACGGCGGAGGTCGACGGCGTTGGTGTGGAACGTCACGGCGACGTCGGGCCGGAAGGTGAGCCCGAGGACGAGGACGCGGCGGCCCTCGAGCCCGCCGAGGAGGGCGGCGAGGCGGCGGACGACGTAGCCGGGCATGGCGTCGTTGACGGCACGGCCCAGGGCGGAAAGGGCGGAGGGGCCTTCGCCCTGCATCAGGAAGCGGGGGTACACGGGGATGCAGTGGCCGCCGACGCCGGTCCCCGGGACGTGGATGTGGGAGTAGGGCTGGGAGTTGGCCGCCTGGATGACCTCGGTGATATCGAGACCGTGGACGTCGGCGACCATGGCCAGTTCGTTGGCGAGGGCGATGTTGAGGTCGCGGTAGGCGCCTTCGGCGAGCTTGGAGAGCTCGGCGGCCTCGGCAGAGGAGAGCAGGAGAACTTCGCCGCCGAAGGTTTGGCGGTAGAACTCGGCAGCGAGCCGGCCGCCCTCGGGGTCCACGCCGCCGACGACTTTCGGGTATTTCGTCAGGTCCTCGATGACGCGGCCCATGAGGAGACGCTCGGGGGAGAAGGCGACGTGGAGGTCGGTCCCGAGGCGCCGGCCCCCGCGTTCGAGGCGGGGCGCGAGGGTGCGGCGGGTAGTGCCGACGGGGAGGGTGGTGTCGAAGATGCAGAGGGTCCCGGGGGCGAGCGCGGGCGCTGCGGTGTCGACGGCGCCGAGCAGGTGGCTGAGGTCGGCGCGGCCATCGGGGTCGACGTCGACACGGACGGCGAAGAGGATGACGTCGGCCTGGCTGACGGCTGCAGCGGTGTTTGTGGTGGCACAGAAAGCGCCGTCCGCGATGGTGCGGGCGAGGAGTTCGCCGAGGCCGGCCTCATCGGGCAGGGGGTTCTCGGCCCGGTTGATGCGTTCGACGTGGCTGGCGTCGATGTCGCAGCCGATGACGCGGTGTCCGCGGGAGGCGATGGTGACGGCGAGGGGGAGGCCGATGCGACCGATGCCGACGACGGCGACGTTCATGGGAGGGTGGCAACCTCGTCGAGGCTGACGGGGAGGCCGGTCTCGCCGGAGCGGACGAGGGCCTCGGCGATGGCGAGGGCGGCGATGCCGTCGGCGGCGGAGACGGGCGGCGGACCGCCGGCGAGGATGGCGTCGCGGAAGGTTTCGAGTTCGACGCGGAGGGGCTCGCGGTTCGGGATCGGGTAGCGGGTCATCGGGCCTTCGGTGACGGAGGCATAGACGCCCTCTCTCGCGGCGGCGGCGTAGTTCTCGTAGAAGCAAAGGACCTGGGACGCGTAATCGACGGTGAACATGCCGCGTTCGCAGAGGACGGTGAGGGTGCGTTCCTTGGTTGGGGTGAGCCAGTTGATATCGAGGAGGCCCATCGCGCCGCCGCGGAAGCGGAGCATGCCGGCGAAGAGGTCCTCGTTGCCGGTGGCGATGTGTGAGCGGGACTCGGCGTAGACGCGCTCGACCTCATCGTCGAGGAGGTAGCGCATGATGTCGATGTCGTGCGGGCCGAGGTCGTGGATGACGCCGACGTCGCGGATGCGGTGGGGGAAGGGGCCGACGCGGCGGGCGCGCACCTGGATGACGCGGCCGCCCTGGCCCTCGGCGAGGCGGCGCTTCAGTTCCCGGATAGCGGGGTTGAACCGCTCGATGTGTCCTACGGTGAGGAGGAGACCGGCGCGGTCGGCGGCGGCGGCGACCCGGCGGGCGGACTCGAGGGTCGCCGCGATGGGCTTTTCGACGAGGACGTGGGCGCCGGCTTCGATGCAGGCGAGGGCGACCTCTTCGTGGAGCCCGGTGGGGACGACGACGCTGACGAAATCGGGGCGGGTCTCGGCGAGGAGCGCGGCGGCGGAGGCGAACCCCGGGATGGGCCGGCCCTGGACGGCCCGGTGGACGCGCTCGGCGTCGGGGTCGGCAACGGCGACGAGTTCGACGCCCGGGGTATCGGCGAGGACGCGGGCGTGGTTGGCGCCCATGGAACCGAGGCCGATGACGGCGGCGCGGAGGGTGCGGTTCACGGGATTGAGGGTAGCGCGGGCGGGTTCGTTGCGCACGGCGGTCAGCTGCGGAGGCGGTCGAGGGTGGCGGCGATGTACTCGATATCTGCGGCTTCGAGGCCGGGATGGACAGGAAGGGAGAGGACCTGGGCAGCGGCGGCCTCCGCGACGGGGAAGGCGCCTTCGCCGAAGCCGAGCTCGCGGATGATCGGCTGCTGGTGGATGGGCACGGGGTAGTGGATGGCGGTGCCGATGCCAGCCTCGTGGAGCTGCTGCTGGAGACGGTCCCGGCCGGCCGGGACGCGGATGGTGTACTGGTGGAAGACGTGGCGGTCGCCCTCGCGGACGCGCGGGGTTTCGAACGCGCGGATGAGCTCGCTGAGGCGGCTGGCGTTGGCGACCCGGGCGCGGGTCCAGTCCTCGAGCTGCTGGAGCTGGGCGAGGCCGATGGCGGCGTTCAGGTCCTGCATCCGCCAGTTGAGGCCGAAGAGGTCGTGGCGGTAACGCACCTCCTGACCGTGGTTGCGGATGAGGCGGGCGCGGCGGGCGACGTCGTCGTCGTTGGTGGTGATCATGCCGCCTTCGCCGGTAGTCATGTTCTTGGTGGGGTAGAAGCTGAAGCAGCCGGTGCCGAAGGTGCCGACCCGGCGGCCGGCGTGCTCGGCACCGTGGGCCTGGGCGGCATCCTCGATGAGGGCGAGGTCGAAGTCTTCGGCAAGCTCCGCGAGTTCGCTGATGCGGGCGGGGTGGCCGTAGAGGTGGACAGGCATGATGGCGCGCGTGCGCTCGGTGATGGCGTCTTCGACGTTTTCCGGGTCGAGGTTCAGGTCGAAGGGGTCGATGTCGACGAAGACGGGGGTGGCGCCGCAGGCGATGATGCTGGTCGCGGTGGCGATGAAGCTGAAGGGGGTGGTGATGACTTCGTGGCCGGGTCCGACGCCGTGGGCCTGGAGTGCGACGACCAGGGCGGCGGTTCCGGAGTTGACGGCGATTGCGTGCTTTACGCCGATGTAGGCTGCGAAGGCGCGCTCGAAGGCTTCGACGCGGGGGCCGGCGGCGAGCTGTCCCGATTCGAGGACTTCCATGACGGCGCGCTTTTCGGCGTCGCCGATGTGGGGGCGTGCGACGGGAATGAACGGGCGGGGAACGGCGGTCATGGCGACTCCGAAACGGGGAGTGGTTCGAGGCGCCCGGGGCCTTCGGCGGCCAGGCGGTAGCGGCGGCCGCACCCCGGGCAGGAGAGACGGGGGTCGAGCGGGCGGGCGCAGACGCAGGCCCAGCCGACCTGCCGGGCCGGGTTGCCGGCGACGAGGGCATAATCGGGGACGTCGCGGGTCACGACGGACCCGGCAGCGACGAGTGCCCACCGACCGATGGTGAGCCCGGGGAGAACGACGGACCGGGCGCCGACCGCAGCGCCGTAGCGGATGAGGGAGCCGGAGAGCTCCCAGTCGGAGGCGGCCTTGAGGGTGCCGTCGGGGTTGATAGCCCGGGGGTAGCGGTCGTTGGTGAGGACGACCTCGGGACCGATGAAGACGCCGTCCTCGAGGGTGTTGCCTTCGTAGATGCAGGAGTAGTTCTGGACCTTGCAGCTGGCGCCGATGCGGACATCGGCGCCGACGTAAACGCCCTTGCCGATGATGCAGCCGGGGCCGATGACGGCACGCTCGCGGACCTGGGCGTGGTGCCAGATGCTGGAGCCGGGGCCGATGCTGGCACCAGGGGAGACGTCGGCGGTGTGGTGGATGCGGGGCTCGGTCACGAGGGGAGGGCCTCGCTTTCCGGGGCATCGGCCGCGGACTCGGCAGCCTCGTCGAGGGAGAATCGGCGGGCGACGAGGTGGATGCGGCGGCGAACTTCTTCCGGGTCACCCCACATGACCGCGCGGATTTCGTCGATGAGGCGGAGGATTTCGCGCTCCGAGACCTTCGCAGCTGCGGTGAGCCGCATGACCTTGGGATGGGCGGTGGGCTGGAGGTGTTCGAAATCGGCGACGAGCTCCTCGCGGAGCTTTTCGCCGGGGCGCGGGCCGGTGAACACGACCTGGATATCTTCGCCGGGGCGGAGGCCGCGGAGGCGAATCATGCGCTCGGCGAGCTCGAGGATGTTGATCTCCTCGCCCATGTCGAGCATGTAGATATCGCCCCGGCCGCCGAAGGTGCCGGCCTGGATGACGAGCGAGACGGCCTCGGGGATAGAGATGAAGTAGCGCTGCATATCGGGGTGCATGACGGTGACGGGGCCGCCCCGCTCGATCTGCTTCATGAAGGTCGGGACCACGGAGCCGCGGGAGCCCATGACGTTGCCGAAGCGGACGGCGGCGAAGCGGGTGCGGGCCGATTCACGGGCCAGGGCGATGACGAGGAGTTCGGCGATGCGCTTGGTAGCGCCCATGACGCTGCTCGGGCGGACTGCTTTGTCGGTGGAGATGAGGACGAAGGTGCCGGTCTGCGCCTCCCGGGCGGAGGTGGCGCAATAGAGCGTGCCGAGGACGTTGACGCGGAACGCCTCCGCGGGGTGCTCCTCCATCAGGGGAACGTGCTTAAGCGCGGCCGCGTGGTAGACGAGGTCGGGGCGGGCACGGGCGAAGACCTCGCGGACACGGGGTTCATCGGCGACGCTGCCGACCCAGAGCCGGATGGAGGTCTCGGGGGCGATGCCGGCGAGCTCGAGCGAGAGATCGTGGAGGCCGGTCTCGTTGTTGTCGAGGAGGTGGAGCTCGCGGGGGTGGAAGGTCAGTACCTGGCGGCAGAGTTCTGAGCCGATGGAGCCGGCTGCCCCGGTGACGAGGACGACTTTGTCGCGGACGGACTGGCTGCAGGCCGCATAGTCGACCTGGACGGGCTCTCGTCCGAGGAGGTCGTCGAGGGTGATTTCTCGAAGGGCGTCGTGGCCGTGGCCGAGAACCCAGTTGTCGACGCCGGGGACCATGCGGACGGGGACGTTGCGGCGCTGGCATGTGCCGACGATGTCGCGGACGAGGTGGCCTGCGGGGCGGTCGAGCGCAATTGCGACGACCTCGGCGTCCATGCGGTCGAGGACGTGTTCGAGGTCGGCGACGGTGCCGTGAACCTTGAGGCCGTGGATGCGGTGGTGGAGCTTTTTCGGGTCATCGTCGATGAAACCGACGGGCTGGTAGGGGAGGTCGGGATTGGCCTGGAGTTCGCGGGCGAGGAGCTGCCCGGTGTGGCCGGCGCCGACGATGAGGAGGCGGCGCTCGCCGGTACTGACCCAGGGGAGCCGGAGGAGGAGGCGGGAGCGCATCTTGACGACGGCCATGCCAGGGAAGACGAGGGCGCCGGTGATGAGGACCACGGAGAGGGGGAGGAGGCGCTCTTCGAGCCAGAAGTTGATGCCGAACAACAGGATGGTGACGAGGAAGACGGGGCGGAAGAGGCCGATGATGTCGCCGATGCTGCCGTAGGCCCAGACGGTGCGGTAAACCCCGAAGATGAAGTTGCCGAGGACGTAGGCGGCGGCAATGAGGGGGAAGATGCGGGCGACGAACTCGGCGTTGCGGCGCGGGACATCGGCATCGAAGCGGAGGAGCATGGCCGCGGCGAGCGCGATGCCGATGACGGCAACGTCGAGGGCGACGGCGAGGAGGGTGGCGAGCGGGTCGCCGGGGGCGAGACGGCGGAGGGCGGCAAAGGCGGCGGCGATGCGGCTCACCGGGCGCCCCTCCGTTCGAGGACTGCGAGGATGGTCTTCAGGAGGATGGCGACATCGCCGCGGAGGGAGTGGTCGTCCACGTAGGCGAGATCGTAGGTCATCGTTTCGTCATAGGTCAAATCCGATCTGCCGTTGAGCTGGGCGAGGCCTGCGATGCCCGGGCGGACGTCGTGGCGGCGGTGATAGTGGGGCGGGTACTGGGCGACGATTTCGGGGATTTCGGGACGGGGACCGACGAGGCTCATGTCGCCTTTGAGGACGTTAATGAGGTTCGGGAGCTCGTCGATCGAGGTCTTGCGCATGAAGGCGCCGAGGCGGGTGATGCGAGGGTTCGGCTTATCGGGGGGCGCGAAGACGAAGGTTTTGAAGTCGTCGATGATGTAGCGGTCTTCTCGGCCGGGGCGGGCGCGGCGCATGGTGCGGAGTTTGATGATGGTGAACGGGCGGCCGCGGAGGCCGACGCGCCGCTGGAGGAAGAAGGGGTTGCCGCCGAGGTCGATGGCCAGGAGGAGGGCAGCGAGGAGGGTGATGGGAACCCAGAGCGGCGCGGTGAGCAGGACGAGGACAACATCGAAGAGGCGTTTGCCCACGTTTTCAGCCTAGCCCGGGGTGCGGCTACGGGCACCATGGAAGGGGGCGGAAGGGTTCAGCGGTGGAGGAGGACGACGGCGATGGCAGCGATCGCTTCGCCGCGGCCGACGGCGTCGAGACCTTCGCCGGACTTGGCTTTGACGCTGATGGCGGAGGCATCGAGGCCGGCGATCGCGGCGAGGCGGTCGCGGATGTAGGGGATGTAGGGAGTGAGACGGGGCCGTTCGGCGCGAATGACGGCATCGATATTGCCGGGCTGCCAGCCGGCCTCGCGGGCGAGGCGGAGGGCGGTGCGCAGGAAATCGGCGCTGTCGGCGTGGGCGTAGCGGGGGTCGCCCGGCGGGAAGTGCTGGCCGATATCGCCGAGGGCAGCGGCGCCGAGGACGGCGTCCGTGATGGCGTGGAGGAGGACGTCGGCGTCGCTGTGCCCGCGGAGACCGGGGCCTTCCTCGATGATGACGCCGCCGAGGATGAGGTGGCGGGAGTCATCGACAGGGTGGATGTCTTCGCCGATGCCGACGCGGAAGGGGGCGGTCATTGCCGGGCCTCCCGGGCGGTGAGGAGGGCGCTGGCGACGAGGAGGTCCAGCGGGCGGGTGACCTTGAGGTTCTCGTAGCTTCCTTCGACAACGGCACATTCGAGGCCGAGGCGGCTGAGCATGGCGGCATCGTCGGTTTCGTCGTCATCGGAGAAGGCTGCAGCGTCGAGCCAGGCCTGCCGGAGGACCACCTGGGGAGTCTGGGCGGCCCAGAGGAGGGTGCGGTCGGGGTGGCCGACGATGACACCGCCCCGAACCGTTTTGATGCTGTCGGTGACCGGGACGGCAGCGATGGCGCCGGGGTGGCCATCGGCGGCGGCGATGACCCGTTCGATGAGGCTGGGGGTGACGAGCGGGCGGGCGCCGTCGTGGATGGCGACGTAGCGGGTGGCGCAGGCGCGGAGGCCGGCTTCGACGCTGTCGCGGCGGCGAGCGCCGCCGGTGACGACGCGGAAGCAGGCGCGGGGGCACCAACGGGCGGCGAGCGCCTCAAACTCCGGCTCGCGACCGGGAGCGGCAACGATGACGAGGCAGCCGAGGCCCCGGACGGCCTCGAAGGCGGCGAGCGACCAGGCGAGCACGGGACGCCCGGCCAGGTCGGCGGTCAACTTGTCGGCGGCGCCGAAACGGGTCGAACCGCCGGCCGCGACGATGACGGCATCGGTTGGCACGCGCGCAGTATCGCGCAGGCGGGCGGCACGGTCAGCACGATTTGGGCGGCCGGGGGCGCGGCTGCTACGATGGTATCTTGCCTGCAGTGTTGCTCACCCGCTGCGTGGAGGTGGCGGCATGCCGACGGTAACCATCGACGACCTGCTCCGGCGCGTTTCGAAGCCCTCTCGCTACACCGGGGGGGAATGGAACAGCGTGACCAAGGACTGGAACGCAGCGACGGTGCGGATTGCGCTGGCGTACCCGGATGCGTACGACGTTGGAATGTCGAACATGGGGCTCGGCATCCTCTACGACATCCTCAACCGGTACGAGGACGTCGCCTGCGAGCGCGTGTTTGCGCCCTGGGACGACATGGAGGCGGAGATGCGGCGGGAGGGTAGGCCGCTCTGGAGCCTGGAGACGCGGCACCCGCTCCGGGAGTTCGACATCGTAGGGTTCACTTTTCAGTATGAGATGACGTACACGAACGTGCTGAACATGCTGGACCTCGCAGGCATCCCGGTGCTGGCGCGGGACCGTGGCGAGGACGACCCTATCGTGATTGCAGGCGGGAGCGGTGCGTTCAACCCGGAGCCGATGGCGCTGTTCATCGATGCCTTCGTGCTCGGGGAAGGGGAGGAGGCGGTGGTCGAGCTGGCGGACCTGGTACGGGCGTGGAAGCGGGAGGGAGCGCCGCGGGAGCAGCGGCTGCGCGACCTGCTGCGGATGCCGGGGGTCTACGTGCCCCGGTTCTATGCGGCCCGGTATGACGATGCGGGTCACTTCGCGGCCCTTGAGCCGCTGGTCCCGGAGGCGCCAGCGGTCATCCGGCGGCGGATCGTCGAGCAGCTGCCGCCGCCGCTGGTGAAGCCGATCGTGCCGTTCCTGCAGACGGTCCACGACCGGGCTGCGGTCGAGATCCAGCGGGGATGTACGCAGGGATGCCGATTCTGCCAGGCCGGGATGATCTACCGGCCGACGCGGGAGCGCTCGCCGGCGGAGGTGGTGCAGGCGGCGGCCGACTTGATGGCGAACACGGGGTACGATGAGCTCTCACTGCTCTCGCTGAGCACGACGGACCACAGCGAGATCGTGCCGATGGTGCAGGCGCTGACGGACCGGTTCCCGAACCTGAAGGTGAGCCTGCCCAGCACGCGGGTGGACACGTTTTCCGTGGATGTGGCGAACGCCATCGCGAAAGGGAAGAAGCACACGCTGACGCTGGCGCCGGAGGCAGGTTCGCAGCGGCTGCGGAACGCGATCAACAAGCTGGTGAGCGACGCCGACCTGCTCGGTGCGGCGGAGAATGCGTTCCAGCGGGGCTGGACGGGCATCAAGATGTACTTCATGGTCGGCCTCCCGACGGAGACGATGGAAGACGTGGCGGGGATTGTGGAGCTGGGCAGGCAGGTGAAAGCGATCGGCAAGCAGTACGTGGGGGGCCGGGCGCGCGTCCGCGTGAGCACGAGCAACCTGGTGCCGAAGCCGCACACTCCCTTCCAGTGGGCGCGGCAGGACACGGCGGAGGAGCTGGAGCCGAAGCATTTCCTTCTGAAGGACGGATGCCGGGCGGCGGGGGTAGAGTTCAGCTGGAATGACCCGCGGGACAGCTTCATCGAGGCGGTGCTCTCGCGGGGTGACCGGCGCGTTTCGGAAGCGGTGTATGAGGCGTGGCGCCGGGGCGCGAAGTTCGACGCGTGGAGCGAGCATTTCCGCTTCGAGACGTGGCAGGAGGCGTTCGCGGCGGCCGGGGTCGACCCGGGCTGGTTTGCGCACCGGGAGTGGGATACGCGGGAGCCGCTGCCGTGGGACCACATCGACTGCGGGGTGACGAAGGCGTACCTGCGCGGCCAGTGGCAGGCGGTGCACTCGACGAGGACCGTGGGGGACTGCCACCACGGGGCGTGCAACGTCTGCGGGATGCAGAACTTCGATGCGCTGCGCGGGGAGAGGGGCGTGGCGGATTGCGTGGTGAAGGTGGGGAAGCTGGCGGAGCTGCGCCGGGGCGCACGGAAGTACGAGGGAGAGCTGCTCGAGCTGGTGTAGGGGAGTTGAGGCCAGCCGGGACATCCCGGCATGCCGAGCCGAGACAACGGGGAGGGGCCGTGCGGCCCCTCCCCTGACTGCGTGGCGGCGGACGAAGACGCGGGAGCCCCGTCAGTTTTCGTCGTCCTCGGGGGCGCCGATGATCATGTCGTCGTCATCGTCTTCGACGTCGAGGTCGTCTTCTTCGTCGAGGAGGCCGACGGATGAGCGGCGCTGCCGGGAGCCGGCTTCGCGCTCGGCAAGGCGGCGCTCGAGTTCGAACTCCTCTTCGAGGAGGAGGGCTTCGGGGACATCGAGGTCGCCGAAGGTGTCGCGCTTTGGCACTTCGATTTCGGCGCGGGCCGGGATGAGCTTGCCGATGATGACGTTTTCCTTGAGGCCCTGGAGGCGGTCGACGGCGCCTTCGATGGCGGCGTTGGTGAGGACGCGGGTGGTCTCCTGGAAGGAGGCGGCGGCCAGCCAGCTATCGGTGTTGAGGGAGGCCTTGGTGACGCCGAGGAGGACGGGAGTGGCCGTTGCCGGTTCGCCGCCCTCGGCGATGACCTGGTTGTTGATTTCGTCGAACTTGCGCCGGTCGACGAGGTCACCGGGAAGGAGGCCGGTGTCACCGGGGTGGTCGACCCTCACGCGGCGGAGCATCTGCCTCGTGATGACTTCGATGTGCTTGTCGTTGATATTGACGCCCTGGGATTTGTAGACCTTCTGCACTTCCTCGACCATGTACTTCCGGACGGCGTCGCGGCCCTGGATGTGGAGGATGTGCTGGGGGTTTTTGGCGCCTTCGGTGAGCTGGTCGCCGGCGTAGACCATTTGGCCGTCCTCGACGAGAAGGCGTGCAGCCGCCGGGATAGGGTATTCGCGCTCTTCGCGGTCCTCGTAGACGACCTGGACTTTGGTCTTGCCGACGAGGCGGACGGTGCCGCCGATGCGGGAGATAAGGGGCTGGGCGGGAAGGCCAGGCTCGGACTCGCCTTCGGGCCGGGCGATGGGGGCACCGGCGACGATGCGCTCGCCATCTTTGACGAGGAGCTCGGCCTTTTCGGGCACGTCGTACTCTTCGACGAGGGTGTCGACGTTGGTGACGCGGACGATGCGGCGGTCGTTTTCGACGTGGATTTCAACGATGCCGTCGGTTTCGCTGATGATGGCCTCGCCCTTGGGGGCGCGGGCTTCGAAGAGCTCCTCGACGCGGGGGAGGCCGCTGGTGATGTCGGTCTGGGACGCGACACCGCCGGTGTGGAAGGTGCGCATGGTGAGCTGCGTGCCGGGCTCGCCGATGGACTGGGCAGCGATGATGCCGGTGGCGGTGCGGAGCTTCACGAGCTCGCCGCGGGCGAGGTCGCGGCCGTAGCAGAGCTGGCAGAGGCCGCGCTCGGCTTCGCAGGACATGGGCGTGCGGACGAAGACGCGGCGGATGCCGCGGCGGTCGATTTCATCGGCGACGGCTTCGTTGATTTCTTCGTTGCGCCGGCAGAGCAGTTCGCCGGTGGCTTCATCGACGATGTCGATAGCGGCGTAGCGGCCGATGATGCGGGCGCGGAGGGGTTCGAGGTCGTCGCGCTCGTCCTGTTCGATCCAGAGGCCAGCGGTGGTTCCGCAATCTTCCTCGAGGATGATGACGTCCTGGGCGACGTCGATCAGGCGGCGGGTGAGGTAGCCGGAGTCGGCGGTGCGGAGGGCGGTATCGGCGAGGCCCTTCCGTGCGCCGTGGGTGGAGATGAAGTATTCGAGGACGGAGAGGCCCTCGCGGAAGGAGCCGCGGATGGGAAGCTCGATCACCTTGCCGTTCGGGTCGGCCATCAGGCCGCGCATGCCGGCCATCTGGCGAATCTGGGTGATGTTGCCTTTGGTGCCCGAGGAGGCCATGTAATGGAGGGAGCCGTACTCGTGCATGCGCTCTTTGATGGCGCGCTCGATCTGGCTGGTGGTTTCGGCCCAGATGGCGACGGTGCCCTCGTACCGTTCTTCTTCGGTGATGAGGCCCATCTGGTATTGCTCCATGAGGGCATCGACTTTGCGGTCGGCCTCGGCGAGCAGCTCGGCTTTGTTCTTGGGGACCTGGATCTCATGGACGGCGATGGTGACGCCGGAGCGGGTGGCGTAGTGGAAGCCGACGGCCTTGATGCGGTCGACGATTTCGCCGGTGCGTTCGCCGCCGAGGGCGCGGTAGCACATGGCGACGACCTTGCGCAGGTTGGGCCGGTCCATGTTCTGGTTCTGGAAGGGAATTTCTTCCGGCAGGACCTCGTTGAAGATGATGCGGCCGACGGTGGTTTCGATGATGTGGGTGCCGCGGCTGCCGTCGGGACGTGCGGGCGGGTCGGTGATGACGCCGCCTTCGCCCATGACGGTGCGGTCGGTGCGGACGCGGATGGGGGCGCGCATATCGATGATGCCGAGGTCGTAGGCGAGGCGTGCCTCTTCGAACGAGCCGTAGAGGCCCTGCACGGGGCGTCCGTTTTCCTCCCGGTAGGCGCCGCGCCCGTTGGGGTCGATATCGGTCATGTAGTAGCAGCCGAGGACCATATCGAGGGACGGGGCGACGATCGGGTCGCCGCTCGCGGGCGAAAGCAGGTTTTTCGTGGACATGAGGACCTGCTTGGCCTCTGCCACGGCCTCGCGGCTGAGCGGGACATGGACGGCCATCTGGTCGCCATCGAAGTCGGCGTTGAAGGCGGCGCAGACGAGCGGGTGGAGCTGGATGGCGGAGCCTTCGATGAGGACGGGCTGGAAGGCCTGGATGCCGAGCCGGTGGAGGGTCGGCGCGCGGTTGAGGAGCACCGGGCGGTCGCGGATGACTTCATCGAGGACGTCCCAGACTTCGGGGCGGGCGCGCTCGACGATGCGCTTGGCGCTCTTGATGTTGTGGGCGAGGCCCTTGGCGACCAGTGAGTGCATGACGAAGGGTTTAAAGAGCTCGAGAGCCATGCGCTTGGGCAGGCCGCACTGGTGGAGCTTGAGCTCAGGGCCGACGACGATGACGGAGCGGCCGGAGTAGTCGACGCGCTTGCCGAGGAGGTTCTGCCGGAAGCGGCCCTGCTTGCCCTTGAGCATGTCGGAGAGGCTCTTCAGCTTGTGGTTGCCGGAGCCTGTGACGGCGCGGCCGCGACGGCCGTTGTCGATGAGTGAGTCGACGGCCTCCTGGAGCATGCGCTTTTCGTTGCGGATGATGATCTCGGGTGCGCCGAGGTCGAGGAGGCGCTTGAGGCGGTTGTTGCGATTGATGACGCGGCGGTAGAGGTCGTTGAGGTCGCTGGTCGCGAAGCGGCCGCCATCGAGCTGGACCATGGGACGGAGGTCCGGCGGGAGCACGGGAAGGACCTGGAAGATCATCCACTCGGGCTTGTTGCCGGAGTTGCGGAGGGCTTCGACCACGTTGAGGCGCTTGGTGGCCTTCTTCCGGCGCATGCCGGAGGCGACGAGGATCTCTTGCTTGAGCTTGGCCCGGAGGGCATCGAGGTCGAGCCGCTGGAGGACGTGGAGGACGGCCTCGGCGCCCATGGCAGCCTTGAAGACGTGGCCGAAGGCTTCGGAGAGTTCGCGGTAGCGGGTCTCGGTCAGGAGGATGATTTCGTCGTCGCGGACGGGGTCGCGGAGCGATTCGAGGTCGCGGAGCCGTTCTTTGAACTGGTCTTCGACTTCGGCCTGGGTCTGCTGCTTTTTCTGCTGGAGCGGGTGGAGCTCGTCGTAGAGGGCCTGCTTGGCGTCCTCGAGGGCGGTGTCCGCGACGAGGGCTTCCTGCTCCTTGAGCTTTTCCGTTTCTTTGTCGAATGCTTCGAGGGTCTTGCGGCCTTCCCGCTCGACTTTGGCGACCTGGGCGGCGGTGATTTTCACACCGGCTTCGAGGATGCGGTCGCCGAGGATGTCGATGGGGGCTTCGAGGACGCCACCCTTTGCGGCGGTGACGGTTTCGACGGCGCGCTGGACGGCGGCCTCGAGGGCATCGCGGGAGATTTTGCGCTCGGCTTCGATTTGGGCCTGCTTCTCGCGGACCTTTTCCTGGAGGGTGCGGTTTGCCTCTTCGAGCTGCTGTTCGAGCTGCTCGAGGCGGGGGGCGATGTCGGCGAGGCGCTGGGCGAGGGCCTCTTCGCGCTCGCGCTGCAGCCGCTGCAGCTCGTAGTTGCGGGCGGCCTCGTCGACTTCGGTGATCATGTACTGGGCGAAGTAGAGGACGCGCTCGAGGTTGCGGGGGGAGATATCGAGGAGGAGGCCGAGCTTGGAGGGTGTGCCTTTGACGAACCAGATGTGGCTGACGGGGCTGGCGAGCTCGATGTGGCCCATGCGCTCACGTCGGACCTTCGCGCGGGCGACTTCGACGCCGCATTTATCGCAGATGATGCCCTTGTAGCGGACGCGCTTGTATTTGCCGCAGTAGCACTCGAAGTCCTTGGTGGGGCCGAAGATTTTTTCGCAGAAGAGGCCGTCCTTCTCGGGCTTGAGGGTGCGGTAGTTGATGGTCTCGGGCTTGGTGACTTCGCCGTAGCTCCAGGAGCGGATCTGCTCGGGGCTGGCGAGGGCGATCCGGACCTGGTTGAAATCATTGACCTCGAGCATTGAAGAAATCCTCCTCGCGTTCGAAACCGGTCAGGTTGAGGCCGAGCTCCGGCAGGTCGTTGGCGGAGTCATCGATGAAAGAGACGGAGCTGCCTTCGTCGTTGGAGACCTCGACGGCGAGGCCGAGGCTCTGGAGCTCCTTGACGAGGACTTTGAAGGATTCGGGGACGCCGGGCTCGAGGACGTCTTCGCCCTTGACGATGGCTTCGTAGGTTTTGACGCGGCCGACGACATCGTCGGATTTGACGGTGAGCAGCTCCTGGAGGATGTGTGCGGCGCCGTAGGCTTCGAGCGCCCAGACTTCCATTTCGCCGAAGCGCTGGCCGCCGAACTGCGCTTTGCCGCCGAGGGGTTGCTGGGTGATGAGGCTGTAGGGCCCGGTGCTGCGGGCGTGGATCTTGTCCTCGACGAGGTGGATGAGCTTGAGCATGTAGATGTAGCCGACGGTAACCGGCTGGTCGAAGGGTTCGCCGGTGCGGCCGTCGTAGAGGCGCATCTTGCCGAAGAGCGGAGGCGGGACGTTGGTCTGCCGATAGACCTGGTTGGCGAGGTCGTCGAGCTCTTCGCGGGAATGCCGGCCGGGCTCGATGGGGGGCTGCCCGGTCTCGGCGCGGTAGCGGTTGAGCCAGATTTCGAGGCAGGCGCGGGCGGGCGCGCCGTCTTCGGGGCTGGTGTAGATGGCGTCCGGGTCGTAGCCCTGTTCGGCGACCCAGGCTTTGAGGCGCTCAGGGTCGAAACCGCGGTCGCGCGGGTCGACGTAGTAGTAGGCGCCGGCTTCGTGCGCCATCCAGGCGAGGGCGAGGGCGTCGTCGATTTCGTAGTCGCGGGCGCCATCAAAGACGGGGCTGATGGCGCGGAAGCCGAGGGTGTTGGCGGCCCAGCCGAGGTGGGTTTCGAGGACCTGGCCGATGTTCATGCGGCTGGGGACGCCGATGGGGTTGAGGATGATATCGACGGGGGTGCCGTCTTCGAGGTAGGGCATGTCCTCGCGGGGGAGGATGCGGCTGATGACGCCCTTGTTGCCGTGGCGGCCGGCCATCTTGTCGCCCTCGGAGATCTTCCGGCGCTGGGCGATGGAGACGCGGACGAGCTTGTTGACGCCGGCTGGCAGGCTGTCGTGGTTGTCGCGGGTGAAGACTTTGACGTCGATGACTTTGCCGCGTTCGCCGTGGGGGACGCGGAGAGAGGTGTCCTTCGTTTCGCGGGCTTTTTCGCCGAAGATGGCGCGGAGCAGTTTTTCTTCGGCGGTGAGCTCGGTTTCGCCTTTGGGGGTGACTTTGCCGACGAGGATGTCGCCTTCGCGGACTTCGGCGCCGATGCGGATGATGCCGTCTTCGTCGAGCTGGCTGAGGGCGTCTTCGCCGACGTTGGGGATGTCGCGGGTGATTTCTTCGTCGCCGAGTTTCGTCTGGCGGGCTTCGACCTCGTGTTTCTCGATGTGGATAGAGGTGAACTTATCCTCGCGGACGAGGTTTTCGGAGAGGATGATGGCGTCTTCGAAGTTGTAGCCCTCCCAGCTCATGAAGGCGCAGAGGATGTTCTGGCCGAGGGCGAGGTCGCCGCCCTTGGTGCTGGAGCTGTCGATGATGGGCTGGCCGGCGCGGACGCGTTCGCCGCGGAAGACGATGGGGCGCTGGTTGAGGCAGGTGCCCTGGTTGGAGCGGGTGAACTTGGTGAGGCGGTAAGTCCGGCTGGCGCCGCCGGGGTCGGTGTTGAGGGCCCGGTCGTCGTAGCGGATTTTGACGTGGGTGCCGGTGGCTTCGAGGACTTCGCCATCGCCCTCGGCGAGGACGACGTGGCCGGAATCGACGGCGGCGCGGCGTTCCATGCCGGTGCCGACGAGGGGCACTTCGGGGCGGACGAGGGGCACGGCCTGGCGCTGCATGTTGGCGCCCATGAGGGCACGGTTCGCATCGTCGTGTTCGAGGAAGGGGATGAGCGCCGAGGCGACGGAGACCATTTGCTTGGGCGAGACGTCGATGTAGTCGACTTCGATGGGCGGGACCGTCAGGAAGTTTTCGAAGAGGCGGATTTCGACGCGCTCGTCGATGAAGTGCCCGTCGCCGTCGATGCGGGTGTTGGCCTGGCCGACTTTGAACTTGTCCTCTTCGTCGGCGGTGAGGTAGACGATTTCGTTGGAGACCCAGGGCTGGATGGCGACGGAGCGCCCGGCAGCGGCGAGGCGCTCGGCGAGGGCCGCGTCGATGCGGGTGCCGCGGGGAGCGATGACGGAGCCGTCGGGCGCGAGGGCATCTTCGCGGATGATGCGGCCGATGAGGTTCGGGTCGTCGGAGAGCATCTCCCGATAGACGCGGCGGTAGGGCGTCTCGATGAAGCCGAACCGGTTGAGCCGGGCGTAGGTGGCGAGGGAGCCGATGAGGCCGATGTTGGGGCCCTCGGGCGTTTCGATGGGGCAGATGCGGCCGTAGTGGCTGTGGTGGACGTCGCGGACGTCGAAGCCGGCGCGATCGCGGGAGAGACCGCCGGGGCCGAGTGCGGAGAGGCGGCGCTTGTGGTTGAGCTCCGAGAGGGGGTTCGTCTGGTCCATGAACTGGGAGAGCTGGCTGCCGCCGAAGAACTCCTTCATGGCCGCGACGACGGGGCGGATGTTGATGAGGGCGCTGGGGGTGGCTTCTTCGGGGTCGGTGATGGTCATCCGTTCGCGGACGACGCGCTCCATGCGGAGGAGGCCAACGCGGAACTGCTGCTGGATGAGCTCGCCGACGGCACGAACGCGACGGTTGCCGAGGTGGTCGATGTCGTCGTGGTGGCCGCGGCCGTTATTGATGTTGATTTGCTCGCGGACGATGGCGACGAGGTCGTAAGGCCGGAGCCAGCGCTGGTCGGTGGGGTCTTCGAGTTCGAGGCGCTTGTTGACCTTGTGGCGGCCGACGCGGCCGAGGTCGTAGCGGCGGGGGTCGAAGAAGAGGGTTTTGAGGAGGTTGCGGGCGTTGTCGGCTGTCGGGGGATCGCCGGGGCGGATTTTGCGGTAGAAGTCGAGCAGGGCTTCGTGCTTGTTTTCGACGCCGGGTTCGCGGGGCTCTTTGCTGATGGTGGTGGCGATGAACTGGCGGACGTCGCTGGTGTCGACGGCTTCGAACATGGCGAGCAGGCGCTCGTTGGTGCCGAGCTCCTGCTCGAGCTCCTTGAGGGCGGCTTCCCGGGCGCGCTCGTCGCCGGTCTCGACGGCCTTCCAGTACTTTTCGAAGCGGGGGTTGTCGCGGTCGCCCGGGACGAGGCCGGGGACGTCGATGGCGCGGATGAAGGTGGTGACGGGAACTTTGCGTTTGCGGTCGACTTTGACGTAGAGGACGTCGCGGTTCGAGGTTTCGAATTCGAGCCAGGCGCCGCGGGCGGGGATGAGCTTGCCGTGGCAGAGGCGCTTGCCGGTGGCCTGGTCGGTTTCGATGGTGTAGTAGACACCGGGGGAGCGGACGAGCTGGGACACGACGACGCGCTCGGCCCCGTTGACGATGAAGGTGCCGCGGTCAGTCATGAGGGGGAAGTCGCCGAAGAAGAGGCGCTGTTCCTTGATTTCGCCGGATTCTTTGACGCGGAGCTCGACATCGACGAAGAGCGGGGCGGCGTAGGTCATGTCGCGCTCGCGGCATTCGTCCATGGAGGCTTTCGGCTCGCGGAATTCGTAGTCGCCGAAGATGAGGTCCATCCGGTTGCCGGTGAAGTCCTGGATGGGGGAGAGCTCATCGAAGAGCTCCCGGAGGCCTTCTCGCCTGAACCATTCGAAGGAATCGAGCTGGATGCGGATGAGGTTGGGCAGCTCGAGGACGTCGGGGATGCGGCCGTAGGTCTTGACTGCGAGCGGGGCAATGGTGCCCCCCGGGACCACGTGACGCGAAGTGGTCATCCTGTGGCAACTCCTTCAGGACTGATGGGGCGAATGGCGAAGTGCGGCAGGGGGCCGCGGTGCGAAGGAACGGGGGAAAGCGATGGGCATAGCGAGCCGCCTACCATCGTAGTGCGCTCGGGGAGATGGCGTCAACGGCGGGAGCTGGAGCAAACAGGACCCCTACCCACAGGCGGGAGTGTTCTGCGGGGGCGATCGCAGCGGTTGTCCGGGAGGAGTATTGAAGGGCGGCGCCGGCCGGTCAAGGGGGATGCGCGCAGAAAATCGCGGCGGCCCCTCGTGCGAGGGGCCGCCGGTGGTGGTAGGAAAGCGGCGTCAGCCGACCGGCTGCGGCTCCCGAACGGGCTCGATGTTGAGCTGCCCGTCCACGGCGTCGATGCGGATGGTGTCGCCGGCCGCAAACTGGCCGGAGAGGAGCATCTCGCTGAGGCGGTCTTCGATGTTGTCCTGGATGACGCGGCGAAGCGGCCGGGCGCCGAAGACCGGGTCGTAGCCTTTTTCCCCGAGCCAGTCCTTGCCTGCATCGGTGACTTCCATCCGGACGCCCTTCTGGTTGAGGGTGCGTTCGACTTTCTTCAGTTCGTTGTCGACGATCTTCCGGATGTCCTCTTTGGTGAGGGAACGGAAGACGACGGTGCTGTCGATCCGGTTCAGGAACTCGGGCTTGAAGACGTTCTTCAGCTCGGTGAGGACTTTGTCCTTCATGCGCTGATAGCGCTCTTCGTGCGTCTTGACCTCGTCGGTCGTGGTTGCGAAGCCGAGGGCGCTGTCTTTCTTGATGAGGTCGGACCCGACGTTGGAGGTCATGATGATGATGGTGTTGCGGAAGTCGACTTTCCGGCCCTTGGCGTCGGTGAGCCGGCCCTCATCGAAGATCTGGAGGAGGAGGTTGAAGACTTCGGGGTGGGCCTTCTCGATCTCGTCGAGGAGGATGAGGCAGTAGCTCTTCCGGCGGACGGTATCGGTGAGCTGGCCGCCGTCGTCGTAGCCGACGTAGCCCGGGGGCGCGCCGACGAGCCGGGAGACGGTGTGCTTTTCGCTGAATTCGCTCATGTCGAGCTTAATCATGTTGTCCTGGGACCCGAACATGAATTCAGCGAGGGCGCGAGCGAGTTCGGTCTTGCCGACGCCGGTGGGCCCGCAGAAGAGGAAGACGCCGATGGGCCGGCGCGGGTCTTTGAGGCCGGCGCGGGCGCGGCGGACGGCGCGGGCGATGGTCTCGATCGCCTCGTCCTGGCCGATGATGCGGCTGCGGAGGGCTTCCTCCATGCGGAGGAGACGGGCGCTCTCTTCGCTGGCGATGCGGGCGACGGGGATGCCGGTCCACATGGAGACGACTTCGGCGACGTCTTCGTCGGTGACGACCGGGGTGGCGATGCCTGCCTCGCCTTCTTCCCATTCGCCCATTTCGCGGATCTTGTCCTGCAGCTTGACTTCGCGGTCGCGGAGTTCGGCGGCGTACTCGTACTGCTGGGCGGCGATCGCCTGGTCTTTTTCGCGGCGGAGGCTTTCGAGGCCCTTCATCGCCTCTTTGAGGGAGGGCGGGGTGGCGGCGCGCCGGATGCGGACCCGGCTGGCGGCCTCATCGATGAGGTCGATGGCCTTGTCGGGCAGGTAGCGGTCGCTGACGTACCGGGCGGAGAGCTCCGCTGCGGCGACGAGCGCTGCATCGCTGATCTTGAGCTTGTGGTGCTCTTCGTAGCGCGGGCGGATGCCTTTGAGGATTTCGATGGCTTCTTCGACGGTTGGTTCTTCGACCATGACCGGCTGGAAGCGGCGTTCGAGGGCGGCATCACGCTCGATGTGTTTGCGGTACTCATCGAGGGTAGTGGCGCCGATGCACTGGAGTTCGCCGCGGGCGAGCGAGGGCTTGAGGATGTTGGCTGCATCGACGGCGCCCTCGGCTGCGCCGGCGCCAACGAGCATGTGGAGCTCATCGATGAAGAGGATGCAGTTGCCGGCTGCCTTGATCTCCTCGATGACTTTCTTGAGGCGCTCCTCGAATTCGCCGCGGTACTTGGTGCCGGCGACGAGTGACCCGATATCGAGCGTGAGCAACCGCTTGTTCTGGAGCGTCTCGGGGACATCGCCGGAGACGATGCGCTGGGCGAGGAGTTCGGCAATCGCCGTCTTGCCCACGCCGGGTTCGCCGATGAGAACGGGGTTGTTCTTGGTGCGCCGCGAGAGGATCTGGACGACACGCTCGAGCTCGTTGGAGCGGCCGATTACCGGGTCGAGCTGGCCGTTGCGGGCCGCGGCGGTGAGGTCGATGCCGAGCTGGTCGACGGTGGGGGTGCGGCTGGCCTGCCGGGCGCCGGCGCCGGAGGCTGCGGCCTGCGGGGCGCTCTGGCTGAGGATGCGGGTGGTTTCGGCGCGGACGCGCTCGAGGTTGACGCCGAGGCTTTCGAGCACACCGGCGGCGATCCCTTCGCCTTCGCGGACGAGACCGAGGAGGAGGTGTTCGGTGCCGATGTAGGAGTGGTTGAGGCGGCGGGCTTCGTCGACGGCGAGCTCGATGACTTTCTTGGCCCGCGGGGTGAGGCCGATTTCGCCAAGGACGGTGCGGTCGCCGCGGCCGATGATGAACTCGACGGCGGAGCGGACTTTGTTGAGTTCGACGCCGAGGTTGGCGAGGACTTTGGCTGCGACGCCGTCGCCTTCGCGGACGAGTCCCAGGAGGATGTGCTCCGTGCCGATGTAGTTGTGGTTGAAGCGGTGGGCTTCTTCCTGGGCGAGCGTGAGGACGCGCCGTGCCCGTTCTGTGAATTTGTCAAACCGATCGGCCATGGTGGTACTCCCTTCCCCTGGGTACGCCCAAAGAACGTCTAGGAGCCGTCAGCAGTTTCCTCCTCTGTTGCGGCTGGTGCTTCGTCCGGGGCCTCATCGGCCCCGTCGCTTCTATTGTGCGGCATTTCGGCGAGGGCCGTCGCCCCGGTGGAAACCCGAGTTTCCGCCTCGGCCTCCCCGGACGTCGGGGCTGCGTCCGCCGGTACTTCTGCCTGTTGTGCGGCCGGTGCTTCTGCCTGTGCGGCGGCTTCGACGTCGGCGGCGGGGGCGACCTCCTCAGCGGCCGGGGCTGGCACCTCCTCTTTCGGGGCGAGCCCGGCGGCCTGGGCGACCGTCTCGGCGAGGCCGTTGCCGGACTCGGCGTTTTCGAGCGCCTGCGCAAAGGCGGCGGCGAAGGCGGACATCGGCTCGGGGTCGCGGGCGACGGCCTGCTCGATGGCTTCCTGCGCGGTGCGCGGCTCGCGCCGGGCCGGCTGAGCACTGGTATCGCGCGGGGGCAGCCCGAACTGCTCCCGGACATCATCGGGGTAGTCGATGACGGAGCCGTTGGCGTCGAAGACGAAGCCCATCGCCTCGGCGTCGTTGCGCGCCTGGCGAAGGCTCAGGCCGAGCCGGTGCCGGTCTTTTTCGATGCGGACGAGCTTGACGGGGACGACGTCGCCTTCTTTGACCACATCTTTCGGGTGCTGAATCCGGCGGTTCGACAGCTCAGAGATGTGGATGAGACCTTCGACGGGCCCCTCGAGGCGGACGAAGGCCCCGAACGGCATGAGCTTTGTGACGCGACCGATGAGGATCTGGCCGATGACGAAGCGGTCGACGGTGGTATCCCAGCGCTCGGGCTGGGCGCGCTTGAGCGAGAGCGAGATTTTCTTGTTCTCGCGGTCGATTTTGAGGATGTAGGCCTGGACTTCGTCGCCGACCTGGAAGAGGTCTTTCGCTTTTTTCCCCCGTTCCCACGTGAGCTCGGTCATGTGGGCGAGGCCGTCGGCCCCGCCGAGGTCGACGAACACGCCGAAGTCGGTGATGGAGGAGACGCGGCCGGTGCGGATCTGCCCCTCCTGGAGCTCATCGAGGACGCGGTCCTTTTGCTCCTTACGGATTTCGGCCATGGCGGCCCGCTCGGAGAGGATGACGCGGTTCCGCTTTCGGTTGAGCTCGATGACCTTGAGTTTGATGACCTGGCCGACGAGCCCGGCGAGCTGGCTGGCCGCTTCGGGGTCATCGCGACGGACAGATTCGACCTGGGAGAGGGGGACGAACGCATTGACGCCGTCGACATTGACGAGGAGACCGCCGCGATTGTGGCCGGTGACCTGGGCGTCGAAGATTTCGCCGGACTCGAACCGCTTTTGGAGCGTCTCCCAGCCTTCTTCGCCGCGGGCGCGGTCGAGCGAGACGATGGCATGCCCCTCGGCAGTGGAGGGCTGGAGGACCATGACCCGCACGGTGTCGCCGGCCTTGAGCTTGCTGGCGCCGTCGATGCCGAGGGAGAGCATTTCGTTCTGGGGGATGACGGCTTCCATCTTGGTGCCGACATCGACGATGAGGCCATCTGGGGAAGCGCCCATCACCATGCCCTCGATGATTTCGCCGCGGCGAAGCTGGCCGCCCGACTGGGCGGCTTCGAGGTCGAGGAGGGCCCCCATGTCCATTTCGGCTTCCGGGGGGGTGGTAGGCTGGGCGGTATCTGCTGACAAGTGCGGCTCCGTCTGGGGGCACGTCGCCCTTCTACAGGGTGTACGCGCCGGGGTGAAGTGAGGGATCTCGAACGAAATTGTACCAGCGGCCGATCGTTCGAGGAAACCGGACGCACGGCCACCCGAAGCGGGCGGGCCACGTACGGAAACGTTCGCTGGGGCTACACGGTTACCCGGTCCGCGCTTCGAACGGCCGCTCTCCGTCCAGCGGACCGGGCCGGTGCCTGAAATGAAGAAACCGCCTTTCGGCGGCTCTTTGAAGTACCCGGCGGCGGCCTATTTTCCCACCCGGTTGCCCGGGCAGTATCGTCAGCGCTGAGGCGTTTCACTTCCGTGTTCGGGATGGGAACGGGTGGGTCCACCTCGCTCTAGCCACCAGATGATTGGAATTATCGCGGCCCCGGGGGACAGGCGCAAGCACGGTTGCAGGAAGGGTGCGGAGGCGGCACGCTCGCGGCATGCGGGTGCTGTTCGCGTTCGGCCTCGGGTTGCTCGCCGGTGCGGTCGGGGTGGTGCTCTGGTTCACGGTCGACCCTGATTTCGAGGCGCGGACGGAGGCGGTCGCCGGCGGAGGCAACATCACGGTAACTTTCGATGAGCGGGCGCTGGCAGCGATCGTCGCGCGCGAGCTCGCGGCCATCCCCGGGGTGGGGGAGCGGCCCGCGACCGACGTCGAAGTGCTCCAGGAGGGGCTCGTGGCGGTGCGTTTTGGCGTGGGCGCCTGGGGTGTGGGGACTCGGGCTTCGATTCATTTCGACCCCGAGGTGGCCGACGGGCGGCTCGTACTGCGGGTCGCACGGGCGATGCTGGGTGAGCTGACCGCACCGGACTCCGTGGCGGCACTCATCGAGCCGCCACTCCAGCGACGGCTGGACGACGCGGCCGGCGGCCTGCCGTACCGCGTGGTCGCAATTCGGACGACGGACCGGCGGCTGGCGCTCGACCTCGCGCTGGACTGATCGGCCTCAGATGCCGGTGCTGACGCCGACGAGGCGCCCGATGCCGAAGGTAATGGCCGAGGCGAGGAGTCCGAACGTGAGCATGCGAGCGCCCGAGAAGAGGACGCCACGGCCGGTGTAGAGCGTGATGGCCGCACCAACGGCGAAGAGACCGAGGGCGCTGGCCGCGGCGCTGGCCGCGATCCCGGCGACGCCGGCGAGGAAGAGCCAGGGAATGACGGGGATGATGGCGCCGAAGCTGAACGTAAGGAAGGACGTGGCGGCGGCCACCCAGGGGTTCCCGGCTTCTTCTTCGGACATCCCGAGCTCTTCACGGGCGAGGGTATCGAGGGCCGTTTCCCGGTTGGCGAGGATGCGGGAGGCCGCGGCCCGGGCTTCTTCTTCACCGAGCCCTTTCGCGCGGTAGATGAGGACGAGCTCTTCCAGCTCTTCATCGGGCATGAGGGTGAGCTCGTCGCGTTCGATTTCGAGCTGGCGCGAGAAGGCCTCGGCAGAGCTGCGGACGCTAATCCATTCGCCGAGGGCCATGGAGAGGGAACCGGCGAGGAGGCCGGCGATGCCAGCGAGGACGACGACCTCCCGGCCGGGGTTGGCGCCGGCGACGCCCATGACGAGGGAGAGGTTGGAGACGAGGCCGTCGTTTGCGCCGAGGACGGCAGCACGGAGGGCGTTGCCGGTGCCGGCGCGGTGGCGGCCTTCGAGCCGTGCGATATCGATGTCGACGGGACGACCGCGGGTGGAACGGGCAAGTTCCCGGAAGAGGCGGGCGTGGGAGCGCTCGTCGGCGGGGAGATTCGCGGCGAGGGCCTCGGGCTGGTCGTCGTACATCGAGTAGGCCGACATCTCCATCCGGGTGACGATGGGGCTGACCGAGGCGGTGCCGAAGCGGCGCGCGAGCCAGCCGAGGAAGCGCACGCGGAAGGAGGGTCGGTACGCGGGGACCTCGGCGCCGGCCTCGCGGAGCTTTTCTTCCCAGAGGGCGCGGTGGCGGTCCTCGCTCTCGGCGAGGCGGAGGAAGACCTCGCGAAGGTTCGGGTCTTTTTCGGCGGCGGCGAGGTAACGGTAGAGGGCGGCGCCGTCGACCTCATCGCGGAGGTTGCGGCGGTAGCGTTCGATGTCTGCAGGCGCGGGACTCATCTGGAATGAGTCTAGGACAGGATGCGGTTTCGCCGCGCATTGCGGAGCGTTCTTCCGCCAGAAGGCGGGGCTAACGGACGCCTTGCGCCGACGCTGGCGGCCGTGTCGCCGCTTTCGAAGTACCAGCCCCAGGTACGGGAGCGACGGTGTTCGGCGAAGCGGAAGCGGAGACCTTTTTGGCGGAGTTGGTCCATCTCCAGCGCGAGCGTCATGCGGAGGTCGTGCACCCAGAGGGAACCGCCGCCGGGGCGGTTGTCGACCACCTCGTATCCGCGGGCACGGAACGACTGGATGGCGGCAGTGAGGGGGTCCGGCCGCCCGTCAGCGGGAAGGCCCCGGGCTCCGCGGCCGGGACGGTCATCGGCGACAGGCTGCGCCTGGGGGGCGGACGCTGCGGGCGGCTGCGCAGGTTCGCTGCCCGGCGGCGCGGTGCGGAGTCGGCGGAGTTCACGGATGAACCAGCGGTCGAGGTCGCTGACGCGCTCCGGCGGAACGGCGGGGTGTCCCTCGATGGCCGCGGTGGAGGTCACGGGGCGGAAGCCGTAGAGGCGCTCCAGGGCGGCGCGCTCCGGGGGTTCGAGCATCGCGAGCAGGCGCTCACGGGGCGCGTCCGGGCCGGTGCCGCCTGGCGGGCCGGCGGCGCCGGGCGGGTCGGCGGCGGGCGCGGCGGGGGCCGGGGTGCGTGAGCTGCCGGGGCCGCCAGAGAACCGCCGGCTGATGGCCTCGACCAGGGTATCTTCTGCGGTCGCAGGGAGGTCGTCGGCGGGGGCTGGCGGTCGGGCGGGCGGCACCGCAGAGCTCGCAGAACCGGCGACGGCGGGCGCCGCCCGGCCGTGCGACTTGCGGGCGTAGTCGGCGGGGGAACCTTCCCGCGCAACGGCAGGGCGGCGCGCACCACCAGTGGGCGGCGCGGCCCGTGGCCAGCGCTCCTGGACAGGCCGCCCGGGGTCGTCGTAGCGCCAGGGTTCGAGGAAGCGGAGGAGCTGACGCCCCCTGAGCCTCTTCAGTGCTTTGGCCTCGATTTGGCGGATGCGCTCGCGCGTGAGGCCGAACATGGCGCCGATTTGTTCGAGGGTTTGCGGGTCGCCGGCAAACCCGAAGCGGAGCCGGACCACCTCGCGTTCGCGGTCCGACAGGACGGCGAGGAGCCTGCCGATGGTCTCGCAGAGGTCGCGCCGGAGCGCCGCCTGTTCGGGGTCCTGGGCGGACGGTGACGGGAGGAGGTCGCCGTACACGACTTCACGGCCCACCGGGGAGACGCGGCCGGTGCCGCCGGGCGTGCAGGAGGTATCCATGCGGAGTGGCGGGCGTATGGTGCAGCCCGGGAAGAAGCCGAGGATGGATTCGATGGCGCGGTAGTCTTCGTCGCGATACATGCCGGGGTTCCACGGGGGAATAGCGCCGAACCTGGCGCGGGATTTTACGCGCGTGCGGCGCGGGATTGGGCGACAGCATCGCGACAATTGGTGACGCTTCGGACGGTGCGGCCGCGGGCTGGCGGTCCCTAGGCTTTCCGGTTGAACGCTGCAGCAGCGGCCTCGACGCCAGCGGTGATGATGGTTTCGACAGCGTCGGCGGCTCGCTGGACGGCGGCGTCGAGGAGCTCCCGCTCCGCGGGGGAGGGGGGGCTGAGCACCCATTCGGCGACGACGTCGGGGTCCCACGAGGGGTCACCGCCGACCGAGGGGCGCCCGATGCCGATACGGAGGCGGACGAATTCGAGGCCGGCATGCTGGGCGATGCTTTTGAGGCCGTTGTGGCCGCCATGACCGCCGCCGGCGCGGACGCGGAGCTGGCCGGGCTGGAGGTCGAGGTCGTCGTAGATGACGATGGTGTGGGGGAGGTCGCAGCCGGTCCACTGGAGGGCCTGGGCGACGGCTTTGCCGCTGGCATTCATGTAGGTCTTCGGCTTGACGAGGGCGACGCGCCGGCCCTGCAAGGTGCCAACACCGATCTGCATGAGACTGCCGACGGCCTTTGGCTGCGTTGCGGCCCGTTTGGCGAGGGTGTTGATGACCCAGAATCCCACGTTATGCCGAGTCCTGGCGTACTCCTCGCCGGGGTTGCCGAGGCCGACGATGAGCCAGTCGGCGGCGAACCGGGGGCCGGCGGCAGGCGCCCTGCGGAAAGGCATGGGAGGAGTGTGGCACGGGCCGGGGCTGCGCCCAACCGGGCGAGGCGGATGCCGGGTAGAATCTGGAACGTGCCGCTGGCGGAGTTTGCTGTGGATTTGGTGTTCGGGGGCCTGTACGGGGCGCTCGTGACAGTGATCGCGCTGGCAGCGGCGATTCCCTACGCGGCCTGGCAGGGTATCCGCCGGCTCGGCCGCTGGTTCGGAGGCAGGCACGATGGCGACGCGGGAACAGGTCGATGAGCTGCTGGCGAAGATGGCGGAGGAGCGGGCGAACCTCATCCGGGTGGCGGAGGGGCTGAGCCCGGAGGATGCGCTCCGGGTGCCGGTGGATGCGGAGGGGGAGGAGCAGTGGACAGCGCTGGAGCAGCTGGCTCACCTGTGCGAAATGGAGCGGACATACGACGCGTGGGTGCGAGCGGCCCTCCGCGAGGAGAACCCGGACCTCGGGCGGATTCCCTGGCAGTCGGTGCCGATCCCGATCGAGGAGGCGAACCGGTACACGGTGGCGGACCTCCTGCGGCAGCTGGAGCTGGAGCGGCGGTATACGCTCGGGCTGATCGACGGGATGCGGCTGGAGGACTTCGACCGGGTAGCAACGAGCCCGATGTTCGGGACGCTGACGGTGCTGCAGTGGCTGCGTTCGTTCTACCGGCACGACCGGCAGCACACGGCGCAGATCCTGGGGCGGCAGAGCGACTATCAGCCGAACTTCAAAGGACGGGAGCCGAACCAGCGGAAGATGCGGCTGGAGATGGTGGCGCGCCGCCAGGCGGGTCAGGCCTAGGGGCCCGTCAGGCAGACTCGCGGAGGGGGGACGCCTGGCCGGGGAGGGGTGCGAGCTCGACGGGGATGACGGAGCGGCGGCCGCAGCGCGCGCATTCTCGGATGCGGATGGCGCGGGTGCGGACCTCGACGAGGTAGCGCCACTCATGCTGGCAGGGGCCGGTCGTTCGTTCCATGCTGCCAGCATGGCAGGGCGATGTGAACGGACGGTTTCGGGCGCGGACCGGGACACGAGGGGGAAACAGCGGATGCCCTGGTCCGGATTGCTCGGGTGGTGGAAGCGGCCCTATAGTACCGGGCAGCCCCATGCTCATCGACATCCACAGTCATACGTGGCCGCGTTCGCACGACAGTGTTCTGAACCCCGATGACCTGATCGTCCGCGCGAAGGCGGCGGGCCTGGACGCCATCGTGTTCACCGAACACGACACAGTGTGGGACTACAAGGCGATAGAGGAGCTGCGGGCGAAGCACAACTTCCTGGTGCTGGCAGGGGTAGAGATTTCCACCGACGACGGCCACATCCTCGCATTTGGTATCGACAAGTACGTATTCGGGATGCACCGGTCGCGGGAACTGGCGGCCTACGTTGAGAAGGTGGGCGGGGCACTGATAGCGGCGCACCCGTACCGTCGACAGATGCCGTGGTTCTCGAGGAACGACGACGAGTACCGGGCGGCGCTGGAGAAGGCGGCGCGCAACCCGGCGTACCAGTACGTCCAGGGGCTCGAGGAGATCAACGGGAGGGGTTCGGACAAGGAGAACGAATTCTCGCAGCGGCTCTGCGAGATGATGCACCTGCCCGGGACCGGCGGGACGGATTCGCACGCGATCTCGGACATCGGGAAGTGCGCGACGTATTTCGAGCGGGAGGTCCGCGACGAGCGGGAGCTCATCGCGGAGATCCGGGCCGGGCGGTTTTACGCTGTCGACCTCCGGTCCGGGAAGCCGGTAGCGGTGCGGGAAGCGCGGCGGGAGCGGCTGCGGTAGCAGGCGGCGGACGGGACGTCATGGCGCCGATGCCGGGTTGGGGGCTCTTCTTCACAGAGGAAGGGGGCGAATAGTAGTATGCGAGACGCCCACGCGGCAGGAACGCAGCACCCCCGACGGGAGAGGAGCCCCGAATGACCTACGTAATTACGGAACCTTGCATCGACGTCCAGGACCAGGCGTGCGTCGAGGTCTGCCCGGTCGACTGCATCCATTTCGACGAGGGCGAAGACCGGATGCTCTACATCAATCCCGACGAGTGCATCGACTGCGGTGCCTGCGAGCCAGCCTGCCCCGTGACGGCGATTTTCGCCGAGGACGACGTGCCTTCGGACCGGGCCGTCTACAAAGAGATCAACGCGCTGTGGTACAGCGATAAGGCAGCCGCGCGGGCGAAGGTCAACGAGCTCAAGCCGCCGGCCTGACCCGGTCGGTCCTGTCGGAGTCGAAGAAGGGAGCCGCCCTGCGGGCGGCTCCCGTTTCGTTTTGCCAAGGGCCGCTTGACCCTGCGGCGGCCTCGGCTAGATTGGAAACGTTGCGCCACGTATGGAGCGTGGCGGAGAGGGTTGTGACATGGCAGAACGTGTGACCATCGAGGCGGCTCCGCGGACGGTGCTCGGGAAGCAGGTGCGGCACCTCCGGCGGGAGGGGCGGCTCCCGGCAAACGTGTACGGGAAGGCCATCGATTCGCGGGCGATTGAGATCGACGCGCGGGAGTTCGCGCGGACGATCAAATCGGCAGGGCTGCGCGCGATGATCGAGCTGAAAGTCGAGGGTGAAAGCGCCCCCCGGTACGTCATCCTGCGCGGGATTGCGCGGGCGCACGGGACGGGTGAGCCGATCCATGTCGACTTCTTCCAGGTGGACCCGGAGCGGCCGATTACGGCGAACGTGCCGCTGCGGCTGGTTGGCGAGGCGCCGGCGGTCCGCGACCTCGCGGGCACGCTTTTGCCGGGCATCGAAATCGTCTCGGTGCGGTGCCGGCCGCTCGATATCCCGGACACCATCCCGGTGGACATCGCGCCGTTGAAGGGGTTCGATTCGGTGCTGACCGTCGGGGACATCACACCCCCGGCCGGTGTGGAGATCTTGACGGACCCCTCCGTGGTGGTGGCCTCGGTGGCGAAGCCGCGGATTCGCGGCCAGCGCGGCAGCTAAGCTGCGGTCGCCGTGACCGAGCGAAGCTACCCGGCGGACCAGGCGGAGGCAGGCCTCCGCCTTTTCCTTGCCTGGTTCGGGCCGCACTATGCGCGGAGCACCTCGGTGGAGGAGGCGGCCTCGGACGGGACGACGCTCTGGGGCACGGTGGTGGTCGGGCGGCGGTGGACGCTGCGGACGACGGTCCTCAACACGTTTGGGCCAGATGCAACGCTTGCGTGGGAGGCCGGGCGGGCGGCGCTGGAGCGGCGGCTGGATGCTGCCGGGCGGGCGGTGGCCATCTGGGTTCCGCGCGGCGCCCGGTTCCCGACGGAGGAGCCTGGCCTCTCGGAGATGGCATCTGCGCTGGACGCGGCGCGAAAGCTGGACGATGGGCGGCTGGAGTTCTGTCGGCCGGTGCGGCTGTACCTGCGCAGGGTTGCGACGACGGGGTCGGTGGTGACGGCGCTGGGCGGGCTGGCCGGCCACTGGGCCCAGTTCACGAACCGGGTGCCGGGTACGTTCCAGTTGAACTCGAACGAGCTGTTCCGGCTGCCGGCGAGCGAGACGGAGCGGCAAGAGCTGGTGGAACGGATCGTGATGGCTTCGCAGCAGCCGGAAGTGGATGACTCAATCACCATCGAGGCGCGGGATTGCTGGACGGCGAACGAACTCGGCGGCGATCGGAGCTGCGTACTGGGAACCCCGGCGCCGGAGAACGACGAGTGGAGTGCATCGCTCCGGCGAAACCTCAGGCGGCTCCTGAAGGCAGCGGCCGGGGCGGGTACGCCCGACGGGACCGACGCACGGGCGCTCGTGGTGCTCGGACCGGCGACGTACGCGGAGCAGGAGAAGCTTTCGTGGGCGCTGCGGGGGATGGACCCAACCCTTTACGCCGGGTATGACATCCTGGCCGTCATCGCGGATGGCGTCGTGAAGCCAGTGCTGCTGCCGGGTCGGTCCGTGCTGCCGTGGGATGCGCCGCTGCGCTGAGCCGTGAGCAGGGTCAACGGCGGCACGGCAGAATCCGGGGGACCACTGCGCGGGAGGTGCGTGCGATGACGGTCGAACGGGTCGGGTTCATCGGACTGGGCATCATGGGCGGGCCGATGGCGGCAAACCTGGTGCGGGCGGGGTTCGCGGTGACGGTGTGGAACCGGACGGCGGCAAAAGCGGAACCGCTGGCGGAGCTGGGGGCCGCCGTGGCGAGTTCGCCGGCGGGCGTGGCGGAACGCTCGGAGGTGACGTTCACCTGCGTGACGGCGTCGCGCGACGTGGAGGAGGTGGTGCTGGGGCCGGGCGGCATTGCGGAAGGTGCCAGGCCGGGGAGCATCGTGGTCGACTGTTCGACGGTGGCGCCGGCGACGGCGCGGCTGCTGCACGCACGGCTGGCCGAGCGGGGGGTCGGCTTCCTCGATGCGCCGGTCTCCGGGGGTGATGTCGGGGCGAAGGCGGGGACGCTCGCCGTCATGGTCGGCGGCGAGCCCGAGGTGTTTGACCGGGCGCTGCCGGCGCTGAGGGCGATCGGGAAAACGGTCGTGCACGTCGGGCCGCCCGGCGCGGGGCAGGTGGTGAAGCTGTGCAACCAGGTTGCGGGCGGGCTGCACCTGCTCGCGATGGCGGAGGCAATCAGCCTCTGCCGCCGCTCGGGAGTCGACCCGGGGAAGATGCTGGAGGTGGTGTCGGCCGGGGCGGCCGGCTCGTGGATGCTGCAGCAGCTGGGGCCGCGGGCGGTCGCGGGGGATTTCGCGCCCGGGTTCATGGTGGACCTGATGCAGAAGGACCTGGGCCTGGTGCTGGAGGCGGCGCACGAGACGCATACCCCGCTGCCGGGGACGGCGCTGGTGCGGCAGCTGTTCGAGATGCTGCAGGCGCGGGGCCGAGGACGTGACGGTACGCAGGCGATCGTGGAGGCGCTGCGGCTGCTGGCGGGAGGGTAACGGACGGATTCAGGCGACGGACGGGCCGTCAGTTTCGTCGCCGGTCCGGATCAGGCTCAGGACGGCGGCGGGGCGGTGGCGGCTGGCGAGCTGCCTGTCGGCGGCCGCGAAGAGGTCGGCGGGCTCGCAATCGACGCCGGTAGCGATGCCGAAGGAGAGCGTGACGGGGACCAGGGCGGCCCATTCGCTGAGGTTGCGGCGCTCGACCTCCTGGGCGATGCGGCGGGCGACGCGACGGGCGACGGTGAGGTCGGCGCCAGGCAGGATGACCCCGAAATCGTCGCCGCCGATGCGGGCGGCGAAGTCGCTGCCGCGAATGCTATAGGCGATAGCGGAGGCCGCGCGGCGGAGCATATCGTCGCCAACGTCGTGGCCGTGGGCCTGGTTAACGAGGCGGGTGCCGACGGCGTCGGCCAGGATGAGGCTGACGGGTTCTCGGTTTCCGCGGCTGGCAGAGCAGATGTCGCGGAGCCGTTCATCGAAGGCGTGGCGGTTGTGGAGGCCGGTGAGATGGTCGGTGCGGGCTTCGCGTTCGAGCCAGCGGACCATGGTGTCGCGGCGGCGGAGTGCGCGGTTCTCTTCGACGGCGGCGATGAGGCGGACGGCGAGCTGAGCGGTATCGCACTGGCCGATGGTGAGGAAGTCGTGGGCGCCGAGCTTGAGGGAGGGCACGGCCTCGAGGTCGGGCTGGCCGTCGAGGAGGAGGACGACGGCGATGTCGGGACGGCGCTCGCGGAGGAGGCCGGCGAGGGGCGCCCCGGGGTCGAGCCAGAGCCGGGCGGCGATGAGGGCGACGTCAAAGGCACCGTCGGCGAGGAGTGCCTGCGCCTCGGCGATGCCGCGAGCGGCGTGGGCATGGAAGCGGGCGGAGGTATCGAGGAGGCGGCGGACGGTGCGGACGCGTTCGACGTCTTCATCGACGATGAGGACGCGAAGGGGACGCGGCTGGGCCGGTGGCGTCGCCGTGCGGGTGGTCATTTGCTGGTTCCTGCTGTGAGTATCGGCGGGACTCGACAGAAGATGAGGCCCGCCGCTGGAAGTGGCGAGGGGCCTCGCGACACCGTGCTGCCGGGAGCTAGAAGTCGCGGCCGGGAATCTCGATGTCGTCGGCCGGGGGAGCCGGGTTGGCGATGCCGGCCATGAGCTGGGTGGGCACGAGCATCCGGAGCTCGTCGAGCGTCCATTTCCCGTGCTTGTAGATGTTGCGGAAGGGCGGGTAGAGGTCGGCGAGGAGACCGACGTGGCCGCCGGCGACCTGGAAGATGCGCCCGTTGATGTTCCAGGCCTCGTCGAGGAGGAGGTAGATGGTCATGGGCGCGACCATATCGGGGGTGCGCATGGCGGCGGCTTCCTCAGCGGCGCGGTTGGCGGCAGCCTGCGGGGGGCCGCCGGCGGCGGCGATGCCGCGCCGGGCGCGGAGCTCGCGGGCGGACTGGGGCACGGTGGCGGTGAGACGGGTGGCGGCGCCGGGGGCGATGCAGTTGACGGTGATGCCGTAACGGCCGAGGTCGCGGGCAGCGACGCGGGTGAGGCCGGCGACGCCGGCCTTGGCGGCGCCGTAGTTTGCCTGGCCGGAGTTGCCCTGGAGGCCGGAGACGGAGCTGAAGTTGACGATCCGACCGTAGCGCTGCTGCCGCATGAGGACGGAGGCGGGCTTGATGGTCGTGAAGTGGCCTTTGAGGTCGACGCGGATGACGTCGTCCCACTCTTCTTCGGTGAGGTTGAAGATCATCCGGTCGCGGAGGATGGCAGCGAGGTTGATGAGGCCATCGAGGCGGCCCCAGGTATCGAGGGCGGTGCGGATGACGCTCTCGCCGCCTTCCATGGTGGAGACGTCGGCGAAGTTGGCGACGGCTTCGCCGCCCATTTGCTTGATTTCTTCAACGACCTGGGCGGCGGGACCGTCGTCGTGGCCGGAGCCGTCGGGGTTGACGCCGGGGTCGTTGACGACGACGCGGGCGCCTTCGGAGGCGGCGAGGAGGGCGCATTCGCGGCCGATGCCGCGGCCGGCGCCTGTCATGGCGATGACTTTGCCCTCGAGGAGGTTGCCCATGGTTGGCGGTCCTTTCTGCGGCTCGGGCTAGCTGTGGATGACGACAGTGGCAGAGCCGGGGGTGGTCTTCTTCCCCCCAGGGTTTTCAGTCCAGATTTCGAGGTCGACGAGCTTCTGGCCGTTCTCCTCGTACTTGCGGGTGACGACGCCTTTGCAGGTGATGTCCTGGTTCGGGAAGTCCATGCCGCGGTAGGAGCAGCCGAAGCGCTTGATTTTGCCGTTCCCGCCGAGCCAGTCGTGGAGGAGCTGGCCGAGGAAGGCGTGTTTGAGGGCGCCGTGGACGATGATGTCGCTGAGGCCGGTGCCTTTTGCAAAGTCCTTGTCGTAGTGGATCTGGTAGAAGTCGCCGGAGGCGGCGGCCCAGAGAACGAGCTGCTGGGTGGAGCAGTTCTTCTTGAGCTCGGGGATGGCCATGCCTTCGGTGATGTCATTCCATTTCGCAGCCATGGGGAGGTCTCCTCGGGGTCAGTAGCGGATGCCGGTGCCGGTCATGATGGCGACGACGTTGCCGTGCTGGTTCTTGTAGACGGTTTTGGTGGTGGTGATGAGCATTTGGCCGAGGCTGCCTTCCCGTTCCTCATAGGAGGCGACGTGGGAGGTGGCGGTGAGGATATCGCCGGCGCAGATGTCGTCGAAGTACTCGATATCGGTGCCGCCGTTGAGGATGCGGGTGAGGGGTCGGGACGGCTGGGGGCCCAGGTCGCGGCCGCGGCGGGCTGCGGCGCTGGGGTTGAAGACCGGGGTGCCGAGGTAGCCTGGCGGTGCGACGAGGCTGCGGTAGCCAGCGGCTTTCGCGGCTGCTTCGTCGTAGAAGATGGGGTCGGTGTGGCCGACGGCGCGGGCGAACATGCGGATGGAGGTTTTATCCACCTCGAGGGTGTAGGGTTCGGACTCTTTGCCGACGTGCGCCCGCATCTCATCCGTGATGAGCGGCGTCTTTTCCTGGGTCACGGGACCTTCTCCGGGGATGATTCGTGCGCGGGGAACGATACGCGAGGGCGGGCCGGGCGTAAACGGCGTTTTGCTGGAGGTCGGCGACGCATAGAATGCGCGCCATGGCGTTTCTTTCGTTTCCCGAGGGCTTCCAGTGGGGGGTGGCGACGGCCTCCTATCAGATTGAGGGCGCGGTGCAGGAGGACGGCCGCGGCGTAACCATCTGGGATACGTTCGTGCGGCAGCCGGGCCGGGTGCAGAACGGTGACACCGGCGACGTGGCCTGCGACCACTATCACCGGTTCCGCGAGGACGTCGCACTGATGGCGAGCCTCGGTATCCAGACGTACCGGTTCTCGCTGGCGTGGGCGCGCATCTACCCGTTCGGCCGCGGGCCGGTGAACGAGAAGGGGCTGGCGTTCTATGACCGGCTCATCGATGCGCTGCTGGAGCGGAACATCCAGCCGGCGGTCACGCTCTACCACTGGGACCTGCCGCAGGCGCTGCAGGACCTCGGCGGGTGGACGAACCGGGAGGTGACGGAGGCGTTCGCGGCCTACGCGAAGACGGCATTCGACCGGTTCGGGGACAGGGTGGGGCGCTGGATCACGTTGAACGAGCCGGTCATTTTCACGGAGATGGGGCACCGGACCGGGGTGATGGCGCCCGGCATCCGGGACCTTGGGGCGTACAGCCGGGCTATCCACCATGCGCTGCTGGCACACGGCAGAGCCGTGCAGGCTTTCCGGGAGGGCGGTTACCGGGGGGAGATTGGCATCACGAACGCGAACACGTTCTACGAGCCGGCGGATGCGTCACCGGAGGCGGCGGAGGCGGTGGAGCGGGCGCGGGATTTCGACACGCGGCTGTTCCACGGGCCAGTCTTTGGGCGGGGCTACCCTGCGCGCGTGGTGAAGTACTTTGCGGAGCGGGGTGTGCCGTTGCCGATCGAGGCGGGGGACATGGACGTCATCGCGACGCCGACGGACTTCCTTGGCGTAAACCTGTACTCGCGGGGGCTCATCCAGCCGGCGAACAACAGCGTCGGCTTCACCTACGCCCCGCCGCGGCTGCCCCTGCTGCCGATGGGGTACGAGGCGGCGCCGCATGCGCTCGGGGCGTTCGTGCGCTGGGTTTCGAACGAGTACGGGCGGCCGCGGATTTACATCACGGAGAACGGGGTCTGTGACAACACGGAGCCGGACGCCAGCGGGGTGGTGGACGACGTGACGCGGCAGGAGCTGCTGCGCGGCTTCCTCGCCGGGCTGCACGGGGCGATCGAGGACGGCTGCGATGTGCGCGCGTACTACCAGTGGTCGCTGATGGACAATTTCGAGTGGGCGTTCGGCTACAGCAAGCGGTTCGGCATCGTGTACACGGACTACCGGACGCTGGCGCGCATCCCGAAGAAATCGGCGGAGATGTACGCGGACATCATCCGCCGCAACGGGCTCGAGGCGTGACGGGGGTCAGAGGAGCCGTTCGATCGCCTCGGTGACTTCGGGGGCGTCCGGCGGGGTGCGGGGGTCGAACTTCGCGATGACGTTGCCTTCGCGGTCGAGCAGGTATTTCTGGAAGTTCCAGAGGACCTCGCCGCCGAGAGGCTCGGGGAGCGACGTGAGGGCGCGGTAGAGGGGATGCATCGATTCGCCTTTCACCGAAATCTTGGCGAAGAGCGGGAACGTCACTCCGTAGGTGGCCTCGCAGAACTGGGCGATCTCTTCGTTGGTGCCGGGCTCCTGGCCCATGAAGTCGTTGGCGGGGAAGGCGAGGATTTCGAAGCCGCGGTGGCGGTACTTCTCGTAGAGAGACTGGAGAGCGGCGTACTGGGGGGTGAGGCCGCACTTGCTGGCGACGTTGACGAGCATGAGGACGCGGCCGCGATAGCGCTCGAGCGGCTCTTCGGTGCCGTCGATGCGCGGCATGGTGAACTGCAGGACCAAGGGAACCTCCGGTGGAGAACAGCGTACGCTCCCCATCCTAGCAGGGCGGCGCGGGGCTGGCGGGTTCAGTCCCCGGCGAACCAGGAGATGACCCGGGCCGGGACGAAGCGGAGCAGGGGGAGCTGTTCGAGCGCCATGGCCCGGTACTGGGGGTAACGGGAGCGAAGGGCTTCGAGGGCGGCGGGCCAGGCGTCGCCGCACGCGAGGACCTCGGCGTCGCAATCGAGCCGAACCCATGCGAGTCGGCTCCAGTCGTCGGCGTAACGGTCGACGAGGATGGCGGCGCGGCGATCACGCCGGAGGTCGGCGACGCGGGCGAGGTCGGGTGAGCGCTTCGGCTTTTCGTCGACGGCGACGGCGATGACGGGGCCGCCGGGCTGCTCGAGGAGGGCGAAGCACACGGGAACGAGGCGGGGCCGGCCGGAGGGGGCGATGGTGGCGAGCCGGGCAACGGGTTCGGTGAGGAGGAGGTCACGCTCGCGGGGGCCGATGACTGCCGGCATGGTGGAGAGGTTACGCCAAGTGCGGATGGGCGCGGGTCTACGCTAGAGTTCGGACGTATGGCGAGGACGGTGCTGGCTGCAGATTTCGGCGGAACTCATCTTCGAACTGCGATCGTGGATGAGGCTGGCGGTCTCGCGTACCGGGCAGACCATGCGACGCCCGCGCAGGCCTCGCCAGCGGAGATGGTGGAGCTGGTGGTCGACCTGCTGGCCGGGGCGGTGCGGACCTCGGGTGCGACGCCGGTGGCGGCGTGCATCGCCACCGCCGGCCTGGTGAATGCCAGCGAGGGGCGTGTGGTCTTTGCGCCGAATATCGCGGGCTTTCGGAACGTGGTGCTGACCACGCCGGTGGCGCAACGGCTGGGAATCCCGGTATTCATCGAGAACGATGCGTCGGCGGCAGCGCTGGGGGAGCATCGGTTCGGAGCGGGGCGGGGTACGCGGCATCTGCTGCACGCGACGCTGGGCACAGGGATTGGCGGGGGGCTGGTCATCGACGGGCGGCTCTACCGGGGTGCGCAGGGGCTGGCCGGGGAGATCGGCCACATCGTTATCGACCCGGGCGGGCCGCGGTGCGCGTGCGGCTCCCGCGGATGCCTGGAGGCGCTGGTGAGCGGGGTTGCGTTCGCGGCGCGGGCGCGGAAGCTGCTCGAGCTGGGGAAATCGCCGGTGCTGAAGGAAATCGTGGGGTACGAAGAGCCGACGGGTGCGCATCTCTTTGCGGCGGCGGCGAAAGGTGACCGGGCGAGCGAGGCGGAGATCCGGAACGGCGGGCACTACCTGGGGCTCGGGCTGGGGAGCCTGGTGAACGTACTGAACCCGGACGCGGTGACGCTCTCGGGGGGGCTGCTGGCGATGGGGGAGATGCTTCTCGGGCCGATGCGGGAGGCGATGCGGTCGATGGCGTACGGCGCCGCCGGGAGCGCGCTGGTGCGACTCAGCGAGCTGGGCGCGAACACGGGGCTGCTGGGAGCTGCAGCCGTCGCGTTCGAACGGCTGGAAACGGCCTGAATCAGCCGCCGGGATGCACGGCGAAAAAGGCGGCGTTACGGCGCCAGCCGCAATTGATGGCGGCTGCGTCGCATCCGACCTCCGGCGGGCCAGGGGCGCCCAGCGTCGCTCCGGTGCCCCAGCGGCGGTTCATGCGGGAGCGCCCGGGGCCGGGGTCGGTGACGACGCGGTGGGTGGTGCCGAGGCGGCCAGGGAGCCCGGGCCGGCGGGCACGAGCGCGGATGTCATCGTCCGTGCCGAAGCGTTCGCGGAGGACGGGGACGCCGGGGAGCGGGACCGCCCCGGGCAGCCGCCAGGGGAGACGGGCTGAGCGGAGCGCCCGTCACCGGCTAGATGCGGCCGGCCATGTTGCGGAGGCGGCGGATGCGCTCGTCGAGCGGCGGGTGGGTGCTGAAAAGGTTGACGAGTCCTTCGCTGCGGAAGGGGTTTGCGATGTAGAGGGCGGAGACGGCCTCCTGGGCCGGGGTGGGCTCCATGGGCCGGGCAGCGATGCCGAGTTTGAGCTTTTCGAGGGCGCTGGCGAGGGCGAGCGGGTCGCGGGTCACGCGGGCGCCGGTCTCGTCGGCGGCGTACTCGCGGGAGCGGCTGATGCCGAGCTGGAGGAGGGTTGCCGCGATGGGGGCGAGGAGGATGACGGCGAGGGCGACGAGCGGGTTGCGGTCACGGTCGCCGCCGCCGAAGAGGCTGGTGAACATGAGCACCTGCGCGATCATGGAGATTGCGCCAGCGATGGTGGCGACGATGGAGCTCGTGAGGATGTCGCGGTTTTTGACGTGGCCCATTTCGTGGCCGATGACGGCGCGGAGTTCGCGTTCGTCGAGGAGACGAAGGATTCCGGTCGTGACGGCGACGACAGCGTGCTTCGGGTCGCGGCCGGTGGCGAAAGCGTTCGGAGAGGCGTTTTCGACGATGTAAACCCGCGGCATCGGCATGCCGGCGGCGCGGGCGACTTCGCGGACGAGCTGGAACAGGCGGGGATGGTCGGCCTCGGAGATTTCGCGGGCGCCGGCCATGGCGAGGGCGACGCGGTCGCTGAACCAGTAGGCGAAGAAGTTCATGATGCCCGCGAAGACGAGGAAGACGATGGCTCCGCTGGTGCCGCCGATGAAGCCGCCGACGGCGACGAGCAGGCCGGTGAGGGCAGCGAGCAGGATGGTGGTCTTGAGGAAGTTCATGGCGACGCTTGGCTAACCTCCCTGCTCAAAGTATAGGCCGCCGGCCAGCCGGCGGGGCGGAAAGACAGGGTTCGCAAGACGAAAATACGTCTTTTCCTTCGGGGATCTGCCTGGCATGTGATGTTCGTACCCCCTGTACCTGCGGGCCTGGAGTGGCCGCAGGAAGCACACACCCAGGGGGTTCTCATGAAGGTCGTTCGATGGCGCACTGCGGTGCTGCTCGCCGGGGCGGCACTGGCTTCGCTCGGGATGGTCGCCTGCGGAGGGGACGACGACGAGGCAGAGCCGACACCGATCCCGACGGCGCCGGCGGGTACAGCGAGCGGGGATATCGTCGAGGTGGCGACGGCCGCCGGGAACTTCACGACGCTGGCGCGCGCCCTCGAAGCTGCCGGCCTGGTCGAGACGTTGAAGGGCGAAGGCCCGTTCACGGTGTTTGCACCGACGGATGAGGCGTTCGCCGCGCTGCCGGCCGGGACGCTGGATGACCTGCTGGCCGACCGCGAACGGCTAACGAGGGTGCTGACCTTTCACGTGGTCGCCGGCCGCGTCACCTCAGAGCAGGTCGCGTCGCTTCCGTCAGCGACGACGGTGGAGGGCTCGACGCTGCCCATCAAGGTCGAGGACGGCAGCGTGATGGTCGGCGACGCGAGGGTCATCACGGCCGACGTCGAGGCGACGAACGGCGTGATCCATGTCATCGACCGGGTGCTGCTTCCGGAGTAGCAGTTCCGGGGCAAACAGGAAGGCGAGGCGGGGGCTGCTGGCGCGGCCCCCGTTTCGCGTGGCAGCGCCGTTTCGCTGCGCGCGGAGGCGGCGGCAGTCAGCGGGCGAGGCCGTGGAATTCGGGGTTGGGGAGAACGCCGGCGCCGCTCATGAGCCGGTTGGTGAAGTTGAACATGGCGGTGACTTCGACGATGTCCCAGCAGTCTTCGTCGGAGAAGCCGAGGGCGCGGAGTTCGTCGATGTCGTCTTCGGTGACCGTGACCGGGTCGAGGGTGAGCTTGACGGCGAAATCGAGCATGGCCATCTGTTTTTCGGAGAGGCCAGCCTTCCGGTAGTCGAGGGTGATGCGGTCGCCTTTGACGGGGTCTTTGAGGATGGCGCGGAGGGCCATGCCGTGGGTGGTGAGGCAGTAGAGGCACTGGTTTTGCATGGAGACGACGACGGCGATCATCTCGCGTTCGGCTTTACCCAGGCCGGGGGTGGGCTCCATCACCGACTGGTAGTGGGCCCACCACTTGAGCATGCGGTCGCCCCGCCAGGCGAGCGCGCGGAAGACGTTGGGGACGAAGCCCATGCGCTCCTCCATCTGGTCGAAGAGGGCGCGGACTTCGTCGGAGAGCCGGTCGCGTTCGAGGACGGGGAACCAGGAGATACGTTCGCTGCTCATGGGCGCAGGGTGCGCCGGTCGAGGCGATGCGTCAACGGGCGCCGGGGCCGGGTCAGTTGACGCGAGGATCGGCAGGGGCCCAGGCGAAAAGCTTGAGTTTGCCGGGCTGGCGGAGGAGGACACGGCGCCAGAGGGTGGCAGCGTCTCGGTCGAAGGCGTCTGCATCGAGGGCCGGGACGACGAACCAGGCCTCCTCGGCGATTTCGCGGTCGAGCTGGCCGGCGCCCCAGCCGGCGTAGCCGGCGAAGACGCGGACGGCTTCGAGGTCGGCGCGGTAGTCATCGAGGGGGCGGGAGAGGTCGAGCAGCGCGGCGCGGCCAACGATGCGATTGGCGGGCTCGACGCCGGGGCGGAACCGGCCGAGGGCGATGGCAGCGGTGGGCTCGACCGGGCCGCCTTTGAAAACGACGGGAGGCGGTGCGGCGAGGCTGGCGAACTGGGGCAGGTGGTCGGAGACGGGGGCTCGTTCGAGCGGATGGTTGAGGACGAGGCCCATGGCGCCGTCGTCGTCGTGCATGCAGACGAGGACGACCGTGCGGAAAAAGTTTGGGTCGACGAGGGAGAGGGAGGCGATGAGGAGCTTCCCGGCGAGGGGTTCGGTCACGGGAAGGATCTTCGCGCAGGGCGTCGGGAGCGGGAAGTGCTAGGCGGGCGCATGGGCGGCGTCGGGGAGGCCGATGATGCCGCGGGCAGCGAGGTCCGCGAGGTCCTCGTTGGTGAGGCCGAGCTCGGCGGCGAGGACCTCGGCGGTATGCTCGCCGAGGAGGGGCGCGCGCTGGAGTTCGACGTCGGAATCGCTGAGGCGGATAGGGGGACCGAGGAGCTGGAATTCGCCGACGGCGGGGTGGTGGATGGTGCGGACCATGTTGCGGGCGCGGAGGTGGCGGTTGGCGAGGAGGTCTTCGGTATCGAAGACGGCGCTGCAGGGGACACCGGCGGCGGCGAGGTGCTCCATGGCTTCGAACTTCGTGCGCTGGCGGGTCCAGCTGGCGATGTATTCCCAGAGCTCGTCGCCGTGCGCATGGCGGTCGCGGACGGTGGCGAAGCGGGGGTCCATGCCAAGCTCGGGCATATCGATGGCGGCGATGAGGGCGTCCCACATGCGGGTCGTGACGACCATGATGTAGACATAGTCGTTTGGGCCGCCGGGTGCGCAGGGGTAGAGGTCCGTGGGGACGACGGTGCGGTTGCCGCGGCGCTGGATGGGGCTGGAACGCCATTCGCGCTGGGACATCGGCTCGCGCATGAAGGTGGCGACGACTTCCTGCATGGCGATTTCGACGACCTGACCGCGGCCGGTGCGCTGGCGCTGGATGTAGGCCGCGAGGATGCCGAGAGCGGTGTGGACACCGGAGCCGGTATCGCCGAAGGTAGCCCCGGGGCGCATCGGGGGGCCGTCGGGGTCACCGGTGACGCTGAAGGCGCCGCCGGCAGCCTGGGCGACCATATCGAAGCATTTGAAGCCGGCGTAGGGACCGTAGGTGCCGAATCCCTTGATGGTGGCGTAGATGATGCCGGGGTTGATGGCGGAGAGGACGTCGTAGCCGAGGCCGAGCTTTTCCATGGTGCCGAGGGTGAAGTTCTCGACGACGACGTCGAACCGGGGGACGAGGCTGAGGAAGAGTTCCCGGCCTGCGGGGGTGTCGAGTGCGATGGCGACGCTCTTTTTGTTGTTGTTGAAGGAGAGGAAGTAGTAGGAGTCGCGGCCCTTGCCGGCGACGCTGCGGCCGGGGTCACCGATGCCGGGGCGTTCGACCTTGATGACCTCGGCACCGAGCCAGGCGAGGTACTGGGTGCAGGTGGTGCCGGCTTCGTACTGGGTGAGGTCGAGGACTTTCAGGCCATCGAGCGCTGCCATCGACGGGCCTCCGGGGGCTGGATGGCGGGGAGTTTAGCAGGGGCGCGAGGCGGCGGGGGAGCGTGTCAGCCCGGCGGCTTCCCGGCGTTGCGTTTCTCGCGGAGCCGCTTGATTGCCCGGGCGACGGCTGCACCCAGCATGCCGACTCCGATGCCGCCGAGCCCGCCGAGGACCATCCAGGGGACGACGGACCCGCCGTCGCCGCTTTCTGCGACCTGGAGCGTCGTGCCGGTGTGCGACGGTGAGGACGGAGGCCGGGCTGCCGAGGTCCCGCGGGCGACGGTATCGGTGGCTGCGGCGAAGACGTTGGGCTGGCCGGGCGTCGGCCGGAGCGTCACGGCCCAGTTCTCGGGAGCGGGCTCGGCGGCAGGGTCGCGAAGTCCAATGGTCTCACCGGTTTCCGGCGCGGGGGGCGGCGGGTCGAAGACGTCGGACCGGGAGCCGAAGGAGAGTTCGTCGACGATGCGGCCGGCGGGGTCGCGCAGGCGGAGGACGTCGCCGGCATTGCCGAGGCCGTTGCCGATTTCGCCATCGGGGACGCGGATGACGGCGACGGAGGGGTCGAAGGCTGCAGCGCGCCCGGCGATGACGATGTAGCCGCCGGGCGGGACCTGGGCGGCGGGGAGAGGGTCGGAGGCGGCCGCGTCGGCGATGCTCCAGCCGGCGAGGTCGACGGCGTCAGGCCCGGTGTTCACGAGTTCGACCCATTCGTAGGGGGCATCGCGACCTGGCTCGGGCGGGTCGCTCATGACCTCTGAGATGCGGAGCGCGGGGCTCCCGGCAGCGGCTGCAGGGGGGATGTCGAGGGGCCTGGCCGGGGCGCCCCCGGCCGAAGGGATGCGGGGGGGAGTCGGCGAGGCGGCGGCCGGGGACTTCGTCCCGTCAGCCCGGGTCGGGGGTGGCGTGGGGGAGGGCGTTGGGGTAGGGGGCGGCGGCTCGACCGCATCGAACCAAACATCGTCGAAGCAAGCGGTGGCGGGTCCGGTCGGGCGAAGCATGAGGCGCACGCGAGCGGAACGGGCGTCGGCAGGTGCGCGGGCCGGACCGGCGACGAGTGGTGCCCAGGCGCCCGTGACTGTTTGCCCATCGGCCTGGTCGGAGCCTGCGCCGCTCCCATCAGCGGAGGCGTACCACGTGATGCGGAGGAAGGCTTCTCCGCCGCTGACCGCGGCCCAGGCGCGCGCTTCGTACCACCGGCCAGGTTCCACGGGCACGACCTGGTAAAGCCACTTGGTGGAGGAGGTCTCGGAGTCGAGGCAGCCGGCGTAGCGGCCTTCGTGGGCGTTGGTGGAGGTCCGCAGTTCGCCGCCGACCTTTGCCCAGTAGGCCGGGCGGCCGGACTGGACCAGTTCGAAGTCGCCGTTGCGGAGGAGTCCGCCGCTGCCAGAGTCGGGCGGGAGGGTGGGGGTGGCGGTGGGCGGCATGGTGGGCGTCCGCGGCGGAGTGGAGTTCCGCGGTGGAGCCGGGGTCGGCAACGGCGAGGGGGTGCGGGTCGGGGTCGGGGTGCGGGTCGGGGTCGAGGTGCGAGGCGTTGCGGACGGTTCGGCCGGGGGAGCGGGGGTGTCCTCGGCCGCCGGCGTGGATGTCGGGCTGGCGGTCGGCGTCGGACTGCCGGGAGACTCGACGAGGGAGGCCCCGGAAGGGTGAAGGATGGTGCCCGGGCTCCCGCGAACTTCGACGATGAAGGCGGCGAGCCGGGTTGCCGGGGGGGCGGAGGGGCTCGCCGTCGTGAGGGTGACCGCCGAGTCGCCGATGGTGGTGATGGGTGAGACGACGGAAGCCGAGCTGATGGGGCCGGAAGTGTTCCAGAACTCGACCCTGAGCTGGGCCGAGACGGCGGCGGAAGCGGAGAGGGAGATGCGGGCTTCGTAACGATTGCCGGCCGCGGCGGGAACGTACTGGGAGAAGAAGGCGAAGTTGCTGGTGAGGCGAAGACCTTCCGGTGTTTCCTCGAGGAGAGAGAGGCCCCAGGCGTCTTCGACGGGCGGGGCGAAGGAGGGATTCTCGAGGAGGTTCTGCGATGCGCGCGCCGACGGCGGGGGGACGGCGAGGAGCGTGCATGCAAGGGCGACAGCGGCGGCGAGGCCGAGTACGGGGGCGATGCGCCGCCCGGGCTCCGCTCTGCGCTGCATGGCCACGGATTGTTGCGAGGACAGGGAGGGGCGTAAAGGGAGCGTGGAAGGGGCGTCGAGAAGATTTGCGGCCCGGGTTATTTTATGTCGAACTATGCCCGGAGCTCATCGGGTGTCGAGCAGGCTGAGGCACCGGGCGGTCGCCCAGGCGCGATAGATACGCCAGCCGAGGCTCTCGGGGTGGGTCGGCCGGATGCGGCCAGGGCGCGCGGCCGGCGACAGTTACTAAGCGGGCTGTTCGGAGCTAGCGTTGTACAGGACGCCTACAGGCCACTTGGGTTCGGGCCAATGAGCTCGCGAGGTCGGTGCTTCCGTTGGTTCGATTGCCTGGTGGTGGTCGAGAGTGGAGGGCGTGGCTTCGCGGCTCCAGGGCCTCTCCACATCCGCCACGGACGGATGTGGAGCCGCCACGTGGCCGCAGCTGATGCGATTGATTCGTACCCGGACCGCTTGAGCGTCTAATGTGCCCGGCTTCATCGCCTCGAGCGGGCGAAAGCGCGCCTGCATTTTCAGGCGGGGCTGGGCGTCGAGCAGACGCCCGATTCCTCGGGGTCGACATGCCCAATAAATATTGTAGACATGAGAATAACATCTTATTCGATGGCCGTGAGCGGGCCTACCGCCTGTACCTCGAATGGCGCGAACCGGCCGTCGCATCAGGGTGGCTCCGCCGCGCCGCGACTCTCCTGAAGGGTCGGGCGCTCGTCACGGAGCATGCGTGGCTGGCTGTCCGGGAGGCGCACCTCAGGTTGACCCTCGACAATGCTGATGCGACGACTCGTCGCCGTGCGGCAAAGGGTCCGCGAACGACCGTCGGCTGGGCGCGACCGACCCCGACGCGCCGGAACTCGCATTCGTAAAGAGTTCGGCCGTTGTTGCGGATGCTCGATAGGGCGGCGGCGGGCCCTAACGGGGATGGGGTTAGCAACCTCAACGCGGCCGG
>CALLPC010000002.1 GCA_938015525.1 uncultured Dehalococcoidia bacterium
TGCCGCCGACCGCATCGAAGCCCGCGCCGCACGCGAGGCCGGCTCCACCCCCGCGCCCCCCGCGAAAAAGCGCCCGGCCGCCGGTCCCCGTTGACGCCGGCGGGCGGCCGGTACCCGGCCTCCCCCGCCGGGACGGCGAGACGCTCACGCTCCGCCGAACCGTCCGCCGTCACGGCGCGCATCGACCTGCCCCCGTCATGAAGATGGGGCACGACGCGAACGAGCGCAGACCATGAACGAGTTCCGACCACCGCGGGCGTTGGTGGTGACCGGTGGCCTCGCCATCGCGGGCATCCCCCTCGCTGGCGGCTTCTTCCGCTGGCGGCCATGAAGCCGCCCCGGCGGCCGAGGGCCACGCTGGAGTCGCGACGGCCCCGCCCCCGGCCGAAGGGACCGAAGGCGGGCGCCCCTCCGCGACCCTCCGCGTGCCTGTGGCTCCCGCGGTCGGCGGCGTCGACCCGGCGACCGGGCTGCCGCTCGGCCCGGACCGCACGAATCCCTCCTGGGCCGTGCCGTACCGGCAGGCAGGAACCGGGCTTCCCTTCCTTCGAGGGAAAGCTCGCCGGGGGTGACCTTCCAGCGTGCAGGCGACCCCGCCCTCCAGTTCACCCGCAGCTGCCCGCCCGGCGGCCGTTCCGAGGACGTGGCCGCGTCGCAGGGGATACCCGTCGATGTCACGCTCCCGGGGGAGTATCGGGACGCGGCCCCGCTCGAACGGGCAATGACCCTGAACTGCGCCGGCGAGACGCTCCAGGGCACCGAAGCGGAGCACTTCGTCAGGCCGGCGCCGGGACGCGGGCGGTACGGTGGCTTCCGGCTCCTGCTGCGCTGCGAGCCCTTCAACCCGGCTGAACCCGTTGCCCCCGTCGACCTGCCCCCTTCTCCGTCTCGAACTGGCGGTACCGCCAGTCCTGGACCTGGAACTACGGACGGGGCCGGGCCGCCAGCAAATCCCTGCACCACGCGATGACCGCCGAATTCAGCGCGTGCGCCGCCTCCCACTGGACGAAATGCCCGCAGTCGCGGAGCAGAAACGGTCCGGCGTGCTCCGGGAACACGACCGCCGCCATCCGGTCGAAGTCCGGGTAGATGACGTGGTCGCTCGGCCCGAACAGCACCAGCGTCGGCGTCGGGTTCGGACACGCCATCGCCGGCGCCTCGCTCCGCGCGTCCTCGCGGAACGTCGCCTCGTACGCGCCGAAGCTCGCCCGCAGATTCGCCCCATCCGCGAACGGCTCCGTCATGAACTCCACCGCCTCCGGCGAAAACGCCCCCGGGTGGGCCCAGAACCGCGAGGTGTAGAACGTCGCGATGTACCGCCGCCGCATCTCCGGCGTCGCCAGCTCCCCGGCCAGCCCCTCCGCGTCCGTCCCCTGCCGCACGAAGTAGTCCGACGCCTCCCGGGGCGGCCGCGTGCGCAGCCCCGCCATCCGCTCCCGGTCGTACGGCAGCGGCGAATTGAACAGCACCATCCGCTCGACGAACCCGGGAAACCGCAGCGACAGGTCCTGGATGACCGGCCCCCCGAGGTCTCCCCCGACTGCCACCACCCGCTCGTACCCGAGGTGCTCGCGCACCAGCGCGTACAGGTCCCGCGCATGCGACGGCACATCGTGGAACCCGTCCGGTCCCACCTCCGAGTCCCCGAACCCCCGCAGGTCCGGGGCGATCACCTCGAACCCCGCATCGGCCAGCACGCCGATGTTCCGCCACCAGATGCGCTTCGTCTCCGGCCACCCGTGCACCAGCAGGAGCGGCACCCCGCCCGCCCCTTCCCGCACGAACACCTGCCGAAACCCCCGCGGCGCCGCCGCCTCCACCCGAAACCGGTCCGCCCGCAGCTCATCCATCATCTCCGAATCTCCACGGCCCAAACTCCCTCGCAGTCTACCTCCCCGCTCCCCGTTCCCCGCTCCCGCCTCTAACCTCCAGCCGTTACCCTTTAACCTCGAACCTCGAACCCCCTCCCAGGAGCCCCCTCGCCCGTGACCTACCGCGCCCTCCTCGTCGACCGCGTCAACGACTCCGTCTCCGTCACGATCCGCGACCTCAGCGAGGCCGACCTCCCGCCCGGCGACGTTACCATCCGCGTCCACTGGAGTTCCATCAACTACAAGGACGGCCTCGCCCTTTCACCCTCCGGCCGCGTCGTCCGCTCCTACCCCATGGTCCCCGGTGTCGACCTCGCCGGCGTCGTCGTCGATTCGAAAGACACGCGCTTCTCCCCCGGCCTGGAGGTCCTCGTCACCGGCTACGACCTCGGCGTCAGCCACCCCGGCGGCTTCGCCGAGCTCGCCCGCGTCCCGGCCGACTGGGTCGTCCCCCTCCCCGACGGCCTCACCCTCAAAGAGGCCATGGCCATCGGCACCGCCGGCTTCACCGCCGCCCTCTCCCTCGAAGCCCTCGAACACAACGGCCTCCGCCCCGCGAACGGCACCGTCATCGTCACCGGCGCGACCGGCGGCGTCGGCTCCACCGCTGTCGCCATGCTCGCCCAGGCCGGCTATACCGTCGCCGCCAGCACCGGCAAAACCTCCGAACACGACTACCTCCGCCAGCTCGGGGCCAGCGAAATCCTCTCCCGCGAAGAGGTCAGCGCCGAGAGCTCCCGCCCGCTCGAATCCGAACGCTGGGCCGGCGCCGTCGACCCCGTCGGCGGCAGCACCACCGCCTACCTCATCCGTACCATGAAATACGGCGCCAGCATCGCCCTCTCCGGCCTCACCGGCGGCAACGCCATCGCGACCACCGTCTACCCCTTCATCCTCCGCAACGTCAACCTCCTCGGCATCGACTCCGTCTTCACCCCCATGGAGAAGCGGCAGCGCACCTGGCACCGCCTCGCCACCGACCTCAAGCCTCGCGGCCTCCTCGACTCCATCGCCGTCGAAACCGACCTCGATGGCGTCCCCGCCGTTTGCGCCGACATCCTCCAGGGGAAAGTCCGCGGCCGAACCCTCGTCCGCCTCGCCTGAACCGTGCTGCGTTAACGGCGCGTTTGCCCGCCGCCCGGGACAATGCCCCGGATGGAGCGTGACGAACTCCTCCGCCGTGTCCGCGAACTCCAGGACGAGGTCCTGCGCGCCGCATCCCGCGTTCCGACGTCGCTCACCGGCGATGCCGCCGCCAGCGCCGCGAACCTCCTCGCCTACCGCGCGCTCCGCACGCGCGATATCGCTGCCCTCCAGGTCGCCCTGGCCGACCTCGGCCTCAGCTCCCTCGGTCGCCTCGAGCCCAACGTGCTCGACTCGCTCGAACACGTCCGTGCCTGGCTGAGCGGCGAAGAGCCGCGTGCCTTCCTGCCGGGCCGTGAGCAGGCCCTTCGCCTCCAGGAACAGCGTGCCGTCAGGCTCTTCGGCCGTCCCCGCCCCGGCCGGACCACCCGCATCATGGTCACCCTCGACCATGCCTCACCCGAGCCCGTGCTCGACGCGATGCGTCTCCTCCGTGCCGGCATGGATGTCGCCCGCATCAACGCCGCCCACGGCCGCCCGGGCGACTGGCACGCCCTCGCCGAGTCCGTCCGCCACGCCGAGCTCGAACTCGAGCGCCAGGGCACTCCGCCCCCCCGCCGCTGCCACATCCTCTTCGACCTCTCCGGGCCGCGCCTCCGTATCGCACCCTTCGAGGGCGAACTCCGCCTCGGTGCCGGCGACCGGCTCCGCCTCCTCCGCACCCCCTCCCTGCCGCCCGCCATCGCCGACCCCATCCCCGCCGTCCCCTGCAGCCACCCTGGCGCCCTTGCTGTTGTGCCGATCGGTCAGCCCGTCGCCATCGACGACGGCAAGTTCTCCGGCACCGTCGTCGCCCTCGACGCCGATTCCCTCGAAATCCTCCTCGAAGCGCCCACCGGCCGGCGGCGTCGCCTCCGCCCGGAAAAAGGGCTCAACTTCCCCGGCCTCACCCTCCCCCTCCCTGCCCTCACCGGGGAAGATATCGCCAGCCTCGATGCTGCCGCCTCGTTCGCCGATATCTTCAGCCTCTCGTTCGTCCACGGTCCGGCCGATATCGCCGGCCTCGCCGCCGAGCTCGACCGACGCGGCCTCCACGACCGCGGCATCATCGCCAAGATCGAAACCCGCGCCGCTGCCCACCGCCTTACCCCCATCCTCCTCGAGGGCCTCCGCCACTCCGCCTTCGGGGTCATGATCGCCCGCGGCGACCTCGCCATCGAAGTCGGCTGGGATGACCTCGCCCTCTACCAGGACGCCATCCTCTGCCTCGCAGAGGCCGCCCACCTCCCCGTCATCTGGGCTACCCAGGTCCTCGAGACCCTCGCCCGCCACGGCATGCCCGCCCGCCCCGAAGTCACCGACGCCGCCGCTGCCACCCGCGCCGATTGCGTCATGCTCAACAAAGGCCCCCACGTCGTGGCGGCCGTCAGCTTCCTTGACCGCCTCCTCACCGCCGAACACCGGAACCGCGAAAAGAAGCGCGAGCTCTTCCGTGAATTCATCGCCCTCGAAGACGACAGTTCGTCCGTCGAGCCCGCGCCCCCGCCTGTCTTCCATGGGTGTTAATTTCGGCGCCCGATGATCGTCACATGAAGCTCCTCGCCGCACTCCTCGTGGCCTCCGGGCTCGCCTGGCTCGCCTCGCTCCTCAGCGACGCCTCCGAGCTCCTCGCCCCCGTCACGACCGACTGAGGCCTACTTCCCGAGCGGCCCGGGCACGTCCACCGGCTGAGGCGCAGCCGCCGGCGCCATCAGCTCCACCAGGCGCAACACCAGCGCCTCCCACGAGAATCGGCGGGCATACTCCGACGCCGCCAGCCCCATCGAAATCCGCATCGCACCATCCTCCACCAGCCGCCGAACCGCCGCCGCCAGTGCACCTGGTCTCCCCGGTGCCACGTGCAGCCCGCAGACCCCCGCCGGCACCAGCTCCGCCGTCGCCGAGCCCGTGACCACCACCGGCGGTACCCCGCTCGCCATCGCCTGCAGCACGACCTGCCCGAACGTGTCCGTCGCGCTCGGGAAGACGAACACGTCCGCCGACGCGAACGCCTCCGCCAGCTCCACCCCGCGCAGATACCCGGTGAACACCACCGGCCGACCCGCGAACAGCTCCTCCAGCCGGCCCCGCTCCGGACCATCTCCGACCAGCGCCAGCCGCACGCCCGGTACCTCGTCCAGCACCCCGGCCAGCTCCTCTACCCGCTTCTCCCGCGCCAGTCGCCCCACGTAAACCACCAGCGGCCGCTCAGGCTCCCCGCCCGTCAGTCGTTCCCGCATCGATGCGCTTCTCCGGCCCGGGTTGAACAGCCCCGTATCCACGCCCCTCCCCCACACCTCGAGCCGCGGAAATCCCAGCCGCGCCAGCTCATCCTCGACGAACCGCGTCGGGCAGAGCGTCCGCACCGACCGCTCCGCCATCCGCCGGAGCAGCCAGGTCGCCGGCCCCACGAAGCGATGCATGCCGTACGTCTGCAGATACCGCGGGATATCCGTCGTGTAGATGTTCACCAGCGGCGTCCCCCGCCGCAGCCACAGCGCCACCGTCGCGCCGACCGGCCCCGGCGTCAGCACCACCGCCCCATCCCACCCCGCCCGCGCGATGCGCGCTACCCGGTCGACCTCCCATCCGAGTCGCAGCTCCGGGTAGAGCGGCAGCGGTACCGAACGCATCCTCGCGACCCGTGCCCCTTCCACCACCTCCTCTCCCGGCCCCGGAGCTACCACCCGGACCGTATGCCCGAGCTGGCGCAGCACCCGCGTGATCGTCGCCGCCGTGTCCGAAACCCCATCGATTTTCGGCGGAAACGAATCACTCGCGACGAGAAATCTCACCGGCCGACCCCGTCGCCGGCCCGTACGCCCACCAGCGGGCACCGGTTCGTCAGGAACCCTGCCTCCACCCATGCCGCATGGTTCAGCGCACCAGGCGCGTCATAGACCACCAGCCCCCGCATCAGGCCCCTCGCCCGCTCCGGCGTCACCTCCCGGGCCCATTCGGCCCGGTGCGCGACCACGAGGGCATCCGCCCCTTCCAGCGTCGCCTCCACCGTCCCCGGGCAGACCACCCCCTCGACACCCGGCACCAGCGGGTCGAACCCCCGCACCGCCGCACCCCGCCGCGCGAGCTCCGCCGCGAGCGCCATCGCCGGCGAAGCCCGGAGGTCGTCCGTCCCGGGTTTGAACGCCAGCCCGAGCAGCGCCACCTCCCGCCCCTCGAGTCCGCCGGTCGCCTCTGCCAGCCACGCCGCTGCCCGCGCCACCCGCTCCCGGTTCACGCGTATCGTCGCCCGCAGCTGGTGCAGCTCCACGCCGCGGGTCGCGGCCGCGTACTCCAGCGCTGCCGTGTCCTTCGGCAGGCAGTGACCGCCGAAGCCCAGCCCCGGCCCCAGGTACGCCTCCTTCCCCACCCGCCGGTCCGCCTTCAGCACCTCGAAGAGCGTATCCGTATCCGCACCCAGGCAGTTCGCCAGGTCCGCCATCTCGTTCGCGAAGCTCACCGTCGTGGCCAGCAGCGCGTTCGCCGCGTACTTCGCCAGCTCGGCCGTCACCCGGTCCGTGCGAAACACCGGCGCCGGGATCTCCGAAAACATCCGCGCCACCCGCTCCCCGGCCGCCGCATCGTTCGCCCCGACGACCACCCGGTCCGGCTCGCGGAAGTCCTCCCACGCCCGCCCCTCCCGCAGGAACTCCGGCATGTGCACCACCGCCAGGTCGTGCCGCCCCGCTGCCCGGAGCGCACCCTCCAGCCGGTCGCCCGTCCCCGGCGGCACCGTCGAACGTGTCACGACTACCCCGTCCCGCGCCGTCACCCGGGCCGCGAACTCGGCCGCCGCGAACAGCTGGCGCAGGTCCGGTTCCCCGCCCGGGAGGGGCGGCGTATCCACACACAGGAAGGTCACGCCGTACCCGCCCGGGCTCACCGCCCGTTCGAACCGCAGCGACCGGAGCCGGAGCGCGCCCTTCAGCGCCGCCCGCAGCCCGGGCTCCGCCTCCCGCAACCGCCCCGCCTGCAGCTCCTCCACCCGCTGCACGTTCGTATCCACACCCGTCACATCATGCAGCAGGTGGGCAAGCCCCACCGCCGTCACCGCCCCAATCCGCCCCACACCGATCACCAGGACGCGTTCACTGTTCACCATCGATGCTCCCTTTTCGGCTCATTCAGGAGTACTCCTGCCCCGTTGTCGGGCCATTCACACCCCGCGAACGGACCGTTAAGAAACGCCCATCCGCCAACCATCCGTTCACGTTCGCCCGGTTCACTCGCGACGTGGTCCTCTTCATCACCCGCAAATACCCGCCCGCCATCGGCGGCATGGAGGAGTTCTCCCGCCAGCTCATCGGCCACTTCCCCGGCTACGCCGACGTCTGTGCCCTCCGTCGCGGCCAGCGCTGGCTCCCCTTCTTCCTCCTCCGGGCCGCCTGGCGCGCCGCCAGCCTCCGTCACCGCGTCGAAATCATCCACCTCGGCGATGGCCTCCTCGCCCTCGCCGCCCCCCTCTTCGAGCTCCTCGCCGCCGCCCCCGCCGTCGTCACCGTCCACGGCCAGGACGTCACCCGCCCCGTCCCCGGCTACCGCAGCCTCATCCGGGCCGCCCTCCGCACCCTCGGCCCCGGCCGCATCGTCGCGGTCAGCACCTACACCGCCGCCGAGGTCGAAGCCCGCGCAGGCATCCGCCCCCGCGTCATCCATAACGGCGTCGATGTCGCCCGCTTCGCCCGCATCCGCCGCTCCCCAGACCCCGCCGCGACGCGCGCCCGGCTCGGCCTCCCCCCCGGTGGTCCCCTCATCGTCACCACCGGCCGTCTCGTCGAACGCAAAGGCGTCGCCTGGTTTGCCGAGCACGTCCTCCCCCTCCTCCCGCCCGACGTCACCTGCGCCGTCGCCGGCGATGGCCCCGAAGCCCCCAGGCTCCGCGACCTCGCCCGTCGCGAGCCGCGCCTCCGCCTCCTCGGCCCCCTCCCCGATGCCGCCATCGACGCCCTCTACAGCTGCGCCGACCTCTTCGTCGCCCCGAACATCCCCGTCCCCGGCCGCCCGGAAGGCTTCGGGATCGCCCCTGCCGAGGCCGCCGCAGCCGGCCTCCCCGTCCTCGTCTCTGCCCTCGAAGGCCTCGTCGATATGGCGCACATCTGCGGTGCCCGGCTCGTACCGCCCGCCTCCCCGGCCGCCTGGGCCGAAGCCATTCGCGACCAGCTCTCCGCCCCTCGGCCGCCGCGGCCCCGGGTCCGCTCCTGGGCCGATGTCGCCGCCGATTACGCCCGCCTGTTCGAAGCGGTCGCGGCAGAGTCCCGCCGGGAGCACCCCCGCGCCAGCCAGCCCGCCCCGTAGGCAGCACCCAGGACCACCGCATCCACCAGCACACTCGTCGCTCGCGCCACCACCGCCACCGTCAGTGCGGTCGGCGCCCCCAGGTGTGTGCCCATCAGCGCCACGATCAGGCTCTCCCGGACCCCCGCCCCCGAGGGCGCGAACGGCGTCACGTACCCCGCCAGGCTCGCCAGCGAAAACACCACCACCCCCTCCTCCCACCGCGAGAGCGGCCACGGGCTCACCACCACCGCGACCACGTGGAACGCCAGCCCCGCCGCGAACGCCGCCACGGTAAGCGCTGCGAACCCGGCAGCCAGGTCCGGCACCGGCACCGCCGCCCCCTCCCGCGCACCCCGCGGGCTGAACCTCCCGCTCACCCGGCGCACCAGCCCCGGCCGTGCCCCCGCACCCGCCAGCCCTGCCGCCGCCGCTATCCCCGCCGCAGCGGCGGGCATCCAGTCGGCGCCGAACGCCGGAACCACCATCACCGCCGGCACGACCACCCCCGCCGCCAGGGACAGCACCTGGTCGACCCACAGCATCGCCGCCGCTGCCGCCGTCGGCATCCCCGCATCCCGGAGCGCAAGGTACTTCCCCGCCGGGCCCGTCGGCGGCCCGGGCACGTAGCGCGCCACCCACCCGTTCGCGAACGAACGCAGCCACAGCCACCGGTCCCCCGCCGGCCAGTGCGCCCGCCCAATCGCCCGCCAACCGGCCGCCAGCACCGCCACCTGCAGCACCATCAGCACTGCCGCCCAGCCCAGCGCGTCAAGCGCCCACCCCCGGTGGTTCCGCGCAATCTCCCGCGCCGCCACGACCACCGCCAGCGCCAGCGCCGCGACTGCCACCCCGCGGAGCAGCAGCGCAGCCCGCCGCCAGCTCATCGCCCCGCCAGCGCAGCCGGCGCTGCACCCCGCTCCAGGACCACCACCGCGTACCGGGCGACCTTCACCCGCCCCTCGCCCGCCGGCCGCCCATCCCCGCTCACCCGGCCGGGCGTTCCGCCTGCCCGCCGCACCTCCGCCGTCAGCGGCCCATCGCCGTAATTCACGATGTGCACCTCCAGCCCGTCCCTCCCCTCCCAGAGGTCCACGTATCCCGGTCCCGAGAGAGCCACCTGGACCGGGTTCATCGCCGCCAGCAGCCGCGCGGTCGACTCCGGCATCCCCACCCGCTCAAACCGGCCCCCGAAGACCAGCCGGAACAGCAGGTCCAGCCGGTCCACGAATCGCCGCACGTGCACCCGGCTGTAGTACCCGTCGACCACCCGCGGACCGAGCACCCGCACCACCGGCTCGAGCGGCCCGCCGAACCACCGGAACGGCCGCGACCGCGGCATCTTCAGCTCCAGCTCAGCGAACCGCATCACACGGCCCCGGAACCACCCCGGTGGCGCAGCACTCCCGGGCACCAGCAGGCAGCCCAGGTCACACGGCCCGTGCCGTTCGCCAATTACCCGGAACGGAATGGCCGCGCCCACCAGCGCCTGGATGACCGCGAGGTAATCATCCTCACCCCCCGGGTAGAGGTCGCCCCGCCAGCCCACCGCGTCCGGCACATACACCCCGACCCGCGCCGCTTCCACCCGCGGGCCCCCGTCCGACGCCAGCTCCCGGTACGCAGCGACCACCCGGCCGAACGCCTCCAGCCGCCGGTCGTCCTCGCCCGGCTGGAGGAGCGTCCACCGCCCCCCGCGGATGTACTCCGCTGCCCGCAGCACCGGCGCCCCGCCCGCTGCCAGCCCCTCGGCCGCAATCCGCTCGAACGTCTCCGGCGGAGGCGGCCCGTCCACGCCGATCCCCCGCTCGTATGCGATGCTCAGCGCTGGCGCACCCGGCCGCAGCGCCCGGAGCAGCTTGTACGTGCCCGCGTTCTGCACGAGCCGGTTCCCGTCGCACCGCGGCGATTGCAGGTTCTCCACGAACAGCCAGTCCATGAACGACGCAATCGCCGGCAGGTCTGCCCCGAACACGTTGAACGTATTCACGTTCACCCCGCCCACCGTGTTCGTCACGAACCGCGCCCCCGGGTACGCCAGCCGAACCTCTTCCACGATGCCCCGCAAAAACCCCGTCAGCGTCCCCGCCCGCCAGGTCGCAAATCGCCGGGCCGCCTCGTCCCGCCCCGGGCGGAACAGCCGCGGCAGCTCGAGCGGCGCCATTCCCTGCGCCTCCTGCCAGGCCGCAAATCGCTCCCGGCAGCGTCCGCACGCACAGCCTGCAAACGCCGTGTAATCCCGCGACAGCGGGATCGGCATCCCCCCAAACGCGCAGTTGTCGAAAAACAGCACATCTGCGCCCCGAAGACAGGCGTCCAGGCACCGCTCCAGCACCCAGTCCCGCCACGCCCCATCGTTCAGGCAGGTGAAGAACCGCCCGTGGTAGTACGGGATCCGTTTCCCTTTCGGCGATGCCGCATACCACCCCTTCTCCGCGAACGTCCCCAGCGAGACGGCATTCGAGGGCTGGATGTACGCCGCCGCCAGCATCCCGAGGTCATGACACGTCCGCGCCGCCCGTTCGAACGCCCGCCAGTCCTCCGCTTCGAGCTCCGGCGGCAGTCCCCAGTTGTAGCTCAAGAAAACGCAGTTCACCCCCGCCCGGTCTCGCAGCCACCGCAGCCGCTCCGGCCGGTACGCCTCCACGTACGCTCCGCCGTCCACCGGCCGGCCAAATCCCTTCAGCCGGTGTACCACAATGCTCCCCCTCCCCGCCCAGTAGTAGGCCGGCACGAGAAGCCCCGACTCTTCCCCGTCCCGCTCCGCAAACCCGTTCGCTGCCATCCCCTCGAGCCTCCTCTGCGGCGATTTGCATTTCATTGCCAACAGATGAACGGACAGTAAAGAGGACGTGCCGTTCCCTCCCCTGTGAGCGAACCGGAAATTTACCGGTCGTTAAACCTCGCAGGAGACCATCCCGCCCATGGCTCACGCTGCAACACGGCCGCGAGCACCGCGGGAGATCCAGCGCCTGATTCCCTACGCTCTTTTCATCCTTTTTATCGCCCCCAATATCGCGCTCCTCGTCCTCTTTACATATCGGCCCCTCGTCGAAAGTGTTCGCCTTTCATTTTACGACTGGGATCTCATCTCCCCCCAGAAAACGTGGGTCGGATTCGAAAACTACACCGACTACTTCTCCGACCCAACGTCCCGCTACATCATCCGCAACACGCTCGTCTTTACCGCCGCCACCGTCGGCGCCACCATGGCCATCGGCCTCGGCCTCGCCCTCCTGCTCAACCTCCAGCTCCGCGCCCGGAACCTCGCCCGCACCGTCCTCTTCGCACCCTACGTCCTCGGCGGCGCCGCCATCGGCATCATCTGGCTCTTCATCTTCGACCCCCGCTTCGGCCTCGTCTCCGCCCTCCTCGACCGCCTCGGCATCCCCTCGCCCAACTGGTACAACGACCCGAACTGGGCCATGCCGATGGTCATCATCGTCTACACCTGGAAGAACCTCGGCTACGCCACCGTCATCTACCTCGCCGGCCTCCAGACCATCCCCAAAGACCTCTACGAAGCCGCCCGCGTCGACGGCGCAGGGGCATGGTCCCGCTTCTGGCACGTCACCCTCCCCCAGCTCTCCCCCATGACCTTCTTCCTCCTCGTCACCACGATGCTCAGCTCCATGCAGGCCTTCGACATCATCAGCGTCATGACCGCCGGCGGCCCCCTCGATGCCACCAAGACCATGGTCTACCAGGTCTACGAGGAAGCCTTCGTCCGCTTCCGTGTCGGTGACGCCTCCACCGTCGCCACCGTCCTCTTCTTCATCCTCCTCGGCGCCACCCTCCTCCAGGTCCGCTTCCTGGAGCGCCGCGTCAATTACGGGTGATTCCGATGACCACGAGCGAACTCTCCCTCCCCGTTCGCACCCGCCGCCTCGCCGCCGCCCGGTCCCTCCTCCCGCTCCGGGCCATCCCCGCCTACCTGCTCCTCCTCCTCGCCGTCGTCATCATCGTCCTCCCGCTCACCTGGATGCTCACCGCCTCCCTCAAGACCCGCCAGGAGATCTATACCCTCCCCGTCTCATGGGTCCCCGAGACCTTCCGCTGGCAAAACTACCGGCAGGCCTGGACCGCCGTCCCCTTCGAGCGCTTCTTCATCAACAGCGTCGTCACCACCATCGCCGGCAGCGGCCTCGAACTCATCAACGGTGTCCTCACCGCCTACGCACTCGTCTTCCTCCCCTTCCCCAAGAAAAACCTCATCTTCCTCTTCGTCATCGCCGCACTCATGGTCCCCTTCCAGGTCACCATCATCCCCAACTACGTCCTCGTCGCCGACCTCGGCTGGGTCAATACCTACCAGGGCATCGTCATCCCCGGCGCCGCCGTCGCCTTCGGCGCTTTCCTCATGCGTCAGCAGTTCCTCAGCCTCCCGCGCGAGGTCATCGAAGCCGCCCGCATCGACGGCGCTGGCCACCTCCGCATGCTCTGGAGCATCGTCCTCCCCATGTCCCGCCCCGCCCTCGTCACCTTCGCCCTCATCTCCATCGTCGCCAAGTGGAACGACTACCTCTGGCCGCTCCTCGTCACCAACAACGACCAGCATATGACCCTCCCCGTCGGCCTCACCCAGCTCCAGCACTCCGAAGGCTCGAGCGAATGGGGCGTCGTCATGGCCGGCGCCGTCATGGTCATCACCCCCGTCCTCGCCGTCTTCCTCTGGGCCCAGCGCCACATCGTCCAGGGCCTCACCGCCGGCTCCGTCAAAGGCTGAGCCCCACCTGTAGCGACCCCTGCCCGTGCCGGGGCAGTTCGCAAACCAGTCGGTACCAAATACCCGTAAAAGGAGTCCTCTCGAACATGACACACCTCTCCCGGCGCCAGCTCCTCGGGATGGTCGGCGGCGCTGCCGCCCTCGGCCTCGTGGGCTGTGGCGGCGACGACGACGACGAGACACCGTCCGCGGCCACAGCTACCCAGCCGTCCGGCAGCACCGGCACCGCCCCCGCCGCCACTGCCACCCCTCGCGGCGTCAAACCCGCCCCCGAGATCACCTACTGGAGCGTCCACCCCGCCAACTCCAAGGCCGTCGAAGAAGAGCTCATCCGGCGCTTCCAGGCCGCCTACCCCGATATCAAAGTCAAACTCGAAACCGCCGGCGCCAACTACGCCGAGGTCTCCCAGAAATTCAACGCCGGCCTCGCCGCGAAGCAGATCCCCGACGTCGTCATGCTCTCCGACGTCTGGTGGTTCAAATACTTCCTCGCCGGCACCATCGAGCCCCTCGACGCCCTCCTCGACGAAGTCAAAGTCGACCGCTCCGACTACCAGGACACCCTCCTCAAGGACTACCAGTTCGACGGCAAACAGTGGGGCATGCCCTTCGCCCGCAGCACCCCCCTCTTCTACTACAACAAAGAAAAGTGGGCTGCTGCCGGCCTCCCCGACCGCGGCCCCAAGACCTGGGACGAATTCGACGAGTGGGCCGCCAAGCTCCAGTCGATGGCCAAGCCGGGCGAATTCGCCTTCACCCACGTCAAGGGCGATAGCTACATCGCCTGGACGTTCCAGGGCATCATCTGGCAGTTCGGCGGCCGCTACTCCGACGAAAAATTCAACATGCTCATGGATTCCCCCGAAGGCATCGAAGCCGGCAACTACATCCGCAGCCAGGTCTTCACCAAAAAGTACGCCAACGTCACCGCCAAGGACGAAAAAGCCGACTTCCTCGCCGGGACTACCTACTCCATGCTCTCCTCCACCGGCGGCCTCGCCGGCGTCCTCAAGGACGCCAAGTTCCCGGTCGGGACAGCCTTCTACCCCGAAAAGAAACAGTTCGGCTGCCCCACCGGCGGCGCCGGCCTCTGCATCCCGAAAGCTATCTCCGACGAGAAAAAACTCGCCGCGATGCTCTTCATCGCCTTCATCACCAACCCCGAAAACACCGCCTACTACTCCCAGAACGTCGGCTACATGCCCGTCCGCAAGAGCGCCGTCAACGGCCCCATCATGACTGAGTTCTTCGCCAAGTACCCCCAGTTCAAAACCGCCGTCGACCAGCTCCCCAAGACCCGCCCCCAGGACTCCGCCCGCGTCTACGTCCCCGGCGGCGATGCCATCCTCGGTAAAGGCCTCGAACGGATGGTCCTCAACAACGAGGACGCCAAGAACGTCTGGCCCGACGTCAAGAAGGAGCTCCAGAAAATCGTCGACACCGAAATCCGGCCCAAGCTCAAGATCTGAGCCCCGGGCCCCCATCCCCTCCAGCCCGGGGCCCCGCCCCGGGCTTCCCTATTCCCCCAAGGAGGCCCCCCATGGGTGTCGAATTCGACACTGTCACCAAAACCTTCGGGACCGTCCGCGCCGTCCAGGACCTGACCCTCGAGGTCCGCGACGGCGAATTCCTCGTCCTCGTCGGCCCCTCCGGCTGCGGCAAAACCACCGCCCTCCGCATGGTCGCCGGCCTCGAACAACCCACCGCCGGCGACATCCGCATCGACGGCCGCTCCGTCCTCGGCGTCGAACCCCGCGACCGCGATATCGCCATGGTCTTCCAGTCCTACGCCCTCTACCCCCACATGAGCGTCTACGACAACCTCGCCTTCGGCCTCCGCCAGCGCAAAACCCCCAGGGCCGAGGTCGACCGCCGCATCCGCGAGGTCGCCGAAATGCTCGAGATCAGCCACCTCCTCGGCCGCCGTCCCCGCGAGCTCTCCGGCGGCCAGCGCCAGCGCGTCGCCCTCGGCCGCGCCATCGCCCGCCGCCCCCGCGTCTTCCTCATGGACGAACCCCTCAGCAACCTCGACGCCCAGCTCCGCCTCCGCACCCGCGCCGAGCTCAGCGACCTCCACCGCCGCCTCGGTACCACCCTCATCTACGTCACCCACGACCAGGTCGAAGCCATGACCATGGGCACCCGGATCGCCGTCATGAACGAAGGCCTCCTCCAGCAGGTCGACACGCCCCGGGGCATTTACGAGCGCCCCGCCAACACCTTCGTCGCGACCTTCATCGGCAGCCCCTCCATGAACCTCCTGCGCGGCGAGCTCATCCCCGGCCCGGACGGCGGCCGCTTCACCGCCCCCGCCATCGATATCCCTGTCAACCGCCTGCCCGCCGTCACCCTCCCCGCTCCCGTCGTGCTCGGCATCCGTCCCGAAGCCTTCCACCGCTGGCCCCAGGCCCTGCCCGCTCCCATCTCCGGCCCCGCCATCCTCGTCGAACCGCACGGCCCCGACCTCTACGTCACCCTCGACGCAGGCGGCCAGAACGTCACCGCCCGCCTCGACCCCGCCGCCGACGTCCACCCCGGGGACATCCTCGGTCTCGTGCCCACCGGCGAAGCCCTCCACTGGTTCGATGCCGAGACCGGCCAGCGGCTCGCTGCCGAACCCGCCCCCGCCGGGCTGACCCGCGCCTGAACCTTCCCCTCCCTCCCTTGACGCCGGACCTACCCGGCGGAAGAATCGCCATGCTTCGAGAAGGAGGAGCCCTACACCCCATGAACGTCAAAGCAGCGGTCCTGTACGCCCCCAACCAGCCCCTCAGCATCGAGGAGATCGAACTCGACGAACCCCAGGCCGGCGAAGTCCTCATCAAGACCGCCGTCACCGGCGTCTGCCACTCCGACCTCCACTTCATGGAAGGCAAGTGGCTCTACCCCATGCCCGTCGTCCTCGGCCACGAATCCGCCGGCATCGTCGAAAAAGTCGGCCCCGGCGTCACCAACGTCAAAGAAGGGGACCGCGTCGTCGTCGCCTTCGTCCAGTCCTGCGGCACCTGCAACCGGTGCGTCACCGGCCGGCCCAACCTCTGCGAAAACACCCAGGCCCTCAACCGCATGGGCCGCGTCAGGCTCAAGGGCCAGCCCATCATGCAGTTCGCCGGCATGTCCGCCTTCGCCGAGTACCAGCTCGTCAGCGCCCACGCCTGCGTCAAAGTCCCCGAAGGCGTCCCCATGCACGCCGCCGCCCTCGTCGGCTGCAGCGTCATGACCGGCGTCGGCGCCGTCACCAACACCGTCAAACTCCAGGCCGGCCAGACCGTCGCCGTCGTCGGCTGCGGCGGCGTCGGCCTCAACATCATCCAGGGCGCAAAAATCGCCGGCGCCTCCCGCATCATCGCCGTCGACCTCATCGAATCCAAGCTCGCCGCCGCTAAAGAGTTCGGCGCCACCGACGTCGTCGACGCCTCCAAGGGCGACGCCGTCCAGCAGGTCGTCGCCATGACCAACGGCGGCGTCGATTACGCCTTCGAAGCCATCGGCCTCATGAAAACCGCCCAGCAGTGCTTCGAAATGGCCCGCCGCGGCGGCCAGGCCGTCATCGTCGGCATGCTCCCCCTCACCGAACAGCTCACCATCCCCAACGCCGGCATGGCCTTCCTCGGCGAAAAAGGCATCGTCGGCAGCTTCTACGGCTCCACCCGCCAGACCTACGACATGCCCTGGCTCATGGAGCTCTACCGCCAAAAGCGCCTCAAAATCGACGAACTCATCTCCCGCCGCTACACCCTCGACCAGATCAACGAGGCCTACGACGCCCTCAAGAAAGGCGAAGTCAACCGTTCCGTCATCGTCTTCAGCGACAACTAGTCGCTGCACCTGCCGGCACAACCGGGGCGCCACGCGACGAGCGTGGCGCCCCTCCATCCATCGGTCGACGGCCCCAGGACCGCGGCCTCAGCCCTTCGCGCAGGCCACCACCGGGTCGTAGTCCGGGATATCCGTAATCTTCTCCGTCGGCTGAATCCACGCCACCTTCCCCTCCCGGTCGACCACCACCACCACCCGGTTCGCAATCCCGCGCCCCTCGATCAGCACACCGTACTTCCGCGCCGTTTCCCCCTGCGGGTAAAAGTCGCTGAGCACCGGAAACTCCACCCCGAGCTCCTTCTTCCACGCCGCCAGCGCCCACGGCCCGTCGCTCGAAATCACCACCGGCACGGCCCCCTGCGACTCGAACTCCTTCCGCTTCTCCTCGATCAGCGGCAGCTGATTGCTGCACACCGGCGAAAACGCCGCCGGCACGAAATTGATGATGACGGCGTTCTTCCCCCGGTAATCCGAAAGCCGGAACTTCTCACCCGCCGGGCTCATCGGCAACTCGAAATCCGGCGCCTCATCGCCAACCTTCAGCGTCGCAGTCTCTGCCACGTTCAACCCCCAGAGAACGAAATACTACCGCCCGATCCTACAGGGAGACCCGACAGCCCGTCTTCAACGAACCCGCCGGTGCAGCCCTCGCCGGCCCCCGCCTATAATCCCTTCGGCACTCGCACCAACCCACAGGAGTTACCACAGGCCATGAACCTTCTCCGCTCACTTCTCCGCCCGGCCACCATCGCCCACGCCCACTGCGATGGCCCCTGCGGTGTCTACGACCCCGCCGCCGCCCGCATCGCCGCCGAAGCTGTCCTCTCCATGGAAAAGAAAATCGCCGCCCTCGGCGATGCCCAGGACCTCGCCACCATCAACACCCGCACCCGCTTCATCGCCATCAAGGAACAGCAGGCCGAACTCGTCAAAAAGGAGCTCGACATCCTCTGGCATGACTACTTCAAGCCGGAGCACCTCGAGAAATACCCGAACCTCCACGACGTCTTCTGGAAGGCCGCCAAAGCCGCTTCCAAATGCAAACACGAATCCAACCCCGCCAACGGCGAAGCCCTCCTGAAGGCCGTCGAAGAGATTCACACCATCTTCTGGGCCACCAAAAACCGCACCGACGTCCCCTTCTACCGCGCCAACCCCTGAGCCCGTCCCACCGCCCGGCCGCCGAGGGGGCCTGCCACCGCAGGCCCCCTCGACCTATCTGCCCCGTTCACACCATCCCCGGTACACTGGAAACGATGTTCGAAACCCTCACCGACCGGCTCCAGGGCGCCTTCCGAAAGTTCGGCTCCCGCGGCATCGTCACCGAAGAAGACCTCGACCAGGCCCTCCGCGAGGTACGCATGGCCATGCTCGAGGCCGACGTCAACTTCCGCGTCGTCCGCGAGTTCACGCAGCGCGTCCGCGAAAAAGCCCTCGGCGCCGAAGTCCTCCGCAGCCTCACCCCCGCCCAGCAGGTCATCGACATCGTCCACCAGGAGCTCGTCGACATCCTCGGCGGCGAAGCCCCGAAACTCGCCACCGCCAGCCGGCCGCCCACCGTCATCATGCTCGTCGGCCTCCAGGGCTCCGGTAAAACCACCAGCGCCGCCAAGCTCGCCAACCTCCTCAAAAAACAGCGCCAGCGGCCCCTCCTCGCAGCCTGCGACATCTACCGCCCCGCCGCCGTCGACCAGCTCGTCACCCTCGCGCGCACCCTCGACGTCCCCATCCACGAAGAAGGCACCAGCGTCAAACCGGCCGTCATCGCCCGCAACGCCCTCGAAAAAGCCAAGCGCATGGGGGCTACCCATCTCATCGTCGACACCGCCGGCCGCCTCCACATCGACGACGACATGATGAACGAGGTCGCCGAGCTCCGCCGCCTCCTCGACCCCGCCGAAGTCCTCTTCGTCGCCGACGCCATGGCCGGCCAGGACGCCGTCAACGCAGCCAAAGAGTTCCACGAGCGCGTCGGCACCACCGGCCTCATCCTCACCAAGATGGACGGCGACGCCCGCGGCGGCGCCGCCCTCAGCATCCGCGCCGTCACCGGCGTCCCCGTCAAATTCATCGGCGTCGGTGAAAAAGCCGATGCCCTCGAGCCCTTCTACCCCGACCGCCTCGCCAGCCGCATCCTCGGCATGGGCGACCTCCTCACCCTCATCGAAAAAGCCAAGGAAACGATGGGCGAGGAGGATACCGACGCCTTCAAAGATAAACTCAAAAAAGGCACCTTCGACCTCCAGGACTTCATCGACCAGCTCCGCAAAGTCCGCAAAATGGGCCCCCTCGGCCAGCTCGTCTCGATGCTCCCCGGCTTCAACCGGATTAAAATGCAGCTCCAGGTCGACGACATCGACGACCGCTTCTTCGCCCAGGCCGAGGCGATCGTCCTTTCCATGACCCCCTGGGAGCGCCGCCACCCCGAAAAGATCGACGGCAAACGCCGAAAACGCATCGCCCGCGGCAGCGGCACCGACCCCTCCCAGGTCAATCAGCTCCTCAAACAGTTCTTCGAAGCCCGCAAAATCGCCAAATCCCTCAGCACCGGCAAAATGCCCCTCTTCCGGTGAACCCCCGGCGCCCGCCCCTCCCCCTCGCGTGGCGCTAACGCCGACATGTCGTATCCTCAGTACCACCGCCAGTCCCGCCCGCACCGCGCGGGCGTTTCGCAGGAGCATCCATGATTCGCATCCGCCTCCGGCGCACCGGCAAGAAGGGCTACCCGCTCTACCGCGTCGTCGTCGCCAACTCGCCCGACCGCCGCGACGGCCGCTTCATCGAAACCCTCGGGTCCTACGACCCCCACCAGGACCCGCCCCGGATCACCCTCGACGCCGACCGTACCCGCGAGTGGATCAGCAAAGGCGCCCAGCCCTCCGAAGCCGCGGAGAAAATCCTCGTCCGCGCCGGCGTCATCGAAAAGAAGCCGCCCGTCGGCAAAGCCCGGCTCGAAGCGAAGCCCGCTCCCGCTCGCACCGAGGCCGAATCCGGCGCTCCCGAATCGCCCGCAGAAGCCGAATCCAGCCCCGCCGAGTAACCCATGCCCGAGACCATGACCGGCGAGCTCATCGAATACCTCGCAAAAGCCCTCGTCGATCACCCCGACGACGTCCAGGTCAGCGAGTCCATCCAGGGCGACCGCGTCACCGTCTACCTCAACGTCCACGAAGACGACTACGGCAAGGTCATCGGCAAAGGCGGCCGCATCGCCACCTCCCTCCGCGCCCTCGCCAAGGTCGCCGCAGTCCGCGAAGACGTCCGCGTCAACCTGGAGATAGGCCACTGAGCGAGACACCCTCGCCCGGTTCCTCCCGCCCGCCCCGCCCCCGCAATCCCGTCACCCTGCCCGCCGAACCCCGGCCCGGCTACACCGCCGTCGCCCGCGTCCTCCGGCCCCATGCCCTCCGCGGCGAGCTCCGCGTCGAAGTCTTCTCCCCCACCGCCAGGAACATCCAGCGCGGCCGCCCCGTCTACCTCCGCGGCATCCGTCGCGTCGTCCAGCGCGCCCGCCAGGCCGGCGACGACTGGATCATCAAGCTCTCCGGCCTCGAAACCCGCACCGAGGTCGAAAACCTCCACGGCGAGCTCATCGAAGCCCTCGACACCGACGTCCTCCGCGACGACGACGAATCCTACTTCGTCCATGAACTGATCGGCCTCACCGTTGTCACCGCCAGCGGCGAACACCTCGGCTCCCTCGTCGAAGTCCTCCAGCCGGGCGCCAACGACGTCTACGTCGTCCACGGCCCTCGCGGCGAAATCCTCGTCCCCGCCATCGCCCAGGTCGTCCAGGCCATCGACCTCGCCGCCGGGCGCGTCGTCATTACACCTTTGCCCGGCATGCTGGACGAATCGCCATAAACGATTGAAACCGTCTATAGCCCCGACTACACTGGCCCCGGCCGGTGGCGGGGTCGTTAGCCCCTGGCCAAACACCACATCCTGAACGAACCAGGGGGTAGTTGCATGTCCAAGGCCGAAGCGCTCCAGGTAGTCGCGGAATGCGTGCATCACTGGGTCCTCGAACCTCCGCGTGGAGAGCTGACGCCCGGGCGCTGCAAAAAATGCGGTAAAGAGCGCGAATTCACCGGCGAGACCTCCTACCGCATCGGCCGGGGCTCCTCCCACCGCTCCTAGTCCCGCCAGTTGACCCAGCCGCGAGCCGCTTCCTACGATGGAGGCGGCTCGTTCAGCGTGGGGACGTAGCTCATCTGGGAGAGCGCAGCATTCGCATTGCTGAGGTAAGGGGTTCGAGTCCCCTCGTCTCCACCATCCCCCGCTCGCCATCGACAGCCCCCACGCCTCGCCGCACAATACGGCCCGTGCACCGCGTCCGCGTCGAGCCCGGGGGCTTCGAATTCCCCTCACCCCACAACGAAACCGTCCTCGATGCCGCCAATGCAGCCGGCTACCACTGGCCCGTCGGCTGCAACCGCAACGGCGAATGCACCAACTGCGCCATGCTCGTCATCTCCGGCCTCGCCCGGCTCAGCCCCATGGGCCGCTACGAGCGCGCCAACCTCATCCGCCAGCGCGGTCCACGCGCCATCGAAAACCCGCGCCTCCGCCTCGCCTGCCAGGCCCGCGTCCTCGGCGACATCATCGTCGAAAAAACCGGCGTCTTCCCCGACCCATTCGCACGCCAGGAGGCCCGCTGACCCATGCCCTACGTCATCACCGAACCCTGCATCGGCGTCAAAGACGCCTCCTGCGTCGACGTCTGCCCGGTCGACTGCATCCACACCACCGACGACGCCCCCCAGTACTACATCAACCCCGACCAGTGCATCGACTGCGCCGCCTGCGAGCTCGCCTGCCCCGTGAGCGCCATCGCTCACGACGCCGCCCTCGAAGGCCCCATGCGCGCGTACATCGCGATCAACGCCAACTTCTACCGTTCCCAGGCGCTACCCTAAAAAGCGGACGGCACCCCGCCGCGGAGGAGCTCTGTGGAACTGGCACAGCTCGAGGCCTTCATCCAGGTCGCGCACCACCGGTCCTTCAGCCGCGCTGCCGAGGCCCTCTTCCTCACCCAGCCATCCGTTACCGCCCGCATCCAGTCCCTCGAACGAGAACTCGGCGAACGCCTCTTCGAACGCACCGGCCGCAGCGTCACCCTCACCGATGCCGGCCGCGCCTTCATGCCCCACGCCCAGCGCGCCCTCACCGCCGTGCAGGAAGGCACCGACGCCATCGAAGCCGTCCGCCACGGCGAAGTCGGCACCATCCGCATCGGCGCCTCCACCTCCATCGCCACCTACGTCCTCCCCCGGATTCTCAAAAAGTTCCGCGAACTCCGGCCGCGCGTCCACATCCACCTCGCCACCGGCCAGACCGAAGACATCCTCGATAGCCTCCTCGCCGGCGACTTCCACGTCGCCGTCACCCGCCTCGCCCAGCACCCCGAAATCCAGTCCCTCCATCTCTACAACGACGACCTCGCCCTCGTCGTCCCGCCGGACCACCCCTTCGCCCAGAAAGGCCGCGTCTCCATCGCCGAAGCCGGCCGCCAGCCTTTCCTCTTCTTCGAACGCGGCTCCAGCTACCACAGCCTCGTCTACTCCTTGTTCCTCCGCGCCGGCGTCGTCCCCGAGTCCGTCATGGAGCTCGATGATATGGAGACCACCAAGCACATGGTCGAAGCAGGACTCGGCATCGCCATCCTCCCCGTCGTCTCCTTCGAACGCGAGCGCGAACGCGGCTCCCTCGCGAGCGTCCAAATCCGCGAAATGGAACAGCCCGCCCAGCGCGAAGTCGGCGTCCACATCCTCCGCAACCGCATCCTCGCGCCCCCCATCCACGAATTCCTCCGCATCATCACCCAGGAATTCGGCGTCGAAAACACGCTCCAGGCCGCTGCCCCTGCACGTACCTGACATCGCCCCTGGACACGCACCTCCGTACACTAACGCCACCATGAACTCCGCCATCATCCTCGCCGCCGGCATCTCCCAGCGCATGGGCAGCCTCAAACCCCTCCTCGATTGGGGCGGCCAGCCCCTCATCCGCTACGAGCTCGAACAGCTCTGGGAAGCCGGCGCCGACGAAGTCATCGTCGTCCTCGGCTACCGCGCCGACGACGTCTCCCGCCAGCTTCGCGGCATCCCCTGCCGCATCATGTTCAACCCGCGCTACCAGCTCGGCCGCGCTGGCTCCCTCCGCATCGGCGCCAAGGCCGTCAACCGCGACGCCGACCGCATCCTCATCGAAGACGTCGACCAGCCCCGGCCTGCAGCCTTCCTCCGCACCCTGTACGAAGCCCACCCCGCCGACGCCGACTACACCATCCCCGTCCACGGCGGCAGGCACGGCCACCCCGTCGTCGTCGCCGGCCGCCTCCGCGACGAACTCATGCGCGCCGACGACGCCACCGAGGGCCTCCGCGGCATCCTCCGCGCCCACCAGGCCCGCCACGCCGAAGTCGATGCCGGCGACCTCCTCGACCTCACCTTCAACACCCCCGAGGAGTACCACGCCGCCCGCGACCGCTTCTTCGCCGCTGTCCGCTGATGCCCCTCGTCGGCAGCGGCCGGCCGCATCCCCGCCTCGTCGTCTTTGACCTCGACCGGGCGCTCATCGATAGCCGCCCCGCCTTCACCTACACCCTCGAAGAAGCAATCGCCGCCGTCACCGGCCGCCGCATTCCCGCCCGCGACCTCGCCGACGCCTACCACACCCGGCCCTGGCGCGAAGCCCTCCGCATCCTCCTCGACGACCCGCGCGACCGCGACGCTGCCGAGACCCTGTGCGAACAGTACGCCGCCCGCAGCGCCCTCAAACGGCTGCTCGTCTTCGAGGGCATCGGCATGGCCCTCGATGAACTCCGCGGCGAGCTCATCGAAATGGCCGCCATTTCACGCCTCCCCCACCGCCTCGCCCGGCAGCACGCCGAGTCCACCGGCCTCGACCGGTTCCTCTCGGTCATCGTCCCGCCGCCAGCCGGCACCTTCTCCCCCGCTCAGCAGCTCGATGAGTGCCTCCGCCTCCTCGAAACCCACCCCACCGAAACCGCGTTCGTCGCCCCCGGGCACTACGAACGGGCCGCCGCCCGCCGCACCGGAGCCATCCCCTTCGCCGCGGCCTGGGCTATCGACCCCGACCCCGGCGATATCCCCATCCCATCCCCGGCTGCCCTCCGCGAAACCATCCTCCGCCGCTGGGAGGGCCGTACCCCGGCCGGCTAGCGCCCCGCCGCTGCCCGCGCGCGCGGCTCCACCAGCGCATGGCAGCCCGGGCAATACGTCAGCTCCCGGCTCGAAACGAACTCCAGCTCGCACTTCGGGCAGGTCACCAGTTTCCGCGTCATCGTCTTGCTCCTTCAGCAGGTTCACCCCCAGCATCGGTCGCCCGCACCCGGCGAGGTAGCCCCGATTCCCCATCGATCCGCGAAAAGCCATATCGAAAACCTATCGATCGATAGGCTCGGTGAACGACCGGGGAACGCCGCCCTCCAGTAGACTGGTGCTGCACCCTGCCCCTGATTCCAGCGCGGAGGTCCCGCATTGGCCATCATCGCCACGACCACCAACACCGTCGAAGGCCGCCCCATCCAGCAGTACCTCGGCATCATCGCCGGCGAAGTCATCCTCGGCGTCAACGTCTTCAAAGACATCGCCGCCGGCTTCCGCAACATCGTCGGCGGCCGCTCCGGCAAATACGAAGAGGAGCTCCGCAAAGGCCGCGACCACGCCATCGCCGAAATGCTCCAGCACGCCCAGCAGCTCGGCGCCGATGCCGTCGTAGGCGTCAAAATCGACTACGAAACCGTCGGCGGCCAGATGCTCATGATCACGGCCTCCGGAACCGCCGTGAAACTCGCCTGAACTGCCCACCTGCGGCTGGAACGTTAGTGCCCGCCCGCTAGGCTACGAACGCGAACCACCCACCCGGAGGGACCCCTTGGCCACCAGGATCGGCATCAACGGCTTCGGGCGCATCGGCCGCCAGGTCTTCAAAGCCATTACCGACCGCTACCCCGGCACCCTCGAAGTCGTCGCCATCAACGACCTCGTCGCTACCGACGTCAACGCGAATCTCCTCAAGTACGACTCCAACTACGGCCGCTGGAACCGCGATATCCGCGCCGAGGACGGCGCACTCGTCATCGACGGCCACACGGTCCGCGTCTTCGCCGAGCGCGACCCCGCCGCCATCCCCTGGGGCTCCGTCGGCGCCGAGATCGTCATCGAATCGACCGGCCTCTTTACAGACGCCACGAAGGCCGCCGCCCACCGTCGAGATACGGTGAAAAAAGTCCTCATCTCCGCCCCCGCCAAGAACGAGGACGTCACCATCGTCCTCGGCGTCAACCCCGAGGCCTACGACCCTGCCCGCCACCACGTCATCTCCAACGCCTCCTGTACCACCAACGGCCTCGCCCCCGTCGTCAAAGTCATCGTCGATAACCTCGGCCTCGTCAAAGGCCAGATGACCACCATCCACTCCTACACCAACTCCCAGCAGATCCTCGACAAAGCCGCCGGCACCGACCTCCGCGAAATGCGCGCCGGGGCCCTCAACATCGTCCCCACCTCCACCGGCGCTGCCCGCGCCCTCAAGCTCGTCATCCCCGAGGTCGAGGGCAAACTCGACGGCCTCGCCTACCGTGTGCCGACCCCAACCGTCTCCATCGTCGAAGTCGTCGCCCTCACCGAAAAAGACATCACCAAAGACGCCCTCAACGACCTCATCCGCGAAACCGCCGCCGAAAAAATGAAGGGCATCCTCGGCATCACCATGGACCCCGTCGTCTCCATGGACCTCAAGGGCGACGAACGCTCCTCCATCGTCGACGGCCTCTCCACCAACGTCGTCGGCGGCAACCTCGTCAAAGTCGCCGCCTGGTACGACAACGAGTGGGGCTACGCCTGCCGCCTCGCCGACCTCGCCGCCTTCGTCGCCGAACGAGGCCTCTAACCGCCCGCCGCTTCTCCGCCTTTCCCCCGCCCCCGCCCCCGCGGGGGCGGCCGCACGTTCTGCACCACGGCCGCATGTCGTTCCTCATACGCCCCGCCGCGTATCCTGTACCCCACCACTGGAGGAGCGCGTGGCCGAGACCTCCCCCGCCCTCACCGCCACCCGCCACCGCCTCGCCGCCCTGCGGTCCGGCCCCCTCGCCCGCCTGCTCACCTGGCGGGCAGGCCTCGCCGCCGTCCTCCTCCTCGGCGCCGCCCTCCGCTTCCACGGCCTCGGCTGGGACCGCCCGCCCGAGGCCGACTATCCCCTCCAGATGCACCCCGACGAGCGATTCCTCTCCCTCGTCGCCGACCGCATCGACTGGCCCGACAGCATCGCCGCCTACTTCGACACTGCCCGCTCCCCACTCAACCCCTACAACGACGGCGAAACCAAATCCTACGTCTACGGCACCTTCCCCCTCTTCCTCGTGAAGGCTATCGCCACCCTCCGCGGCGATGACCCGCCCGGCGCCGGCAATTCCTACCAGGCGACGGTCGTCACCGGCCGCCAGGTCACGGCTGCCTTCGACGTCCTCGCCATCCTCCTCGTCTACCTCCTCGGCGCCGCCCTCGGCAGCCGGCGGCTCGGCCTGCTTGCGGCGCTCCTTTACGCCCTCGCCGTCCTCCCGACGCAGCTCGCCCACTTCTGGGCGATGGACCCCTTCCTCAACGTTTTCGCGCTCCTCACCCTCCTCCTCACCCTCTCATGGCTGCGCGCCGAGGGCCCGCGCGCATGGCTCCTCGCCATCGGCTTCGGCGCCAGCATCGGCCTCGCCACTGCCTGCAAGGTGAACGGGGCCATCTTCGCCGCCATCCCCGTCCTCGCCGCTGGCATCCGCATCGCCCTCTACGACTTCCGCCCGCTCGGGGCCCGCTGGAACGGCCGTGTGCTCCCGCCCCGGCACGGCTCTGCCTGGCTCACCGACGTCTCCATGCTCTGCCTCGCAGGGGCAGTCTCCCTCCTCGTCTTCCGCCTCGCCCAGCCCTACGCTTTCGCTGGCCCCCACCCCTGGGACTTCGCGCTCAGCCAGCAGTGGTGGGACGACATCCAACGCGAGCGCGACTTCCAGCGCGGCAACGCCGATTACCCCCCGTTCATCCAGTTCTCCGGCACCACCCCCTTCCTCACCGCCCTCCGCAACATCACCCTCTGGGGCCTCGGCCCCGCGCTCGCTGCCGCCGCCTACGCGGGCCTCCTGGCAGCGGCCGTCCGCACCGCCCGCTCCCGCGACCTCTCGCTCCTCCTGCCGCTCGCCTTCGCCCTCCTCGTCCTCGCCTTCTGGGGCCCGCGCTTCGTCGCCTTCATGCGCTACTTCCTCCCCATCTACCCCGTGCTCTGCCTCTTCGCCGCCTGGGGCCTGCTCCAGCTCCTCGAACGCCCGCAGCGCGACCTCCGCCTTCGTCTCGGCCGCCTCCCACTCCGGCTCCCCGCACCCTCCACCCGCCCCCTCGCCTTCGCCGCGCTCGGCGTCGTACTCGCTGCCACCGCCTGGTGGGCGCTCGCTTTCCAGCGCGTCTACCTCGAAGAACACCCCCGCATCGCCGCCACCCGCTGGGTCTACGCCAGTGTCCCGCCCGGCAGCGCCATCACCACCGAAATCTGGGACGACCCCGTCCCCTGGGACTTCGCCGGCCGCGCCCGCCAGTACCGCCTCATCGAGCTCGACATGTACCGCACCGACTCCCCGGAGAAAATCCGCGACCTCGTCTTCGGCGTCCCTGGCGACCCCACGAAGGCCGGGCTCGCCGGCGCCGATTACGTTGCCGTCACGTCCAACCGCATCCGCGAATCGGTCACGAACCTCGAGCGCGAATACCCCGCCACCATCCGCTACTACCAGCTCCTCGAATCCGGCGAACTCGGCTTCGAACGCGTCGCCACGTTCCGCGTTCGCCCCTCCTTCCTCGGCATCTCCATCGACGACTCCCGCGCCGAGGAATCCTTCACCGTCTACGACCACCCCGAAGTTCGCATCTACCGCAAAACCGCCGACTTCGACCCCGCCCGTGCCTACGCCCTCCTCAGCGAAGCCCGGCCCGAGGCCGCCGTCAACCTCCTCCCGCGCCAGGGCCGCTCCAACGGCCTCCAGTTCACCTCCGCCGAGGCCTTCACCCAGCAGACCGGCGGCACCTTCACGGACGTCTTCGATGCCCCCGGCTGGCTCAATCGCACGGCATGGCTCTGGTGGCTGCTCTGGCTCCAGGCCGCCAGCCTCGCCGCCGTGCCGTGGGTCACCTGGCTCTTCCGTCCCCTGGCCGGGCGCGGCTACGGCCTCACGAAACTCCTCGGCCCGCTCGCCATCGTCCTCATCACGTGGATGCCCGTCGCATGGGGACCGCTGCAGTTCACAAAGGGTCTCGCCTGGGCAGCCTTCGCCGCCGCCCTGGCCGCCGGGCTCGCCCACGGCATCGTCCGCCGGCACGTCCTCCGCAGCGACCTCAGCGCGCACTGGCGCAACTGGCTCGCCGCCGAGGCCGTGTTCCTCGCGGCATTCTTCGCCTTCCTCCTGCTCCGAGCAGCGAATCCTGACCTCTGGCACCACCCGCAGGGCGGCGAGAAACCGATGGAGGTCGCCTACCTCACGGCCGTCGTCCGCTCCACTATCCTCCCGCCCTACGACCCCTGGTTCGCCGGCGGCAGCCTCAACTACTACTACATGGGCTGGTTCTACCTCGCCGTTCCCGTCCGCGCGTTCGGCATCCTGCCCGAGTACGCCTTCAACCTCGGCGTGCCGACCTTCGCCGCTACCGCCGCCGCTGCCGCCTTCGCCATCGTCAGCGGCCTCGTCGGCTCCGCTTCCCCGGCCGTCGCTGCCGTGCGCCGTCGCGCCGCCGAGCCGCTCCTCGCAGGCGTGTTCGCTGCCTTCCTCCTCGTCGCCATCGGCAACCTCGATGCCGCCCACCAGTGGGTCGAACGTCTGCAGGCCCTCAACCAGTGGTCCTTCACCCCCGGCACGCCAGTCCTCGGCGGCGCCGTCGGCATCGCCGGCGGCCTCTGGCACTGGCTCTTCGGCGGCGGTCAGCTCCCGCCCTTCGACTGGTGGCGCAGCTCCCGCGTCCACTTCGGGACCTTCGACATCACCGAATTCCCGTACTGGTCCTTCCTCTTCGCCGACCTCCACCCTCACCTGATGGGCATCCCCTTCTTCGTCTGCCTCGCCGGCATCGGCGCCACCCTCGCCATCTCCGCCTCCGCCGGCGAACGCGGCCGTCCCTGGGCCCTCGCCGCCATGGCAGGACTCTTCGTCGGCCTCATCCGCACGGTCCACACGTGGGACTTCCCGACCGCCGCTCTCCTGGCCGGGGCGAGTGTCATCCTCGCAGCGCTGCTCTCCCCCGGCAGCCCCGAACGCCGCGCATGGACCGCAGCCGGCCAGCTCACGCTCGCCGCACTCTTCGCACTCATCCCGTTCGCGCCCTATAACGCTCGCTTCGAAACGTTCGACCCCGGCATCACCCGTGCCCCCGCAACGACGCCGCTCCACCAGTTCCTCGTCCAGTATGGCGTCTTTCTCGCGCTCGCGGCGGCCTTCATCGCTCTCCGCTGCCGCGAGGAGCTCGAACGCCGCATGTTCGACCCGGGAAGCAACCCCGTGCTGGCCGCCGTAGCCGGCCGCCTCGAACTCGCCTCCCTCGCCGTCTTCCTCGCCGGCCTCATCGCCTTCACGTGGCCGTTCGGCCTCGCGACCGTCGCCATGGCCTTGGTCGCCCTCGCATTCCTGGTGAATCTCGCCTGGCTCGAGTACCGCGCTCCCGAGCGGGACGTCCCGCGCCTCGTCGCCACCCTCTTCCTCGCCCTTGCCGTCGCCGTCGCCGCCGGCGTCGACGTCGTCACGCTGAAGAACGATATCGTCCGCATGAATACCGTCTTCAAGTTCGGCCTCCAGGCCTGGCATCTCTTCGCCCTTGGAGGCGGCTTCGCCGCCTGGTACGTCCTCCGCGGCTTGCTCGAGCGCGCCCGCGGGGCGCCCCTCCCGACCCGCGCCGCCGTCGGCCTCGCGCTCGCCTCGCTCACGGCGGTCGTCCTCGCCTCGAGCCTCTTCCTCGTCTCCGGCACGCGCGCCCGCCAGCAGGCCCGCTTCGGCGATACCCCCCTCACGCTCAACGGCTTCGCCTTCTTCGAACACGGTATCTTCACCGAGCCCAGGAGCGACGTTACCCCGGCCGACGACATCACCTTCCGGCTCGACGAAGACCTTCCGCTCATCGAATGGCTCCGCCAGAACGTCGAAGGCTCCCCCGTCATCGTCGAAGCCGTCGGCCCCCTCTACCGCTGGACCGGGCGCATCTCCCAGTACACCGGCCTCCCCGCCGTCATCGGCTGGGACTGGCACCAGGTCCAGCAGCGCACCGATTACGCCCATCTCGTCCAGGAACGCCGCACCGCCGTCCAGCTCTTCTACACCGACCCCTCGACAGAGCGGGCCGAGCGCTTCCTCCGCAAATACGACGTCCGCTACGTCATCGTCGGCACCGAGGAACGCGTCCACGGGACCGAAGCCGGCCTCGCAAAGCTCGCCGCCATGCCCGCCCTCGCCGAGGTCTTCCGCGACGGCCCCAACGTCATCTACCGTGTCGACCAGTCACGCCTCGCCGCCGACATCCTCGCCCGCGACCTCGCCCGTGCGCCCTGACCCCGAAACCATCAGCCTCCTCGCCGAATGGGTCCCCCGCCGCGACCTCGCCGCGATGCGCATCGTCCTCGGCCGCCCCTGGCGCTGGCTGCCCGCCCTCCTCGGCAAAACCGCCATCACCTTCGCCCCCTTCGTCATCTTCGCCTCCGGCGGATACCGGCCCTCCACCGCTCCCGGCCTCGCCCTCATCGCCCATGAAGCGCTCCACCTCACCCAGGTCCGCGAGATGGGGCGCCCCCGCTTCTATGCCCGGTACCTCCTCGGCCAGCTCCAGTCCGGCTTCCGCCACGGCCGCCACCCCCTCGAACGACCGTGCATCGAGCGCCAGCACCACATCCGCGCCGCCCTCCGCGCTCGCGGCATTCCCGGCTAATCAGCCGTCGAACAGCCCCAGCGCCCGGAACACCCCCTCGAAGGCAGAAAGGCTCCCCGGGTTGAAATGCGGCAGCACGTAGGCCACCCGCCCATCCTGCCCAATGACCACCACCCCCCGGCGCGACTTCCGCTCCTCCGGGTCCCAGAAGCCGTACGCCCGCACCGTCTCCCCGGAGAAATCGCTCAGGAGCGGGAACGGGAAGTGGTCCCGCTCCTGGAACTTCCCGTGCGAGTAGATGCCGTTCGTGTTGATGCCGAAGACCTGCACGCCCGCCCGCTGCAGGGTCTCCCACTCCTGGGCGAACGCCTTCAACTCGCTCGTGCAGAGCGGCATCCCATCGTCCTGGTAAAAGATCAGCAAAACCCGCCCCCCCGGCAGGAGCTCCCGCAGCCGGACCGTGAACGGCTCCCCGCCGTCCGGCACCGCAGGCAGCTCGAAATCCGGCGCCGGCTCGCCCGGCTCCACCGGTCCCCGCAGCGAAGGCTCCTGCCCGTTCCGGTGCCCGCTCACGGCAGCGGCTCGAACCCCGGCGGCGGGCCTTCGACACCGCGTGTCCCGGCGATGACCCGGATACGTCCCAGCCCGGCCCCGTCCGTGAGCTGTTCCAGCGCCCGCCGCCGCGTGAAGTACTCCTGCAAATCCCCGCGCACAGCCTCCACCAGGCCGCCCAGCCCCACGGAGAACAGGAACTCCTGCTGCGATACCGGTCCCCACGGCTGCATGCCCCCCTCCTCCACCGCCGCCAGCAGCTCAGAAAGGTTCACGTGCGCGGTCAGGTCCTGCTCGCCCACGTGGAGGTACGGGTCCTCGTGCGCCGTGTGCCGGTAGAAGCAAAGCAGCGTCCCCTGCCGCCGCCACGGCGCCCACAGCTCCTCCTGCGGATACCCGTAATCGAACACCAGCACCGCGCCCCGCTCCACCAGCCTGCACAGGCTCACCATCGCCGGGTACGCCCCCGGGTTCACCTCGAACCGCCCCTCGGCCGGCGCGTCGTCCATCGTCGCAACCGGCCCCCGCTCCTCCACGAACCGCTCCCCATCCCAGCGCACATACACCTCGACCGGCCCCCGCGGCGTCCCTTCGAACACCCGCACCGGGAACGCATCGAACAGCTCGTTCGCCACCACCACACCGGCTGGCGCCGGCTCTACCGGCGGCACGCGCCACGCCACCCGCGGGTCGTCCCCCGGGCTGAACGGCTCGATAGCAACATAACGAATAGCCGCCGCGAACGCCCGGTCCCGCCCCTCCGCCCAGTCGAGCACGGCTTTCGCGAGGTGCCCCTCGCCCGCACCCGGCTCGAAGATGGTAAACTCCCCCGGCTCGCCCAGCCGCCGCCACGTCTCCCGAATCCAGCCGGCCACCGCCCACCCAAACATCGGGTGAACCGCCGGGCTCGTCAGGAAGTCCCCCTGCCGCCCGATGCGCCCTCGCTTCCGGTAATACCCGTACTCCGGGTGGTATAGCGCCAGCTCCATGAATCGCTCGAACGGTATCGCCCCGCCATCCATCTCGGCGATGATCGCCGCGATGAGCCGCGGATTGCCCAGCGCCGCCGTGCCCGGGTCCAGGTCCAGCGTCATCCCCTCCAGTATGCCCGCCCTCACCGGGGAGGAGGCAAGCCGCAATCGGTGCTAAAGTCCCCTCGTACGACGAACACCATTCGAGGCGTCCCGTGAAATCTCCGCCTGCCTCCGAGAGCGCCGTCGATGCTGCCATCCGGCTCTTCGGCGAGACCGTCAACCTCTTCGACCCCCTCCGCTTCCGCGCCTGGGCCGAAATGGGCCTCACCACCGCCCAGCTCCGCGTTCTCTTCCTCGTCCGCGGCGAACCCGGGGTCACCGCCGGCGAACTCGCCAGCCGCCTCGGCGTCACCCCGCCGACCATCTCCGGCATCGTCGACCGCCTCGTCAAATCCGGCCTCATCCGCCGCGAAGACGACGAATCCGACCGCCGCCTCGTCCGCAACTTCCTCACCGACCAGGGCGAAGCCACCTGCTCCCGCCTCGAAACCGGCAGCGAAATCTTCACCCGCCGCATCCTCGTCGAAATGCACCACGAAGACCTCGAAGCCCTCGTCCGCGGCCTCGCCGCCTTCGTCGCCGCCAGCGAGTACGTTCAGCAGGTCGAGCCCAACCTCGCCGCCGTCGCCATGCCCGGGGTGAACCTCGCATGACCTCCGTCCGCCGCGTTCGCACCATCGACCTCGAAAACCCCTTCGTCGATTCCTTCGAAGGCATGGTCGAAGTCCTCCTCATCCGCCACGGCGAACAGAAATTTTTCGAGAACATCCCCCTCGGCCAGGCCTACGATGCCCCCCTCTCCGAGCTCGGCCAGCGACAGGCCGAGGCCCTCGGCCAACGCCTCGCCCCTGCCCGCCTCGGCCGTGTCTACTCCTCCGATATGCGCCGCGCCCTCGATACGGCAAAAGCCATCGCCGTCCACCACGGCCTCCAGCCGGTCGTCATCCCCGACCTTCGCGAAATCGACCTCTGGCAGCGTGCACCCCAGGACAAGGGCCTCCTCGATATCTACACCCGCGAGCAGCTCGCCGACATCTACCGCGAAGTCACCCGCACCCGCAAACACTCCGCCTACCCCTTCTGCGAGGACGTCGACGCCTTCCGCACCCGCGTCTTCCGCGCGATGGACCGCATCGTCGACGAATCCATCGGCATGCGCGTCGCCGTCGTCTGCCACGGCGGCGTCATCAATGCCATCCTCAGCCAGGTGTTCGGCTCCCCGTTCGACCACCTCGTACCCGTCCACCACACCTCCATCTCCGTCATGCGCGCAGCCGATACCCGGCGCGTCATCCTCACCATCAACGACTACTCGCACGTGATGCCCATCCAGTCGTCCCGCAGCGACCTCAACGCATGAGCCGCACCCTCGAGCCATCCCCCTCCTGGTTCGAGATCGACCCTGCCTTCTACGCCCATGGCGGCTCCTGCTTTTCCGACCTCGAAGCGGAATACCTCGGCGCAGTCGCGGGCCTCCGCGTCCTCGCCGGCCCCGTAAGCCCCCACAACCGGGCGGAAGAAGCCCTGTCCCTCGCCAATCTCGGCGCCCGCGTCACGGCCTGGGCACCCGACCCGGCCGCCGCCGAGCTCGCCCGCCGCCTCGCCGCCGACGCCGGCATCGAGCTCACCTGGGAGTTCGGCACCCTCGAGACGCTCGCTGCCCGCGCGCCCGCCGCCTTCGACCTTCTCTATCACGCCTGGGGCGGCCTCGATGCGGTCGAAGATTTCGATGCCTGGGCCAGCCGCGCCGCTGCCATCCTCCGCCCTGGCGGCCGCCTCTCCCTCTACGACCGCCACCCCTTCGCCCGCATCGTCGGTCTCCATAAGGGCCTCCTCGTCATCTCCCGCAGCTACTTCCACTTCCGCGACAGCGATAACCCGTGGACCCTCGCCGACCTCCTCACCGCCCTCGCCGACGCCGGCTTCTCCCTCGATGCCTTCGAAGAAATCGCCGGCTCCGAGCGCTACCGCACCGACATCGACCGTCTCCCCGGCCTCGCCTGGGAGCAGCGCCTCCGCGTCCCCTCCGCGATGCTCCTCAGCGCCTCCCTTGCCGACCCCCCACCACGGGTGGCCGCCGCTCCCGCCCCGCAGTAGGCTGAGTCCATGGGCGAACTCGTCCCGCGCTACAAGCTCTGGCTCGAATCCCCCGGCGGGCTCGTCATGTCCGATTACCGCCTCCGCCTCCTCGCGCTCATCGCCGAGACCGGCTCCCTCGCCGCCGCCGCCTCCGCCATGGGCCTCTCCTACCGCCGCGCCTGGGGCAAAGTGAAAGAGCTCGAAACCAACCTCGGCCGCCCCCTCGTCCGCTCCGAAGTCGGCGGCGCCGGCGGCGGCCACACCGCCCTCACCCCCGAGGGTGCGCGCCTCCTCGAAGCCTACGACCGCTTCCGCCGCCGCGTCGACGCCGCCGTCCAGGCCGCCTTCGCCGAGGAACTCGCTCCCCTCGCCGCCCCGCACCGTCCCACCGCGTAAGCACGCCCTCGGCTACCCTGTACCCCATGCTCAAGGACGCCTACTGCGGCGAGCTCCGCCGCTCCGACGAAGGCCGCCGCGTCACCCTCGCCGGCTGGGTCCACCGCCGCCGCGACCACGGCGGCCTCATCTTCATCGACCTCCGCGACACCTCCGGTATCGTCCAGCTCGTCTTCAACCCCGATACCCCCGAGGCCCACGCCGTCGCCCACCGCGCCCGCATCGAATGGGTCCTCCAGGTCACAGGCACCGTCGCCCTCCGCACCCCCGCCACCGTCAACCCCAACCTCCCCACTGGCGAAATCGAAGTCATCCCCTCCGCCTGCACCGTCCTCGCCGAGGCCCAGACCCCGCCCTTCTACATCAACGAACCCGCCGACGTCGACGAACACCTCCGCCTCAAGTACCGCTACCTCGACCTCCGCCGTCCCGAGGTCGCCCGCGTCATCAAGCTCCGCCACGAGGTCGTCCGCTTCATCCGCGACTACCTCAGCGCCCGCGGCTTCTGCGAAATCGAAACCCCCACCCTCATCAAGAGCACCCCCGAAGGCGCCCGCGACTTCCTCGTCCCTGCCCGAATCCGGCCCGGGACCTTCTTCGCACTCCCCCAGTCGCCCCAGATCCTCAAACAGCTCCTCATGGCCGCCGGCTTCGAAAAGTACTTCCAGCTCGCCCGCTGCTACCGCGACGAAGACTTCCGCGCCAACCGCGTCGCCGAGCACACCCAGCTCGACCTCGAAATGGCCTTCGTCGATGAAAACGACGTGATGGCCCTCGTCGAAGACCTCTACGTCGAACTCCTCTCCCGCTTCGGTACCGCAAAGCTCCCCTCCCGGGCCATCCCCCGCCTCACCTACACCGAGTGCATCGAAAAATACGGCATCGACCGGCCCGACCTCCGCTACGGCCTCGAATTCGTCGACATCTCCGAGCCCCTCCGGGGAACCACCTTCCAGGTCTTCGCCGGCGCCCTCGCCGCCGGCGGCAGGGTCAAGGCCATCCGCGTCCCGGGCCAGGCTGAAATGCCCCGTCGCGAGATCGACGACCTCACCGCCATCGCCCGCGGCGGCGGCGCGAAGGGCCTCGCCTACATCGGCTTCATGCCCGGCGAGCCGCGCTCCCCCATCGCCAAGTTCCTCACCCCCGGCGAGCTCGCCGCCATCCGCACACTGACCGGCGCCCGCGACGGCGACATGCTGTTCATCGTCGCCGACCAGCCGGCCATCGTCGCCCGCTCCCTCCACGAAGTCCGCGACGAGCTCGGCACTCGCCTCCGTCTCAAGGACCCCTCCGTCTACCGGATGGCCTGGGTCACCGGCTTCCCGCTCCTCGAGTGGCGCCCCGAGGAAAACCGCTGGGATGCCACCCACAACCCCTTCAGCGGCTTCCTCCCCGAGCACGAACCCCTCCTCGATACCGACCCCGGCGCCGTCATCGCCCGCCAGTACGACCTCATCCTCAACGGCGCCGAGATCGGAGGCGGCTCCATCCGCATCAACGACCGCCGCCACCAGGAGAAAATCTTCACCCTCATGGGCTACACCCCCGAAGAACAGCAGGAGCGCTTCGGCGTCATCCTCGAAGCCCTCGACTACGGCGTTCCCCCCGAAGGCGGCGTCGGCATGGGCATCGACCGCCTCATGATGTCCCTCGTCGGCACCGACAACATCCGCGACGTCATCGCCTTCCCCAAGACCTCCTCCGGCACCGACCCCCTCATGGGAGCCCCCTCCCCCGTCGACCCGAAGCAGCTCGAAGAGCTCGGCATCCGGGTCATCGCCCCGGCGTAAAGCACCCTTTTCCCCCGGCCGTGAGCCGATGCATCCCCCGAGCCCGCTGCGGCGTGTACGCTAATAGGCCATCCGGAGCCCGCACCCGCCGCCCCGGGTTCCCGCCCGCGAAACCGCTGACGCTGGGAGTCCGCTCGATGTCCAACCGCATGCTCGCCCTCATGATGGGCATCGTCGCCTTCCTCATCCTCGCCGTCGGCGTCGTCTTCGTCATCGCCCTCGCCGGCGGCAGCGACGACGCCTCCCCGGCCAGCAACGGCTCCGAAAACCGCCCCCGCTCCGCCAGCGGCGGCATCTGCAGCGGCAAGTCCCTCATCGTCCCCGGCTCCCAGCCCAATACCGTCCTCGACCCCATCCAGGTCGTCGACGTCTCCACCAGCGAATACGTCGTCGAAATCTTCGGCGGCCTCGTCACCCTCGACCCCGACCTCCAGGTCGTCGGCGATGTCGCCGAGTCCTGGCAGGTCTCCAACGGCGGCCGCACCTACACCTTCCGCCTCCGCGATAACGTCGTCTTCCACACCGGCAACCAGCGCCGCGTCACCGCCGAAGACGTCAAATACTCCATCGAGCGCGCCGCCGACCCCGCCAACGCCTCCCCGACCGTCGTCGCCTACCTCGGCAACATCGTCGGCCTCAAGGACCGCTTCCAGGGCCGCGCCCCCTCCGTCTCCGGCGTCAAAGTCATCGATGAACGCACCCTCCAGGTCGACCTCATCGAGCCCTCCGACTACTTCATCTTCGAACTCACCTACCCTGTCTCCTTCATCGTCGACCGCCAGCAAATCGAATCCGACCCCCGCAACTGGACCCGCAACCCCAACGGCACCGGCCCCTTCCGCCTCGCCGAATTCAAGCCCGCCGAGCGCATCCGCCTCGTCAAAAACCCGCGCTACCACCTCGGCGCGCCCAAGGTCGACGAGGTCATCTTCCAGCTCGGCGGCGGCTCCCTCCTCACCCAGTACCAGAACGACGAAATCCACCTGACCCCCCTCCCGGCCTCCCTCCTCGATTCCATCCTCGACCGCTCCAACCCCCTGTCGAAGGACTACCGCTCCTACCCCGGCCTCGCCACCTTCTACTTCACCCTCAACCCAAACAAAGCCCCCTTCGATGACCCTAAGGTCCGCCAGGCCTTCGCCATGGCCATCGACCGCGAAACCATCCGCACCGTCCTCCTCTTCGATTACTACGACGTCGCCCAGGGCATCGTTCCCGGCGCCATGCCCGGCCGCTCCAGCTCCGTCAAAACCTATCCCTACGACCCCCAGCGCGCCAGGCAGCTCCTCGCCGAGTCCAAATACGCCCGCAACATGCCACGCATCGTCCTCACCTACGCCGGGACCGGCGCCGCACCCGGCGACCTCCTCGTCGCCATCCAGGAAAACTGGCAGCAGGTCCTCGGCGTCACCGTCGAACTCCAGGCCATCGATACCGCCGCCTTCCTCCGCGAACAGCGCCAGGGCAACTTCCAGATCCAGAGCGAAGGCTGGTCCGCCGACTACCCCGACCCCGAGAACTTCCTCGGCAAACTCTTCGCCAGCGATAGCCCCCTCAACTACACCAAGTACAACAACCCCGAGGTCGATGCCCTCCTCAAGCAGGCCCGGGTCGAAACGAACCGGGAGCGCCGCTACCAGCTCTACGGCCAGGCCGAGCAAAAAATCATCGACGACGCCTCCATCATCCCCACCTTCTGGTCCGTCGAGCACATGCTCGTCAAACCCTGCGTCAAAGGCCTGCCCGACGCCCCGATGACCATCCCCAAGTTCCGGTACGTCGAAATCAAGGAGCCCTGACCCGTGGCACCGGGCCTCGCCGGCTACATCGTCCGTCGGCTGCTCTGGGCGATACCGGTCCTCTTCGCCATCTCCGTCATCGTCTTCTACATGCTCCGGCTCGCCCCCGGCGACCCGGTCGATTCCCTCCTCGGCCAGCGCTACCGGGAAGAAGAAGCCGCGCTCATCCGCAAAAAATACGGCTACGACCAGCCCATCCACATCCAGTACGTCAAATACATCCACAACCTCCTCAAGGGTGACCTCGGCGTCTCCACCCGCCACCAGTCCTTCACCGTCACCGAAATCATCATCCCCAAGATCTGGGTCTCCACCCGCCTCGGCATCATCGCCCTCGCCGTCAGCTTCTTCCTCGGCATCTCAGCCGGCATCTACGCAGCCATCGCCCGCGGTACCTTCCTCGACCCGCTCACCATCTCCTTCTGGCTCGCCATCGATGCCGTGCCCATCTTCGTCGCCGTCCCCTTCCTCCAGTGGCTCTTCGCCGTCAGGCTCGACCTCATCGGCCTGAGCTGGCAGGGCTTCACCAGCCCCAACATCATCCTCCCCATCCTCGTCCTCGCCCTGCCCGGCACCGCCGGCATCGCCCGCTTCGTCCGCGCCTCCGTCCTCGGGGTCCTCCGCGAAGACTACGTCCGCACCGCCCGCGCCAAAGGCCTCCCCGAGCGCATCGTCATCATCCGCCACGTCGCCCGGAACGCCCTCCTCCCCCTCATCACCATCATCGGGCTCTCCCTCCCCGGCGTCGCCGGCGGCTCCCTCATCGTCGAACAGCTCTTCGGCATCCCCGGCATCGGCGCCGAAAGCTTCGAAGCCGTCCTCGCACCCGACTTCGACGTGATCCTCGCCCTCGTCCTCTTCGGCTCCGTCCTCTTCGTCCTCGCCAACATCCTCATCGATATCCTCTACGCCGTCATCGACCCGCGAATCCGCCTCGGGGCCCAGCGCGGATGAGCACCGCCGTCTCGACCGCCGACCCCCTCGCCTTCGAAACCCGCGCCGTCTCGAACCGGCGCCGCTTCCTCCGCCAGCTCCTGCGAAAAAAACTCGCCATGCTGGCCATCGCCTACCTCGCCATCTTCTACACCTGCGGCATCTTCGCCCCCCTCATCGCACCGCACGACCCCTACCAGCAAAACCTCACCCCGGGCGCCACCCGCCAGGGCCCCTCCGCCGAGCACTGGCTCGGCACCGACGCCCTCGGCCGCGACCTCGCCAGCCGCGTCATCTACGCCGCCCGCACCACCGTCGTCTTCACCATCGTCGTCCTCATCAGCGGCAGCCTCGTCCTCGGCCTCGGTCTCGGCCTCCTCGCAGGCTACCGCGGCGGCTGGATCGATACCCTCATCATGCGCGTCGGCGAAGTCCTTGCAGGCCTCCCCACCCTCCTCCTCATGCTCGCCATCACCGCCGCCTTCCGTACCCGCATCAACGACGTCGCCTTCTGGCTCCAGGACAACACCTTCCTCGGGAACGACGCCCGCACCTTCGTCAAATTCAGCATCATCGTCTTCGCGACCGTTCCCTTCGCCTGGATCGGCACCAGCCGCATCGTCCGCAGCCAGGCCTTGGCCATCCGTGAAGAAACCTACGTCCTCGCCGCCGAGGCCATGGGCGCCTCCCCGTGGCGCATCATCTCCCGCCATATCCTCCCGGGCGTCCTCCCCCTCTTCGTCGTCGGCGTCTCCGCCGGCATGGCCGGCACCGCCGGCGCCGAGGTCACCCTCAGCTTCCTCGGCCTCGGCATCGACCCGCCCACCGCCAGCTTCGGCTCACTCATCGCCGCCGGCGCCGGTCCCCAGACGTTCGAACGCTACCCCCACCTCCTCCTCGCCCCCGCCATCCCCGTCACCCTCTTCTTCTTCGCCTGGAACCTCCTCGGCGACGCCCTCGTCGACCTCCTCGAACCCCGTACCCAGGCCCTTCGCTGACGCCCGCCGGCCCCAGCCCGCCCGTTTGCTATACTCGTTCACGGAGGAACGTTTCAGCCCGTGAAGGTTACGCTCGAGCGGCTGCCCGAAAGCCGCGTCAAACTCGAAATCGAAGTCGATGACGAGCGACTCGAACGCTCGCTCGATGCCGCCTACCGCCGCATCGCCCGGCGCAACCGCTTCCCCGGCTTCCGCCCCGGGAGAGCCCCACGTGCCATCGTCGAGCGCGCCTACGGCCGCCAGGGCCTCATCCGCGAAGCCCTCGATACCCTCGTCCCCGACGTCTACAACGAAGCCATCGAAGCCGAAGACGTCCCCGCTATCGGCCAGCCTGAGCTCGAAATCGACTCCCTCGAGCCGCTCCGCTTCAAAGCCATCGTCCCCGTTCGCCCCTCCGTCCAGCTCAACGACTACCGCAGCATCCGGGTCGAACGCGAGCAGGTCGACGTCACCCCCGAAATGGTCGATGAGCAGCTCCAGGCCCTCCGCAAGCGGCACGCCACCCACGCCCCCGTCGACCGCCCCGTCCAGTGGAACGACATCCTCATCGCCGACGTCTCAGCCACCATCGACGGCGAAGAAGTCCTCCGCGACGACCGCGCCGAGTTCCAGCTGCGCGAAGGCGAGACCCTCTTCGTCCAGGGCCTCGCCGAGGCCTTCCTCGGCCTCGAAAAAGGAAAATCGCGCACCTTCGACCTCGACTTCCCCGCCGATTTCCGCATCGAACGCTTCCAGGGCAAGACGGCAACCTTCACCATCACCCTGCACGAGGTAAAAGAAGAGCAGCTGCCTGCCCTCGATGACGAATTCGCCCAGTCCATCAACGCCGACGAATTCCCTACCCTCCAGGCCCTCCGCGAGCGCATCGAGGCCGACCTGCGCCGCAACCTCGAAGAAGCCGCCGAAAACCGCTTCCGCGCCGCCGCCGTCGATAAACTCGTCGAAATCGCCACCATCGAATACCCGCGCATCCTCGTCGAGCACGAAATCGACCACCTCATCCGCGATGCGATGGGCAACGACCGGCAGCAGTACCTCGCCTACCTCCAGACCATCGGCCGCACCGAACAGGAGTTCCGCGAGACATGGCGCGAGGCCGCCGAAACCCGCGTCAAACGTTCCCTCGTCCTCGAAGCCCTCGCCGAAGCTGAAGGCATCGACGTAACAGCCGAAGAAATACAGCAGGAGCTCGACGCGCTGGTCGCACCCATGGGCGACGATGCCGAACGGTTCCGCCAGATGTTCGCCACCGAAGAGGGGGTCGCCACCCTCCGCCGGAACCTGCTTTCGCGGAAGACCCTCGAACGCCTCAGCGCCCTCGCACGGGGCGAACTCCAGGAGGAACAGGCATGAGCCAGCACCAGACCCCGCGCGTCCACCCCCTCATCTACGACGTCATCCCCACCGTCATCGAATCCGGCCCCCGCTCCGAGCGCGCCTTCGATATCTTCTCCCTCCTCCTCAAAGAACGGATCATCTTCCTCGGCACCCCCATCGACGACCAGGTCGCCAACCTCATCGTCGCCCAGCTCCTCTACCTCCAGCGCGAAGACCCCGAGCGCGACATCTCCCTCTACATCCACTCCCCCGGCGGCGTCATCACCGCCGGCCTCGCCATCTACGACACCATGCAGCTCATCGAGCCCGATGTCTCCACCATCGCCGTCGGGCAGACCGCCTCCATGGCTACCGTCCTCCTCTGCGCCGGCGCCAAGGGCAAGCGCTACGCCCTCCCCAACGCCACCGTCCACATGCACCAGGCTCTCGGCGGCGCCCGCGGCCAGGCCGCCGATATCGAAATCGCCGCCAAGGAAATCCTCCGCAACAACGAAATCATCCGGAACATCATCGCCAGGCACACCGGCCAGCCCGTCGAACGCGTCACCCGCGACTTCGACCGCGACTTCTACCTCGACGCCGAAGGCGCCAAAGAATACGGCTTCGTCGACGAACTCCTCCGCCCCGTCGCGGAACCCAACTAGACAGCACACGCAGAGGGGACACCACCGCCTTGGCCACCAACCGAACCAACCGCGTCCAGTACCACTGCTCCTTCTGCGGAAAGAGCCAGGACCAGGTCCGGCGCCTCATCGCCGGCCCCGGCGCCGTCTACATCTGCGATGAATGCGTCGACCTCTGCCGCGAAATCATCGACGAAGAAAACGGCCAGGCCGCATCCGGCTCCGCCAGCCGCCAGGGCAGCGTCACCCTCCAGAACGTCCCCCCGCCGCGCAAAATCTACGAACACCTCAACGAATACGTCATCGGCCAGGAACAGGCCAAAAAAGTCCTCTCCGTCGCCGTCTACAACCACTACAAGCGCATCGGCCAGCCCCCGGACGGCGATATCGAGCTCGAAAAGTCCAACATCCTCCTCGTCGGCCCCACCGGCGTCGGCAAAACCTACCTCGCCAAGACGCTCGCAAGGCTCCTCGATGTCCCCTTCTCCATCGCCGACGCCACCGCCCTCACCGAAGCCGGCTACGTCGGCGAAGACGTCGAAAACATCCTCCTCCACCTCATCCAGGCCGCTGACTTCGATATCCAGAAGGCCGAGCGCGGCATCATCTACATCGACGAAATCGACAAGATCGCCCGCAAAGGCGATAACCCCTCCATCACCCGCGACGTCTCCGGCGAAGGCGTCCAGCAGGCCCTCCTCAAGATCATCGAGGGCTGCGTCGCCAACGTCCCGCCCCAGGGCGGCCGCAAACACCCCCACCAGGACTTCCTCCAGATCAACACCGCCAACATCCTCTTCATCTGCGGCGGCGCCTTCGAAGGCCTCGAAAACCACATCGAAAAGCGCCTCACTCGCGACCACGTCCGCCTCGGATTCCAGGCCGCCCAGCGCGGCGGCCTCCGCGGCCAAAAGCGCAAAGACGAACTCCTCGCCCGCGTCACCCACGACGACCTCCTCGAGTTCGGCCTCATCCCCGAGTTCGTCGGCCGCCTCCCCATGGTCGTCGGCCTCCAGTCCCTCGACGAAGACGCCCTCGTCCGCATCCTCACCGAACCCAAAAACGCCCTCGTCAAACAGTACCAGCGCTACTTCGCCATGGATGGCGTCGAACTCGTCTTCACCGACGACGCCCTCCGCGCCGTCGCCGACCTCGCCATCAAACACAAGACCGGCGCTCGCGGCCTCCGCACCGTCCTCGAAGAAACCCTCATGGACGTCATGTACGAAATCCCCGGCCGCACCGACATCAAAAAGTGCGTCGTCAACGCCGACTGCGTCATCAACAAGACCCGGCCGCTCCTCCTCACCCGCGGCGGCCAGGCCGTCGACCTCTCCACCTCCGGCGAAGGGGTGCGCGAACCCGCCTGACCCCTCCACCCTCCGCCCCTCCCTGTGCTTCAATACCACCGCGGAGGTGCGCCATGCTGACCCGTCTCGACCGCATCCTGCTCGCCGTCCCTGACCGCGCCGAGGCAGCCGAGCGCTTCGCTGCCCTCTTCGGCGCCCGCCGCCTCGCCGAGGATGCCTCCGCCGTCCTCGGCGCCCGCCGCACCATCCTCCAGGCCGGCGAGTCCCTCATCGAACTCCTCACCCCCACCGGCCCGGGCCCCGTCCAGGACTTCGTCAGCCGCTGGGGCCAGGGCCTCTACGGCGCCGGCTTCGCCACCCCCTCCATCGAGGCCATGGCCGCACGCCTCGATGCCAACGCCGTCCCCTTCACCGCCGAGCACGGCGTCCTCTACCTCCGCGAAGCCCGCTACGGCATGCCGACCGTCATCGTACCCGATACCCACCGCGACCCCGTCGGCGATATCCGCGCTATCTACGAGGTCACCAACCCCGTCGCCGACTGGCGCGAAGCAGCCGACTACTACACCCGCATCTTCGGCCTCGAACCGTCCCACTTCGTCCCCATCCGCAGCCAGCGCTACGGCTACGAAGGCGTCCTCACCCTCTTCGACCCGCCCCACCGCCTCGACCGCATCGAAATCACCCAGACCTTCGGCGGCGGCGCCATGGACCGATTCTTCCACCGCCGCGGCCCCTCGCTCTACATGTGCTACCTCGAAACCGATGACGTCCCCCTGCTCGAGGCCCGCCTCGAAGCGCTCAACCTCCCCTGGTCCCCGGCCGAAGGCCGCCCACCCGGGACTAACCTCTTCATCCACCCCAAAGCCCTCTTCGGCCTGCTCGTCGGCGTCTCCAAGACCAACTTCGCCTGGCTCTGGAGCGGCCGCCCGGACCTCTCCGGCGCCCCGGAGGACACCCCGCTCATCCATTGAGGGGATTCTGCATGCGCCTCCTCGCCGGCATCGCAGCCCTCGCGCTCGTCCTCGGCTACCTCCGCCACCGCTTCCTCCGCATCGCCGTCGAAGGCGAAAGCATGCGCCCGGCCCTCCGCCCCGGCGACTGGGTCGCCGTCGACCGCTGGGCCTACCGCACCCACCCGCCCCGTCCCAGCGACATCGTCGTCGCGCACGACCCGCGCGAATTCGAACGGCTCCTCATCAAGCGGGTCGCCCGCGTCCACGCCGATGGCAGCCTCGACCTCCTCGGCGACAACGCCGCCGAGAGCACCGACAGCCGCACCTTCGGCCCCATCCCGCCGTACCTCGTCGAAGGCCGCGTCGTCGCCCGCTACTGGCCGCGGCCCTCCATCGCGAGCCGGCGCAGCACCAGCGCATCCGTCGGGAACGCCAGCTCCGGCGGCTGAGCCGGGTCGAACCACCCGAGCTCGCTCAGCTCCCCGTCCGCCGGGTGCAGCCGCCCCCCGGTCACCCGCCCGAGGAACCAGATGCCGACCGTCAGCCGGTCCGGGTCGTGGTCGTTGCTGTGCACCTCGTACACCCCCGTCAGCTCCACCTCCAGTCCCGTCTCCTCCCCGAACTCCCGCACGGCTGCTGCCCGCACCTCCTCGCCCCACTCCAGCCGCCCGCAGGGGATACACCAGAGACCCGCCCGCCGGCCCCCCGCCCGCCGCCCCAGCAGCACCCTGCCGAGCCCGTCTCGCACGATGACGGCCACCCCCACGCCCGGGTACCGCACCTCCCGGTACCCGCAAGCCGGGCACGGCATTGCCGGGTCTTCCAGGCCCGCCGGCCGCCGCGCCCCGCAGCCGGGGCAGAAGCGCCGGCCGCTCACGGCCCCGGCAGCCGGCCCTCGGCCCGTAGCCGGCACAGCGCGAGGAACGCTGCTGCCGCCCGCCGCACCGCCTCGGCGGCCTCCGGGCTCGCCGGCGATTCCCCCTTCCCCCAGGCCTCCGCGGCCCGCGAAACCACCACGTCCGGGGCGCCCGCCACGCCGCCGACGTGTCGCAATACCCGCGTCACATCCGCGGCTGCAGGTTCCGCATCGCCGCCGGCCACCGCCACCACCAGGAACGGCTTCCCCCCGACCTCTGCCGTATCGATGAAATCGAGCGCATTCTTCAGCCCGCCCGGCATCGCCCCGTGATACGACGGCGTCGCCACCACCAGCCCGTCCGCCCCGCGGCACGCACCCCGCCACTCCGACACGCTCGCCGGGTACTCGGCCTCCGGCCGCCCGTCGAGCAGCGGCAGCCCGCTAATGTCGAACGTCGCACACGCCGCGCCGCCATCCGCCAGCAGGCCCAGCACATGCCGTAGCGCCCGGTCCGCCGTACTGCCCGGGCGGAGCGCCCCGTTGATGCCGAGAACCTGAACCATGCCCCGAAGCCTACGCCCCCCGCGGCCCCCGCGCGAGCCGCGCTACACTCCGGGCATGGTCCGCGTCGTCGTCGTCGGCTCCCTCATGATGGACCTCGTCGTCCGCGCCCCGCGCCCGGCCCTTCCCGGCGAGTCCCTCATCGGCCGCTCCTTCTCGACCTTCGTCGGCGGCAAGGGCGGCAACCAGGCCGCCGCAGCGGCCCGCCTCGGAGCCGGGGTGGCAATGGTCGGTGCGCTCGGCGCTGACTCCTTCGGCGATGCCATCCTCGCCAGCCTCGCCGCCGACGGCATCGATACCGCCTTCGTCCGCCGCCTCGAGGAAGACGGTACCGGCGTCGCCGTCCCCATCGTCTTCGACGACGGCACGAACCTCATCTACGCACTCCCCCGTGCCAACCTCCTCCTCCGCCCGGCCCACGTCGAGGCCGCCCGCCCCGTCATCGAGCGCGCCGACCTCCTCCTCGTCCAGTTCGAGGTCGCCCCCGAGGCCACCCTGGCCGCCCTCCGCATCGCACGCGCTGCCGGCGTCACCACCATCCTCAACCCGGCCCCGGTCGCTCCGCACCCTCCCGACGTGTTCCGCCTCGCCGACGTCCTCGTCCCGAACGAAGTCGAAGCCGCCGCCCTCTCAGGCGCCGCGGGCGAGCCGACCGAAGTACAGGCAGCCGCCCTCCGCGCCCTCGGACCCCGGGCCATCATCGTCACCCTCGGCGAACGCGGCGCCCTCGTCCTCGCCGAGGGGCACCCGAGCCGCATCCCGGCTCCCCGCATCCAGGCCGTCGATACCGTCGGCGCCGGCGATGCCTTCTGCGGCGCCCTCGCCGTCCAGCTCGCCCGCGGCACCCCGCTCACGGATGCCGCCGCCTTCGCCTGCCGCGCCGCCGCGCTCGCGTGCACCCGGCCCGGCGCCGCAGCCTCCCTCCCGTCCTCGGCCGAAGTCGAAGAATTTACACGGCGGCTGCCCGCCGCAGGGAACCTTTCGCCCCGGGACGACGTTTCGTCTTGCTGAAGGAGGCCGCGAAATCGATACTGGGAGGCATCTCGGGGTCCCGGCTTGAGCGTCCAGCAGCGATTCTGCCCCGTCTGTGAACGCGCCTTCGACGACGGCGAAGCCGTCCTCCGATGCACCGGCTGCGGCGTCCTGCACCATCCCGGCTGCTGGGTCGCCAACGACGGCTGCGCGACCTCCCGCCCCCACGAATCGACGCCCCAGGCCATGGCCTACCCCGGCACGGCCCGGCCGCCCGGCGCACCTGCCCTGCATCCCGGTGAAGGCACCCGCACCGCGCCGCCTCCCGCCGCCCCCATCCCCTTCCCCCCGCCAGCCCCCCGGCAAACCGCCCGCGCCGGGCCGGCACCCGACCCCGAGCCGGTCATCGGCTCCGGCTTCGTCCGCCGCCAGCTCCCGGACGAGGTCGCCCCGCCGTTCGGCAGCAGGCCGCGGCGCTACCAGCCCCCTCGCGAGGAGCCCCTTCCCCGGAAGCCCCTGCCCCGCATCTACGACCGTCACCGCTGGCTCGGCTACTGGTACGTCCCCGCCGCCGCGCTCCTCGCCATTGGCGTCGCGTTCGGCATCATCTGGGCCGCCGGCCGCATCACCAGCGACGGCGCCGCCTCACCCGTACCCCAGCCCTCCCCGGCGGAAGGCGCTCAGCAGGCGCCGACCGCCACTCTCCCCGCCTTCGCCACCCCGTCGCCCTCGCCGTCCCCGGCAGCAGGGTCGCCGACCCCGGCGGTCACCGCCTCTGTCGGCCCCGGCCGCTTCACCGCCGGCCAGCGCCTCCTCGTCACCGGCACCGGCGATTGTCTCAATGTGCGCACCATGCCCGGCACCGAAAACGATGCCATCGTCTGCCTCCAGGACGGCGCCGAGGTCCGCGTCACCGGCGGGCCCCAGCAGGCGGGCAACTTCACATGGTGGAAAGTCCAGACATCGCTGGGGGAAGGCTGGGCCGTCGAAACCTACCTCGCCCCCGCGCCCTGACCGGCTCGTAGCTTCGCCGCTTCCCCTGTAACGCAATCCCGGGCGTGTCCCTGCCCCCCGCCTCAGCCGGCCAGGAGCCTCCGCAGATTCGCCATCTCGATCGCCGCCTGCGCCGCCTCCTCCCCCTTGTGGCCATCCTTCCCGCCCGTCCGCGACAGCGCCTGCTCGACCGTATCCACCGTCAGCACACCGAAAATCACCGGCACCCCCGTGGACTGCGCCGCCTGCCGGATACCCTCGGCCGCGCCCCCCGCGACGTACTCGAAGTGCGCCGTCTCGCCCCGGATGACCGCACCCAGGCAGATGACCGCATCGAAGGCCCCCGAACCGGCCGCCCAGGTCGCCGCCGTCGGCAGCTCGAACGCACCCGGGACCCACGCCACCGTCACCGCGTCGTCGGTGAGCCCGCGCTCACGCAGCACCTTCTCCGCACCCTCCAGCAGCCGCCGCGTCACGAACTCGTTCCACCGCGAAACCACGATGCAAATCCTGAGCCCGGCCCCCTCCAGCGCCCCCTCCAGTACGCGGCTCATGCACCGCCCTCCACCACGAGCGACTCCAGTCCATCGAGCAGGTGCCCCATACGCTCCCGCTTCGTCTCCAGGTAGCGCAGGTTGTGCGGGTTCGGGGTCGTCACGATCGGCACTCGCTCCACCACTTCCAGCCCGTAGGCCTCGAGCCCGGCCCGCTTCGCCGGGTTATTCGTAATCAGTCGCATCTTGCTCACGCCGATATCCCGCAGGATCTGCATCCCGATACCGTAATCCCGCCGGTCCGCCGGGAACCCCAGCGCCAGGTTTGCATCCACCGTATCCAGCCCGCGTTCCTGCAGCTCGTACGTCCGCAGCTTGTTGTGCAGCCCGATGCCGCGCCCTTCCTGCCGCATGTACAGGAAGACGCCGCCCTCCTCCGCAATCATCCGCAGCGCCTTCTCCTTCTGCTCCCCGCAATCGCAGCGCAGCGACCCAAACACGTCCCCCGTCACGCACTGGTCGTGCACCCGCACCAGCGTCGGCTTCTCCGGGTCGATCTCCCCCTTCACCAGCGCCACGTGCTCGTCCGGCTGCCCCTCCGCCCGGTAGCCGAGAATCATCATCTCCCCGTACGGCGTCGGCAGCCGCGTCGCCGCCACCCTGGTCACCAGCCGCTCCGTCCGCAGGCGGTACCGGATGATGTCGTTCACCGTCACGATCCGCAGCCCGTGGCGCCGCGCGAACCGCCTCAGGTCCGGCATCCGCGCCATCTCGCCGTCCATCTTCATGATCTCGCAGATGACCGCCGCCGGGTACAGCCCGGCCAGTTTCGCCAGGTCGACGCTCGCCTCCGTCTGCCCGGCCCGCACCAGCACCCCGCCCTTCCGCGCCCGCAGCGGGAACATATGCCCCGGCCGCGCCAGGTCTTCAGGTCGCGTCTTCGGGTCGATCAGGACCTGCACCGTCCGCGCCCGGTCCGCTGCACTGATGCCCGTCGTCACCCCCGTCCGCGCCTCCACCGAGACCGTGAACGGCGTCCCAAACCCCGACGTATTCGACCGCGGGTCCACCATCAGCGGCAGCTGCAGCTCGTCACACCGCTCCTCCGTCAGCGAACAGCAGATCAGCCCCCGCCCGTACTTCGCCATGAAGTTGATGTGGTCCGGCGTCACGAACTGCGCCGCAATGCAGAGGTCCCCCTCGTTCTCCCGGTCCTCGTCGTCCGTGATAATCACGAACTTCCCGCGCCGGTACTCCTCGATCGCCTCCGGCACCGTCGCCATGACCGGGTCGCGCTCCGTCATCGCCCCGCCTCCTGCGCGCGCGCCTCCAGCAGCGCGTCCACGTATCGCGCCAGGATATCCGTCTCCAGGTTCACCCGGTCCCCCGGTTTCCGCCCAACCAGGTTCGTGTGCTCCTGCGTGTACTGCACCAGCGAAACCTCGAACGCCTCCGCGTCCTTCGCGATGATCGTCAGGCTAATGCCGTCGATGCACACCGGTCCCTTCACCACCATGTACCGCAGCAGCTCTTTCGGCGCCCGGATACGTACGATGACCGCTTCCCCCTCCGGCCTGGACGATTCAACCACCCCCGTCCCCTCAACCACGCCCCGGACGATGTGCCCGCTCAGCCGGTCCGTCGGTCGGCACGACCGCTCCAGGTTCACCCGGTCCCCCGGCCGCAGCTCCCCGAGGTTGCTCCGCCGGTACGTCTCCGGCATCAGGTTCGCGAAGAACGTATCGCCGGCGATCTCCGCCACCGTCAGGTCCACCCCGTTGATCGCGATCGAATCGCCGAGCTTCGTATCCTGCAGGATGAGCGGCGCCCGGATGCGCAGCGTCCCCTCCCCGGCCTCCACCACCTCCCCGACTTCCTCGATGATCCCCGTAAACATCAGGCGCCCCCTCCGCCCGCGGCGCCCCGCATATCAGCCAAACCCCTCATGGCTCCTGCCCCCGGCTGGAACGGTCTCGTGTCCCCGGGGCAGGCAGTCACATGCCAGTCATCGATGCCGGGCAACGGCACCCGATGGCAAAGCGCCGACCCTGTTCTCTCCCATCCGGACTGTCACCGTCGGCCCCGGGATTCCACCGGGTCAGCCCCGCCGCGCACGGGCGCAGCGGGGGTCGCGGGCTCTCACCGCCGGTGGGGAATTGCACCCCGCCCCGAGAACATCACTCGTATCGTTCGCCTTGAGCTAAAGGATGTCAAGAGGCTGCGCCGGCACCGGCGCCCCGGGCCGCCGCCCCGGTGCCCGCCGGGATGCGCCGCCCCGGTGGCCGGGCAGTCGAGCGGTCGGCCGCGAGCACTCTGCCGGAATCCCGGGGCGCCGACCTCCTCGCCGGTGCTCCCGCCATGCCGCCGCGGCCCTCGCGAGGCAGACCTTCCGCTAGGGCTCCGCGCCGCCCGTCAGCCGCGCCACCCGCTCCACCAGCTTCACCAGGACGTCGTACGTGGCGTACGCATCTGCCAGCGCGCCGTGCTCGCCCATCCGCCCGATCCCGAGCCGGTCCGCCACGTGTCCCAGGTTGAACCGGTCCACCTCCCCGTTCCCCCGCAGCAGCGCCCGCGCAATCGCCTGCACGTCGATAGCCAGCTCAGCGAACGGCCAGGGCTCCCCAAGCTGCCGGAACGCCTCCCGGAGGAACGCCAGGTCCTGTGCCATCCCCCACCCCGTCACCACCGCATCCCGCCCGAGCGCGGCCACCCGGTCCATCGCCATCTCCAGCTCCAGTGCTCCCTTCCACGCCTTCGGCGAATACCCCACCACCTTGAGCGCCGCCGGCACCGCGTTCCCGATCCGCTTCGGGCGCACCCGCGCTCCCCACGCCTCCTCCTCCGGCAGCCCCGGCGCCAGCACTGCCCGCACCCCGCCGATGTCCAGGATCTCGTGCACTTGCGGATTCGGTCCCGACATCTCGAGGTCCACCACGAACAGCGCCGTCACGTTGACGAGCTCCGCCAGCTCCCCCGCAGCCCCGGTCGGCCGCCCCTCCGGGTCGAGCCGCCGCAGCCCCATCGCCAGCACCGACCGCAGCGCCTCCACCCGCTACACCCTCCGCAGCTCCCGGCTCCCGACCGCCAGCGCGAGCGTCAGGGCCGCCGCCGCCAGCATCCAGCCGAGCACCGTGTGCGGCGCCCCCCAGCGGTCGATCATCGCCCCCATCAGCAGCCCCGCGAACGGTGTCATCCCCCACGTCATCGTTTGCAGCGCCACCACCCGTGAGCGGAACTCCGGCGCCGCCTTCATCTGCATCAACGACGCATTGAACGCCGCGTAGATGCTGTGGAACACCCCCGCCACCACCAGCGCACCCACCGCCAGCCACAGCTCGCGCATCAGCGTGAACGACGCCACCGAAAGGCAGTAGAACAGGCACGCCCACATCATCGGCGGCCCCAGCCGGTCCCGGTTCGACGTCGCCGCCACCACTGCCCCGCCCGCCAGTGACCCCAGCCCCACCGCTGCCGCGAGGAACCCGTACGCATTCGCCCCCTCGTGCAGCACGTCCTTCGCAAACACCGGCAGGAAGCTCACGTACGGGTAGACCAGCACGCTCGGCAGCACCGCCATCCCCACGATCAGCGTCATCGGCCGGTCCCGCACCACGTAGGCCAGCCCCCGCCCCACGCTTACCAGCGCGTGTTCCGTCGTCTCCCGCAGCTCCGGCTCGAACCGCGGCAGCCGCGCCGTCAACACCAGGGAGACCACCAGGCAGCCCGCCTGCACCTCGAATGTCCCCTCCGTCCCGATCAGCCCGATGAGCGCTCCGCCGATCGCAGGCCCGATGACGCGCATCGCATTCCCGCCCAGCGCATTCAGCGCCACCGCGTTCGTCATCTCATCGGGCCCCACGGTATCGAAGACCAGCAGGCTCCTGATCGGCCCGGCGAGCGCCTCCACGATGCCCGCCAGCGCCGCCAGCACGTACACCATCCACAGCTCAATCCACCCCCCGCCCACCAGCAACGCCAGCAGCACCGCGATCGCCGCACTCACCGCCGTGTACACCATCAGCAGGCCCCGCCGCTCGTAACGCCCCGCAAACACCCCGCCGAACGGCGACACCAGCACGAGAAACGCCCCCCGCAGCAGCGCCACCACCGCCAGGTTCGTCGCCGAACCCCCGAGGTCGTTCACCACCAGCCACCCCTGCCCAATCGTCTGCACCCACGACCCGACCTGCAGCGCCATCGTCGAAAACAAAAGCACCCGGAAATCACGGTGCCGGAGCGAGGCCAGCGGCCGGCCGGGCGCCGTCAGCCCCCCCGCCCGGGGGCTCCGTTCGGCCGCAGGGATGGCACCGGAGGACAAGCGAAAGCTCCGGGCGCAGGGGCGCCGCGTCGTTCGATCCTGCACAATCATCGCCCAACGCTCCACCAGCCCCGCTTCCCCGCCCCGTCCCTGTTACGATCGAATCACCGTCTCAGGAGCTCGCCCAGCATGACCGACCCGGCCCTCGCTGCCCTCCAGTTCTTCCGCGACCGCTTCGCCATCGACCCCGCCCTCACCTCCAGCCTCCTCTCCATCGCCCTCTCCCGCGGCGGCGACTTCGCCGAGCTCTACTTCGAGCACCGCACCAACAGCGCCATCACCTGGGAGGACCAGCGCGTCAAATCCGCGACCCGCACCGTTTCGCAGGGCCTCGGCATCCGCGTCGTCCGCGGCGATGCCATCGGCTACGCCTACACCGAATCCTTCGAGTTCGAGGCGATGCGGCGCGCCGCCGAGACCGCCGCCCGCATCTCCGCCGGCGAACGCACCGCCCCGCCCATCGACGCCACCCCCTCCCTCACAGGCATCACCTACTACGACACCGACCATCCCCTCGTCGCCGAGCCCCCCACCGCCAAGGTCGCGCTCCTCGAACGCGCCGACCGCGCTGCCCGCGCCTTCGACCCAGCCGTCACCCGCCTCGACGCCTCGATCGGCGACGAACTCAAGTACATCCTCATCGCCCGCAGCGACGGCAAAATCGTCGGCGATGTCCAGCCCCTCATCCGCTTCAACGTCTCCGCCCTCGCCCAGCGCGGCGACAATCGCCAGGTCGCCCGCCAGGGCGGCGGCGGCCGCATGGGCATCGAATACTTCGAACGCGTCACCACCCCCGAAACGCTCGCCCGCGAAGCCGCCCGCCAGGCCGTCCTCCAGCTCGACGCCGCCGACGCCCCCGCCGGCACCCTCCCGGTCGTCCTCGCCGCCGGCGACAGCGGCGTCCTCCTCCACGAGGCCGTCGGCCACGGCCTCGAAGCCGACTTCAACCGCAAGGGCACCAGCAATTACACCGGCCGCATCGGGCAGCCCGTGGCCAGCCCCCTCGTCACCGTCGTCGATGACGGCACCATCGCCAGTTCGCGCGGCTCCATCAACGTCGACGACGAAGGTAACCCCTCCGCCCGCAACGTCCTCATCGAAAACGGCATCCTCCGCGCCTACCTCCAGGACGAAATCTCCGCCCGCCACTTCGGCGTCAGCCCCTCCGGCTCCGGCCGACGCCAGTCCTTCAAGGATTACGTCATGCCCCGCATGACCAACACCTTCATGCTGCCCGGCGAGGACACCCCGGAAGACATCATCCGCTCCGTCGACCGCGGGATTTACGCCGTCTCCTACTCCGGCGGCCAGGTCAACATCTCCAACGGCGATTTCGTGTTCTCCGTCACCGAGGCCTACCTCATCGAAAACGGCCGCATCACCACCCCGCTCAAGAACGTCATGCTCATCGGCAACGGCCCCGACGTCCTTTCCAAAGTCACCCGCGTCGCCAACGACTACCGCCTCTCGGACGGCCGCTGGACCTGCGGCAAAGACGGCCAGTCCGTCCCCGTCGGCGTCGGTATGCCGACTGTCCTCGTCTCCGGCATCACCGTCGGGGGGACCAAACTGTGACTGGCCGTGCACCCGAAGGCGTCGCGGCGCTCGAAATCGCCCGCCGGGCGGTCCAGCTCGCCCGCCGCGCCGGCGCCGACCAGTGCGATGCCATTGTCCTCGCCGGCATCGAAAGTACCGTCACTGTCCGCCTCGGCGAGGTCGAAAAACTCATCGAGGCCGGCTCGGTCGGCCTCGGCCTCCGCGTCATCCAGGGCGGCCGCACCGCCATCTGCGCCACCTCCGACCTCGCCCCTGACGCCCTCGAACGCTTCGCCCGCGAAACCGTCGAACTCGCCGCCATCAGCGCCCCCGATGAGCACGCCGGCCTCCCCGACCCCGCCCTCTTCGGTCGCCCGGCCGATGCCGCAGCCCTGCAGCTCTACGACGAGCGCATCGAAGCCCTCTCCACCGACGAGAAAATCCGCTTCGCCCGCGAGTGCGAAGCCGCCGCCCTCGCTGCCGACCCCCGCATCACCAACACCGACGGCGCCACCCTCTCCACCCGCGTCGGCGAGGTCGCCCTCGCGAACTCCCTCGGCTTCGAAGGGAGCTACCCCGCAACCTCGATCTCCCTCGTCGCCGAGGCCATCGCCGACGACACGGACGGCAAAAAACGCCCCGGCTACTGGTACTCAGCCGAGCGCTCCCTCTCCCGCCTCGCCGAACCCGCCGAAATCGGCCGCATCGCCGCCCGCCGCGCCGTCGACCAGCTCGGCGCCCGCAAACCCGAAACCGCCCGCGTCCCCGTCGTCTTCGAACCGATGATGGCCGTCTCCCTCCTCGGCCACCTCGCTGCCTGCGCAACCGGCGACGCCCTCTACCGCGGCGCCACCTTCCTCGCCGGCCGCGAAGGCCAGCCCCTCGCAAGCCCCCTCGTCACCATCATCGACGACCCCCTCATCCCCGGCCGCTTCGCTACCCGCCCGTTCGACGGCGAGGGCGTCGCCACCCGGCGCAACGTCCTCGTCCGGGATGGCACCTTCACTGGCTTCCTCTTCGATTGCTACACCGCCCGGCGCCTCGGCCGGACCACCACCGGGAGCGCCGCTCGCGGCCTCGAATCCGCGCCCGCCCCGTCGTCCTCCAACCTCGTCCTCGAGCCAGGCACCCTCCAGCCGGCCGACATCCTGCGCGACATCCGCCAGGGCCTCTACGTCACCGCACTCATGGGCGCCGGCTTTAACCCCGCCACTGGCGACTACTCCCGCGGTGCGGCCGGCTTCTGGATAGAAAACGGCCACCTCGCCTGGCCCGTCTCCGAAGTCAACATCTCGGGCAACCTGGCGCAGATGCTCGCCGACATCGACGCCGTGGGCAGCGACATCGCCTGGTTCGGCGCTGCCGCTGCCCCGACCATCCGCATCCGCGAAATGACCGTCTCAGGGCGCTGACGTACGGCCCTCGCCTACCGCACGGCGACCTGCGCCTGCCCCCGCGCAATCACCCAGTAGGCCGAGCCGGGCCGAAGCTGCGTCAGCGTGTTCAGGTAGCCGGGCATCCCGGGCAGGTAGCGCTTCCAGGTCCCCGTTGCCGCGTCCCACTCGTACACCACGGCCACGTTGCTGTCCGGTCCAAACACCTGCGCAGGCGAAACGTTCCCGCCCGGCCAGGCCACCAGGTTCGCGCCCGGCGAGAGCGGCAGCGTCGGCACCCCGCCCGAACCTCGCGTCGGCGTCGCGGTCGGCGTACTCGTGGGCCAGGCCGTCGGCGTGCTCGTCGTCGCCGGGGGCGTCCCCCCATTCCCCGCCCGCGGGGTCGGCGTTGCCGTGGGCGGCATCGTCGGGCTCGGCGGCTGTCCGCTTCCCCCGCTTCCCTGGGCCGGTGTCGGCGTGGCCGTCGGCGGCATCGTCGGGCTCGCCGAGGGTGTCGCCGTCGGCGTGCTCGTCGGCCGTGCTGTTGGCGTGCTCGTCGGCGTCGCCGTTGGCGGAGCCGGGGGCGTGGGTGAATTCGTCGGCGTTGGTGTCGGCGTGTTCGTCGCCTGGCTGCTCCCGCCGCCGCCCGTCCCGTCGTTCGTCGCACCGAAGTTCGTCGCCCAGTACCAGCCGTACGGCGACCCCGCCCGGTAGTACCGCGCGATACCGATCTGCTGGTAATAGCCCGTAAGCATGTTCTGGTTATGCCCCGGCGACGCCCGCCAGGCATCGAACGCCGCCTGCGCCGAGGACCACGTCGTCCCGGCCGCGAGGTTCTCGCCTGCGCCTGTCGGGTACCCGCAGTCGATCGCCCGCTGGAACGGCGACCGCCCCAGGCTGTCCGTGTGCGAGAAGTACCCCTTCGTCGCCATGTCCTCCACCATCCATGCCGCCGCCCGGTTCAGGTTCGTCGAAATCGTCAGCGGGCTCAGCCCATGCTGCTGGCGATACTGGTTGATCAACATCAAGAACTGCTGCTCCTCGCTATCGAGGGCATCGTGCGTCACCGAACAGTTCGTCAGCGCCTCGGCCCGCCGGTCCCCGCTCACCGCCAGCGCCAGGGCGGCCAGCACCGCTCCAACCAGCGCCATCCAGAGCGGCATCGTCGTGTGTCGTACCCCTGCAGCCATGTCGTCCCCCGGACCCGCGGATGCCAGGTGGGTCCGGTTGGAAATTCGGCCGAAAACGGGAACCAGCCGGTGGACGGCGCGTGGAACCGCCGGAACGATCCGGGACCTGCAGGGTCTCCCCGGTGCCGGCCGCTACCGGTTCGCCAGCCTCGCCTCGTAATCCGCTACCGCCGCCTTCAGCGCGTCCGCCGCCAGCACGCTGCAATGCACCTTGTCCCGCGGGAGCCCCCCCATCGCCGCCGCAATCGCCTCCCGCGTCAGCCGCCCCACCTCCTCGAGCGTCCACCCCACCACCAGCTCGCTCGCAAATGAACTCGTCGCAATCGCCGCCGGGCAGCCCCGCGTCTGCCACCGCACCGCCGCAATGCGCCCGCCCTCCACCCGGATCATCACCCGCATCCGGTCGCCGCAGACCGGGTTCGAACGCTCACCCTCGCCGTCGGCATCCTCCAGCACCCCCGCGTTCCGCGGGCGCTCGAAATGCTCGCGAACCAGCTCCGAATACCCTGCCATCAGCGCACCGCCGATCCTACCGGTGGGCCACCAGCACCGCGAGGGCCGTCACCGTGAAGCCGCCAACCGCCAGCAGCACCTGCGGGTCCGTGAACAGCACCCGGTCCGGGGCCTCCGCCTGCCGGGGCCCGCTCATCAGCAGCAGGAACCGGAACAGCCCGAAGGCCACGAACGGGATCGTCAGCGCCATCGAACCGTCCGCAGGTACCCGTGCCGACTCAATCGTGTAGAGCGAGTAGCTCAGCAGCGCCCCTGCCGCACTCACCCCCAGCATCAGCTCCAGCACCTCCGCGTTGTACGCCGCCAGCGAAGGCCGGTGCCGCGCCGCCTCCGGCCCCAGCTGCCGAAACTCCGCCCACCGCTTTGTCGTCGCAACGAAGAAGGCCGCAAAGCTCGAACAGACATAGAGCCACGGGCTGATGTCCACTTCGATCGCCGCCGCACCGCTCACCGCCCGGCCCACGACCCCCGCCCCAAGCAGCAGGATGTCCAGGATGGCGACCCGCTTCAGCCCGAAGGAGTACATCGCCATCAGCGCCAGGTACCCCGCCACCACCAGCCCCGCCACCGGGTCCAGCGCCAGCGCCCCCGGCACGCTCACCCCCGCCAGGACCGCCGCTGCCGCCAGCGCCGTCCCGGTGCGCAGCCTCCCGCTCGCGACCGGCCGCAGCCGCTTCCGCGGGTGCAGCCGGTCCGCCTCCCGGTCCCGCACATCGTTCAGCAGGTACGTCGCCGAGGCGGCCAGGCACCACAGCCCGAACAGCACCACCGACCGCCACAGCAGCGGCCACCAGCTCTCCGCATCGGCCGGCCTCCACGCCTCCCCCGCACTGAACACGAACGCCGCGAAGACGACGACGTTCTTCGGCCACTGGTACGGCCGCATCGCCCCGAGCAGCGGCGGCAGCCGGCTTCCCGCCCGTTCCCCCTGCTCGGCCCCGCTCATCCGGGCTCCCTGCAGATGCGTGCCCACTGGCCGCCCACCGCCGCCACCAGGTCCGCAGTCCGTGCGGCAAACACCGCATTCGCCGCCCCCGCGGCGGCCCATACCAGCTCGAACCGCTGCAACGAATCATCCGCCACGACATCGGGCCGCGTCGGCCACCCCACCGGCGCCACCCCGCCGATGTCGTACCCCGTGTGCTCACGCACCTCCGCCGGCGACCCCATCTTCAGCCGCTTCCGGCCCACCCCGAGAATCTCCGCCAGCGCCGCCGTGTCCACCTGCCGGTCCCCGGCTGCGAGCACCATCGTCGGCCGCCCGTCGGCCATGAAAAACAGGGTCTTGACAATCTGCCCCGGCTCGCACCCCACCGCCGCCGCTGCCTCCGCCGCCGTCGCCGTACGCTCCGCGAACCATCGCACCTCCGCCGGCAGCCCGAGCACACGGAGCGCCTCGGCTACCCGCTCCGGCGGTGTCACGCCCGCCCCTCCAGCGCCCGCCGCGCCGCCCGCACCGTATTCACCAGCAGCATCGCGACCGTCATCGGCCCCACGCCGCCCGTATACGGCGTAACCCAGCCCGCGACCTCCCGCACGTCCAGCGCCGCGTCCCCCACCAGCCGGTAGCCGCTCGGCCGCTCCGGCGCCTCCACCCGGTTCACCCCCACGTCGATGACCACCGCACCCGGCTTCACCATCTCCTTCGTCAGCGTCCCCGCGCGCCCTGCGGCCACCACCACGATGTCCGCCCGACGGGTCTGCTCGGCGAGGTCCCTCGTCGCCGTATGGCAGATGGTCACCGTCGCGTTTCCGCCCCGCGCCTTGTTCGAAAGCAGCACCGCCAGCGGCCGCCCCACCAGCGTGCTCCGCCCCACCACCACCACGTGCTTCCCTGCCGGGTCGTGCCCCGTCCGCAGCAGCAGCTCCACCACCCCGTGGGGCGTGCACGGTATCGCCCCGTCCAGCTCACCCCGCAGCAGCTTCCCCAGGTTCATCGGGTGCAAACCGTCGGCATCCTTCGCCGGGTCCATCGCATCGATGACGCGCAGCTCGTTCACCTGCGGCGGCAGCGGCAGCTGCGGCAGGATGGCGTGGAAACGGCCGTCGCCGTTCAGCCGGCGGACGAGCGCGACCACCTCCTCCTCGGTGGCCGCAGCGGGCAGCCGGAACGTTTCCGAGTAGACCCCCGCCTCCGCGCACGCCGCCGTTTTCATCGAGACATAACTGATCGACGCCGCATTGTCCCCCACGATGACCGCCGCCAGCCCCGGGGTCACCCCCGCGGCCCGCAGCTCGGCAGCTTCGCGCGCGACCTCCGCGCGGATCTCCGCAGCAATCGCCGCTCCGTCGATCAGCTTCGCCGGCATGCGCGTAGCGTAGCCGGGAACCTCCCTCCGGGCCAAAACCGCCCCGGCCACGCGCGAACGCCCGCCCTCGCGTACGATCCCCGCAGCATCGCTCACCAACCCTGCACGAACAGGCTGGTTCCTATGCCCGACGACCCCACGCCGCGGCCCCGCAAATTCGCCCACGGCATCGATGTCATCGAAACCCACCGCATCGCCGACATCATCCGCCGCCACGGCGACCGCTTCCTCAACCGCGTCTACACCCCCGACGAAATCGCCCACTGCCGCGGCCGCATCCCCGAACTCGCCGTCCGCTTCGCCGCCAAAGAAGCCGTCATGAAAGCCCTCGGCACCGGCATCCGCGGCGTCGGCTGGAAAGACATCGAAATCCTGCCCAACCGCCGCGGCAAACCCCTCGTCTTCCTCTACGGGCGCGGCGCCCGTCGCGCCGAAGAGATCGAACTCCGCGGCCTCGAAATCTCCATGACCCACCTCGCCGACCTCGCTATCGCCTCCGCCGTCGGCGAGCGCGCCCTCACCGAAGCCGAAGACACCCCCCGCCGCGGCGAACAGGCACTCCGCCTCATCCGCGAGAAAGGCCTTCGATGAAACTCGTCACCGCTGCCGAAATGCGCCAGCTCGAAGCCGCCGCAGTCGCCGCCGGCTCCAGCGAAACTCAGCTCATGGAAGAAGCCGGCCTCGCCGTCGCCCAGGAATCCTGGATGCTCCTCGGCACCCTCGAAGGCCGCCGCATCCTCGTCCTCGCCGGCCCCGGGAACAACGGCGGTGACGGCCTCGTCGCCGCCCGCCACCTCTACGACTGGGGCGCCGAGGTCGCCGTCTACCTCCCCGCCGGCCATCGCGACGAAGCCCGGCTCGACGAGCTCCGCGCCCGCGATGTACCCCTCCTCATGGCGGGAGACGACCCCGACGGCAGCCAGCTCCGCGCCCGGCTCGAAGCCGCCGACCTCGTCATCGATGCCCTCCTCGGCATCGGCCAGCGCCTCCCCCTCGACCCCGCCGGCCCCATCGGCCGCGCTCTCGCCGCCCTCGCCGCCGTCCGCGCCGCCTCCTATCAGCCCCCAAAAGTCGTCGCCGTCGACCTCCCGACCGGCCTCGACGGCGACTCCGGCGCCGTCGACCCCCTCCTCGTCGTCCCCGATATGACGGTCACCTTCGGCCTCCCGAAAGTCGGGATGTACCAGGCGCCCGGGAGCGACGCCGTCGGCCGCGTCCAGGTCATCGATATCGGCATCCCAAAAGAAGCCGCCGACGCCGTTCCCCTCGAACTCATCACCTCTCGCTGGGTGCGCCAGGCACTCCCCCGCCGCCCGGCGGACGCCAACAAGGGCACCTTCGGCCGCGTCCTCGTCGTCGGGGGCTCCCGCCCCTACCGCGGCGCTCCCGCCCTCGCCGCTCGCGGTGCCTATCGCGCCGGCGCCGGCCTCGTCACCATCGCAACGGTCGAAGAGCTGGTCTCCAGCCTCGCCGCCGCCATCCCCGAAGCCACCTGGCTCCCCCTCCCCGCTGGCCCCGAAGGCACCCTCGCTGCCCAGGCAGCCGTCGCCCTCCGCAGCCACTGGTCCGCCGCCCGCGCCGCCATCCTCGGCCCCGGCCTCGCCCTCACCGATGACACCCGCGCCCTCACCTGGGCAGCCCTCCCCGACACCGCCGACTGCCCCGGCGGCGTCGTCATCGATGCCGATGCGCTCAATGCCCTCGCCGCGATGGACGACGCCCCCGCCCGCCTCCACCCCCGCGCCATCCTCACCCCTCACCCCGGCGAGATGGCACGGCTCCTCCGCACCACCATCCCCGACGTCCAGCGGGATCGCCTCGCCGCCGCCCGCAATGCCGCTGAACGCTTCCGCTGTACCGTCGTCCTCAAAGGCGCCCATTCCGTCGTCGCATCCCCCGGCGGCCGCGCCGCGCTCTCCCCCTTCGCGAACCCGCTCCTCGCGACCGCCGGGAGCGGCGACGTCCTCGCCGGCATCATCGCCGGTTACCTCGCGCAGGGCGCCGAACCCTTCACCGCCGCCTGCCTCGGCGTCTACCTCCACGCTGCCGTCGCCGAGGCCGCCCAGCCCGACTACGGCCGCGCCGGGCTCCTCGCCGGCGATATCGCCGACCGCCTCCCGCGCGTCGTCCGGGACCTAACCCAATCCTGATGTACACTCAGGGCAACCCGTGACGAACAACGCACCCCCCGCCCCCCGCCGCGTCGTCGTTACCGGCCTCGGCATCGTCAGTCCCCTCGGACATAACTCCTGCGACACCTGGGCCGCCCTCGTGGAGGGGCGCTCAGGCACCCGCCGCATCACCCTCTTCGACCCCGACGGCTTCGAATCCCAGGTCGCTGGTGAAGTCCCTGACTTCGACCCCGGCGCCTACATGGACCGCAAAGAAGCCCGCCGCGCCGACCGCGCCACCCAGTTCGCCTTCGTCGCCGCCGACGAAGCCCTCGCCCAGTCCGGCTTCCGCCCCTCAGCCGAAAACGGCGACCAGGTCGCTGTCATCATCGGCACCGCCATCGGCGGCATCACCACCCTCGCCGCCGAATACGAAACGATGCGGATTAAAGGTCCTGGCCGCGTCTCACCCTTCCTCATGCCCATGATGCTCGCCGACATGACCAGCGGCCAGCTCAGCATCCGCCTCGGCGCCCGGGGCGTGAACTACTGCCTCGTCAGCGCCTGCGCCAGCGGCGCCGACAGCATCGGCGAAGCCGCCAACATCATCCGCCGCGGCGACGCCGAAGTCGTCCTCGCCGGCGGCACCGAAGCCCCCATCACCCCCATCGTCGTCGCCGGCTTCGCCTCCGCCAAAGCCCTCACCACCGCAAACCACGACCCCGCCCACGCCTCCCGCCCCTTCGACGCCCGCCGCGATGGCTTCGTCCTTGCCGAGGGTGCCGCCGTCCTCGTCCTCGAAAGCGAAGACCACGCCCGCGCCCGCGGCGCCACCATCCTCGCCGAACTCGCCGGCTACGGCGCTACCTCCGACGCCTACCACGTCACCCAGCCCGACGACCGCGGCGAAGGCGCCGCCCGCGCCATGCAACTCGCCCTCCGCCGGGCCGGCCTCCAGCCCGACGATATCGACTACCTCAACGCCCACGGCACCTCCACCCCCATCAACGACCGCCTCGAAACCCTCGCCCTCAAACGCGTCTTCGGCGAATACGCCTACGACCTCCCCATCAGCTCCACCAAGTCCATGACCGGCCACCTCCTCGGCGCGGCCGGCGCCGTCGAGGCCGCCATCGCCATCCTCGCCCTCCAGAAACAGACCATCCCCCCGACCGCCAACTACGAATTCCCCGACCCCGACTGCGACCTCGACTACGTCCCCAACGTCGCCCGGCCCGCCCGCCTCGAGGCCGTCATGTCCAACTCCCTCGGCTTCGGCGGCCACAACTCCAGCCTGATCTTCCGCACCTACCGGCCAGCTCCATGACGCTCCCCCTCACCGGCCCTCCGCCCCCCCGCTGGCGCCTCCGCGACCCCTACGCCCACCAGCACGGCATCCCCCGCTTCCCCCCCGTCGTCGCCGCCGTCCTCGCTGCCCGCGGCATCACCACCCGACAGCAAGCCGAGGCCTTCTACCGCCCCCACCTCCTCCCCGACCACGACCCCCTCCTCCTCCCGGGCATGGCTGACGCCGTCCGCCGCGTCGCCCGCGCCCTCCGGGAAGGTGAACTCATCGCCCTCTACGGCGACTTCGACGTCGACGGTGTTACCTCCGTCGCCATCCTCCACGAAGGCCTCGCTCCCCTCGGTGCCCGCACCCGCCCCTACATCCCCGACCGCTTCACCGAGGGCTACGGCCTCAACCTCGGCGCCATCCGCGCCCTCGCCGCCGCCGGGGCCACCCTCCTCATCACCGCCGATTGCGGCATCTCCTCCGTCGCGGAGGTCGCCTTCGCCAACGAGCTCGGCCTCGATGTCATCATCCTCGACCACCACACCGTCCCCGACGTCCTCCCCGATGCCCTCGCCGCCGTCAACCCGAAGCGCATCGACTCCCCCTACCCCTTCGATGAGCTCGCGGCCTGCGGCGTCGCCTACCGCTTCCTCCAGGTCCTCTACGACCACCTCGCCATCCCGTTCGACGACACCGCCTTCGTCGACCTCGCCGCCCTCGGCACCGTCGCCGACGTCGCCCCGCTCATCGACGAAAACCGGCGCCTCGTCGCCCGCGGCCTCGAGGTCATGCGCGCCGGGAACCTCCGCCCGGGCCTCGCTGCCCTCGCCCGCGTCTCCGGCGTCGCCCCGGAACGCTTCACCGCCGAGACCCTCGGCTTCGCCCTCGGCCCCCGCATGAACGCCGCCGGCCGGCTCGCCCACGCGAATATCGCCCTCCAGCTCCTCCTCGAACGCGACTACCGCCGCGCGTTCGACCTCGCCTCCCAGCTCAACGCCCTCAACCGCGAGCGCCAGCGCCAGACTGAAGAAGCCACCAACCTCGCCGAAGAGCTCCTCGGCCCCGTCGATGCCCCCCTTCTCTGGGTCGTCACCGACCGCATCGCACCGGGCATCGTCGGCCTCGTCGCATCGCGCCTCGCCGAGCGTCGCAACCGCCCCGCCATCGTCCTCTCCCGCGGCCCCGAAGAATCACGCGCCAGCGCCCGCAGCGTCCCCGGCTTCGATATCGTCGCAGCCATTCGCGCCGAAAAGCACCTCCTCGTCCGCCACGGCGGTCACCGCGCCGCCGCCGGCTTCACCGTCCGCAACGAACACCTCGACGAGCTGCGGGAACGGCTCACCGCCACGGCCGCTGCCCGCCTCGGCTGGGAGCCGCCTCGCCGCGTCATCGATATCGACGCCGAGGCCCCCCTCAGCGCCCTCGATGGCCTCGAGGTGAAGGGGCTCCTGCGCTTCGAACCCACCGGCCATGGCAACCGCAAGCCCGTCCTCCTCAGCCGTAGCGTCAGCCTCCTCCAGGCGAAGCCCGTCGGCGCTGCCGGCGACCACCTCCGCCTCACCCTCCGCCACGGCCCCGTGACCTGGCGCGGCATCGCCTTCCGCCAGGCCGGCGCCGACCTGGACGCCGAGCTCGATATCGTCTACTCCCTCCAGCACGACATCAGTGGGCAGGGCGTCGAACTCGAAGTGCTCGATATCGCCCCCTCCGCTCTTGCCCGCCCCCTCGAACGCGGCACGACATGACCAGCGACGAGCTGACCCTCACACCCGACGCCGCCCGCGCCCTCCGCGACGCCCAGGCCCTCTGCTACCGCGCCAGCTGCGTCATCATCACCCCCGAGCACCTCCTCGCCGCCTGCCTCCTCCAGCTGCAGGCGGCCGGCATCGCGGGTCTCCCCGACCCCTCGACCATCCAGCACGCCCTCGCCGCCACCGTAGGACTCGGCGAAGACCCCCTCGACCGCGACGTCGTCTTCGGCTCCGCCGCCCGCGAAGCCATCGCCCGGGCTGCCGCCGCCGCCCGGGCCGCCGGCCTCTCCTCCATCACGACCCGTACCCTCGCGGCCGCCCTCGTCGAATCCGGCGAATGCAGCCCCATGTTCTTCGCCTCGCTCGGGATGCCCCGGACCGCGCTCCTCGAGGTACTCCGACCAGCCGGCCCCTGAGCCCTACGCCGACGCCCGCGGATGCGCCTTGTCGTACGCCTTCCGCTTCTGCTGATCCGTCAGATGCGTGTAAATCTGCGTGGTCGAGATGCTCGCGTGACCGAGCGCATCCTGCACATACCGCAGCGGCATCCCGCCCGCCAGCATATGCGTCGCATACGTATGGCGGAGCGTGTGCGGCGTAATCGCCGTATCCAGGCCCGCCTCCTTCGCATAGTTCTTCAAGATGAGCCAGAACCCCTGCCGCGTCAGCCGCTCCCCGCGCCGGTTGACGAACAGCGCCGCCTCTCGCCGGTTCCGGACCAGCCTCGGCCGGATGTGGAAAATGTACTGCCGCAGCTCGTCCACCGCCGTCGGCGGCAGCGTCAGCACGCGCTCTTTATCGCCTTTCCCCACACACCGCACGGTCACCGGGTCGCTCTCCAGCGCCACGTCGTTCACATCCAGCGAAACCAGCTCCGTCACCCGGAGCCCGGTCGCGTACAGCAGCTCCAGCATCGCCTTGTCCCGCCGGGCTTCGGGCGTATTCCGCCGGGCCGGCTGCTCCAGCAGCTCGTCCACCTCTTCCACCGTCAGCGCCCGCGGCAGTTGCTTCCCCACCTGCGGCGACTTCACCTGCTCCGTCGGGTCCGCCCCGATCACCCCCTCCCCAACCAGGAAGCTGAAAAACGACTTCAGCGACGCCACCTTCCGCGCCACCGTCGTGTCTTTGTACTTCATCTCCTCCCGCAAATACGCGACAAACCGCACCAGGTGGTCCTTCGTCATCGCCTCCGGCGTGACGCCCGGGTCAACACGCGACATAAAAGACGTAAACTGTGCGAGGTCATTCCGGTAGGCTGCCAGCGTATTCGGGGATGCGTTCTTCTCCACCGCCAGGAAATTCAAAAACTGGTCGATGCGCTCGTTCGTCACGTCGCGTTACCTCGATGCCGTTGCGGTCGTCGGTTCCAGGGGCGGCGCCATGATAGGCACCCCCTTTCGCGGGTGTCCATGGAATTTGACGCGCCCTGCGTGAATTTCTCGGTACTCCCTCCTCCCCCTCGGGTCACCCCGAACCTGCATGCCCCCGTCCCCCTGCCGTCCGCGCGTCCCATATCACGAGCCTAGCCGCCCGGCATGATCCGCGCACCCCCGCCCGGGCCCATCTCCCTGCCGGCTGGTACCCTTGCACCAGGCCAACCCGGAGGAACCCATGGTCTCACTCGAACTCAACGACGAAGAAAAACTCGTCCAGCAGGTCGCCCGCGACTTCGCCCGCAAGGAAATCCGTCCCGTCGCCGCCTACTACGACGAGCGCGAAGAAGTCCCGTACGACCTCATCAAGAAAGCCGCAGCCATCGGCTTCGGCATCTCCAAACAGGGCTCGCTCCTCGATGGAGCCGCCTCCTCCCTCATCCCCTCCATCATCGCCGAGGAGCTCTCCTGGGGCTGCGCCGGCATCGCCCTCGCCATCAACAGCTCCGGCCTCGCCGCCGCCGCCATCGCCGCCACCGGCACACCCGAGCAGCGCGAACGCTGGCTCGCCGCCATCGCCTCAGACGAGCACGAAGTCCACCTCGGTGCGATGTGCCTCACCGAGCCCGATGCCGGCTCCGACGTCGCCAACATCCAGACGACCGCCACCCGCGACGGCGACTTCTACGTCCTCAACGGCGAAAAACAGTTCATCACCAACGGCGGCATCGCCGATGTCCACGTCGTCTTCGCCACCGAAGACCGCTCCAAAGGCTGGGGCGGCCTCAGCGCCTTCGTCATCCCCAAGGGCACCCCCGGCCTCCAAGAAGGCACCGTCTGGAAAAAAATGGGCATCCGCGCCTCCCATACGGCCAACGTCATCCTCACCGACTGCCGCATCCCCGCCGAATACAAGCTCGGCGCTCCGTCCAAACCCGGCGGCTCCGCCGGCCCCGGCGCCGTTGGCGCCCTCATGACCCTCGAACGCACCCGCCCCGTCGTCGGTGCATACGCCGTCGGCATCGCCCGTGCCGCCTACGAATACGCCCTCGATTACGCCAAAACCCGGGTCCAGTTCGGCCGCCCCATCATCAAAAACCAGGGTATCTCTTTCATGCTCGCCGATATGGCCATGGCCGTCGATTCTGCCCGCCTCATGGTCTGGCGCGCTGCCTGGATGGCCGGCGCAAACGTCCCCTACCTCCAGGCCGAGGGCTCCATGGCCAAGTGCTTCGCCTCCGACGTCGCCATGAAGGTCACCGTCGACGCCGTCCAGGTCCTCGGAGGCCAGGGCTACATGCGTGACCACCCCGTGGAAAAGTGGGTCCGCGACGCGAAAATCTTCCAAATCTTCGAAGGCACCAACCAGATCCAGCGGCTCGTCATCGGCCGCGCCCTCGAGGCACTCCCGCCCCGCACCTGACCGGGCATCACCCGTCGCCCGGGTACACCACGGCCCGCCCCGACCTGCGGGGCGGGCCGCGTCATCGCACAGGACCCGGCTCCTCAGCCCTGCGGCGCCTCGGGGCAGCCGTCGCCCGCCTTCCCCGGCCCATCCCCAGAGCGGTACGCCAGCGCATCATCCAGCGGCGCGAACTCCTGCGCGTCCCACGCTGCAACGCTGGCCCCGCTCCCCCCCGCGTGGGTATCGGCCGTCTCCAGCACCAGCGTCCCCGCCGGCGCCTCCGCACCCCCGTCCAGCACCACCGCCGCCAGCGGTAAGAACGCAAACGTTAACGGAAGCACCATCAAAATCGCGAAGGTTCGGCGCACGTCCGTACCTCCTCAACCGGCTGGCATGCAGTCTACCACACTCCCCACAACCTCCCCTTGCCCCGCTCCCTCAACGGGCTCATGCTGGAACCACGAGATGCCAGTCGCCCCCCGCCAGGCCGTCGCCGTCATCGACGTCGGCTCCAACTCCATCCGCCTCCTCGTCGCCCGCGCCCTCAGCCACGACGCCTTCGAAGTCATCGACGAAGCCCGCTACGATGCCCGCCTCGGCGCCGGACAGGCCGGTGGCAACCTCACCCCGGAAGGCATCGAGCGCGGCCTCCGCGCCCTCGCCATCATGCACCAGCTCGCCCGGGCCCATGCGCCCGCCGAAGTCATCGCCGTCGGTACCGAAGCCCTTCGCCGTGCACCCAACGCCGGCGATTTCCTCGAACTCGTCCGTCAGCGGGTCGGCCTTCGTGTCCGTGTCCTCTCCGGCTACGAAGAAGCCCATGCCGGCTACCTCGGCGTCATCAACAGCACCACCCTCACCGAGGGCTACCTCCTCGACCTCGGCGGCGGCTCCCTCGAACTCATGACCATCCAGGACCGCGCCCTCCGCGAAGTCCAGTCCGTCCCCCTTGGCGCCATCTACAGCCGTGAAACCTACCTCCTCGCCGACCCGCCCCTCCCTCGCGAAGTCCGGGCCCTCCGGAAAGCCGTCCAGCGTTCTTTCGTCCCCGGCAACCTCCCGCCCGTGCTCTTCGCAACCGGCGGCGCCGTCCGCAACCTCGCCCGCATCATCCGCATCCGTCGCCGGTACCCGCTTGGCCGCCTCCACGGGCTCGAAATCACCCGCAAGGAAGTCCGCCGCCTCGCGCGGGAGCTCGCAGCCGTCCCCACCGACGCCCGCCGCCGCATCCCCGGCGTCGGCAGCAACCGCGCAGACCTCCTCCACGCCGCCGCTATCGTCATCGATGAAGTCATGGAGCTCCTCGCCGCACCCTCCCTCGTCGTTTCCGGCCAGGGCCTCCGTGAAGGCCTCGCCTGGCAGGCCATCCGCGGCGAAAGCCCCATCCTCCCCGACGTCCGCGCCGCCAGTATCGCCGGCCTCGCCCTCGCCAACGGCGTCGACATCGCGTCCTCCGAACCTACCGTCGAAGCTGCCGCCCGCATCTTCGACGCCGCCCGCCCCCTCCATGACCTGGGGCCAACCGAGCGTGCCCTGCTCCTCGATGCCGCCCGCCTCGCTGGTATCGGCACCCACATCGACTACTACAACCGCGACCGCCACGCCGAGTACCTCGTCCACAGCGGCGACTTCCACGGATACTCCCACCGCGAGGTCGTCCTCCTCGCCGCCCTCGTCCGCTGGGCCGATGCCGGCACCCCCGACCTCACCCCCTACCGCGCCATCACCAACGGCTCCGACACCCGCAACGTAACAGTCCTCGCCGCCATCCTCGGCCTCGCGCGCGCCATCCGCCGCCGCTCCCCATCACCCGTCCGCAGCCTCCGCCTCGACCTCGCCGGCGACGCCCTCTACCTCGACCTCGAAGCCGACGCCCCGCTCGATGCCGAGCTCCACGAAATCGAACGCCAGCGCAGGCGTTTCGAATCCGTCCTCCGCTGCCGCCTGTTCGCCCGCGGCCCTGCCCTCTTCTAGCTCCCCGCCATCCGCCGCAGCGCCCCCGGCGGGATGAACCACTCGAGCCAGCAGCCGCCCGCTCGCGGCTCCCCCGCCGCCCGCACCAGCGCAGCCCCGCCCTTCTTGAACGTCACCGCCATCCCTCCCGGGTCGCCCGTCAGCAGGTACGCCAAGAGCTCACCCATCCACGGCTCGTGGCCCACGAGCACGACCGGCGAGGCATCCGTCTCCACTGCCATCTCGACCACCGCCTCGTAGTCATCCCCCGCGAGCGCATCGGAGAGCCGCACCCTCCCGAGCCCGAACTGCTCCCGCAAAATCTCCGCCGTCTGGACGGCACGAAGCCACGGCGAACTCACGATGACCTGCGGCGTGACGAGCCGCTCCAGGCCCCGTGCCGCCTGCCGCATCCGCTCCGCGCCTTCCGCCGTCAGCGGCCGCTCGGCGTCAATCGCCACGGTGCCCCGTTCCGCCGCGACCGCATGCCGAACGAGCACCAGGTCCATCGCCCGGCTACCCTCCCGTCCCTGCCCCGGGTCCGGCGGCCGCCTCGAACCCCGCGAGTCCAATCTCGACAACCTTCCACTGCCCGAGCACCGGCCGCCAGCGCGTCGAAACCGTGACGTTGCCCGCGCTCGACCGGAACCGCACCAGGAACCGCGCTTCGCCCTCGTCCGCTCCCAGCTCCTCGAGGTCGAACCCCTCGACCCCCGGCAGCTGCGCCGGGGAAAGCCCCTGCCCACCCGAGGCGAGCTGCAACAGCTGCGTCATCGCCTCGGGCGCAAGGTCCGCCATCACCTGGGCGAGATTCCCGGTCATCACGGCCCGTGCCGTCCGTTCGGCGGCCGCACGGGCCTCCCCGGGCTCGGCGCTCACGTCCCCGTGACTTCCTTCACGTCGTCGATCTGCCACTTCCCGCCGTTCTCCACCCACTTGCTCCACACCACCCGCGTCTTCTCACCGATGTACGAAATCTCGGCCTCGTTGTTGCCGAGGTCCTTGATCTCGAAGCGCGTCGCCGTAATCGGGTTCGCGGCCAGCGCCATCACCTTCGCCATCGCGTTCGGCGTGAAGTCGCCCATCAGCCCGGCCACGTTCCCCGCCACCACATCCTGGGCATGCCGCTCCTGCGTCGCCCTCAGGTCGCTCATCGAAATCCTCCGATTGAGAAAATTCGACCGCCGGGAACCGGCAGCCCGCCGGCAGCATACCCCGCCCGAATCGCCCCCTTCAATCCTGCCCGCCGCGTTCAGCCGCCCCGCTCGTGCACCACCAGCCGCACGGGGCGGCGCCACGCGGTCGCCGCATCGATCGCCGCGCCCAGCTCCCGGAATACCCCGACCGGCCGCTCTGTCCCCGCCGGCACGAGCAGCCAGGCCTCGCCCGCCGGTACCAGGTGGAGTTCCCGTACTCCCCTTCGCTGCGGCTCCTCCATACCCCCACTATCGGCAGCCGCCCCCACGCCGGCGTAGGGAATCGCCCCCGGTCCCCCCGCTCCTCCCCCCGCCGGCCCGCACGCCGCCTACCCGATAGACTTGCCCCATGCCCGATGACGTTCGCCACCTCCCCGTGCCGCCAGCCCGTGCCCCCGAATGGGGCAAAGCCCCCGACGGTGCCGATGAGCGCCGCTTCCTCGAAGGCCCCGCCGACCGCGGTTCAGAGTTCCTCCGCGTCCTCCGCATCGGCAGCGAATTCATCCGCGGATTCCGAAAGCTCCACTTCGTGGGCCCCTGCGTCACTATCTTCGGCTCCGCCCGTTTCACCGAAGACCACCCCTACTACGACCTCGCCCGCCGCGTCGGCCAGGCCGTCGCCCGCGAAGGCTTCACCGTCATGACCGGCGGCGGCCCCGGTCTCATGGAAGCCGCCAACCGCGGTGCCAGGGACGTCGGCGGCCACTCCGTCGGCTGCAATATCGAGCTGCCCCGTGAACAGGAGCCGAACCCCTACCTCGATACTTTCGTCGAATTCCGCTACTTCTTCGTCCGCAAAGTCATGCTCGCCAAGTACTCTTACGCCTTCATCGCCCTGCCTGGCGGCTTCGGTACCCTCGACGAACTCTTCGAAATCGCGACCCTCATCCAGACCCAAAAAATCCGCGACTACCCCTGCATCCTCATCGGCGTCGATTTCTACGAGCCGCTCATGGACTTCATGCTCAACCGCCTCGTCGCCGCGGGCACCATCGACCCCGAAGACCTCGACCGCCTCGTCCTCACCGACTCCCCCGAGGAAGCGGCGGCCCTCGTCCGCGAGGTTGGCATTCGGAAATTCGGCCTTCGCTACCGCCAGGCTGCGCCGCGCCGCCGCCGGTTCCTCTTCGAATAGCCCGCCCCGGTCATCGACCCGGGCACAGCCCAAAAGGGCCGCGGCGTTCGCCGCGGCCCCTCTACCCCATCAGCCGGTCGCGTGCTAGCCGCGCACCGTAATCGCAGCGTTCGTGATGACCGGCGTGCCCCGCTCCTTCGTCTGCGCCGCCACGAGAATGGTGTTCCCCTCGCGCCAGTACGAGGTCACGATAGTCTCGCCCGGGAACACCACCCCGGCAAATCGCGCCTGGTAGCGCGCGACCATCGCCGTGTCACCGCCCAGCGCGTGGTCCACCACCGCCTTGCAGACGACCCCGAACGAACACAGCCCGTGCAGGATCGGGCGGTCGAACCCGCCCATCTTCGCGAAGTCCGGGTCCGCGTGCAGCGGGTTCTTGTCGCCCGAGAGCCGGTACAGCAGCGCCTGCTGCGGCAGCGTCTTCGACTCCACCGTGCCGTCCGGCGTCCGACCCGGCGCCTCGTTCCCCGCCGGCGGCCCGCTCTCCCCGCCGAAGCCGCCCTCGCCCCGCAGGAAGAGCGAGAACCGGTTCACGAACAGCGGCTCCGCCTCGCCCTTCAGCTTCGTCTCCGTCTCCAGCACCACCAGTGCCGCCTTCCCCTTGTCATAGATGCCCGCCACCTTCCCGCTCGTCTCCACCTCCCCCTCCACCGGGATCGGCTTCCGAATCTCCAGGTCCTGCTCCCCGTGCAGCAGGAGCGCCGGGTTGAACTGCAGCCCCGGCACCTGCCCAACACCGCCGAGCGACCCGAACGCCGGGATGACCCCGAAGCTCGGCAGCACCTTCAAATTCCGTTCATACGTGTACGCCAGCTCGTTCGGGTCCGTCGGCGGGTCCCCCGCCCCAATCCCGAGGTGATACAGGATGACCCGGTCACGGTCCCAGCGGAACGAACCGCCCTGGATCGGCGCCCCGAGCGCCTTCGAAGGATCGATTGGCACGTCAACGACCTCGCTGTCACAGGTGTCCCGGCCGAACCTCGTTCGACCGCCCCCGAGCGTACACCTCCCGCGCGTTGCTGTCCCACCTTCGCTCCCCGCGGTACGCTCCCCCCATGCCCATCCCGGTCCGCCCCTTCGGCTCGACGGGCCTCGAGCTGCCCATCCTCGGCCTCGGTGCCATGGATACGCCCCACTCACCCGCCGCCGTCGAAACCGTCGCGACGGCCATCCAGCTCGGCATCCGCTTCATCGATACCGCCCGCGACTACGAGGGCTCCGAGCACCTCCTCGGCCGCGTCATCCGCGAACGCGGCGCCCCCGGCGCCGTCTTCGCCAGCAAGACCTTCCGCCGAACCGCCGCCAGCGCCCAGTACGACATCGACCGCTCCCTCCAGGTGCTCGGGCTCGAGACCATCGACCTCTACCAGCTCCACGACGTCTCCACCCCGGAGGCCTGGGCACACGTCATGGCCCCCGGCGGCGCACTCGAAGGCCTCCGGACCGCCGCCGAGCGCGGCGCCATCCGGTTCATCGGTCTCTCCACCCACAGCCTCGATATCGGCCGCCTCGCCATCGATTCCGGCGCCTTCGACGCCCTCATGCTCGAATACTCCGCCTTCTATCCCGATTCGCGGCACCTGCTCGACCTCGCCGCCGACCGCGGCGTCGCCGTCATCGTCATGCGGCCCCTCGGCGGCTCCGGCCGCACCAGTGCCATCCGCGGCCTCCTCGCCCGCGGTCAGGCCGGCATCCTCACCCCCGCGAACCTCCTCCGCTACGTTTGGACCCACCCCGCCGTCTCGGTCGCCATTCCCGGTGCCCGCTACCCCGACCGCGTCCGCGCCAATGTCAGCGCTGCCGAGGCCTTCACCCCGATGTCGACCGCCGAGCAGCAGGAGCTCGAGGCCGCTGCCGCCCGCCTCTACGATTGACCTCCTTCCGCTCGCCGTCGCCCGCCTACGGGCGCCCGCCCGTCATCGCGAGCACGCCCCCGGCGAGCGCTCAGCCCTCCGCCCGCGGCGCCGAGGCGAACCCCTCCCGCTTGTGGGCCCCATCGCAGAACGGCTTCGTCGCCGAATGCCCGCACCGGCAGAGCGCAATCGTGTCCTTCGTCTCGAACGCCTTCCCCTCAGCGTCGACCAGCGTGTAGCTCCCCTTCACCAGGTACGGCCCGTTATCGCGGATTTCGATCGTCGTCTCAGCCATGTCGTGGGGTCTCCTCGCACGGGATGTTTACCTCACCATCGTGCAGACCTCCGCACAGACCGCGCAACTCGCCGGCGTACAATGCCCCCATGGCCTCAGTCGCCCTGTTCGACCCCTGCTACCTCCAGGCGCTCCGGCCCGGCGACGCCGGCGATGCTCGCCGCGTCCTCGAGGCCCTCGGCGATACCGTCACCCTCATCGATGGCCGCTGCTGCGGTCAGCCGGCCTTCAACAGCGGCTTCCGCAGAGAGGCGCGCACCGTCGGTCGCCAGCTCCTCAAGGCGGCACGCACCCACAGCACCATCGTCACCACCTCCGGCTCCTGCACCGCCATGGTCCGGCATTACCTCCCCGGCCTCTGGAGCCCCCCGCGCGATGCAGCCGCGGCCTCCATCGCCTCCCGCTTCGTCGATTTCGCTAGCTACGTCGCCCGTCACCCGGGCCTCGGTCGTCTCGGCCTCCGGCTCCCCGGCGTCGTCGCCCTCCACGAATCCTGCCATTCGCGCCGCGAACTGCACGCCTCCGCCGCCATCACCGCCATCCTCAGCCACATCGATGGCCTCGAAGTCCGTGAACCCGCCTTCGCCGAAGAGTGCTGCGGCTTCGGCGGCACCTTCGCCGTCAAGCAGCCCGAAACGTCGGTCGAGATCATGCGCGCAAAACTCGAAGCCCTCGGCGCCACCGGCGCCCGGGTCGTCGTCTCGCCCGATTACTCCTGCCTCGCCCACCTCCAGTCCGGCGCCGAAGGTCTCGGCGTCCAGCTCGAAGCCTGGACACTCCCCGAACTCCTCGCGAAGGCCCTCGCATGACCAGCTTCCGCGACCGTGCCCGCCGAGAAATCGCCCGTGAACACCGCAGCGCGGTACTCCAGCCCATCATGCGGAAGCTCGTCGTCGATTCCCGGGCCATCCTCGCCCGCGGGCCGGCCGATGCCCGCGACCGCGCCGCCGCTGCCCGCGCCGACGCCGTCGACCGCCTCGAAGAACTCCACCGCCGCCTCCGCGAGCAGCTCGCCCTCCGCGGCGTCGGCTATCACCGCGCGGCCACCGCCGCCGAGGCCGTCGATATCATTCGCCGGCTCCTCGGCGATGCCCGTCGCGTCGCCAAATCCAAGTCGATGGTCGCCGAGGAGATCGCGCTCACCCCCAACCTCCGCGCTGCCGGCGTCGATGTCCTCGAAACCGACATCGGCGAATACATCGTCGACCTCGAAGGCCGAGGCCCCAGCCACATCACGGCGCCCGCCATCCACCTCAACCGCGCCCGCATCCGCGACCTCCTCGCCCGCGCGGGCGCGCCGCTCGATACCGACGACCCGGTCGTCCTCTCGCAGTACATCCGCGACGTCGTTGCCCGCTACGTCCAGGATAGCGATGCCGCCATCACCGGCACCAACACCGCCATCGCCAGCAGCGGCCGCCTCGCCATCGTCGAAAACGAGGGCAACGTCGCCCTCGGCGTCTCCCACCCGCGCAAGCACATCATCGTCACCGGCCTCGAGAAGGTCGTCGCCGACGAAGCCGGCGCCCTCGCCGTCCTCCAGGTCCTCGCCCCGAGCGCCACCGCTCAGCCCCTGACCGCCTTCACCCACATCCTTGGCAGTCCGCCGCCGGGCCAGGAACGCCACGTCGTCGTCGTCGACAACGGCCGCTCCCGCATCCTCGCTGACCCCCGCTACCGCGACGTCCTCCGCTGCATCCGCTGCGGCGCCTGCATGAACGCCTGTCCCGTCTATCGCGCAGCAGGCGGCCTCGCCTACGCCTCCCCCTACATGGGCCCCATCGGTGCCGTTATCTCACCCCTCCTCTGGCCTCACGGGGACCACGCCGACCTCCCCTTCGCCAGCACCCTTTGCTGCGCCTGCACCGAAGTCTGCCCTGTCGGCATCCCGCTCCACCGGATGCTCCTCGACCTTCGCGCCGACGCCGTCGAACGCGGCGCAGTCGGCGGCCGCGCCGAGCGCGCCGCCTGGAGAGCCTGGGCGGCCGCCTTCTCCCTGCCCACGGGCGCCCGGGCCGCTGCCGCCCTGGCACGGCTCGGTCTCCGTGGCGGCGGCCGCCTCCTGCGCCCTCTCTCCGCCCGCCGCGCTGACCCGCGCGTCCTCCCCGAGCCGGCCGAGCCCCACGACCCCGCCCTCCTCGCGGCCGCCGGCCCCGACCGTTCCGAACGGCCCCGGACCGCCCCGGCCGAGGTTCTCCCGCCCGCGCCTGCCGACCGCTTCCGCCTCCGGGCTGGCGAGCTGGGCGTCACGTTCCCATCGGCTGCCCCGGCCTCCGCGCTCGAGCTGACCGCCGCCGCCGCCGTCGCCTCTACCGGGTCGGTCCTCCTCACCGGCTCCCCGGTCGACCGCCGCGCCCTGCTGGCCGCTACCGCCGTTGCACTCCGCCTCGACCCCGCGACCATCGTCGAGCACCCGGCGGGCCTCGAACCCTACCTCGGCCGCGACGACGCCCTCATCCTCACCGGCCCCAGCCGCACAGCCGACATCGAGAAGGTCATCGTCCGCGGCATCCACGGCTCCCAGGAGTACGCTGTACTCCTCGAGCCCCCCGTTGCCTGAGCTGCTCCTCCGCCGCTACGCAAGGCACCGCAGCGGCTTCCCGCCGTTGAACGCGAGCATCTCCGCAAACATCTGGCGAAAGTCCAGCGGCGTGCCGCGCGGCTCACCCCGCAGCTCGCTGTACACCCGGTGCAGGTTCGGCACCACCCGCTCACGGTCGTGCCACTCCTCGAACTCCCCAAAATCCAGCTCGCCCGCCAGCTCCAGCGGCGGCGCGCCCCGTTCGAACCCCTCACGTCCCACCCGCACCAGCCATTCCAGGTACCGGCGAACCTGCCCCAGCGCCTCCGGCCCCGCCACCGGCCCGTGGCCAGGCACGATCCTCTCCGCTCCCAGCGCCTCCAGCCGGTCCAGCGCGTCCAGCCACCCCCCAACCGACCCGCCCAGCGCGAACGGCGTCCCCCCGTTGAACACCAGGTCCCCGCTGAACAGCAGCTTCCGCTCCGGGACCCAGGCCACGATGTCGTTCGTCGTGTGGGCCGGCCCCATGAAAACCAGCTCGACCCGCAGGTCGTCCACATAGACGTTCAGCCGCTCGTCGAACGTCACCGTCGGCGGTGTCACCGGGCAGTCGCCGAAATCCACCATCGGGAAGAGCGCATACGCCGCGTGCCCGACTGCGAGCACCTCCTGCCGACAGCGCTCACTCGCGATGATCGCACTCGCTGGCGCGAACATGAAATTCCCGTGCGTGTGGTCGCCGTGGCTGTGCGTATTGATCAGCGCGCTCACCGGCAGCTCCGTCACCTGCCGAACCGCCGCATGAAACGCCCGCGCCCGCTTCTCCGTCCCGGTCGTGTCGATGACCGTCGCCGAACGGCTCCCCACGATGCAGCCCGCATTATTGAGGAACCAGCTCCCGTCCAGCTGGATGTATGCGTAAATCCCCGGGCTCACTTCTTCGATGGTCGGCGGCGGCACCTCTTCGTGCGCCGCCGGGAGCTGCGTCGACACCTGGCACCCCTCGCGTGTGGTGCGCGGAGTCTAGCAGCCCGCCCCTTCGGGGTCAGCCGCCACGGCGCAGGGCCGACAGCGCGGCCCCGATGCGGTCAGCAGCTCCCGCCCGTCGGCCACCTCCTCCCCGCATCCGCCGCAGACCACCCGGCGCAGCGGCGGGCCCGGCAGCTCCAGCTCGCCCAGCGCCTCGGCGACCTCCCGCACCGTGAACAGCTCCTCGTCGGCCCAGCTCAGATACGCCGCCGCCTGGGCCGCATGCCGCCCCGCACCCGTCGCCCCGACCCTCTCCCGGAGGTCACCCCGCGCCGCGACTCGCACCGCCCGGCCCGTGCGCAGGTCCCAGAACGTCGCGGCGAGCTTTCCATAATCCACAAATCGCAGCGTCCGCCTCCCCGGCCGGCAGCCCGTCACCGCCTGGATGGCGTCCGCCGCGCACCGCGCAATCTCCACCCGCACCACCAGCCGCTTCTCACGGTCCGGCAGGTCGACCCCCAGCACTCGCCCCGCGTACCGCGCCAGGCGCGTCCCGAGAATGACCCCCGCGCAGGCGTGCTCCCCGTGTGCCTCCCGTGCCCGCCGCAGGGCCCGGTCGAGGTCCAGGTCCTGCGGCAGGAGTGCCCGGACTGCTGCCCCCGCCCGGTCCGCCGCACCGTCGATGTCCGCCAGCGACCACGTCGCAAGCGTCACCTCCCCGGGCGCGCCCGCGATCAGTTCCGACCGGACCGTCGGAAACGGTTCCGGCGAATGCGTCTCCAGCAAAACGAGGTCGACCTCCGCCGGGAAGCTCCGGATGAGCGTTCTCGCCGCGCCGTCCCCCGGCGGGAACGTCACCTGCAGCCGGTCGGGGCAGGCGATCGCCATCGCCGCCGGCCCCGCTGCCCATACCCGGCCCGACGCCTTCTCGGGCAGGTCGAGACCGTGGTGCGTCCGCTTGGCGTACCCGACCCGGACCCCCTCCGGCGCCAGCCGCTCGATGAGCGCGCACACCATCGCCGTCTTCCCCGAGCGAGACGGTCCGCGGACGGCAACGACGGCCGGCCCGATAGTTGGCGCCTCCATGCGAGCCCCCGGCGCCGCGATAGCGGCATCTTCAGCATCCCGCCCCCGAGCACCCCGTCGCCGGTCAGAAGGCGCGAATCCCCCGTCCCTTCCGGCCCCTACCACACCACCCTCTCTCACTGCACCGGCGCAATGAACTGCTTGAACGTCGGCTCCATCCGTTCGAACAGCTCGTCCACCGTCCACATCTTCGACCCCTGCAACACCACCTGGGGTGCGATGTTGTGGTAGAGCGTGATGCGGTAGCCAGAAATGCCGAAACACCGCCCCGTAATCCACCCGCCGGCGTCACTGGCAAGGTAGACCAGCGGCGGCGCGATGTTCGCCGGGTCCCGCTCCGTTCCCTTCGCCGCGCCCGAGACCACCCGACCCGCCCCCTGCGCCGACCGCTCCGCCGGCACCGTGTCGGTCATGCGGGTCGCCGCCCCCGGCGCAATCGAATTCGCCGTCACCCCATACCGCCCCAGCGCCCGGGCGCAGCTCAGCGTGAACCCCCAGATGCCCATCTTCGCCGCCGCGTAGTTCGGCTGACCCGGCGCCCCGAACAGCCCCGAGCCGGACGTGAAGGTAATCAGCCGGCCCCCGCTGCGCGACTGCCGCCACCAGAGCGAAGCGAACTTCGTCGTCGCGAACGTCCCCTTCAGGTGAACCCGCACCACCGCGTCCCACTCCTCCTCCGTCATGTTGAATACCATCCGGTCCCGCAGGATGCCGGCGACGTTCACCAGGATGTCGAGCTGCCCCCAGCGGTCCAGCACCGTCCGCACCATGTCCTCCGCCGCATCGAGGTCGGCCACGTCTCCGTAATGCGCCACCGCCTCGCCCCCGGCGGCGGCGATATCGGCCACCGTCTGCGCGGCCGGCGAGGTATCCGCCCCCTCGCCCGCCACCGACGTGCCGAGGTCGTTGACGAGCACCCGGCACCCCTCCCGCGCGAACAACAAAGCCACCTCCCGCCCGATGCCGCGCCCCGCCCCCGTAATGATCGCCGTCTTCCCTTCGAGCCGACCGGCCATGTGCAAGCCCCCCGGTACAGGATGCCCCTGTGGCCTGCAAGCTTACCCTCACGTCAACGTTCGCGAAACGCCCTCAGCCCGCCGCCTTCGCCGTCGTAATCCGCTCGCTGTTCTCCACCAGCACACTCACCTGGCTCTCGCTCAGGTGCGCATCCAGCAGCGGCAGAAACGCCCCGTCCTCGCTCTCCAGGTGCGCCCGCGCGAGCCCGTACAGCCCGAACAGCAGCGGCTGCAGGTACCGCCCGTAGCCGCAGGTGTCGCCGTCCTTCGCCGCAGCCGCCGCAACCTTCCGCAGGTCCGACGCCATCGCCCGCAGCGCCTCGTGCTGCAGCCTCAGCGGCTCGCACGCGCCTGTCACCCCGTGCACCCCGTCGACCGCCGGGAACAGCGTGAACTCCTCCGCCTCCGAGGCCGGCAGAAGCAGCCCGTCCACGTAGCGCAGCGCCTCGGCCAGCGCCGAGCGCGCCGCCCCTTCATCGGTCCCGCCAACTGCTGCGCCCGCCCTCGCCAGCGCCTGCAGCCCCCCGCGAAGCGACATCCGCCACTCCCGGTACGGCCCGATCACCCTCTCCTCCATCGTGCGTCCCTCCGAACGACTCCCCGCGAGTCTGATGCCCCCGGCCGGCGCCGGCAACTGACCCGGTCCCGTGCTACCCTTTTCCCACACCCCAGCGCACGAAACCGGAGACCACCGTGGCCACCAAAGACCCCCGCGAACCGTTCACCCGCATCACGGTCCAGGAAGCCAGGGAAAAACTCGACCGCGGCGAAGCTGTCCTGATCGACGTCCGCGAACCCCACGAATACGTCGAAGTCCACGCAAAGGGCGCCCGCCTCATCCCCGTCAACACCGTCATCAACGAAGTGAAGCAAATCCGCGAGTTCGCCAACGGCAAAGAAGTCCTCTTCATCTGCCGCAGCGGCCAGCGCAGCGCGCTCGCCGCCGAATTCGCGACGGCGGCCGGCCTCGACGACCTCCCCCTCTACAACGTCGAAGGCGGCACCCTCGCCTGGGTCGAGGCCGGCTACCCCACCGGCGACTGAATCTCCTTCTCTCGCTTACCGACGGGTAAATCCGCCTTGACCATCAGCGAAAGCCATGGCTAGGATTCCGCGACTGCACCCGCCGTAATCCGCGCACCCACCGCACGGCGTACCCCATGCAGTCAACCAGAGGAGGGAATCGAGCATGAACGGTCGACAGGGTCGGAGCAGGCTCGCCTGGCTCCTCCTCGCCGCATCGTTCGCCATGGTCCTCGCTGCCGCCTGCGGCGGCGATGACGATGACGACACGGGCGGCGGGGACGTCACGTACGGCAAAGCCGGCTTCAAAACCATCGAAATCGCATCGGGACAGCCCATCAAAATCGGCTACTCAGGCCCGCTCTCCGGTGACTTGAAGGGCATCGGCGAGCCCATCCTCAAAGCCGTCGAGCTCGCCGCGAAGGGCAAGACCATCAAGGGCCATACCATCCAGGTCATCGGCAAGGACGACCTCTGTTCAGCCGATGGCGGCGCCTCCGCCGCTACCCAGCTCCTCCAGGAGGGCGTCGTGGCCGTCGTCGGGCCCGTCTGCTCCGGCGCTGTCGTCGCCGCCCAGCCCCAGTACGAGCAGGCCGGCATCACCCACGTCTCGCCGTCCTCCACCGCCCACAAGCCCACGTACCCGGACCGCGGCCAGGTCTTCCAGACCTTCCTCCGCACCACCTACTCCGACGACATCCAGGGCCCCGCCCAGGCGAAATTCGCCAGGGAGACCCTCGGCGCCAAAACCGCCTACGTCGTCTACGACACCGACGCCTACGGCACCGGCCTCCGCGATGCCTTCACCAGGGCCTTCGAAAAGGAAGGCGGCAAAATCCTCGGCAGCGAAGGCTACGAGAAGAAACAGACCGACTTCAAAGCGATCGTCACCAACATCAAGAACGCCAAACCCGACCTCGTCTACTTCTCCGGCTTCTACTCCGAGGCCACCCCGTTCATCAAACAGCTCCGCGCTGAACTGAAAGACGTCAAGTTCCTCGCTGGCGACGGCGTCAAGAACGACGAGTTCATCAAGGGCGCCGGCGCCGACGCCGAGGGCGCCTATCTCTCCCTTCCCAGCCCCGTCTACACCGGCGAAGCCTACAAGACCTTCGGCGACCTCTTCGAAAAAGAAACTGGCATCAAGCGCGACGCCAGCCCATTCGTCGCCGAAGCCTACGATGCGGCTTCCATCATCATCCGCGCCATCGAAAAGGTCGCGACCGAAAAAGATGGCAAACTCGTCATCGACCTCAAAAAGCTGAACGAAGAGATCCGCAAGACCGAGCTCGACGGCGCCTCCGGCAAAATCAAGTTCGATGCCCGCGGCGAAAACGCCGGCGGCGAAACGCCCGTCAGCCTCTTCCAGGTCAAGAACGGAGCCTTCGAGCAGCTGAAACAGTAGCGCCACCCGGGCGAACGCCCCATACTCGCGCATCGCTGCGGAGAGGCGCCGGCCCCGGCGCCTCTCCGCACGTCACCCGGCCCGCCCGGCAGAGGAACCCCGCATGCCAGTCGCGCTCACCCTCTCCGTCAGCTTCTGGTCCGACCAGTTCGTCAACGGCCTAACCACCGGCAGCCTCTACGCCCTCATCGCCCTCGGCTACACCATGGTCTACGGCGTCCTCAAGATGATTAACTTCGCCCACGGCGAAGTCTTCATGCTCGGCTCCTTCGCCGGCTACGGCGCCCTCGTCGCCATGGGCGGTAACGACCTCTCCGGCCCGGCGGTCGCCCTCGCCATCCTCGGCGCCATCATCGTCGCGATGAGCGCCTCCGTCAGCGCCTCGGTCGTCATCGAGCGCCTCGCCTACCGCCCCCTCCGCGGCGCGCCCCGCCTCGCCCCGCTCATCAGCGCCATCGGTGTCTCCATCTTCCTCCAGTACCTCGTCCTCGAGCAGACCTCAGCCCGGGCCAAGTTCTACCCCGATATCTTCCCTCGCGGCGCGCTCGGCGCCGGCCCTTTCGAGATCACCTACATCCAGCTCTTCCTCATCGCCAGCTCGGTCGCAATGATGGCCCTCCTCTACGCCATCATCCAGCGCACCCGCCTCGGCCGCGCCATCCGCGCCGTCGCCGAAAACCCCACCAACGCCTCCCTCATGGGCGTCGACGTCAACCGCACCATCGTCTTCGTCTTCATCCTCGGCGCCGCCATGGCCGGCGTCGCCGGCGTCCTCTACGGCCTCTTCTTCCAGACCATCCGCGGCTCGATGGGCTTCATCCCCGGCATCAAAGCCTTCACCGCCGCCGTCCTCGGCGGCATCGGCAGCATCCCCGGCGCCATGGCCGGCGGCTACGTCCTCGGCCTCGCCGAAACCGTCGGCCGCGAACTCCTGAACGAACTCCCCGGCGTCAACCTCGGCAACCAGTGGCGCGACGTCATCGCCTTCACCCTCCTCGTCACCATCCTCATCTTCCGACCGACCGGCATCTTCGCCCAGCGGAGCACCACCCGTGCCTGACCGCTCCGCCCCTCCGCCGCCCTGGACCCGCACGCTCGCCCGCTTCCGCTGGCCCCTCTTCGTCGCCTTCACCTGCCTCCTCCCCTTCCTCCTCACCGACGTCTGGGTCCAGATGCTCGTCTTCGTCGCCCTCTTCATCGTCCTCGGGCTCGGCCTCAACGTCGTGGTCGGGTTCGCCGGCCTCCTCGACCTCGGCTACGTCGCCTTCTTCGCCGCTGGCGCCTATACCATGGGCCTCCTCACCTCGCCCGGCTCCCCCATCGATGCCGGCCTCGACTTCTGGCTCATCCTGCCCATCGGTATCCTCATCGCCAGCATCGTCGGCCTCCTCCTCGGCCTCCCCGTCCTCCCGCTCCGCGGCGACTACCTCGCCATCGTCACCCTCGGCTTCGGCGAAATCATCCGCCTCTTCCTCATCAACCGCGACGACCTCACCCGCGGCTCCCAGGGCCTCTCCGCCATCCCCCGCCCCGACCTCTTCGGCTACCGCATCGACTCCTTCACCGAGTGGTTCTACTTCGTCGTCGCCGCTGCCGTCGTCGTCGGCTTCTGCACCAGCCGCCTCCGCGATTCCCGCATCGGCCGCGCCTGGGAAGCCATCCGCGAAGACGAAGACGTCGCCGCCGCGATGGGCGTCAACACCACCAAGTACAAGCTCCTCGCGTTTGCCAGCGGAGCCGCCATCGGCGGCCTCGGCGGCGTCATCTACGCCGCCTTCATCGGCTTCATCAGCCCGGCCGCATTCTCCCTCCAGGTCAGCATCGACGTCCTCGCCATCGTCATCATCGGCGGCATGGGCTCCACCCCCGGCGTCATCCTCGGCTCCCTCATCCTCATCGGCGTCCCCCGCATCCTCCAGTTCCGCGAAACCAGCGACTTCCTCGCCAACCTCGGCTGGCTCCGCGACGCCCTGAACGGCCTCATCAGCGCCCTCGACGCCGCCACCCCCGGCAGCCTCGGCCGCCTCCCCCCGGCCGAGACCTGGGGCGCCCAGCTCGCCGATGACACCCGCTTCATCATCTTCGGCGCCCTCCTCGTCATCATCATGGTCGTCCGCCCCTCCGGCCTCTGGCCCTCCTCCCGCCGGCGGCTCGAATTCGCCCACGACGACACCCCGCCACCCGCCCCGGTGACCGCCCCGTGACCGCTGCCGAACTCGTCGTCGACGGCCTCGGCATGAAGTTCGAAGGCCTCACCGCCCTCGCGGAAATCACCCTCCGCGTCCCGCCTGGGGAAATCCACGGCCTCATCGGCCCCAACGGTGCCGGCAAAACCACCCTCTTCAACTGCCTCACCGGCTTCTACCGCCCGACCTCCGGTGCCATCTATCTCACCGGCCAGCGCATCGACGGCCTCCCTCCCCACGTCATTACCGGCCTCGGCATCGCCCGCACCTTCCAGAACATCCGTCTCTTCGCCAACATGACCGTCCTCGAAAACGTCCTCGTTGGCCAGCACCAGCACATCGCCGTCGGCGGCACCGACATCCTCAGCACCCGCAGGCCCGTCTATCCCACCCCGGTGGAGCGCATCCTCATCCTCCGCGGATTCCCGCGCGCAGCCGTGAACGGCATCATCGAAATCGCCGGCGCCATCGCCCGGCCGCCCCGCGTCCGCACCGCCGAGGCTGCCGCCGTCGCCCGCGCCCGCGACCTCCTCGCCGCCGTCGGCCTCCGCGGCCGCGAAAACGACCTCGCCCGCAACCTCCCCTACGGCGACCAGCGGCGCCTCGAAATCGCCCGTGCCCTCGCCACCCGCCCCTCCCTCCTCCTCCTCGATGAGCCCACCGCCGGCATGAACCCCCAGGAAGCCGCCGCCATGGTTGCCCTCATCCGCCGTATCCGCGACGAGTTCGAAACCACCATCATCCTCATCGAGCACCAGATGCGCGTCGTCATGGGCGTCTGCGAGAACATCACCGTCCTCGATTACGGACGAAAGATCGCCGAAGGCCCGCCCGCCGCCATCCAGCGCAACCCAACCGTCATCGAGGCCTACCTCGGCACCCGCGCCATCCAGGGAGGCGGCCATGCCGCTCCTTGAGGTCCGCGACCTCCGCGCCGGCTACGGCGCCATCCTCGCCGTCAAAGGCATCTCCCTCCACGTCGAAGAAGGCGAAATCGTCACCCTCATCGGCTCCAACGGCGCCGGCAAATCCACCACCCTGCGCGCCATCTCCGGCGTCATCCGGCCCCGCAGCGGCCAGGTCACCTTCGACGGCCGGCGCATCGACCGCCTCCCGCCCCACGCAATCGTCCGGCTCGGCCTCTCCCACGTGCCCGAGGGCCGCGGCATCTTCCACAGCCTCTCCGTCTACGAAAACCTCCTCATGGGCGCCTACACCCGCGGCGACGCCCTCCACCAGGACCTCGAACGCGTCTACCGCCTCTTCCCCCGCCTCCAGGAACGGCTCCGCCAGCCTGGCGGCACCCTCTCCGGCGGCGAACAGCAGATGCTCGCCATCGGCCGCGCCCTCATGGCCCGTCCCCGCCTCCTCCTCCTCGATGAACCCTCCATGGGCCTCTCCCCCGTCCTCGTCGAGACCATCTTCGAGACCATCCAGGCCATCCGCCGCGAAGGCGCCACCGTCCTCCTCGTCGAGCAAAACGCGCTCATGGCCCTCGAAATCGCCGACCGCGCCTACGTCCTCGAATCCGGCGAAATCACCCTCGCCGGCACCGGCGCCGAGCTCGCCCGCGACGACTCCGTCCGTCGCGCCTACCTCGGCGAAGCCTGAACCGCCCACCGCTGGACCCAATCCCCGCCGCCCGTACCATTACCTCCGCCCGGCTCACCGGGCCCCAACGCGGGACAGTACCGGCACACGTCAGGCAAAATCCCGCCGACAGCATCCCACCTTCGAGAGGCCCCCATGGACGCACTCGACGGCGTAACCATCCTCGACTTCTCCAGCCACCTCGCCGGCCCCTACTGCACCAAACTCCTCGCCGACCTCGGTGCACGCGTCATCAAAGTCGAGCGCCCCGGCGGCGACCCCGCCCGGAGCCTCCCGCCCTTCCTCGGCGACGAGCCCGGCCCCGACCGCTCCGCCACCTTCCAGTACCTCAATACCAACAAGGAATCCGTCGTCCTCGACCTCAAACACCCCCGCTCACGTGAGGTCGTCCGCTCCCTCGTCCAGCTCGCCGACCTCGTCGTCACCGCCTCCCCGCCCCGCGTGGAAGAGACCCTCGGCATCGATTACCCCACCCTCTCCTCCTACAAAGACCTCCCCGTCGTCGCCATCACCAACTTCGGCCACGATGGCCCCTACCGCGACTACTCCCTCGACGACCTCGTCGTCTACGCCATGGGCGCCGAGATGTACAGCCACGGCCTCGCCTCCCGTGAACCCCTCAAGCTCGGCGGCACCGCCGCCACCCTCCAGTGCGGCGCGATGGCCGCCGTCGCCGCACTGGGCGCCCTCACCGCCTACGAAGTCCACGGCCTCGCCCAGCTCGTCGACGTCCCCTGCTTCAACGTCCAGGTCAACAACATCGACCGCCGCTCCTCCAGCATCCTCGCCTACCGCTTCTCCGGCCGCGTCCAGGACAGGCCCGCCTCCCACATCTCCGGCCTTGCCGGCGGCATCTACCCCGTCGCCGATGGCTACGTCGAAATCGCCGCCCTCCCCGGGACCTACTGGCGGCGCTTCGTCGAAATGATCGGCGACGACTCCCTCAAAGACCCCGCCCTCGACAGCCCGCTCGCTGCCCTCCAGCCGGGCGCCCGCGAAGCTGTCGATGCCATCGTCGTCCCCTGGATGCTCGAACGAACCCGCGCCCAGGTCTGGGAAGCCGCCCGTGAGCACCACGTCATGTGCGGCCCCCTCTACACCGGCCTCGACCTCTGGAACGACGCCAACTTCCGCGAACGCGGCCTCTGGACCACGGTCCAGCACCCGGAACTCGGCGAACTCCCCATGCTCGGTCGCCCGTACATCTTTGAACAGACCCCCTGGCGCATCCGCTCCGCTGCCCCGCGCCTTGGCGAACACACCCGCACCGTCCTCCGCGAAGCCGGCCTCGAACCCGCCGCTATCGAATCCCTCGCCGCAGAAGGAGTCATCGCATGACCGCCCCCCTCCCCCTCCAGGGCATCCGCATCTGCGACTTCACCGCCGTCTGGGCCGGCCAGACCGCCACCATGTACCTCGCCGACCTCGGCGCAGAGTGCATCAAGGTCGAAAACCCCTTCATCTGGAACCCCATGACCCGGGCCGCAAGCCCCCGGATGAACGCCATGATGGCGCAGCTCATGCCACCGTGGATCGCCGGGCACCCGCCCGAGCCCGGCCCGCGCCCCTGGAACAACAGCCCGGCCTTCATCCAGGTCCTTCGCAATAAAAAATCGTTCACCGTCGACAGCCGCCGCCCCGAAGGCCTCGCCATCGTCAAACAGCTCATCGCCATCAGCGACATCCTCGCCGAGAACCTCGCCATCGGCACCCTCGAAAAGCTCGGCCTCGACGACGACGCCATCCGCGCCATTCGCCCCGATATCATCATCCTCCACATGCCCGCCTTCGGCCGCACCGGCCCCTACGTCGAAGGCCGCGGCTACGGCGCCCACATCGATAGCGTCGCCGGCTCCACCATCCTCCGCGGCTACCGCGACACCGCCCCCGTCGACAACGTCAGCATCTTCGCCGGCGACTACTGGGGCGGCATGCACGGCGCGGTCGCCGTCATGGCCGCCCTCCGCCACCGCCGCCGCACCGGCGAAGGCCAGGTCATCGAAATGGCCCAGGTCGAATCCTCCGCCCACATGTTCCCCCAGGCCGCCCTCGACGCAGCCTGGAACGGCCGCGAGCATCGCACCATCGGCAACCGCTCCATCGAAGGGCACGTCCCCAGCGGCGTCTTCCCCACCGCCGGCACCGACCGCTGGATCGCCATCGCCTGCCGCGACGACGCCGAATGGCAGGCCCTCGTCGCCTTCATGGGCAATCCCCCCTGGGCCGCCGACCCAGACCTCGCCACCGCCGCCGGCCGCCTCGCCCGCCAGGACATGCTCGAAGAACGCCTCGCCGAGTGGACCGTCACCCGCGACCGCGACGAACTCTTCCACGCCCTCCAGCACGCCGGCGTCACCGCCGGCCCTGTCCTCACCGCCAAAGAAGCCGCCGAGGACCCCCACCTCGCGGCCACCGGCGCCTGGAAACGCCTCCCCGCCACCGAAGACTACCCCGAGGTCGACTGGCTCCGCCCCGCCTACCGCTTCGCGAAATCCGATGTCGACCTTCGCACCCCGCCCTGCCTCTTCGGCGAACATAACGATTACGTCTACCGTGACGTCCTCGGCCTCTCCGACGACGAAATCGCGAAGCTCGCCGCGGCCGGCCACATCGCCACCACCTTCGACCCCGAGGTCATCGCCACCGCATGATGCCCGGCGCTGCCCGCCGGCTCGTCGAGACCGCGCCCGGCATCGTCCTCGAGACCTTCGAGGCCGGCGCCGGGCCTCCCGTCATCCTCCTCCACGGCTTCCCAGAGCTCGCCTACTCCTGGCGCCACCAGCTCCGCCCCCTCACTGAAGCCGGCTTCCGCGTCATCCTCCCGAACCAGCGCGGCTATGGCGCCAGCTCCGCCCCGCACGCCATCGAAGCCTACGACCTCGAATCCCTCGCTGCCGACGTCGCCGCCCTCGTCCGCCGGGCGAATGCCGGGCCTGCCGTCGTCATCGGCCACGACTGGGGTGCCCCCGTCGCCTGGCATACCGCCCTCCGCTACCCCCAGCTCGTCCGCGCGGTCGGTTCCCTCAGCGTCCCCCATGCGCGGCGCCCCGGCCGACCGCCGCTCGAGCTCATGCGCGAAGCCGCCGGCCCGGACTGCATCCACTACATCGACTACTTCCAGCAGCCCGGCCTCGCCGAAGCCGAGTTCGAAGCCGACGTCCGCGCCAGCCTCGCCGGGTTCTACTGGTCCATCTCCGGCGATGCCCCGCCCGAGGAGCGTTTCCGCCCCATCCCCCGCGGCGGCCGCTTCATTGATGCCTTCGCGCCGCCTGCCACCCTCCCCGCCTGGCTCCCCGAAACTGACCTCCAGGTGTACGTCGATGCCTTCACCGCCTCCGGGTTCCGCGGCGGCCTCAACTGGTACCGGAACGTCGACCGCAACTGGGCGCGGTCCGCCGACCTCGCCGACGCCGTCGTCCGCCAGCCCGCCCTCTTCATCACCGGCTCCCGCGACCCGGCCCGGAATCCCCCCGCCATCGACCGCCTCCGAGACGTCGTCCCTGGCCTCCGCGTCTTCGCCATCCTCCAGGGCTGCGGCCACTGGACTCAGCAGGAACGCCCCGCCGAGGTCACCGCCCTCCTCCTCGAATTCCTCCGGTCGCTCGAATCCTGACCCGCGCTCACGTCCACCAGGCCGTCACCCGGCATCCCCCCGCGGTCCGAACATTTTGCGGGCCGTTTACGAACACCCCGGACCGGTTTGACACGGCCCCGTTACCGTATCGGCTGAAGGGCACGGAGGTTCGCACGCTCTCCCCCACCTTCCCCGCGACCCGGCCGCAAGGCCGGTGAGCGGTCCGGCGAGCCTCCACCCTCCGCAAGCCCGCCGCGGGCACCCCCCGCGGCTCCGTCCTCACAGGCGCCCGCCATTCCCCGGGGCGGGCGCCTGCCCAAACCCCGCAACCCGGCGTCGACCTCCTGCCTCTCCAGTTGCACGCCACGATGCGCGAACCCGCCGATTGGCCCGGCGGGTTCGCTGCATTCCGCAGGTGGTTGATGGTTCCAGGGACGAATTGGCAGCGCAGCCTCAGCCGGCGGCAGCCGGCACCCGTGCCTCGAGCCGCACCGTCGCGACGCCGTCGCCCTCGAAGAGCGCCGTCACCACGCCGCCCTGCAGCAGGCTCGAAATGTACACGTGCCCCTCCGGCACCCGCTCCGTCACCCACGCCGGTACCTCGATGCTCGCCCCGCCGGCGCTCACGCGCACCGGGTCGCCCGTCGCAATGCCGAGCGCCCGTGCGTCCTCCTCGCTCACCTGGATGCGGTCATACCGGTGGAGCTTCTCTGCCTCCGGGTGCCGCAGCGCCGCAGCATCCAGCGCCGTGTACAGGTCCCGCGACGTGATGACCCGCCAGCCTTCGCCCGCCGCCGGCACCTCGACCGGCACCGGCTCCGCACGCGGGCTGCGCGCCACCGGCAGCTTCACCCCCTCCCCGATGATCAGGTCCCACGCCGGCTCGTACATCCCGTTCGTCTTTGCGATGGCCGCGAGCGCCTCGTCCGGGGTCGCCGGCGCCTCGACGCCGAGCTCCTTCGCGAGCACCCGCAGCGCCTCCCAGAGCGGCACGGCATCCCCCTCCGGTCTTACCGCCCGCGCGAGCCGCTGCGCCCGGAAGTCCGCCGACGTGTACGTCCCGGCCGAGGCGTACGCCCGCCCTTCGGCGATGACCGCCTGTGCCCGCTTCGCCGTCGCGTGCAGCACCCCGTCGACCACGACCACCGTCCCTATCCGTTCCAGCGCGGCGGCCGCGCCGGGCAGCCGCATCGTCGGGTCGTCGCGAATGACGAGCAGCCCCGCGAGGCCCTCGAGTGGATTCGCGCCGCCCTCAGCGCCCACCCCCTGGTCGAGCAGCCCCCACGTGTTCGCCTCCGGCGGAAGCACCACCAGCCCCTCGCTCGCTGCCTCGCCCAGCAGCGCAATCGCCAGGTTTGCCGCCCCCCCGGTCATCGCCGCCGCTACGGCCGGGCTCACCGGGTTCGGCGCGCACACGACCATCGTCTGCTCCCGCGGCGCCTCGCGCAGGAGCGCGGCCGCCTGCGCAATCTCCTCGGATGCCGGCGCCCCGCCCTGCAGCGCCTCCGCCAGCTGCTGCGCCGCCAGCCCCTCTTCGCCCGCCTTTGTCCGCACCCAGGCCGCAGCGAAGTCCACCAGCTCGCTCCGGAGCGGCCCGATGACCACCAGCTTCGCCTTCTCCCACACCACCGCGTCCTTGATCCGGACGCTCACCAGGTTGTGGCTCTCTTCGATGTCATCGGCCACCGTAACGATCGCCTTCGCCTTCGGCAGCCGCTCGAGGTTGGCTGCCATCCGCCACGTGCCGAACCGCGCCTCGAGCGCCCCTTTCACCGCCCGCACGACCGGGCCGACCGCCTGGTCGGCCGTCGCGCCGAGCGCCTCCTTCGCCACCCGCTGGATGACGAGCGCCTCTTCATTCGTGACGGTCCCGCCGACGAGGACGCCAACCTGGCCGCGCGCCTTCGCCTCCAGCAGCAGCCTCGCCGCCTCGGCTGCCGCCTCCGAAAGCCCCGCCGGCGCCTGGATGTTCCCCCGCCGCAGCAGATGCTTCGAAAGCCGCTCCCGCGGCTTCAGCGAGTCGTAATGGTACCGGCCGCGCACGCAAATCTGGTCGCCGCTGAACGCATTGCCGTCCCCCGGCCGCACGATCACCCCCCGGCCCTCTACCGTCCCCAGCCGGATGCTGCAGCCAACCGCACACGAGTCGCAGGTCGTCGAAGTCCAGCGCTCCGGCTTCGCCACCCACTTGTTCGGGTGCTCCATCAGCGTCGCCGTGGGACAAACGTCGATGCACGCCCCCGAAAAGTCACAGTTGCTCTCATGGATCGCCCCGCCCGCGCCGAACGCAATCATCGCCTCCCAGCCCCGCCCGCTCAGCGTGATCGCCCCTGTGTGCCGCTTCTCGTCGCAGGCCCGCACGCACCGGGTGCAGATGATGCACATCTGCGGGTCGAACTCCATGAACGGGTTCCCCCGGTCCGCCGGCGGCTGCGGCGTCTGATACCACGTCCGCTGCTCGCCCACCCACGGCTCGTACCCCGCGCTCCCGACCATTTCACACGTCGCCTGCAGCTCGCACCGGTAATTCTTCGAGCAGGTCAGGCACCGGTGCGTCACCACGTCGTCGCGCAGGCAGATATCGCCGGGATGGCAGTGCTCCCGCCGGTGACAGGTCAGGCACCGGTCGCTGTGGTTCGCCAGGATGATCGACAGCACCGACCGACGGCCCTCGAGCACCTCCGGCGTGTTCGTCCGCACCACCATGTTCTCGGTCACCACCGCCGTGCACGATAGCTGCAGCCCCGGTGGCCCCTCGATGTCGACCAGGCACGACCGGCACCCGGCATACGGCTTCAGCCCGTCGATGTAGCACAGGCTCGAAACGTAAAACCCGTTGTTCTTCAGGACCTCGACGAGCGGCGCCCCTGCCGGCGCCTCGATCACCTTGCCGTCGACCGTTATCTGGACCATGGGCTCCCTACAGGCGGTGGAAATCGGCGTCCGGGTCGGGTGCCTTCATGCCGTTTGGATACGTGTTGTCGTTCCGTTTCAGGAACTCCTGCGCCACCCGGGTCAGCGCATGCTTGTCCCGGTACATCTCCTCGAAGTCGTACACCGCATCGTCGAGCGGCCCGCCCGGCTGAATCGCCTCGTACGGACAGGCCTCCGTGCAGAGCCCGCAGTACATGCAAATCCGGAAATCGATCTCGTACCGGTCGATGTTCCGCCGCCCCTCCGCATCCTGGCTGGTCGCCACCAGGATGCAGCCGTCCGGGCACGCCTGCGCACACGTCGAACACCCCGTGCATCGCTCCTCGAACCAGAGCAGGTTCGTCCGCGCATACACCGGGACCTTCCGGACCTCCTCCGGGTACTGGACCGTCGCCGGCGGCCTGAACATGCTGCGCAGCGTCAGGCTCATCCCCTTCGCGATGCCCTTGCCGTATGCCATGTGGAGGTCCCCCAGGTAGCGCCGGGCCAGAGTCCTTCGCCGGCCATCCGATCCTACCAACGGGGGATTGTGATTACAAACACAAGGCTCACTCCGTCGCCAGCGCCTGCGCTCCGCCGGCCCTCCCGCGCTCCTGCACGAAGAGCCCGTACATCACCATCGAAACGAGCGCCAGCACGGCAGCCGTCGGCCCCAGCGCCGTATACCCGCCCGCCTCCAGCGCCGCCCCGCCGACGAGCGACCCCGTCACGATGCCGAACTGCTGCCCCGCCGCGTTCAGCGCCATCACCGTCCCCCGGTCCCCCGGCGACATCTCCGTCATAATCGCCTGCGAACTCGCAAAACGGGCTCCCCCGGAGACCGCGAACAGGAACAGGAACGCCAGCCCCGCCGCCATCACCCCCGCGGCCGTTGTCGTCAGCGCGATGAACACCGCGCACGCCATCGACGTCCAGAGAATCACCGGCCGCTTGCCGACCCGGTCCGAGAGCCGGCCCCCCGCATTACTCCCCACCAGCACCCCGAGCCCCATCGTCATCGTTAGCCCGCCGAGCGCCCACTTCGCCAGCCCGAATTCGTCGTGGAAATACGCCCCCATGTAGGTCGCGAACACGAACCAGTAGCTCGTCGAAAGATAATTCGACACCAGGGCGGCACTCGTCGGGATGTCCCGCAGCACCCGCGGAATCGCTGCCATCCCGTTTCCCCCCGCCCCGTCCGCCCGCCGGGGCCGGTCCGCCGGCAGCTTCCGGAAGAGCAACCACGTGAATAACACCAGCACCACCGTCAGCGCCACGAACGTCCACCGCCACGAGAACACCCCGCTCAGCACCGCCCCCGCAGGCACCCCGAAAATGCTCGCGCTCGTATTCGCCGAGATGACCCACGACATCGCCCGACCGCGCTCGTCATAGGAAAAGTAGTCCCCCACCGCCGCGAACACCGCCGGCGTCAGGCAGGCCACACCGAGCCCCGCCAGCGCCCGCGCCAGCAGCAGCGGCACGAACCCGGGCGCCGCCGCCGAAAGCGCCGTCGCTGCCGTCAGCGTCGCCATCCCCGCGACCACCACCGGCTTCCGCCCCAGCCGGTCCAGGAACGGCCCCGAGAACACCGCCGCCACCCCGCCGGCCACCGCGTAGGCCGTCACCAGCAACCCTGCCACCGCCACTCGCACCCCGAAATCCTCCGAAATCTCCGGCAGGATCGGCGTGATAATCAGGTTATTGAACACCACGGCGAACGAGGCCACGCACAACAACGCCAGCACCAGCGTCCGTTGTGACCCCGGCCCCGAAAGCAACACGTCCACCTCCCTCCGCGGCGTTCGCCCAACCCGTCAGGTGAGCAGCTTCAGCAGCTCCTTCGTCGCCTCGGCCGCCGCGACCACCTTCGCCCGCTCCTCATCGGTCAGCGGAAGCTCGAACGTCCGCTGGATTCCGCCCTCGCCCAGCTGGCACACCGTCCCGCTGAACACATCCCGGATACCGTACTCCCCCTGGTGATACACCGAGCACGGGATCAGCCGCCGCTGGTCCAGCAGGATAGCCTCGACCATCGCAATCGTCGCCGCCGAGGGCGCGAAATAGGCCGAGCCCGTCTTGTACAGCTCGCCAATCTCTGCACCGCCCCGCATCGCTCGCGCCACGATCGCCTGCACCTTCTCGGCCGGGAGCAAGTCCGTCAGCGGCACCCCGCCGACCCGCGTCTGCGAGACGACCGGCACCATCGTCGTATCCGTATGCCCGCCAATCACGTACCCGTGGACATCGTTCACCGAGACCCCGAGCTCCGCCGCGATGAAGTACCGGTACCGCGCGCTGTCCAGCGCACCGCCCTGCCCGATGACCCGCTCCCGCGGGAAGCCGCTCGCCTGCATCGCCACGTGGCACATCGCGTCCATCGGGTTCGAAAAGACGATAATCACCGCGTTCGGCGAAGCCTTCGCCGCCGCCGTCACTTTCGACCGCACGATCTCGGCGTTGCCGTTCAGCAGCTCCTCCCGGCTCATGCCCGGCTTTCGCGGTGCCCCCGCCGTCACCACCACAACGTCGCTGTTCGCCGTCTCCTCCCAGCCGTCCGTCGCCGTAATCCGCGTCGAAAATCCTTCCCACGGCGCCGCCTGCGATTCATCCAGCGCCTTCCCGTGATGCATCGTCCCCGCGAACTGCGGGTCGTCCTGCAGCACCACATCGCAAATGTCGCGCTCGATCAGGCGCTGGGCCATCGCACCGCCGGTCATCCCGGCGCCGACAATCGTGACCTTCTTCCGAGGCATGGGGCTCCCTGCTGAACTGGAATCTGCCAGCCAAGGCTAGCACCAACCCGCCTTACCCGCGCCCGCGCCACGCCCCCTACGTCCCGCCTCGCGTACACTCGAACCGTGGACCAGCCCCGCATCCGCAACTTCTGCATCATCGCGCATATCGACCACGGCAAGTCGACCCTCGCCGACCGCCTCCTCGAGCGCACCGGCACCATCTCCGCGCGCGAGATGGCAGACCAGGTCCTCGATTCCATGGACCTCGAGCGGGAAAAAGGCATCACCATCAAGGCCGCTGCCGCCCGCATGCTCTACCGCGCCAGCGACGGCCTCGAATACGAACTCAACCTCATCGATACCCCCGGGCACGTCGACTTCGCCTACGAAGTCTCCCGCTCCCTCGCCGCCTGCGAAGGCGCCCTCCTCGTCGTCGACGCGTCCCAGGGCATCGAGGCCCAGACCCTCGCCAACGTCTACCTCGCCATGAACCAGGACCTCACCCTCATCCCGGTCCTGAACAAAATCGACCTCCCCCACGCCGAACCCGACCGCGTCGCCGCCGAACTCGAACGCGTCATCGGCTTCTCGCGCGATGAGGTCATCCTCGCCTCCGCCAAGGAAGGCACCGGCGTCGACCGTATCCTCGAAGCCATCGTCCAGCGCATCCCCCCGCCCTCCGGCAATCCCCACGCCCCGCTCAAGGCCCTCATCTTCGATTCCAAATACGACGCCTACAAGGGCGTCGTCGCCCACGTCCGCGTCGTCGACGGCGAAATGCGCGGCCGCCGAAACCTCAAGCTGATGTCCACCGGCGCCGTCTTCGAACCCCTCGAGTTCGGCATCTTCAGCCCCGGCATGAAACCGCTCGAGGGCCTCTCCGCCGGCGAGGTCGGCTACGTGGCCACCGGCCTCAAAGACGTCGCCGAATGCCGCGTCGGCGACACCATCACCTACGCCGACGACCCCGCCCCCGAACCCCTCCCCGGGTACCGCCGCGCCAAGCCCATGGTTTTCGCCGGCATCTACCCCACCGACTCCGACCAGTACCAGGAGCTCCGCGACGCCCTCGCCAAGCTCGTCCTCAACGACGCCTCCCTCGTCTACGAACCCGAATCCTCCGCTGCCCTCGGCTTCGGGTTCCGCTGCGGCTTCCTCGGCCTCCTCCACCTCGAAATCGTCGTTGAACGCCTGGAGCGCGAATACGGCCTCGAGCTGCTCACCACCGCGCCCTCCGTCGAGTACCGCGTCCAGACCACCTCCGGCGAAGAACTCCTCGTCGACAACCCGGCCGACCTCCCCGACCCCTCCAAGATCGCCGTCATCTCCGAGCCCTGGGCAAAAATCGACGTCATCACCCCCAGCCGCTACATCGGCCAGGTCATGGACCTCGTCACCGCTCGCCGCGGCCAGTTCCTCCGCATGGAATTCCTCGAAGCCGAAAACGACCTCGCCCCCGGCGAAGCCCGCGTCCTCCTCGAGTACGACGTCCCAATGGCCGAGATTCTCGTCGACTTTTACGACCAGCTGAAAGGCTCCACCTCCGGCTACGCCAGCCTCGATTACCAGGTCAAGGAATACCGGCCTGCCCGCCTCGTCAAAGTCGACATCCTCGTCAACGGTCAGCCCGTCGATGCGCTCTCCGTCATCACCCACGCCTCCAACGCTGAGAAGGTCGGCCGAACCCTCGTCACCAAACTCAAAGACCTCATCCCCCGCCAGCTCTTCGACGTCCCGCTCCAGGCCGCCGTCGGCGGCAAAATCGTCGCCCGCGAAACCATCCGCGCCATGCGCAAAAACGTCCTCGCCAAGTGCTACGGCGGCGACGTCACCCGCAAACGCAAGCTCCTCGAAAAGCAGGCCGAAGGCAAAAAGAAGATGAAACGCGTCGGGAGCGTCGAAATCCCCCAGGAAGCCTTCATGGCCGTCCTCCGCCTTCGCGAATAGACGCCATCAATTTCATCGATAGTTCTCCACAAAATTCCGTCCATCCGGGCCGGATGAGGGGCCCGGATGGACGCATGAGCCAGGCGCCGGCAGCGTCAAACTCCCCCCGTGAACAGCGTCACAATCCAGCCCGCTTCACCACAGGGAGGTCACCGTGCCTGACGCCGCCACAGAACCCTCCACCCCCGCCCCCGCCGGCGAACTTCCCGACGTCTCCCGCCGCGACGTCGTCGCCCGCCTCCTCAAGCTCGGCGCCGTCTCCCTCGCCGCCGCCCTCGCCAGCGGCGCCAGCCTCGCCCCCCTCCTCCACGTTGCGAGTGCCGCCGAGCCCGGCAAGAAACGCAAGCGCCGCTACGGCATGGTCATCGACACCCGCCGCTGCGTCGGCTGCGATGCCTGCGTCGCCGCCTGCAAAGCCGAAAACAAAACTCCGCCCGGCGTCTCCTACACCATCGTCCTCGAACAGGGCCTCGGCGAACGCCCCGACGACCGTCCCCTCTTCCTCACCAAACCCTGCTTCCAGTGCGAACACCCGCCCTGCGTCCCCGTCTGCCCCGTCGGCGCCACCTTCAAACGCTCCCAGGACGGCATCGTCGTCGTCGACTACGACCGCTGCATCGGCTGCCGCTACTGCATCGTCGCCTGCCCCTACCAGGCTCGCTTCTCCGACTTCGGCGAGGACTACCCCGCCGTCGAAGAACACACGCCCTGGGCCTCCGTCCCTTCACCCGAGTACAAGCAGTTCCGTGTCCGCGGGAAGGGCAAATCCCCCGAAGGCAACGTCCGGAAGTGCACCTTCTGCCTCCACCTCCAGGACGAAAACGGCGAATACGACCGCGCCTCCGGCCGCTGGCCAGCCTGCGCCAAGACCTGCACCGGCAAGGCCATCCACTTCGGTGACCTGAACGACCCGGATAGCGAAGTCTCCCAGCTCCTCAAAGAGCGCCAGGCCATCCGCCTCAAAGAAGAGCTCGGCACCGAACCGAACGTCTACTACCTCCTCTAGGGGCCTCAGCCATGTCCGACAAAACCCTCAAACGCGCCTTCTGGACCCTCGGAACCGTCCTCATCCTCGTCGGCAGCTGGGCCTGGATCGACCGCTGGGTTAATGCCGACCGGAACACCAACTACGGCAGCATCGTCCCCTGGGGCCTCTGGGTTGCCGCGTACATCTACTTCATCGGCCTCAGCGCCGGCTCCTTCCTCGTCTCCTCGCTCGTTTACGTCTTCAACATCAAGCGCTTCGAATCCATCGGCCGCCTCGCCCTCTTCACCGCCATCGTCACCCTCGTCCTCGCCCTCCTCTCCATCTCCGCTGACCTCGGCCACCCGTTCCGGGCATGGCACGTCCTCGTCTACCCGAACTTCCGCTCCCCTATGGCCTGGATGATCTGGCTCTACTCCGCCTACTTCATCCTCCTCCTGCTCGAGTTCTGGTTCGTCATGCGCCACGACCTCGTCGTCGGCTCCCGCAAGCCCGGCTGGCGCGGCCGCCTCTACCGCATCCTCGCCTTCGGCTCCACCGACGACCGCCCCGAGACCGCCGTCAGCGACCGCCAGGTCGTCCGCGTCCTCGCCACCTTCGGCATCCCCCTCGCCATCATGTTCAACGGCGGCGTCGGGTCACTCTTCGGCGTCATCTCCTCTCGCCCTGCCTGGCATGGCGGCCTCTTCCCCATCCTGTTCCTCGTCTGCGCCCTCACCAGCGGGGCCGCCCTCCTCGTCCTCGTCAGCGCCATCTTCCAGGACGGTCTCCGGCGCAACCGCGACACCGTCCTCGCCCTCGGCACCCTCGTCCTCGGGCTCCTCCTCTTCGACGTCCTCCTCCAAATCTCCGAAACCCTGGTCGGCTTCTACGGCCACGAACCCGACCGCGTCGCCAACCTCCGCCTCATCTACGGCGGCCCCTACTGGTGGGTCTTCTGGTTCTGGCAGCTCGGCATCGGGACGCTCATCCCCATCGCCCTCCTCGCACTCCCGCAAACCAGGCGCAACCCCGCCATCGTCGCTGCCGCCTGCGGCCTCATCGCCATCGGCTTCCTCGCTGTGCGCCTCAACATCGTCATCCCCGGCCTTGCCGACGAGCAGCTCGAGGGCATCACCGAAGCATTCAACTCCACCCGCATCAGCACCGACTACGTCCCCAGCCTCATGGAGTTCACCTTCACCGCCGGCCTCGTCGGCATCGGCCTCATCCTGTTCGGCATCGGTGAATGGTTCCTTCCCCGCCCCGAAGAATCCACCCCGGAGGAAATCGCACATGCCTGAGTCCGACGCCCAGAAAATCACCCGCCGCCGGCTCTTCAAACTCGGCGGAGGCGCCGCCACCGGGGTCGCCGCAGCCGCCGCGGTCTCCGGCCTCGGCACCCGCTCCGGCGAGCACGACCTCCGCGTCAACGCCGCCGGCCTCCAACGATGGGGCCGCGACGCCGGCCAGTGGGTCCCCTCCTGCTGCAACATGTGCGGCGGCCAGTGCGGCATCATGGTCCACGTCGTCGACGGTATCGTCGAAAAAATCGAACCCAATAACTGGAACCCCAACAACTACACCAACATCTCCACCGACTGGTTCGACGGCTATACCGACGAGCACGGCTGCAAAGAAGGCGCCGTCATCTGCCCCAAGGGCAACGCCGGCGTCATGGCCCTCTACGACCCGGACCGCGTCAAAACCCCCCTCAAGCGCACCAACCCCGATAAATCCATCGGCGCCGACCCCAGGTGGCAGGAAATCTCCTGGGACCAGGCCCTCGACGAAATCGCCGCAAAACTCAAAGCCCTCCGCGACAGCGGAGAGGCCCACAAGCTCATCTGGTTCAGTGAAGACCACTCCTTCACCCACCCCCAGATGGACTTCTGCACCCTCTTCGGCACCCCCAACTACTCCAACCACGCCAACCTCTGCGACGTCTCCCGCAAAGCCTCCTTCCGCACCATCCTCGGCGACGACCGTCCCCTCGCCGACTTCATCCAGTCCAAATACATCATGCTCTTCGGCTGGAACCCCACCTCCGCCATCAAGTGGGTCCACCTCCCCCGCATCATCACCCGCGCCATCGAACACGGCGCCCGCCTCGTCGTCGTCGACCCCTACCTTTCCGACACCGCCGCCAAGGCCCAGGAGTGGGTCCCCATCCGCCCCGGCACCGATGGCGCCTTCGCCCTCGCCCTCGCCCACGTCATCATTCGCGACCGCCTCTATGACCGCGAGTTCGTCGAAAAATGGACCGTCGGCTTCGACCGCTTCGCCGACTACGTCAAAGACAAAACACCCGCCTGGGCCGAGACCATCACCTCCATCCCGGCTGCAACCACCGAGCGCCTCGCACGTGAACTCGCAACCACCAAACCTGCCCTCGTCGATGTCTGGAGCGGCCCCGGCCAGCACTCCAACGGCGTCCAGGGCGGCCGCGCCATCGGTCTCCTCAACGCCCTCATCGGCACCATCGATGCCCCCGGCGGCATGATCAATCCCGACAAGGCCAAAACGAAGCACAACGCCCCCCAACCCGACGACACCGCCGCCGAAACCCTCAAGCAGCCGCGCTTCGACGAACGCTCCAAATACCCGCTCTCCCACTCCTCCGGCATCTACGCCCAGAGCTTCGTCAACCTCGCCGAAGACAAAGGCCCCTACAAGCCGAAAATCGGCGTCATCGTCTTCCAGAACCCCATGATGGCGGTCCCCGGCAGCCAGACCGTCGCAAAAGCCCTCGCAAAACTCGAAACCCTGGTCGTCATCGATACCATGCTCAGCGAGACCGCCATGCTCGCTGACTACGTCCTCCCCGGCACCGTCTACCTCGAGCGCTACGACATCAACGCCCACTGGGTCACCTGGCCGGCCATCGGCCTCCGCCAGCCCGTCGTCAAACCCCTCTTCGGCCAGCCCGCCGAGTACGAAACCGTCGCTGCCCTCGGCCGCCGCCTCGGCCTGAAAGACAAATCCGGCAAAGAGTTCTTCCGCATCGGCGCCATCTCCGGCCAGCCCGTCGAAGACCTGACCGCCTGGTATGAGGAATACCTCTCCGCCGAGCTCAAAGGCGGCTCCCCGGGCATCACCCTCGAAGAATTCAAAAAACTCCCCGGCGCCGTCTGGGTCGACCGCAAAGGCACCCGCTACCGCAAATACGCCGACACCATCCCCGCCGACCAGCTCACCGGCGCCTTCTACGACGGCGACCGCGCCGCTAACGGCACCGTCGTCTACGACAAACCCCCACAGGCCGGTGGCAAGCCCATCGGCGTCGTCGTCGACGGCGCCGTACGCAAAGGCTTCAACACGCCCTCGCGCCGCGTCGAGTTCTACGCGAAGTCCCTCGAAGGCAAAGTCGATGCCCTCGGCAACCCCGTCGACCCCCTCCCCGTCTACGTCCCGCGCGACTGGCAGCCCGACGAGCAGTACCCCCTCTATCTCATCAACTGGAAGGAGGCCAGCCACACCCACTCCCGCACCTTCAACAACCCCTGGCTGCTCCACCTCAAGTCCGAAAACCCCCTCATCATCCACCCCGACACTGCCGCCCGATTCGGTCTCAAAGACGGCGACGAGGTCATCATCGAGTCGCCCTACGGCTCCACCCGCGGCAAAATCAAGGCCACCCGTCGCATGCACCCCGAAGTCGTCGGCCTCCAGCACGGCTTCGGCCACTGGGCCGGGGGCCGCAACGCCGTCGGCCGCGGCACCGCCGACGCCGGCCTCCGCCCTACTCGCGCCGACCCCCTCTCCGGCCAGGCAATACACAAGCAGACCTGCGTCACCCTCCGCAAGGCCTGACCGTTCGATACTCCGCCCGCCCAGCGCGGGGGTCGCCCACTGACCGTGGGCGGCCCCCGTAACCCGTTCGAAACGCCGCGGGAGTACCATCCTGTCAACCCGGCACGCCGCCGAACCCCCGGGAGCCAGCCCGTGATCAAGGCCTTCGTCCTCATCGTCGTCGACCCCGCGAAGACCGTCGAAGTCTTCGAAAAACTCCGCGCCGTCGAAGGCATCTCCGAGGTCTACCAGGTCATGGGGCCCTACGACATCGTCGCCGTCGTCGAAGTCCCCACCCTCACCGATGTCCCCACCGTCATCTCGCGCCATATCCGCGCCATCGAGGGCATCGAAAGCACCACTACCTGCGTCACCTTCCCCGAAACCTCCGGCAGCCGGTAACCCCCGCTCAAGGGCACGCCGCCAGGGCTTCGGCCACCAGCTCGAACAGGCGCTCCCGGTCGACCCGCGTCGCGACGCGGCAGTTCGTCTCCCGCGTCGGCTCATCCGCCGTCAACGTCCGCCGGTCCATCACCGTCATCCCCCGCGTCAGGTCGCCCCGCGTCTCGACGTCCACGCGGGCGAATGCGAACTCGAACAGCTCCGGCGCGCAGAGCGCTGCTACCGCACACGGGTCGTGCAGCGGCACCGCCGCCGCCCCCGTGACCCGTTCCGTTGCCGCGCGATAGTACTCCAGCAGGTCCGCAACGACCCCCGCGGTTCGCGTCCCCACCCTGCGGAACCGCGCGATGGCGTCAGCATCCACCGCAGCCTGTCGCGTCAGGTCCAGCCCGCACATCGTCAGCCTCGCCCCGGAAGTGAAGACAATCCGCGCTGCCTCCGGGTCCGCCCACGCGTTGAATTCCGCCGCCGCCGTCACGTTCCCCCACGTCGTCGAACCGCCCATGATGCTCAGCCGCGCCACGCTCCGCGCAAACCGCGGCTCCACCCGCATCGCCAATGCAATATTCGTCAGCGGTCCCGTCGCAATCACCACCGTGCCCGGGTTCGCCATCACCGTCTCGACCAGGAACTCCACACCATGCCGGGGAACCACCGTTCGGCTCGGCCTCGGCAGCTCTGCTCCATCCAGCCCCGTCTCCCCGTGAACCCGCGCCCCGGCACGCGGCAGCTCACCCATCAGCGGCCCGGCCGCACCCGCCGCCACCGGCACCTCCGCCCGCCCGATGAGCTCGAGCACTTTCAGCGCATTTTCGGTCACCCGCCAGAGCGGCGCGTTGCCGCCGACCGTCGTCACACCGAGCAGGTCGAAATGCCGCGCCGCCAGGACCATCGCGACCGCATCATCATGGCCCGGGTCGCAGTCGAGAATCGCCTTCATGTGCGGCCCCCTCAGGAATCTGCTCTGCCCGACCAAGTCTAAAAGATCGGCCCGCGTTCCGGCGCCGCCTCACCTTCCAGCCCGAGCAGCCGCTCGGCCGCCAGCAGCCCCGCCCCTTGCAGCAAACGCCGCCGAACCCCCAGCATCGTCGCCTCATCCGCCCCGCCGAGCGCTCGCCGCACGAGCTCGAACAGCGTCCGGCCCGTCACCAGCGCGTACCGGTAGTTCTCACACGCCCGCACCAGCGGCTCGCTCAACTCCTGCTCCCGCTGCTCCGGGTCCCGCTCCCGGAAACCGTTGGCGATGACGAGCCCCTTCGGCGCCGACCGCCCGGCAAGCAGCTCTGCCTCGATTCGTCGCTGCAGCCGGATGTACGGCCACTCGACCACCTGCCCGGGCACGCTCTCCGCTTCGACGAAGGCGACGGTCTCCTCTGACCGCACAGCGACCGGCTCGCCCGGCCCGGAGACGATGGCGAAGCCGAGCGCCTGCAGCGCTGCCGTCACCGCCTCCCGAAAGCCGGCGCCGCTCTGCCAGAGCAGCTCCCGGTGCCGCGCGAGCGCATCGTGCCGCTCCCGCACCGCTTCCAGGCGGCTCCGCACTTCCGCCGCCGCCGCCTCCGCCTCCTCCAGCTCGGCCTCCACCTGCTCCAGCCCGGGAACCGCCACCCCCCGCACCCAGTAGGGCGGCTCCTCCCGGCCCCCCAGCCCGCCCAGCTGCCGGCAGGCATCCACCAGCGCCTGCGCCAGCTGCGACCGCTGCGCCCCGTACGACTCCATCACCACCGGGATGAACACCACCCGCCCGCCGAGCACCTCGAACTCCGCCCCAACCGGCACCCCCGAGCCCCCGAGCGCAATCACCCGCCCGTGTCGGCGAAACTCCGCCTGCCGGTCGTCGAACCAGGCGCGCCAGGCCACCTCATTCCGGAACTCCCGGAGCACCGCGCTCATCGGGTGATATTCGTCCGCAATCCGAACCGTCTTCCCTTCCCCGGCCCGCAGCCACGGAGCCGACCAGCTCATCCCCGCCGGCGCCGGCAGCCAGTGATACCGGTCGCACCCTTCGAAGCCGACCACCCCGCCCTGGAACGCATCAGGCCGCCCGAGGACGACGACCAGGCCCCCCGCCTCCAGGAGGCGCCGCGTCTCCTCCTGCCGACGACGCAGCTGGTCGGCCAGCCCTGCCGCCGTCGCCGACCCCGGGATGTTCAGCACCGGCCGGCCATCGAACGCTTCGTACTCCTTCCCCTCCTCCACCAGCTCCCGCACCACCCGGTCGATGCCCGCCGGGTCGATAATCAGCGCGTCATAGTCGTTGTAGTTGGGGGCCGTCACCGGATTGTAGTTATCAACTGCCACGTTCGGCAGCGGAAACGAAATGCTCAGGACGCGCATCAGCACTCCCCCCCGAGCAGCGGCGCGAGTCGCTCTCGCAGCGCTGGTGCCAGGTCCGGCCGCCGCATCGCCGCCGCAACGTTCGCCACGATGTACCCCAGCGGTCGGCCCGTGTCGAACCGCCGCCCCTCGAACCTCAGCGCTGAGACCGGTTCACCCGCCGCAATCTGCCGCGCTATCGCATCCGTAATTTGCCGCTCGCCATTCCGCCCCGGCGGCGTCTCGTCGATGTGCCGCAAGATAGTCGCTCCCAGCACGTACCGGCCCACGATCCCCAGCCGAGACGGCGCTTCCTCGAGCCGCGGCTTCTCCACCACCCGCCGGAGCCGCGCCGGGTTCGCCTCATCGGCCGGCTCCACGATCCCGTATTGCGATACATCCGCATCCCCCACCTCCTCCACCGCAATCACCGTGCCGCCCGTCTTCTCGTACGCCTCCACCAGCTGCGCCGTACACGACCGCTCCCCGAGGATCACATCGTCCGGGAACAAAAGCGCGAACGGCTCCCCTTCCACGAACTCCCGCGCACACGCCACCGCATGCGCGATGCCCAGCTGCTTCGGCTGGTAGACCGCGTGGAACTCCGCCTTCGCCGCAATCGCCGCCAGGGAATCCGCCAGCGCCTGGTTCCCCGTCTCCCGCAGCGCCGTCTCCACGCGTGCCCCCGCCCGGAAGTGCTCCAGGATCGACTCCTTCCCCTCGGCGATGACGAACACGACCCGCGTGATACCGGCCGCCACCGCCTCATCCACGCAGTAATCGATCAGCGGCCGGTCCACCACCGGCAGCATCTCCTTCGGCACCGCCTTCGTCGCCGGCAGCATGCGGGTGCCCAGCCCCGCCGCCAGGATTACTGCCGTCGTCACGCGCTGGCTCATTCCCGCCCCATCCTAGGCCGTCCCATCGTTACCGGATATACAGAACACGCCTTCCTTGCTAGCATGTGAAGCTGTTTCAATCTCTTGCGGGGAGCAGTTTGAGGAGACGACCTAAGGTTCCACCACGGCCGGCACCGCCGGAGCCACGGATCAACGAGCGCATCCGCGTTCCGGAAGTCCGCCTGATCGACGAAGAGGGCCGCCAGATCGGCATCGTCAAAACCTCCGAGGCGCTCGCGATGGCCCGCCAGCGCGACGTTGACCTCGTCGAGGTCGCTGCCCAGGCGAGCCCGCCCGTCGCCCGGCTCATGGATTTCGGCCGCTTTAAATACGAACAATCGAAGAAAGAACGCGAGGCACGCAAACACCAGCAAAACGTCCAGCTTCGCGAAGTCCGCATGAAGCCGAAAATCGATGACCACGACATCGATTTCAAAACGCGGACCGCCGCCAAGCTCCTCAAGGAGGGCGATAAGGTCAAGGTCACGGTCATGTTCCGCGGCCGCGAAATCACCCACCCCCAAATCGGCAAGGCTCTCATCGACCGCGTCGTAAAAAGCCTCGAACACATCGCGACCGTCGAAAAAGAGGCCACGCTCGAAGGCCGCCACATGACCGTCATCCTCGCGCCAGACAAAAAGAAAATCGCGGCCCTGGCCAAAGCCGCCGCGCAGCAAACCGCCGCCGCAGCAAAACCCGACGACGAAGAAGAAGCAGCAATCGCCGCCGCAGCTGCCGCCGCACCGGTCGTCAGCGACGACGACCACGAAATCGATGACGATGACGGCGAAGACGCCGACGAGGAGTAACCGATGCCCAAGCTCAAGACCCACAAAGGCGCCGCCGCCCGCTTCCGCGTAACCGGCGGCGGCAAGATCATGCGCATGTACGGCAGCCGCAACAACTTCCGCCGGAAGAAGCGCGGCCCCGTCAACGCCCTCTACAGCCGCACCGTCGAGCTCGCCGGCTCGCATACCAGGCTCGTCCGCCGGCTCCTCGCCGGCCAGGGCTGACCCGCACCACCCGGAGCAACGACCCATGAGCCGCGTCAAACGGGGCGTCACCGCCCACCGTCGACACAAAAAAGTCCTCGCCCTCACGAAGGGCCACGCAGGTCAGCGTCACCGCCTCTTCCGCCGCGCGAACGAGAGCATGCTCCACGCGCTGCGCTACAGCTACGAGAATCGGCGTGACCGCAAGGGCGACTTCCGTGAACTCTGGATCGTCCGCATCAACGCCGCCGCCCGCCTCAACGGCCTCACCTACAGCCGCTTCATCAGCGGCCTCAAAAAGGCAGGCGTCGACCTCGACCGGAAGATGCTCGCCGACCTCGCCGTCACCCGGCCCGATGCCTTCGCGAAGCTTGCCGACCAGGCCCGCGCCGCACTCGCGTCCTGACCATCGGCCGCAGCCCTTTGATAACGGGGACGATGCATCGCATCGTCCCCGCTTGGTGTCTGCCCGGCGTCGGCCCGGCAGGCGACCCCCGGCCATCCCCCTTGGGAATTGCCCCTACTCGCCCGAATAGGTCAGCTTCGGCACACGGCTCAAACCCAGCGCGTACACCGCTGCTCCCAGGACGCCCAGCACGGCGAAGTCGACGCTGTACCCGATAAAACCCCCGCTGCCCGTCGCATAGGTGGCCAGCTGCAGCCCATCCACCGCGTAGGTCAGCGGATTCACGTACGCCAGCACCTTCATCCAGGCCGGCAGCCCCTCCACCGGGAAAAACGCCCCCGAAAAGAAGAGCAGCGGAAACAGCGCCAGGTTCATCACCAGGTGGAACCCCTGCATCGACTGCACCCGCGTCGCAAGCGCCTGCGCCAGGCCCGTCAGCATCAGGTTCAGCAGGACCACCGTCAGCAGCGCCAGCCCAATCCCTCCCCCGACCCCGTACTGCCAGCCGAAATCCACAAACGGCGCAGCCACCCCCAGCACGACCGCGGCCTGCAGCGCGCCGATAATCATCGCCGCCAGCGATTTCCCCAGCATCACCGTCCGCGGCGAATGCGGGCTCGACAGCAGCAGCCGCAGAAACCCGGTGTCCCGGTCCCGGTAGTACGACGCCGAAGAAAACGTCGATGAAAACACCGACGTCATCACCACCGTCCCCGCCACCAGGTACGCCGTGAAGTTCCCAGCCGGTAGCGCGGCCGGTTCCAGCCCGTGCGATACCCCGTTGCCCAGGAACACGAGAAAAAGCAGCGGCGTCAGCACCGACGAATACAGCTGCGACCGCGCCTTCGCCACCCCCTTCAGGTCCCGCAGCGCAATCGCTGCCGCCACCCGCGCGCCGCTCACCGTACCGCCTCCGCCCGCCGCTGGATGTACTGGAAGTAGGCATCCTCGAGCGACGCGTCTTCGATGCGCAGCCCCCGGATCGCTGGCCCCGCCGCCGCGAACAGCCGCGGAACGAGTGCAGCAGCGTCGTCGGTCATCACCACGAGCTCGCCATCGAGCGCCGTGACCCTCCCGGGCCCGGCCTCCGCCGCGATGCGCTCCACGATGCCCGGGTCGGCCTCCGTCAGCTCCACCCGCACCGTTTGCCGGCGCAGGTCCCGCTTCAGTTCCGCCGGCGCCCCGGAGGCCACCACCCGCCCCGCCTCCACGAACGCAACGAGGTCGCACACCTCATCCGCTTCGTGCAGGTCGTTCGTCGCCAGCAGCACCGTTGCGCCCCCCCGCTCGGCACGCACCGTCTCCCACAGGAGCCGCCGTTCCTCAGGGTCCACCCCCGTCGTCGGCTCATCCAGCAGGAGCAGCTCCGGCCGGTGCAGCAGCGCGCGGGCCGCCTCGAGCCGCCGCCGCATCCCGCCTGAGAGCGTGCTGATCGGGTCCTTCGCGCGGCTGGCGAGCCCGAACCGTTCCAGCAGCTCCTCCGCCCGGCGGCGCGTCGCGGCCCCGCCCATCCCGAACAGCGTCGCAGCGAATAGCAGGTACTCCCGCGGGCTCATCAGCGGGTCCGAAGCATTCTCCTGGAACACCGTCCCGACCCGCGCCCGCAGCCGCGGGTGCGGCACCTCGCCAAGGATGGTCAGCCTCCCGCCCGGTGGCCGTTCGGCCCCCGCGACCAGCGCGACGAACGTACTCTTCCCGCTCCCATTCGGCCCGAGCACCCCGAAGACCGAACCCGTCGGCACGTCCAGCGTGAACCCGTCCAGCGCGGCGCGCTCACCATAGCTCCGCCGCACGTCCCGCGCTTCGATCGCGCTGCTCACAGTCAAAGTGTCACACTGCCGTCCGCTCGGATCGAGTGCCCCGCGGGCCCCAGGAAGGGCCCCGCGGTCAGGCCGGCGCCACCAGCATCGCCACCAGCTGCTGCATCACGAGCAGCGCCAGGATCGCCATCATCGGCGACAGGTCGATCATCCCGGCCCGCGGCATCACCCGCCGGAACGGGTCGATGATCGGCTCCGTCACCCGGAACAGCAGCTGGTACAGCGGACTCCCCTGGTCCACGGGCAGCCAGCTGAGCAATGCCCGCGCGATGATCGCCCAGGTCAAAATGTTCAGCCAGGTAAACGTCAGCTGAGCAACGTACGGATTGATGGCACGACCCCCGGCATCGCTTCCCTCAGCTTACCAGATCGGCCGGTGAAGCCCCCGTCATTACTGTGCAGCAGCCCGCTGCACGACCGAGATCATCACGTACAGCAGGATGATCACCACCATACCGGAAAAGTCGATGAATCCCGCTCGCGGCAGCACCCGCCGCACCGGCTCCAGCAGCGGCTCCGTAATCCGGTAGAGCAGCCGCGCAGCCTCGTTATCCTGGTTGATCGGGAACCAGCTCAACAGCGACCTCAGGAAGACCGCCAGGATCAGCAGCCACAGGAAAAGCGTGAACAGCTGCGCGATAGCAGGGTTCACGCCGGCCCTCCCAGCTCCACCGCCCGCGCAAACGCCGCCCGCACAGCTTCGATGACCGAGGCCCGCAGCGCCCCCTTCTCCAGCTCCAGCAGGCCCGCCGCCGTCGTCCCTGCCGGGGAGGTGACCATCGCCCGCAGCTCCGCGGCGCTCTTCCCGCTCTCCTGCGCATACTGCGCCGCACCCAGCACCGTTTGCACCACCAGCTCCTCCGCCTGCACCCGCGGCAGCCCGACCGCCACCGCACCCTCGATGAGCGCCTCGATGAAAAGGAATACATAGGCCGGCCCGCTCCCGCTGACCGCCGTCGCCATGTCGACCTTCCGCTCGTCGTCCACGTACACCTCCCGGCCGACCGCCCCCAGCAGCTGCCGCGCGATGCTCCGCTGCTCAACCGTCACGGGCGGCGCCGCCGTCCATGCCGTCATCCCTGCCCGGATCGCGGCCGGCGTATTCGGCATCGCACGCACGATGAACGGGTGGTCGAACGCCGCCTGGATCGTCGCTATCCGCACTCCCGCCATGATCGACACGATGAGCGCCCCCGGTCGCACCCGCCCCTTGACCGTCGCCAGCTCCTGCGGTTTCACCGCCAGGACTACCAGCCCCGCATCGCCCATCGGCCCGAAATCAGCGGTCGCCTCGATGCCGTAGGCCGCCCGCAGCTGGGTCCGCCGGGCGTCCACCTTCTCCACCACCGTGACGTCTCCCGGCGCGAAAATCCCGCGGTCCAGCGCCCCCGCGAGGATCGCCTCGCCCATCACGCCGCCCCCGACGATGACCACCTTCATGCGCGTTCTCCGAAAATTGCCCGTCCAACCCGGACCATCGTGGCCCCCTCTTCGATGGCGACCTCGAAGTCCCCGGTCATACCCATGGAGAGCTCCCGCAGTCCGTGCTGCCGGGCCAGCCGTCCCAGCTCGCGGAACACCGGCCGCGCCTCTTCAGGGTCGCGCACCGCCGGCGCCACCGTCATGAGCCCTTCGACCCGCACCCTGGTGAGCCTGCCCGCATAGGCCACGGCGGCGCCGACGTCGCCTGGGGCAAAACCGTACTTCGTCGGCTCCCCCGCCACGTTCACCTCGAGCAGCACCCGCACCGGCTGGTTACCGCCGGCGCGTTCCAAAACGTCGAGGAGGCGGATGGAATCGATGCCGTGGAGTATAGCAAAGGCCCCCGCCGCGGCCCGCGCCTTGTTCGATTGCAGGTGCCCGACCATATGCCAGCGCGCCGCCGGCAGCCCGCGTGCCGCAGCCAGCTCCGCAGCCGCCGCAATTTTCGGCAGCGCCTCCTGCACCCGGTTCTCACCGAAATCCGTCACCCCAGCAGCGAGCGCTTCCGCCACCGCGCCAGGCCCGAACGCCTTGCTCACCGCGATGAGCCGCACCCCCGCAGGGTCCCGCCCCGCCCGCTCGCACGCCAGCTCCATCCGCCGCCGAACCGCCGCCACTCGCTCCGCCACCGAGGTCATCTGCGCCGTCACGGCACGTCCGGCGGATGCCGCGCTTCCCAGATGCCCCGCGCCACCACGGCAGCCACGATGAGCCCGAGCAGCGCCAGCCCCAAAAGAGCCGAGGTCAGGAATGCCCAGAGCAAGAGGACGAACCCCAGGATAGCCCCGAACAGCAGCCCCAGGGGCAGCGCCAGCGTCTTGAACACCACCCAGATGATGAGGAACGTCTCTTTCCACGAGCCCGGCGGCGGGTCATCCTGCGGCGAGCCCGGTCCGTAATAGAACCCCATACCCCGATTGTGGCGCCCCCTCGGCCCTGCTGTCGAACGCGAAAAAAGGGGCGCGGGATTCCCGCGCCCCCACCAGTCGTCCGGGTCCGAACGTCAGCTCAGCCGCACTTGTTGTAGAAGCAGTTGTGGCAGACGAGGCAGCCCTCGGCGTAGTACAGCACCGCGCCGCACTCCGGGCAGCCTACCCCGCTCGCCACCGCATCGCTGTGCAGTTTCGCCGCCACGCTCGCACCGGTGCTCTCCACCACCAGGTCCGGTGGAATCAGCGCCGGCTGCGCCCCCGCCTTCGAGCCGCTGAACTTCAGCTCCAGCCAGCGGAACACGTAATCCACGATGCTCGTCGCGATCGGGATCTCCTTGTTGCTCGTCGGTCCGCTGGGTTCGAACCGCGTGTTCTTCAGCTTCGATGCCAGCTCCGAAAGCGGCACGCCGTACTGGAGCGCGTAGCTCGTCAGCATCGCCACCGTATCCATCAGCCCCGAGACCGTCGAACCCTGCTTCGAAACATTGATGAACACCTCCCCCGGCGTCCCGTCCTCGAACAGGCCGACTGTCATATACCCTTCCTGTTCGCCGACCCGGAACTTGTGCGTAATCGCCTGGCGCTCATCCGGCAGCCGGCGCCGAACAGGGCCGGAGGCCTGCGCCACGATCGCCTGCGCCGCCTCCACCGCCTTCTCGGCATCTGACTTCTCAGCGTGCTTCAGCACCTGGAACTCGCGCGAGCCGTCCCGGTAAATCGTGATGCCCTTGCACCCCGTCCGGTACGCCAGCTCGTACGAAATCCGCACGTCATCGACCGTCGCCGAGTTCGGGAAATTGATCGTCTTCGATACCGCGTTGTCGGTGAACTGCTGGAACGCGGCCTGCATCCGCACGTGCCACTCCGGAGCAATCTCGTGCGCCGTCACGAACACCTCCTTCACCCACTGCGGCACCTCCGGCCGCTCGGCCAGGTGGCCTCCCTCCGCCAGGAACCGCATCAGCTCCTCGCTGTAGAACCCCTCGGCCCGCGCTACCGCCTCGAACTGCTCGTTCACCTCGGTCAGCTCCGTCCGCTTCGTCGGGTCGTCCTTGTCCAGGTAGTGCGACCGGATGAAGGCCAGAGCAAACACCGGCTCAATCCCGCCCGAGCAGTTCGCGATGATGCTCAGCGTCCCCGTCGGCGCAATCGTCGTCCGCGTCGCATTCCGCATCGGCCGCGGCCCTTCCGGCCCCTTCGGCCCGTAGATCGAATCCGCCCAGTCCGGGAAGTTCCCCCGAACCCGCGCCAGCTGCTCGCTCGCCGCGTCCGCCTCTTTCTGGATGAACCCCATCACCTCCCGTGCCAGCTGCAGCGCCGCCTCCGAGTTGTACGGGATGCGCAGGTCGATGAGCATGTCCGCCCAGCCCATCACCCCCAGCCCAATCCGCCGGATCGCATGCGTCGTCTCCGCAATCTGCGGGATCGGGTACGCATTCATCTCAATCACGTTGTCCAGCATGTGGACACACCGCCAGACCGTCGTCCGGAGCCGGTCGAAGTCCACACGCTTCGCGCCCGGCTCACCGACCGTGAAGTTCTTCAGGTTGATCGAGCCGAGGTTGCACGAGTCGTGCGGGTAGAGCGGCTGCTCGCCGCACGGGTTCGTCGATTCGATCGGCCCCCGCTTCGGCACGGGGTTCGCCCGGCTCGCGTTGATCCGGTCGATGAACACCACCCCCGGGTCGCCATTCTTCCAGGCGTTCCGCACCATCTTCTCCCACACCTCCCGGGCGTCCCGCTTGCCCACCGGCGAGCCCGTCTGCGGGTCGATGATGTCGTACGCCGTCCCCCGCTCCAGCGCCTCCATGAAGGCTTCCGTCACCGCCACGCTGATGTTGAAGTTCGTCAGCGTCGTCATGTCCGCTTTCATCTCGATGAATTCATCGATGTCCGGGTGGTCGACGCGGAGGATGCCCATGTTCGCGCCGCGCCGAGTACCCCCCTGCTTGATCGCCTCCGTCGCCGCATCGAACACCTTCATGAACGACACCGGCCCGCTCGCCACCCCCATCGTCGTCTTCACCTTCGCGTTCGCCGGCCGCAGCCGCGAAAACGCAAACCCGGTCCCGCCGCCGGACTTATGGATGATCGCCGTCTGCTTGATCGCTTCGAAAATCCCCTCGATCGAGTCAGGCACCGGCAGCACGAAGCACGCCGAAAGCTGCTGCAGCTCCCGCCCCGCGTTCACCAGCGTCGGCGAATTCGGGAGGAAGTCCAGCGACGCCATCAGCCGGTAGAACGACTCCTCCGCCGCGGCCCGGTCCTGCTCCGTCCCCCCGAAGCGGACCTCAGCCTCCGCCAGGTTCCGTGCAACCCGCCGGAACACCTCATCCGGCGTCTCCACGGCATCGCCCTGCTCGTTCCGCTTCGCGATGCGGCGTTCAATCACCACCTTCGCGTTGTGCGAAAGCGCAGCCGGGCGAAAATCGCCGCCCAGCCCCGGGAGATCGTGCGTCGTCGTGACCATGGCCTTCCTCCTGTGTTCGGCCCCGGCGGGGGCAGGGGCCGTAGATTACGAATATATGTTCTATCCGTCTAGCCCTGCCAGCGCCCCGCCTCCGCCAGCGGCGCCTCGTCGTTCCGCCGGAGAATCGGCTCCCCCAGCCGCGTCCGGCCTATCGCCAGCCCGCGGCCGGTGTCGTCGAGCCCTTCGCCCGCGAGCCGGGCGACCAGCCATTCGGCCGCCATCGCCGGGCCTTCAGCCTCCACCAGCCGTGCCAGCTCCTGCGGGCGCATCACGCGCATCACGAGCAGATACGCCTTCTCCGAGAGCAGCAGCCCGCCCACGTCGGCGTCCCCGTCCGGGGTCGTCCGGATGCGCGCATGGCCCAGGCTCGCGTGGAGCTCCCAGATTTTCACGGCGCTACCGTGCCGATTCCGCCAGCGCACCGGGCGCTTCACGCTGGACCCGCGCCGCGCGCAGGTCGGTCGGTGCCGGCTCCGGCAGCGAAAGCTGCATCGACCGCTCCTCGAATGTCGGCACCCGCCCCTGCTCCAGCTGCTCCACGGCCTCCTTCAGCGACTCGATGTCCGCGAATGACCGGTACACCGACGCAAACCGGATGTAGGCGATGTGGTCCAGCTTCCGGAGCGCGTCCATCGCAAGTTCTCCCACGACCTGCGATGGCACCTCGGCCCGGCCATCCGCCAGCACCTTCGCCTCAATCTCCGCCACGATCCCCTCGAGCTGCCCCACGGAGATGTTTCGCTTCGCACACGCCGCCCGCAGGCCCCGCAGCAGCTTCTCCCGTGAAAACTCCTCCCGCCGCCCGTCCCGCTTCACCACCTGGACGGTCGTGAGCTGTACCAGCTCCACCGTCGTGAACCGCTCACCACAGCGGATACACTGCCGCCGCCGCCGGATGCCGTCGTCCGTCGACCGGCTGTCCGTCACCTTCGAATCCCGGTAGTGGCAGTAGGGACAGCGCACTCCTCGGCAACTCCTTACCGGTGTACGCGCCTGCGCAATTCCCTTCCGGCGGCGCGGCGCACCGCGGATACTGCCCCAAGATGTGGCACGATGTCAACACCCGACCACAAAATCTTGTGGTCGAACCTCCTCCCCCGGCCGCCTACGCCCGGCCGCCCCGGCTCCAGAATTCACACCCCGCCGTGTCCGTCCACGGGTGCAGCACCCCGCTTCCCGGGTGAAGGCACGTTCCCCGGCCCAGCTCGCCGTCCTCCACGAACTCCCGGCATCCCCCGCAGGTCGGCGCCGGGCCGCTCGTCCGGCCGCTCCCGGGCACGTACGGAAGTTCCCAGCCCTCCCGCGAGCTGCCCGGCCACCGGGCGCCCCGGTCGAAATCAGCGTACGAGCCCGGCAGCCCGGGATGCGTGCCCCAGGATGCCGGGTCCCCTGGTGGACGCCCCGTCCACTCCTCCCGCCAGCCCCCGGTCCGCCGCTGGCGTCGGCGTTCAGCCTTTCGCGCACTCCGCCGTCCCACGCACCGTACCTTACCCGAGCCCGCCCGGGTCGTCAGGCCCGGGCTGCCGGGCGGTCACGCCGCCGGCCGCTTCCGCCGGTCCACTGCCACCGGCAGGTTTACCTTCCGCCGGTCCCACGCGAACCGTCCCGACGTCCCGCGGAGGTCCTCGACCAGCTGCCGCATCGTCTTCGCCGTCTCGGCCAGCCGTTGCGCGTTCGTCGTCAGCTCCGACGTCGATGCCGCGACTTCCTCCGCCGCGGCCGAGTTCTCCTCGCTCGTCGCCGCGACCTGCAGCACGGCGCTCCGCAGCGAAGCCCCGGCCCGCGCCGTTTCCGCCGCCCGCGTCGCCGACTGCTCTGCCACCTCCGCAATCGTCGTCGCCGCAGCCACAATCCGCTCTGCACCCGCCCGCAGCCCGCCAATCTCCTCCGCAATCCGCAGCATCTGCTCCGTCGAACCCCGCACCGCCTCGATGATCGCCTGCAGCGATTCCCCGGCCCGCGCCGAGACGGTCCGCCCCTCCTCCGCCTGCGCCACCCCCTCGTTCATCGCCGCGACGGCCTCCTGCGTCCCCGACTGGACCCGCGCCACCAGCGCCGCAATCTCCTTCGTCGCCGCCGAAGACCGCTCGGCCAGCGCCCGGACGCTGTCGGCGACCACAGCGAACCCTCGCCCCTGCTCCCCGGCACGCGCCGCCTCGATCGCTGCATTCAGCGCCAGCAAGTTCGTCTGCCCGGCGATTTCATCGATCGTCCGCACGATCTCTCCGATCTGCTCCCCGAAGGTCCCCAGTTCATCGACCGTGCGCGCCGTCGCCTCGACCGAGGCCGCCAGCCCATCGATCGCGCGGATGGCCAGCTGCACCGCCTCGTACCCCTCCATCGCCACCGCCTGGCTCCGTGCGGCCTCGTCCGCCACGCGCGACGCGTCCGCCGTCACCTCCGCAATCCGCGCCCCGATCCGCTCCGCCTCCTCCCGCGAAACCCGGGCCGCCTCCGCGCTCTCCTGCGCTGTCTCCACCAGCAGCTCGAGTGCCCCCGTCAGCTCCCCCGCATCCTGGTCCGACGTCGAGGCCAGCTCGGCGAGGTGCACCGACGCCGAGCTCACCTCCGCGGTCGCGGCCGCAATCTCGCCCGCCGCGCTCCCCATCGCCTCCGCAGCGACGTTCACCTCCTCGGCCGCCGTCATCACCGCCGACGTCCCGTGCAGCAGCTCCCCGACCACGTCGCGCAGGTCGTCCACCATCCGCTGCATCGCATTCGCGAGCACGTCGCCCTCCGAAGCCCGCGGCACCGCAACGGTCAGGTCCCCGCTCGCCACCCGTTGCGCCACCTCGCTCAGCCGCTCCAGGTGTTCCACTGCCGCCCGGAACGATTCCGCCAGCTCCGCAAACTCCCCAACGCCGCCGGCAGGCAGCGACCCCGGCAGTCTCCCCTCCGAAATCTGCCTCGCCGCCGCGACGACTGGGCGTGCCCCCGCCCGGACCTGCCGCCAGAGCCACACGCCCGCCGATACCGCCCCGAGGCTCGCCACCGCCGCCAGCACCGCGAGCGTCACGGCCTCCCCTCGCTGCCCGGCCTCCGAGAGGAACGAATACCCCAGTAGTCCCATCACGACGATGAGCAGGACGGTCGCCAGGCATGCCCCGAGGAGCAGGTTCGCAATCGACACCTTCCGCAGGTACCCGCGCTGAGAACGTTCGGACATGGGAGCGCCCCCGGACCGAGGATTCATCGGCAGTTTCGGGCCAATCCCTCGCGGCCGATATCCGGCGGCTCCCCCGATTCCCGGCGCAGCTTCCCCTTAGGGGCTCCCTCTCCCTACCCGGCAGCCTCTGTCATGTCCACCTTCACCACCGCCCGCCGGTCCTTGAACTTCGCCTTCAGATAGTCCCGGTTCATCTTCGCGATGAACTCGATGCTGATCCCCTTCGGGCAGACCGCCTCACACTCTGCGTAGTTCGTGCAGCTGCCGAAGTACTCCTCCATCGTATCCACCATCGCCACCGTCCGGCTCCAGCGCTCCGGCTGACCCTGGGGCAGCAGGTTGAGGTGCGCAATCTTCGCTGCCGTGAACAGCTGCGCCGCGCCGTTCGGGCAGGCAGCCACGCACGCCCCGCAGCCGATGCACGCCGCCGCATCGAACGCCTGGTCGGCCACCTGCTTCGGGATCAGGATGCTGTTCGCATCCCGCGCCGCGCCCGTCGGCGCCGTGATGTAGCCGCCAGCCTGGATGATCTTGTCGAACGCCGAGCGGTCGACCACGAGGTCCTTGATCACCGGGAACGCCGTTGCCCGCCACGGCTCAACGACGATCGTGTCGCCATCCTTGAAGTTCCGCATGTGCAGCTGACACGTCGTCGTCAGCTTCTTCGGCCCGTGCGGCACCCCGTTGATCACCATCCCGCAGGAGCCGCAAATCCCCTCGCGGCAATCGTGGTCGAACGCAATCGGCTCCCGGTTCTCCGCAATCAGCCGCTCGTTCACCACGTCCAGCATCTCGAGGAACGACATGTCCTCGTTGATGTCCTTCGCCTCGTACACCTCGAAACGCCCCGGCTCGTTCGGCCCCGCCTGCCGCCACACCTTCAGGGTCAGGTTCAGCGTGCTCATTTATAGCTCCTCTGCGTCGGGTGCACGTACTCGAACACCAGCTCTTCCTTGTGAAGCTTCGCGTCCTTCCCCGTGCCGCAGTACTCCCACGCGGCCACGTAGGCGAAGTGCTCATCGTCGCGCTGCGCCTCACCGTCCGGCGTCTGGTACTCCTCCCGGAAATGCCCGCCGCACGACTCCTCCCGGTGCAGCGCATCCTGGCACATCAACTCGGCCAGCTCGAAGAAATCCGCAACCCTCCCGGCCTTCTCGAGCGACTGGTTCAGGCTCTCGCCCTCGCCCAGCACCTTCACGTCCCGCCAGAACTCCTCCCGCAGCTCCGCCACCCGCTGCCGCGCATGCTTCAGCCCCTCCGCATTCCGCGCCATCCCGCAGTAGTCCCACATGACCTTCCCGAGCTCCCGGTGGAACGAATCCACCGAGCGGCTGCCCCTGATCGACAGGAGCCGGTTGATCTGCTCCCGGACCGCCTCCTCCGCCTCGCGAAACGCCGGCGAATCCGTCGATGGCACCGGCGTGTTCAGCTGCGGCGCCAGGTCCCCCGCAATCGTCGTCGGCAGGATGAAGTAGCCATCCGCGAGCCCCTGCATCAGCGCCGAGGCCCCCAGCCGGTTCGCACCGTGGTCGCTGAAGTTCGCTTCCCCAAGCACGAACAGCCCCGGCAGGTTCGACATCAGGTTGTAGTCCACCCAGAGCCCGCCCATCGTGTAGTGCACGGCCGGGTAGATGCGCATCGGCACCTCGTACGGGTTCTCGCCCGCGATGTTCTCGTACATGTCGAACAGGTTCCCGTACCGCTGCTCGATCACCGACCGGCCGAGCCGCTCGATCGCCGTCTTGAAATCCAGGTACACCCCGTTCTTCAGCGGCCCCACCCCGTAGCCCGCATCCACCATCCGCTTCGCCGCCCGCGAGGCCACGTCCCGCGGCACCAGGTTCGCGAACGACGGGTACATCCGCTCGAGGTAGTAGTCCCGCTCCTCCTCCGGGATCTGATTCGGCGGCCTCGTATCGTTCGGGTTCTTCGGCACCCAGATGCGCCCGTCATTCCGCAGCGACTCGCTCATCAGCGTCAGCTTCGATTGGTAGTCGCCGCTCACCGGGATGCACGTCGGGTGAATCTGCGTGAAGCACGGGTTGGCGAAGTAGGCCCCCTTCTTGTGCGCCCGCCAGGCCGCCGTGACGTTGCTCCCCTTCGCATTCGTCGAAAGGTAGAAGACATTCCCGTACCCGCCCGTCGCCAGCACCACCGCGTGGCCCGCGTGCCGCTGGATCTCGCCCGTCACCAGGTCCCGCGTGATGATGCCGACCGCCCGGCCGTTCTCCACCACCAGGTCCAGCATCTCCGTCCGCGGGTACATCCTCACCGTGCCCGCCTCGATCTGCCGCGAAAGCGCCTGGTACGCCCCGAGCAGCAGCTGCTGCCCCGTCTGTCCGCGCGCATAAAACGTCCGCGCCACCTGCGCCCCGCCGAACGAGCGGTTATCGAGCAACCCGCCGTACTCCCGCGCGAACGGCACCCCCTGCGCCACGCACTGGTCGATGATCTGCACGCTGATCTCCGCCAGCCGGTAGACGTTCGCCTCGCGCGCCCGGTAGTCGCCGCCCTTGATCGTGTCGTAGAACAGCCGGAAGACCGAGTCGCCGTCGTTCTTGTAGTTCTTCGCCGCATTGATCCCGCCCTGCGCGGCGATCGAGTGCGCCCGCCTCGGGCTGTCCTGGAAACAGAACACCTTGACGTTGTAGCCCATCTCCCCGAGCGTCGCCGCCGCCGAGGAGCCCGCCAGCCCCGTGCCCACCACGATGATCTCGAATTTCCGCCGGTTCTGCGGAGCCACCAGCTTCGTCTCGAACTTCGCGTTGCTCCACTTCTCCGAGATGTGCCCCGCGGGGACCTTCGCGTCCAGCATGGCCTTCCCCCTACTCCACGATGCCCGTCAGCACGGCAATCGGGAACGACACGTTGCCGATCACGATGACCGCCGCAAACGCCACGGCGAACCATCGCCGCCAATGGTTGAACCGCGGGTGCGACCAGCCCAGCGATTGGAACAGGCTCCACGCCCCGTGGTAGATGTGCATCCCCAGCAGCAGATTCGCCACGATGTAGACGCCCGCCACCGGCCACCGGGAGAGGCTCGCTACCACGTTCTGGTACGGCTCCCCCTTCGTGAACTCCGCCCCACCCACTCCCCACGTCAGGTCCATCAGGTGGTAGATGAGGAAGAGCCCAACGATCACCCCGCTCCACCGCATCGTCCGGGCTGCATAATTGGCCGCCAGGTAGTCCCGCCCGCCCTGGTACTTCGTCCTGCGCGATTGCCGGTTCATCACCGTCAGCGAATACGCCGCATGAATATGCAGCGCGAACGCCACGATCAGCACGCTCCGCACGAACCACAGCAGCCCGGTCCGGGGAATCGCCGGTTCGCCGATCTCCCGCAGGTACTCCCCGTACCAGTTCATCTTCTCGGCGCCTTCGTAAAGGTGCAGGTTCCCCAGCATGTGCACCAGCACGAAGCCGAGCAGCACGATGCCGGTGACAGCCATCACCGCCTTCTTCCCAACCGCCGAGCCGTAAAAGTCCAGGATCCAGACCCGCGGCCTCATGCGCCGCTGCCGCAACGGCTGCACGCCGCGCGCCCGTGTCCCTGAGAGCATGCCCCCCTCCTTGGACGTCATCCGCCCGGCTCAGGCTGGTCTCCCGGGCGGAGAGGACCCGACCCGGCGCACCCCCGCTCGGGACGCCCGCCGCAGTTCCCCGCGAATCCTACGACCGGCCCCCGCCCCATTCAATCAGCGCCGATACATCCCTGCTATAGAACCTTCGCCCACCTATCGATTCGATGATTCGACTATCCGCGCCCACCGCAGCACGCCGACCACCGACTTGGCGTCACAGATCTCCCCCCGCTCCACCGCAGCTACCGCCTCCGCCAGCGTGCGCCGCTCCACCTCGATATCCTCGTCCGCATCCCCCGCCAGCCGCGATGCAGACAGCTCCAGGCACGCGAACAGGGAGATGTACTCACTCGTATACCCCGGCGCCACGTAGAACCCGCCAAGCGGCACCACCCGCCCCGGGACGTACCCGACCTCCTCCTGCAGCTCCCGGGCAACGGCCGCCTCCGGCGCCTCACCCGGCTCCAGCGTCCCGGCCGGCAGCTCCAGCAGCCGGCGCCCCGCCGCGTACCGGTACTGCGTCACCAGCAGCAGCGAGCCGTCCGCCAGCACCGGCACCATGCACACCGCCCCGGGGTGCCGGATGACCTCCCGCCGCGCCACCACGCCCCCGTCCATCTCCAGCGTCGCCAGCTCGACATCGAACAGCCTCCCCCGGTACACCACCTCCGTCGAAACTACGCGCGGGTCGGCCATCGCCCCGATTCTCCGTCCTCAGCGGTGAACGGTCGAACCCGCGGCAGCGCCAAAGCCGCCGGCCCCCGGGAAATTCCGGGGGCCGGCAAAGCTCCAGTCGCGTTGCCGCCGGTCAATCCAGGTAGTCGCGCAGCTTTTTCGACCGGCTCGGGTGGCGCAGTTTCCGGAGCGCCTTCGCCTCGATCTGCCGGATCCGTTCACGCGTCACGCCAAACTCCCGGCCGACCTCCTCCAGCGTCCGGCTCCGGCCATCCTCCAGCCCGAACCGCAGCTGCAGCACCCGCCGTTCCCGCGCCGTCAGGCTCGCCAGCACGTCCTCGACCTGCTCGCGGAGCAGCTGCTGGCTCGCCGCCTCCGCCGGCGCCAGTGCGCTCGGGTCCTCCAGGAAATCACCGAGGTGGCTGTCCTCCTCCTCACCAATCGGCGTCTCCAGCGAAACCGGCTCCTGCGAAACCTTCTGGATTTCGCGAATCCGCTCCGGCGTAAAGAGCGCAGCGTCCCCCTTCCCCGATTCGCTCATCCCGCGCGCGATCTCCTCGCTCGTCGGCTCCCGGCCGTACTCCTGCACCAGCCGCCGGCTCACCCGCACCAGCTTATTGATCGTCTCCACCATGTGGACCGGGATCCGGATCGTTCGTGCCTGGTCCGCAATCGCCCGCGTAATCGCCTGCCGAATCCACCACGTCGCGTAGGTCGAAAACTTGAACCCCTTCCGGTAGTCGAACTTCTCCACCGCCCGGATGAGGCCGATGTTCCCTTCCTGGATCAGGTCGAGCAGCGACATCCCGCGGCCGATGTACTTTTTCGCCACCGAAACCACCAGCCGCAGGTTCGCCTCAGTCAGCCGTCGCTGCGCCTTCTGCCCGTTCCGCTTGATGGTGTCGAAGTGATACCGCAGCTTCTCCTCGAGCGGCGCCAGCTTCTCGATCAGGTCGTCCGCCGGCGGCACCAGCTGGTCCTCCCCGCCCGCCTCTTCGCCCATCTCCCGGACGAGCTCAGGCGTCAGCACCGCCGTCACAATCGACAGCTTGACGATCCGCTGGTGGGCGTCTTCGTCCGAAATCTTCAGTTTATTGACGATGTGCTGCTTGAAATCAGGGTCAATCTCCCCGTCCACCAGCCCGCGGAATTGCGGATCGCCAATCACTTCGCTGTAGCGCAGGTTCTTCAGCTTCCGCCCGTTCGGGTCGCGCCACTTCCGCACCACTGCCATCTCACCGTCCGGGCCCGGCTTCACGAACTTGTCGAACTCGTCGACGAACCGCTTCGCCTCCTTGTACACCGGCAGCAGCGCCGCCCACTGCTCCAGCAGCCGCACCGCGACCCGGCAAGCCGAAGGCGGATGCCCGTAGTTCTGGACGTACTCCTTCTCGATCTCCTCGATGTGCAGGCCGTGCTCCATCTGCCGCGCCAGGTGCTTCTCGTCGTCGGCCGTCAGCAGATAGACCTTCCCGATCTCGCGCAGGTACATCCGGACCGGGTCGTCGATCCCCTCCGACTCCTCGGTCAGCAGCGCGATGCTTGCGTCCTCGTCCTCCTCCTCGTCGAGCGGGCTCTCCTCCTCGACCTCCGCCCCGAGGACCAGGTCCTCTTCCGTCCCATCCCCCTCTTCGAACGAAGAAAGACGGCTCAGCACCCCGTCGAGGACCGAGTCGTCGCTCGTCACCGTCGAATCGGCCAGGACATCGTCCGACATGCTCAGTTGTCTGCTTCCTCTCTCCCTGTCGGGAATCATGATATCGCGCAGGGCAGACTGCGCCTTTTCCATTCTAGCAAGTCAACGGCCAATGACAAGCCCCCCGCCCACCGGTGCTATACTCACAGCCGACAACCCACCGGCGGCACCTTCGCCGCCCCTCACAGGCGTCGACCGGGACGAGTAGCCCGCCGCCATCCCCCAGAGAGCCGCGCCACCGGCTGAAAGCGCGGCGCCGGGCGGGCGAAAACCACCCGCGAGCCCGCGCCGAAGCGCCCCCAGGCGATAAGGCCGCGCGGAAGGCCCCGTTATCGGCCGCCAACGAGTCCGTGCCTCCGCGCGGAGAAGTCGGGTGGAACCACGAGCGCGCCGCTCGTCCCGGCACCGCGGCGCGCTACACCCCGCCGGAGGTCCCCACCCCGTGGCCACACCGCTCGAATCGCACGTCGACCTCGCCGCCCTCCCCCGCGAAGAACGCCTCGCTCGCATGCGCCACTCCGCCGCCCACCTCCTCGCCGAGGCCATGCTCGACCTCTTCCCAGATGCCGAGCTCGGCATCGGCCCTCCCATCGATACCGGCTTCTACTACGACTTCCGCCTCCCGCGCTCCCTCACCCCCGAAGACCTCACCTGGCTCGAAAACCGCATGCGCCAGAGCGTCGCGCGGAACCTCCCCTTCCAGATGGCCAGCATCTCCCGCGAAGAGGCCCTCGAACGCTGGAAACATCAACCCTTCAAACTCGACCTCCTCGCCGACCTCCCCGACGGCGCCATCACCCAGTGCACCCACGGCACCTTCACCGACCTCTGCAAAGGCGGCCACGTCAACCACACCGGCGAAATCGGCGCCTTCAAGCTCACCTCCGTCGCCGGCGCCTACTGGCGAGGCTCGGAAAAGAACCCCCAGCTCCAGCGCGTCTACGGCGCCCTCTTCGAAACCGAAGAAGAGCTCGCCGCCTACGAGCGCCAGCTCGAAGAAGCCCGCCGCCGCGACCACCGCCGCATCGGCAAAGAACTCAAAATCTTCGAACTCTTCGACGAAACCGGCCCCGGCCACGTCGTCTGGCTCCCCAACGGCGCCACCATCCGCCGCGAACTCCAGCGCTGGATGGAAGACCTCGAACTCGAACGCGGCTACCGCCACGTCGTCACCCCCAACGTCTCCAAGCGCCAGCTCTACGTAAAGTCAGGCCACTGGGACCACTTCCACGACGCCATGTACCCCGTCATGGAGCGCGAAGGCGAGGAATACGTCCTCCGCCCCATGAACTGCCCCTCCCACATCATGGTCTTCGCCTCCGAACTCCACTCCTACCGCGAATTCCCCATCCGCATCGCCGAGTTCGGCAACATGCACCGCTGGGAAAAAAGCGGCCAGGTCACCGGCATGAGCCGCGTCCGCATCATGACTCTCAACGACGCCCACATCTTCTGCACCGACCCCGCCATGGTCGAAGCCGAGGTCGAAGGCGTCCTCCAGCTCATGGAGCACGCCTACGGCGTCCTCGGCCTCCGCAACTACCGCTACCGCCTCTCCCTCGGCGACCCGGACGATAAAGAAAAATACGTCGATAACCCCGAGATGTGGGCAAGGGGCGAAGCCCTCCTCCGCCGCGTCCTCGACCGCCTCGGCCTCGACTACTTCCCCGCGAAAGGCGAAGCCGCCTTCTACGGCCCGAAAATCGACGTCCAGTTCATGACCGCCCAGGGCAAAGAAGAGACCCTCGCCACCATCCAGGTCGACTTCCACTTCCCCGCCCAGTTCGGTCTCGAATACATCGGCGAAGACGGCTCCCGCCACCAGCCCATCATCGTCCACCGCGGCATCATCTCCACCATGGAGCGCATGGTCGCCCTCCTCATCGAAGAGTACGAGGGCAACTTCCCCCTCTGGCTCGCTCCTGCCCAGGCCGTCGTCATCCCCATCGCCGACCGCCACCACGCCTACGCCCGCGACGTCGCCAGCGCTCTCCGCGCCCACCGCCTCCGTGTCGACGTCGACGACCGGAACGAGCGGATGAACGCGAAAATCCGCGACGCCCAGCTCATGAAGGTCCCCTATATGCTCATCGTCGGCGACCGCGAGGCCGAGGCCCGCGCCGTCTCCCTCCGTGTCCGCGGTGAAGGCGACCTCGGCTCCCTCGCGCTCGACGCCGTCGTCGAACGGCTCCGCCGCGAACGCGACGAACGCGTCCTCGGCCCCGGCGTCCACCCCGCCACCCCCGCCCCCCGCCTCGGCGACTGAACCTCGCCCCGCCGCAACGAAACGAGGGCCGACGGTTACCATCGGCCCTCGCTCGTTCGTGGAAGTGACCCGCTGCTACACAGCGTCTGCCTTCGCGACCGCCTCGCCCTCGATGACCGTCTCCCCATCCTGGTTTACGGTCACCACCTTGATGGTCGCCAGGCCATCCTCCACCTTCGTGACCTCGAACTTCGCCGTCAGCGTATCCCCCGGCCACACCTGCCGAGTGAACCGTACCCCGTACCGTTTCAGCGCCGTCACCCCGAGCCAGTCCGTCAGCGCTCGCCCGGTCAGCCCCATCGAAAGCATCCCGTGCGCGAACACCGAAGGGTAGCCCGCCACCTCCTTCGCGAAAATCTCGTCGTGGTGAATCGGGTTGAAGTCCCCGCTCGCTCCCGCATACTTCACGATGTGCGTCCGGTTGAGCTTCTCGATCACGACCTGCTCGCGCGTATCGCCAACCTGCAGTGCCATCCCTCGCCTCCTACTGCTCCACAGCTTTCTCAGTCTGCACGCCCACGCTAATCGCCGTCACGCACAGCACGCCGTCCTGGTTCCGGTACTCCGTGATCGTCTCGGAGAACTGCAGCTTGCCGCCGCGGCGGCCCTCCTTCTCCCAGCGCCGCCCCGGCCGGGTCGTCACCGTCAGCGTATCCCCGACGAAAATCGGGTGGTGGTACTCGTAGTGCTGCTCCGCGTGGAGCCCCCGGCCCAGCCCTCCTCCGCCCTGGCCCTCCGGCCGCGGCTGCCGTGGCTCCTTGCGCGGTCGCGTCAGGTCCAGCGGATAGTCCGGCTGCCAGTGCGCGCTGCACTGCACGAACGTCGGCGGCACCGTAATCCCGCCGACCGCCTTCGTCGCCGGGTCGTTCGGGTCCCAGTACTCCGGCCGGATGTCCAGGAGCGACCGCGCGAACAGCATCACCTGCGTGCGGTCGACCGGGAATTCGAAGCCTTCGTCAGCCATGTGCTCCTCTCCTCGGTGCGAATAGGGTGCGCCGAGATGCTACCGGAGCGTCACCTCGCCCGCCATCGCCCCACCCCTCACGGACCGTCAGCCCCCTCGGGAATCGTCACCCCCGTCGCCTTCAGCCGCTCCCGGTTCTGCTCGAGAAACGCCGCCCACCAGGCCGGGAACTTCGATTCCAGCCGCTCCCCCGCCGCCCGCATCGCCAGCAACCGGTCCAGCTCCCCGTAGACCGCCGACCGGAGCTCGTCCAGCGTCCCGTTGTTCCGGTACACCCAGTCCGCCCCCGGCGCCCGTACCTCCAGCGGCACCATGCTCGCAAGCCGCTGATTCGCCTCCGCCTCCGACATCCCCCGCGTCTCCATCAGCCGCCGCCGCGCGATCGCATCGTCCACCCCAATCAGCCACGTCTGGTCGCACCAGCGCGCGTACCCCGGCTCCATCAGGTTCACCGCCTCCATCACGCACACGGCATCGTCGCCCAGCTCCGCTCGCCAGCCGTCGATGACCCCCTTCACCGCCTCGGTGATCGACCCGATTGCGCGCGTCAGCCGGTTCATCTCTGCCGGCTTCCCGAACACCCTCGCCCCCAGCACCTTCCGGTCGATGAAGCCGTCCGGCCCGATAATCTCCTCGCCAAACGCCTCCACCACCCGGGCGAACCCCGGCGTCCCCGGGTCGTACAGCCGGTGCACCAGCTTATCCGCGTCGCAGTGCTCCGCCCCGCGCTCAACCAGCAGCTGCGCCACCGTCGATTTCCCCGCAGCGATCGTCCCTGCCAGCCCGATGACCAGCGGCATCCCGTCCCTCCTTCGCGCGAACGAGGCGGGCCGGCCCGGCCCGCCTCCCATCGCATCAGTACGTCGTCCGCGAACCTTACGGCCGCTCGTTCGAAAGCACCACCGTCCCCGAGGCCGCGAACATCCCGCCGACCCCGTGCGCAACGCTCACCCTCACCCCGGGAATCTGCGCCGGCGCCGTCCCCCGGCACTGCCGCACGCTCTCCTGCAGGGCGTACATCCCGTACATCCCCGAATGCGTATAGCTGAGGCCGCCCCCGTTCGTATTCAGCGGGAGCTTGCCATCTGCCCGGGTGTTCCCTTCCCAGATGAACTGTGCCGCCTCGCCCCGGCCCACGAACCCGAGGTCCTCGAGCCCGTACAGCGGCAGGTGGGCAAACGCGTCATAAATCATCAGGTGGTCGACGTCATCGTGCGTGATCCCGGCCTCCTGGAACGCCCGCGGCCCCGCTACCCGGAACGCCCGCGAGCTCGTGAAGTCCTCCATCTGGCTCACCATCGGCGTCTCCACGCTCTCCCCCGTCCCCAGCACGTATACCGGCTTCGTCGGGAAGTCCCGCGCCCGGTCCGCCGAGGTCAGGATGAGCGCCCCGCCCCCGTCCGTCACCAGGCAGCACATCAGCAGCCGGAACGGGTACGCGATCATCCGCGAATTCAGCACGTCCTCCACGGTGATCGGGTCCTTCATCATCGCGTTCGGGTTCCGCGCCGCATACTCGCGCTGCACCACCGCCACCATCGCCAGGTGCTCCTCCCGCACCCCATACGTCTTCATGTACCGCAGCACCGGAACCGTGAACAGCGTCGGCGGGCCCATCGGCCCCGTCCACCCCTCGAACTGCGCATTCAGCGACTGCCGCGCAAACCCGAATCCCCCACGCCCGATCCCCGACCGCCCGCTCTCCCCGTGCGTAATCAGCACCGTCTTCGCCAGCCCCGACTCGATGGCCGCCACCGCATGCCGGACGTGAATCATGAACGAACAGCCGCCAACCGCCGTCCCGTCCACGTACGTCGGCGTAATCCCGAGGTAAAACGCCACCTCGGTGGGGCTCGCTCCGGCGCACGCCACCCCGTCGATGTCCGAGGGCTTCAGCCCGGCCTCCTGCATCGCCATGATGGCCGCCCTCGCGTGCAGCCCCAGCTGCGACAGCTCCGGGAACCGCCCCTCCGGCGAGACGAGCTCCGCCGCCCCGACGATCGCGACACTCCCTGGCTTCGGCATCCCTACGCCTCCCTCGCCGGCCGCCACGTCGGCAGCGTGATCTCATCGTTCACCTTCGTCGGCGCCAGCTCCAGCCGCATGTCCAGCTGCAGCGCCTCCGGCGTCTGCGGGCAATCGATGATGTTCGTCATCATCCTCACCCCCTCGTCCGTCTCCACCACCGCAATCGCGAACGGCGCCTCGAAGCCTGGCGGCGGCCGGTGACTGATCACGTAGCTCAGCAGCCGCCCCTTTCCGCTCGCCTCGAACCACTCCACCTCCGCGAACGGGTCGCGCGGGTCGAACGGCCGCGGCGGGAAGTACGCCCGGCCCGTCTGCTTGTTGCGCTGGAGCATCAGCTTGCCTTCCTTCAACCCATCCCAGTATGGCCGGGTCTCCGGCGTTGCCTGCGGGAGAACTTTCGAATAGTCGTGCAACCCTGTGCCTTTCTCGATACCAGGAGTCCGGGCCGCCGTGCGGTCCCGGCTGCGAACGCAACTGTCTTATCTACCGTGCACGTGAAGGTGAGGCAAGCGGCCAGCCCGCCATCCCCGGCCCCTGCCCCACCCCTCGGCATCCCCGCTTCCTCCCCCGGCACCCCCTGCGGCGGTCGGTCTCCCCTCATCCGGCCCCGTACAGCACCTCCCGCAGGTCGATGCACACGTTCGAACCGTCCAGCCGCACGTGCCGCGCGTTGTACCCCTCCGCGTGTATCGCCGCCAGCAGCTCCGCGGGCTCCAGCTCCGCCGGCACCGCACAGGCTGCCAGCCCGTTCTCGTCCGTCGTCACCCGCGCCACCACCCCGTCCATCCGGTCCACCACCACGATGCTCGCCCCCGCCACCGGCGGGTACTCCCCGCGGACATCGGCGTCGTTGTCCAGGACCGCGAACCGCGCCGACCTCCCGTCGTGGGTCACCTCCACCTCCACCCGCAGGTCCCGCAGGTAGATGCACGGTTCCGCCGTCACCGCTGCCATCCCGTCCCGCTGCGGAATCCGCGCCGGGTTCGCCCGCAGCCCCGTGTCCTGCGTCGCCATCCCGTGGTCCGTGGTCACGACGAATAGCGTCGATTCGAACAGCCCCCGCTCCTCGAGCGTCCGGAGCACGTGCCCGATGCGCCGGTCGGTCTCGTCCAGCGCCGCCCGTGCCCCCTCGTGGTGCGGCCCGTAGTCATGGGCGGAGCTATCCGGCTGGGCAAACTCGTGAAAGACGAACACCGGCGCCGGGTGGCTCTCGTCCAGGAACAGCAGCCGCGCCTGCGCCAGCGCCCGGTTGTCGATCTGCCCCTGCAGCTTATGCCCCTCGTCCTCCAGCTCCTCGAACCACCGCGGGCTGATCTCGTGCTCCGTCTCTTTCGTCAGCGCAATCAGCCACCCCCGGTCCCCCACCAGCCGCCGCTCGAGCGACGCGTGATCCGCGCCGCGCGTGCACGGCTCATTGATCGACGCCGTGAACGCCTCCTCCCCGAGCACCCGCTTGAACGCCTCATACAGCGTCTCGACCTCATCCGAGAGGTACTTCGCCGTCTCGAACTGCTCCCCCTGCGGCGAAACCACCCGCCGTTCGGCCCGCAGGTAGTACGTCGGGTTCACGATGTCGTGGTGCCCGCTCCACGCCCCCGTCCCGATCGCGTTGTGGCTCGGCCAGGTGATACTTGGGAAGTTCGTGATGCTCCCGTACCGCAGCACGCACCCCCGCTCGACCAGCCGGCGCAGGTTCGGGAGGCATCCCGGCTCCTGCTCCAGCCGGTGGAGCAGCTCCGTGTGCGATTGCCCGTCCAGCAGGATGAGATACACCCGTTCCGGGCGGCCGTTGCTCTCGTCCAGTACCTCGTGCAGCACCCGCCCGTCCTGCCGCTTCAGATAAACGTCCGGCGCCGCGCCGCGCTCACTCGAGGTCCTCCCCGTGATATCCCGTCCGTCGATGAGCGGGAATCCCATCAGGTGCGCAATCGTCGGGGCGATGTCCACCTGTTTCGCCGGTGCGTCGACCATCACCCCGCGTTGCACCCCGGGCCCCGAAAACACCAGCGGCGAGCGCGACTGCACCACGTCCAGCGCCCCGTGCTGCCCCGGCTGCCGACCGTAGGCGTAGCTTTTCGGGTTCACGATGAGGTCCGGTGCGTTCGGGCTGTCGAACAGCTGGGAAATCCGCTCGTACGCGTACGGGTAGGTCAGCCGCTCCGGTTCGATAAACGCCCGCTGCACGTCCTCCGGGTTCCCCGCCGCCGACATCTCCTCCTCGTACGTCGCCAGCGCCCGGTAGTCCTGCCGCTCCAGCGGATTCTCCCCAACCACCTCCACTACCTCGTACTCGTACCCCCCGCCCGGCGCATACCGCCTCACCCACCGGACCATCCCCCGCAACGCCCACGCCTCGTACCACCAGCTCCCGTCTCGCCCCTGGCGCCCCGTCGCCACGAAATCGGTCCACGCCCGCCCGTCCTCGCTCGTCAGGAGCTTGTGAATCGCGAGGTTCCCCGACTCCTCCTGGTGAGGGTCGAGCCCCTGGCCCCCGGGCCGCTCCGGGCCAACCGACGTCTCCGTTTCGACCATCGTCATCGCAACACCTCCGCGGCCTTGCCGCCGCCCCGCCAGTATCGAGGCCCCCCGCAAACGTTCCGTTAGTCCCTCAGCTGCCACCCCACGAACGGCTCTTCCAGCTCCACCTCCATCGCGGAGAGGAACCGCGCCGTCATCCCGTAAAACCCCGTCAGGAGATTCACCCCCACGACCGTCCCCGGCGGCACGACCGCAGCCAGCCGGTCGTGCACCTCCTGCGCCGGGTGGCCCGACGCGTTCACCGCGTCCACGTACTCCAAAACCGCCCGTTCCGTCTCGCTGAACAGCGGGCTCGTCTTCCAGTGATGGAGCGCCGCAATCTTCTCGTCGCTCAGCCCGGCCTGCCGTCCGATACGCACGTGCTGGTGCCACTCGTACTGGCTGTGATGCAGGATCGCCGTCCGCAGGATGACCAGCTCCCGCGTTGCGACATCGAGGCCGCAGTGGTTCCAGAGCCCGTTGCCCAGCCGCAGGTACGCCCGCCACGTCTCCGGGTTGTTCGCCATCACCCGGAAGATGTTCGGCAGCTCCCGTCCCGTCGCGTTCCGGTCCCACACGTACCGGAGCTCCTCGGGCAGCTCCTCCCGCCTCACGAACGGTAGTCGCGCCATCCTTCGAACCCCCTCGTGCCGGCCGTCCGCCAGCACGCGGGGAGTGTAGCCGGTCGCGCCGCCGCCTTCAGCCCCGCCGCCACCCCGCAGCAATGACCGCCCCGGCCGCCGCGCCAGCTGCCGCAGCCGTCCACCCGCCCGCCAGCACCCCCAGCACCGCCCGCGCGCCGAGCTCGAACAGGCACCACCCGAGCATCAGCCACGCCACCCCCTGCGCGGCCCGGGTCACGCCGCCCGTTCCCCCGCCGCGCTGCCGGCGGTCCGTTCAAGCATCTGCACGAATGCCTCGGCCAGCTCCGGGTCGAACTGCGTCCCTCGCCCCCGCAGAATCTCCTCGGCCGCCATCTCCGCCGTCAGCCCCTTCCGGTACGGCCGGTCCGTCGTCATCGCCGAATACGCATCTGCGATGCTGAACAGCCGGGTCGCCAGCGGCACCTCCGGCCCCTTCAGCCTCCCCGGGTAGCCGTCCCCGTCGTACCGCTCGTGGTGGTGCCGCACGAGGTTCACCACCGAGTCGAGGTCCGTCACCGCCGCCGTGATGGCGGCGCCCATCACCGGGTGTTCCTCCATCGCACGCCGCTCCTCCAGCGTCAGCGGTCCCGGCTTCCGCAGAATCTCGTCCGGCACCACGATCTTCCCGAGGTCATGAATCGGCCCCCCGATCGCCAGCGCCTGCATCAGCTCCTCCCCGAGTCCGAGTTCGCTCCCCAGCCGGGTCGCCAGCTGGGTCGCGTGGTCACTGTGGAACCGCGTATACGAATCCCGCCGGTCGATCGCCTTGACGAGGTTCCGGAGCGCCTTGATGTTCCCCGCCTTCAACAGCGCCTCGTCGTTGCTCATCGCCCGCTCCACCGCCGCCGTCACCATCCCGGGCGTCACCGCCTTGTCCAGGTACATCGCATCCTCCGCCTCTGCGACGAGGTCCCGCGGCGATTGCCCCTCGCGCAGCGTCGCAACGCCCACCGAAATCCGGGTCGGCAGCGTCACCCGCGCCCCGTTTACCACCTCGATCTGCCCCACCGCGCGCCGCACCCGCTCCATCAGTCGCCGGGCCCGCTCGAGCGTCAGCCCCGGCATCACCACCACGAACTCATCGCCCCCGAACCGCCCGAACTGCGCAGGCGGCTCGACGTACGCCTCGAGCGCCCGCACCACCCGTTGCAGCACCCGGTCCCCCTCCTCATGCCCCACGAAATCGTTCAAAAGCTTGAAGTTATCGATATCGAGATACGCCACCGATAGCGGCCGGCCCAGCTGCCGGGCCTGGAACACCGCGTCCGCCAGGCACTCATCGATGAATCGCCGATTCGGGCAGCCCGTCAGCGCATCCGTATACGCCAGCTGCCGGTAGACCGCCGCCTGCTCCGCCGCGATCTGCCGCGCCCGGTTGTCCGCCGCCCGGTTCAGCACATGCCACAGGACCTCCGCATCGAACGGCTTCCCGAGGAAGTCATCTGCACCGGCCTTCATCGACCGCACCGCCGTCTCCACGTCCACGAACCCGGTGATGGCGACGATGCCCGCCGCCGGCGCCAGCTTCCGCGCCTGGGCGATCACATCGAGCCCCGACATGTCCGGGAGGCTGATATCCGAAGCCACGGCATCGAAATGCCCCGCCGTCAGCTCCGCAATCGCCTCCGCGCCCGACTTCGCCAGCCGAACCTCCGAAACGTGCTGCGCCAGCACCAGCTGGACGAGCCGCCCGAGCGCGGGGTCGTCCTCCACCACGAGGACCCGCATCGGCCCCCGCGATTCCCCCAGTTGCATCGGTTCCACGTACTAGGTTGTCGGCGCGATTGGGGCCGGTATGAAGCGTTAATCTCGCGCCTCGCTGGCGGCCCCTCGCGCCGGCGGCACCACCCATATCTTTTTCGCTACCGGCGTCCCCAGTACCACCTGCCGCTCCCCCACCCGCACCGTGATCGTCCCCCGGTACGGTGCAACCTCCTCCACCTCCACCCGAACGCCGGGCCGAATCCCCTCCTCGTCGAAAAACCGCAGCAGCTGCTCGTCCTCTTCGTACACCCGGTCGATCACCGCGACCTGCCCCTCCTTCAGGTCACCCAGCGTCACCATCGAAAGCTTCCGCGGCGCACCCGGGCCCGGGATCGGATAACCAAACGGGCTCTTCTGCGGCCGTCCCAGCATCTCGTACAGGTTCCGCTCCGTGATGTCCGAGATCCCGTGCTCCAGCAGGTGCGCCTCCTCATACGCCCGCCACCACTCCACCTTCAGCACGTCCGTCAGCAGGCACTCCGCCAGGCGGTGCCGCCGCACCATCTGCTCCGCCCGCCGGAACCCTTCCGGCGTGAGACGGATCACCTTCTTCGCATCAATCTCGACGAGCCCGTCGCGCGCCAGCCGCTTCAGCATCCCGGCCACCGAAGGCGGCGTAATCTCGAGCCGGTCCGCGAGCCGCACCGCGATGACGTCCTGCCCCTCGTCGTGGCTCATACGGTAAATCGCCGTCAAATAATCGTCGCTCGCGACGTTCTTCACCTGTTTCGGCATCGCGTCACGATCATGGCACGCACCCTCGTCCCGGGAAATCCAGCTGGCGCCTCGCCGCCACACCCCCCAAACTCCCGTTCATGTCCCTTCGCTACGCCATCCTCGGCCTGCTCGCAGACGGCGAACTCTCCGGCTACGAAATCGCTCGCCGTTTCGAACAGACTGTCGGCTACTTCTGGCACGCCCGCGCCCAGCAGATCTACCCCGAACTCTCCCGCCTCGAAGCCGACGGCCTCGTTACCGGCCGCGCCGTCCAGCAAACCGGAAAACCCGAAAAGCGCGTCTACGCGCTCACCCCGCGCGGCCGCGACCAGCTTGCTGCCTGGGTCACCACCCCCTCCCCGCTCACGCTCACCAAGGACGAATTCCTGGTCAAAGTCTGGAGCTACGGCCTCGTCGACCCTGCCGCAGCCCTCGCCGCCCTCGCCGAGCACCGCCGCAAGCAGGAAGAACGGCTCGCAGCCTACCGCTCCATCGAAGCCGCCTTCGAAGGAGCCGACCCCGCGGCCCTCCCCGCCGATTTCCTCGGTCCTTACCTCACCCTTCGCGCCGGAATCGCCTTCGTCGAAGCCTTCCTCTCCTGGGCCGACGAAGCAGAACGCCTGCTCCGCGCCCGCCTCCAGTCCCCGCTGCCGGCGCCTCCGCTCAGGCCGCCTTCCGGCTCGGCCCCCGCTCCAGCAGCTCCAGCCGGATGACCCCCTCACCAGCCGGGCTCCCCCCAAGGTATGCCGCAACGCACGGCGGTACACCCCCGTGCGCCGTCCAGCAGCGACCGCAATGGCTCGCGCGCGTTGCCGCCGTAAAGGGGCAGGCCTTCTCCATCCGTGACATGGTCGTGTCCTCCCGGTGTCTACCACAGGTATCGGCCGTGCCGGCACCGGAGAAAAGAGGTGAACGTCACCCGCCGGCAGGGAGGTTTCGAAGATGAGCCCGCCACAAATTTACCCCGCGGTAGCCCCGCGCCTTCCAAACCCCACCGCAACGATGTAGGCTATCGCCACCATAGACGCCGGCACCAGGAGTCCGCCATGGCAGCCAACCCCGCCACCGAAGCTACTCTCGACCTTTCCTGGCTCGACCTCTACGACGACGCCACCTCAGCCGAGCCCGGGAAGAAAGGCCTCACCCTCAAAGAGATCAACCTCGGCCGCTATGCCGATTCCGCCCGCGGCGCCGGCGACATGACCTACCGCATGCGCGGTGCCATCCCGCGCCCCGGCGCACAGCGCTTCGGCCCCAACTACCAGTCCAAGGCCGACGTCTGGGCCGAAAACTGCCTCATGCTCTACGAAGAGGCCACCCAGCGCCAGTGGAGCTCCGCTCGCGACATCCCCTGGGACACCCTCGAACCCCTCCCCGATGAGCTCGAGCGCGCCATGTGCCAGCTCGCCACCATGCTCACCGAAGTCGAATTCATCGCCGGCGACGTCCCCGGCCAGTGGATGCCCTTCGTCTCCGCCCAGGACTTCGAAGCCGGCCTCTTCCTCATGACCCAGATCATGGACGAGGCACGCCACACCGACGTCTTCCGCAAGCGCGCCCTCGCCAACGGCGGCGGCCTGCTCGCCCAGGGCGCAGGCCTCGGCCTCCGCACCCTCATCGAAGCCCGCGACTTCACCGAAATGTCCGTCCTCATGCACGTCCAGGCCGAAGGCTTCGTCCAGTCCATGTTCCGCATGGGCGAACTCATCGGCCAGACCGAAGCCGATAAGCGCATCTTCCGCATGAGCGCCCAGGACGAATCCCGCCACCTCGCCTTCGGCGTCATGCACCTCAAATACGTCCTCGATACCGAACCCGAACGGCGCGAAGAAATCCACCACTACCTCGACAAGGCCGAGGGCGACGCCGCCGGCGGTGGCTCAGGCGACGTCACCTTCCCGCCCGTCTTCGAAGCCCTCTGCATCCTCCTCGGCGGCGGCGTCGACAAGTTCGACGAAGGCCTGCAGAAGTTCCTCCTCCTCCGCAAACGCCAAATCAACGAATACGTCCACCGCCTCACCGTCGCCGGCCTCGGCGACCGCCGCCAGCGCCTCGGGCCGCTCATGGCGCAGTTCCTCGACCCGGCCTGACACCGCCCCGCATGAACGCCCCCAGGCCAGCCGCCGTCGCGGCCCCTACCCCACGCCCGGAGTAACCCCTATGTCCACCGGAGAGGCCCTCGCCCGCGCCGCCCAGGCCACCCAGGTCGAAATCCCCCAGGAAGCTCGCGATAAAGCCCGCGAACTCGGCTGGGAGGACGGCCTCATCGAACTCGCACTCGCCAAGGGCCACTCCCTCCAGGTCATCTGGCAGGCCCTCCGCGCCGGCGTCGATGGTGACCGGGCAAAAGAATTCCTCCAGGCCGGCCAGGCCGCTATCCCGCGCGACCTCTCCTGGATGAACGTCCCCACCGAATGGGGCATCCGCGCCCGCCCGAAAGACCCCGCCATGGGCCTCACCATCGCCGACCTCATGATCGGCACCTACGGCGACGTCCCCGACGTCTGGACCAACCGCTCCGAAATCGCCCGCGGCTCCTTCCCCAACCCCATCGTCGAGGACATGGGCTACACCATCTTCGAAAAAGCCCTCGTCTGGGCCGATTGCTGCATCCCCCTCTACGAAGAAGCCATCCGCGACCGCTGGGTCTCCGCTACCGACCTCAACTGGAACAGCCTCGAACCGCTCCCCCACGACATCGAGCGCGCCGTCTGCCAGTTCCTCACCGAACAGTCCGAGCGCGCCTACTTCACCGGCGCCCTCTGGTCCGGCTGGCTCCCCGAAATCTCCTACGGCTTCCTCGAACTCAAGCTCTTCCTCTCCACCATCATCTACGACCTCGCACGCCACAGCGAAGCCTTCCGCAAACGCGCCCTCGCCAACGGCGGCGGCCTCGGGCTCCAGGCACCGACCGATTTCTCGCGCGTCGCAAAGGAAGCCCGCTCCTTCCCCGAGCTCGCCGCTATCCTCTTCGTCCAGGACTCCATGCTCTACACCCTCTTCTCCCACGGCGACGAGTTCGCCCAAAACGAACTCGAACGCGACCTCTACCGCTTCGTCGCCCGGGACCGCAAACGCATGCTCGACTACCACATCGAGCGCATGAAGCACATGCTCTTCAAGCTCCCCGACCGCCGCGACGAACAGAACCTCTACTTCAACAAAGCCGAATCCCGCATGGGCAAGGAGTGGCTCGACCCCGCCGTCAGCGAACCCCTCGCCATCCTCCTCGGCCGCGGTGTCGATCACATCGACGAAGGGCGTCGCAAACTCCGCGACCTCCGCAAACTCCAGGTCGATAACTACCTCGCCGACCTCCAGAAGGCCACCTTCGTCCGCAAACACATCAACGGCCGCCTCGAGCAGGCTGCCCAGGCCTGACGGCGTACCCGGCCCCCGCATCCCCCGCGGGGCGCCGGCGGCTCCCTCCCTGCTCGGCCCCCGCGCCGCCGCGTCCTCCCGGACCGGCCCCCGGCCGCGTACACTTCCACCGTGCACCCGTCTGCCCGGTTCCTTCTGCTGCTCCCCGCCCTCGCGAGCGTCACCCTCGCTGGGGTCGCGACAGCCCCAGCGCAATCCAGCGAACCCCCGCCCTTCGCCGCCAGCCTTCGCTACATCGGACGCGACCCCCTGACCGGTTTTCCCAGCCGCGTCGACGACCGCTTCATCGCTGCCTGGGACCGCGCCATCGAACGATACGGCCGCGACCCCGGCGAGCCCGTCCCCCCGCCGCCCCCTGGCCCGGTCGATATCGCCGCCCTCTCCATCCCGTCGATCGGCGTCGAATCCGCCCCCGTCCTCCGCCTCGGCCTCGACGCCTACGGCCGCCTCGACGTCCCCCAGGACACCGCCTCGGTCGGCTGGAACCCGGCCTACACCTCCCTGCCGGGCTCGGGCCGCTCCACCTTCTTCGCAGCCCACTACGAGTACGGCGGCCGCCCCGGCATCTTCTCCCGTCTCGCTGCCCTGCAGCCCGGCGATGCCATCACGGTCACCCTCACCGACAGCACCGTCTACGTCTACCGCGCCGTTTCGGTCGTCGACTACCCTCTCGCCGCTATCGATATGGGAGCCCTGCTCGCCGGGCTCGAGGGCCGCGAAAGCATCGTTCTCATGACCTGCAGCGGTCCCCCGGAAGAGGGCAGCTACCCCCTGCGTACCGTTGTCCTCGCCGAGCGCCTCAGCTGACCAGCCGCCGGCCCTTCCAGGATGCGCTCCTCGCCCGCCAGGCCCGCAGCGACCGGGCCGCCGCCCACGCACCTGCCAGCACCGCCAGCGGCCCCTCGAACGCCAGCCGCGCCGGCAGCCCGAACCGCCGGCTCACCAGGCGCCACGTAAGCGCCCCGAGAGCCAGCTGGAGCACCGGCGCCACGGCCCGTCGTGCCCGGCCCCGGAACATGGCCGCGCCGGAGGCCGCGACAGGCCACGCAAACGCCCGCACGAGCCACGCCCATGCCAGCACGAACGGCAGCATCCGCCCGCCCATCGCGGGGTACAGGTTCTTCTCGAGCCCTGCGACGGCCTCGCCGCTGCCCCGGTACATCCGGCACCGGCTCACCCGCCACCCCGCAGCCACCCGCCACCTGAGCCCTGCCCGCGTCGCCAGCCGGGCGAACGCCACATCCTCGGCCGCCTCGGCCCGGACCGCAGCATGCCCCCCCACCCGCCGGTACGCCCCCGCCCGGAACGCCAGCACCTGCCCAACCGCGCCCGCCGCCGGCGCGAAGCCGAATACCTGGGCCGCCGCCGGCGAAAGGTGCGTCATCAGCGCCCACGGGATGAGCGGCACCAGCCACCGCTCGCCGGCGCTGCCCAGCTCCTGCCCCGGGACCACCGAGAGCAGCTCCAGCCCATCCCGCTCCATCGCCGCCGCAACCGCCGCCGCCATCCCCGGCGCGTGCATCGTGTCCGCGTCGACGAACACCAGCAGGTCAGCCGCCCCTGCCTCCTCCGCCAGCTGCGCACACGCCCACGGCTTGCCAAGCCACCCCGCCGGCAGCGGTCTCCCCGTCACCACCTCCAGCCGCCCCTCGGCCGTCCGCAGCCCCTCGAGAATCCCCCGGGTCCCGTCGGTCGAACCGTCGTCGAGCACGATGACCCGCAGCCCGGGCCACTCCTGCGCCAGCAGCGAGACCACGCACGAGCCGACGTTCGCCGCCTCATCCCGGGCCGGCACCAGCACCGCGATGCGCGGCTGCCACCGGACCGGCCGGTCCCCCGGCCGGAGCTCGACGACCCGCGACAGGTTCCACGCGGTATTCGCCAGCACCGCCGAGAGGTAGACCAGCACGCCCCGGTCATCCCCGAAGGCCCGCACGACCGGGCGCAGCGCCAGCCTCACCGCGCCGCTGCCCCTCATCGTCCCCGGAACGGCGGCCAGCCGAACTGCCGCCGGTACGCCCACGCCAGCGATGCGCACGTCAGCACCCACGCCGCAGCAACCTCCGCCCGCCGCTGCGGCCGGGTCCAGAGCGCCGCCAGCAGCGCCGGCGCACCCGCAACGACGGCCCAGCCCTCTCGCAGCCGCAGCAGCCCGTACGTGACCACCAGCGCACCGCCGAATGCCACCGCCGACCACGGCCCGCCCAGCGCGGTCCAGGCGCCGAACGTCGGCGCCAGCCCCTTGCCCCCGCGGCCCCCGAGCAGCGGGCTCGTCCGGTGGCCGAGGACCGGCGCCGCCGCTGCCGCGACCAGCCCCGGGCCCCTTGCCCCGCGCCGCAGCGCCGCCGCCACCGGTAGCGCCGCCTTCGCCCAGTCCGCCGCGGCCGCTGCCGCCCCCGCTGCCTTCCCCGCGCCCTTCCACGCGTTCGCCGCCCCCGGATTGCCGTCACCTATTCGGCGGATGTCCGCCCCCCGCAGCCGAACGGCCCACGCCGCGAACGGCAGCATCCCCAGCCCGTACCCGCCCAGCACCCAGCCGACCTTCACGCGCTCCGTCCCTCCGCCCGCGCCGGCCGCACCATCCCGAAGACCGCCCGCGCCCGTTCCCGTCCCTCAGGCACCAGGAAAAGCGTCAATCCGAACGTCAGCAGTAGATTCGTCACCAGGAAGAACACGAACTCCTCGATGGGCAGCCCGCCGGGCAGGAACACCCCGGTCGACGTCCGCTCCGTGATGTGCCACGTCCCGGCCCCGATGGCGATGGTGTCGGCCGCCGCCAGGTAAACCGTCGGCACCGCGAACCCGGGCAGAACCGTCCGCCACCGCCGGAGCAGGATGTCGGCGCCGAACCCTGCCTGCAGCGCCAGCGGCGGCAGCGCCCACGCGAGGATGAGCCCCAGGTATCGCAGCGATTCCGGCCCCGCTACCATCGCCGCGCCCGCGGCCGCACCCCCGAGCAGCGCGCCGCCCCCCGCAGCCCGCGCCGCCCTCCCGTTCCCTGCGGCGCCCCCCGGGGCGCGCGACCGCAGGAGCAGGCCCACCCAGAGCCCCGTCATCACCGACTGCAGCACGAAGAACGCATACTCCTCCAGCGGCACCCATCCCAGCCGGATGCCCCAGGTCCGCTCCTCCGGGTAGGTCCAGGTGCCGGAGGCCACGAGGTAGTTGTCCCACGGCGTCGTATACACCACCGCGATGAGCGCCAGCACCGCGATGCCCGCCGCCAGCTCCCGCACCGGCGGAGCCGGCCGCCAGCGGACTGCCGCCGCCAGCAGCGTCACGATCGGCGGCAGCAGGTACAGCCCGAGGAACGCCCCGTAGCTCATCGCCTCCGCACCTTCAGAAGGCCGCCGCGCGGTTCGAGCGTCGCGCCCATCGCGCCCCGCAGCGGCCGCCGCGTCACCGCCAGGTCGAACCGCTGCAGCACCCGTGCCAGCACCAGCCGCGCCTCCAGGTTCGCGAACGCCGCACCGATGCAGTTCCGCGGCCCGCCCCCGAACGGCAGATACGTATACGCACCCGGCGGCCCCCCTCCCTCCAGCCACCGGCCCGGGTCGAACGCCCGCGGCGCAGCCCACCGCGCCGCGTCTCGCTGCGCCAGGAAGTACGACAGCATCACCCGCTGCCCTCCCCGGACGACGTAGCCGTCCAGCTCGGTCTCCCGCAGCGCCCGCCGTCCACCGACGTGAATCGGCGGCCACAGGCGCAGCGTTTCCTTGAGGACGGCATCGATGACGGGCAGGTCGTGGGCTCCGAGGGACGCCAGCCCCTCCCCGGCCGGCGCCCGCCGCGCCTCCCGGCTCGCCCGGGCGAGCCACTCCGGGCTTCGCGCCAGCAGGTGGAGCGCCCACGAAAGCTGCGCCGTGCTCGTGTCGTGCCCCGCGATCAGCATCGTGAGAGCGTGGTCCCGCACCCGCTCCAGGTCGAACGTCCCGAGCAGCAGGTCCAGCATCGTCGCCGGCTCCCCCGGGTGTTCACGCCGCCAGGCGACCACGTGCCGTACGTGCGCTTCCAGCAGCCTCACCCGGCGCGGGACCCTCCCAGCACGCCCCCGCAACACCCAGGGCCCCGGCCCGATGTACCGCAGCGCCGCCAGCAGCCCCGGCAGCGACCGTTCCAGCTCCGCGCCCCGCAGGTCGTACCCGAAAAACACCCGCTCGAACGCCCGCCAGGCGACCCGCCGCATCGCCTCCACCGCCTCGACCCGGCCCTCGGTCGGCCAGCCTTCCAGCTCCTCCTCGATGACTTCCACGACCACCGCCGCCGCCTGCCGGAGCCGTTCCGGCTCGAATGCCGGTGCCATCACCGCCCGCGCCCGGTCGTGCTCCTCCCCATCCGTCACGAGAATGCTCCGGCGGAACAGCCGCACCGCAGGGTCGCCTTCCGGCCGCCAGCTGAACAGCTCCCGGCGCTCGAAGAGCGCCTGCCGAAGCGCCCGCGGCGAAGCTACCACCACCGGGCGGAACCCCCCGAAGCCCAGTTCGAACACCTCCCCGAGCCCCGCCCGCGCCACCTCCAGCGCCTCATACAGCCCGGCCGTTCCATAACGGAGCGTCCAGAGCGCCCTGAGGCCCGCAGTCGGCGGCAGGCCGTCCGTCCGCGGCGGCGCTTTCACACCGGTCACCCGGTGCGCCTCCCCGCTGCCGGGCCGGGTTCGAGTAATGCCAGCACCGCAAGCTCCTTCGCCTTCGCCTCCACCATAACGTCCAGCGTGAGCCCCGCTCCTGCCTCGCGCAACCGGTCGAAATCCGCCGGCGCCACCATCTCCGCATGCGCCCCCGGCCGTGCCCCGGCGGCCTGGCTGGAAAGGTGGACCTTCTGCCGGGTCCGCCAGGTCTCGGCCGCGGCGCTCAGCGCCTCCCGCAGCGTCATCCCGCCGTCGTTCCAGCCATGGTGCAGCGTGTCGACGATCACCGGAACGCCGAGCCGCCGCGCCGCCGGGAGCAGCGCCCGCACACTCCACGTCCGCTCGTCGTTTTCGAGCGCGAGGTACCGCAGCACCGCATCCTGCCGCTCCAGCGCCGCCACCAGCCGCCCAGGCGACCCCGCCGGCCCGCCGTGCAGCACGAGCACCCCATCCTCCGCTCCCAGCAGGTCCAGCACCCGCGCCGAATACTGCAGCTCCGCCAGCGAACGCTCCACCACCGCCTCCCGCGCACTTCCCGGCTGCACGAACTGGCCAGGGTGCATCGAAAGCCGGATGCCGCCTGCCCGCGCCAGCCTGCCGATCGCAGCCAGCCGCTCGCCGTGCGCCTCCTCCCAGTCGTACGGGAACGCCGGGTGCGAGGCGAACGGCACGAGCTGCTGCCCGACCCGCAGCAGCCCCAGCCCGTGTTCGGCATTGAACGCGACCATCCGCTCCAGGTCGGTGAGGTTCGCCTCGACCTTCTCCCGTACCCGCGCTTCGCTCAGATTCGCCAGCCGCAGGGTGCGGAGCGTCGTAGCGCCGAGCGTCCGGTTCTCGCACAGGTAGCCGAAACGCCAGCCCGCTGTCACCTGCCCTCTTCCGACGCGATGATCCGCTCCACCACCTTCGCCGAGGAGAGCACACCCGGTACACCGGCACCCGGATGCGTCCCGGCGCCCACGAAGTACAGGTTGTCGATGTCCTCGGACCGGTTGTGTGGCCGGAACCACGCCGATTGCCACAGCGTCGGCTGCACGCTGAACCCCGTCCCGAGGTACGTATTCAGGTTGTCCCGGAAATGTCGCGGGTCGATGGTCCGCTCGACGACGATGTGGCGCCGCAGCCCCGGAAGATACTCCCGCTCCAGGAACTCGAGAATCAGCTCACGATAGCGCGGCGCCATACGCTCCCAGTCCGTCGGCGAACCGAGGTGCGGCACCGGCGAAAGCGCATAGAACGCCTCGTGCCCCGGCGGCGCCCCGCTCGGGTCCGTCAGCGTCGGAACGTGCACGTAGAGCGAAAAATCCCGCGGCAGCCCCCTCGCCCGGAAGATATCCCGGATGAGCCCCCTGTACCGCTCGCTCAGGATGATGTTGTGATGCACCAGCGGCGTGTCCCGGTACAGCCGGTCCGTCCCGAAATACACCACGAACAGCGACATGCTGTACGCCGTCAGCTTCCGGTACCGCAGGTCCGAATTCCTCCACCCCCGGTGCTCCGGCGCGATGAGCGCCAGGTACGCCTGGGGAACGTCCCCGTTACAGATCACCCGGTCCGCCGCGATGACCTCCCCGCTTGCCAGCTCGACCCCCACCGCGCGCCGCCCTCGCACCGGGATGCGCGTTACCTCAGCGCTCAGCCGCAGCTCACCCCCCAGCTCTTCGAACAGCCGCACCAGCGCATCCACCAGCGCACCCGTCCCGCCCTCCGCGTACCACACCCCCCACTCCCGCTCCAGGTGGTGGATCATCGCGTAAATCGATGACGCCACGAATGGGTTCCCCCCGATGAGCAGCGGGTGGAACGTAAAGCACCGCCGCAGGAACGGGTCCTCGATGTACTGCGAAACGAACCCGTACACCGACCGGTACGATTTCAGCCGCACCAGGTCCGGCGCTACCCGCAGCATATCCGTCGCGTGCAGGAAGGGCGCATCTGCCAGCTCCACGAACCCCTTCTGAAAAATCGCCCGGCTCGCATCGAGGAACCGCCGGTACCCCTCGATGTCCCGCGGATTCCAGCGCGCAATCTGCGCCGCGACATCGTCGAAATTACCGTTGTATTCGAACCACCGCCCCGTCGCATCGAATATCCGGTAGAAAGGGTTCACCGGGAGCAGGCGCGCGTAGTCCTCGAGCCGTCGCCCCGCCAGCGCGAACAGCTCCTCGAACAGGAATGGCGCCGTAATCACCGTCGGCCCGCCGTCGAACCGGAAACCGCCGGCCTCCACCGGCGCGGCCCGGCCCCCTGCCCGCGGTTGCTTCTCCACCAGCGTCACGCGGTCCCCGCGGGCCGCCATCCGTACCGCGGCCGCCAGCCCCCCAAAGCCGCTCCCGATCACCACCGTCCGGGTCACATGCCCTCCACGGCTGCCGCCGGTGCCCGGAACGCGCGCCACACCGCCAGCGGCAGCAGCGCCGCCCGCCGCCACCCGGGCACGCTCGCCCGCCCGCGAAACACGTCATACTCCCGCCGCTCGATGTCGTCGAGAATCCGCGAGTACAGTTCCAGTGCGGCCGTCACGGCCAGCCGCCCGTCCCCGTCCAGCAGGCCCACGCCCGGCCGTGCCCCCGCGTAGAGGGCCCGCGCCCGCGCCACCTGGAACTTCATGAACGCCCGCCACCGCTCATCGACGACGCCCTTCGCAAGGTGCTCGTCCGTTACCCCGAAGCGCCCCATCTCATCCCGCGGCAGGTACACCCGCCCGTTCTCCCAATCCTCCGCGACATCGCGCAGCACGTTCGTCAGCTGCATCGCGACGCCCAGCCGGATGGCGTACAGCGCCGGGTCTCCGCGGCTCCCGATGATCCGCATCGACATCAGGCCGACCGTCGCGGCGACCCCGTAACAATACCGTGCCAGCGCCGGGAAATCGTCGAACCCGCGGTGCCGAAGGTCCCCGGCGAGTGCATCCACCAGCTGCGCGGGCAGGTGCGTGGGAATCGCATACGCATCCCGCGTCGCCGCCCAGGCCCGCAGCACCGGGTCGCCGTCAGCCCCGGCCTCCCCCGTCCCCGCCGCGCCCCATGCCCGCAGCCGCCCCTCCCGGTCGTCGCCCGGCTCGTCCACGATATCGTCCGCAACCCGGCAAAAGGCGTACAGCGCACGGATGGCCCGCCGCTTGGCGCCCGGCAGCAGGCGCGTCGCCACATAAAAGGTCCGGCTGTGTTCCCGGGTGATGGCGTCGCACCGGGCGAAATCCCCCGCCTCCACCGCCGACGCCCCGGCCCGCCCGGCGGGCAGCGCGGTGCCGTCTCCCCGGGCGAGCGCGAGCAGCTCCCGCTCCCACGGCGCGAGCGTCATCGCAGCCCGGTCTCCCGCGTCCACGTGCCCAGACTACCGGCCGCCGAGGGCGCCAGCTGTAAGCCGTCCGGCGCGGTCATCTGCCCCCGAGCGCCTCCGCCACGCCATAAGCCGACCGTGTCGCCTCGAACCGCGCCACGTCGTGGCTCAGCACGAGCAGGTCGTGCTTCTTCCCCTCCCGGTCCTTCACCTGGTCCCGCAAGAGCGCTTCCGGCCGGAACCCGAGCCCTTCAAACGTCGCAATGGCGCCCCTCTGGTCGAGCGTCATCTGGGCGACCATCTTCTCGATCCCCAGGCCCAGCGCATTCGCAAAGGCCTCCTGCGTCAGCAGCCGGCCCAGCCCTCTCCCTCGCCACCCCTCGGCGACCGTCACCCGCAGCTCCGCGACATGCGCCGTCCAGCGCAGCGAATTCCGGTGAATCGTCCCGTACCCGACGACCTCTCCGTCGCTCTCCGCGAGGACCGTCAGGATTTCACCCCGGGAGATCTCCCCTATCCAGTCGTCGACCGCCTCCGGCTGGGTGATATCCCGCCGCAGGAAGAGCAGGTCGTGCTCCGGGAGCTTCCGCGCAAAGGCCAGCACCGCCTCCCGGTCCGCTGCAGTCATCAGGCGGAGCGTCACCCGCTGCTCGCCGAGAGTGCGTTCCACGGGATAAGTCCGAACCGTTTCCGCTGTCATACCGAACGCTCCGCGAGCCAGGATTCGAGCTGCGGCCACAGACGATAGACCGCATTTCCCCCGGCCACGAGGCTCACGTGGCCGCCCTTCAGCATCACCTCTCGCCTGTCTTCGCTCCCGATGAGCGAGACCAGCGGGCGCGCCGAATCGTACGGCACGATGTGGTCGTGCTCCGCCACCACGTGCAGGAACGGGACCTTCACCGCTCCGAGGTCCACCCGGCGTCCCCCAACCTCGAACTCGTTCCGGACCAACCGGTTCTCCCACATGAACTGCTTCGTGAACTGCCGGAAGCACTCGCCCGGGAACGGAATCTGGTCCGCCGCCCACCGCTCGAACAGCCGGTACGACCGCACGAAGTCGTCGTTCCACAGGTTGTCCCACAGCTGGATGTTCTTTGCCACCCGCCCCGCCGGCTTCAGCATGTCGAACGATGCGTAGATGAGCTCCGGCGGCACGTTCCCCAGTGTGTCCACCACCCGGTCCACGTCGAAATACCGCGGGTCGAGCCACCGCTTGAACAGCACCATCCCATCCGAATCCACCGGCGTGGTGAAACACGCCAGGTTCTTCAGCGGCCCCTCGGGATGCAGCGCCGCGTACATCGTCGAGAGCTGCCCACCCATGCAGTAGCCGACGACCGAGAGCTCCTCCTCACCCGAATCCTCGAGAACCCGCCCGACACAGTCCGGGATGAAATCGAGGACGTAATCCTCCAGCCGCAACCGCGCGTCCTCCGGCCGCGGCACCCCCCAGTCGATCATGTACACGTCGAAACCCTGCCGCACGAGGAACTCCACCAGGCTCTGCCCCGGCGCCAGGTCCAGGATGTACGGCTTGCTCACCAGCGACATCACCAGGAGCACCGGAACCCGGTACACCTCATCCGTCTGCGGCCGGTAGTGGTACAGCTGCAGCGTCCCGCGCCGATAGATGATGTCCTTCGGCGTCAGTCCCACCGCCGGGTCGCCGGTCGAGATGTACTCGAGCCCTTTGATGCTCCGCTGGATCGCTCGCTCCACCTCCATCCGGACGCGGGCTTCAATCGACGTCTCGCCAGCCGGGGCACTCATGCAGCGGCCTCCTCGGGTCCCTTCCAGCGTGGACCGAAGTCTACTCGCGCCCGGTCACCCGGGCCATGACATTATTGCGAAAAGTAAATGAACGATGCCCGGTCCGCCCCGCTACGCATCGTTCCCCCGGCTCGGGGGCTGCTTCGTCCTGGCAGGCCGATTGACCGGTGAGACGCCGTTCTCCGGGTCGCTAACCTCCGCTTCCGCGCCCCGCGCCAGCATGCCCTCGATACGCCCCAGGCGCTCCTCGATCGCGCTCAGCCGCTCCCCGAGCCCGAGCACCTCCTGCCGGCTGGGCATGTTCACCAGCTGGAGATAGCGCCCCATCGTCTCGTTCATGCCCTTCTGCAGGTTCAGGTAAAAGTCCATGAACCGTCCCATCGCCTTGCTGAACTCGTCCGTCGCCATCGCCTGGTTCAGGAACGCGTTCCACTGGCGCTCCGACTGCGCCACCCACTCCCGCCACATCGCCAGCGGGTCCATCGCTTGCTGCTTCTCGGCCATCTGACGCCCTCCGGGCAATGAAGAATTGCGTTCAGCCCCGCGCCCGGCTGTCCTCGCCGTTCACGTCCCCGCGCGGGCCCCCGGCGAAAGCCCGGAAGCCCTCAGCCGCCTGCCGCAGCACCCGCTGATAGTGCTCGAGGACCTCGATCCAGCCGCTCAGGAACGCCTCCCCCGCGGCCGTCAGGCTGTACATCCGCCGCGCCGGCCCGCTCTCCGACGTGTCCCAGAACGACGAAACCAGGCCCGCCCGCTCCAGCTGCCGCAGCGTCCGGTAGACCGTTCCGCTGTCCGATTGCGGCAGACCCGCCTGTGCCAGCCGCTGCGTCAACTCATAGCCGTACGCGTTCCACCCCCGCAAGAAGGCCAGCAGCGTCGTCGAAAGCATCTCCCCGTGGAGCCGCGGCTGCGGCGCCGCCTCCCGCTCCCCCTCCTGGCCGTCCCCGCCAGGCTCAGCGGCGGGCACCCCCGCCTCGCTCAGCTTCTCGCTCGGTGTCGCAGACTTCTTCTTCGCCATCGCTAGCTGCAGTATGCACATACGAGCAGCGTGTTGACAAGTGCAGCATCTATCTGTAACTTGCAGATAGATTTGGGCCGCAGCCCACGAAAGGACCGCTCCATGACCGCTCCCTCCGAAACCGTCCAGAAGTACTACGACGCCCTCATCGAAGGCTACGACCTCCTCGTCGAAGCCATCGAAAAGGCCAACGAACGCGGCATCAAGGTCACCCGCCAGCTCGCCGCCGACGTCATCGCCGGCCAGCGCGATGCCCTCCAGCTCGGCAAGAAGCTCGCTGCCGAGCCGGGCGACCTCGGCCAGTTCTATGCCGCCCTCCTCGAGACCACCACCGCCGCCCAGGGCCGCGCACTCGCCTTCACCCAGGCCGCCTACCAGGAGGCCCTCGCCAGCGGAGCCGACGCCCGTGAGCTCATCCAGAAACTGGCCGAGGCGAACCGCGAAACGGCCGCCGCCGCCGTCGAAGTCGCCCGCCAGTGGGCGAGCGCCAACCCCTTGGCAGAAGTCATGAAGAAGAGCCTCGAAATCTTCCAGGCCCCGGCCGCCCGGGCCTCGAAAAGCGAAGAAACCGCCACCGTCTGACCATCGGCTCCCGGCAGCCCTCACGACAGCGGCCCGGGCATCCCGCCCGGGCCGCTCCTCTTCTCCCCCGGTCGGCCGCTCACCCCATCCGCAGCCGACGCGCAATCGCCCGGTAAGCCCCCGCATGCACCACCATCCCCAGGTGGCTCGAATGCACCTCATCGTTCAGCGCCGGGTCCTCCTCGATGCAGCTCTCCCACTCCACTACCCCGTCCCGCCGCGAGTAAATCGCATAGCGCGGCACCTTCCAGCCGGCCGGCGCCAGCATGTTCTTGACGAACGTGCACGTGCAGTGCCCGCTGAAGCAGGCCGGCCGCACGTTCCGCGCCATGCCCGTTCCGCCGTGCTCCCGCAGCGTCGCCGCAGCGCTGATCAGGACCGGGTGCGCCCGCACCGCATCCCGGAACGGCGACCCCAGCGTAATTACCATCGCGACGTCATCCGGGTACTCCAGCGCGAGGCTCCGGCTGAGCATCCCGCCGAGGCTGTGGCCAACCAGCCGCACCCGCTGCCCCGTCTCCTGCCGCGCTCGCCGCACCGTCTCCAGCAGCCGCCCCGTCACCCGGTCGGGACAGTCCGCATTCCGCCCGATGTTCGAGAAATACGGCCGGTAGCCAATCCGCGCCAGCCACCAGTACAGCTCCACCAGCGAAACGTCACTGGCCAGGAATCCCGGCACCACCACGACCGGCTCGCCGCTCCCGTGCGGGACCCCGAACCCCCAGTAGACCGGCGATGCCCGGAGCGCCAGCCACTCCAGCGGGAGCATCGCCTCCCGCCAGATTGGCGTCGCCGCCGGGATGACCGACGCATCCTCCGCAAACGGGTCGATGGAGTAGGCTGCCTGGCTCATCGCCTCCCCCTTCCGTGCCCTGCACGGTCTACCGCGCGGTAGACCGCGAACCTGCGCGAAACCCTACCGCCCGTGACCGCGCGGAGCAAGAGGCCTTTCCCGTCTTCTCGTCGCCAAACCCCCGCCTCTCCACCTTCGCAACCCCGCATGCGGCGCCTCAGCAGTGCCAGTGCCGGATCAGCCCGTTCTGACCCCCCGCGCAGGCGAGCTCGAACGACGCGACCTGGATGGCGACCATCGCCACGGCCAGCACCACCACGAACAGGACCGCGAACGCCACCCCGAGCCCGTTGACCCACTTCCCCGCTGCAAACCCCGCCACCGCCCCGATACCCAGCAGCCCCCCATGGAGGACGAGGTACACGATGTCGCGCTCCGCAGCGTCCCTGGCGCTGTGCACCTCGGAAACCCCGAGGGTCGCTCGCATCGCCGCCACGTAGCCGATGAGCAGCAGCGCAATCAGCACCAGCGCCAGCACGCCCCGCCCCCCGCCCGTATGCATCTCCCGCCCCGTCCCGGTCACGGCCGCATTTCACGCCCCGGGGCCTCGCCGATCAAGTGGCAGCGAGTCCACCCGTCGGCACCCCGCTCAGCCGCCCAGCTTCGAGCGCAGCAGCGCGATGCATTCGTCGACCGTCGCGACCCGCCAGTTCGCCCACGTCTCGCCCTTCTGCCAGGCGAGGTAGCGCTCCCGAGCCGCCGCCCGCGCCGCCTTGAGCTCCTCCTCAGAGGGCTCATGGCCCAGCTGCTTCGCGATGCCCGCCGGGGAGATGTCCCCAAGCGCCTCCTGCGCCAGGTGCAGCTGTTCGTTCGCCAGCTGTGGCCGCTCGATGAAATGCGCAATCTCCCGATGCTCTTTGTCATAAAAGATGAATACCGGGATCGACTCGAACTCCCCGTCCTTCAGGTACTCCGCCATCATGTCCTTGTTCTGGTCCCGCTCGAAAAACCGCAGCTCGGCGCCCATCGCCTCCGCCATCCGCTGGGCCACCCCGGTCCCCCGGTAGACATCCGGGCACCAGTCCTCCCCGATGACCACGATGTGGTGCGGCCCGCCGGGCCGCGCCGCCAGCTCCTTCAGCGCCGCCTCCTGCTCCGGCGTGAGCTGCGTCCCCTCGTAGTTCTCCACGAACAGCTCGCGATTCCGAATCCCCGAATCGAGGTACTCCTGAAACGTCTTCCCCTTCTTGAACCGCTCCAGCGTAATGACAGACCCGGCCGCCTGCGTCACCGGCTTCCTCCTGTTGGTTGCTGATTGCAACACACCAGCCTACGCTCCTCCACGGTCCTCCTCAATCGCCCTCCCCCGATTTCGCCGCCTCCCAGAGGCGGTCCAGCGCCGCGAGGTCCAGCGCGCGGAGCTCGAACCCCCGCTCCCTGGCCAGCCGTTCCACCTCCCCAAACCGGCGCCGGAACTTCTCGTTCGCGCCCCGGAGCGCCTGCTCCGCGTCGATGCCCAGCCGGTCGGCGATGTTCACCAGGGTGAACAGCACGTCCCCGAACTCCGCCTCCCGCTCCGGCCCCGCACCGGCACGCGCCAGCTCCCCGACCTCCTCCGCCAGCTTCTCCAGCGGCCCCTCGATATCCGGCCAGTCGAACCCGACCCGCCGCGCCCGGCCCTGGATCGACTGCGAAGCCGCGAGCGCCGGCAGCGTCCGCGGCACCCCATCGAGGACCGAAGCCCGCGGTTTCTCCTGCTGCTTCAGCGCCTCCCAATTCCGGTACACCTCCTCAGCCGTCTCCGCCACGGCCGAACCGAAGACGTGCGGGTGCCGCCGGACGAGCTTCCGGGCGATACGCTCCACCACGTCCCCGAACGTAAACGTCCCCTCCCGCTCCGCCACCGCGGCATGCATCAGCACCTGCAGCAGCAGGTCGCCCAGCTCCTCCTCCAGCGCCGCCGTGTCGCCCCGGTCGATCGCCTCCAGCGCTTCATACGCCTCCTCCAGCAGGTACGGCCGCAGCGTCGCATGCGTCTGCTCCCGGTCCCACGGACACCCGTCCGGACCGTTCAGCCGCCGCACCACGTACTCCAGTCCGTCGAACCGCCGTACGTCCTCCAGCGGCGCCAGCGGCGGCACGTACACCGCATCGAGATACCCGAACGGCCCGTGGTCCAGCGTGCTGAGCTCCATCTCCTCCACCCGCTCGTCCGCCGTCCCCAGCCGGCGCAGCACCCGCACCCGGTGGTCCGCCGGGTACCACTCCAGCAGCCGCAGCTTGAGTCCCGAGGCCACCTCCCTCCGGTAAACCTGTCCGATGACGGCCGGCCGCCACGTATCGATGCGCAGCTCCTCGGCATCGCAAACCTGCACGTTCCCCCCGTCGATGCCCAGCCGCGCGATGGCGACGTCCGCAAAGCTGATGCCGGGGTAGACGCGTACCGGGAGACCCTGCTCCCCGGCCAGCCGCAGCACCTCCGCGACGCTCCGCTCCGCCACCAGCGGATGCCCCGGTACGGCGTAGACCACCGGTCCCCTCCCGGCTGCCTCCAGCACCCGCGCAGCCGCCGCCCGGTACACCTCCTCGAACCGGTCCGCCGCGCCGTACAGGTCATCGCAATCGCTCACCGGCCCCCTGAACACCAGCCCCGCTACTGTCGGGTGATGGCGCGTGCGCAGGATGACTGGCAGCCCCGACCCCAGCAGCGCCGCCGTCTCCTGCGTCAGCAGCCCGGGGTCGCCCGGCCCCAGGCCCGCAATATGGATGCGAAAACCAGTCCCCGCCGCGCTCATACGACCCGCTCGACCGCCCCGGACTCGAGGCTCCGGTGGAGCGCCACCAGCAGCTTCGTCACCGCAACGCCGTCATCGAAGCTGGCGCCCGGGCCGCCCCGCCCCTCCGCGGCCCGGAGGAAGGCCGCCAGCCGCTGCGGTGCCCATTGCAGCACCGACGGCAGCCGATACCGCTCCGATGCCAGCGCGAGCCCCTGCTGCCCGCCCTCGACCTCTGCGGCCCCGCGCGTCCCCACCACCCGCAGCCCGAGGTCGCTCGCCGCCGGCCAGCTGTCCGGCAGTATCCAGCACGCCTCGAACACCCCGTCCGCGCCGTCCGCGTACCGCACGATGGCATGTACCCAGTCGTACGTCTCGATCCCCCGCCCCGAAAGCTCGCCCCGCCCGCCCAGCGCGTACACGCTCACGGCCCGCTTCCGCCCCAGCCAGAGCGCCAGGTCGAGCAGGTGCGACATCAGGTACCACGCCGGCGTCGTCCCCCCGCTCCAGCGGAGCCGCTCCCCCGGCGACGATACCACCTGATTCAGCCGCCCGTTGAACAGCCGGATGTCCCCGAGCTCCCCGGCGCTGACCACTCGCGCGGCCTCCGCAAACGGCGGATTCCAGCGCTGCAGCCAGTTCACCTCCGCGTGGACCCCCGCCCGCTGGACCGCCTCGGCCATCGCCTCCGCATCGTCCGCCGTCGTTGCCAGCGGCTTCTCGACCAGCACCGGCACCCCCAGCGCCGCCAGCTCCTCCACCGGAGCCCGGTGCTGCCCGTCGGGCGTCGCAACATAAGCGGCGTCGGGCCGCGTTTCCCTTACCGCAGTGGCGATCTCCCCGAAGGCCCGGCACCCCACCGCGTTCGCCAGCTCCAGCGCCCGCGCACCGTCGATGTCCACCACCCCCGCCGGCGCGACGCCCGGCGCCCGGCCTTCCGCCAGCATCCGCGCCCAGGCCGTCCCCATCGTGCCCGCGCCGACGACAAGGAGCCGCTTTTCGGTCATCCCGGCCGCGAGCATAGCACGGCCCGCCACCGGCGCTACTCCAGCGGCACGATCCCTCGCGCCCGCAGTGCGTTCGTGTACGCCTCCACGTAGTACGTCGCCGAGGCCCGCCACGAGTAATCCCGGCTCATCCCGTTCCGCTGCAGCCGCAGCCACGTCTCCGGGTCCCGAAATGCCCGCACCGCCCGCTCGTACGCCGATGCCAGCGCAAACTGGCTGAACTCGTCGAATAAAAACCCCGTCCCCGTCTCCGGGTGCTCGTCGAAATCGAGAATCGTATCCGAGAGGCCCCCCGTCCGCCGGCCCACAGGCACCGCCCCATACCGCATCGCGATGAGCTGCCCCAGGCCGCACGGTTCATACCGGGAAGGCATCAAGAACAGGTCGCATCCTGCATAAATCCGCTGCGCCAGCCCCGGGTCGTACCGCGGCGCCAGCCGCACGTGGTCCGGGTACTCCTCCTCCAGCCGCCTCAGCTCATCCTTCAGCCACTGGTCCCCGTCCCCCAGCACCACGAACTGCCCGCCCGCCAGCACCATCTCCGGGACGACCTGGACGGCGAGGTCCACCCCCTTCTGCTCCGTCAGCCTCGTCACCATCGCCGCGATCGGCCCGTCCGTCTTCGGCAGCCCTAGCTCCTCCCGCAGGGCGTCCCGGTTCGGCCAGCGCTGCTCCACCGTCGCGAGGTCGTAAGGATGCCGCACGTGGGGGTCGGTCCGCGGGTTGAACAGGTCGTAGTTCAGCCCGTTCAGGATTCCCATCAGCGCATCACCCCGCAGCCCCAGCAGCGCCTCAAGCCCTTCGCCGTACTCGCGCGTCAGGATCTCCCGCGCGTAGGTCGGGCTCACCGTCGTCACGATGTCGCTGTAATAAATCGCCTGCGCGAGGAAATCGTTCAGCTCGTCCGGCCCCCGGTAGCGCAGATTGTGGATCGTGAACACACTCGCCACGCCCCGCAGCCGCGGGTTCGACCACGCCTGGTTCCGCAGCCCGAACGCCAGCGGCGCCGTGTGCCAGTCGTTCAGGTGCAGGATGTCCGGCACCCAGTCATCCGTCCGCAGCATCGCGATGATCGCCCGGCAAAAAAACTGATAGCGCAGCAGGTCATCCGGCTCCCCGTAGACGTTCGGGCGAAAGAAATAATGGCGGTCGCCGACCAGCTCCACCGGCACCCCGCCCACCCCCTCGACCGTCGCAATGTCCACGTCCCGCGCCTTGCCCGGGCTTGCCACCCGCAGCAGCCGGTGCGCCCGCGACGCCGCGTGCGCTTCAGCCGCCGAGGCGTGGCATGGCGTCACGACCCGCACGTCATGCCCAATCTCCTTCAGCCGCTGGGGCAGCGAGGCAGCCACATCGGCCAGCCCGCCCACCTTCGCAAACGGGTCCACCTCCGCCGAGGCAAACAGGATCTTCACGGCGCCCGGCTCCCGATCAGCTCCCGCTCGAGCTCGACCCGCGTCTCGTTCGCCGCCGCCAGCCGCCATCGCGCCTCCCGCTTCACCGGTTCCGAAGCGTCACCCAGCGCCACCGCATGCGCCGCGTACGTCGCAACCTGGTTCAGCAGCAGGAAGCCCCGGTAAACCATCGGGATGCTCCACATCGGCCGCCGACTCGCCCACCAGAACTGGCAGCTGTGCAGCGCCGGCCCGAGCCGCTCGTACGCAGCCGCCGCGAACTCCTTCGCCTCCGCCGTCGTCGCATATCGCCGCGCGACTGCGACCAGGTCGAGGCAGTGGTCTACATACTCCCACTGCAGCTCATGGACTCGGTTTCCGGGTGATTTCCACAGCGGAAACGGGTTATGAGCCGCCAGGTCATCGAGGCTCGTGCTCCAGCTCGAGGCGTGAGGCTCGACCACCGGCCCATCCGGGAACAGCTCCAGCAGGTCGCTCGGCAGCACCATCCGCACACGGGGCGCTTTGCCCTGCCCTTCCGCCGCCAGCAGCCCGAGCGCCGCACCGAGGAACTCCCGCTCCCAGTCCCGGATGTGGTGCCCGTAGGTCTCCGCATCCATCGCCGTCACCACGTAGGCGTCCCGTCCCTGCCCGACCTTCGCCAGGTCATCGAGGAACGCCTCGGGGTTCGTCTCCCGGAACGAAATCCGGTTGCTCCGCAGATCGTCCCGGAACAGCACCCGCAGGTGCGCCCCGTTCACCGGCACCCGGCAGATCACGTCCACCGGCCACTCCACCGGGCAGGCTACCCCGCTCAGGATCAGCCACTCGTGGCCGCTCGCATGGACCGAGGCGAGGATGTCGCGGCTGTAGCACATCTCGGGCGGGAAGAACCCCCGCGGGTTCCACGACCTCCCCAGCGCTCCCCGGTTCGTCCGCGCGTTCTCCGCCACCTGCCGCTTCCGTTCAGCCTCCGGGATGAGCGGCAGGATGGGGTGGTACTTGCCGCTCCCCACGAACTCGACGCGCCCCAGCTCCGCCAGCTCCCGCAGCCCCGCCACCACGTCGCCCAGCCCGTGCTCCTGCAGCAGGTCCGTCAGCACCCCCTGCAGATTGACCGCCACCCGCGCATTCTCGTGCGAACGCAAGACCCGGATGAGCGGCCGGTACGACTCCTCGGCGACTTTCACCAGCACGTCGTGCGTCTGCGTCGGCGGCTGGTAGAAGTGCAGCAGCAGCGCCCAGTACGTCATCCTTTCTCCTCCGCTAGGCCCAGTGGGCCAGCCCGGTCGAAATCACCGCCGGCAGGTGCGGGTGCCGCGGCACCACGCGCACGGAAAAGCCGATGCGGCCCCCCGACGCCGGCCGGAAACTCCCCTCGTACCGGCACAGCCGGTCTTCCTGCTGCCCGGCGAACGCCAGCGGCGCCTCCGCCTCGATGTGCAGCTCCCGCCGGGCGTCCGTCTGCCCGTACACGATATCGACGCGCAGGTCCTCCGGCTGCAGCGGCCCCGGGTAGAGCCGCACCCGCACCGTCACCGGCTCGCCCGCCCGCCGTAGCTCGCTCCCGTCATCCTCGACGGCGTACACCTTCACGGCATCCCAGCCTGCCCGCACCCGCTCGAGCCACGCCGCCAGCTCCCGCGCCCGGGCCATCTGGTCAGCCCGCAGCGCATGCCACGCCGTCGCCGCCGGCCCGTACGCCCGCCGCGCATAGTCCGAAACCATCCGGCTCGTACTGAACTGCGCCGCGTAAGTCACGATCGTCTCCTTCATCCGCCGCACCCACCCCCGCGGGATGCCCTGCCCATCCCGGTCGTAGAAGAGCGGCGCAACCTCCCCCTCCAGCAGACCGTACAGCGACTCCGCGTCGAAGGCGTCCTGCGCCTCCGGGTCGTCGTCCAGCCGGTTCCGCCCAATCGCCCAGCCCGTCCCCGGCCGGTACGCCTCCCACCACCAGCCGTCCAGCACGCTCAGGTGCAGCACCCCGTTGGCGCACGCCTTCATGCCGCTCGTCCCGCTCGCCTCCAGCGGCCGGAGCGGCGTATTCAGCCACACGTCCGACCCGGCGACCAGCAGCCGCCCCAGCTCGACGTCGTACCGCTCCAGCAACACCAGCCGCCCCCGGAACTCCGGCGACCGGCTCACCTGCACCACCTCCCGGATGAGCGCCTTCGCCCCGTCGTCCCGCGGATGCGCCTTCCCCGCGAACAGCACCTGCACCGGGCGCTCGAAATCGTCCAGGATGCGCGCCAGCCGCTCGAGGTCGCGGAACAGCAGGGTCGCCCGCTTGTACCCCGCAAACCGCCGCGCGAACCCGACCGTCAGCGTCTCCGGGTCCAGCACGGGGCCCCCGCCCGGCTCCGTCGCCGGCAGCCCCCGCCGCAGCATGTCCTCCGTATACTGCTCCCGCGCCCGGAGCACGAGCTGCTGCCGCTGCCGCTCGTGCACCCGCCACAGCTCCTCATCCGGGATGTCGTAGACCGCCGCCCAGTTCGCGCTCGCAGGGTCGTCCCGCCAGGCCGGCCCCACGTACCGGTCGAACAGCTCGCCCATCTCGTGCGAGACCCACGTCGGCAGGTGCACCCCGTTCGTAATCGCATCGATCGGGATGAGGTCGTGCGGTAAGTTCGGCCACGCCGATTCCCACAGCCGCCGCGAGACTCCCCGGTGCAGCTGCGACACGCCGTTCCGGTAGCCGCTCAGGTTCAGTCCCAGCACCGCCATCGAGAACGGCTCCCCATCGTCCCCAGGCCGCGTCCGGCCGAGGTCCAGGAACGAACGGTCGTCCAGCCCCAGCCGTGCCCAGTAGTGCCCCAGGTACCGTCGCAGCAGGTCCGGCGGGAACAGGTCGATGCCCGCAGCCACCGCCGTGTGCGTCGTGAACACCGTCGCCCCGGTCACCGGCAGCCGCGCCTCCGCGAACGACGCCCCGAACCGCTCCATCGCCGCCCGGATCCGCTCGATGCCCAGCAGGGCCGAGTGCCCCTCGTTCATATGGCAGACCGCAGGCTCGATGCCCAGTGCCTGGAGCAGCCGCACGCCCCCAATTCCCAGCACCATCTCCTGCTGGATCCGCATCTCGTTATCGCCGCCGTACAGCCGCGCCGTAATCTCCCGGTCCGCCGGCAAATTGCGCTCGATGTTCGTCGTCAGCACGTAGAGCGGCGTCCTCCCAACCTCGACCCGCCACGCCTGCGCCCACACGTCCCGCCCGTCGAACGGCACCGCCACTTCGACCGGCCGCCCGGCCGCATCCACCACGTGCGTCATCGGCAGCACCGCCGGGTCGAGGTCCTGGTACACCTCTTGCTGCCAGCCGTCCGGCGAAATCTCCTGCCGGAAATACCCCTGGTGGTAGAACAGCCCCACCCCGACGAGCGGCAGTCCCACGTCGCTCGCCGACTTCAGATGGTCTCCCGCCAACACCCCGAGCCCCCCCGAGTAGTTCGGCAGGCACTCCGCCAGCGCGAATTCGAGCGAGAAGTAGGCGATGGTATCCCCCGGCTCCAGCCCCTCCACCTCCACCAGGGGCGGCCGCCGCAAATACGCATCCAGCGCTGCGACAGCCCGCCGCTGGTGCTCGAGGAACCCCTCATCCTCCGCCAGCTCGTGCAGCCGCTCCGGGCGCACCAGCTGGAGCAGCCGCACCGGATTGTGGTCCGTCTGGCGCCACAGCTCCCGGTCGACCCGCTCGAAGAGCGCCGCCGCATCCGTGTTCCACGTCCAGTACAGGTTCCGTGAGAGCTTCCGCAGCGGCTCCAGCGGCCCGGGGAGATTCGGTTCGACCATGAAAGTCCGCGCAGCCCGAATTCGCATCCCACCATTCTAAGCGTGCCCTCTCTTTCGCCGGTAAACAGGCGAAGAACTGCCTGGTGTCCTGTTGCCCCGTCCTCTGCAATCATCAGGAACACGGCTTCCGCCACCGCGAGGTCAGCCCGAACCATGCCCGTCCGCGCGGTCCTCTTCGATGTCGGCGATACCCTCTGGCACGCCGCCGAACCGCCCTCCCCGGCAGAGTTCCGCCGCCGCGCCGCCGAGCGCGCCGCCGCCTTCCTCGCCGCACACCGCATCGATGGCGTCGACCCCGCCGCACTCGCCCGCACCTGCTGGGACGCGATGGACGACGCCATCCGTGCCGCCCGCGCCGGCGACCTCGTCGAACCCGATTACCCGGCCATCGCCGCCGAAGCCGCCCGCGCCCTCGGCGCCCCCCTCAGCCGCCAACTCGCCGCCGCTTTCCTCGAAGCCATCTACGTCTCCGGCGCCGAGGGCGGGAAAGTCGCCTACCCCGATGCCCGCCCCACCCTCGAAGCCCTCCGCGCCCGCGGCTTCCGGCTCGGCATCGTCACCAATCGGGCATTCGGCGGTGAACGGTTCCGTGCCGACCTCCGCCAGGCCGGCCTCGATGTCGACTGGGACGTCATCGCCGTCTCCGTCGAAGTCGGCTACCTCAAACCCCACCCCCGCCTCTTCGAAGCTGCCCTCGAGACCCTCCAGCTCGCCCCCCAAGAAGCCGCCATGGTCGGCAACTCCCTCGCCGAGGACATCGCCGGTGCCCAGCGCCTCGGTATGCCCGCAGCCTGGAAACGCTCCCGCCCCGACGGCGACGGCGTCGTGCCCGACTTCATTTTCGACCGCGTCGGCGAACTGCTCGACTGGTCCCTCCTCGCGGAGGCCGCCCGTGTCCGCTGACGGCCGCACCTGGGGCGGCCGCTTCGAAGGCCCCGTTGCAGACCTCACCCTCCAGTACACCGCCGGCATGGACCGCGACCTCTGGGAGTTCGACATCGCCGGTTCCATCGCCCACGCCCGCATGCTCGGTCGCCAGGGCATCATCCCCGCCGCCGATGCGGACGCCATCATCGCCGGCCTCGAGGCCATCCGCGAGCAGTTCCGCCGCGGCGAAGTTGCCTGGCGGCCCGAACTCGAAGACATCCACACCCACATCGAAGTCCTCCTCCGCGAACGAATCGGCGAACCCGCCGACCGCCTCCACACCGCCCGCTCCCGCAACGACCAGGTCGCCCTCGTCAACCGCATGGCCGTCCGTGCCCTCTGCGACGACGCCGCCCAGGCACTGCACGCCCTCATCTCCGTCATCTGCGACCTCGCCGAACAGCACGCCGCCGACCCCATGCCCGGCTACACCCACGTCCAGCGCGCCCAGCCCATCACCCTTGGACACCACCTCCTCGCCTACGGCGAAATGTTCCTCCGCGACCGGGACCGTTTCCGCGACTGTCGCCGCCGCACCAGCGTCATGCCGCTCGGCTCCGGGGCGCTCGCCGGCTCCCCCTACCCCCTCGACCGCCACATGGTCGCCCGCGAGCTCGGCTTCGACGACATCTCCCGCAACTCCATCGACGCAACCTCCGACCGCGATTTCGTCGCCGAATTCTGCTTCGCCGCCGCCATGACGCAGGTCCACATCTCCCGCCTCGCCGAGGAGGTCATCCTCTGGGCCAGCACCGAATTCGGATTCGTGCGCCTGCCCGACGCCTTCGCCACCGGCTCCAGCATCATGCCGCAGAAGAAAAACGCCGACGTCGCCGAGCTCGCCCGCGGCCGTGCCGGCCGCCTCGTCGCCGAGCTCACCGGCATCCTTGTCACCCTCAAGGGCCTCCCGCTCGCCTACGACCGCGACCTCCAGGAAGACAAGAGCTACTACCTCGCCGCCGGCCGCACCCTCATCCCCACGCTCCAGGTCTTCGCGGCCATGCTCCCGGCCCTCCAGTTCGACCTCCAACGCATGCGCGAGGCAGCCGGCCAGGGCTTCGCCCTCGCCACCGATATCGCCGATTACCTCGTGAAAAAGGGGATGCCCTTCCGCCAGGCCCACACCGTCGTAGGGGGGCTCGTCCGCGAAGCTGAAGCCCGCCGCTGCGAACTCCACGAACTCCCCTTCGAGAGCTACCGCGCCGCCAGCAGGCTCTTCGAGCCCGACGTCCTCGAGATCACCGTAGATTCGGCGCTGGCCGCCCGCGACATCCCCGGCGGCACCGCCCCGCGCCGCGTACGCGAAGCCGCCGCACAGCTCCGTGCCCTCCTCGGCTGACCCCCTCCGCAGGCGCCTTACGGCCGCCGAATCCAAACCCGGCGAATCACCACCGTCTCGCTGACCGCCGCTGCGTCCGCGTACGGGTCGTCGATGGACTCCGGCGCGGCCCCGTTCGCACCCCCTTGCCGCGCCGCAGTCCGCTCCCGTTTCGGCCGCACCGCGCTCACCGCCCCCTTCGCGGCCTGCCGCGCCAGGTACTTCCCGGTCAGGCTCATCCCGACCTGCAGCGCAGTGCCGATCGCCACTGCCGTCACCGCCTTCTTCACGGGAGCGGGCAGCGTCGCCCGCTCCCGTTCGTACCGCTGGGGAGCCTGCGTCGCCCCCGGTACAATTGCAACCTCCCGCAGCGCAGCGAGGTACATGCCGCACCTGCGGCAGTAGTTGTCCGTTGGTTCGTACGTGGCGGTACAGTCCGGGCAGGCGGGCAGCGGCGTTGTCATGCCGCTCAGTATACGACGGGGCCCGACGCGGCGAGCGCCGCCTCGACCGCCTCCGTCAGGTCCAGCGGCTCAGGCGGCGGAATCACGAGCCGCCCCTCCGCCACCGCGCGCAGCGTCTCCACCAGGAACGGGCGCTCGCGCTCCATCCCCCGCGCGCGGATGTCGGCGTACAGCGGCGTCGCTACGATCGCCTCCAGGTCCATCGCCGCGACCTCCGCCGGGGATAGCGCCGCCCAGGAGGCTTCGTTCGCCGCGTCCCGGATGGCGTACCGGCAGTAGCTCACCGCCGGGCCCCGGTCCACGTCCCCCGTCACCACGTTCATCATGCATCCCGACTCCCGCGCACCGGTGCGGATGAGCTCCGCGATGACTTCCTGGTACGTGCCCACCGGCCCGTCCGGGAGCGCCGGGTGGTCGTTCAGGAACGTGTACCGTCCGTAAAGCTCCTCCGTTGCGATGAGCATGTAGCCGAACATCACCCCGAGCTCGAACCCGTACCGTTCCAGCCGCCTCGCGACCTCAGCGTCGAACTCGTACCGCCACGGCTGCAGCGGCTCCCCCGGTCTCCCCACCTTCCCGCCCCGTGTCCTCCGGAACGCGACCGAAGAGAGCAGCTCCACCGGCACACCGCGCCCCTCAGCCATCGCGACCAGTCGGTCCGTCGGTTCCGCCTCGCCCCGCTCGCGATTTACGAACACGACCGCCACCTCCACCGGCAGCCCCCGGTCGATGGCCCCGAACAGATACTCCAACGCCCCGTACGAGCCCGGCCCCCGCCCCGTCGTCAGCCAGGCGATGCGCAGCCGGTCACTGCCCGGCATCGAACTCGGCCTCGTCGTACCCCTGCTCGAGCTCCTGCAGCTCCGTCGTCTCCCGTTCCAGCCGCTGCTGGATAGTCTCCAGCTTCAGCTCGGCCCGCTCGAGAATCGCCCGCAATCGGTCGACCAGCTCCGCGCCCTCCTCGTACAGCTTCAGCGAGTCCTCCAGCGGCAGATTGCCCTGCTCCAGCCGCCGGGCGCGCTCCTCCAGCTGCGCATACAGCGTCTCGAACCGCTCACCCGCGTCGCTCGACATCAGCGCACCTCCGTCCAGAATGCCCCGTCCGAAACCGCGACCCGCAGCCGGTCTCCCGCCTTCACTCCGCGGACGCTCGAGACCACCGGCTGACGGCCCCCTTCTCGCTGCACGATCGCAAACCCCCTCCGGAGCGTCGCCATCGGGTCGAGCACGGCAAACCGCCCCGCGAGCGCCTCGAACCGCGCGCGCTCCCGCGCGGCCCGGCCCGCCGCCGCCTCCGCCATGTCGCCCGCCAGCTCGTCCACCGCCCTGCGCAGCTCCGCCACCCGCGGCGCCCCCCGCCGCAGCCGGTCCGCCGCCGCCTCCGTATCCGCCGCCAGTCCGGTAATCACGTTCCGCACCGATGACGCCATCGCCCGGTCCAGCATCCAGAGGCTCCGTTCGACCGCCGCGATGTCCGGCGTCGCACGCTCCGCTGCCGCGCTCGGCGTCGCGGCCCGCAGGTCCGCCACGAGGTCCGCGATCGTCGTATCCGTCTCATGGCCGACGCCCGTCACGACCGGGTACGGAGACGCGTAAATCGCCCGCGCCACCCGCTCGTCGTTGAACGCGTGCAGGTCCTCCGCCGCGCCCCCGCCCCGGGTCACGAGGATGAGGTCGAGGTCCGGCTCCTGCGCCAGCCGCCGCAGCGCTGCGACCAGCTGCCCCGGTGCCTGCTCCCCCTGGACCTGCGCCGGCGCGAACACCAGTGTCGCTACAGGCCACCGCTTCCGGAGCACGAACTGCACATCGTGGAGCGCCGCCCCGCCGGGAGAGGTCACCAGCCCGACCCGCAGTGGGAACCGCGGCAGCGGCCGCTTCCGCGCCGGGTCGAACAGCCCCTCCGCCTCGAGCCGCAGCCGCAGCTCCTCCAGCTTCGCCGCCAGCACGCCCACCCCCTCCGGCCGCGCAAAATCGCAGACCAGCTCCAGCTCCCCCCGCTGCAGGTACACCGACACCCGCCCGTGCACGATCACGCGCTCACCGTCCCCCAGCGTGAAGCCGGCCGGTATCCGGTCGCGCCACATCACACACCGGATCGCCGCCCTCTCGTCCCGCAGCGTGAAGTACCGGTGCCCGGCAGTGCTCCGTGAAGTGTTCGAAACCTCGCCCGTCACCCAGACGTCGGAGAGCAGCTCGTTCGCTTCGAGATACTCCCGCAGGAACGCCACCAGCGCCGAGACGGGGAGCACGCGGTCGTTGACGGTCATCGCCCGGTTAGGCTACGGCTTCGCTGCCCGGCTGGCGAGACGCGGCCCCGCCTACTGCACCCGCTCGATGTACTGGCCCGTTTCCGTGTTCACCCGGATCTTCGTTCCCGGCTCCACGAAGAGCGGCACCTGCACCACGAGCCCCGTCTCCAGCGTCGCTGGCTTCGTGCCGCCCGTCGCCGTGTCGCCTTTGAAGCCCGGCTCCGTGTCCGTCACGACCAGCTCCACCGTGACCGGCAGCTCCACGCCGATCACCTCGTCTCCGTACAGCACCACCTCGCAGGTGTCGTTCTCCTTCAGGTACTTCGCAGCATCCCCCACCTTGTCCGCCCCGACCGGGATCTGTTCGAACGTCTCGGTATTCATGAAGTAGTAGAACTCGCCGTCGTTGTACAGGTACTGCATCTCACGGCGTTCAACCCGCGCCCGCTGGAACTTCGTCCCCGCCTGGAACGTCTGCTCGATGATCGCCCCGCTCCGCACATCCCGGAACTTGATGCGCACCTGCGCCGAGCCCCGGCCCATCTTGATGTGCGCGTAGTCCAGGATCGAGTACAGCTTCCCGTCGAGCTCGATGGTCGCGCCCTTCTTCAGCTCACCCGTCGAAATCATGCGTCACTCCCCTCGTAGGTTAGTTTCAGTGCCTGGCTCAGGACGCGCGCCCTGCCATCCTCGAGCACGACGATATCTTCGATGCGCACCCCGCCCCAGCCGGGCAGGTAGATGCCGGGTTCAATGGTAAACACCATCCCCGGTTCGAGAACATCGCCCGATGACGGCCCGAGGTGCGGCGCCTCATGCACCTCCAGCCCCACGCCGTGGCCCAGTCCATGCCCGAACGCCTCACCGTAGCCCGCCGCGCGGATGACCCCGTGCGCCAGCTCATGCGCATCCGCCGCCCGCATCCCGGGTTCCACTCCCTCGATCGCCGCCAGCTGCGCCGCCCGTACCACCTCGTACACCTCCCGGAAGCGTGCATCCGGCTCGCCGAGGACGACCGTTCGCGTCAGGTCCGAGCAGTAGCCCCGGTACCGCGCCCCGACATCGACCACGATGGGCGTCCCGGCCGCCAACCCCTCCGCCCGCGGCTGCGCGTGCGGCAGGGCGCTCCACGGCCCCCCCGCCACGATGCTCGGGAACGAGACGCCGCTGCCGCCCTCCTCCCGGACGTACCGCTCGAACCGGTCCGCCGCTTCCAGCTCCGTCATCCCCGGCACGAGCTCACCGGCCAGCCGCTCGAACGCCCGGTCCGCAATCCCAATCGCCTCCGCCAGCAGCGCCAGCTCCTCCGCGTCCTTCACCCGCCGCAGCTCCTCGACGAGCCCGGCCGCCGGCACCAGCTCCGGCCGGTCATCGGCCGGCATCTCGCCGACGGCCGCCTCCAGCGCGAGGAACCCCGCATACGTCAGGTCGCGGGGCGAAACGCCGAGCCGCTTCCCCGCCGCGCCAGCCTCTCCGACCAGCTCCCGCAGCCAGCCGCTGCGCGGGCCCCGCGCCCGCAGGACCGCCACCCCGCGCCCTGCCGTCTCACCCTCGGCCTGCTCCCAGTACCGGGAATCGACCGCGAGGACGGCCGCGTCCCTCGTCACGAGGAGCACCCCGGCCGAACCGGTGAATCCGCTCAGGTACGCCCGCGAGGCCCAGCCCGGCCCCTCCTCGCCCGGGGCCGCGATCAGCAGCCCGTCGAGTCCCTCGCGCTCCAGCAGCGCCCGCAGCCGTGTCAGCCGGCCGCTCACCGCCGCCCCTCGAGGTAGTCCAAAAGCAGGTTCGCCGCCACCGTATACCCTTCGCGCCCCAGGCCGGTCACCTGCCCGATGCAGACGCCCGCGATGAGCGACCGGTGCCGGAACCCTTCCCGCCGGTGCGTGTTCGAGAGGTGCACCTCCACCACCGGCAGCTGCACCGCCTCGATCGCGTCCCGGAGCGCCACCGACGTGTGGGTCCAGCCGCCCGCGTTCAGCACCACCCCATCGACCACCCGCCGATAGTGGTGCAGCGCATCGATGAGCGCCCCCTCGTGGTTCGTCTGATAGCAAAGCACCGCCCCGCCCCGCGCGTTCACCGCGGCCGCCACGTCAGCCTCGATGTCGAGCAGCGTCGTCGTGCCGTAAACCTCCGGTTTCCGTTCGCCGAGCAGGTTGAGATTCGGCCCGTGCGCCAGAAGGATCTCCATCCTCAGCCGATTCTCCGATGCCGACCTCCCTCTGTCACCCCTCGACCGCCGCCCGCCGGCGGTGCGCCCGCCCCGGTGCCGCTGCCTCCTCCGCCAGCCGCTCCCACGCCTTCCGCGTCAGCTCCGCCTGCATCTGCCGGCTGACGTGCGTGTAAATCTGCGTGGTGGCGGGCGACGCATGCCCCAGCAGCTCCTGCACGATGCGCAGGTCGGCCCCCCCGTCCAGCAGGTGGGTCGCAAACGAATGCCGCAGCAGGTGCGGATGCACGTTCGCCGGGATCCCGGCCGCCGCCGCGTACTTCCGCACCAGCGCCTGCACCGAGCGGGCCGTCAGCCGTCCGCCGAACCGGTTCAGGAACAGCGCGGGCGCGGCCCGGCCCCCCTTTGCCCCCGCTGCGAGCACCGGCCGCCCCGCGGCGAGATACCGCTCCAGCGCCAGCATCGCCGGCTCACCGAACAGCACCAGCCGCTCCTTCGCGCCCTTCCCCCGGACGACCGCCGTCCACTCCGCCAGGTTCACCTGCCCCATGTCCAGGCTCACCAGCTCGGAAATGCGCAGCCCGCCCCCGTACAGCAGCTCCATGACCGCGCGGTCCCGCAGCCCTTGCGGCGTCGAGGGGTCCGGCATCTCCAGCAGCCGCCCCAGCGTCGCCGGGTCGAGCACGTTCGGCAGCCGCCGCGGCCGCTTCGGCATCGCCGTCCCGTGCAGCAGGTCGCGCTCCGTCGCGCCTTCCCGCTGCAGGTACCGGTAGAAACCATGTACCGTGCTCGTGCGCCGCGTCAGCGAGGCCGGCGCCATCCCCTCCGCCTTCAGCTCCCCGAGATACTCCCGGAACACCTGCCGCGAAACCTCGAGAGGCTCCAGCTCCCGCTCGCGGCACCACCGCAAGAACGCCCCGATGTCGTTCCGGTAATTCCGAATCGTGTGCGGCGACCGCCCCGCCACCGCTCCCAGCTCCCGCAGGTACGCCTCCAGGAACGCCTCAGCCGTCTTGTGGGGCGCAGCACTTGGCATAATGAAATCCTGCTCCGTCAAGACGCCCCGCGCAACCTCGCCCCGCCAGTCGGCGCGGCTCCGGCCTGCCTAGCTCGCCTTCCGTGCTGCCGCGTTCGCCCGCCGCTTCGCGAAGGCCGCTTTGCCGCGCGCGCTCCGCTCCTGGAGCTTCCGGTTCGCTTCCTCCCGCACCTCCGGCGGTCGGGGTGGTGTCATCTTGCCCGGCTCCAGGCTGTTCGTGGTGTAGCTGCAGTTTGGATAGTTCCAGCATGCATAAAACGTGCCGCGGCGCGACCTCTTCTCCACCAGCTGCCCCGTCTCCGGCTCTTCGGGACAGGGCACCCCCACCGGCACCCCTGCCCGGAAGTCGCAGCCGCCCGAGGCCCGGTTCTCGCACTCCACGTACTCGCCGAACCGCCCCGACTTTTTCAGCAGCCGGCCGCCATCCCTCGGGCACCGGTACGCAATGACCTCCGGTTCGCCCGTGCGGACCGGCTGCCCGTCCGGTCCCATCGGCAGCGTGAACGTGCACTCCGGGTAGCGCGGGCAGCCGAAGAACTTGCCGTTCCGCCCCCACTTAATCACCAGGTTCGCCTGCCCGCACCCCTCGCACAGGATGTCCGTCTCCTGCTGCTCCTTCTCCGCCGACGCCTCCGCCCGCTCGAGCTCCGCCTTGAACTCCGGCCAGAACTGCCGTAGCACCTCCATCCAGTCCCGCTCCCCGGAGGCGACTTCGTCCAGCTCCTCCTCCATCTCCCCCGTGAACGGGACATCCACGTACTTCTTCATGTGCTGTTCGAGCAGGTCGTGCACGATGAAGCCGAGTTCCTGCGGCACCAGCTGCCGCCCCTCCTTCCGCACGTACTCCCGCTTCAGCACCGTCTGCACGATGCTCGCATACGTGCTCGGGCGGCCGATGCCCAGCTCCTCGAGTGCCTTCACCAGTGAGGCCTCCGTGTACCGCGGCGGCGGCTGCGTCTCGTGCCGCTTCGCCTCCACAGCCCGCGCCTCGAGGACGTCCCCCTCGGCGAGCTCCGGAAGCGCATCCACCACCTGCTCGCCGTCCTCGTCTGCTTCCGCCGCCTCGGCCCCGTACGCCTTTAGATGCCCTTCGAAAACGAGCGTGCTCGCGTTCGCGCGGAACGTGCCGGCCGCCGCGCCATCTGCCTTCGCCTCGATGTCGACGGTCAGCGTCCGGTACACCGCATCCGTCATCTGGCTCGCCAGGAATCGCTGCCAGACCAGCTGATACACCTTGAGCTGGTCCGGGCTCAGCGCCCGTCGCAGCTGCTCCGGCGCCAGCGCCGGGTTCGTCGGCCGGATCGCCTCGTGCGCCTCCTGCGCTCCCCGTGCCCGCGTCCGGTAGACTCGCGGCTTCTCCGGCACGAACGCCTCGCCCCAGGCCTCCCTGATGAATGACCGTGCCTGCTGCTGCGCCACGGGCGACACCGCCACCGAATCCGTGCGCATGTAGGTGATGAGGCCGGGCATCCCGTTGACGCCTTCGTACAGCTCCTGCGCCACCGCCATCGCCCGCGCCGTCGACATCCCCAGCCGGTTCACCGCCGCCTGCTGGAACGTGCTCGTCGTGAACGGCGGCGCCGGCGAAACCTTCCGCTGCCCGGGCTTCACCGCCGTCACCGCGAACCGCGCCCGCCGGTACCCCTCCACGAGCGCCCCGGCCGTCGCTTCGTCCGGGATCGCCGGCCCCGCCGGGCCGAACTCCGGCCGCATCTTCGCGCCCTTCTTCATCCCCTCGAAGCTCACGAGCCCCGCCGCGAACGGCCGCCCCTCCTTCGCCAGCTGCGCCTCCACGGTCCAGTACTCCACCGGCACGAACGACTGGATCTCCCGCTCCCGCTTCACGATCAGCCCGAGCGCCACGCTCTGCACCCGCCCCGCGCTCGCTCCCCGGCTCACCTTCTTCTGCACGAACCACGTCAGCGGGTACCCGATCAGCCGGTCCAGCACCCGCCGCGCCTGCTGCGCATCGACGAGATGCATGTCCAGCTTCCCGGGCTCCCGCCGGCCGTGCCCATCACTCCCGGCTGGTGCCCGCCCCAGCGCCTCCGCGAACGCTGCCTCGATCGCCGGCCGCGTAATCTCATGGAAGACCACCCGGGTCACCTTCTCGTCCGGGATCCCGGCCGCCTCCTTGATGTGCCACGCGATCGCCTCACCCTCTCGGTCGGGGTCCGTGCTCAAAAACACTCGCTCCGCCTTTTTCGCGGCCTCGGCAATCTCCTTGATGACCTCCGCCTTATCCACCCGGCTTGAACGGTCCTTCACGACCACGTATTTCGGCCGGAAGTCCAGCCGCTCGACGTTCTCCACGCCGTAGCCATAGGTCGGCAGGTCGCGTACGTGCCCCAGCGAAGCCATCACCAGGTAATCGCTCCCGAGAATCCCCTGGAGCGTGCGCGCCTTGGTCGGTGATTCCACCACCACGAGATACCGCGGCCCCTTCTCGCCGCCCTTCGCCGGGGCCTCAGCTCCCGCCGCCGGCGCCGGCACCGGCGCGCCGCCGTCCTTCCGCTTTTGCTTCCGCGTTGCTGTTGCTGTCGCCACGATGCTCTCGCTGTTCCCTTCGAGTCCCCCTCAGTCGGGAATTCCCAAGGTAGAGAGCCCCTCGCGCCTCTGTCTAGCGGGGGCTTCCCGCGTTCTTTCTGCTGGCCAGTTCGGCACGGTCAGGCGATTCCGTAGGTCATCGGCCCCGTTTGCCGTACCAGGCCGTCGATTTCCAGCATCGCCAGTGCGCTCGCTACCTCCGCAGCCGGCTTCCCGAGCTCACGTACCACGTCGTCGATGTGGCGCGGCCCCCCGGCCAGCAGCTGCAGGATCGGGTCTCCCCCCGCAGCGGCCAGCGCCCGGCCGGCGCCGCCGTTCACCGCCGTCGCCCGCCCACCCGGGAGCGGCAGCTGCGCCCCGCTCCCCAGGAGGTTCAGCTCTTCGCACAGCTGTTCCGGCGTCGCCACCAGTTTCGCCGTGTTCTCCCGGATCAGCTGATTCGTCCCCGCGCTCTGCGGCGAAAAGATGCTCCCCGGCACGGCGAACACATCTCGCCCCTGTTCGAACGCCCAGTTGGCCGTGTGCAGCGCCCCGCTCCCCTCACCTGCCTCCACCACCAGCACCGCCCGCGCCAGCCCCGAGAGAATCCGGTTCCGCCGCGGGAAATAGTCCCTCCGCGCCGGCGTCCCCAGCGGGTACTCGCTCACCAGGCAGCCCACCTCGGCAATCCGCTCGGCCAGCCCGGCGTTCTCCCGCGGGTAGATCTCGTCGACCCCGCCCGCCAGCACCGCGGCCGTCGGCGCCCCCCGCTCCACGGCGGTCCGGTGCGCGATCGCATCCACGCCCCGGGCCAGCCCGCTGATGATCGCCACGCCCAGCTCCGCCAGGGCGGCACAGAACGCCTCGGTAGCCTGTCGTCCATACGGCGTGACCGACCTCGTGCCCACCACCGCTACGGCATCGTCGAACTCCGGCCCGGCCGCGCCCCGGACCACTAGCACCGGCGGGCTCTGCGGAATCTGGCGCAGGCGCTCCGGGTAGGCCTCGTCCCGCCAGGTCAGCGCCCGCGCGCCCGCCCGTTCGAGCGCCTGCAACTCCTTCTCCGCGTCGAAGTTCACCCGCACCCGCGCCAGCCTCCGCACGTACGCGTCATCGACCCCTGCCGCGCGCCAGTCGCCCGGCCCCGCCCTCCACGCTTCTGCAATCGACCCGAACTTCGCCAGGAGCAGCGCAAAACTCGTCGAACCGAGCCCCGCCCTGCGCAGCGCCAGCCAGTACGCCAGCTCGTCGCCATCCCTCATGACCCGCGCATCCTAGCAGGCCGCACTCAATGCGCCGCAACTTCCTCACGCTCGCCCGAGCGCTGCCGCGTGATGCGCAGCCGCCGCACCCTCCGGCCCGACATGCTCAACACCCGCAGCGTCAGCCCGTCCACCTCGACCTCGTCGCCCACTGCCGGCAGCCGCCCCAAATGGTGGATGAGAAACCCGCCGACCGTATCGAAATCCTCCGACTCCACGTCCACCCCGAACAGCTCCTTCAGCGCGCCCGTGCTCGTCCCCGCATCCAGCACGACTTCGTCGGCCGAGATGACCTCGACCGAAGGCCGGGCAACGTCGTACTCGTCCTCGATCTCGCCGACAATCTCCTCCAGCAGGTCCTCGATCGTGACGATGCCCGCCGTTCCCCCATACTCATCGACCACAACCGCCATGTGCGTCCGCCGGGCCTGCATCTCCGTCAGCAGCTCATCCAGCCGCTTCGATTCGGGGATGAAATACGCCTCCCGCACCAGCTCCGCGATCGGCCGGTCCCGACCGCCGTTCGCCATCGCCCGCAGCAGGTCCTTCGCATACACGATGCCGACGATGTCGTCGATGTTCTCCCGGTAGACCGGCACCCGGCTCACACCCCGCTCCGTCACGATGGCAGCCACATCGCCGACCGTCGCGCTGAGCTCTGCCGCTGCCACGTCGATGCGCGGCACCATGATCTCCCGGGCCGTCTTGTCCTCGAGCGCGATGACCCCCCGGATCATCCGCCGCTCCTGCTCCTCCACCCCCCCTTCCGCCTCCTCTTTCTCCACGAGCGCGAGGATGTCCGTCTCCGGCTCCGGGGTCACCCATCGGACGGAGCGCGCTGCGAGTGCCGCCGGCAGCCCCAGCACGAACGCCGGGAGAGCGAATGCCCGGCGCGTCGCAACTGCCACCCCCGAAAGCTTCAGCGCCGCGTACTCCGGTGCCCGGGCCACGACCATCCCGACCGCCATCTGCACCATCGCGATGAGCACACCCCCGGCCATCCCGAAGCCGATGCCTCCCCGCGCCGCCCCGTATCGCTCCGCCCCCAGGTAGGCAAACAGCGAAATGACGAGCGCCGCCGTGAGCACCCGCCCCGCCGTGATCGTCCCGAGATAGCGCCCCGGCTGCTCCACGCTCGGCGCAATCCGCAGCGCCTGCCGGTTCCCCCGCGCCGCCAGCGCCCGGATCCGCACGTCGTTCGCCCGCTCCAGCGCCGCCTCGGCGGCCGCAATCGCCGCCAGGGCAGCCAGCCCCGCGACGATGACCCCAGCGGCAAGGAGGTGGGAGGCTTCCATGCGTCGAACCTCCGCCCCGTCAGGGCGAGGCTGGCCTGCGCTCCTTCCGTTCGAAAGGCTTCGCCGGCACGCCGCGCACGCTCCCGCCCGCCGGGACGTCCCGCGTCACCACCGCCCCCGTCGCCGTGAACGCCCCGTCCCCGAGGCTCACGGGCGCCACCAGCATCGTATCGGAGCCCACGAACACCCCACGGCCGATGACCGTTCGGTGCTTCGCCATCCCGTCATAGTTGCAGGTGATTGTCCCTGCACCGATGTTCGTCCCCTCCCCCACGTCCGCATCCCCCAGGTAGCTGAAATGGTGCATCTTCACCCCATCCCCGAGCCGCGAGTTCTTCACTTCGGCGTAATTGCGAATCTCGCAGCGGTTCCCGATGACGGCCCCCCCGCGCACGTGCGCGAACGGCCCCACGCTGCACCCCTCGCCGAGCGTCGATTCCTCCACCACTGACGCCTCCACCCGCGTCCCCCGCCCGATGCGCGCATTGCGCAGCGTCGTGTTTGGCCCGATCACGGCGTCCTCCGCAATCTCGCTCCGGCCTTCGATACGGCTCCCCGCCAGCACCGTCACGTCCTGCGCCAGCCGTGCCAGCGCCCCGATGAACGTCGTCGCCGGGTCCTCGACCGTCACGCCGGCCAGCATATGCCGTTCCAATACCCGCCGCCGCATCAGCGCCTCGGCCTCCGCTAATTTCACCCGGTCATCCACCCCCAGCGCCTCGGCTGCCCCCACCGCCACCGTCGCCGCAGGGCGGCCTTCCGCCGCGCATACGCCCACCAGGTGGGTCAGGTAATACTCCCCCTTCGCGCTCACCGGCACCGCTCGAATGTGCGCCCAGAGCCACTCCGCATCGAACGCATACAGGCCCGCGTTCACCTCAGCCGGCCCGTCCGGCCCCTCCCACTCCGCTGCTTCGACTACCGCCGCGACCTCACCCCTCGCATCCCGCACTACCCGGCCCATCCTGCCCGGCTCCTCCAGCCGGCAAACCGCGAACGCCGCCGGTCGCTCCGCTGCCGCCGCCACCAGCCGCCGCAGCGTTTCCGGTCGCGCAAGGGGGGCGTCACCGTTCAGCACCACGACCTTGGCGCATCCGGCAAGGGCACCCTCGCACCGCCGCACCGCCCCCGCGGTCCCGTCGAGCACCTCCTGCCGGACGAACCGCACGTCATCTGCTGCCAGCGCCGCCTCCACCCGCTCCGCCTCGTGTCCTGTTACGACGACCATGCGCGCCGGCTCCAGCTCCCGCGCAGCCTCGATGACGTGCCACGCCATCGGCGCACCACATACCGGGTGCAGCACCTTCGGCAGCCGGGAACGCATCCGGGTGCCCAGCCCGGCTGCGAGGACGATGACCCCGACCCCGCTCACTGGCCATCCTCGCTCTGGTTCATTCCGCCCTGCGCCGGGCCCGGGAAATCCGTACTGGGAGGTTCAGGTGAAGCGCACATAACAGACGGATATCCCGTCCGCATTCCATGCTAGGAAGCCCGTCGAAAGCCTGTCAAGGCGCTCTCGACACCGCGCGCCGCCCGCCCCTAGGATGCCAGCAACGAGTATGAGCACCCCCCCGCGCACCTCCGACGAAATCCGCGACGCGTTCGTTGCGTTCTTCCGCGACCGCGGCCACGTCCTCCTTCCCCCATGGCCGCTCGTCCCCATCGGCGACCCGTCCTCCATGTTCACCTCGGCCGGCATGCAGCAGTTCAAGCCCCAGTTCATGGGCGAAGAGCCCCCGGCCGCGCCCCGCGTCGTCACCGTCCAGCGCTGCTTCCGCACGACCGACATCGAAGAAGTCGGCGACCTCTCCCACCTCACCGCCTTCGAAATGCTCGGCAACTTCAGCTTCGGCGACTACTTCAAGCGCGAAGCCATCCGCTGGGCCTGGGAACTGCTCACGGAGGTCTACTGCCTCGAACCCGCCCGCCTCCACGCCACCATCTATCTCGACGACGACGACAGCTACGGCTTCTGGCGCGAAGTCGGCCTCCCCGACGACCACATCCACCGCCGCGGCGAGGACCTCAACTACTGGTTCTCCTTCCCAAAAGATACCCCCGGCGCGAGCGGCCCCTGCGGCCCCGACAGCGAAATCTACTACGACCTCGACCCCTCCCGAGACCCCGCCGAGGCCCGCCTCCACACCGGCCCAGATGGCCGCCCCGCCGGCGTCGGCTACAGCGACCGGTTCCTCGAAATCTGGAACCTCGTCTTCATGCAGCTCTACCAGCACCCCGACGGTCGCCGCACGAACCTCCCCGCACAGAACATCGATACCGGCAGTGGCCTCGAACGCGTCGCCATGGTCCTCCAGGGCAGGCGCTCCGTCTTCGAAACCGACATCTTCCTCCCCATTCTCGCCGAGGCCCAGGCCGTGGTCGGCGTCGACTATCTCAGCGGGGCCGCATCAGAACTCCAGGCCTACGCCATCCGCGCCATGGCCGAGCACTGCCGCGCCGCCACCCTCCTCATCGGCGACGGTGTCGCCCCCAGCAACGAAGGCCGCGGCTACGTCCTCCGCCGCGTCCTCCGCCGCGCCATCTACTTCGCACGCAAGGTCGGCGTCCGCGAGCCCTTCACCCACCGCCTCGCCGATGCCGCCATCAGCCGCCTCGGCGGCGCCTACCCCCACCTCGTCGAAAACCGGCAGTTCATCCAGCGCGCCCTCTCCGCCGAAGAAGAGCGCTTCACCCGCACCATCGAGGCCGGCACCCACCGCCTCGAAGACCTCCTCGAACGCCTCCGCGCCGCCCATACCACCACCATCCCCGGCGACGAAGCCTTCACCCTCTACGACACCTTCGGCCTCCCCCTCGAACTCACCCGGGAAATCGCCGCCGCCGAGGGCTTCACCGTCGACGACGCCGGCTTCCACGCCGCCCTCGAAGCCCAGCGCCGTCGCGCCCGACAGCAGGGCGCCTTCCTCAAAGGCGAAATCTCCCCGGTCTTCCAGCAGCTGGGCGACGACCACTCCAGCTTCGTCGGCTACACCCACACCGAAGCTGACGCCGCCGTCGTCGCCATCCTCCGCGGCGGCGCACTCGCCGACCTCCTCACCGAAGGCCAGGATGGCGAGCTCGTCCTCTCCACCACCCCCTTCTACCCCGAGGGCGGCGGCCAGCTCGGCGACCGGGGGAACATCGTCACCCCCACCGGCGTCTTCCTCGTCGAAGACACCCAGGCCGCCGGCGGCGCCATCGTCCACCGCGGCCGCGTCACCGAGGGAGAGGTCCGTGCCGCCCAGCGTGCCACCGCCACCGTCGACCTCCACTGGCGGCGCGGTGCCGCACGCAACCACACCGGCACCCACATCCTCCACGCCGCCCTCCGCGCCATCCTCGGGACCCACGTCCGGCAGCAGGGCTCGCTGGTCTCCCCCGACCGGCTCCGGTTCGACTTCACCCACCTCGAGCAGACCCCCCGCGAAGCGCTTGCCGAGGTCCAGCAGCTCGCCAACGAAAAGGTCCGCCACGACCTCGAAGTCCAGTGGCGTACCACCGGCTACCGCCAGGCCATCGAATCCGGCGCCCTCGCATTCTTCGGCGATAAGTACGGCAGCGAAGTCCGCGTCGTCGAAATCCGCGAAGACGGCCACGTCTTCAGCGCCGAGCTCTGCGGCGGCACCCACGTCCACCACACCGGCGAAATCGGCTTCATCCACATCATCCGGGAAGGCGCCGTCGCCGCCGGCACCCGCCGCATCGAAGCCGTCACCGGCCGCGCCGCCGAGGCCTACCTCCTCGAGCAGCAGGAGCGCCTCTACCGCCTCGCCGACCGGCTCAACACCTCCCCCGCCGAGCTCGAGGACCGCATCGATGCCCTCCAGTCCGAGCTCGAACGCCTCCGAAGGCAGGCCGACCAGCTCGCCCGCGTCCAGGCCGCTGCCGTCGCCGAAAGCCTCGCCGGCACCGCCCGGCCCGTCGGCGAGGCCCGCCTCGTCGTCGCCCGCGTCGATGCCCTCAGCCAGGACGTCCTCCGCGACATCGCCGACCGTGTCCGCGCCCGGCTCAAGTCCGCCCTCGTCATCCTCGGCGCCGATATCGAGGGCCGGCCCGCCTTCCTGGCCGCCGCCACCCCCGACCTCATCGCCCGCGGCGTCCACGCCGGCACCATCATCCGCGCTGTCGCCCAGGCGGCCGGCGGCGGCGGCGGCGGCCGGCCCGACCTCGCCCAGGCCGGCGCAAAAGACCCCGCCCGCATCGACGCCGCCCTCGCCGAGGGCGAACGGCTCGCCATGGAGGCACTCTCCGGGTAACCGCCGGTCCGCCGTGCTCCGAAGGGAGGCCGCACGCTGACGAACGCACCACCCCCACAGGACGCTCCGCCAGCCGAATCAGCCGAAAGCCTCGCCGCCGTCGTCCTCGTCGACCGAACCGACGACATCGCCGCCATCTGCGGCCGCCTCGACACCGCCCCCTCCTGGGCGGTCGTCATCCACGCCCCCGATGGCAACCGCCACCTCACCACAGAGCTCGGCATGCGCCGCCTCGTCCGCCACGCCGACGAGACCGGTCGGGTCATCGCCATCGCCACCCGCTCCCGCACCCTCGCCGAACGCGCCCGCCAGGCCGGCCTCCCCGTCGCCCGCCGCCCCCATCAGGTCCGCTGGGACGCCGGCGGGAAATACGTCCTCCGCCTCGGGCCGCTCACCCTCGTCGCCCCGGCCGTCGGCCGCTTCGTGCAGGTCGCCGTCATCGTCGGCATCGCCGCCGTCGCGCTCTTCCTCCTGCTCACCATGGCGCCCGCCGGTACCGTCATCGCCTATCCCCCTTCCGAGACCCTCGCCGAGACGGTGACCGTCACCATCGTGCGGGACCTCGCCGACCCCGATTGGGACGCACCCCGCCTCCCCGCCGTTACCGTCTCCGCAACCCGCTCCTACACCCTGGCCGTGCCGGCCACCGGCACCGTTCGCGTCGGCGTCGGCTACGCCCGCGCCCCGGTCGTCATCACCAACGCAACCGCAGCCGATGTCGTCGTTGCCGCCGGCACCGCCCTCCTCGGCGGCCCCGACTTCCTCGATTTCGAGCTTGAGTCCGATGTCACCGTGCCCCGCAACGGGACCGCCACCGCCACCGTCATCGCCCGCCAGCCCGGCGAACGCCACAACCTCCCTGCCAACACCATCACCGGCTGGTTCGAAGAGCGCTACCGCTTCCTCGCGGTCAACAACCCCGAACCGGCCTCCGGCGGCACGAGCGAGCCGCGCCCCTCGCCCTCGGAAGCCGACGTCATCGCCATTCGTCAGCTCGCCGCATCCCTCGCCGACGCCGATGAGGTCCGCGCCGACCTCGCCGCTGCCCGGCCGCATGACGCCGTCTTCCTCCGGACGGCATCCGTGAAGACTGACCTCGGCACGCCGCGCCCGCCCATCGGCACTCCCTCCCCCGTCCTCCTCCTCGACGTGACCGTCGAAGTCTCCGCCCTCGCCGTGCCCTCGGCAGCGCTCGAATCGCTCGCCCGCCGCGTCCTCCTGCCCGCAGGCAGCGAAGGCGACCTCCTGCCCGGTACCGTCCGGGCCAGCGAAACCGGCGCCAGCCAGTATGCGCCCGACGCCGACGCCTTCACCGCCACCCTCCGCATCACCGCCGAGTTCGCCCGCGGCCTCACGGCCGCCGCCATCGAAGACGCCGTTCGGGGCCGCCGCCCCTCGGAAGCGAAGTCGATTCTCCGGGAGCGGTATGCTATTGAAGAAGCAGACGTGCGCGTCGTCCCCGGCTGGGCCCCCTTCCTGCCCCGCTTCGGATTCCGCCTCGACGTGCGGCTCGCCGCACCGCAGGACGCAGCCCGCGCCGCGTCGCCCTCCCGCGAATGAACGTGCCGCCCCCAGCCGCCCCTCCACGCATCCTCGCGCTCGACCCCGGCGAAGCCCGGATCGGCGTCGCCCTCTCCGATGAGCTCGGCATGCTCGCCCATCCCCGGCCGGCCATCCCTGGCCGCGACCGCCACGCCGCCCTCCGGGCCATCGCCGCCATCGTCGCCGCCGAAAACGTCCGCGAAGTCATCGTCGGCCTCCCCCTCTCCCTCTCGGGCGAGCGCGGCCCACAGGCGCGCGCCGTCGAAGCGTTCATCGCCGACCTCCGCCGTGCCCTTCCCATCCCCGTCCGCACCGCCGACGAGCGGCTCACCACCGCCCAGGCCATGCGACAGGCCCCCTCGGCCGCCCGCCGCCGCGACGGCACCATCGATTCCCTCGCCGCGGCCCTCCTCCTCCAGGCCGAACTCGATGCCCGCCGGGGTGCCGCCTGATGCACCGTCCCGTCACCCCGTTCGCTGCCGCCGGGCTGGCCCTCGCCGTTCTCGTGACGCTCCTCGCCGCCTGGCTCATTGCCGGCAGCCCGGCCTCCGTCCGCAGCAAGCTCCCGCCCCCAGGCCCGGCACCATCGCCCGCGGCCGACGCATCGCCCGTGCCCTTCACCCTCGAACGCGGCGCCTCCGCCGGCCAGGTCGGCCGCCGCCTCGAACAGCTCGGCATCATCCGCTCCGGCCGCCAGTTCGAACTCCTCGCCCGCCTCACCGGTCTCCAGGGCAGCCTCAGCGCCGGCGATTACCTCCTCCCGCGCGGTATCAGTGCCCTCACCGCCCTCCACCTCCTCACCGTCAAAGACCCCGTGCCCGTCCTCCGCGTCACCTTCCCGGAAGGCCTCCGCATCGAAGAGATGGCCGTCCTCGCCGAGCAGGCCGGCTTCGGCCCGCGCGATGAGTTTCTTGCCGCCGCGGCGCGGGCCAAGCTCCCGCCCGGCCTCGCCGAATACCTCCCCCCGGGTGCCGACCTCCAGGGCTACCTCTTCCCCGATACCTACATCATGCCCATCGGCTCCACCATGGATGACCTCGTCGCCTACATGGTCCGGACGCTCGACCAGCGCTTCACGCCCGAGCTCCGCACGGCTGCCGCAGCTCGCGGCCTCGACCCCCACCAGGCCCTCACCCTCGCCTCCATCGTCGAGCGCGAGGCCGTCATCCCGGCAGAGCGCCCCCTCATCGCAGGCGTCTTTTATAACCGCCTCGCCGCCGGCGACCGCCTCGGCGCCGACCCCACCGTCCAGTTCGCCGTCGCCCTCGACCCCGCTTCCGTCCAGCGCTACGGCTGGTGGAAAAAAGAGCTCACCATCGTCGATCTCGAAACTCCCTCGCCCTACAACACCCGCCTCTTCCCCGGTCTCCCGCCCGGGCCCATCGCCTGCCCCGGCCTCGCCTCCATCGAAGCCGTCGCCTACCCGGAAAAAACCGACTACTACTACTTCGTCGCCGATGCCCGGAAGGGCGACGGCTCCCACGTCTTCGCCGTCACCTTCGCCGAGCACGAGCGCAACATCGCACTCTACGGGTCACCATGAGCCGTCGCGTCGGCATCATCGGGCACCCCGTGGGCCACAGCCTCTCCCCGGCCTTCCAGCAGGCCGCCTTCTCCCATTCCGGCCTCGATGTGGTCTACGAACGCTGGGAGACGCCGCTCACTAGCCTCCCGGACCGGGTCGCCTCCCTCCGCGCGCCCGAAGTGCTCGGCGCCAACGTCACGGTCCCCCACAAAGAACACGTCATTCCCCTCCTCGATGAAGTTGGCGGCCTCGCTGCCCGTGCCGGTGCCGTCAACACCATCGTCAACCGTGAAGGCCGCCTCTTCGGCTTCAACACCGATGGACCCGGCTTCATCGCTGCCCTTCGCAACGAAGCCGCCTTCGAACCCGCCGGCCGCTCCTTTCTGCTCCTCGGCGCCGGCGGCGCCGCCCGCGGCATCGCGCTCGCACTCCTCGAAGCCCGCGCCACGGTCGATATCTGGAACCGAACCCCCGGTCGCGCCGTTGCGCTCGCCCGCGACCTCGGCGCACCCGCCCGCGCCCTCGCCGACCCCCCGCACCTCGCCAGCTACGATTGCCTCGTGAACTGCACCACGGTCGGCATGGAAGGCGGCCCCGACCCCCGCGGTCTGCCCTGCCCGCTCGAAACTGCCGGCCCCGCCCTCCTCGTCGTCGATATCGTCTACACGCCCCGGGAGACCCCGCTCCTCCGACGCGCTGCCGCCCGCGGTCTCCGCACCCTTGGCGGCCTCCCCATGCTCATCTACCAGGGCGCCCTCGCCTTCGAACTCTGGACCGGCATCCCCGCTCCCGTCGATGTCATGTTCCGCGCCGCCGAAAACGAACTCGCCCGCCGCGAAGGGGCCGCCCCGTGATCCTCCTCGGAATGATCATCGTCACCGCCATCTTCCTCGTCGTCGGCTGGGCCGTCACCACCGAGATGCTCCAGCACCGCGCCTGGCGCCGCCGCGTCGCCTCCGGCGATACCGACATCATCGGGGCGCTCATCGAAGAAGCCCTCACCGCCTGGCGCCGCGCCCGGCCCCCGAAAGGCATAAGCCCGGCCACCTGGGCTGGCGTCCAGTCCGCCCAGCTCATCGCCGTCGAGCCCGACGGCGCCACCCTCTCCGCCTCCGCCGAGGGCGAATTCCGGACCGAAGGCGGCCGCCGCGTGCAGGTCACCTCCCCGCTCGACGAAGCGGTCGCCATCGCCGCGAGGCTCCTCGACATGATGCTGTACGATGTCCCCAACCTCCGCCTCGGCACCGTGCGCGTCGACGTGTACACCACCTTCTCCGAACCCGATGGCACCCTCGCCCAGCGGCCGATCCTGACCGTCACCGCCGACCGCGCCATCGCCGAAGGCCTCGCCTGGGAAGCCCTCACGCCCGCCGAGATCCTCGGCCGCTTCCAAGCCCACTACGTTCCCGACCCCGCCGGCCGCGCCATCCCCATCGAGGTTCCCCCCGTGCCCGGCCGACCCCCCCGCCCCGCCGCCGAGGCCGCCGCCGAATTCACCGCTCAGCGCGAGCGCCCCACGGAGTAAGCATGGGCCACTTCCGCTTCCTCACCGCCGGCGAAAGCCACGGCAAAGGCCTCACGATGGTCATCGAAGGCCTCCCCGCCGGTCTCCCGCTCTCCGAGGCCGACATCGCCCCCGACCTCGCCCGCAGGCAGGGCGGCTACGGCCGCGGCGGCCGCATGAAAATCGAAAAAGACCACGCCGAGATCACCGCCGGCGTTCGCCACGGCCGCACCCTCGGCTCCCCCGTCGCCCTCTGGATCCAGAACCGCGACTGGGTCAACTGGACCGAAAAAATGGCCGTCGAACCCGTCCAAACCGAAATCGAGCGCGTGACCCGCGTCCGGCCCGGCCACGCCGACCTCCCCGGCGCCCTCAAATACGGCTTCGATGACGTCCGCAACGTCCTCGAACGCGCCTCCGCCCGCGAGACCGCCGCCCGCGTCGCCGTCGGGGCCGTCGCCCGTCGCCTCCTCGCCGAATTCGGCATCGAAATCCGCAGCCGCGTCCTCTCCATCGGTGGAGTCCGCGCCCCCGAACCCGTCGGGCCCATCGACTGGGATGCCGTCGAAGCCAGCCCCGTCCGCTGCGCCGACCCGGCCGCCTCCCAGGCGATGGTCGCCGCCATCAACGCCGCCAAGCCCGACGGCGACACCCTCGGCGGGGAAATCGAAGTCCGTGCAATCGGCGTCCCCCCCGGCCTCGGCAGCCACGTCCACTGGGACCGCAAGCTCGATGGCCGCATCGCCCAGGCGATCCTCAGCATCAACGCCTTCAAGGCCGTCGGTCTCGGCCTCGGCTTCGAGGCCGCCGCCATGCGCGGCTCACAGGTCCACGACGTCATCCTCCCCATCGCCGAATGGCAGGGACGGCCATGGCGCCACGCCACCAACAACGCCGGCGGCATCGAAGCCGGCATCACCACCGGCGAAGACATCATCGTCCGCGCCGCCATCAAGCCCATCCCCACGCTCGCCCATCCCCTGCCCTCGGTCGACCTCGACACCGGCGAAGAAGTCCTCGCCCACTACGAACGCAGCGACGTCTGCGTCGTCCCCGCCGGCGGCGTCGTCGCCGAGGCGATGGTCGCCATCGTCCTCGCCGATGCCTGGCTCGAAAAATTCGGCGGCGACACCCTCGAAGAAGTCCGCCGCAACCACGACGCCTTCATGGCCACGCTCGGCCCGCGCGCCCGGGGCTCCTGATGATTCCCCGCCGCATCTTCCTCATCGGCCTCTCGGGCAGCGGCAAATCCACCACCGGCCGCATCCTCGCCGACCGCCTCGGCTGGCAGTTCATCGATACCGACCAGGAAATCGAACGCGAGGCCGGCGCGACCGTCGCCGAGCTCTTCGCCCGCGAAGGCGAAGCCGCCTTCCGCCAGCGCGAGCTCCGCGCCCTCCAGTCCGCCGCCGCGCTAGAGCCCGCAGTCATCGCCACCGGCGGCGGCGCGCCGACCATCCCCGCGGCCCGGCCCCTCCTCGGCACCGGTTTCGTCGTCTGGCTCGCCGTCTCACCTGCCGTCGCCGCCCGCCGCATCCTCGAAGCTCCGGACGCCTCCGAGCGGCCCCTCCTCGCCGGTGATCCCCGCGCCCGGCTCGAAGCCCTCCTCCAGTCCCGCATCGAGCTCTACCGCGGGGCCGATGCCGCGGTCGACGGTGACGACCTCACCCCCGAAGAGCAGGCCGAGGAGATCGAACGCCTCTGGGCCGAATGGCAGCGCGACCCGGCACCTCCCGGCCAGCGCTTTTTCAGCCCCCTCCCGCTCCCCCGCGAAACCACCAATCCCGCCATCCCTCCCCCCGCAGCCATCGTCACCGCGCCCGGCGGCACCTACCCCGTCATCGTCGCCGAGGGCGCCCTCCAGGCCCTTGGCGCCATCGCCCGCGACCTGGGCCTCGAAGGCCGCGCATTCATCATCACCGACGACCACGTCGGACCCCTCTTCGCCAGCCGCGCCGCCGCTGCGCTCGAAACCGCCGGCTACCAGGCCGCCCTCTGCACCATCCCCGCCGGCGAAACCCACAAAAACCTCCAGACCCTTGCCGGCATCTACGACTTCCTCATCGACCACCGCATCGAGCGCATCGACTTCATCGTCACCCTCGGCGGCGGCGTCATCACCGACCTCGGCGGATTCGCCGCCGCCACCATCCTCCGCGGCGTCCCCTTCATCCACGCCCCCACCTCCCTCCTCGCCATGGCCGACGCCGCCATCGGCGGCAAAACCGGCATCGACCACCCCCGCGGCAAAAACCTCATCGGCGCCTTCGCCCAGCCCCGCGCCGTCGTCATCGACCCCCTCCTCCTCCGCACCCTCCCGCCCCGTCAGCTCCGCAACGGCTGGGCCGAGCTGCTCAAACACGGCTTCATCCTCGATGAACCGCTCGTCCGCGACCTCGAGGCCGCCAGCACCAGCGGCCCGCCGCTCACCTCACCCGACCTCATCGCCCGCTCCGTCGCCATCAAAGCCGCCATCGTCTCCGAAGACGAGCGCGAATCCGGCCGCCGCACACTCCTCAACTACGGCCACACCATCGGCCACGCCATCGAGGCCGTCACCGGCTACCAGGCCTACCTCCACGGCGAAGCCGTCGCCATCGGCATGCGCGCCGCCGGCATCATCAGCACCGAGCTCGGCCTCCTCCCGCCAGCCGAGCTCGAACGCCAGCAGGCCCTCATCCGCCGCTTCGGCCTCCCCGAAACCGCCCCCGGCCTCGACCCCCGCGCCATCTTCGATGCCACCCTCCTCGACAAAAAACTCCGCGCCGGCTCAATCCGGTGGGTCCTCCTCGAACGCATCGGCCGCGCCGTCGTCCGCCAGGGCGTCCCCGATGCCCTCGTCCAGCACGCCATCGAGACCGCGACCCGCCCGTGAGGCAGCCCCCCGGCGAATTCCGCTTCGACCTCACCACCACCCCCGCGGGGCCGGTCGCGCCGCGCACCGGCCGCATCGTCACACCCCGCGGCAACATCGAGACCCCCGTCTTCATGCCCGTCGGCACCCTCGCCACCGTCAAGACACTCCTGCCCGCCGAGGTCGCCGCCACCGGTGCCCCCATCATCCTCGTCAACGCCTACCACCTCTACCTCCGCCCCGGCCACCGGCTCATCGAACGCCTCGGCGGCGTCCACCGCTTCATGCAGTGGAACGGCCCCATCCTCTCCGATAGCGGCGGCTTCCAGGTCTTCTCCCTCGCCGGCCTCCGCAAAATCACCGAAGAAGGCGTCCAGTTCCGCTCCCACATCGACGGCTCCGAACACCACTACACCCCCGAACTCGCCATGGAGGTCCAGCAGGCCCTCGGCGTCGACATCGCCATGCCTCTCGACCACGTCCTCCCCGGCGAAGCCCCCCACGACGCCGCCCGCGACGCCGTCGAACGCACCCTCCGCTGGTACCGGCGCTGCCAGGCCGCCGCGCCCAACATGGCCCTCTTCGCCATCATCCAGGGCGGCACCCACCCCGAGCTCCGCCGCTACCACGCCCGCGAAGCCATCCAGCTCAACCCGCCCGGCTACGCCATCGGCGGACTCTCCGTCGGCGAACCCAAAGCCGCCATGTGGGCCACCCTCGAAATCACCGCCGCCGAACTCCCCGCCGAAAAACCCCGCTACCTCATGGGCGTCGGCAGCCCGGAAGACCTCATCGAAGGCATCGCCCGCGGCATCGACATGTTCGATTGCGTCCTCCCCACCCGACTCGGCCGCAACGGCGCCCTCCTTACCGACCAGGGGCGCATCAACCTCCGCAACGCAACCAACCGCGAGCGCGACGAACCCGCCGAACCCGGCTGCGATTGCCTCGCGTGCAGCCAGTTCAGCCTCGCCTACCTCCACCACCTCTTCCGCAACGACGAACTCCTCGGCTACCGCCTCGCCACCCACCACAACCTGCGCTACCTCGCCCGGCTCACCGCGCGCGCCCGCGCTGCCATCGCCGAGGGTCGATTCGACGCCTTCCGGCGAAACTTCCTCGAGCACTACCGCCCCGCAGACGAAACCGCCCGGCTCGCCCAGCGCCGCAAACCGTGAAAAAATCGCGGGCCGGCCCCGGCATCCCCCTTGCAAACCACGCCGAAACGTGCCATCTTGAAAGTCCCCCGCCGGCCACAGCCAGGGCGGCAGCGCCCGGCAGGGGCGGCCCGGTTGACAGCCTGGCGGAGAGAAGTTAGTCTTCTCGTTCGGGCCTTGCGAGAGGCCAGCGCACCTTAACAACTGGATAGCGGACGAAAGAGAACGTCTGGGACCCCGTTCAAACGGAACATCCCGGCCGCAAGGTCGGTTCTGTTTCTACGGAGAGTTTGATCCTGGCTCAGGACAAACGCTGGCGGAATGTATTAGGCATGCAAGTCGTACGAGCCTTCGGGCTAGTGGCGAACGGGTGAGTAACACGTGGGTAACCTGCCCCGTAGTGGGGAATAACTCCTCGAAAGGGGAGCTAATACCGCATAAGACCCCCGGTGAGAGTCCGGGCGGTGAAAGCTCCGGCGCTACGGGAGGGGCCCGCGGCCGATTAGCTAGTTGGTGGGGTAATGGCCTACCAAGGCGACGATCGGTAGCTGGTCTGAGAGGATGGTCAGCCACACGGGGACTGAGATACGGCCCCGACTCCTACGGGAGGCAGCAGCTAAGAATCTTGCGCAATGGGCGAAAGCCTGACGCAGCAATTCCGCGTGGAGGACGAAGGCCTTCGGGTTGTAAACTCCTTTTGTGAGGGAAGAAGTTCTGACGGTACCTCACGAATAAGACACGGCTAACTACGTGCCAGCAGCCGCGGTAATACGTAGGTGTCGAGCGTTGTCCGGATTTATTGGGCGTAAAGCGCCCGCAGGCGGCCAGGCAAGTCCAGGGTGAAATCTCCCGGCTCAACCGGGAGGGTGCCCTGGAAACTGCCCGGCTTGAGGCAGGGAGAGGGATGTGGAATTCCCGGTGTAGTGGTGAAATGCGTAGATATCGGGAGGAACACCAGTGGCGAAGGCGGCATCCTGGCCCTGTCCTGACGCTCAGGGGCGAAAGCGTGGGGAGCAAACCGGATTAGATACCCGGGTAGTCCACGCCGTAAACGATGAGTACTAGGTGTTGGAGGTATCGACCCCTTCAGTGCCGAAGCCAACGCGATAAGTACTCCGCCTGGGGACTACGGCCGCAAGGCTAAAACTCAAAGGAATTGACGGGGGCCCGCACAAGCAGCGGAGCGTGTGGTTTAATTCGATGATACGCGAAGAACCTCACCCAGGCTTGACATGCACGTGGTACCGAACCGAAAGGTGAGGGACCCCTCGGGGAGCGTGCACAGGTGTTGCACGGCCGTCGTCAGCTCGTGCCGTGAGGTGTTGGGTTAAGTCCCGCAACGAGCGCAACCCCTGTCGCCAGTTGTACTTCTCTGGCGAGACTGCCGAGAAAACCTCGGAGGAAGGAGGGGATGACGTCAGGTCAGCGTGGCCCTTACGCCTGGGGCTACACACACGCTACAATGGGCAGTACAACGGGTCGCGAAGCCGCGAGGCGGAGCTAATCCCAACAAAGCTGTCCTCAGTTCGGATTGCAGGCTGAAACCCGCCTGCATGAAGCCGGAGTTGCTAGTAAACGCAGGTCAGCCATACTGCGTTGAATACGTTCCCGGGCCTTGTACACACCGCCCGTCACGTCATGGGAGCTGGTCACGCCTGAAAACGGTGGGCTAACCGAGAGGAGGCAGCCGTCAAGGGCAGGGCTGGTGACTGGGACGAAGTCGTAACAAGGTAGCTGTAGCGGAAGCTGCGGCTGGATCACCTCCTTTTAAGGTGAACCGTTTTCTCGTGAGAGGGGACGAAAGCCGAGGTCAATCACCTGGCTGGCGGTATCTGAGAAGGTAGCGTGCAGGCAGGTGAAAGAGGGGGAAGATTTACTGTCACTATTCAGGGGTTAAAGGGAGAAGGAAAGCAAAGGGGCCTGTAGCTCAGCTGGTTAGAGCGTTCCTCTGATAAGGGAGAGGTCGTTGGTTCAAGTCCAACCAGGCCCACACTGGGTTACTAGGGGCGAAGGAATTTTCCAGATAAAGGGCTTTTAGTTTGATATAGGCAGGAGAGTTGACCGGCTACAGGGCACGACGCGTGAAAGCAAGGCGTTGTTTTCCGGGTGGGGTATCGAACTGAAAGTTTAATTGATGAAGGAGGGGTGAGGAAAGAGCGAATGGGGATGTAGCTCAGCTGGGAGAGCGCCGCCTTTGCACGGCGGAAGTCAGGAGTTCGAGTCTCCTCATCTCCACAGAAAGAGGGGGTAGCAAAGAGCGGGGTTGGGCAGGGGTAAAAACGCGTAAGGGATTGACAAGTGCAACGGAGAGGTTGCAGTTGTGAGCACCTTACGAGGTGTGGACCTTAAAAACCGAATACCATAACGTAACGTAGTAAAAGACACGTAACGAGCGAGAATATCGAATTCTCCGTATCATGTGTGTAAGCTACTAAGGGCGTACGGTGAATGCCTTGGCGTCAAACGCCGAAGAAGGACGTGGCACACTGCGAAAAGCCCCGGGGAGCCGTGTGCAGGCGCAATATCCGGGGATATCCGAATGGGGAAACCCACCAGAGGGAAAAGCTCTGGTACTGTTATCTGAACACATAGGATAACAGAGGGAACGGGGAGAACTGAAACATCTTAGTACCCCCAGGAAAAGAGATCATTCCCTGAGTAGTGGCGAGCGAAAGGGGAGAAGCCCAAACCAGTACCTGCGTGGTGCTGGGGTTGAAGGACCCACAAAAGAGAGTAAGAAAACAGACTGGTAGCAGAACTATCTGGAAAGGTAGACCAAAGAAGGTGACAGTCCTGTAAGCGAAACCGGGAAGACTCTCGTGGAGATCCTGAGTACGGCGGAGCACGCTAATTCCGTCGGAAGCAGGGAAGCCCACTTCCCAAGGCTAAATACGTTTGATGACCGATAGTGGACAAGTACCGTGAGGGAAAGGTGAAAAGACCCCCGGTAAGGGGAGTGAAATAGAACCTGAAACCGTACGCTTACAACCGGTCGGAGCGCTATGGTCTGCAAAGACAATGCGTGACGGCGTGCCTTTTGGAGAATGAGCCAGCGAGTTAATCTCAGTGGCAAGGTTAAGCCAGAGACAGGCGGAGCCGAAGCGAAAGCGAGTCTGAAAAGGGCGAGAGAGTGGCTGGGATTAGACACGAAACCAGGTGAGCTACCCATGGGCAGGCTGAAGCGAGACTAACCTCTCGTGGAGGGCCGAACTCACTAATGTTGCAAAATTAGGGGATGACCTGTGGGTAGGGGTGATATGCCAAACGAACCTGGAGATAGCTTGTTCTCTCCGAAATAGCTTTAGGGCTAGCGTTGCACGTTAAGTATAGGGGGTAGAGCACTGGATGAGCTAGGGGGCGCGAGCTTACCGACCTCAACCAAACTCCGAATACCTATACTGGAAGTGTGGCAGTCGGACTGTGGGAGATGAGTTTCATAGTCGAGAGGGAAACAACCCAGACCGTCGGCTAAGGTCCTCAAGTCTATGCTAAGTGGGAAACGATGTGAGAGTGTATAGACAGCCAGGAGGTTGGCTTAGAAGCAGCCACCCTTTAAAGAGTGCGTAATAGCTCACTGGTCAAACGCTTTTGCGCGGAAAATGTAACGGGGCTAAAGCATAGCACCGAAGCTGCGGATAGTAATGGGAGACCATTGCTATGGTAGGAGAGCGTTCTGTAGGAGAGACGAGGTCGACTGAAAGGACGGCTGTGGCCTACAGAAGTGAGAATGCTGGCATGAGTAGCGTAAAACATGTGAGAAACATGTTCCCCGTAAACCTAAGGTTTCCGACGGAAGGTTAATCCGCGTCGGGTTAGTCGGGCCTTAGCCGAGGCCGGAAGGCGTAGGTGATGGACATCCGGTTAATATTCCGGAACCGCTCAGGAGGAGCGAAGAGGGGACGCAGTTTGGTAGGTCAGCCCCTTAATGGATTGGGGTGCGAAACAGGTAGGGCGATGAGCGGTGTAGGGAAGTCCGCACCGGGAGCCTGAGATGTGACAGCGGGCCCAAAGAGCCAGAAGTGATTGAGCCAAGCTGCCGAGAAAAGCCTCTAAGTGAAGAGAACTGAGTGCCCGTACCGCAAACCGACACAGGTAGGTGGGTAGAGGATACCAAGGGGATCGAGAGAACCTTCGTTAAGGAATTAGGCAAAATACCCCCGTAACTTCGGGAGAAGGGGGGCCTCTGCCGGTTAGCGGACAAGCGAAGCTGGTGGGGGCCGCAGAGAAATGGCTCTTCCAACTGTTTAACAAAAACACAGGTCTCTGCAAAGTCGAAAGACGATGTATAGGGGCTGACGCCTGCCCAGTGCTGGAAGGTTAAGGGGAGAGGTTAGCGCGAGCGAAGCTTTGAACCGAAGCCCCAGTGAACGGCGGCCGTAACTATAACGGTCCTAAGGTAGCGAAATTCCTTGTCGGGTAAGTTCCGACCCGCACGAATGGCGTAATGAGAGGAGCACTGTCTCAACGAGGGACTCGGCGAACATTGAAGTACGTGTAAAGATGCGCGTTACCCGCAGCAGGACAAAAAGACCCCGTGAAGCTTTACTACAGCTTGGCATTGAGTTAGGGCTTAGTTTGTGTAGGATAGGTGGGAGGCTAAGAAGCTGGGACGCCAGTCTCGGTGGAGCCGTCGTTGAAATACCACCCTGAGTAAGTCTTGGTTCTAACCCGCGGCCGTGACCCGGCGTGGGGACAGTGCCTGGTGGGTAGTTTGACTGGGGCGGTCGCCTCCGAAAGAGTAACAGAGGCGCCCAAAGGTTCCCTCAGGCTGAATGGAAACCAGCCGGAGAGTGTAAAGGCACAAGGGAGCTTGACTGCAAGACCTACGAGTCGCGCAGGGACGAAAGTCGGGCTTAGTGATCCCACGGTTCCGAGTGGAAGGGCCGTGGCTTACCGGATAAAAGCTACTCCGGGGATAACAGGCTAGTCTTGTCCAAGAGTTCACATCGACGACAAGGCTCGGCACCTCGATGTCGGCTCATCGCATCCTGGGGCTGGATAAGGTCCCAAGGGTTGGGCTGTTCGCCCATTAAAGCGGTACGTGAGCTG
>CALLPC010000003.1 GCA_938015525.1 uncultured Dehalococcoidia bacterium
ATGTCGGTGGAGCCGTCGGGGGTGACGGTGAGGATGCGGCGGGCGAGGGCCGGGAAGTCCGCGGGGGTGAGGCAGTCGGTGCGGGGGTGGACGCGGTTGGCGAAGGTGCGGAAGTAGAGGTGTGCGCGCTCTTCGCAGGCGGTGATGAGGTAGGCGAGGACGAGGCCCTTGGCGAAGAGGAGCTTGTTCGCCTCGCGCATGGAGTTGGAGACATCGAGGAGGACGTAGACGCGCTGGCGGCGGCGGTTGCCGGGCGGGGCCTTGAGGACCCGTTCGAGGCGGACTTCGTCATAGTCTTCCTCGGCCGGGCCGGGGTCGACGTTATAGAGGGCGTTGATGTCCCCGGAGAGGAGGCGGAATTCGAAAATGGCGGGGTCGAGGTCGCGGAGGAGGAGGTCGGGGAGGGTGACCTGGGGGAGGTCGTCGAGGTGGCGGAGGGGCTGGATGCGCGTATCGGGCTGGACGGGGTAGACGATGCGGTGCTTCCGCTCGCGGATTTCGAGGGTTTCGTACTCGGGGCGCGGGGGCCGCAGGAGGCGCTGAACGTCTTCGGGGAGGTCGATGCCGGGGAGCGGGAGGCCTTCGCGGAGGGTACGGGCGATGTTGAGGATGCGGAGCCATTCCGGCGGGAGGGTATCGGCGGTTTCGCCGACGAGGTCGAGGATGCCCCACGAGCGGTAGAGGGCCTCGAGGTCGGCCTGGAGGGCGGCGGCGCGCTCGGCAGGGGAAGCACCGGCGAGGTCGGCGGCGGGCTCAGGCATCGGCATGCTCCTGGACCTCTTCGAGGATCTCTTCGCGGAGGGCGTTGACGCGGGGGTTGGTGATGTCGCGGCCGCGGAGCGCCTGGAGGAAGGTATCGATGGTGACGTCGTGCCAGCTCGACTTGCCGATGAGGGCGAGGACGAAGCGGATGAGGCCGCGGTGGGCGGGCTGGGCTTCGAGCGGGATGCCGTGGAGGTAGAGGTGGAATGACTGGGCGATGGCGGTGAGTTCGCGGACGGTTTCGAGGTCGGCTTCGGTGTAGCCGGCGAGGGTGGACTGGAGGGCTTCGGCGAAGGTGTCCTGGCCGGGGTCGTGGAGGGCGCGGTCGTTGCCGGGGATGATGGTGAGGACGAAGCGGAGGGCGGCGAGGTCGGCTTTGGTGACGGTATCGCGGTGATGGAGGAGGGCGGAGGCGTTGAGGACGTCGCGGCAGGCGGCCTTGGTGCGGGGCGAGACGTAGCCATCGGCGGGGGGCCGCGCCGCGCTGGCGGCGTGGGCACGGGCTGCGTGGCGGGCGAGGTACGTTTCGATGAGTTCGTTTTTGAGGAAGAGGATGTCGTGGGGGGCGTCGATTTGCCGGTCGGGGTGGTCGCCGAGGGTGATACTGGAGAGTTCGCGCAGGGTTTCGAGGGGGATGCGGTGCTCGGGCGGGAGGGCGCGGCCGTGGTGGCGGGCGTAGGCGAGGTCGATGAGGATGTCGTTGAGGGTATCGCCGGCGGGGTCGATGGAGGCTTTGAACATGAACCGGTCGAGGATGGGTTCGGAGATGGCGGAGAACTTGAGGTGGTTGGTCATGGCGAGGGCGGTATGGAGGCGGGCGTCTTCCTGCTGTTCGCCCTGCTGGAAACGGCGTTCGTTGAGGATGCCGAGGATGGCCTCGAGGACGACGTCGTTGGCGTTCATGAATTCGTCGAGGTAGGCGAAGTCGGCGGTGACGAGGGAGTGGGCGGTATCGTGCCAGAGGCGGCCTTCGTGGAACCGTTTGAGGTCGAGGCCGCCGAGGATGGTTTCGAGGCGGGTGCCCTGGGAGAACTGGGCTTTGAAGACGTTGCCTTCGAACTGGCTGAAGACGCTATCGCCGTAGAGCGATTTGCCGGTGCCGGCGCGGGAGATGAGGAGCTGGTGGCGGCGGGTGAGGAGGGCGAGGGCGGTTTGCTGGAGGAGCTGGGTGCGGCCGGGGAGGGCTTCGGAGACGCGGAGGAGGGCGCCCTTGAGGGCTTCGACGGCGCGGGGCACGTCGAGGGGCTCGCCGCGGTAGTGGTACGGGCGGCCGTCGGCGGGGATGAGGAGGCTCGAGGGGTCGCGCATGCGTGCCTCAAGGTGCGGGCGGCGGGGGCGCCGGTATCGTCGGCGTATACGATACACCAGATAGGCGGCTTCTATGGGCCGGGTGGCTCGTGACGGGTGTTGCTTACGGCACGATTGGCTATCCTTCTGGCAGTCTTTCGCTGGAAGCGAACTATCGGGGGCGTTGGATGGCACCGTGGGAAGAGGAGCTGGTCGCGAAGGTGCGGGAGCTGGCGCGGGGGCCGTGGCAGGAGCGGGCGGCGCGGTACGACCGTGAAGGGGCGTTCCCGCGGGAGAACATCGAGGAGCTGCTGGCGCTCCGGGTGCCGTCGATGGCGCTGGCGCCGGAGCTGGGCGGGCTGGGTATCAGCGCGGAGGGGCAGATGCGGGTCATGGAGGAGGTGGCGTACGGGGACGGGTCGACGGCGGTGGCGCTGAACATGCACGTGCTGGTGGCGAGCTTCCTGGAGTCGATCCCGCCGTTCGAGCGGCGGAACCGGGTGCTGGCGGATATCGGGCGGAACGGGGCGCTGATTTGCGGGCCGGGGTCGATCCCGACGGGGCAGCTGGACAACCGCCAGGCGGGGTTCCGGTTCCGGGACGAGGGGGAGTGGGTGGTGATGAACGGGCGGGCGGGGTTCGCGAGCATGAGCGACGGGGCGAAGTACGCGCTGATGGGCGGGCAGCTGGAGAAGCCGGAGGGGCAGGAGCCGGATGTGGTCATCGCCATCCCGGAGCTCGCGACGCCGGGCATCCGGGTGCTGGGGAACTGGGATGCGATGGGGCTGCGGGGGACGGCGAGCCACGACATCGTGGCGGAGGAGGCGCGGCTGCCGAAGTCGGAGGTGCTGATCATCCCGGCGGTGCTGCTGCGGATGGCGCTGGAGGCGCAGGCGAAGGTGGTGAGCGTGCAGAGCCAGATGCGGGCGCGGGGGGCGCTGGGCATCCTGGCGATCTGGCTGGGCCTGGCGCAGGCGGCGTTCGATTTCACGGTGGGGTACGTGAAGGAGCGGCACGGGTACCTGGCGGCGCCGGCGGGCGGGCTCATCGCGCAGCCAGGCTACCGGGCCGACCAGCCGTGGGCGCAGTTCGCGCTGGGGAACATGGACCACTGGCTGGAGACGGGGCGGGTGGTGCTGTACGAGGCGGTGCGGCGGCTGGAGACGCCGTTCGAATCGCCGCAGGCGTTCACGCGGTACCTGGTGCGGACGGTGTACCACCTCCGACGGATGAGCGAGGAGGTCTCGATGGGGGCGATGCGGGTGTGCGGGGCGCACGCATACGTGCGGGTGCGGCCGCTGGAGCGGATTTTCCGGGACATGGTGGGGGGAAACGTGATGGCGTGGAAGACGGACGAGCTGCAGCACTCGCTGGGGCTGGCGGCGCTGGGGCGGGAGATTACGTTCGTTGGGCCGGCGGGGACATAGGGCTGGCCGGCTCGGCCGTAGCTCTCCGGCGGACCGCCAGCCAGCCGCGCGGACTGTGCCTGACCTGGCGAGAAACCCTCGGAGCCGAAGGAAGGGGATGTTCGGAGCGGACGAACTATTTCCCATAGTTCTGTTTCGTAAATCGCAAGGTATTGACATTTCGGGGCTGTGCCTTATAAACATCGACCCCAGCTCGGGCGGACCCGGCTCAGTCCCGAGAGAAGTTCATGCACGAGGGGGACTCACTAATGAATGAGCTATCTTGGGCTCGTCGCACGCTCCTCTGGCTTGCGGCGATGCTCCTGGCAATGGCGATTGCTGCCAGCACCGCGCCGGTCGATGCGGCGACGAACCCGTACCAGCGGGGCCCGGACCCGACTCGGAGCGCCTTGGTCCAGGACGGGCCGTACACGGTAGCGACGTCGAGCGTGTCCCGGCTCTCCGTGCGGGGATTCGGGGGCGGGACGATTTACTACCCGACGAGGACAACGGAAACGTTCGGGGGGATTGCGGTTTCACCCGGGTACACCGCAGACGCCACGTCGCTGGCGTGGTTCGGGCGCCGGCTGGCTTCCCACGGGTTCGTGGTACTGGTAATCGACACGAACAGCCGGTTCGACTACCCGGATTCCCGAGCAAGTCAGCTGCAGGCGGCACTCGACTACCTCGTCTCGAGCAGTCCGGCGGCGGTCCGTGCGCGTCTCGACGCGAGCCGACTGGCCGTTGCGGGCCATTCGATGGGAGGCGGCGGTACCCTTCGGATTTCTGAGCGGAACGGGCAACTCAAGGCAGCGGTACCGCTGACCCCCTGGCATACGGACAAAACGTTCAGTACAGCGGTCCCTCAGCTGATCGTCGGTGCAGAGGCGGATACGGTAGCCCCGGTATCGCAACACGCGATCCCGTTCTACAACAACCTCCCATCGACGACGCCGAAGGTATACGTGGAACTGGATAACGCGAGCCACTTCGCGCCGAATTCCAACAATGCGTCGATCTCGGTGTACGCGATTTCGTGGATGAAGCTCTGGGTGGATAACGACCTCCGTTATCGCCAGTTCCTTTGCGGGGTGAACGACCGAGCGCTGAGCGACTTCCGGTCAAACAACCGGCACTGCCAGTAGGCGCCGGGAGGAACGGAAACGCGGCGCGGGCCGGGCCGCGCCGCGCGGCAGCCGGGTTGACGGGCCGGGGCGGGGGCGTCGGAGAATGACATGGGCCGGCAAGGGCCGGCCCGTCGGTGAAGGAGGAGTCCCGGTGGAGACCGAGCTGGACCGGCGCGTCGATGAGATTGCGGGCTGGCTGCGGGAGAGCGGCTCGAACGTGGTGTTGACGGGCGCGGGGATCAGCACCGAATCGGGCATCCCCGATTTCCGTGGGCCGAACGGGCTGTGGACGCGGAACCCGGGGGCGGAGAAGGCGGCGACGCTGCAGAACTACCTGGCCGACCGCGAAGTGCGGGTGCGGACGTGGCGGAACCGGGTGGAAGGGGGGCTCTGGACGGAGGCGGAGCCGAATGCGGGGCACCTGGCGATCGCCGAGCTCGAGCGGAAGGGGAAGCTCGACCTGCTGATTACGCAGAACATCGACAGCCTCCACCTGAAGGCGGGGAGCTCGATGGAGCGGATGGTGGAGATCCACGGGAACCTGCGGGAGTTCGTCTGTATGGGGTGCGGGGAGCGGGGCCCGCTGGAGCGGGTGCTGGAGCGGGTGCGGGCGGGGGAGGAGGACCCGCCGTGCCGGCGGTGCGGGGGCATCCTGAAGTCGGCGACGATATCGTTCGGGCAGAACCTGGTGGCGGAGGATTACGCGCGGGCGGAGCGGGCTGCGGCGCGGTGTGAGGTGTTCCTGGCGGTGGGGACGTCGCTGACGGTGTACCCGGTGGCGTACCTGCCGGAGGTGGCGCTGCGGAACGGGGCGCGGCTGGTGGTCATCAATGCGCAGGAGACGCCGTACGACGGGCTGGCGCATGCGGTGGTGCGGGAGCCGATCGGGCGGGTGCTGCCGCGCATCGTTGCAGCGGTGTAGCGAACGGGGTTCGCCGGTTTCTGGTAGGCTCCGGCGCGAAGTTCGCGCCGGGGGTACCTTCGATGGCCACGTTCGAGGTCTTGCTGCCGGACTACCTGGGGCTGGATGAGGGGCGGCTCGGGTACCTGGACGCGCACCTGCGCCGGTACGTGGATTCGGGGCGGCTGGCGGGGACGGTGGTGCTGGTGTCACGAAGAGGGGAGGTCGGGCACCTGGCGGCGTACGGGATGGCGGACCGGGAGCGCGGGGTGCCGATGCGGGAGGACACGATCTTTCGCATCTATTCGATGACGAAGCCGCTGACCTCGATTGCGCTGATGCAGCTGTACGAGCGGGGGCTGGTGCAGCTGGACGACCCGGTGGAGAAGTTCATCCCGGAGTGGTCGAACCTGCGGGTGTACGTGATGGGGAAGGGCCCGACCCTGGTGACGAAGCCCGCGGCACGGCCGATGACCGTGCGGGACCTGCTGACGCACCAGAGCGGGCTGACGTACGGGTTCCTGGAGCGGACGAATGTGGATGCGATGTACCGGGAGCGGAAGGTGGGGGCGGCGGAGCCGAACGGGACGCTGCGGGGGATGGTGGAGGCGCTGGCGGAGCTGCCGCTGGAGTTTTCGCCGGGGGAGCACTGGAACTATTCGGTTTCGACGGACGTTTGCGGCTACCTGGTGGAGGTGCTGAGCGGGGAGCGGTTCGACCGGTATCTGCAGCGGCACGTCCTGGAGCCGCTGGAGATGGCGGATACGGGGTTCTGGGTGCCGCCGGAGAAGCAGCACCGGTTCGCGGCCTGCTACGGGCTGGGGGAGAACGGAATCCGCCTGGTCGATGACCCGGCGGAGAGCGCGTACCTGCGGGAGCCGACGTTGTTCTCCGGGGGCGGAGGGCTCGTCTCGACCGTTAGCGATTACTTCCAGTTCTGCCGGGCGCTGCTGAACGGCGGGGAGGGGGTGATCGGGCGGAAGACGCTGGAGCTGATGACGCGGAACCACCTGCCGGAGGGGAAGGACCTGGCGAGCCATGCGCTGGGGCGGTGGGCGGAGACGACGTTCGCCGGGATTGGGTTCGGGCTGGGGTTCTCGGTGACGGTGGACCCTGCGAAGGCGCAGATTTCCGGCTCGCCCGGGGAGTATTCGTGGGGCGGGGCGGCGAGCACGACGTTCTGGGTGGACCCGGCGGAGGAGCTGATCGTGATTTTCATGACGCAGCTCATGCCGTCGAACGCGTACAACATCCGGCGGGAGCTGCGGGCGATCGTCTATTCCGCGCTGACGGACTAGGGCGAGCGGGGCGGGTCGCCGCACGGGGGGTGACCTCTGCGGGGTAGCGGCGTTCTCGGTGTTCGCGGTAGGCTCGGGTGAGCTGAACGAGAGGTGGCGTTCATGGCACGTTTCGCCAACCAGCGGGCGGCGTGGGTGGCGGCCTACGTCGTGTTCATTGCGGCGATGCCGTGGCTCGCGGCCCTGGACCACGACCGGCGGGGGCGGGAGTTCCTGCTCGAGTTTTCCGTAGGGCTCGGGTTCATCGGGCTGGCGATGATGTGGCTGCAGTTCGCGCTGACCGCGCGATTCCGCTGGATTGCGCCGGGTTCGGGACTGGATACGCTGATGCAGCTGCACCGGCAGGCGGGCATCTCGGCGTTCGCGCTGGTGCTGGCGCACCCGGTGCTGGCGATTGCGGCGGACGACCGGTTCCTGGACTTCCTCGACCCGCGGGCGGGGCTGGCGCGGGCAGCGGCGCTCTGGGTGGTGCTGGCGGCGCTGGCGGCGATCGTCGGCAGCAGCCTCTGGCGGCGGGCGCTCGGCATCCGGTACGAGTGGTGGCGGCTGGCGCATGCGGTGCTGGCGACGGTCATCGTGTTCATCGGGCTGGTGCACGTGCTGCGGGTGGGGTTCTACATCGACGACGGGTGGAAGCGGGCGACCTGGTCCGGGCTGACGGCAGGAGCGATCGGGCTGCTGGGGTACACGCGGGTGGTGCGGCCGCTGCGGCTGGCGCGGCGGCCGTGGCGGGTGGCGGAGGTGCGGCGGGAGCCGGGGAGCTCGTGGACGGTTGCGCTGGAGCCGGTGGGGCACGGGGGGCTGCGGTTCGAGGCGGGGCAGTTTGCGTGGGTGACGATTGGGGCGAGCCCGTTTTCGCTGGAGCAGCACCCGTTCTCGTTCGCCTCGAGCGCTGAGCGGCGGGACCGGGTGGAGTTCACGGTCAAGGAGCTGGGGGACTGGACGGGGCGGATCGGGCAGACGCCGGTTGGCGCGAAGGCGTACCTGGATGGGCCGTACGGGGCGTTTACGCTTGACCGGCAGGCGGGGCGAGCGGTCTGCATCGCGGGCGGGGTGGGGATTACGCCGATCATGAGCATCCTGCGGACCTGGCGGGACCGCGGGGACGAGCGACCGGTGGCGCTGCTCTACGCGGCCGGGAGCCTCGAGGGGATGGTGTACCGGGAGGAGCTGGAAGAGATGGCGCGGGAGCGGCCGCTGGAGCTGATGCTGCTGCCGCGCGAGGCACCCCCGGGCTGGACCGGGGAGGCGGGGCTGCCGACGGCGGCGATGTTCGAGCGGCTGGTCGAGCGGTTTGGGACCAGGGGGACGCAGTACCTGGTCTGCGGGCCTCCGCCGCTGATGGAGCTGGCGGAACGGACGCTGCTGGCGCGCGGGGTGCCGGCCGGGGCGATTCGCGCTGAGCGGTTCGACATCGTGTAGGGGGTGCGACGATGCCGCATTACCAGAGGACGCGGTTGCTGGTGGTGGTGCTGACGGCGGTGCTGGTGGTGGTGGCGGCAGGATTCGGGTGGTGGAGGTCGGAGGACGACTCAGGCCGGGGGCGCGGCCCGGGGCCGCGGGCGGGGCACGGCCAGATGGCGCCGTTCCTGCCAGGAGAGGAGGACGGCTAGGGCCAGGGCGCCGGCAGTGTCGCTGACGAGGTCGTTGAAGGTGTCCCAGCGGCCCTGGCTGCGGGTGGTGTGGAAGACGACGTCGCCGAGGTATTCGTAGACCTCCCAGCCAACACCGGCGGCTGAGCCGACGAGGAGGGCGAGGAGGAGACGGGAGCGGAGCGCCTGGAGCCGACCTGTGCGGCGGGCGGCCGCCCGGAGGACCTCCCAGGCGGCGGCCGTCACAGCGGCGGTGCCCATGAAGTGGGTCAGTTTGTCGTATTCGTCGACCCGGGCGTAGAGATTGCCGTCGGTGCCGAGGACGTCAGCCCAGGTGCAGGTGACGGCGATGCCGTGGGTGATCCAGGAGAGGCCGCCCTCGCGGGAGAGGAACGATTCGCCGAGGAGAAGGAGGAAGAGGGTGGCGCCAACCTGGAAGAAGAGGTAGCCCCAGAAGTCGGTGAAGCCGGGGTTGAAGATGCGGCCGAGGCCGAGGTAGAGGAAGAGGCCGCCGAGGGCAGCGGTGGTGAAGCGGCCGCGCGGGCCGGGCACGACGCGGGGGATTTCGAGGGCGGCGACGACGACGTCGCGGAGGAAGGAGGCGGCCGGGTCGCGGTGGCGGAGGACGAGGGCCGGCCCGAGGGTGACCGTGACCCCGACGAGGCCATCGAACCAGAAGTGGTTCCCGGTGACGATGACGACGAGGAGCATGAGGAGCCCCGGGCCGACCGCGAGCGCGAAGCGTGGCCAGCCGCGGAGGGGGAGCGCGAGGACCCAGCCGCTGAGGGCGACCCAGCCAACGTGGAGGCTCGGGATGGCGGCGTATTCGTTGGCGAAGGCGTGGGTATGGCCGGCGGTCACGACGGTATCTTCGATGCCGAGGCCGGGGACGAGCCGGGGCGGGGCCACGGGATGGAGGGCGATGAGGAGGATGGCGAGGAGGGCGGAGAGCCCGAGGGTGTTTCGGTAGAGGCGGTGGCGGGCGGGGTCGGTGACGACGAGCCAGAGGAGGGTGCTGATGACGATGGCGAGGAAGAGGTGGGAGTAGACGAGGTTCCAGAGGGAGACGAGGGGCGGCCAGGCCGCCAGGAGCTCCTGGAGCTGCCGTTCGCGGAAGAGGCCGAACGCCTGCTCGAGGTCGACGATGCGGCGGGCGTTGCGGATGGCGGGCCCAGGTTCGGAGACGACGCGGAAGCGGGCGGCTTCGTAGGCGAGGAAGCCGGCGAGGACGAAGGCTGCCTCGCGGGCGAACCGGGCCGGGGCGACCGTTCGGCCGCGGCGAGCGTGGGCGAGGCCGACGCCGGCGACTGCCAGGGGGATGGCGAGGTGGCCGACCTGGAGGAAGGCCGCGCCGGCGCCCGCGAAGGTGAGTGCGGCGACCGGGAGGCCGCCGACCCGGCGCCAGGCAATGACGGTGACGGCGCCGGCGGCGATGAGCAGGGCCGCCTCGAGCGGCCCGGAAGGGAGGTGGAACGCAACGGCATCGACCAGGTCGTGCATCGCTCTTCCGTTCAGGCGGTGCCGGGGGGCGCGGCTGTTACTACGTTAACGGAAGATGACGCCGGCGTGTGCGCCCGATGCGGGTTTTGCGGTCACCTGGCAGCGTAGGCGAGCCCGGCTTTTGCGAGGAAGTCGGCGAGCTCGGCTTCGCGGAGTTCGCCGGCGCGCATGGCGAGGAGAGTGCCATCGGGGCCGATGAGGAAGGTGGTGGGCATGCCGGGGATGCGGTAGTGGCTGGCGACGGAGCCGTTCGCATCGAGGAGGGCCGGGTAATCGGCCCCGAGCTCATCGAGGATGCCGACGGCTTTCTCCGGGGGTTCGAGGTAGTTGATGCCGAGGATTTCGAGCTGGCCAGCGAGGGCTTTGCGGGCGGCGAGGAAGGCGGGGATTTCGCGGCGGCAGGGGTCGCACCAGCTGGCGTACCAGTTGAGGAGGAGGACCTTGCCGCGGTAGTCGGAGAGGCGGCGCACGACGGAGGTCTCGCGGGCATCGACGAGGGCGAAATCGGGTGCGGGCTTGCCGACCTCGGGGCGATCGGGAACGAGCGGGCCGGTATTGGGATAGACGGTGGGGAGGGCGGGGCTCCCGGGCGCGGCGGCTTCGTCCGGGGCGAGGAGGAAGTAATAGACGCCCGCGCCGATGGCGAACGCGACGGCGAGGACGAGCGCGGCGTAGCCGGCGAGCTGGCGCGGGGGCGAAGGGGCGGGAGGGGTCATCGATTGGAGTGTACCGGGCGGGGGAGTTGGGTGCCGGGGCGCTCACGTTCCCTTTCCGTTAACACGCTCGCGTACGATGGAAGTACGCAATGGCCGCCGTGAGCGAACGCCACCCGAAGGTCCTGGTCGTCGAAGACGAAGAGTCGCTGCTGTTCACGCTCGCGCACAATTTGAAGCGCGAGGGATACCAGGTGTTGACGGCCGCGCGAGGGGACGACGGGCTGCGGCTGGCGCGGGAGAAGCACCCGGACCTGATCGTGCTGGACGTGATGCTGCCGGGGATCGACGGTATCCAGGTCTGCCGGATGCTCCGGCGGGATTCGGACGTGCCGATTATCATGCTGACGGCGCTGGGCGGGGAGGGCGACCGGGTGGCGGGGCTCGATACCGGGGCCGACGACTACATGGCGAAGCCGTTCGGGATGCGGGAGCTGATGGCGCGCATCCGGGCGCTGCTGCGCCGGTCGGGGCCGCGGGCGGCACCGGATTTAGGCCCGAGTGTCGTCGTTTCGGGCGACCTTGCGCTGGACCGGGAGCGGCGGGAGGTGACGCGGAACGGGCGGGTGCTCCGCATGAAGCCGAAGGAGTTCGAACTCCTGCTATTCTTCGCGCAACACCCGGGGAAGGTGTTTTCGCGGGAGCAGATCCTCGATGACGTGTGGGGTTACGATTTCTACGGCGGGCCGAGGACGGTGGACGTCCACGTGCGCTGGCTGCGCCAGAAGATCGAGGACGACCCGGCGAATCCGACCCGGCTGCGGACTATCCGGGGGAGCGGGTACCTGTTCGAAGGCTGAGCCGTGAGCCGGGACCTTGCTGCGCGGGGGGCGGCGGTCGCGCTGCTTGCGGCGGTCACCGGGTTCCTTACCGGGCTGGTGAGCGATGGGCCCGGGCTGTGGGAGCTGCTGGCGTTCGGTGCGATGGCGGCGGCAGGAGCGGCGGCGGGGTATTTCGCCTTCTTGCGGCCGTCGCGGGCGGTGCGGCTGGTGGTGGAGGCAGCGGAGCGGATTTCGGAGGGGGAGCTGGCGCAGCGGGTGCCGGATGAGCCGGGACCGGCGGGCGAGCTGACGCGGGCGTTCAACGTGATGGCGGGCCGGGTGACGACGCTCTTCGAGAGCGTCGCGTTCGAGCACGCGCGGCTGGAGGCGGTGTTCGATGCCTCGTCCGACGCGATGGTGGCGTTGAGCGCGGATACGACGGTGCGGTTCCTGAACCCGGCAGCGGCGGCGCTCTTCCAGGTGCGGATGGCGGACGCCATCGGGCGGCGGCTGATTGAGGTCGCGCGGGATTACGAGCTGGAAGGGCTCGTCCGGCGGGCGGCACAGGAGGGGCGGGGGCAAACGGCCATCATCAGCTTTGGGACCGGGCGGGTACCGCTCCGGGCGGCGGCGCTGCCGATCCGGGAAGGGGGCGACTGGGCGGTGCTGCTCATCCTGACGGACCTGACGGAAGTGCAGCGGCTGGACCAGGTGCGGCGGGACTTCGTGAGCAACGTTTCGCACGAGCTGCGGACGCCGCTGGCATCGATCCGAGCGCTCGTGGAGACGCTGGCCGACGGCGTGGAGGGGGACGAGGCACCGGAGTTCTACGCCCGGATTTTGCGGCAGGTGGACCGGCTGACGACGCTCGTGAATGAGCTGCTGGACCTTTCGCGGATCGAGGCGGGGGCGATGCAGCTGAAGCCGGAGCGTGTGCAGGTGGGGCAGCTGCTGGCAGAGGCGGCCGGGCTTTTGCAGACGCGGGCGGAGGCGGGAGAGGTGACGATCGTGGTGGAAGGGACGGAGCTCGAGGTGGAGGCCGACCGGGCGGCGCTGCTCCGGGTGGCGACGAATTTGCTGGACAATGCGGTCAAGTGGTCGCCGCCGGGCGGTCGGGTGTGGGTGACGGCGCGCGATGAGGGGGACCTCGTGGCGATTACGGTCCGGGACGAGGGGCCGGGCATCCCGGAGGCGGACCAGCCGCGGGTGTTCGAGCGGTTCTTCAAGTCGGATGCTTCGCGGGCGAACGCGGGGGTGGGGCTGGGGCTCGCGATCGTGAAGCACCTCGTGCGGGCGCACAGCGGGACGGCGACGGTGGTGAGCAGGCCCGGGGAGGGGGCGGCCTTCACCGTGCGGTTGCCGAAACGGTTCATCGGGAGGCGGCGAGCGCCGGTGGGGTGAGGGGGCGGGGCTGCCCGGGCGTCTTGACCGTTGATTGAGACGGCACCGAGAATCGGCCATCCGGCGGGCGCCCCGGCCGGGCATGGAGGCACCAGGTGACAGGTGTTCTGAAAGAGTTCCGGGATTTCGTGCTGCGGGGGAACGTGCTGGACCTCGCGATTGCGGTGGTCATCGGCGCTGCGTTCACCGCGGTCGTGAATTCGATGGTGACGAACGTCCTGACGCCGTTCATTGCGGCAGTGTTCGGGCAGCCGAGCTTCGGCAGCGTCAACTTCGATGTGGGCGACGCCACGATCGAGGTCGGGCTGTTCCTGGAGGCGGTGGTGAACTTCGTCATCGTGGCGGCGGTGATTTTCTTTTTCGTCATCAAGCCGGTGAACCTGCTGATGGAGCGGCGGAGGCGGGGGGAGGCGGCGGCCGACCTGCCGACGCCTGAGGACGTCCAGCTGCTGCGGGAGATTCGCGACCTGCTGAAGGAGCGGGGCCAGGGGTAGGCGCCGCGGTCCGCGGGATGGGGTAGACTCCGCGCGCCGATTCGGCAACGGGAGAAGGAGGAGTCTGCCCCATGAAAGCTGCGGTGTTCCATGGCCCGCATCAGGACCTGACGATCGAAGACGTGGAGATGGACCGGCCGCGGGGCCGGGAGGTGGTGGTACGGACGGTCGCCTCGGGCGTCTGCCACAGCGATTTGCATTTCGTCGACGGGCTGTACCCGCTGCAGGCGCCGGCGGTCCTCGGCCACGAGGCGGCAGGGATCGTGGAGGAGGTGGGGGACCAGGTGACGTACGTGAAGCCGGGCGACCACGTGATCTGCTGCCTGAGCGTGTTCTGCGGGCACTGTGAGATGTGCGTGAGCGGTCGGCCGAACCTGTGCCGGGCGCCGAGCCGGCAGCGGAGCCCGGAGCTGCCGCCGAAGCTGACCTGGAGGGGGACGCCGGTGGTGCAGTTCGCGAACCTGGGCGCGTATGCGGAGAAGATGCTGCTGCACGAGAACGCCATCGTGAAAATCCGGGAGGACATGCCGCTGAAGGCGGCGGCGCTTATCGGCTGCGGGGTGACGACGGGGGTGGGGGCGGTGCTGAACACGGCGAAGATGGAGCCGGGTTCGTCGGTGGCGGTGTTCGGCTGCGGGGGTGTGGGGCTGGCGGCGATCCAGGGGGCGCGGATTGGCGGGGCGCGGATGATCATCGCGGTCGATACGGTGGAATCGAAGCTGGCGAAGGCGAAGGAGCTGGGGGCGACGCACGTGGTGGATGCGTCGAGCAGGGACCCGGTGGAGGCCATCCGGGAGATCTCGGGCGGGGGCGTCGAGTACTCGTTCGAGGCGATCGGGCTGAAGCGTGCGGCGGAGCAGGCGTTCGAATGCCTGGCGGTCGGGGGGACGGCGACGGTCATCGGGATGATCCCGGTGGGGCAGAAGGTGGAGCTGGATGGACCGAGCTTCCTGCAGGAGAAGCGGATCCAGGGTTCTGCGATGGGTTCGAACCGGTTCTTGAAGGACATGCCGCGGTACGTGGAGTTCTACCTGCAGGGCCGGTTGAAGCTGGACGAGATGATCACGCGGACGGGCCGGCTGGAGGACGTGAACGAGGCGTTCCGGGCGATGAAGGCGGGGGAGGTGGCGCGGACGGTGCTGCTGTTCGACTGACCGGGGCGGGGGAAGGAAAGGAACCGGCCCCGGTCAGCGCGACCGGGGCCGGGGTGGCGGCACGGCTGGTGCCGGGGGCTAGTAGTCCTCGGGCGGAGGCGGCGGCGCAGCCGGGGGCTGCGGGATCTCGGCGACGAGGGTTTCGGTGGTGAGGACGAGGGCGGCGATGCTGACCGCGTTTTCGAGGGCGGAGCGGGTGACCTTGACGGGGTCGACGATGCCGAGCTCGTACATGTCGCCCCAGGTGTTGGTCTCGGCGTCCCAGCCTTCGTTCGGGTTGGTGAGCTTCTTGACGCGGTCGACGATGACGGCGCCTTCGAGGCCGCCGTTCTCGGCGATAGTGAAGGTGGGGGCTTCGAGGGCCTCGGCGAGGATGCGGATGCCGACCTTTTCGTCCTCGCTGGTGGTTTTCTGTTCGAGGGCCTGGAGGGCCTTCTGGGCGCGGATGAGGGCGACGCCGCCGCCGACGACGACGCCTTCATCGACGGCTGCGCGGGTGGCGCTGAGGGCGTCTTCGACGCGGGCTTTTTTCTCCTTCAGCTCGACTTCGGTAGCGGCACCGACTTTGATGACGGCGACACCGCCGGCGAGCTTGGCGAGGCGTTCCTGGAGCTTTTCGCGGTCGAATTCGCTGGTGGCGTCTTCGATCTGGGCTTTGATTTGTTTGATGCGGGCCTGGATCTTCTCGTCGCTGGCCATGCCCTCGATGATGGTGGTGTCGTCCTTGTTGGCGACGACGCGGCGGGCGCGGCCGAGGTCGGCGACGGTTGCGGTATCGAGCTTGAGGCCGATGTCCTCGGTGATGAGGGTGCCGCCGGTGAGGATGGCGATGTCTTCGAGGATGGCCTTGCGGCGGTCGCCGAAGCTGGGGGCCTTGACGGCGAGGACGTTGAGGGTGCCGCGCAGCTTGTTGACGACGAGGGTGGCGAGGGCTTCACCTTCGACGTCGTCGGCGATGATGACGATGTCCTTCGTGACCTGGAGGACTTTTTCGAGGAGGGGGAGGATCTCCTGGACGGAGGAGATCTTCTTGTCGGTGATGATGATGTAGGGGTTTTCGATGACCGCTTCCATGCGGTCGGGGTTGGTGACGAAGTAGGGGGAGACGTAGCCGCGGTCGAGCTGGAGGCCGTCGACGAACTCGGTTTCGAACTTGATGCCGCGGGATTCTTCGACGGTGATGACGCCGTCCTTGCCGACCTTCTCCATGACGTCGGCGATGAGCTCGCCGATCTCCTTGTCGTTGGCGGAGATGGAGGCGACGTGGGCGATCTGGTCTTTGGTGAGGACGGGCTTGGCCTGGGCGCGGAGGTCTTCGACGACGGCGGCGAGGCCGGCTTCGATGCCGCGCTTGACCATCATGGGGTTGTAGCCGGAGGTGACGACCTTCATGCCGGCGTGGACGAGGGCCTGGGCGAGGACGGTGGCGGTGGTGGTGCCGTCGCCGGCGACGTCGTTGGTCTTGGTGGCGACCTGCTTGGCGAGCTGGGCGCCCATGTTCTCGAAGGGGTCTTCGAGTTCGATTTCGCGGGCGACGGTGACGCCGTCCTTGGTGATATTGGGGGCGCCGTATTTCTTATCGAGGACGACGTTGCGGCCGCGGGGGCCGAGGGTCACTTTGACGGCATCGGCGAGGGCATCGACGCCATCCCGGAGGCGGCGGCGCGCGGCTTCATCGAACAGCAGTTGCTTGGCAACCATGGGGCAGCTCCGTTCTTCGCACGGAGGGGCGCGTCAGCGGCGGGCGAAGGCCCGGGCTGCGCGCCCCCGGTGGTGGCGGTCGTTAGTGTTCGACCTTGCAGAGGATGTCCTTTTCGTTAAGGACGATGTAATCCTGGCCGTCGATCTTGACGTCGGTGCCGGTGTACTTGGCGTAGAGGATGCGGTCGCCGACGGCGATGTCCATGGGGATGCGCTTGCCGTCGTCGTCGAGGCGGCCGGGGCCGACGGCGACAACTTCACCCTGCTGGGGCTTCTCCTTGGCGGTGTCGGGGATGACGAGGCCGCTGGCGGTGATTTCTTCCTGCTTGAGGGGGACGATGACGACGCGGTCGGCGAGGGGGATGAGCTTGGACTTGGTCTCCGTCTTGGCAGCCATGGGGTGTGTGTGTTTCCTCCTCTGGAGTGCTGCTGGTTATGAGGCTCGCGAGCGCATCTTAGCACTCGCCGCTGGAGAGTGCTAGAGGGCGGCTTCGGCCCCCGGCCGGCGGGCCGCTTTTCCCGGGGCAGGCGTTCGGGGAGAATGCCGGGTGCGCGGCATGACAGCGGCCGTGCGAGGACCTGGACGAAGAAGGAGCCCCTGCGATGGCTGATTGCCTGGTGGAACGGGATGGTCCCGTGATGGTGGTGACGTTCAACCGCCCGGAGCGGATGAATGCGATGGGCGGGACGCTGCTGGCGGAGTTCCTCGGGGCGCTGGAGGAGGGGCGGCGGGACGACCGGGTGAAGGCGTTCGTGGTGACGGGCGCGGGGCGGGCGTGGTGTGCGGGGGCGGACCTGCAGGCGATGGGCTCGGGGGGTGGTGATGGGCATTCGCGGCGGTTCGCGGCGGTGGACGATATCGGGGAGGTGGGCCGGGTGGTGCTGGCGATGCACCATTGCGATAAGCCGCTGATTGCGGCGGTCAACGGGGTGGCGGTCGGCGGCGGGTTCGGGCTCTGCTCGGCGTTCGATATCCGGGTGGCGAGCGAGGAGGCGCGGTTCGCGACGATTTTCATCAAGCGGGCGCTGGCGCCGGACTGTGGGCTTTCGTATTTTTTGCCGCGGCTGGTGGGGCCGGAGAAGGCGGCCGAGCTGTTCTACTCGGGGCGGATGGTGGACGCGCGGGAGGCGCTGGCGCTCGGGCTGGTATCGAAGGTGGTGCCGGCGGAGGAGCTTTTGCCGACGGCGGTGGGGATGGCGCGGGAGTTCGCGGCGCTGCCGCCGGCGGCGATGACGTACACGCGCCGGGCGCTGCGGCGGTCGCTGGATGGGGTGGGGCTGGCGGACCAGCTGGCGTTCGAGTGGGCGCAGCAGAAGGCGTGCCTGGGGAGTGCGGAGTTCCAGGAGGGGGTGCAGGCGTTCCTGGAGAAGCGGGAGCCGGACTATTCGAAGTTCTAGCCGCGGCCCGGGGCTAGAAGTCGCCGGCGAGGTCGCGCTTGCGCTGGCGGCTGGCGAGGGCGGCGTGGTTGAGGATGTTGCGGGCCATGGAGGAGGGCTGGAGGGCGGCGCGGGCAGCGTAGACGTCGGCGCGGAGGTCGTGGGCGGCGGCTGAGCCGGGCTCGGCGATGACGGCGAATTCGATGAGATGGCAGGCAAGGCGGAGGTTGCCTTCGGCCCGGAGGGCAGCGACGCGTTCGAGGACGCGGTCGAGGCCGCCGGCGAGGGCGACCCATTCGCGGGCCTGCTCGGCGCGCGGGGCGGGGAGGAGGTTGTCGGGTTCGCCATCGTACCAGCCGCCGTAGAGGCGCCAGACGTTGCGGATGAGGAACTGGGGGTCGTCGTAGACGGGGCGGAGGTACGGTTTTTCGAGCAGGTGCCGGGGGATTTCGACCTCATGGAGGACGCGGTCAAGGGTGCAGCCGGTGTTCATGAGGGCGAGGACCTGGGCCTCGATGGATTCGAGGAGGTCGGCGGTATCGAGGAGGGCCTGGCGGATGCGGTCGGCACCGAAGATGGGGAGGCCGTGGCCGGGGAGGAGGAGCTCGGCGCCGAGGGCGGCCATCTGGCGGAGGGCGGCGGCCCACTCGCCGCAGTAGCGCTGGACCTTTTGCGGGTTGCCGGCGTTGGGGACGGCCCAGATGAAGAGGTCGCCGGGGGCGAGGAGCTTCCGTCCTGGGACCCACGTCCAGGTGGCGTCGTCGGTTTCGCCGCGGGCGTGGTGGAGCTCGAAGGACAGCTCGCCCTGGCGGAAGGTGAGGCTGCGGGTGTAGGTGACGTCGGGGAGGCGGTACTGCTCGGGCCAGCGGAAGGCGGGGGTATCGATGGCGAACTGGCGGCGGTTGATGGCGGTGTTCCAGCCCGGCGTGCGCTGGTAGCGGGCGAAATGCCACTCGAGCAGTTCGTGGCCGTAGACGAGGGGCCGGGGCCAGCGGCGCTCGCTGGCTTCCTGTTCGAAGGGGCCGACGCCGAAGATGTGGTCGACGTGGTGGTGGGAGAAGACGGCAGCGCGAAGGGGGGCATCGGGCCGCCAGCGGCGGACCTGCTCGTGGAGGGCGCGGGTGTCGTTGACGGCGCCGGTATCGAGCATGACGAGCCCGTCGCCGGTATCGATGGTGTTGGCGCTGGCGATGCCTTTGTAGTGGAGGACGCCGGGGGCGAGCTCTTCGCCGACGGGATTCCGCCAGGCGACGGGGTGGTAGTCGGCGGTGGTGATGTCGCCGTTCCAGAGGCGGTCGGCGAGTTCGCGGATGGTGGACACGGGCAGGCTCCGGGGTTTGCGGGTCGGGGGATTGTAGGGAACGGGGGGTAAAGGGGCGAGGGGCCGGGCGTTGACGGGATGCGGGGAGGGAGGTTTGCTTCCGGGTGATGGAGGTGCAGATGCGAAAGCTGGCGCTCGCAGGGGTCGTCGTGGTGCTGGGGGCGGCCGCGGCGGCATGCGGGGGTTCGAGCACGCCGGCGGCGACGGGCGGGCACGCGCCCGGCGACGGGCACATGGGGGCGATGGCGGCGCCGCCGGAGGGGGCCATCCGGGTTGGGCTGCGGAACTGGTCGGTCGTCCCGGCGGTGACGAGTGCTCGCGCGGGGAGGGTCGCCTTCTGGGCGGTGCACGAGATGGAGCACGCGCACGGGCATGAGGAAGGCGGGCTGGTGCATGACCTGCAGGTGCTGCGGAAGGCGGGCGACGGGTCGTGGGAGCTCGTGGGGGAGGTGCGGAACCTGGCCATGGGTGAAGCGGCGCTGCTGGAGCTGAACCTGGAGCCGGGGGAGTACGAGCTGGCGTGTACGGTGGTGGAGGAGACGCGGGGCGGCGTGGTCTCGCACTATGAGCGGGGGATGCGGACGCGGTTCACGGTGACGGGTTCGTAGGCGGAGGGCCGGCGGGTAGGCCGGGCGCGGATGATGTGGTAGGGTTGAACTCTCCGTAAACCTTGACGTGAGGGTAAGGCCCTGGCCGGGTGGTTCCGCCGGACGTTCTATGCGCTGGAGAACGGGCAGTTTCGGCTGTTGTGGGTCGGTACGCTGTTCTCGTTCCTGGGGATGCAGATGCAGATCGTGGCGCGGGGGTATCTCGCCTACGACCTGACGGGGAAGAACACGGCGCTCGGCGGGGTGATGATTGCATTCGGGGTGCCGCAGCTGCTGCTGGGGCTCTGGGGCGGGGTGCTGGCGGACCGGCTGCCGAAGCGGAACCTGCTTATCGCGTGCCAGGGGGTCATCGCGCTGAACTCGCTCTGGGTCGCGATGATGATCAAGACGGGGCACATCGAGTACTGGATGCTGGTCGTCGCGGGGGTGGTGCAGGGGGCGGGCTTTGCGTTCATCGGGCCGGCGCGGCAGGCGTTCATCGGGGACCTGGTGGGACGGGAGAGCATCGGGAACGCGGTGGTGCTGCAGCAGCTGAGCATGAACAGTACGCGGGTCATCGGGCCGTCGCTGGCGGGTGCGTTCATTGCGGTGGCGTTCATCGGGACGGGCGGGGTGTACCTGATGACGACGCTGGGATTCTTCCTTGCGATGGCAACGATGTTCCGGCTGCCGGCGGGGAACCCGACGCCGCGGGAGGCGCAGGTCTCGCCGCTGCGGGACCTGGCGGATGGGGTGCGGTACGTCCGGCGGCGGCCGTCGCTGGCGCTGCTCATCCTGACGAGCTTTGCGGTCATCATGGTGGGGTTTCCGTACCAGTCGTTCCTGCCGTCGGTGGCGGTGGACGTGTACGGGGCGGGGTCGGGCGGGCTGGGGCTGCTGCAGTCGTTCGGGGCGGTCGGGGCGGTGGCGGCGACGGTGCTGGTGGCGACGTTTGCGGAGAGCCGGCGGGCGTGGTTCTGGCAGCCGGTGCTGGCGATGGCGTTTGGGGCATCGCTCATCGCGCTCGGGGCGACGACGAACCTGCTGGTGGGGCTCGCGGTGATGGTGGCGGTGGGTGCCTTGGCGAGCGGGTTCCAGGGGCTGAACAATGCGCTCACGATGTCGAATACCGACCACGAGTATCACGGGCGGGTCCAGTCGATTTCGATGCTGAGCTGGAGCCTGTTCGGGCTGTTCGCGCTGCCGATCGGGGTCGTGGCGGACCACATCGGCATCCGGGAGACGCTGATGCTGATGGGCGCGGTGGTGATCGGCTGCGTGGCGGTGCTGCAGGTGATGGGCCGCTCGGAGCGGGTGGCGGAGGACCGGCGGCGGGCCCAGGCGGCGCTGGAGGTGCGGCAGGAGGCGCGGGCAGCCGCCGCCGGCGGCCAGTGAGGCGGGGGACGCGGCCCGCGCCCGCGGATGGGGGGTCGGCGGTCGCGGGATTGTTAACGGGCGGTTAGAGTTCGGGGCGATGGCCGTGAACGCCCTGGCATCGCGCGATTTCCGGCTGCTGTTCGCCGGCTCGGTCCTGGTGAGCTTCGTGATGCCGATGCAGTTCCTGACGCAGGTGTTCTGGGTGCAGGAGCGGTACCCGGAGCGGGAGGTGCTGTTCGTGGGGCTGCTGGGGGCGGCGCGCGGCTCGGCGATGATCGCCTTTGGGCTGGTGGGGGGTGCGCTGGCGGACCGGCTCGAGCGACGGGCGCTGCTGGTCGGGACGCAGGCGGTGGCGCTGGCGGTGAACGGGCTGGTCGCGGGGCTGATGCTGGCGGAGCCGTTCGGGGCGGCGAACGTGGCGGTGCTCCTGGGGCTGACGTTCTTGGCGGCGGCGAATATGGCGGTCGACCAGCCGGCGCGGCAGGCGGCGACGCCGGCGATCGTCGGGATGGCCGCGCTGCCCTCGGCGATTACGCTGCAGATGGTGGCGCAGCAGGTGACCTTCCCATTGGCGCTGCCGCTGGTGGGCTTCCTGAACAGCCGGATGGAGCCGGGGGAGGTTTACGCGCTGACGCTCCTGGTGTGGGCGGGGGTGCTGCCGCTGCTGCTCGGGCTGCGGTTTCGGTCGCGCGGGCAGGGAGCGAGGGGGAGCGGCGTGGTGCGCAACGTGTGGGAGGGGCTGCGGTACACGCGGGGCGAACCGACGATTTTCGCGGTCATCGTGCTGGTGCTTGCGATCCAGCTGCTGGGGATGCCGGGACCGGCGTCGCTGGGGCCGTCGTGGATGCGGAACGTGCTCGGGCTTTCGGAGACGGAGTTCGGCTTCATGGCGATGACGTGGGGGCTGGGGACGATGGCGGCGTCGGTGTTCTACCTGGTGCGTGGCGACCTGCCGGGGCGGGGGCTGACGCTGTGGGGAGCGGGCATCGGCTTCGGGCTGTGCGCGCTGGTGTTCGCGTATTCGCGGAGTGTCCCGCTGACGGCGGCGGCGAATTTTGGGCTGGGGTTTGCACTGGTGAGCACGATGGTGGCCTCTTCGACGATTGCGCAGCAGCGGGTGGAGGAGGCGATGCGGGGCCGGGTGATGGGGCTGTTCCCGCTGGCGATGGGGCTGGCGATGCTGGCGGCGTTCCCGGTGGGGGCGGCGGCGCAGGCGACGAGTATGGAGGCCGTTTTCCCGGTCATGGCCTGGGCGACGCTGGCGGCGGTCGGGGGGAGCATGGCGCTGCAGCCGGGGCTGCGGCGGGTGGCGCCGCGGGCGGCGTAGCCGGGGCGGGTGCTTTCGCGTTCGGGACGGGCGCGGTCTACTTGTGGCGTGCGTTACCGGCGAATCGTGGCGAAGTTCGGGACGAGCCTTTTGACGGCGGGGTCGGACCGGCTGGACCTGGAGGCGATGTCGCGGCTGGTGGGGCAGGTGGTGCGGCTGCGGCAGGCGGGCTGCCAGGTGGCGGTGGTCTCCTCCGGGGCGCAGGCTGCGGGGCGGCACCGGCTGCGGGGCCGGGCGGAGACGGTGCGGGCGCTGAGCCGGCAGGCGATCGCGTCCGTTGGGCAGAGCCACCTGATGCAGAGCTGGGACGAGCTGTTCGATTGGCACGATACCGTGGTGGCGCAGGTGCTGCTGACGCGGCGGGACCTCGCGGACCGGCTGGCCTACCTGAACGCGCGGAATACGCTGCGGGACCTGCTGGACGCGGGGACGGTGCCCATCATCAACGAGAACGATGCGGTGGCGCTGGACGAGGTGCTGGCCTCCCGGATTGGGGAGAATGACAGCCTCTCGGCGTACGTGGCGAACCTGATCGACGCGGACCTGCTGGTGATTTTGACGGACGTGGCGGGGCTGTACGATGCGGACCCGCGCACGAATCCAGCGGCGCAGCTCATCCGGAAGGTGGAGCGGGTCGATGCGCGGGTGGAGGCGCTTGGCGGGGGCGCCCACGGCCCGGGTACGGGCGGGATGGCGACCAAGCTGCGGGCGGCACACCTGGCGACGCAGGCCGGGGTGGACGTGGTGATCTGCTCGGGGCGTGAGCCGGATGCGCTCGTGGCGGCGGTGCGGGGGGAGACGACCGGGACGTGGTTCCCGGCTGCGGGTGACCGGCTGGAGAGCCGGAAGCGGTGGATCCTCGGGAACATCACGCGGGCGGGGTGGATTACGGTGGATGCGGGGGCGGCGGAGGCGCTCCGGGTGCGGGGCCGCAGCCTGCTGCCGGCGGGGGTCGCGGGCGTCGCGGGCACGTTCGAGCGGGGCGATTCGGTCGAGATCCGGGATGCGGAGGGGAACCGGGTGGCGGCGGGCCTCGTGAACTACGCCGCCGGCGAGCTGGAGAAGATCCGCGGGCTTCGCTCGGACCGGATTGCGGAGGTGCTGGGCTACAGCTACGGCGAGGAGGTCGTCCACCGGGACAACCTGGTGCTGCTGTGACGGGAGGCAACGGCCGAACCGGGGGCGCGTGCTACGCTCGGGGCATGCCAGGGACCAACCGCCACCTGCTCCCCTTCCGGTCACCCGCCGTGCTCATCCTGTGGGCGAATTCGGTGTTCGCGGCCGTGCTCGCGGCGGCCTGCTTCGCGCTCGGGTCGAACCTGGCGGGCTGGTTCGGTCTGCAGCGGGAGGTGTTCTGGGTGGTGGGCGGGGCGCTGGCACTGGCGAGCATCGGCCTGGGGTGGCTGGCCTGGGAGCGGGCGATCGGCTGGCTGCCGCGGGTCTCGGCAGGGAACCTGGCGACGGGGGCAGTGCTCTGGGGAGTGGCGCCGTTCGCCTGGGGCGGCTTCAGCGCGGAGGGGCGGTGGCTGGCGTCGGCGGTGGCGAACGCGTGCCTGCTCATCGGGCTGGCGCAGTGGCTGGCCTGGCGGCGGCCATAGCGGTTCGCGGCGGCTTCATCAGGAGCCTTTGGGGCAGGCGAGCGCTTCGCGGTAGACGGGGCTGTTCGGGGCCGGGGGGGTACCGGCGAGCCGGGGCGGGCTGCCGGTCACCCGCGCTTCGCGGGCTGCGATGACGTCGCCGGCGAATTCGCGGAAGGCGACGATGGCGCGGTGGTCGCCCTGGCCGAGGGGGACGGCTTCGCCGTCGCGGGCGAGTTCGAGCTGGAAGCAGACGGTGCCGACGTAGCTGGTGGTGGCGCCGGCGGACCAGCGGGCGACGACGCTACCGGATTCGTCGAGCAGCCAGAATTCGAAGCCGGCGCCGGGCCGGGTGCGGACCTGGAGGACGACCTGGAGGCTGGGCTGTTCGTTTTCGAGGCGGGAGAAGGTGGCGAGGGAGAAGTGGAGCTCCCAGTCCGCGGGCGGTGCTTTCGGCGCCGGCGGGGTTTCGCCGGTGCGGAAGGCGACGTTGCCGGTGGTGGTGCCGATGAGGGCGCGGAGGGAGGGGGAGGTGGCGTAGGACTTGTCTTTGAGACCGCAGGCGGCGAGGAGGCCGAGTGCGAGCAGGGCGAGCGCGGCGAGGCGGATGCGACGCGTCACGCTTCCATTGTGCGCCGGCGGGGGCTAGCGCGCTGCGGGGGCGGCGGCCGGGCGGTGGGCGGGTGCGGGGTCGCGGAGGATGAGGGTGCAGAGGACGGCGACGCCGTTGAGGGCGATGCCGAGGATGATCGGGAGGTCGTAGCTTTCGCGGGCGTCGTAAAGGGCGCCGGCGAGGGTGGGGCCGGCCAGTGCGCCGACGGCGGCGCTGGTGTAGATGAGACCGAGGATGGCGCCAAAGCTGCGGCCGGCGAAGTAGTCGGCGGCGAGCGCAGGGATGAGGGCGACGAAGCCCCCGTAGGCGGCGCCGAAGGCGAAGGCGAAGAGGATGAGCGCCCAGGCCTGGGTAGCAGTGAGCCACCAGGCGAGGCAGAGGGCCATGGCGACGAAGGTGGCGGCGAGCGACCGGCGGCGGCCGAGGCGGTCGGCGGAACTCCCGAGGAGGAGGCGGCCAGCGATGGAGCCGATGCCGATGAAGCCGATCAGGAGGGCGCCGAAGGCGTCGGAGAAGCCCTGGTCGCGGGCGTACGGGGTGAGGTGGGCGAAGGGGATGAAGATGCCGAGGCTGGTGGAGAGGCCGGCGCCGAAGAGCAGCCAGAAGGGGGCGGAGCGGACCGCCTGGCGGACGGGGGGACCGCCGGCGGGGCCGAGGGCGGGCGGCGGCTGGCGGTCGCCATCGGGGTTGAGGCCGCGGTCGGCGGGGTTCGGGACGATGGTGAGGACGGCCGGGATGCCGACCGCAAGGGCGAGCCCGGCCAGGACGACCCACGATGCGCGCCAGCCGAGGGTCTCGATGCTGAACGCGGCGACGAGGGGCATGACGAGTGTCCCGGCGCCGATGCCGGCGACGGCGAAACCGGAGGCGGTGCCGCGGCGGCGGATGAACCAGCGCTGGACGACGCCGACAGCGGGCACGTAGACGAGGCCGACACCGACGCCGACACCGAGGGAGTAGGTGAGGTAGACCTGCCAGGTTGCCCGGGCGAGGGAGGCGGCGGCCATCCCGCCGGCGATGCAGAGGATGCCGGCGCCGATGACGCGGCGAGGGCCGAGGCGGTCGGCGAGGAGGCCGGTGACAGACCCGAGGCCGAAATAGAGGAAGCCGCTGAGGGCGAAGACGAGGGAGATATCGGAGCGGGTGGCCCCGAACTCGTCGCGGAGGGCGTTGAAGAAGGCGGCGAAGCTGTAGGCGCTGCCGAAGGCGACGAAGAGGGCGCCGAAGACGGCGGCGACGACGACCCAGCCGTAGAAGACCCGCGCCGGGGAGGCGTCAGCCGGCATGGCCGGTGATTGTACGCTCCCGGGCGCGGGTGCGGCGGTTCGCGCCGCCGCCGGGGGTCAGGGGTTGGCGCGGGCCTGGGGGCTGCGGGCGCCGGTGAGGAGCATGCGGTTGAGGGCGTTCATGTAGGCCCGGGCGCTGGCGACGATGATGTCGGTATCGGCGGCGCGGCCGGTGTAGGTGCGCCCTTTGTCGTCTTCGATGCGGATGGTGACGTCGCCCTGGGCGTCGATGCCTTCGGTGACGCTTTTGACGGAGAACTCGGTGAGGCGGGGGGTGAGGCCGGTGATGCGGTTCATGGCGCGGTAGACGGCATCGACGGGGCCGGTGCCGACGGCGGCATCGACGCGGATGTTGCCGTCGGGGTCGATGAGGCGGAGGGTGGCGGTGGGGGCGGCGTGGTCGCCTGCGGAGACCTGGACGAGGTCGAGCCGCCAGCCGGCAGTCTCCATGGAGCGGAGGTTTTCGTTGACGAGGGCTTCGAGGTCGCGGTCGTCGACTTCGATTTTCTTATCGGCGAGCTCTTTGAAGGCGGCGAAGACGCGGTTGAGCTCTTCGTCGGTGAGTTCGTAGCCGAGCTCGAGCATGTGTTCTTTGAAGGCGTGGCGGCCGGAGAGCTTGCCGAGGACGAGCTGGGTGCCCTGGGGGATGCCGATCTCGGCGGGGTCCATGATCTCCCAGGTTTCGCGGAGCTTGAGGATGCCGTCCTGGTGGATGCCGGAGCCGTGGCGGAAGGCGTTTTTGCCGACGATGGCCTTGTTCCACTGGACGGGCATGCCGGAGTACATCTCGACCATCTTGGAGGTGCGGTAGATCTCGCGGGTGTTGATGTCGGTGTAGAAGGGGAGGAAGTCGTGGCGGGTCTTGATGGCCATGACGACTTCTTCGAGGGAGGTGTTGCCGGCGCGCTCGCCGATGCCGTTGATGGTGACTTCGACCTGGCGGGCGCCGTTCTGGATGGCGGTGAGGGTGTTGGCGGTGCAGAGGCCGAGGTCGTTCTGGCCGTGGAAGGAGACGCGGGCTTTGTGGATGTTGGGGACGTTTTCGAAGAGGGCGCGGAAGAAGGCGCCGAGCTCTTCGGGGATGGCGTAGCCGACGGAGTCGGGGATGTTGATGGTGGTGGCGCCGGCGTCGATGCAGCGGCGGACGATCTCGAAGATGAAGCGGGGGTCGGCCCGGGTGGCATCCATCGGGCTGAATTCGACGTTGCTGGTGTAGCGGGCGGCGTGCTTCACCATCTCCTCGGCCTGGGTGAGGACCTGCTCGCGGTCCTTGCGGAGCTGGTGGGCCATCTGGATGTCGCTGGAGTTGATGAAGACGTGGATGCGGGGCTCGGCTGCGCTTTTGACGGCTTCCCAGGCGGTATCGATATCGGCCGGTACGGCGCGGGCGAGGGCGCAGATGACGGGGCCGCGCACCTCGCGGGCGATCGCCTGGACGGCTTCGAGGTCGCCGGGGGTGGAGCAGGGGAAGCCGGCCTCGATGATGTCGACGCCGAGTTTTTCGAGCTGGCGGGCGATTTCGAGTTTTTCGCCCGGGGTGAAGGCGACGCCGGCAGACTGTTCGCCATCGCGGAGGGTGGTATCGAAGATGTAGATTTTTTCGGCCATCGGGGTGGTCTCCTCGTGGAATGTTGGTGGGGGAGTGGATGGTGGAGGGGCGGTCGGCGCGGGGGCGCCGCGGCGCGTAGCTTACGGGTGCTTGCGGGGAGGTTCGGCGGCAGGTGCGCGGGGACCGGTCGCGGTGCGGAGGGGTTCGAGGGCGCTCAAGGGCGCGCGACCGCGCGCAGCCGCCGGGGCGCTAAAGGACGCGCCCCGGTGAGTCCGGGGCGTTCACGACCTCGCGCGGCGGTGCGTCGGGGTGGCGCATCGCTGAAAAGGCTAGCAAACGGCGGCGGGCGGCGCCAGCGGGGAACGTTTCGCCTGCGGCAAACGTTCTATCGGTGCGATATACTGCGCCAATCACGCACACTTCGGAGGTGCCCCCGATGACGTCGCCTGTGTTCGTGGACGTTCCCGGGCTGAATTTCGACTGGCTGAACCTGGACACCGAACAGGGGATGCGGATCCAGGCCGGGCGGAGGGGTCTCACGCTGGAGCAGATCAACGCGCTGACGTACGGCAACGCGGGGATCGACGAATCAGGGGCGCCGGTGTTCAAGCCGCGCGGGGCGTGGGCGGATCCGCGGTCGCCGCGGCATGCGCGGCAGTACCGTTCGAAGGCGGACGTCTGGTCGGAGAGCGCGATGCTGCTGTACGAGGAGGCGAACCAGCGGCAGTGGTCGAGCGCGGTGGATATCCCGTGGGAGACGGTCCAGCCGCTCCCGGACGACCTGGAGTGGGCGATGTGCACGCTGTGCACGTTCCTGACGCAGGTGGAGTTCATCGCGGGGGACCTGCCGGGGCGGTTCATGGAGCAGGTGCACCCGGACCATTTCGAATCGCAGCTGTTCCTCGGGACGCAGGTGATGGACGAGAGCCGGCACCTGGACGTGTTCCGGAAGCGGGCGCTGGTGAACGGCGGGGGGATGGTGGACGCGGGGTTCGGCGCGATCAATCTGCTCTCGGTGGACGATTTCACGGAGATGACGGCGCTCCTGCACCTGGTGGGGGAGGGGTTCGTGCAGACGCTCTTCCGGATGGGGGAGCTGATTTCGCAGAACGAGGCGGAGAAGAAGATTTTCCGCCTCTCGGCGCAGGACGAGAGCCGCCACCTGGCCTTCGGCGTCACGCACCTGAAGTACGTGATGGACACCGAGCCGTGGCGGAAGGAGGAGCTGCACCATTACCTGGACATCCAGGAGGGGGCGCTGGCGCAGAGCCAGCAGGCGAGCCTGACGACGAACCCGACGACGGGGGAGGCGCTCGCGATCCTCGCGGGCGGGGGGATCGAGCACATCGACGAGGGGTACGCCAAGCTGCTGCTGATGCGGAAGCGGCAGGTGAACGAGTATATGCACCGGCTCGAGGTGATCGGGTTGGGGGACCGGCGCGAGCGGATGGCGCCGGGCCTGCGCGAATTCCTCGACCCCGTGAACTGAGCCGGCCCGACCACTGCAGCAGCCGAGGGATGGAACGATGCAGCTGAGCACCGCGACGAAGATGCGCGCCCGGGACCTGGGCTGGAGCGAGGAGACGATTGCCCGCATCGAGGCATCGCCCCTGAAGGAATCGACAGTGGCGAACATCGCGCTGATGCGGATCCCGGAAGCGCGGATGCGGGGCTTCCTGGACCTCGTTGACCGGGACCCGGAACGGGTCCCGAACCTGACGTTCAGTTTCATCCGGACGCGTTCGGAGCGGGGCGTGCGGGCTCGGCCGAGCGAGCGGGGGCTGCTGCTGAAGGACATCAACATCGGGACGTACGGCCAGGTGCCGGACCGGTGGCCGTATGAGAACGACACGCCGCGGGGGGCGCACCCTTCGCCGGATAACTATGCGCCCGGGAGCTATTACATCTACGACAAGGTGGAGGTGTGGGCGGAGGGCGTGGATGAGCTGTACGAGGATGCGATCCGGGACCGGTGGGTCCCGGCGACGGACCTGGACTGGACGAACGGGCTGAGCGAGCTGCCGGCGGAGATCGAGCGGGCGGTGTGCCAGCTGGCGACGCTGTACAGCGGGCACGGGCTGGTGGAGCAGAAGATCATCGCGAAATGGCTGGAGCCGATCAGCTACGGATTCCACGATGTGAAGCTGTTCCTCGGCACGCAGATTTATGACGCAGGCCACAAGGTGGAGGCGCTGCGGAAGCGGGCGCTGGCGAACGGTGGCGGGCTGGGGCAGGCGCCGCTGGGGGCGCTCTACCGGGCGTGGTACGGGGCGCTGAAGTTCACCGAGATGGTTACGGCGCTGGATGTGGTCTACAAGTCGTACGAGCTGACGCTGTTCGAGGCGTATGCGGATTTCGCGAAGACGGAAGTGGAGCGGACGCTATTCGGCAACCTGGCGCGGGACTCGCGACGGCACCTGGAGTACGGGAAGCGCCATTTGCTCTGGTATCTGCAGCACCACCCGCGGGGACGGGAGAACGCGAAGTTCTGGCTGGGCCGCGCGGAGGCGGCGCTGAGCATCGAGCTGCGGTACAGCCACCCGGAGCGGGAGGCGCTGGCGCTGCTGTTTGCGGGCGACACGGAACGCATCCCGGCGGGTATCGAACGGCTGCGGAAGCTGCGCGAGAAGCAGCTGATGGACTACATCGGGCTGCTCGGGGAGGTCGGGATCGACCGGCTGCCGGATGTGAGCAAGCACCTGCTGCAGGTGGCGGAGGACCCGCTGGCGGTGTAAGCTCCCCGGGGGAGACGGCGGGCGCGGAATTCTTCCGACGTGGGTTTTGAAGGTGTCACGGCTTGTCCTCGTGGCGCTCGATGCGCTGGAGATTGAGTGGCTGAAACGGCTGGCAGCACGGGGCGACCTTCCGAACCTCGCGGTGTTCATGGAGGGCTCGGCGGAGTACCCGGTCTGCTCGGATGGGGCGACGCTGGACGGGAGTGTGTGGCCGACGTTTGCGTTTGGGGCGAACCCGGGGAAGCACGGGCGATACTGGTGGCTGCAGTGGCTGGCGGAAGAGATGCGGTACGTCCGCAGCTCACACCCAGCGTTCGATTACCGGCCGTTCTGGGCTGGGCTGGCGGAGGCCGGGCGGCGGGTGACCGTCATTGACCTCCCGTATGCACCACTGGTCCGGCATGAGCTGGTGGAGCAGGTCGTGGGGTGGGGAGTTCACGATGATGTCGACCAGGAGAGCTGGCCGGGGGGGAAGCTGGCCGAGATCCGGCGACGGTACGGCGACCACCCGCTCAGGTTCGACACGGTTGAACCCCATTCACCGCGTGACCTGTTGAGGTTGGCGGCCAGGATGCAGCGTGGAGTGGCGATGCGGGCACGGCTGCTGGAGGCGCTTGCAGGGGACCCGGGACGGGAGCTCGTGATCGTCGTGTTCAGCGAGTTCCACCTGGCCGGGCACTACCTCGCCGAGGAGTGTGAGGTGGTGCCGGGGGTCACGAATCTCGACCTGCTGGCGCGGGTGACGAGGCCGCTCGACGATGCCTGGCCGGTAATCCTGCGAGCGGCGGGAGAGGAAGCGACGGTGGTGCTGTTTGCGTTACACGGGATGCGATTCCAGGTTGATTTCAGTTCGACGCTCGGGCAGGTACTTGCTCTCGTGATGGGCCGGGACCCGGCGGCGGCAATCCCCCGCCCGGACGTTTTGCGGCGGTTGCGGAATGCCGTCCCGGATTCGCTCCACCGGACCGCCTGGCGACTGCTGCCGAAGGGGGTACGGGACGCGCGCCAGGCGATGCTCAACCGGAGGGGGGTGCTGAGCAAATCGGACCCGTTGTTCAGGGTTGCCCACGACACTCACGGGGCAGTTCGGCTGAACTTGCGCGGCCGGGAAGCGGGCGGAGTGATCGGGCGCGAGGACGGGAACGCACTGCTCAGGCGTTTGGAGGCGGTGGCGCTCGGGTTCCGGACGCGCGATGGACTGGCTGCGTTCGAAGGGCTCTGGCGCCCTGCGGAGCACCTCTCGGGGCCGCGAGTGGACCGGTTGCCTGATGGGCTTCTCCTGGCGAATCGGGCGCTGCCGCGGTTGCAGGAGGCGTTCGACGGTGCGGGGAATCGGGTCGTGAACGTGCTCGAGGAGCGGCGGAACGGGGTGCACACGGGCCGCGGGTTCTGTTTCACGCGACCGGGGAACGGGATTCGGCTGCTGCCGCGGGCGGAGGTGGACGGTCGGGATTTCGCCGCGACGGCGTATGCGGTCCTGGGCGTGCCTCCAGCGGCGGAGTTCGAGGGACAGCCGTTTGCTGAGCTCGGGAGTGTCGGCTGAGGGCCAGCTCTTGGTCGGAGTCGTGGGGGCCGGGCGGGCGTTCCAGCGGCTGTGGCGGCCGGCGCTGAGATTAGTCCCGGGTCTGCATATTGCTGCAATCGCGGACCCGGCGGATATCGAGGCGGCGGGTATACGCCGGTATCGGTCGCTGGAGGAGATGGTGTCGAGCGGTATCCCGCTCGACGGGGTGCTGGTGTTGAGCCCGCCGTACCTGCACGGGAGACTGGTCGGTGAGGCGCTGGCTGCCGGGCATCACGTGCTCGTGGAGAAGCCGCCGGTGCTCTCGCCTGCGGAGGTGGACCTGTGGCCGAGCGGAGAGATTGGCCGGTTTGCGGCGGCCTTCACGCGGCGGGCCTGGCCAGGGTATCTCCGGGCTCGCAGGGCCGGTTGTCAGCGGTGGGAATTCGAGCTGGAGACGAACCCGGTTGCCTGGGGCGCGACGACGGAGTTGATGCTGGAGGAGGACCTGCTCCCGCACGCCGTCGACCTTGCGGAGTGGGTCTCCGGGTCAGAGGTCTGCGAGGTTCGCGACCTGCGGCGCGGTCAATCAGAGCTTTCCGGCCGCTTCATGCTCGTGAACGGCAGCGAGTTCGGCTGGCGGGTGGCGTTCAGCGGGCGGTATCGGGAGCGGCTGAGCGGCGACGGGCGGACGTTCGTCCGCCGACCCGGGCGGGTGGCGGTGCCGAGGTGGATGAAGCCGCCGGACGACGTGGCAGGCACCCGAGAGGTCCTGCGGGCGTGGGCACGGGTGGTCGCCTCAGGTGAGCGGTCGGAGCTGCTCGGGGATGCCGAGACGGCGCGGCGCCACGCGGCCGTCCTGGAGTCGGTCCGGGGGCCGGGCGCCAGATGAACGGTTCGAAGGTGAGCGTGGTCATCCCGGTGAAGGACGACCCGCGGATTGCTACGTGCCTGGCCTCGCTGCAGGCGGCGGTGCGGCCGGGGCTCGAGGTGGTGGTCATCGTCGTGGACAACGGCTCGACGGCGGAATTCTCGGCCTGGCTGGAAGGGGTGGTCGCGGGCGTGCTGCTCTTGCGGGAGCCTGAGCCCGGGGTTTACCGGGCGCGGAACCGCGGGGTGGCGGCCTCGACAGGGGAGGCGGTGTTTTTCACCGACGCGGACTGCGTGGTGCGTCCCGGGTGGTTCGAGGCGGGCCTCGGGATGCTGGCGCGCGGCTTCGACCTGGTACAGGGATTCGCAGGCGCCCTCCCCGGCGGGCGGACGGCGCGGCTCATCCAGGCGCGGTACGGCGCCCGGTTCCGACATCTGCGAGCGGGCGCGCCGACGGAGACGGATACGCGGAACCTGGCAGTCCGCCGGGAGGTGTTCGAGCGGGTACGGTTCAACGAGGCGTACCGGCGGGTGGGGGACACCGAGTTCGGGCTGCGGGCGCAGGCTGCCGGGTTTCGCGTGGGGTACGCACCGGAGATGCGGGTGGACCACGCGCACGACGAGGACCTGCGGGTTTTCGCGGCGAAGCAGTTCTGCCACGGCTGGGGCGCACAGCGGCTGATGACGGAAGCGCCGGGGCTTCCCTGGCGCAGTACCCAATTGCGCTTCCTGGACCGGTACGGATGGGCGGTGCGCAGGCTGCCCGGGAGGCAGCTGCTCAGCCGGGCGTTGATGCAGGGCTCGGTCCGCGGTGGGGGAGCGCTCGACCGGGCCGGCGAACGGCTGCCATGGCCCGCGGCGTATTTGGCGGCGCTGGCCGTCGACAAGGCCGCGCTCCTTGCGGGGCACCTGGCCTACGAGCCGGGTTCGGCGGAGCCGTCGCCATCGTGCGTGCTGGGGCGAACGCTGCTGCGGGATTGAACGGGTGTGCTCCGCGCGGGGCTCAGGCGCCGGGCCTGGCGATCATCAGCCAGAGGAAGACGAGCCAGACGAGGATGAGGACGATGCCGGCGAGGCGGGCACCGCTGTCGTTGAGCTTCTCGCGCAGCTCTGTGGTGACGGGGCCGTTGCCGAGGGAGACGGCGATTTCGCGGGCGGCCTTGACTTTGCGCAGGTAGAAGCCGTGGTCGAGGGCGAGGGCGAGGATGATGAGGGTGTACGCGGTCGAAATCCAGGCGTCGCCGAAGGAGTAGCCGGCCTCATCGACGAGGAGGGAGCCGAAGACGACGGCGAGGATGACGCCGATGGAGGTGACGATGCGTTCGGAGCGGAGCTGGAGGTCGAGCAGGGTGACGACGGTGTTGGCGGCGGCGGCGCGGCTCGCGGCGATAGCGGCGCCGGTGGTGAGGCCGGTGGCGGCGAGCAGGAAGAAGACGCCGAGCAGGTGACCGAAGAGATACCAGTCCTGGGTGGACACGCGCTCCTCCTCGAGGGATTCCGGGGCGAACGGTACCGCGCCGGGGGATGGTTGTCACCATCGCGGGGCGGTAGGCTTGGGGCGTGCGCATCCAGTTCCTGGGCAGCGGGGCGGGTACGGATACGCCGCACCGGGCGGGGTCGTCGGTCCTGCTGACGGGCGGCGGTGAGTCGGTGCTGCTCGATTGCGGGCCGCGGGCGTACGACCGGCTGGTGATGTTGGGGGTTTCGCCGGCGAGTATTTCGCGGGTCTTCTTGAGCCACCTCCACCCGGACCACGTGCTGGGGCTGCCGAGCTTCGTGCAGGCGATGACGTTCCCCTACGGCCGCCTGCCGCTGGAGATTCACGGTCCGCCGGGGACTGCTGCCTACGCGCGGCAGGCCATCGGGACGGCGGCGCTGGTGACGGGGATGCCCGGGCGGGGGTGGGGGGAGCCGCTGGAGGTGCCGGTGGTCGAAATTCCGCCGGGGGACGTGCGGGAGGCGGGGCCGTTCGTGGTGCGGACGGAGCAGGTGCCGCACGCGCCGCAGCTGGTGTGCGAGGCACGGCGGTTCGAGGCGGAGGGGAAGGCGGTGGTGTACAGCGGGGACACGACGGAGGCGGCGGAGGTGATGGTGCCGCTGGCGGAGGGGGCGGCCGCGCTCATCCATGAGTGTTATTCGCTGGCGGGGCTGGCACGCTGGACAGCGGCGTTCGACGAGCGGCGGGCGGCGGCGGTCCGGCGGGCGTTCGAACAGACGCACGCGGAGGTGGCGTACGTCGGGCGGGTAGCGAAGGAGGCCGGGGTGAAGCTCCTGGTGCTGACGCACCTGAACCCGGGTGAGCGGGCCGAGGAGCTGCTGGATACGGCGCGGGGATACTACGGCGGGCCGGTGGTGATTGCGAGCGATGGGTTGAGCCTGGCGGTCTAGGCCGTTTCGGGGCGGTGGACGCCCCAGGCTTCCCAGGAGACGAGTTCATCGAGGGGGAGGCGCTGGCGGCCCTGGCTGAGGGGGTGTTTGAGGTCGGGGTGGCCGATAGCGAGGACGGTGGCGACGGTGTGGTCCGGCGGGACGCCGAGGACCTGGCGGGCACAGTCCTGGCGGTGCATGGCGACGGGGCAGCTGGTGAGGCCTTCGGCCCAGGCGGCGACCATGAGGTTCTGGGCGGTGCGGCCGGCATCGAAGAGGCCCCCGCCGGGGAGGAGGACGAGGGCGATCGCGAGGGGCGCGGTCTTCAGGTGCTCGGCGTAGTCGCCGCAGGCGGCGAGGGCGGCACGGCGTTCGGGGTCTTTGACGACGATCATGCGGACGGGCTGGGAGTTTTTGGAGCTACCGGCCATGCGGCCTGCCTGGAGGATGCGGGTGAGGAGGTCGGGAGGTACGGGGTCGGGCAGGAAGTGGCGGGTGTCCCGCTTGGTGATGATGGCGCGGTAGGCGTCCATGGCGGGCCTCCTGGCGGAGGGGCTGAGGGGTGGGGGAATCCTACCGGATCGGGCGCGGGGGCGCAGGTCAGCACTGGCGCGGGATGGCGGTGCGGGGGCCTTCGCGGCTGGAGCACTGGCGCTGGCTGATATCGACGACGAGGTAGCCGGAGGGGTCGATGGCCGTTGGGTAGCGGTCGAGGTTGGGGCCATCGGCATCGAGGCGGGTGCCGGTGAAGTCGTAGAGGGCGCCGTTGCAGTCTTCGCGGAGGAGGAGGGTGGAGCCGCGGGCGGCAGGGCTGAGGCGGTCGCGATACCGGTCGAGGAGGGAGGGCCGGGCCGGGTCGGGGGCGGGGACGGGCTGGACGCGGCAGCGGCGGGCGGGGTTGGCACGGTTGGCGGCGTCGAGGTCGGCGAAGGCGAGGAAGGTGCCATCGAGGAGACGGGCGACGTAGAGGTTGCGCTGGCCGACGTACTGGATGGTGCCGGGGGCGTAGGCCTCGGCGAGTTCGAGGCGGACGCGGCCGGTATCGGCGCCGGATTCCCAGAAGACGACGAAGCAGGAGCCGACCCCGAAGACGAAGACGAGGACGGCGAGGGCGGTGAAGCAGCCGAGAAAGACGGGGGGCCGGGGGGAGGGGAGGTCGTCGTGCTCCATCGCCCTTCAGGGTAGCGGGGCCGGGGGCTCCGGGGTGTCGGCGGTGCGGAGGAGGCGGAGGCGGCGGGCGCGGGCGGCGACGGGGTCGGCGAGGGCAGCGGCGATGGCGTCTTCGACGGCGGCGTCGAGGTCGGCCTGGGGGACGACGCGGTCGACGATGCCCCAGCGGAGGGCGGCGGCGGCGCCGACCGGTTCGCCGGTGAGGATCATGTGGGCGGCGACGCCAGGGGGTGCGATGCGGGGGAGCATCTGGGTTCCGCCTGCGCTGGGGATATAGGCGAGGGAGACCTCGGGGAGGGCGAGGCGGGCATCGTCGGCGGCGATGCGGCGGTCGCAGAAGAGGGGGAGTTCGAGCCCGGCGCCGTAGCAGTAGCCGTGCATGCGGGCGATGGTGACGCAGCGGTGGGTGAGGAGCTGCCACCAGATGTCGCGGTCGTGCCGGGCGTGGCGGGCGGCGATGATGGAGGGGGCGGTGCCGAACTCGGAGATATCGGCGCCGGCGCTGAAGCAGGGGCCTTCGCCGCGGAAGAGGATGACGCGGACGTCGGGGATGTCGGCGGCGGCGCAAAGGTACTCCCAGAGGAGGTCGCGCATTTGGAGGTTGATGGCGTTGCGGCGGGCGGGGCGGTCGAGGGTGATGGTGGCGACGCCGCGCGCGTCGATGGCGAAGCGGACGGGGTCGGGCACGGGCGGGGTTATTCGAGCCAGTCGGGTTTGCGAATCTGGCTGCGCTGGCGGCGGGCCATCTGCTGGGCGAAGTCTTCGTTGACCTTCTGGACGAGCTCGAGCATGTCGTCGCGGCCGGGGCGCATCTGCTTCGAGCGCCAGTTTTTGAGCATGGCGCGGTCTTTATCGGAGAGGCCGGCTTCGTCGGCGATGCGGTTGACGATGACGGTGAGGAGCTCGTTGACCTCGTCTTCGTTGAATTTGATGTCCACGGGGCTACCTCCGGACCGTTTCGTACCAGCCTCTGTTTTTGACGCGGCGGGTGAACTGGGCATCGATGTGGGCGTTGAGGGCCTGGTTGAGGGCGTCGGTGAGGTCGGCGAGGAGCGGGGAGCCTTCGCCGCGTTCGGAGCGCCAGCGGCGGATGGCGTCCTTGCCTTCATCGGAGAGGTCGGCGTTGTCGACGGCGACGGCGCTGATGAGCATCATGAGGGACCAGGCTTCGGGCTCGTCGAGCAACACGATCATCGGTCATTCACCTGTGAAGCTGGGGGTGCGTTTTTCGAGGAAGGCGCGGACGCCTTCGGCCCGATCTTTGGTGGTTTGGAGGAGCATGGTCAAATCGGTTTCGAACCGCAAGGCCTGCTCGAGGGGCTGCGGGAGGCCGCGCCAGATGGCTTCTTTGGCGAGCTCGAGGGCGATGGGGCCGCGGCCGAGGAGGACGCCGGCGAGGCGGCGGGCTTCGGTTTCGGCGGCTCCGGCCTGGAGGATGGCGCTGACGAGGCCGGCCTGGTAGAGCTCCTGCGCGGCGATGCGTTCGCCGGCAGCGAGGAGCGGGGCGAGGTCGGGAGCGAGGAGGGCGGCCCGGGCGGGCCAACCGGCCGGGCCGCGGAGTGCGGCGGCTCGGCCGGCGACCCGGATGTCGGCGGCGAGGGCGAGGTCGAGCGCGGCGCCCGTGAGCTCGTCTTCGAACCAGGCGATGACCGGGAGGCGGCCGAGGACGAGGCGGCGGAGGGCGGGGAGCGGAGGATGGGGCGCGGCGGCGAAGGCGTCGGCCGGCAGGAGGATGCAGCGGGCTCCCTCCGGGACGGCATCGAGGGCATCATCGAGCCAGGCGGGGCCGGAGCCCGGCGGGGGCGGCTGGAGTTCGGAGAGGGGCGGCATGGAGGTTGGGGGTTGAAGGTTAGAGGTTGGAGGAAGGATAGCTGATGGGGGCGGGGAGCGGGGAGCCTACTGGAAGGCGATGCCGGTGAGTGTGTGGAGCCACTGTTCCTGGGGGATGGTGGCGGAGGCGAGGGCAGGGTGCCCGGACTGGTCGAGGTAGATGACGGTCCCGGCGGCGACCTCGGCGAGCGGGTAGCGGATGGCGCCGTAGCGGAGGTTGTCCATCCGGGTGCCCTGGATGGTGACGGTTGCGCCATCGGGGGCGGAGGTGCGCTTTGCGAGCTCGGCAAGGGTGACGCCGGTGTACTGTTTGCCGCCGGCGGTGATGGTGGCTGTGGGGAGGGCCTCGAACTCCTGGCGCGTGGGGGTGAACTGCCGGTCGCCGGCGACGACCTGGAGCACCGGGACGCCGTCGGGGAGGGGGGTGGGGGAGGGGAGCGGCCGGTCCGGGGGCACGGGCTGTTCGAGGCCCTGGGCGACCTCGGTGCGGCGCGCGTCAGCCTCGCTGACGGTTGGGGTGGGGCCGGCATCGGCGGGATTCGCGGGGTCTTTGCCGCCGCAGGCGGCGACGGCGACGGGTGCGAGGAGGAACAGGGCGGCGGCGACGCGCAGTCGAGGCATGGTTCGTCTCCGTGGCGTCCTGGGGGTGAGATGGAGGGTAGGGAGGAGCGGGGAGACGGGCAATGCGGCGGTCAAGCGCCGGTTCAGGGGCGGGGCGTCGGTTCGGCTGCCGGGCTCGGGGTGGCGACCTCGACCGGGCTGGCAGTGGCGGCCGGGGCGGGCGTGGCGGTCTCCGCGCGGGGCGGCGGCGAGGGTTCCGGTGTGCCCGCCGGGGTGGGAGACGGCTCCGGGGTCGGGGAGGGTGTGGGGGATGCCGCTGCCGCGGGTTCGGGTGTCGCGAGCGGTGTCACGGGGCCGAGGGCGGCGGTGACGGCATCGTCGATCGCGGCGGCGGCGGCGGCGACCTTTTCGGGGTCGACATCGGGGCGGTTCCGGGCCTGGGCGAGGACGGCGCTGCCCTGGTCGGCGAGGTTCTTGACCCGCGCTTTCTGGATATCGGTGAGGCCGCCCTGTTTTTCGGCGAGGTCGGCGATCGCGCGGAGCTCGCGCTGGAGGCTTTCGAGGGAGGCGACGACGTTATCGTTCCGGGCGGTGAGCTGCTGGAGTTCGTAGACGCGGGCTTCGGCCTGGCGAAGCTGGACGTCGATGCGGGCATCGCCGCGGGAGAGGGTGTATTCGAGCCGTTCGTTGGCGAGTTTGAAGGCGTAGTTCCAGTCGCCGGGGACGGCGTCACCGGCGGTGACGAAGCCGAGGGCGAGGATGCCGACGGCGGCGGCGCCGGCGAGGACGGCGATGCTCGCGACGGCGGTGCCGACGGGGGAGTAGCCGGGGACTGGGAGGAAGAGCGGCTCGGCGGGGGTGGTGGGCTCAGTGGCGCGGGCGAGGAATTTCGCTTTGAGGGAGGCTTCGAAGTAGTAGCTGGGGGCCTCAGCGGCGCAGGCGTCGGACACGGCGGCGGCGACGCGGAGCATGCCGGCGAGCCAGTCGGCGTCGTCGGGGAAGAGGGAGAGGACGAAATCGGGCTCGAGCCCGTCTTCGATGAGGGCCTGTGCCTCGGCGAGGATTTCGGCCTCCCTGCCGGCCTTGCGTTCGAACAGGCGGCGGATCATTGCGGGGGCACCATGGTCTGGAGTTTGGCGATGGCCTTGTGCTGGAGGACTTTCACGTTGTTTTCGGTTTTCCCGAGGACCCGGGCGGTTTCGGCGACGGAGAGGCCGGCGCCGAAGCGGAGCTCGATGACCTGCCGCTGGGCTTCGGGGAGCCTGGCGGCGGCGGCCCGGACGATGTCGAGGGTGAGGGCGGTGTGCACTTCCTCGGTGTGGTCGGGGGCCGGGTCAGGGATCGAGTCCGTGAGCGGCGCTACCTGGGCGCGGACTTTTCGGCGGCGGACGAAGGTGACGACTTCGTTGCGGGCGATGCGGAAGACCCATGCGCCGAAGGGGAGGCCCCGGAAGGTGAAGGTGCGGAGGTTTTCGATGACGCGGAGGAAGACCTCCGTGGTCACGTCCTCGGCGTCTTCGGTGGTGGGGAGGCGGCTGGCGACGTAGCGGTAGACGCGGGGGAAGTAGTGGTCGTAGATGCGGGACAGGGCTTCCCGGTCTCCCTGCTGGGCCGCTTCGACGACTGCCTGTTCGTCGAAATCGGGTGCCAGTTCGTCGATCGCCGTCTCTGCCATCCAGCCCCCTGGGCCGCGCCGGGTACGGGCTACCGAGCGTCCTCCTTTCGAGCATACTCAGGGCATTCGCCTGTGCACTAGAGATAACGCGAGCGGCCCGCGAAGGTTAATGCCGCGAGCGGCGGCGCAGGTGACGCGAGCGGGCGTCTGCGCGAGACTGGGGGCATGGTGAATCCGCGGCTCATCACGGCGCTGGCGATGCCGCTGTTCATGGCTGCGGGGGCGCTCGCGGTGTGGCTTTCGCGGGGCCAGGACGAGGATTCACGCCCGAAGTGGCGGGACGATTCGCTCGATGACTGGTACCGGGAACGGGAGGCGAAGGCGGAGGAGGAGCGCCGCCGGCGGCAGGAGGGCGGCGGGAGCACGGGGGAGTAACGCGCAACCGTGCCGGTTGCGTACCATGCGGGCGTGCGAACGTGGACGTGGGTCGATGGCGCGTGGCGCGAGGGCGAGCTGGAGGGCTGCCCGCGCTGGTATGACCTGACGGGAGCGGACCGGGAGGGGCTGCTGGCGCTGGCGGAGCGGTACGGGTTGCACCCGCTGGCGATTGAGGACTGTCTCTCGCCGTACCTGCATACCCCGAAGGTCGACGATTTCGGGAGCTACCTGTTCGTGGTGGTGCTGGCGATGAAGCCGGGGACGGTGGAGCCTGTGCTGGAGGAGCTCGACGTGTTCCTCGGCCGGGAGTTCCTCATCACGTACCGGGACGACCCGGCGACGGCGCCGGAGGTGGAGGGGGTGGTGCGGGCCGTCGGGCAGGGGCTGGCGCTGCGGCCAGGGACGGACGGGCTGTTCTACGAGGTGCTGGACCGGGTGGTGGACAGCTACCTGCCGCGGGTTTCGGCGATGAGTGAGGAGCTGGATGCGCTGGCGGACCTGATCCTGGAGGGCGACCGGAACGGGGGGATCAGCCAGCGGGTGCTGGAGGCGCGGCGCGCGGCCGGGAAGGTGCGGCGGACGATGGCGCCGCTGCTGGCGGTGGTGCTGCGGTTCGGGCGGGGGGAGTTCGAGCTGGTGCAGCCGGCGAACGTGATCTATTTCCGGGACGTGTACGACCACCTGGTCCGGGTGGACCTTGCGCTGGAGGAGCTGCGGGAGGACGCGGAGGTGGCGTTGAGCACCTACCTGAGCACGCTGAACAACAAGATGAACGAGGTGATGAAGGTGCTGGCGGTGGTGGGTGCCCTGGCGCTGCCGGCGACGGTGATCACCGGGATATTCGGCACGAACTTCGATTCGATCCCGGGGCTCCACAGCAACTACGGTTTTGCGGTGATGATGGCAGCGATGGCGGCGATGGCGGGCTCGATGGCGCTCTTCTTCCACCGGCGCGGCTGGTTCTGATGGCCGGGACGGGGCGCGGTTCGTGAACATCGACGGCTTCACGTTCGACCGGGAGGGGCTGCGGCTGGCGGTGGCGCTGGGCATCGGGCTGCTCCTCGGGGCGGAGCGGGAGCGGCACAAGGGGGAGGGGCCGACGCGGGGTGCGGCGGGCATCCGGACGTTTGCGCTGGTAGCGCTGGCGGGGGGGATTGCGATGACGGTGGGCGGCGGGGTGGTGCTGGCGGCGGCGCTCGGGTTCGTGGCGCTGGCGGTGCTGGCGGCGTACGTGCTCGGGGACCGGACGGACCCGGGGCTGACGACGGAGGTGGCGGTGGTGGTGGCGTTCCTGCTCGGGGCGCTGGCGCAGCGGGAGCCGCAGCTGGCGGCGGGGCTGGCGGTGGTGGTGACGATCCTGCTGGCGGCACGGGAGCGGCTCCACGAGCTGGTTTCGCGGGCGCTGACGGAGCAGGAGGTACACGACGGGCTGCTCTTCGCGGGGGCGGCGCTGGTGGTGCTGCCGCTCGTGCCGGATGAGCGGGTGGGGCCGTATGGAGTGTTCAACCCGTTCGCGGTCTGGCGGCTGGTAGTCATCGTGATGGCGATCGGGGGCGCGGGCTACATCGCGGTCCGGCTTTTGGGGCCGCGGCTCGGCCTGCCGCTCTCCGGCCTGGCCTCTGGGTTCGTGTCGAGCGCGGCGACGATCGCGGCGATGGGGGCGAAGGCGCGGGAGGCGCCGGGCCTGCGAACCCCGGCGGCGGCGGCGGCCGTGCTTTCGACGGTGGCCACGGTGGTCCAGATGGTCATCATCGTGGGGGCGACGGACCGGCAGACGCTCGGCGAGCTGTGGCCAGCGATGGGGCTGGCGGGCCTTGCGGCGGTGGCGTACGGGGCGGTGTTCGCGTTCCGGGCGCTGCGCGACGAGCGGGCCGACCACCACGAGCCGGGGGGCCGGGCGTTCGAACTGCGGACGGCGGTGCTCTTCGCCGGGACGGTAACGGGCGTGCTGTTCGTCTCGGCGGCGCTGAACGACTGGCTGGGGAGCGGGGGTGTGCTGGTCTCGGCGGCCGTCGCCGGGTTCGCGGATACGCACTCGGCGGCGATTGCGGTGGCGGGGCTGGCGGCGGCCGGGCGGCTGGAACCGGCGGAGGCGGTCGTGCCGATCCTGGCGGCGTTCTCGACGAACTCGGTCACGAAGATGGTGCTCGCGGCAGCAACGGGGGGGAAAGGGTTCGCGGCGGCGGTCTGGCCGGGGGTGATTGCCACGGCGGCGCTGGCGTGGGCCGGGTGGGGGCTGGGGAGGTAGGGGGTTGCGGTTCTCGACAGCAGGTGACGCGCCGATGTGGTAAGAGAGGCGGGCATGCAGCGCAGGTTCGTGTTCGGTCTCGGGGGACTGCTGGTCGCGGTCGGGCTGGTAGCGGGCTGCCGGGCGGCTGCGCAGCCGGCCGGGACGACGCCGCGGGCCTACGCGCCGATGGTGGCGGCCGATTCGGCGCCGGGGCTGCCGGCGGGCATGGTCGAATGCGTCGTGACGAACGTGGTCGATGGCGACACGATCGACGTCGGCAGCTGCGCGGATACCGGCCGGGTGCGCCTCATCCTGATTGATGCGCCGGAGCTGTCGGGCGGTGCGCGCTGCTTCAGCCGGGAATCGACGGAGTACGTCGCTGCGCGGCTGCTCGGCCGGACGGTAGGGCTGGAGCGGGATGTTTCGAACACGGACCGGTACGGGCGCTACCTGCGGTACGCCTGGGTCGACGGGGAGCTGTTCAACGAGCGGATGGTACGGGACGGCTACGCGGCGCTGGCCGTCTACCCGCCGGACGTGAAGTACCGGGAGCGGATTGCGGCGGCGGAGGCGGAAGCGAAGGCGGCGAACCGGGGCCTCTGGGGCGTTTGCGGGGGGCTGAACGCACCTGCCACGCCGACGCCTGCCAGCGGCGCGCCGACGGCGACCCCCACGCGGACGCCCACGCCCCCGGCAACGCCGACGCCGGGCGGGGCGTGCACGGCCGCGACCGCGCGGGTCGTCTCGCTGAACAAGGCGGCGGAGGTGGTGGTGATCGAGGGGAGCGGCGACCTGACGGGCTGGTATCTGATCAGCGAGCGGGGGAACCAGCGGTTCGATTTCCCGGCGGGGTTCGTGCTGGCGGGGCGGGTGGAGGTGTGGAGCGGGGTGCCGCAGTTCGCGAATACGCCGACGCGGCTCTGGTGGAGCGAGCAGACGTTCTGGAACAACACGCAGGACGACGATGCGCTCCTGTACGACTGCACGGGGCGGCTGGTGCAGCGGTTCGATGATGGCGATTGAAACGCCGTCTCATCCCGGGTAGGGTGCGGGTGACCCTGTTCGCGAGAGGTGCGGGATGGCGATGAACGTGCTGCGCCCGACAGAGGAGGAGGCGCTGGCGGCGTGGGCAGCGCTGGTCGCGGCCGATGCCGAGCAGGTGGCGAGGGTGCGAGAGCCGGAGCCGCCGGCCGACCACTATGGGGCGGTGGCGCACCGCTTCCGCCCGGGGGGGATGGAGGCGCTGGAGTGGCCGGTCCTGGATGCGCTCATTTCGCCGGGGGAGAGGGTGCTGGACATCGGCGCGGGCGGCGGGCGGTTTGCCGTCCCGCTGGCGCGGAAGGGGTGCCGGGTGGTGGCGGTGGAGCCGAGCGAGGCGATGCGGCGGACGCTGGCGGGGGCGGCGGCGGAGGCGGGCGTGGAGCTGGAGGTTCACCCGGTGGGCTGGCCGGCAGCCGGCTGGAGCATCGATGCGGACGTGAGCCTGGCGGCCCATGTCTGTTACGACATTGCGGAGGTCGGGCCGTTCCTGGATGCGATGGAGCGGCACACGAGGCGGCTGTGCATCGGGGTGTTCGCGCAGTCGGGGCGGGGCGTTGCGCTGGCGCCGCTCTTCGAGGCGGTGCACGGGGAGCCGCTCCAGGCGCTGCCGGCGCTGCGGGAGTTCGTTGCGCTGCTCGGGGCTCGGAACCGGCGGTTCGAGGTGCGGACGGTGAGTAAGGGGGTAGAGGAGGAGCTGACGGAGCGAGAGGAGGCGTTCGAGCTGGCGCGGCGGATGCTTTGGCTGGCGGCGGGGGGTGAGAAGGAGCGGCGGATGCGGGAGCTGATGGAACGGTGGTGGGGCCGGGCGGAGGGGATTGCGCTGCCCGTGCAGCGGCGGTTCATCGGGGTCGTGAGCTGGGAGCCGCCGCGGCGGGAGTAACGGGGAGCCCTGGGCGGCGCCGGCCGCTCAGATGTCGAGGTTGCGGACCTGGCTGGCGTTTGCCTGGATGAACTTCCGGCGGTGGGAGACGTCGTCGCCCATCAGTTCATTGAAGAGGGCGTCGGCGGTGGCTGCGTCGTGGACGGTGACCTGGAGGAGGGTGCGGTTGGCGGGGTTCATGGTGGTTTCCCAGAGCTGCTCGGCGTTCATTTCGCCGAGTCCCTTGAAGCGCTGGACGTTGAGGTTGGCGCGGCGGTTCTGCTTCCGGTACTCCTCGAGCTGCTGGTCGGTGTAGAAGTAGCGGACCTCTTTGCCGTGCTGGGCGCGGTAGAGGGGCGGCTGGGCGATGTAGAGGTGGCCCTGCTCGATGAGCTCGAGCATGTTGCGGAAGAAGAAGGTGAGGAGGAGGGTGCGGATATGGGCGCCGTCGACGTCGGCGTCGGTCATGATGATGATCTTGTGGTAGCGGAGCCTGGAGACGTCGAAGGTTTCGCGGATGCCGGTGCCGAGGGCGGAGATGATGAGGCGGATGGCCTCGTGGCCGAGCATCTTGTCGGGGCGGGCTTTTTCGACGTTGAGGATTTTGCCGAAGAGGGGGAGGATGGCCTGGTAGCGGCGGTCGCGGCCCTGCTTGGCGGAGCCGCCGGCGGAATCGCCCTCGACGATGAAGAGCTCCGACTCCTCCGGGTCGCGCGACGAGCAGTCGGCGAGTTTGCCGGGCAGGGTGCCGCTTTCGAGGGCGCTCTTGCGCTGGACGAGGTCGCGGGCTTTGCGGGCGGCTTCGCGGGCGCGGCTGGCGATGAGGCACTTTTCGACGATGCGGCGGCCTTCGGAGGGGTGCTCGTCGAGGTAGACGGCGAGGGCATCGGCGACGACGGCCTGGACCTGGCCGGCGACCTCGGCATTGCCGAGGCGGGTCTTCGTCTGGCCTTCGAACTGGGGTTCGGGGAGCTTGACGGAGATGACGGCGACGAGCCCTTCGCGGACGTCATCGCCGGTGAGGTTGGGGTCGTTCTCCTTGAGGACTTTCTGCTTGCGGGCGTAGTCGTTGAGGACGCGGGTGAGGGCCTGGCGGAAGCCGGTGAGGTGGGAGCCGCCGTCGATCGTGTTGATGGAGTTGGCGAAGGTGTAGACGGTCTCGTTGAAGCCTTCGTTGTACTGGATGGCGCATTCGATCAGGTTGCCGTCGACCTCGCGCTCGACGTAAACGGGGTCGGGGTTGAGGACTTCGCGGTCGCGGTTGACGTAGCGGACGAAGCTCTTGATGCCGCCTTCGAAGTAGTAGTTGACTTCCTGGTCGGTGCGCTCGTCGACGAGGCGGAACCAGGTCTTCTTGGTGAGGAAGGCGTACATCCGGAGGCGCTCGGCTTCGATGCGGAAGTCGAAGTCGACGCTTTCGAAGATGGCCGGGTCGGGTTTGAAGGAGACGGTCGTGCCGTGGGAGCGCGCCGGGTCGGCGAGGGGGGAGGGGACGAGGTCGGTGAGGGGGACGCCGCGGGCGTACTCCTGGCGATAAACGTACCCGGCTTTTTCGGCGCCCTGGGCGGCCGGGTCGGGGACGACCTCGACCCACATCTGCTCGCTGAGGGCGTTGACGACGGAGGCGCCGACGCCGTGGAGGCCGCCGGAGACCTTGTAGCCGCCGCCCCCGAATTTGCCGCCGGCGTGGAGGACGGTCATGACGGTTTCGACGGCGGACTTGCCGGTTTGTTTCTGGATATCGACGGGGATGCCGCGGCCGTTGTCGCTGACGGTGCACCAGCCGTTGGCGTGGAAGATGACCTCGATGCGGTCGCAGTAGCCGGCCATGGCTTCGTCGACGGCGTTATCGACGAGCTCTTTGACGAGGTGGTGGAGGCCGGCCTTATCGGTGGTGCCGATGTACATGCCGGGCCGTTTGCGGACGGCTTCGAGGCCTTCGAGGACCTGGATGTTCTCGGCGGTGTAGGTCGATGTGGTCGCCTGGGTAGCCATCAGCGGGAGTTGGCCTCGCGGGGTGCGAGCCGGCAGGGGCGGCGGCCCGGAATTCGTTCGCTCACCTCTACAGTTTAGCAGGTTCCGGGGTCCGGGGCGAGTTCAGGCGGGACGCTCCGGGGCGCGGCGCTCGGCTTCGATGGCGCGGATGGGGAAGGCGGCGCAGCGCTCGGCCGACTCGGCTTCGTAGCGGCCGCCGAAGTGGAAGCCACCGGGCGCGAGTTCGGGGGTTTCGCCGCTGAGGTCGCGGGGGGTGCCGGCGCCGTCGGAGGCGAAGTGAAGCTCGCGGGAGAGGCGCTCCATCGCCGCGACGACCGTCGCCTGGCGGGCTGCGGCCGCCCGGGCCTGGGCTGCGGTCACGGTCCAGTTCGCCCGGCCGTGGGGGCCCCTGGCGGCGAGGATGATGCCCCCGGTGCGGAGGATGCGGCGGATGCTCTCTTCTAGGCGCGCGATGACGTCCGCCGGTTCGAAGTAGCAATCGCCGCCGACGGTCCGGAGGAGGAGGGTGCGGGCGAGGCGAAAGGGGCGGGAGGGGCCGAGGACGGGGTTCGTCGCGGCGCGGAGGCCGAGCCGGGCGGGCCGAGGCGGCGCTGGAGGCGGAGGGGCACGCTCGGGTAGTTGAACCAGAAGGGGTTGATGCCGAGCCAGACGACATCCGGCCGGGACGCTTCGACTCAGCGGCTGACCATCTCGGGCATCCGCTCGTTCGGCCAGGGGGTGCGGGTGACCAGCTCGACGGGTTCGCCGAAGGCGTCTTCGAGGCGGGCGGCGGTGAGGACGGCGCGGGCGGTGGTGGCGCCTGGGGTGACGTCCTTGCTGTTCGTGAGGCGGATGAGACGCATGGCCGGGCTCCGTGGCGGGGGCCTGCCAGGCGCGTGCGGCTGGTCTGGCAGCGGGAGCAAACGGGACCGGGGCGCGGAGCGCTAGGCGCGGGGCCAGAGAATGGCCTGGGTGCAGCGGAAGACGGCGAGGGTGCGGCCGGTTTCGGCGTGGGTGACCTCGGCGTCCCAGACCTGGGTGGTGCGGCCGCCGTGGAGCATGGCGGCGCGGGCGGCGATGGCGCCATCGGTGGCGGTGCCGAGGAAGTTGGCTTTGAGCTCGATGGTGGTGAAGCCGGCCGCGCCTGCGGGGAGGTTGGCGGAGCAGCCGTAGCCGCAGAGGCTATCGGCGAGGGCGATGACGGTGGCGGCGTGGAGGAAGCCGTTGGGGGCAAGGAGCTCGGGGCGGATAGCGAGCCGCCCCTCGGCGAAGCGCTCGCCGATGGCGGTGACGTCGAGGCCGACGAGGCCGGGCAGGCGGCCGTGTGAGCTGGCGTTCCAGAACTCGATGCTGGCGCGCTCGCTGGCGGGGTCGAACATGGGCGCTCCCTCCCGGGTGGTAGGCGGGATGATGCCGCAAGTTCGTTGCAATTTGCAACGGACTTGCGGGTGGAGGCTGCCCGGGGGAGAATCCGGCTCCACGACGGGACGGAGGGGACCGATGGCGATCGACTGGCCGGCGGTGCACCGCGAGGCGCTCGACATCTTCGTGCGGTACCTGCAGATCGATACGACGAATCCCCCGGGGAACGAGAAGCCGGCGGCGCGCTTCCTGGGGGCGATTTGCGAGGCGGAGGGCATCCCGGTCGAGTACATCGAAACGGCACCGAACCGGGAGGTGCTGGTGGCGCGGCTGCGGGGGGACGGGTCGAAGCGGCCGTTCATGCTCTGCAACCACACGGACGTGGTGCCGGTGGAGGAGCAGTACTGGTCGGTGCCGGCGTTTGCGGGGCTGGTGCGGGACGGGCGGGTATACGGGCGCGGTGCGGTCGACATGAAGGGGTGTGGGGTGATGCAGCTGATGGCGCTTTTGCTGCTGAAGCGGGAGGGGGTGCCGCTGCGGCGCGACGTGGTGTTCTGCGCGGTGCCGGACGAAGAGGCGGGGAGCGACTACGGCATGGCGTGGCTTTGCGAGCACCGGCCGGACGTGGTCGACGTGGAGTACGAGCTGAGCGAGGGTGCGGCCGGGACGACGCGGTTCGGGCGGCAGGAGACGCGCCTCTTCAGCGTGGCGACGAACGAGAAGGACATCTGCTGGCTGAAGCTGACGGCCGTCGGGCGGCCGGGGCACGGCAGCGTGCCGCACGAGGACAACTCGGCGGTGTACCTGGTCCGGGCGCTGCATCGGCTGGTGGAGTGGGAGCGGCCGCTGGTGTTTACGCCGGAGACGGAGGCGTACCTGGACCGGCTGGCGGAAGCGGGCCTGATGCCGCCGCGGTCGGACCGGAAGGCGGTGGAGGAGCGGATTCGCCGTTCGCCGGAGCTGCTGGCGATGTTCCAGGACACGCTGAACCTGACGATGCTGAACGCCGGGGTGAAGGCGAACGTCATCCCGGCGCGGAGTGAGGCGGTGATCGACTGCCGGCTTCTGCCGGGGCAATCGAAGCGGGAGTGGATCCGGCAGGTGCGGGAGCGGGTCGCGGATGAGCGGGTGACGGTGGAGCTGCTCTCGCCGGACCACGGGGAGCCGGCGGCGGTGCCGTGGGATACGGAGCTGTTCCGGACGATTACCGCGGTGGTGAAGGAAGCGATGGAGGACGCGGTGGTGGTGCCGGGGATGACGATCGGCGGGACGGACAACCGGTTCCTGCGGGAGCGCGGCATCCCGGCGTACGGGTTCATCCCGTGCCTGCTTTCGCCGGAGGAGCGGCGCGGGTTCCACGGGAACGATGAGTTCCTGACGGTAGAGAACCTGCAGCTGGGATGCGAGCTGATGTACGAGATCGTCCGGCGGATGGTGAGCTAAGGACGGCGGCGGGCGAGAATGCTGAGGGATGAGGCTCCATCGGCGCTGGCAGGTCGCGGGTATCGCCGGCGGAGCCGTGGCGGCGGGCGTGCTGCTGGCGGGGCAGCTCTGGCTGACGCTCGCGCTGCAGTGGACGAACCGGGAGCCGCTGGCAAATTCGGCGGTGGGCCTGAACTTCAGCTGCGACCAGGCGGAGTATCTCCTGCTGGAGGAGCCGGGGGGCGGGCCGGATGGGTATGTGGATGACGGCCGGCCCGGCCGGGCGGCGTGGTGCGCGGGGGTCCTCGGGCGGCTGCTCGAGCTGACGGGCATCCGGCTCGTGCGGCTGAGTGTCTACTGGGACGAGGTGGAGCGGCGGGAGGGGGAGTTCGATTTCTCGGCGGTCGAGGCGCAGCTGGACGCGGTGCGGGCGGCGGGGGCGACGGCGAACGTCTCGATCGGGATGAAAGGCCAGCGTCACCCGGAGTTTTACATCCCGGCGTGGGCGCTGGCGGGGGTGGAGGTGCGCGACGGGATGGTGCTCTCGGAGGAGCCGCTCCTGCGGGCGCGGGCGCTGCGGATGGTGGCCGCGGTGACGCAGCGGCTGGCGGAGCGGCCGGAGATCGATTCGTGGACGGCGGAAAACGAGGGGTACATCGCCTCGCACCGGGCGCGGAAGCTATCGCTCGGGCGCGACTACGTGGCGGAGGTGGCGGCGACCATCCGGGCGAACGACCCGCTCGGGCGGCCGGTAGCGATCAACCATGCGCAGCACTACGTGATGGACCGGCGGTGGCGGGATGCGCTGGCGGACGGAGACGTGCTGGCGCAGAGCCTGTACCCGCGGCGGAACGGGTCGGTGCTGGGACGGCCGGTGGTGGTGGATATCCTCCAGCTCGGCTGGCTGATGCCGAACTATGCGTACCAGGCGCGGGTGGCGCGGGCGGCGGGGAAGCAGTTCTGGATTACGGAACTGCAGGCCGAGCCGTGGACGGATGGGGATGCGCGCCTCATCAGCCCGGCGAACCGTTCGAGGAACCTGTCGCCGGCGACGATGGAGAAGAACGTGGAGTACGCCCGTCGGACGGGGGCGGAGCGCATCTATCTCTGGGGTGCGGAGTGGTGGCTTTATCAGCTGGAGCGGTACGGCGACGGGAGCTGGGTCGAAGCGGCACGGCGGGCGGCCGCGGGGGATTGACGCGGGGCGCGTCAGGCGGTTCGGCAGCGGTGTTCCTCGGGGCGGCCGCGGGCGAGGCTCTGGCCGATGGCGCGGAGGAGGTCGACGCCATCGATGAGCATGGGGATGTAGGCAGCGACGCCGGCGCGCTCATACCGGCTCCGTTCTTCCTGGCGGGGGATGGCGGCGAGGATGATGACCGCGGCACCGGCACGGACGAGCTCGTGGGCGCGCTCGGGCGGGCAATCGGCCGGGGTCGTGACGACCACGTCGCCGGGGCGGATGCTGGAGAAATCGAGGTCGCCGGAGGTGTGGTGGTGGAGTTCCGGGGCTCGTTCGAGGCGGGCGACGAGGGCGCGCCGCAGGGCGCCGTCGGAGGAGACGACGTGGACAGGGGTGCCCTCCATGGGGAGAGTGTCGAGACGGGCCGGGGGCGGGGGTGAGGGTCGAACGGGCCCATCGTGCGGTCCGACGGGCCCCAAACGTCCGCCATGAAAAGAATGCGTTACCATGCACGGCAATGGGGACTGCTGCGGAAGGGCCGGCCACAGGGCCCGGGGTTTTCGAGCGCCTTTCGGAGATGGCGGTTACGAGCGAGCTTCTCGCCTCGAGCGAGGACCTCTCGGAGATTCTCCACCGGCTGGCGGAGCGGGCGCGGGAGGTGACGGGGGCGGAGTACGCGGCGATCTCGACGTTCGACGAGGAAGGGGTGCTGACCCGGTTCATCTATGCCGGGGTGAGCGACGAGCAGGCGCGGAGGATGGGCGACCCGCCGAAGGGGCGGGGGCTCCTGGGGCACCTGGCGACCTGTGTGCGGCCGCTGCGGCTGGACGACCTCCGGGCGAGCCCGCATTTCACGGGCTGGCCGGCGGGCCACCCGGATATGACGCGCTTTCTCGGGGTGCCGGTCCGGGCGGGCGGGCGGACGATCGGTTCGCTCTACATGGCGCGCGGCGCTGATGCGCCGCCGTTCACGGGCGAGGACGAGGTGGCCGCGGCGGTGCTCTCGCTGCAGGCGGCGGTGAGCGTTTCGTATGCGCTGGCACGGGAGCGGCGGGGCCGGATTTTCCTGCTGGAGGAGCGGGAGCGGATCGCGCACGACCTGCACGACGGGACGATCCAGGCGCTCTACGCGCTCGGGCTCGAGTGCGATGCGATGGCGAACCGGGCAGATTATCCGGAGGAGGCGCGGGAGGCGCTGGCGAACGCGGTGAGCCGGATCAACGAGATCATCGCCGACATCCGGAGCTATATCACGATGCTGGAGGCGGCTACACCGGTCGAGCAGCCGGAGCTGACGCGGGACCTCGCGTTCGTCATCCGGCAGCTGGTGCCGGCGAGCATCGCGACGGTGGTGAATATCTCCGCGGCGGCGCTGCAGGAGCTGACGACGCGTGAGTCGGAGGACCTGCTGTACATCGCGCGGGAGGCGCTGTCGAATGCGGTGCGGCACGGTGCGCCTACGAAGATTGCGGTGGACCTGCGGCAGACGGAGGAGGCGACGGTGCTGACGATCCAGGACAACGGCGTCGGCTTCGATGAGGCGACGACCCGGCGGGGCCTGGGCACAATCACGATGCGGACGCGGGCGGAACGGCTTGGCGCCGAGCTGACGGTCATCCCTATCCCGGGGATGGGCACGACGGTGCGGGTGGCGATTCCCCGGCGGCGCGACGAGGAGGAGCTATGACGGCGACGGCTGACGGAACGATCCATGTGCTGCTGGCGGACGACCACGACCTGGTCCGGCAGGGGCTGAAGGCGGCGCTGCGGGGCCACCCGGAGTTCTCGGTCGTGGCCGAGGCGCGGGACGGGCAGGAGGCGGTGCGGGAGGCGAAGAAGACGAACCCGGACCTGGTGGTGATGGACGTTCGGATGCCGAGGCTGAATGGGATCGAGGCGTGCCGGGAGATCCGTTCGGCGGTGCCGGGGGCGAACGTGCTGATGCTGACGTCGTACAGCGACGAGGATGCGGTGATGCAGGCGATCGTGGCAGGGGCGAGCGGCTTCCTGCTGAAGGATGTGCAGACGAACGACCTGATTGCCGCCATGCGCGTCGTCGGGCGGGGGGGAAAGACGCTTGACCCGGCCAGCGCGGCGACGGTCATCGAGCAGATTCGCCGGGGGAACCTCGTGACGGAGGAGGACCGGCTGGCGGCCCAGCTGACGGAGCGGGAGCTGAAGATCCTCGACCTGATTGCGGAGGGGCTGACGAACCGGGAGATCGGTGAGCAGCTGTACCTTTCGGAGAAGACGGTGAAGCACCACGTGAGCGACATCCTGAGCAAGCTCGGGATGACGCGGCGGGTGGAGGCGGCGGGCTTTGCCATCCGGCGGGCGGCGCGGAAGCCGCAGCAATAGCCCGGAGGCCTAGTAGCGGCCGCCGAGCTTGGCGTGGTCCCAGGAGTAGACGTCGACGGGCCGAACGCGGATGGTGACGCGCTTGGAGGCGACGTTGAGGGCGGCCTCGGGTGTTTCCATCGGCGCGGGGATGCCGTTGTACTTTTCGGCGACGAGTCCCATGACGCGGGCGGTAAAAGGGGTGTCCTCGATGATCTCGGCCTCGCCTTCGATGACGAGGCCCTTGAGCTCGTGGTAGAGCTTCCCGGATTCGAGCATGACGGTGATTTTCGGGTTGCGGCGGAGGTTGAGGACTTTCTGGCTCTTGGCGAAGGTGGTGAAGTGGACGAAGCCGTCGATGACGACGTACCACATGGCGACGAGGTGGGGGTAGCCCTTCGGCCCGATGGATGCGACCTGGAGGGTCCAGCCTTGCTGGAGGAACTGTTCCTGCTCTTCGGGGGTGAGGGCGATTTCGGCGCGGCGGCTGGGCATCGGGGCTTGCCTCGCGGGTGTAGAGTGTGCGGGCCCAGTAGACCGCAGGAGGCGGCCGTGGGGCAAGGAGGGAGACGATGCCATTCACGCATGGCGAGGGTGCGCGCGAGGTGCAGGACCGGTTCGATACGCGCCGGCTTGCGGACGCCATCACGGAGCGGACCGTGCGGGACCGGCTGGGCGCCGGGGACCGGGAGTTCATCGAGCGGATGGACATGTGCTTCATCGCAACGCAGGGTGCGGACGGGCGGCTGGACTGCTCGTACAAGGGGGGCGAGCCGGGCTTCGTGCGAGTCCTCGATGAGCGGACAATCGCCTTCCCCAGCTACGACGGGAACGGCCAGTTCATGACGGCGGGGAACATCCTGGAGACGGGGCGGGTCGGGATGCTGTTCATCGACTTCGAACGGCAGTGGCGGATGCGGCTGAACGGGAGGGCCTCGATCGACTGGGGGGACCCGCTGGCGGCGGGGTGGCCGGGTGCGCAGTTCGTGGTGCGGGTGGAGGTCGAGGAAGTGTTCCCGAACTGCCCGCGCTACATCCACCGGATGCGGCTGGTGGAGCGGTCGGTGTTTGTGCCGAAGGCAGGCTGCGAGGCACCGGAGCCGGAGTGGAAGGACCACTTCGAAGCGGCGCTGCCGGAGGAGCAGCGGGAGCGCCGGGCGCGCCGTGCAGCCGGGGAGAGCGCAGGCGGATAATCCCCTGCATGAGCAACAGCCACGCCAGCGGACATCGTCAGCCCATCGTCTTTCCCCCGCATGCGCGGGTCGACCTGCGGAGGTTCGACCCGGCGGCGACGAACGGGGTGGAGCGGGAGGCGGCGGAGGCGGAGCTGGTGGGGCTGCGGCTGCGGCTGAACGAGCTGCAGAACCTGCTGTACGCCGATGCGCGGTTTGCGATGCTGGTGGTGCTGCAGGGGATCGACGCGGCGGGGAAGGACGGGACGATCAATTCGGTCTTCGAGCAGGTGGGGCCGATCGGGTGCTCGGTGGAGAGTTTCAAGGTGCCGACGCCGGAGGAGGCCGCCCATGACTATCTCTGGCGCTACCACAAGAAGATGCCGGAGCGGGGGCACATCACGATCTTCAACCGGTCGTACTACGAAGCGGTGCTGGTGGAGCGGGTGAAGGGCATCGTGCCGCGGGCGACGTGGGAGGAGCGGTACGAGGACATCAACCGGCTGGAGGAGTATCTGCTGCGGAACGGGACGGTGGTGATGAAGTTTTTCCTGGTGATTTCGAAGGAGGAGCAGCGGGAGCGGCTGCAGGAGCGGATCGACAACCCGAAGAAGCAGTGGAAGTTCCGGCTGAGCGACCTGGAGGAGCGGAAGTCGTGGGATGCGTACCTGGAGGCGTTCGAGGATGCGCTGGAGCGATGCAACACGAGGCACGCGCCGTGGCACGTGGTGCCGGCGGACCGGAAGTGGTACCGGGACCTGGTGGTGGCGAGGGCGCTGGTGGAGAAGCTGGAGTCGCTGGAGCTGCGGTATCCGCCGGCGGCGCCGGAGGTGCTCGGCCTGCGGGTGGAGTAGCTACCAGCCGAGTGCGGCTTCGATGCCTTCGATGGTGGCCGGGGCGCGGACGACGTCGGGGCGGCAGGCGGTAAGGGCGGTATCGGGGTCCTTGAGGCCGTGGCCAGTGAGGATGGCGACGGCGCGGCCGCCGCGGAGTCGGCCGGCGCGCGCGAGCTTGAGCAGGCCGGCGACGGAGGCGGCGCTGGCGGGTTCGACGAAGAGGCCTTCGCGACGTGCGAGGAGGCGGTAGGCCTCGAGGATCTCGTCGTCGGTGACGGCGTCGATGAGGCCGCCGGATTCGTCGCGGGCGGCGATGGCGGTTTGCCAGCTGGCGGGGTTGCCGATGCGGATGGCGGTGGCGACGGTCTGTGGGTGGGGGACGGGTTTGCCGGTCACGAGGGGGGCGGCGCCGGCAGCCTGGAAGCCGCACATGCGGGGGTGGCGGGCGGCGAGCCCACGCTCGGCGCATTCGGTGAAGCCGCGCCAGCAGGCGGTGATGTTGCCGGCGTTGCCGACGGGGATGGCGAGGAGGTCGGGGGCATCGCCGAGGGCGTCGCAGATTTCGTAGGCGGCCGTCTTTTGCCCTTCGATGCGGTGCGGGTTGACGGAGTTGACGAGGGCGACGGGGTGGCGCTCGGTGAGGAGGCGCGCGGCGCGGAGGGCGTCATCGAAGTTGCCGTCGATTTCGATGATGCGGGCGCCGTAGGCGGCGGCCTGTGCCATCTTGCCCGCGGCGACTTTGCCGCCGGGGACGAGGACGAGGCATTCGATGCCGGTGTGGGCGGCGTAGGCGGCTGCGCTGGCGCTGGTGTTGCCGGTTGAGGCGCACATGATGGCGCGGGCGCCGGCTTCGAGGGCCTTGGCGACGGCGACGACCATGCCGCGGTCTTTGAAGGAGCCGGTGGGGTTGCAGGCTTCGAGCTTGAACCAGAGTTCATCGAGGCCGCATTCGGCGGCGAGCGCTGCGGAGCGAACGAGGGGGGTTTCGCCCTCGCCGAGGGAGATGCGGGGCGTCTGGTCGGTGAGGGGAAGGACCTCGGCCCAGCGGTAGAGGACGCCCCGGGGGCGGGCGGTGGCGGCGGTCACGGTTCCTCCGGCGGCCGGAAGGCGTGGAATTTCATTTCGCGGAGCTCCTGCTCGAGCACCTGGATCTGCTTCCGGCGCTGTTTTTCGTACATGGCGTTGAACTTGGCGAACTCTTCGCGGACGTGGTCGACGACTTCGGCGATGTCCCGGCGCATGTTGGCGACGCGTTCGCCGAGGCCGGAGTGGCGTCCTTCGAGGAGGGTGATTTCGCCCTGGAGTTTGTCGATGACGCCGACGAGGCGGTCGGTGACCTCTTCCAGCTGGTTGATGCGATTGTCGATGCGGTGGTGTTCTTCGCGCCAGAGGGCGATCTCTTCGATGAGCTCCTGGCGGTAGTCGCGCTCGTGGGTGACGGTACTGATGAGCTCTTCGTTCCGGCGGACCATCTCGCCGACGACCTGGAGGCGTTCGAAGACGACGTCGAAGCGGTCGTCGAGGTCACCGAGGAGGACCTGTTTGACCCGTTCTTCGAGGTCGCGGTTGACTTCGATGGCGCGGTCGAGGCGGAGGCCGAACTGGTGGACCTGCTGTTCCGTTTCGCGCTGGCGCTCGAGGAGGGCCTGGAGCTGGTGGGTGAGCTGGGAGGTTTGCTGCTGGACCTGGGCGATATCGGCGAGGACGAGGCCGAGCTGGTGGGCAGCGGCATCGACGCGGCGGATGACGTCGGAGCGCTCCTGGCGGTCGTATTCGGACTCGGCGCGGAGGAGGCGGTGCTGGTGTTCGGACTCTGCGCGGGCGGTGCTGACGGCCTGGCGGAGCTCTTCCATGGCCTGGTCGAGGCTGGTGAGCTTCTCGGGGAGGCCGCGGAAGGGGAGGAGGCGGGGTTCGACGTCGCGGAGCTGGCGCTCGGCGGCGTCGAGCTGCTCGGCGAGGTCCTGGACCTGGCGGCGGAGCTGGTCGAGGAGGGCGAGGTGGCGGGCCTGTTCTTCGCGGGTAGCGCGGAGCTGCTGTTCGAGAAAGGTGAGGAGCTCGGTGATGGCCTGGGCCTGGGGTTCGCCGGGCACGTCAGCCCTCCACGCGGAGGAAGCTGGAGACCTGGACGACGACGGGGAGGGTGGCGATGTCGCGGAGGGCGGCCTGGACGGCGCCTTCGCGGGCGCGGTGGGTCATGATGACGAGGTCGGCCGTCTGGGCGTCGGTGTCGGTTTCTTTCTGGCTGACGGCGGCGATGCTGACCTGGTGGTCGCCGAGGGTGCGGGCGATCTGGGCGAGGACGCCGGGTTTATCGGTGACCTTCACGCGGAGATAGTAGCGGGTTTCGAGGTGTTCGAGGCCGAGGATGGGGATATCGCCTTCGGGGCCCCAGTATTTCCGTTCGCGGGCGCCGAGGACGATGGCGTGGGCGAGGTCGAGGAGGTCGGCGACGACGGCGGAGGCGGTTGGTTCGGAGCCGGCGCCGCGGCCCTGGAAGAGGACGGTGCCGGTAAGGTCGCCGTGGACCTGGACGGCGTTGTAGACGCCGTCGACGCGGGCGAGGGGTTCGTGGAGGGGGATGAAGGCGGGAGCGACGCGGGCGATGATGCCGTCGGCGGTGCGCTCGGCGATGGCGAGGAGTTTGATGGCGTAGCCGAGCTCGCGGGCGGCTTCGAAGTCGCTGGCGGAGAGGCGGGTGATGCCCTCGGTGTGGACCTGGGAGGGGTGGACGCGGGTGCGAAAGCCGAGGGTCGCCATGATGGCGAGCTTGTAGGCGGCGTCGTAGCCTTCGACGTCGTTGGTGGGGTCGGGTTCGGCGTAACCGAGCTCCTGGGCGGCGCGGAGGGCTTCCTGGTAGCCGCCGGGCGGGGGCTGGAGGCCCTGGCGGTGGAGGGCTTCGGCGACGGCGGCGTTGTTTGCCATGCTGGTGAGGATGTAGTTGGTGGTGCCGTTGATGATGGCGCGGATGGAGGTGATTTTGTTGGCGAGGAGGTCGCGCCGGAGGGGGGCGATGAGGGGGATGCCGCCGCCGACGCTGGCTTCGAACATGATGTCGAGGCCGCGGCGGTGGGCTTCGGCGAGGAGGGCGGGGCCGGATTTGGCGATGAGCTCTTTGTTGGCGGTGACGACGTGTTTGCCGGCTTCGATGGCGCGGCGGATGTAGGTGCCGGCTGGCTCTTCGCCGCCGATGACTTCGACGACGATGGCGATCTCGGGGTCGGTGAGGATGGCGTCGACGTCGTCGGTGATGGTGCCGGGGGGGAGTTCGACGGCACGGGGTTTGCGCACGTCACGGACGGCGGCGCGGCGGACGACGATCTCGGCGCCGACCTGGCGGGCGAAGTAATCGCGCCGCTCGAGGAGGGCGCGGGCGACGCCGGAGCCGACGACGCCGAGGCCGATGAGGCCGACACCGATCTGCCTGGGCGGGCCGCTAGTCGGCATGCTCCTCCGCCCAGCGGATATCGGCGCCGGTGATGGTGCGCCGGATGGAGATGGTGGTGCGATTTTCTTTGATGAGCTCGCTGATGCGGAGGTCGGCGAGCTGGGATTTCTGGGTCTCGGAGGGGGTGGCGTTCGGGTCGCGGCGTTCGATGCGGAGGACCCACCAGTCGCCGTTGGCGAGCTGAACGGGGCCGAGGAGGTCGCTGCCGGCGGGTTTGCCTTCGATGGCGGCCTGGACGGCGGGCGGGAGGAGTGCGGGGGGCTCGGGGTCCATGATGCCGTCTTTCTGGCGGGAGTTGAGGTCTTTGGAGGCGGTCTGGGCGACGGTGCCCATGTCCTCGCCGGCCTGGATGCGGGCGAGGACGGAGCGGGCTTCTTCTTCGGTGGTGGTGATGATGGTGCGGAGGGTGACCATTTCGGTGGTGTCGCCGAGGTCGGCAAGGATGGCGTCTTTGAGTTTCTTGCGATAGAGCTGGGCTTCGACCCAGCGGCGGTAGTGGGCGTCGCTCATCGTGAGGGACTGGAGGCGCTGGCGGTAAAGGGTATCGAAGGCGGTGCCGGCGCCGCCGGCGGGGACGCCGAGCTGGCTGGCAATCTCGGTGGTGACTTCTTCGGGGGTGACGGTGATGCCCCGCTCGCGTGCGATGGTGTTGACGATGGCTTCGTTTTCGAGCTGGGTGAGGAGCTGCTGTTCGGCGAGGCTGAGGTTGATACCGGTGCCGGTGGTGGACTGGACGAAGGGGAAGAGGCGGTCGGCGTAGTACTTGAGGGTGAAGCGCTCGTCGCCGACCTGGAGGATGGTTTTTTCGGGGACGCGGAAGTTCTGGTCGTACCACCGCCAGCCGAGGAGGCCGAGGACGATGACGAGGAGGAGGGAGGCTCCGCCGAGGATGGCGAGGCGGAGGGTCTCCTCGGCGGTGAGGAGGGTGCGCCCGCGGGAGGGGGTGCGGGTTTCGCGGGGGCGCGGCCTCGGGAGGGCGGTGGTGCGTTCGCGTCGGGCCATGGGCTGCTCCGGTGGGTGCCGCGGCGGGCGGGGCTAGCCGCGGATGGGGAAGATGCCCGTTTTGCGGATGTGTTCGAGGGTGTAGGGGAGGAGGGCGAGGTGGCGGGCGCGCTTGATGGCGGTGGCGACGAGCCGCTGGTGTTTGAGGCAGGTGCCGGTCTTGCGGCGGGGTTCGATTTTGCCGCGTTCGGAGATGTGCATGCGGAGGCGGGCGATGTCCTTGTAGTCGACGCCCTCCATCTTCTCGACGCAGTAGCGGCAGACTTTGCGGCGGTTGGTGTAGCGGGGGCGCTGCTGGCGAGCGGGGCGCTCGCCTTCGGGGGCGGGTGCGGCGGTGGTGCGTTCTTCAGAGGTCATGGTCGTTCATCCTTCCCGATGGGTTCGTCTCCGGTAGTGCGGGGACCGGGGGTTCGCGGCGAGCCGGCCGCGGGCGGGCTGGCGGTGCCAGCGGGCAGTGCTATTCGAAGGGGAGGTCGTCGACTTCGACGTCCTCGCGGGGGATGGTGCCGTCGCGGGGGCGGCCGTAGCCGGGTTCGTCGATGAAGAGGGAGCGGTTCGAGCCGCTGGCCCAGTCGTCACCGGCGGCAGCTTCGCGCGGGCTGCCGAGGAGCTGGATGCCCTGGGCGATGACTTCGGTGCGGTAGTGGCGCTGGCCCTGGTCATCGTCCCAGGTGCGGGTCTGGACGCGCCCTTCGACGAAGAGCTGCTTGCCTTTGGTGATGTACTGGGAGACGCGCTCGGCCATGTCGCCCCAGACGACGATGTTGAACCACTCGGTCTGCTCTTCCCAGGCGCCGGTCTGCTGGTTTTTGCGGCGGTTATTGACGGCGAGGCTGAACTGGCACTGGGGGGTGCCGCTGGCGAGGTAGCGGAGCTCGGCATCGCGGCCGGCGTTGCCGATGAGGAGGATTTTGTTCAGTCCCGCCATGGTGGGGCCTCCGGGTCAGGATTCGGCCGATTCGCCGGCGGGCTCGTCGGCCGCGGCCGGAGTTTCGCTGGTTTCGGCGACGGGGGCTGTCGTCTCGGCTGGGGGGGCGGGTGCTGGCTGAGCGGCGGGCGCGGCGGCGCGGGGTTCGCGGGGCTCGCGCGGCGGCGGGGGTGCGGGCAGTTCATCGGCCCGGACGATGAGGTGACGGTAGACTTTTTCGTCGATGCGGAGGGCGGTTTCGATGCCGTTGACGGCGGAGGGCTCGGCTTCGATGCGGCTAACGATGTAGTCGGCATCGATGGCGTGGCGGATGGGGTAGGCCATGCGCCGGCGGCCCCAGTGGTCGATTTTGAGGATTTTGCCGCCGCGGGATTCGACGAGCTGTTTGAGGCGCTCTTCGCTGGCGGACGGCCCGCCGGCTTCCTGCAGGGCGAGGTCGTAGACGACGGTGAGCTCGTATTCCCTCATGGAACCTCGGCCCGGGCGATGGGATTGTCCTCCGCGGGGGAGAACCGTGACCCCGGGTCAACGGCTGAGGGTAACACGGGGCGGTACTAGGCGGTAGCCGCTGCCGGGCGGGCGTCGGTGATGCCGGGAACGGGGTAGGCGCGGGCGAAGTCGGCGACCTCGGCGCGGACGGTCTCCCGGACGCCTTCGCCATCCGGGTCCTTGAGGACGCGGATGATCCAGGAGGCAACGCGGCGCATTTCGTCCTCTTTCATGCCGCGGCTGGTGAGGGCGGGGGTGCCGAGGCGGAGGCCGCTGGTGACGTAGGCGGAGCGCTGGTCGTAGGGGATGGTGTTCCGGTTGGTGATGATGCCGGCGCCCTGGAGGGCGTTCTGGGCTTTGAGGCCGCTGATGCCGACGGAGCCGCAATCGACGAGGATGAGGTGGTTATCGGTGCCGCCGGAGACGAGGCGGAGGCCGGCGCGCTGGAGTTCTTCGGCGAGGACGGCGGCGTTGCGGACGACCTGGGCGGCGTAGTCGCGGAATTCGGGTCGGAGGGCTTCGCCGAAGGCGACGGCCTTGGCGGCGATGCTGTGGAGGTGGGGGCCGCCCTGCGTGCCGGGGAAGACGCCGCGGTCGAGGGCGTCGGCATGCTCGGCTTTGCAGAGCGCAAGGGCGCCGCGCGGGCCGCGGAGGGTCTTGTGGGTGGTGGTGGTCACGACGTCGGCGTGGGGCACGGGACTGGGGTGGGCGCCACCGGCGACGAGGCCGGCGATGTGGGACATATCGGCCATGAGGAGGGCGCCGACTTCGCGGGCGACCTCGGCGAAGGCGGCGAAATCGATGCGGCGCGGGTAGGCAGTGGCGCCGGCGACGATGATGCGGGGCCGGGCTTCGCGGGCGAGCCGGCGGACCTCGGCCATGTCGATGGTCTCAGTTTCGCGGTCGACGGTGTAGGGGACGAAGCGGTAGAAGCGGCCGGAGAAGTTGACGGGGGAGCCGTGGGTGAGGTGGCCGCCCTGGGAGAGCTCCATGCCCATGATGGTGTCGCCCGGGCTGGCGAAGGCGAGGTAGGCGGCCATGTTCGCCTCGGCGCCGCTGGTGGGCTGGACGTTGGCGTGGTCGGCGCCGAAGAGCTGTTTCGCGCGGTCGATGGCGAGCTGTTCGAGACGGTCGGCGTGCTGGTTGCCGGCGTAGTACCGCTTGCCGGGGTAGCCCTCGGCGTACTTGTTGGTGAAGACGGAGCCGGTAGCTTCGAGGACGGCCGCGGAGGCGTAGTTTTCGCTGGCGATCATCTCGAGTGATTCGACCTGGCGGATGCGCTCGTCCTCGATGATGGCGGCGACGTCGGGGTCGGCGTGGCGGAGGATGGACATGGGGGCTCCGGGGATGGGGTTGGTGGGCGTTCGGGTCTAGGGTAGCAGGGGAAGGTTGGAGGTTGGAGCGGGGAGCGGGGAGGTCAGGGGCGGGGGGCGGTGTGGGTGGAGTGCCAGGCGCGGAGGAGGAGTTCGTATTCGTGGTCGGCGCGGCGGGCGTGGCCGCGGGCGTTGACGTGGGTGAGGTCGGCCTGGAGTTCGTCGGGGGCCGGGGGTTCGCCGGGGCCAGGGGCGCAGTAGCTGACATGAAGCCGCTCGCAGGTCTCGCCGACCAGCCGGCCGAATTCGTCACACCGGCGGCGTGATTCGGCAGCGACCCGGGGCGGGAGGGGCAGGCCGAGGGGCATCGGGCCCCGGACACCGAGGGCAACTTCTTCATGGCGGATGATGCGGCGGATGGCCTCTTCGACCCGGCGGGCGCAGTCATCGGGTGCGAAGTAGTAGGCGTAGCCGAGGGTGCCGAGGGCGGCCCGCCGGAGGCCGCGGAAGAGTCGGTTGTGGGCAATCGCTGGGATGGCCGAGGCGCGGCGGCCGAGCCTGCCGAGGGGACCGCCCAGCGGGAGGCGGGAGTGCTGAAGACGGAGCGGGGCGGAGGGGAACGCGACCCAGAAGGAGGCGACGGCGAGGAAGACGGCATCGGGCCGTTCGCGCTCGACCCAGCGTTCGATGACGTCGGCGTAGGCTTCGTTCGGCCAGGCGGATTTGAGGACCGTTTCGACCGGTTCGCCGATGGCGGCGGCAAGGCGTTCCTGGACGATGTGCCAGGAGCGCTCGTGGGGCTGGAGGGGGCCGTAGACGTCGTCGGAGGTGCCGATGCGGAGGAGCTTCACGGGAAGGACTGTACACCTGGGCGGGAGATTAGAGGTGAGAGGTTGGAGGTTGGAGGTGGAAGACGAAGAGGGCGTGGCCCTGTTCGCCGCGTTCGTAGGCCTGGACGAGGTAGGCGACGAGGTCGAGCTGGCGGAGGTAGGTGCGGGTGCCGTAGCGGCCTTCGAAGTAGGGGCGGCGACGGACGAGCTCAGCCTCGGCGGTGCGCCAGGTGTGGGCGGCCTCGGCAGATAGCGGGCGGTGGGCGACCAGCCGCCAGCCGGCCTGCTCCCAGTCGGCGATGAAGGCATCGAGGCCGCCGCGGGCATCGGAGGGTGCCTCGCAGCAAAGGCAGAGGGTGGCGCCCGGGGCGGCGATGCGGTTGAACTCGTGGTAGGCGAGTTCGGTGTCGAGCGCCCAGATACTGTCGAACGCGGCATCGCGGAAGGGGAGGCGGCGGTTATCGGCGGCGACCCACTGGACGGTGCGGCCGCCGGGGAGCTCCCGGCCGGCGGCGAGGAAATCGGGATTCAGGTCGCTGGCGATGGCGCGGCAGCCGGTCTCGGCGGCGGCGAGGCGGGCGGCGGCCCCGACGAAGGCGCCGGCATCGAGCATCCTCCGGCCGGGGGCGAGCCGGGCGTGCTTCAGGAGCCAGCGGGTGGTTTCGAGGCCGCCGACGTGGTTGTGTTCGCCGAGGAGGTCGATCCACCAGGCGGCGTAGTCATCGGCGAGGCGCTGGAGGGCGGGGTGGGGGGCGGGCACGAGTCGAGGATATCGGAGCCCCGGGCTGGAGGGGAGGGAAGGCAGGGGATCGTGTAGGCTGGGAGTATGGCCGAGCAGTACGCAGCACGGGATACCCGGACGGGACTGGAGGTGGCGGTGACGGGCGAGTTCCCGCCGCACCCGGATGACCGGGTCCGGATTGCGCGGACGACGACGCTGTTCACGCGGCTGATGTCAACCATCCTGTCGACGCCGAACGAGACGGAGCGGCGGGAGCGGTTCCTGGCGATCGAGACGCAGCTGGAGCTGGCGGATGCGCTCATCCGGCAGGACATGGAAGAGGTGCAGGGGCTGATGCGGAAGACGCTGGAGCGGATGGGCATCACGCCGGAGCAGATGGATGAGATGGCGCGGAAGATTCTCGAGCAGCTGCGGGAGCGGGGCGACTTCGATTTTCCGCCGTCGCTCGATTCATAACCGGCACGGCCGCGGGCGGGTCAGGGGAGGATGGCGGGGTCGTCCCAGCCGGGCGGGGCATCGGGTGCCCAGCTGATGCCGAGGAGGCTATCGCCGCGGGTGCGGTCGACGGGGCGAAAGAGCTCCCACTCCTCGGGGGACGCTTCGATTTCGATGATGGGCCAGCCGATGGGCGCGCCGGTACCTCGGCAGACGAAGGTTTCCGGGTCGAATTCTCGCGTGCCGTAGGCGGCGGCGATGGCGGCGCCGACGGCCTGCTGCCAGGGGGTGGGGACGATGCCGCGGCGGGGCACGACGGTGGGGTTGGCGGACATGGTGCGGAAGCTGGCAGGGTGGGCCATGCGGCCGGCGGAGAGCCAGCGCGGGGCGGGCGGCAGCTCGCGGGCGGAGAGCACGGCCTGTTCGAGCCGGCGGAAGAGGCCCTGGCGGCGGAACGCGGGGTCGACGCAGCAGAGGCCGGCGAGGCGGACCGGCTGGCCCGGGAGGCGGGGGAGGTCGAGGACGCGGGGCTCGCCGAGGGCGAAGCCGGCCGGCCGGCCCCCGGGGTCGCGGGCGATGGCGGCGAAGGCGAGGACGTGGAGGGATTTTTCGAGGTAAGCGGCGTTGGCCTCGCGGTAGTTCTGGCGGAAGAGGGAGAGGATGGCATCGCGGTCGGCCGGGCGGAGGTCGGCGGTCGGCGTGACGGCGATGGTGAGGTCGGCGGCGGAGGTCATGGCGGCGGCGAGGGTAGAGCGGCGGCAGGGGCTCCGCAAGGCGGCGGCCGGGCGGTAGGATGCGGGGCGGAGGTATTCGAACGATGACGGTACGCTACGAAACGGATGGACCGATTGCGGTGGTGACGATCGACCGGCCGGAGGTGCGGAATGCGGTTGACCGGGCGACGGCGGCCGAGCTTGCTGCGGCGTTCCGCCGCTTCGAGGCGGATGAGGGGCTGGCGGTGGCGGTGCTGACGGGGGCGGGCGGGACGTTCTGCGCGGGGGCGGACCTGAAAGCCGTGGCGGAGCGGCGGGGGAACGTCGTCCGGGAGGAGGGGGACGGGCCGATGGGGCCGACGCGGATGCGGCTTTCGAAGCCGGTGATCGCGGCGGTCGAGGGGTATGCGGTGGCCGGCGGGCTGGAGCTGGCGCTCTGGTGCGACCTGCGGGTCGCGGCGCGGGATGCGGTCTTCGGGGTGTTCTGTCGGCGCTGGGGCGTCCCGCTCATCGACGGGGGGACGGTTCGGCTGCCGCGGCTGATTGGGGAGAGCCACGCGATGGACCTGATCCTGACGGGGCGCGGAGTGAGCGGGGAGGAGGCGCGGATGATGGGGCTGGCGAACCGGCTGGTGGAGCCCGGCCAGGCGCTGGAGGCGGCGAAGGACCTCGCGCGGCAGCTGGCGGCGTTTCCGCAGGCGTGTCTGCGGAGCGACCGGCAGTCGGCGCGGGAGCAGTGGGACCTGCCGTTCGAAGAGGCGATGCGGAACGAAGTGCGGCTGGGGATGGCAGTCATCGCCTCGGGGGAGGCGCATGAGGGGGCTGCCCGGTTCGCTGGGGGCGCGGGGCGGCACGGCTCGTTCGCGGAGTTCGGGGGAGAGGACCAGGGCGCCGGGCGCTAGGCGCCGCGGAGGAGTTCGACGTCGGCTGCGATGCGGACCTCGTCGCCGACGAGCCAGCCGCGACCCTCGAGCGGGGCGTTCCCGGTGAGGCCGAACTCCTGGCGGTCCAGCCTGCGGGCGGCGGTGAGCGGCATGACGATTTCGCTGAAGGGGTTTCTCGCGGGGCCGTGGACTTCGGATTCGAAGGCGGCGGGGCGGGGCGTGCGGCGGGTGGAGCGGTCGGGGGTGAGCCGGCTGCCGTCAGCTCGCGGGGGAGCGGCGGTGCGGGCAGAATGGGCGGCGTGGGCAGCTGGCCGTGGGGCCGGATGGCGGACGAATGCGATGTCCACCTCGTGCCAATCGTGAGCCCGGAGGGGTGCGTGTACTGCCGCCGGTTCCTGGCGGAGGCGCCGCCGGGGGAGGCGATGGGCGAGGCGGCACGGCTGGAGGAGCTGGAGCAGTGGCTGCTGGCGGGGCTTTCGGTGCCGGCGGAGCTGCTCTACCGGCGCATCGAGGAGCTGGTGGGGCGGCGCATCAGCCTCGCGGAGCTGGAGGACCCGGATGTGCTGCTGCGGCGGGCGCGGGGGCCGCGCCGGGGGTGGGCGTGGGAGGACTGGTAGGCGCGGTCCGGCCCGGTCGCCGGTGCGGGAGGGGGCACCTGCACGGGGGACCGGGCCGGCCAGGGGAGGGGTGCGCCGGGGTGCTATTTCTGGGCCTGGATGCGGTCCTCGCTGATCCAGGCGCCGTGGAAGCCGTAGGGCACGCGCTGGGGCAGGGGGACGCGGGCGACGGGCGGGGCTTCGAAGTCCTGCGCGTTGATCATGACGAATTCGGAGCCGCCGGTGGTGTAGTCGTAGACGTAGGTGACGACGTAGCCGTCGTCCTCTGCGGTGGCGCCGGGCCGCGGGACGAAGACGCCTTCGCCGCCGTAGCGGCCTTTGCCGTGGTAGTGGACCCAGTGGCGCCCGGTCTGGAGGTCGTACTTGATGATGGCGTCGGATTCGGGCATGCCGTTGCCGGCCTCGAAGCGGGCGGTATAGCCGTAGCGGGCCTGGTAGGCGATGAGTCCGTCGTTGACGCGGGGGAAGTCGCTGACCTGGTCGTCGAGGGGCTCTTCCTTGACGGCGCCGGTCTGCAGGTCGAAGCGCCAGCGGTAGAGGACCTGGGAGGCGTCTTCGCGGATGAGGCGGCGGTCTTCGGGGTTGGGGGCGACGGAGGAGTCGAGGGCGCCGAGGTCGACGTCCTGCATGCGGCAGGCGTCGAGGACGATTTCGGTGCCGGATTCGAAGGCGTTGAGGGTGTGGAAGACGTAGCAGGGCGAGGTTTCGAACCAGCGGACCTGGTCACCGGTGGCGTGCCGGGGGAGGATGCCGAAGCGGGCGGGGAGGTCCCTGTTGAAGTAGAGGGGGGACTCGCCGGACATCGCGCGCTGCATGTCGAAGACGAGGGGGAGGTCCATGAAGATGGAGTAGTGCTCGGTGACGGCGAAGTCGTGCATCATGACGCCGCGGGGGAGCTCGATGGGGGTGGTGAGGACGATTTCGCCTTCGGGGCTGACGACGGAGTACTGGAGGTAGGGGACTTTGGCGCCGCCCTTGGCGAGGTCGAAGCCCATCATGTTGTAGCCGAAGAAGAGCATTTCCCCGGTTTTTTCATCGACCTTGGGATGGGCGGTGAAGGCGTGGAGGAGGCGGCCGTTGTAGGTGTAGGTGCCGAGGGTTTCGAGGCCGGGGAGTTTGATGTGGTGGGGGTCGCCGGCTTCCCAGAGGGCGAAGAGGCGGCCGTCGTGCCAGACGAGGGCGGTGTTGCCGGTATTGCCGCGGGAAGGGCCGTTGGGGTTATCGAGTTCGGGCTGGCCGAGGCCGCTGCCCCAGAGGGCGCGGCCGGCGGCTTTTTCCCGCCGGTAGGCCTCGGTCTGGACGTAGCGGTTGCGGTAGGAGACGCGGCCGTCCTCGATGCGGACGCCGTGGAGCATGCCGTCGCCGCCGAACCAGTGGTAGCTCTTGATGACGTCGAACTGGGGGTTGGGGCCGTTGCGGACGAACATGCCCTCGATGCCGGGCGGGAGCTCACCGATGACGGGGAGGTTTTCGGCGGTGACTTCTTCGCGGACGGGGGCGAAGTTGCCCTCGAGGAAGGGGCTGGTGACGCGGTTTTCGGCCATGACCATGGGAATGGGCACCTCGTGAAGGGGCGGAGCTCTATTCAAATATTTGAACAGGTCGGGGGCAGTATACGGCACGGTGTCAAGGGGAGGGGGAAGGCGCCGAGGAGCGTGTGCTCGTAGAATCGGCGGCACACTGGAGCACGGACAGGAGTTCAGGAGATGGGTCTGGAAGGACGGGTAGCGCTGGTGACGGGCGGCGGGCGTGGCATCGGGCGGGCGATTTCGCTGGCCCTCGCGGCGGATGGGGCGGCGGTGGCGGTGAACTACCGGCGGGATGAGGAGGCGGCCCGGGAGACGGTGGCGGAAGTCGAGCGGATGGGCGGCCGGGCGAAGATGTACCGGGCGTCGGTGGATGATTTCGAGCAGGACCGGACGATGGTGGAGCAGGTGGTGGCCGATTTCGGGTACATCGATATCCTGGTGAACAATGCCGGGATTGCGAGCCGCGGCCTGAGCGTGGCGGATACGGACCCGGCGGAGATGGAGCGGGTGGTGCGGACGCATGCGTTCGGGCCGCACTACCTCTCGAAGCTGGTACTGCCGAGCATGCGGACGCGGCCGCGGGGGGACATCATCATGATTTCGAGCGTGGCGGCGCGGATGCTGGGGCCGAACGGTGCGCCCTACAACATGGGGAAGGCGGCGATGGAGGCGCTGGCGATGACGCTCTACAAGGAGGAGCGGCGGTACAACATCCGGGTGAACATCGTGGCGCCGGGGCTGACGGAGACGGAGATGGGGAGCCGGCTCGCCCGGGCGACGCAGGGGGTGCAGAGCCTGCGGGAGATCGACGAGCGGTCGCCGTTCGGGCGGGTATGCCAGCCGGAGGACGTGGCGAAGGTGGTGCGGTTCCTGGTGAGCGACGATGCGTTCTACCTGACGGGCCAGCGGATCGAGGTGGACGGCGGGGGAACGGCGGCGCTCCCGAACCTGTTCTGAGGTGGGGCCGGGTGGCGGGCGTGCCGGAGCGGGTGCTGGCGACGATGCAGGAGGTGGGGCAGGACCTCTACCGGCTGGGGCTCGTCTCGAGCCACGGGGGGAACCTGAGCATCCGCGACGGGGCGGGGATGTGGATTACGGGGACGGGGACGATGCTGGGACGGCTGCGTGAGCGCCACATTGCGTTCGTCCGGGCCGACGGCACGCACGCGGGGCCGCCGCCCTCGAGCGATACGGTGCTGCATTCGACGATTTACGCGATGACGGGTGCGGGGGCGGCGGCGCACGCGCACCCGCGGTACGCGGTGGCGCTGAGCTTCGACATGGACCGCTTCGTGCCGGTCGATTTCGAGGGGCAGCACTTCCTGAAGGCGGTGCCGGTCATCCCGCAGGGGCCGAACCAGGTCGCGCAGCTGGCAGCGGCGCTGCAGGAGGCGGTGGTCGTGCTCCTGCGGGGGCACGGCGCCTACGCGCGCGGGGCGACTCTCTGGGAGGCGCTCCACTGGCTGACGGCGCTGGAGGAGAGCGCGCAGGTGGCGTGGCTGGCCGGGCGGCGGGGGTAGCGCGGGGGCTACTGGCGGCGGACGGCGCCGGGGATACCGCTCGGGTCGATGCGCATGCCGAACAGCTCCTGATTGTGGCTGTGGGCGAGCTGGTGGAGGTTGAAGACGGCGAGCATCGCCTGCCACTGGCCCTGGGCTTCGAGGGTCTGGTTGACGGCTTCCTTGGCGAGCTTGAGGGCGAAGGAGGGCTTTTCGGCGATCTTCTGGGCGAGCTGGAGGGTGAACGACTCGAGCTCTTCCCGGGGGACGACGTGGTTGACCATGCCGAGGCGGTGGGCCTCCTGGGCGGTGACCCAGTCGGCGGTGAAGAGCATCTCCTTGGCTTTGCGGGCGCCGAGCTCCCAGGGGTGGGCGAAGTATTCGACGCCGCAGACGCCCATCTGGACGACGGGGTCGGAGAACATGGCGTCGTCGCTGGCGACGATGAGGTCGCAGACCCAGGCGAGCATGAGGCCGCCGGCGATGCACTTGCCCTGGACCTGGGCGATGGTGGGCTTGGGGATGTTGCGCCAGCGGCGGCACATGCCGAGGTAGATCTCTTCTTCGACGGCCATGTAGCCTTCGGCGCCTTTCTTGCCGAATTCGCGCCAGGTACCGACGGTGGGGAAGCTGGAGAGGGGCGGGCCGCCGCCGCGGAGGTCGTGGCCGGCGGAGAAGTGGGGGCCGGCGCCGGCGAGGATGATGACCTTGACGGATTCGTCGGCGGCGGCGGTGTCGAAGGCGGCGTTGAGGTCGTAGGTGAGCTGGTAGTTCTGGGCGTTGCGGGCTTCGGGGCGGTTCTGGGTGATGCGGGCGACGCCGGGCGCGGGGAGTTCGTAGAGGACGGTTTCGAAGTCGGGCACGGGCTGCCTCCGGGCGGAGAGAGTTGGCCCGGATTGTACCGGTCGTACAGGAATCTGGTCAGGTGACCGAGGCCCAGGCCTGGAGTTTCTCGGCGAGGAGGCGGCGGACTTCGTCGGCGGCCCCGGCGGTGTAGGGGGCGAGCTCGGCGAGACGGGCCTCGCCGTAGGCGAGGGCGGCTTCGATGCTCGTGACGTCGTCGTTCTCGGCCGCTTCGATGAAGAGGGCGGAAGCGAGGATGGCGGGTTGGGCGGCGACGGCCTGGCGGGCGGCGTCTTCCGTTTCGAGGGGGCGCTGATAGATGCGCGAGAGCTGGCGGAGGCGGGGGTCAGCGAGCATGGTGCCAGGCCTCGACGCCTGCCAGGGGGCCGTTACTGGCGGGCGACTTCTTCGCGCGGGGGCTTGAGTTTGCTGTAGCAGTTCGAGCAGTAGACGGGACGCTCGCCGCGGGGGACGAAGGGGACTTCCGTCATCTGGCCGCACTCGGCGCAGGAGGCGGGGTGCATCTGGCGGGGCGTTTTGCCGCCGAAGCTGGCGAAGTTCCCGTAGCGCACGTACCCGTCGGCCTGTTCGAGGGAGCTCTGGCTGGAGCGGCGGGCCGAGCGGCAGGAGGGGCAGCGGGTGGGCTCGTTCATGAGGCCCTTGTTGGCGTAGAACTCCTGCTCCCCGGCAGTGAAGACGAAGATATTGCCGCAATCACGGCAGCTGATCTGCTTATCGGCAAACGCCAAGCTCGACTCCTGGAATCCGCAGGCTGCGGGTCTCACTTCCAATGGTAGCAGGTCGGCCGGCGAGGCAAAGGTATGGGTGCGGCGCGGGCCGGCTTCAGGCGCGGCGGGTGACGCCGGAGACGCGCTGGGGGTGGACGCGGATGATGACGCGGCCATCGGCGCGGAGGCGCTCTTCGAAGCCGGGGGGCGGCGACCAGGCGGGGTCGCGGCGCATGGCCCGGTTGATGAGGGTGTGGCCGGGGACGAGGTCGCCGCGCTGGATGGTGGCGCGGCCTTCGACGGTGACGAAGCGGTGGGGGGCGCCTTCGTCGAGGGCGGTGAGGGCGATGCGGGGGTCGCGGGCGAGGGTGCGCGCCTTGAGGCGGTCGGCGGTGGTGCTGAAGATGAGGGTATCGCCATCGACGGCGTAGAAAACGACTGAGCTGGCGGGGGAGCCGTCGGCGCGGAGGGTGGTGACGACGGCCCAGCGCCACTGGCGGAGGAGGGCGTCCTGGTCGGGGGTGCCAATCATCGGGCGGGTGCCTCCCGGGGGTGTGGTGCAGGCGGTCAGCCTGCGCGGCGAAGGAAGTCGATGACGAGGGCGTTGAACGCGGGGGCCCGTTCGAAATAGACGGAGTGGCCGGCGGCGGGGATGGTGGTGAACTCGCCGCGGGGGAGGGCGCGGGCGAAGGCCTGGACGGCGGCGGGCGGGATGACGATGTCTTCTTCGCCGGCGAGGCAGAGGACGGGGAACTGGAGGGGGCCGAGGTCGTCCGGGGTGACTGTCCGGAGCTCGCCGAGCTGGCGGCGGAGCGCGTCCTTGTCGAGGTCGACGGCGAGGGCATCGATGCCGCGGTAGAGGTGGTGGAGGGCGGGCTGTTCGCGGGCCATCCGTTCGCCGGCGGCGGGGTGGATGCCGCGGGCGAGGAGGTCCGCCTCGGTGCCCGGGGGTTTGGCGGCCCAGGCGGCGGCCGTCTCGGGGGACCAGAAGCCGCCGTGGGTGTCGCACATGACGAGGGCGCGGACGCGGTCGGGGTGGGCGAGGGCGAAGGCGAGGCAGGTCCAGCCGCCCATGGACTGGGCGATGAGGCGGACGGGCTGGCCGGGGGCGGCGGTCTCGAGGATGGCGGCGAGGTCGTCGGCGAAGGCGCGGGCGCCGGGTTCGGGGGCGGCCTGGGCGGATGGGGCGAAGCCGCGGTGGGCGAAGGCGAGGCAGCGGTAGCCGGCATCGAGGAAGGCTGGCACCTGCTGCCACCAGGAGAGGTGGTTGCCGCCGAGGCCGTGGGCGAAGACGACGAGAGGGGCGGCGGCGGGGCCGTGGAGGTCGTAGAAGATGCGGGCGCCGGGGCGTTCGAGCCAGGGCATGGCGGGGATTCTACGCCGGAAGGCGCGTTGGGGCGGATGGCCCTATGATGCTGCCGAAGTTCCCTGGGCCCGAGGTCGAGCCGCGTATGCCGTACGTTCCCACGCGCGACATCATCACCTATTACGAGGAGGCGGGCTCCGGCGAGCCGCTCGTGCTCATCCGGGGGCTGGGGAGCGACCTGCAGGCGTGGGCGCCGCACGTGCCGCTGCTGGCGAAGCACTTCCGGGTGATCGTCTATGACAACCGGGGCGCCGGGCGCACGGGGGCGCCGGACAAGCCGTACAGCATCGCGGGGATGGCGGACGACCTCGCGGCGCTCCTCGACGAGCTGCGGGTGGAGAAGGCGCATGTGCTCGGCTATTCGATGGGCGGGATGGTCGCGCAGGAGTTCGCGCTGCGGCACGCGGGGCGGCTGGAGAAGCTGGTCCTGCTGGCGACGTCGGCGAAACCGGATGGCTACGTGCGGGCCGTGCTGGAGTCGTTCATCACCATCCGGCGGACGAACATCTCGCGGGAGGGCTTCGTGCGGGCGCTGGCGCCGTACCTGTACACGGCGGAGCTGTTCGACGACGAGGACCGGTACGAGCGGGCGATTGCGGCGAGCGTTCAGAACCCGTACGCACAGCAGGACCACGCGTTCCTTCGGCAGGCGCAGGCGATCCTGGCGCACGATGCGAGCGGGCGGGTCGGCGGCATCAAGGCGGCGACGCTGGTGGTGACGAACCCGGGCGACATCCTGATTCCGCCGCGGCACGGGGAGGCGCTGGCGAAGGCGATTCCCGGGGCACAGCTGAAGATGCTGGACGGCGCGCACGCGGGGGTGACGGAGTACCCGGTGGAGCACTGCCGGGCGTTCCTCGAGTTCCTCGGGGCGGCGGTCACGGCCTGAGGGGACGGCAGGGGCCGGGGCACTGCGGCGGGGGCTGTCGCCGGCTGGTTGCAAGGTTGAGCGGGTTCGTCGTATTGTGATGACGCTGGAAGGGACGGCGCCACGCGGGTTGGCGTATTCCAGCTCCCCACACGTCCAGGCTTCAGCACGAGCCCATCGCGGCAACCCAACGACCGCCACTGCAGCGTCAGCCCATACGACCGGTTCCTCGGGCGCCATCAGACACGCACACGGGAAGACCCTTGCAAGAGATCGAAGCCAACGACCTGATTTCCACGACGGAAGCTCACGCCAGTGAGAACGGCCATGCACCGGAGGCGCCGACGCCGCGGCGCCGGGCCGCGCGCGCGCGCAAGACGGAGCCGCCGCCGGAGGCCGCGGAGGTGACCATCGACGCCGCGGGCCCCGAGAGCGAGCCGGCGGCAACGCCCCCGCCGGCCGGGACGGCGAAGCCCGACGAGGCCCCGGCGCCGCGACGGCGGGTGCGAAGCCGGGCGGCGGCTGCCACGGAAACGGGCGGGGCTGACGCGCCGCCCCCGGGCGACGCGGGGAGCGTGGCAGCCGGTCCTGCAGTCCAGGCTGCGCCGCCAGCGGGGGATGAGCACGCGGCGAAGGCGGAGGGGCCAGCTTCCGAGGGTGCGTCACTCGAGTCGCCGCCTTCCCCCGAGCCGCAGCGGACGCGCATCTTCCGGAGGGAAGCCGCGCAGGGGAGCCCGGCAGCGCCGGAGGTGTTCGTTCGGCGGGAGCAGCCGCAGCCGCAGGGCCAGAGCCGGCAGGAGCGCGAGGCAGCGGCCCGCAGGGAGCGGCGCTGGCGGGAGCGGGAGAACCGGAACGACCGCGGCTGGCGGGACCGCGAGTTCCGGGAGCGGGACTTCGCCCGGGAACGGCTGGAGCGTGAGCTGGAACGGGAGATTGCGCGGGAGGAGCGTGCACAGGGCGGCGCTCCGCCGCTGAACATCGCGGAGCTGGAGCAGAAGAGCCGCGACGAGCTCATCGCAATTGCGCAGGAGATGGGGCTGGAGGACGTCTACGCACTCCGGAAGAGCGACCTGGTCTTCCGGCTGCTCCAGGCACAGGCCGAGGCGCGGGGGAACGTCTTCAGCGGCGGGTTCCTGGAGGTGAGCGACGACGGGAACTACGGCTTCCTCCGCGGGCCATCGATGCTGCCCGGGCCGAACGATATCTACGTTTCGCAGTCGCAGCTGCGGCGGTTTGCGCTGCGGCCTGGTGATTATGTCACCGGGCAGGTACGGCACCCGAAGGACAACGAGAAGTACTACGGGCTGCTGAAGGTGGAGGCCGTGAACGGGATGGACCCGGAGACGGCGAAGCGGCGGCCGCACTTCGAGAACCTGACGGCGATTTTCCCGTATCAGCAGCTGAAGCTGGAGACGACGCCGGACAACCTGACGCACCGGATCATCGACCTGATTGCGCCGATCGGGCGCGGGCAGCGCGGGCTGATCGTCTCGCCGCCAAAAGCGGGGAAGACGATGCTGCTGAAAAACATCGCGAACGGGATTTCGACGAACTACCCGGACGTGCACCTGATGGTGCTGCTCATCGGCGAGCGGCCGGAGGAAGTGACGGACATGCAGCGGAGCGTGCGCGGCGAGGTGATCAGCTCGACGTTCGACGAGCCGGTGGAAGACCACACCCGGGTGGCGGAGATGGCGCTGGAGCGTGCGAAGCGGCTGGTGGAAGGGGGGAAGGACGTGGTGATCCTGCTGGACTCGATCACGCGGCTGACGCGGGCGTACAACCTGGCGCTGCCGCCGAGCGGGCGGACGCTCTCGGGCGGGGTGGACCCGATCGCGCTCTATCCGCCGAAGCGGCTGTTCGGGGCGGCGCGGAAGTGCGAGGAGGGGGGTTCGCTGACGATCCTGGCGACCTGCCTCGTGGATACGGGTTCGCGGATGGACGAGGTGGTGTTCGAGGAGTTCAAGGGCACGGGGAATATGGAGCTGCGGCTCGACCGGCGGCTCGCGGAGCGGCGGTACTACCCGGCGATCGACATCCAGGCTTCGAGCACGCGGCGCGAAGAGCTGCTGCTGGATGAGAAAACTTTGAAGGGTGTCTGGCTCGTGCGCCGGATGACGGCTATGATTTCGCAGAACTCGCCGAACCAGCTCGAAGCGACCGAGAGGCTGCTCGAGCGGCTCGCGCGGACGAACAACAATGAGGAGTTTCTCGCCAGCCTGAAATCGGACCTGTAGGGGAAACCCGTAAGGGTCCTGCTCCCCGGCATTCAGAGGCCGCCGGGATAGCCAGGAAAGGAGGAGAGGAGCAGGCTTCGGCTGTGCTCAGCCCGCGCCGGCGGTTCGCTCCCGCGGCGCGCCAGCACAACGGCTTATGGGCATCGAAGGAACCCGCGCGCGTTCGCACGCGCACGCCAGGCGCCACGGGCGGTTCACGGTCCACGCAGCAGTCGTGGTGCTGGCGCTTCTCGCTGTCCTCGCCGCTGCGCGGTTCCCGGCCAGCTCCTCGGCATCGGCACAGGCACCTGTCCCGACCTTCAGCTTTTCGGGCGTTGCGACAGCGGCGCAGCGGCCGGGTGTGGCGGTCTTCAGGCCGGCAGCGACGACGCAGACGCTCGGCTCGGTGGTGGCGGTCGCATCGCGGACGGAAACGCTTTCGACGCGGGCAGTCGGGGGGATATCGCCCGTGCAGTCCCTCTCGGCCGGCGTGACGGCGGCGGCAGCCGCTTCCGGCGAGGTGGGCGCGGGCATCAAGCCGCTGGCGGACATCATCGACCCGCGCAGCCCGATCGTGGAGTACGAGACCCAGGCCGGGGATACGGTCTCGGGGGTGGCGGCGAAGTTCGGGATTTCGATGCAGACGCTGCTCGACAACAACCCGACGGTGCGGAACCCGAACCTGCTCCCGAAGGGGCTGATCCTGATCGTGCCGCGGAAGGACGGCATTCTCCACAGGGTGGGGTACGGCGAGACGGTCGATGCGATCGTGAAGCAGTACGACAACATCACGGCCGAGACGGTGATCTCGTACAAGCCGAACAACATCACGGACCCGAACAACCTGGAAGCCGGCAAGATGCTCCTGCTGGTCGGTGCGACGATCAAGCCGCCGCCGCCGCCACCGCCGCCGCCGCAGCGGCCGTCCACGCCATCGACGCCGCAGGGGCCGTCTGCGGGCGGGGCGCCGGCGCCGAGCTCGGGCGGGATTTTCAAGAACTTCCCGCTGGCGGCATGGCGGGGGGTGAGCGACCCGTTCGGGACGCCGCGCGGCGGCTCCTCGTACCACACCGGTATCGACCTCGACCTGTACGGCTTCGGGCCTTCGCCGCTGTTCGCGGTCTGCGACGGGGTGGTCAGCCGGACGGAGTACCTGACATACAGCTACGGCTACTACGTGGTGATCGATTGCGGCGGCGGGTGGACGGTGCTCTATGCGCACATGAGCCAGATCGACGTGGTGCCGGGCCAGGCGGTGAGTGCGGGTCAGACGATCGGCCTGACCGGTCTGACGGGGTTCACGACGGGCCACCACCTGCACTTCGAAATCCGGTACAACGGCGGCTACGTCGACCCGGCGCTCTACCTCGATTTCTGACGGCGGCTGCGCGGCTGACCTGACCGGCACGGCCGGGTGCGGTAGGCTCGGGGTATGCCTGCCTATCAGCCCGATGACCTGGACCTGATCGAACGCGCGCTGCTCGGGGTGCTGTCCGTGGGCCTGCCGCCTTCGCGTGCAGCGGGGAGCGATACGTTCCGGGTGGACCACGTGACGGCCGTGGTGGTGAGCCTGGCGACGACGGGCGAGCGGGGTGCGCACCTGGCCGAAGACGGTGTGCGGGTGACCGCGGAGTTCCGCGCGCGGCTGCGCGCGGCGGTGGATTCGTTGATGGCAAAGGGGCTGGTGATGCGGCAGGCTGCCGGGATGCCGGCGGCGGCCGGCGGCTACGAATCGGGGCTGCAGCTGGACCTCGTGGACCCGGATGAGCACCCGGTCGTGCTGGACCGGTACCTTTCGCAGCTGTGCATGGAGCACCTGTTTACTATCCCGGCGGTGTACCCGTATCTGATGGAACGGTATTCCGCGAGCGGGGAGGTGTGGCGGCGGCTGCGCGAAGGCGGGTACGCGCGGGATTAGCCCGCGGGGGCCTCGCCGGGCGGGGCGAGGAGGGCGTGGAGCGCGGCACGGGCGCGCTGGGTGTAGGTGATGGTGAGGCGGTCGCCGGGGAGGAGGATGAGTTCGCCGCGGGGGACGAGCGCCTGGCCGTCGCGTTCGACGACGGCGACGCGGGCCCCGGCGGGGAAGGCGGTGTCGGCGAGGCGGCGGTGGGCGAGCGGCGAGCCGGGGGAGAGAACGACGTCGAGCGCATCGATGGTGTCGGAGAGTGTGCCGAGGGGACGGGTCTGCTGGGATGCGGCACGGCGGTAGGCGCGGAGCAGGGAGCGGGCATCGACCTGGCCGATGACGGGGGCGCCTTCGATGGTCGGGTCGACGACGGGGAGCCAGCGGCGTTCGTGCTCGGCGAGGGCATCGAGGGCGCGGTCGAGCGGCCAGTCGGCCTGGACGACTGCAGGGAGCGGCGCGGCTGCCGCGGCGACGGTGGCGACGTTGCTGGATTCGAGGCGGCTGGCGGGGAGTTCGGCGAGGCGGCCATCTTCGAGGGTCGTGACGGCGTAGCGGGCGGCGGCGTGGAGCCGTTCGCGGGCCTCGGCGAGGGGCAGGCCGGGCGGGAGGACGGGAACGGGGATGACGGCCTGGCGGACGGGGAGGGCGGAGAGGAGGGGGAAGGCGAAGCGGTGGCGGTGGGCGGGAGAGTCGGCCCGCGTCGGGAGCTGTTGGCGATAGATGGTCTCGTCGCCGACCACGAGGGTGGCGACGGCGACGGCGGCCATGGCTGGGGCGAGGAGGGAGAGGTTGCCGGTCATCTCAGCGACCATGAGGAGCATGGCGAGGGGGACGTGGGCGATAGCGCCGAACATGGCCGTCATGCCGATGATGACGAAGGGGCCGGGTTCGGCGGGGAAGCCGGGGAGGTCGCGGCCGAGCCGCCAGCAGGCGGCGCCGAGGAGTCCGCCGATGACCATGCCGGGGCCGAAGATGCCGCCGGAGCCGCCGGAGCCGACGGTAAGCGAGGTGGTGAGGATTCGGATGAAGGGGAGGGCGAGGAGGAGCCATGGGGAGAACTGCATGATGCCTTCGGGGGTGAACGCCTGCTGGACCCAGCCGTATCCGACGTGGATGGCCTCCGGGGTGAGGATGCCGATGCTGCCGACGATGGCGCCGGCGAGGGCCGGCCTGCTCCAGGGCGGCAGCGGGAGGCGGTGGAAGAGGGCTTCGGTGCCGTAGAAGGCCCGGGCGAACGCGATGCCGGTGAGACCGGCGAGGAGGCCGAGGAGGGCGTAGTAGGGCAGCTCGCCGGGGTGGGAGAAGGAGAAGCCGCCGGCGCCGCCGAAGATTGGGGTGAAATCGGTGTAGGAGCCGAAGATGGCGTAGGCCGTGATGGAGGCGATGAGGTTGAGGAGGATGACGTCGGCTTCGAAGTCGTGGCGGTAGAGGACTTCGGCGGCCATCATGGCGCCACCGAGGGGTGCGCGGAAGATGGCGCCGATGCCGGCGGCGATACCGGCGACGAGTGCGCGCCGGCGCTCGGCGGGCTCGAGGCCGAGGCGGGCGGCGATGAGGGAGCCGAAGCCGGCGCCGACCTGGGCGTTCGGGCCCTCGGGGCCGGCGGCCCCGCCGGTGCCGATGATGAGAGCGGAGGCGAAGAGCTTGACGGGGACGACCTGCCAGCGGACACGGCCGGCATCGAGGTGGAAAGCGCGGATGGCGTTATCGGTGCCGTGGCCGGCGGCCTCGGGGGCGAACCGGGCGACGAGCAGACCGGCGGTGAGGCCGCCGAATGCGAGGAGGAGGGGGAGGGCCCAGGGGCGTTCGGGGCCGCTCCGCTCGAGGGTGCCTTCGCCGAGGGGCATCGGCGGGCGGTAGCCGGCGATGCCGCCGAGGAGGTGGTCGGTGAAGAAGGTGATGAGTTCGTAGAAGGCGATGGAGCCGAGCCCGGCGACGACGCCGATGAGGACGCCGAGCCAGATGACGCGGGAGAGGCGGCGGGAGGGGAGGAAGGGCGAGCCCGTGCCCTGGGCGGCGCTCCTGCGGGCGGCCATGGGGGAATCGTACGCGGACCGGGGGTGCGGCGGCACGGTGCAGGTGCGCAAACGGGGGCCGGCCGTGGTGGCGGCCGGCCCCGGGACGGGATGTGCGCGAGCCGGGCGGGTCAGACGATTTCGAGCTCGCGGAGCTTTTCTTCGGTGACGACGCCGTCCTTCCAGCCGCGGACGCGGTAGTACTCCTCGAGCATGCGGTCGAGTTCGCAGACCTGGCCCAGGGAGCCTTTCGCGTTGGAGGGTTCTTCGAGGAACCGCTTCGGGAGGGTATCGGAGCCTTCGCGGAAGCCGGCGAGGTTGTTGTAGTAGCGCTCGAGGTTGTAGATGCGTTCGCCGGCCTTGAGGACGTCATCGGGGCCGAAGGCGTCGATGCCGGTCATGACGCGGTACTGCTCGGCGTACTCTTCGGGGCCCTCGGCGAAGGCGGAGAACTTGCAGAGGTCGAGGGAGTCGCTGAAGGCGTGGAGGTCCTGGAGGAGTTTGAGGAGTTCGCCTTTGCCCTGCCAGGCGAGGGGGTCGGTTTTGAGGCCGATGACGCCGAGTTCGGAGGCGGGGCTGTAGCCGCGGAGGTGGCAGGCGCCGCGGTTGGAGGTGGCGTAGCCGAGGCCCATGCCCTTGAGGCCGCGGGGGTCATAGGCGGGCGTGGCCTGGCCTTTGACGGTCATGGCGAGCTCGGGGTGGCCGATGGAGCGGGCGAACGGTTCGATGCCATCGGCGAGGCGGGCGCCGATGCCTTCGCGGAAGGCGACCTGGCGCATCACCTCGATCATGCGGTCGCGGTCGCCCCAGGCGATGCCTTCGCCCGCGGGGATGTACTCGCGCTGGGTGGCTTCCATGAGGCAGGAGAGGGCCTGGCCGATTTCGATGGCGTCGTAGCCCCAGTCGTTGGCGCGGTCGATCATGAAGGCGACCGAGGCGACGTCGTCGTTGCCGCAATTGGCGCCGAGAGACCAGGCCGGTTCGTATTCGAGGGACTCCATCTTCACCCGGTAGGGGCCCTCGGTGATTTCGACTTCTTTTTTGCAGGCGACGGGGCACGCGTGGCAGGTGGGGTCGTCGATGAGGTAGTGCTCTTTGACGTATTCGCCGGAGATTTTTTCGGCGCTCTCGAAGGAGGTGTCCTGGCTGTTGCGTGCGCCGAGGGCGCCGATGGTGTTGGTGACGTTCATGAGGACGTTGGTGCCGTAGACGGAGAGGCCGCCCTTGCGGGGGGAGGTGATGTTGGCCTCGTCCATGATTTTCTTGAGGGCGTTGCTGTGGGCGGTGCGCCAGGCTTCGCGGTCGGCGGCGCGGGGGTAGTTGCGGGCGGCTTTGATGACGACGGCCTTGAGCTTCTTGGCGCCGCCCACGCAGCCGGTGCCGCCGCGGCCGGAGGCGCGGTCGTGCTCGTTGATCCAGCTGGCGAACCGGACGGTGTTTTCGCCGGCCTGGCCGATGGCGATGACGCTGAGGTCGTCTTCGCCGTGGCGCGCTTTGAGGGTGGCGATCGTCTCGTGGACGCCCTTGCCCCAGAGCTCGGAGGCGTCACGGAGCTCCACGGTCCCGTCGTGGACGTAGGCGTAGACGGGCGTGGGGGAGACGCCTTTGAAGACGAGGCCATCGAAGCCGGCCCAGCGGAGGCGGGCGGCGCTCCAGCCGCCCTGGTGGCTATCGGTGACGGTGCCGGTGAGGGGGCTCCTGGTGACGATGGCGAGGCGGCCGCTCATGGAGGCTTCGGTGCCGGTGAGGGGGCCGTTCATGAAGCAGAGGACGTTGTCGGGACCGAGGGGGTCGACGTTGGGGCCGGCCTCGAAGACGTAGCGGACGCCGACGCCGCGGGCGCCGATGTATTTCCGCGCCCAGTCTTCGGGGATGGGGGCGTAGCTGACAGTGCCTGAGCTCAGGTCGACGGTGCCGACGCGGCCGGCGTAGCCACCGAGTGCCATGGATAAACGCCTCCTATTGCTGCGATTCAGGCTGGTGGGAGTATAGATCGGCGGCGCAAGGGGGTAGGTGCGCGGCGCGGGCGTTCTTTACGCGGGCGTGCCGGCCCAAACCCGGTGGGGAGCGGAGGTAGCGCGCGGACGGCGGCGCCGGCACACTGCGGACATGCGGCTGACGCGGTTCTTCGGCCGGGGGCGCGGGGATGGATGGCTGCGGCCGGTGCCGCCGGCAGAAGTGACGGTGCGGGCGGTTGGCTACGTCCGAAGCCCGGTACGGCGGCCGCGGCCGCACGGCTGGGCGAACGTGGAGAGCGTCATCGCGTTCGAGCCGGGTCACGAGAGGCGGCTGGAGGGGCTGGAGCGATTCAGCCACCTCGTCGTGGTGTTCTACCTCGACCTGGCGGCGAACGCGCCGGAGAAGCCGGAGCAGCTGGACCTGGGCGGCGGCCGGCGGGCGGGGATTTTCGCGACGCGGAGCCAGCTGCGCCCGAACCACCTCGGGGTTTCGGTCGTGGAGCTGCTCGGGCGGGAGGGGCTGGAGGTGCGGGTGCGAGGTCTCGATGCCATCGACGGCACGCCGGTGCTGGATGTGAAGCCGTACCTGCCGGAGTACGACAGGAGGTAGGGGTCGGGGAGGTTGGAGGCTGGGAGCGGGGAGCGGGGGTCAGGGGGAGGGGATGCGGAGCTCCTGGCCGGGGTAGATGAGGTCGGGGTTGGTGAGGGCGTTGGCGGCGGCGAGCGCTTCGACGGTCACGCCGAAGCGCTCGGCGATGGCGCCGAGGGTGTCGCCTGGCTGGACGGTGTAGATGCCGGGGTTCGGGGTCGGGGACGGGGTGGCCGCGGGGACAGGAGGCGGTGATGGGGGTTGTGTCCCGGGCGGCGTGCCGGTAGCGGTGCCGGTCGGGGGCTGGTCGCTGCCGCCGGGGCCGCCGCCTCCGCCGCAACCGGCCGCGATGAACGCGGCGAGGATGAGGCCGGCGAGCGCGGTACGCATCGAACCCTCCACGGGGCCCCCGCGACGAAGCCTAGGCCATCGTGTGATGGGCTGTAAACAGGGAGTGCCGCGCGGGTCCCGGGCGGTCCCGGCGGCGGTGCGTTCGAGCTCGCGGCCGTTTCCCGGGCGGCGGTCGTCGATGCGGGCGGGGTGCTGGGGCGAAACGGGGCCGCTGACAGTGCGCCTGCCCGGGGTTCCCGGCGCTGCCGGGCGAGGAGCGGACCGGGGAAGCCGGACAGGGCAGTGAGGATGGCGGAAAAGCGGCTGGAGCCGGCGAGGGGGGAGCGGATGATGGCACCGTCCCGGCGGCGGCCGAGGAGTTCGACGGCGTGGCGGGAGGCCGGGCTGCACGCGCTTGCGGGGGCTCGTGCCCGCCTGGTGGCGCCGCAAGGATGCCGCCGGCAGGGGGCCTGCCGGCCGCGCGGTCAGGTTTGGGTCAGTTTGGTGATGAGGGCCTGGAGCTCCTGGAGGTCGAACGGCTTGGAAAGGAAATGGCGCCCTTCGCGGGTGAGATCGTCGCGGGGGTAGCCGCTCATGACGGCGACGGGGGTGCCGGGGGCGAGGCGGTCGAGCTCCCGGAGGGCGGCTTCGCCGCCGATGCCGGGCATGGTGAGGTCGAGGAGGATGCAGGCGAAATGCTCGCCGGCCTCGAGCAGGCGGATAGCCTCTTCGCCGGAACGGACGGCGACGGTGTCGTACTGCCAGAGGGCGAGGGCGCGGGTGAGCATGCTCCGGACGGCGTCTTCGTCATCGATGATGAGGATGCGGGGGCGGCCCGGTGAAGGGGAGACCATATGTTCCACGGTACCCGACGGGCGGCGTCATTTCCAGTTGCTGTTGGGTAAATTCAGGATTTCACAAGTTCAGGAGGTCATGCCGCCGAGACCGACGAGGGCGCGGCCGTGTTCGACTTCGCCCATGTGGCGGAGGCCGTGCTGGTAGACGAAGCACTCGAGGACGTCGAGACGGCGGAGGGGTGCGCCGGGGCCGATGACGAGGGCGCAGAAGATGTGCTGCATGTTGGGCGGGAGCTGCGGGAGGACGGTCTCGGCGAGGCGGTCGGCGGTGAGCGTCTCGAGGACGCGGCCGGTGCGAGCGATGACTTCGGCCTGGTAGGTTTTCCAGGCCTCGAGGTCGGCGATGCGCTGGTGCTCCATCTGGGCGACGGTTTCTTCGCGCCCGAGGGCATCGACGGCGACGCCGGTCTTCGCGGCCCAGCCGCCCTGCTGCCAGAGCGGCGGTTCGCCGAGGAAGATGGCGCTGATGGACTGGTCCTGGGCGCGGAGGTAGTGGGTAAAGCTGAACGCGATGGGGAGGACGCCGGGGCGTTCGTGGTGGTTGAGCTGCTCGAGGGTCATATCGCTGATGGCGCGCTCCCAGAGGAGGTTCATCGCGCGGATGCGGTTGCGGAGGGAGGCAACGAACATCTCGTCGTGGCTCACGAGGCGGCTCCGGTCACGGGGATGCGTTCGGTATCGCGGGCGACGCGGATGGGGCCGGTGAAGGCGGCTTCCATCCCGGCGGTGAAGCGGTCGAGTTCCGGGCCGGCGCTGGGGACCGGGGGGATGAGGTGGTCGAGGACGAGCTGACGGACACCGGCGCGGGCGGCGAGGCGAGCGACGTCGGCGACGTCGATGTGGTAGCTGGGGATGTCTTCGAAGAGGGAGGCCTGGAGGTCGCGGCCGATGGCGCGGAGGGCGCGGATGCGCTCTTCGAGCATGCGCGTGTTGAGCGCTTCGCAGACGAGCATGTCGGCGCCTTCTGCGGCGTGGAGGAGTGATTCGGTGAAGGTGGTGTCGCCGGAGAGGACGGCCGTGCGGCCATCGAAGCGGGCGCGGTAGCCGAAGGCGGGGACGACGGGGAAGTGGTCGACCTCGAACCGTTCGAGGACGAGGCCTTCCCGCTGGAAGAAGGGCTCGGGGCGCGAGGTGGGGGAGATTTCGGTGACTTCGACGAGGATGCCATCGGGGTGGAGCTTGTCGCCGTGGTGGGCGAGGCGGAAGCCGATATCACGGCGGAGGGCGTGGAGGAAGCCTTCGACCATTTCGCCGGTGCCTTCGGGGCCGTAGACGCGGAGCGGTGTGCGGGCCCCGGAGGTCCAGCGGAGGAAGAGGAAATCGGGGAAGTCGGTGATGTGGTCGGAGTGCATGTGGGTGAAGATTGCGGTGCCGATCTCCGATGGGAAGATGCCGGCGGCGAGGATTTTGCGGGCAGCGCCCCAGCCGCAATCGACGAGGACGTGCTGGCGGCCGGCGACGAGGACGTGGCCGGCGCCGCAGCGGTCGGGGCTGGGGAGGGGGCTGCCGGTGCCGAGGAAGACGACGTCGAACTGTTCCATTTTCTCGAATCACCTTCGGAATCGCGGCACTCTACCACGTCGTCGAAAGGGGCGTCCATTCGCTGGCGTGGGGGTAGGATTGGGGCATGAGCAGCAGGTACCGGGCAGCGATTTTCGATATCGGCGGGGTGCTGACCCACTCACCGGTGACGCGGATCAAGGAGTTCTGCCGGGAGCACGGCATCCCGGACGGGGTGCGGGTGGCGATTTTCGCGCCGGAGGATGGTCCGTGGTCGCGGTTCGAGCGGAGCGAAATCCCGCCGGAGGGGTTTGCGGAGCTGTTCGACCGGCACATCGCGGGGCTGGAGACGGCGGCCAGCGGGCGGTACTTCCTCGAATGGTTCTTCCAGGGGTTCGGGGAGCGGCCGGAGATGCTCGCGGTGGTGCGCCATTTGCGGGGACGGGTAAAGCTGGGGAGCATCACGAACAACGTGGCGCGGGAAGGGCCGGCCGAGCGGCGGACAAGTGGCATCGATGCGTACAGCCTGTTCGATGTGGTGGTGGAGTCGGCGGTCGTGGGGGTGCGAAAGCCGGAGCGGCGGATTTACGAGATTGCCTGCGAGCGGCTCGGGGTCGAGCCGCCGGAGGCGGTCTTCCTCGACGACCTGGGAGCGAATCTGAAAGGTGCCCGGGCGCTGGGGATGCGCACGATCAAGGTGGACGAGACGACGCGGGCAATCGATGAGCTGGAAGAGGCGCTGGGCATCCCGCTGCCGCGCCTGTGAGGACGGGGACCGGCGCGGGGCGTAGGATGGCGGGGCATGGAGCCGGAGTCGCGCTGGTACACCTCGCAGCGGCTGAAGCTGCACTACCTGACCTGGGGGGATGAAGGGAACCCGCCCCTGGTCCTGGTCCACGGCACGCGCGACCATGCGCGGTCCTGGGACCGGGTTGCACGGGCGCTGGCGGACCGGTACTGCGTGTACGCGCCGGACCTGCGGGGGCACGGCGATTCGGACTGGGCTATCGGGGGGAACTACTCGATCATCGACTATGCGCTCGATATCCATGCACTCGGGGAGGCCATCGGCCGGGCGCCGTACGTGATGATCGGGCACAGCCTCGGGGGCGGCGTGGCGCTGCAGTATGCGGGTGCCTTCCCGGAGAAGGTGACGCGGCTGGTGACGGTCGAGGGGCTGGGTGGTCTCGGCTGGCAGCGGGAGCGGCGGCCGGCACACCAGCGGATGCGGCAGTGGGTGGAGAGCATGCGGGAGCTGGAGCGCCGCCAGCCCCGGGCCTACGCGACGCTGGAGGAGGCGACCCGGCGGATGATGGAGGCGAACCGGCATCTTTCGCCGGGGCTGGCACAGCACCTGACGGAGCACGGGGTACGGCGGGCGGAATCGGGGTATACGTGGAAGTTCGACAACTACACGCACGCCGGGTCGCCGTATGAGTTCAACATGGAGGACGCGCGCGACCTCTGGAACCAGATTCGCTGCCCGATGCTGGTCATCTGGGGGCGGGAGAGCTGGGGGACGCGTCCCGGGGGGCCGCCCGACCTCTCGGCCTTCCACGACTACCGGGCGGTGGAGGTGGAGGGGGCCGGGCACTGGGTGCACCACGACCAGTTCGAGACGTTCATGGAGCACGTGCGTGCGTTCCTCGATTCGTAGGCTGGCGCTGGCCGCCGGCGCGGCGGTCGTGGCGGGGGCCCTCACGGCGGCCTGCGGCGGCGACGGGGATGGCTCGCCTGGCGGCGGGGCCTCGAGCCCGACGGCACCGGCAGACCGGGCTGCAGCGCTCGAGGCTCGGGCAGTGCCGGCCGGGCTTGCCGACGGCCTGCGGCTGGGCCGGGCGGATGCGCCGACGGTCATCGAGATGTACGCGGATTTCGGCTGCCCGCACTGCCTTGACTTTACGGTGAACGTGGAGCCCCGGCTGGTGGAGGAGTACGTCGTGCCCGGGAGGGCGGCGCTCGTCTACCGGTTCCTGCCGCTGCGGGACCTGACGGCGGGGCCGGCCATCGCGGCCTGGTGCGCGGCGGAGCAGAACCGGTTCTGGGAGTACCACAACCTCCTGTTTGCGGCGCAGGCGCGGGCGGCGAACGGCGGCCGGCCTTCGCTGGGCGAGTCGTTCATTTTCGACGGGCTGCGGGCGATGGCGGCGCGGGCGGGGCTGGAGATGGCGGCCTGGGAGGCGTGCATCGGCAGCTCGGCGCCGGTCGACGCCATCGTTGCCGACATGGCGGAAGCCGCGCGGCTCGGTATCGCCGGGACGCCGACGTTCGTGATCGGCGGGACGGTTTACCAGAACCCGGGCACGTGGGCGGAGTGGCGGAAGGTGCTGGCGGAGGCGGTGCGGTAGGGACGAGGTGAGCGGTTGGAGGTCATGGGGACCGCCGGCGGGGCGTCGAACCTGGCCGCCGGGCCGTTTCGGGGCCGGGGTGCCGGGAGGCGGGCTCAGATCTCGGCGTTGACGATTTCAGGTTCGGGTACCTCGGGGAGGGGCGGGAGGTCGCGGGGGCTGCTGATGCCGAAGTGCTCGAGAAAGCGGATGGTGGTGCGGTAGAGCTTCGGGCGCCCGGGGCCGTCGCCGATGCCGGCCTGTTCGATGAGGCCGCGCTGCTCGAGGAGGGCGACGTGGCGGTCGCTGTTGACGCCGCGGATGGCTTCGACCTCGGCGCGGCTGCAGGGCTGGCGGTAGGCGATGATGGTGAGGGTTTCGAGCGCGGCGCGGCTGAGCCGCTGGCCGGGGGCGGCGCCGAGGAGGGCTTCGACGTAGGGGGCGTACTCGGGGGCGGCGCCGAGGCGGTACTTCTGGCCGTCTTCGATGAGGCGGAGGCCGCGGGCCTGGTAATCGGCGGCGAGCTGGGCGAGGGCCTTGCGGACGGCGGCTTCGCTGACACCGGCGGCGCGGGCGAGCGCACTGAGCGGCTGCGGCTCGTCGGCGACGAAGAGGAGCGCCTCGAGCACCCAGGGGAGCTCGTTGGGAGAGGGGGGCCGGTTCGCCGCCCGGTCACTCATCGGGGCGGCGCTCGGGAGCGGGGGTTTCGGGCGGTTCGGTGCCGCGGGCAGCGGGGAAGATGGGCGCGGGCGGTGCAGCCTGGCCGCCGGCGGGCGGCGGGGGGCCCGGCGCGTAGGCCGGCTGCCGGGGCACCATGCCGGCCGGGCGGGCAGCGAGCTCGTCGTAGGTCATGCGGATGGCCGGGCGGCGCACGCTGGTGACGCCGACCTGTTCGCGGAGGACGGCGTGGACGGTATCGACTATGACTTTCGTGGCGATGGCGATGCTGACGCTGGGCTCGATGGTGGCGTCGATGCGGCTTTCGACGGCACCGGAGCGGACGTCGACGTGGGGTTCGGCGCGGCGCACCTCGGGCAGGGCCTGGAGCGCATCGCGGAGGATGGCTTCGAGGGTAGCGGCAGAGATTTCGACGATGCCGCCGTCCTCCTGCCGCAGGGCGAGCACGCCGCCGGAGCGGGGGGAGCGGCTGCGCCAGACGGCCGCGAGGAGCGAGAGGAAGGCGATGACGGCGACGAGCGCGACGAGGGCGGCGAAGACGGCCCGGGCGGTATCGCTGGAGGTGACGAAGGCCTGGAGGTTGAAGCTGCGGACCTGGATGTCGAGTTTTTTGTCCTGGTTCCAGGCGAGGGCGAAGAGGCCCCCGCAGGCGGCGAGGAGGAGGACACTGTAGATGGCCAGCAGGAGCCTCCGGACGGCGTTCATGGTGCCTCCGCGGGGAAAGTTCCCCGCACGCCGTCATGGTACACCTCGCCGAGTTCGACGGGCGTTACGCGGTTGCGGAGGTTCGTGCCCCGGGCGTAGACGGGGATGTAGTTGTCGGTGTGGCCGAACCACTCGCCGGCCTTCTCCTCTTCCCAGAGCACCGGGCGGGTGGTGCCCCGGTGCTCGCGGCGGAAGGCGCGGGAGAGTTCGTCGGCGAGGGCGAGGAGGCGGGCCATCCGCTCCTTTTTGACCGCGGGCGGGAGCTGCCCGGGCAGGCGAGCGGCGGCGGTGCGGCTTCGCTGGGAGTAGGGGAAGGCGTGGATGCGGGCGAAGCCGACTTCGCGGCAGAGGGCGAGGGTCGCATCGAAGTCGGCGTCGGTTTCACCGGGGAAGCCGGCGATGACGTCGGTGGTGATGGCGGCGGCAGGGACGGCGGCGCGGATGCGCTCGGCGGCCTCGAGGAACTGGCGGGCGGAGTAGCGGCGGCGCATGGCGGCGAGGACGGTGTCGCTGCCGGACTGGAGGGCGAGGTGGAAGTGGGGCATCAGCCGGGGGTCCTGCCAGAGGGCGAGGAGCTCGGGCGTGATGTCCTGGGGCTGGAGGGAGCTGAAGCGGAGGCGGAGGGCGTCGGTGCGCTCGAGGACGCCCGAGACCAGGTGGTGGGGGCGGAGCGGGGGGTCGAGGTCGCGGCCCCAGGCGCCGAGCTGGGTGCCGGTGATGACGACCTCGCGGGCGCCGGCCTCGACGGCGCGCTGGACCTCGGCGGCGACAGTCCCGATGGAGCGGCTCTCCTCGCGTCCGCGGGTACGGGGGACGATGCAGAAGGCGCAGACGTCGTTGCAGCCTTCCTGGGCCTTGACGAACGCGCGGGTGAGGCCCGGTACGGGCGGCGCGGGTTCGACGGCGGGCGCTGCGGGCGGGGTCGGGGAGGCATCGCCGGTGAGGAAGGCGACGAGCGCGGCCTTGTCGGCGTCGCGGGTGCCGGCGACGAAGTCGGCGCCGAGGTCACGGACGGCGTCGAAGCCGGCGGACTGGGGGTAACAGCCGGTGACGGCGACGCGGGCCGCCGGGGCGAGGCGGCGCATGGCGCGGATGAGTTTGCGGGACTTGGCGTCGGCGACGTGGGTGACGGAGCAGGTGTTGATGACGTAGGCGTCGGCCTCGCAGACGTGGTCGACGACGTCGTAGCCGGCACGGCGGAGGCCGGCGGCGATTTCCCCGGAATCGGCGAGGTTGAGTTTGCAGCCGAGGGTGAGGACGGCGGCGACCGGGCGGGTCATAGCTTCAGGGTACGGCATGCGGCCGCCTGCGCGCCCGGGCCGCGGGCGTGCGAAACTCGGGGCATGGCGCGCCTCCGCCCGAAGCCGAACAGCACGCCGGACGATATCGCGTTCGGGGTGAACGCGGTGGCGATGGCGCTGGAGACGGGGCACGCGAAGTCGCTGCTGTTCTACCGGGAGACGACGAACGCGCGGGTCCTGGGGCTGGCGGAGCGGGCGCGGGCGGCGGGGCTGCGGGTGGAGGGGGTCGGGGCGGAGCGGCTCGATGAGCTGACCGGGGACGGGGTGCACCAGGGGGTGGTGGCCCGGGTGCGGCCCGTGGAGCCGGTCGACCTGAAGGCGGTGGCCCGGGCGGCCGGGCCGCGGTCGCTCGTGCTCCTGCTGGACCGGGTGACGGACCCGCAGAACGTAGGAGCAATCCTGCGGACGGCGGTGGCGGTGGGGGCTGATGCGGTCGTGCTGCCGTTGCGGCGGGGCGCGCTCATTACGCCGGGGGTGCACCGGGCGAGCGCGGGCCTGAGCTTCGTGGCGCCGGTGGCCGCGCCGCAGAACCTCGCGCAGGCCGTGCGAACGCTGAAGGAGGCGAATTACTGGGTGGCAGCGGCCGATGCGGGGGAGGGGAGCGAGCCGGCGACGGCGTTCGACTGGCCGGGCCGGACGGCGCTCATCGTGGGGAGCGAGGGGGAGGGGGTGGGCGCGCTGCTGCTCCGGGAGAGCGATTTCCGGGTGGCGCTGCCGATGGACCCGCGGGTCGAGTCGCTCAACGTGGCGGTGGCGACGGGTGCACTGGCGTACCTGTGGCGGCGGCAGCACCCGTTTGCGGCGCCGGGGCCCGGGGGCTGAGGGCGGGCGGCCGGGTGAGGAGGAGGAGCGCCAGGGCGGAGGTGGATGCGGCCAGCATGCCCCCCGCGAGCGCGCCCGGGCCGGGCTCGAGGGCAGCGCTGAAGGCGATGCTCGCGGCCGAGGCGAGGGCCATCTGGATGAACCCCATCACGGCAGACGCGAGGCCGGCGGTCTCCGGGAACTCGCCGAGGGCAGTCGCTGTCGCGGCGGGGCGGGCCATGCCGTTGCCGGCGAGGATGACGAAAGCGGGGAGGACGGTGGCGGGGAGGCTCCTGGCGCCGGCCACGGCGAAGGCGGCCATGACGGCGGCCGCGAGCCAGCCCATCGACGCGGCGAGGAGGACGATGCGGCCGGGCGGCCACCGGCTGCTGAGCCGCCGACAGGCGGCCGCACCGGCCATGATGCCGAAGGAGACGAACCCGAAGCAGAGACCGAAAACGACCGGGCTGGCGCCGAGGCTCTCGACGAGGACGAAGGAGCTGGTGGAGATGAACAGCAGCTGCCCGGCGAAGAGGAGGCCCATGAGCAGTGCGGCGGTGATGAACGTGCGGGAGCGGAAGAGGCGACGGTAGCTGGCGGCCTGCCGGGAGAGGGCGAGGGCGGACGGGTCGGGAGAGCGGTTCGTCTCGGGGATGAGCGCGGCGAAGGCGGCGGCGAGAGTGAGCCCGATGGCAGCCTGGAGCGCGAAAACGAGCCGCCACGAGGCGTGCTGCTGGATGAGGCCGCCGACGACCGGGGCGACCATCGGGCCGAGGGCGATGGAGAGGGTGATGAGGGCGAGGACGCCGATGGCGCGCTCGCGCCGGTACGTATCGATGACGACGGCGTTGGCGATGGCGGGGCCGGCGCCGCCGCCGAGGCCCTGGAGGATGCGCCCGAGGAGGAGCACCGGGATACTCGGCGCCGCGAGGCAGAGGATGCTGCCGGCGACGAAGAGCGCGAGGCCGGCGAGGAGGGCTGGGCGGCGGCCGGCCCGGTCGGAGCATGGACCCCAGAAGAGCTGGGCCCCGGCGAAGGCGAAGATGAACAGGGTGACCGCGAGGGAGAGCGTGCCGGTCCCGGTTTCGAATTCCCGGGACATGGAGGGCATGGAAGGGAGGAAGACGTCGACGGCGATGGGGGCGAGCGCAGCGATGCCGACGAGCACGGCGGTGGCGGCCGGGCGCTCGACGGGGGAGGCGGCCGGCGCTTGCATCCGGGGGATGGTACAGGCAGGAACCGGGCACGAACAGCCGGGAACGACCGCAAGCGCGCGTACGCTACCCTGTGGAGTGTGCCGGGGAGGGCGAGGGGATACCCGATGAAGTACAGGTTCGCGGGCGCGATGCTGGTTGCGGCTTCCGTGATGGCGGCGGGCGGGTGCCGGGGCGACTCGCCCCCGGGAGGAGCCACGGCGGAGCCGGGGGTGACCGTTGGCTCCGAGCTGCCAGGGACGGCGACGCCGGGGTCGAGGCCACTGCCCGGGGGGCCGCTCGTAGTGGTGGCGGCCGAGGTGGGTGGCGAGGAAACCCGGGAGCGGCGGTACCCGGTGCTGGAGGTGGTGAGCTTCGACGCGGGCTCGGGCGAGGAGGTCGGGCGGTTCCGGGTCGGCGGGAGCGACGATTTCATCGTCCCGGGGATGGTGTTCCTCATCGGCCGGGAGGTCGTGACGGTCGGGGAGGGGCGGGTGACGCGGTGGACGCTGGACGGGCGGCAGCTGGCGACGGTGGTGAGATGGGCGGAGGACCAGCGGCCGACGACGGCGGCGGTTTCGCACGACGGGCGGCTGCTGGCGGTGGGGTGGGAGTCGGCGACGTTTGACCGGGAGCGCGGGGGGCTGCTGGTGGTCGAGCTTGCCACGGGGCGGGTGGTGCGGGAGTGGGGGATGGACGTGTGGGGGCCGCTGGTCGGGGCGTGGCCGGCGCCCGTTGCCTGGCACGCTGATGATGGCGGGCTCGAGCTGTTCGGCTACGCTCACCGGGAGGGACCCGGGCAGTTCGCCTCGGTGCGGCTCGATGGAACGATGGAGGCGCGCGGGGCGCGGGTCGCGGAGGTGGAGCCGGGCGGCCGGGTGGTCGCGCTTGCCGAGGGCGGCTGGACGCTGGGATGTGAGGCGCTCGGCCTGGCCGCACGGGAGCTGCGGTTCGCCGAGCCGGTCGGCGGGGAGGAGCTGGGGCGGGCGCGGGTGGACGGGTTCGTGCTCTCGCCGGTACGGTTCTCGCCTGCGGCCGATGCCGCGGTCCTGATGGCGTTTCCGCTCGCCACGGGCAGCGAGCCCGGGACGGAGTGTTTCCGGGCAGGGCCGAGCGACCTCCTGCTGTTTTCCCTGGCGACGGGGAAGCTCGAGCGGCTGCAGGACCCGGCCGCGGTGGCCGGGAGCTGGAACGACCGGCTGCTGCCGGCCGTCGATTGCCCGGGCCAGGCGGGCGAGCTGGAGGCAGCCCGGGAGCCGACGCGGACGGTGTACTGCCCGGAGGGGGCCGCAGTTCGCATCGGCGGCCGGGAGGTGCTGCGGGCGCCCGCGCTGCGGCTGCTGGGCGTGGCGCGCTGAGCCCGGGGTCCGCTGCATGACAGGCAACGGAGAGCGGGTATGATGCGCGCATGACCGAGCAAGGTCCGGGGCAATCCCCGGGGATGGCGGAGCTGCTGGCGCAGTTCCAGAAGATGAACGAGCAGTTCATGGCGGCGTGGGGGACGACGCTGGAGAGTGCGATGGCCTCGGCGGCCGGCCAGGAGGCGACGAAGGAGGCGCAGCAGGCGTACGTGGCGACCCGGGCGGCGCTAGCGCGGGCAGCGCGGGAGGCGTGGGGGCCGCTCATCGAGGCGGCGGGGGCGGTGCCACTTTCGGAGTTCCAGCGGCTGGCGGACCAGGTGCAGCTCATCCTGGAGCGGCTGGATGCGATCGATGACCGGCTGGAGGAGATTGCGGCGCTGCTGCGGGGAAGAGGTTAGAGGTTGGAGGTGGGAGCGGGGAGCGGGGTTCAGGTGGGGAGGCCGGGGCCCTGGCTGGCCCAGGCGTGGTGCATGCGGGCGTGGTCGGCGTTGGCGGCGAGGATGCCGCCGATGGTGCCGTCGGCCCAGGGGGCACCGGGGATCTTCTCGCGGAGCTGGTCGTCGGTGAGCTCTGCGAGGAGGGCGAGGGTCTCGGCACGCGTGGCGAGGCTGATGCGAACGAGGTCGTCGAGCGGCTTCCCGCGGTGTTCATCGGCCCATGCTTCGGTCCACTGGTGGATGCCGGCCATGACCTCGTCGCGGGACTGGGGCGTGCCGCCAGGGCGGAGGCGCCGTGGGAGGGCGGGCTCGCCGCGCAGGTGACGGCGGATCATGTCGTTCCAGGTGCGTTCGATGAGGGTGGTGTGGATGAAGTGGTCGGCGAAGGACCACCATTTCCCGGGGTCGTGTTCGGAGCGTGTGCGGGGGGCGTGGAGCGCTTCGGGGGGCATGGCTGCGAGCGTCTCGAGGAGCCATGCCCGGTCGCGGCTGAGGTTGATTTCGATGTCGATGCGGTTCACGGCGGGGGCCTCCCGGGGTTAGTGGTCAGGTATAGGTCGCGCGGGCGGTGTCGGTGGCGGGGGCGGAGCGCGCGGTTTCGACGGCGCGTGCGGCGGTCTCGGCGTATTCGGCGGCGAACGGTTCGTGGATGGGGGTCGCCATGACGTGGATGCCGTCGGGTGCCGTGGTGCGGCCGGCGACCCAGCCCTCGCGGGCCATGGCGGCGGCGACCCGGCCCATGCTGACGCCCGGGACGGCCCAGGCGAAGGCGTAGAGGGGCGGCTGGCCGTGGATGGTGAGCCCGGGGATGCGGGCGCGGAGGCCGGATTCGATGGCGGCCCGGGCGCGCATGCTGGCGGCGGCGAGCTGGCGGTAGCCCTCCCGCCCGAGGAACTGGAAGGCCGCCCAGGCGGCGGCGATAGCGCCGCCCGGGCGGGTGCCGGTGAAGGTAAGGCTGGTGTAGGTGCCGCTCGGCCAGTCGTCGAAGGTGTAGCGGGCAAATTCGCGGTGGGCCTCGCTGCGGAAGAGGAGGGTCGAGGCCGGCTTGGCGGCGAACCCGGATTTGTGAAGGTCGGCGGAGACGGAGGTGACGCCGTCGAGTTCGAAGGCGAAGGGCGGGACCGGGTAGCCGAGTTCGCGGACGAAGGGGCCGAGGATGCCGCCGACGCAGGCGTCGACGTGGAGCCAGAGGCCGTGGTCGCGAGCGACGGCCGCGAGCTCTTCGATGGGGTCGATGACGCCGAGGGAGTAGGCGGGGGCCGAGGCGTAGAGGCCGATGGTGTCGGCATCGAGGGCGGCGCGGATGGCTGCGGGGTCGGCGCGGTAGTCGGGGCCGACGGGGATGCGGCGGACACGGAGGCCGAGGTAGTGGGCGGCCTTGTCGAGGGCGGGGTGGGCTGAGCGGGGTGCGAGGATGGCGGGGCATTCGATGGCGGGGCGGGTGGCCCGGGCCCATTCCCGCATGGCGTAGGCGGCGAGGAAGATGCTCTCGGTGCCGCCGCTGGTGAAGATGCCGGGCGTTCCGGGGCCTCCGCCGAGGAGGTCGGCGACGGATTCGAGGACGTCGGCTTCCATGCGGGCGAGGCTGGGGAAGGCGCGGATGCCGAGGCCGTTTTCGACGAAGAACATGCCGAAGGCCTCGCGGAGGACGTGTTCGAGTTCGTCGGAGGCGTACCAGACGTAGGCGCCGTGGCGGCCGTGGCGCCAGTCGAGGTCGCGGGCGCGGGCGGTCTCCATCTCGGCGGCGATGTCGGGCCAGGGACGGCCGCGTTCGGGTATCGGCATGGGCGGCTCCCGAGGGTGGGTGGCCGCAGTCTACGCGGCCGGCCGTGAGGCGGGGAGGTCAGGGGGTATCGGCGTCGGGTTTTTCGAGTTCGAACGCGTCGTGGAGGGCGCGGACGGCGTCGTGGACGCGGTCGGCGGCGATGATGCAGGTGAGGCGGATTTCGGAGGTGGAGATGAGCTCGATGTTGATGCCGGCATCGTAGAGGGCGCGGAACATGCGTGCGGCGTAGCCGGGCGCGGTCTGGATGCCGACGCCGACGATGGAGACTTTGCCGAGGGTGGCATCGGAGGTCCATTCGGGGGCGCCGACGCGGGCGCAGATCTCGGGCATGAGCTGCTCGGCTCGGCGGAGGTCGGCGCGGGAGACGGTGAAGGAGAGGTCGGTGAGGTCGGCTTCGGAGGCGTTCTGGACGATGGTGTCGACGCTGATGCCGGCCTCGGCGAGGGGTTCGAAGATGTTGGCGGCGATGCCGGGCCGGTCGGGGACGCGGCGGACGGTGATCTTGGCGACGTCGAGGTCGTGGGCGATGCCGCGGACGCGGTTCCGTTCTTCCAATTCTGCCTCCCCCCGGATGAGGGTGCCGGGTGCTTCGACCATGCTGGAGGTGACGAGGATGGGGACGTTGTAGACGGAAGCGAGCTCGACGGCGCGGTTGTGCATGACCTGGGAGCCCTGGGTGGCGAGCTCGAGCATCTCTTCGTAGGCGATGTCTTTGAGTTTGCGAGCGGTGGGGACGATGCGGGGGTCGGCGGTGTAGATGCCCTCGACGTCTTTACAGTTTTCGCAGAGGTCGGCGCCGAGGGCGATGGCGAGGGCGACGGCGGTGGTGTCGCTGGCGCCGCGGCCGAGGGTGAAGATCTCCTGGTGTTCGTTGACGCCCCAGTAGCCGGCCACGACGGGGACGCGGCCGGCGGCGAGCTCGGCGCGGACGCGGTCGGCTTCGACGCGGGAGATGCGGCCCTGGTAGTGGCGGCCCTGGGCGATGATGCCGGCCTGCTGGCCGGTGAGGCCGACGGCCTCCTGGCCGAGGGATTTGAGGGCCATGGCGAGGAGGGCGACGCTGACCTGTTCGCCGGTGGAGAGGAGCATGTCGAGCTCGCGGGGGTCGGGGTCCGGGGCGACCTGGAGAGCGAGGTCGATGAGGTCGTCGGTGGCGGAGCCCATGGCGGAGACGACGGCGACGACCTGGTCGCCCTGGTGGACGCGACGGATGATGCGGCCGGCGACGTGGCGGATCCGTTCGGCGTCGGCGACTGAGGTTCCGCCGTACTTTTGGACGACGAGCACGGGGGTAGGGTAGGACGGGCGGGGGATACGCAGAAGAGGCTGGAGGTGGGAGCGGGGAACGGTTCAGTCGTGGGTGCGGAGCCACTCGGCGAGGGCGGGCCAGACCTGGCCGCGGGCGCGGCGGCCGGCGATGACGCTGATGTGGCCGCCTTCGAGTTCGAGGAACTGTTTGTCGGTGCTGCTGACGGCGTCGATGAGGGCGCGGGCGCTGGCGGCGGGGACGATGTCGTCGTTGGTGGCTCCGATGCAGAGGATGGGGGCGGTGATGCGGCGGAGGTCGACGGGCTGGCCCATGATGCGGAGTTCGCCGCGGAGGAGTTCGTTGCGCTGGTAGAAGTGGCGTACCCATTGGCGGAAGAACTGCTTGGGGAGCGGGACCCATTCGCTGGCCCAGCGGTTCATGGCTTTGTAGCCCTCGAGCCACCGGGGGTTGGCGGCGTTCTGGAGGAGGGATTTGGCCTGCTGGATATCGCCGAGGGGGTTGAGCATTTTGAAGCCGGTGCGGATGAACTCGGCGGGCATGAGGTCGAACGTTTCGACGACGGCATCGACGTCGAAGCGGTCCTCGTCGGTGATGCGGGGGAATTCGCCGATGGAGAAGTCGATGGGGCCGACCATGGCGAGGAAGTTCCTGGCCGGGAGGGCCGGGTCGAAGGCGAGGGAGGCGGCCGTGAGGGGGACGCCCATGCAGTAGCCGAAGACGGTCGCGGCATCGGCACGGGCGTGGCGGAGGGCCTGGCGGAGGAGGGAGGGGATCATGTCGGCGATGATGTCGTCGAGGCCGAGGTCGCGGTCTTCGGGGCCGAAGATGCCCCAATCGACCAGGTAGAAGGGGACGCCCTCGGCGGAGAGGAACTCGGCGAAGGATTCGCCGGGGCGGAGGTCGAAGATGTAGGGCCGGGAGATGCCGAGGTACGGGAAGAGGACGAGGGGGGTGCGGAGGCGGGGGCCGCCGGCGGGCGGGTAGTAGAAGAGGCGGGCTTTGCCGCGGAAACCGACGAGGACCCGGCGGGACTGGGCGACCGGGGCAGGTGCGCCAAGGGCGCTGCGGAGGCCCTGGGCAAGGCGGAGGAGTTCGTTATCGGATTCGAAGACGGATGCCTGCGCCATGCGCGGGAGTATACGCGCCCTGCGCAAGGGGCATGATAACGGTCAGAACTGGCACTCGGGGAGCGCCTGGAAGAGGTCGTCGAGGCCTTCGGGGTCGTAGTCCTGGAGCCGGTCGAAGGTGGCGGCGGCCTCGGAGAAGAGCTGGTCGGTGAGGCTGGCGAGGCGGTCGGACTCGGCCATCGCCTGGTCGATCGAAGTGAAGCGGATGGAGCGGGCTTCGCGGGTGAGCCGTTCCATGGCGGCGAGGAGGTCGTCGCTGCCGTCGAGGAAGACCTGGTGGATGGCCTTGCCATCCCTGACGGGCGGGGGGGAGAGCTGGCTGATGGCGCGCTTCAGGGCGCGGGTATCGGCGAGGCCCTGTTCGAAGAAGTCGACGAGGATGCGTTCGACTTCGGGGATGGTGGTGGCGGAATCTACGGCCCGGTTGAGGCGGTTGGCGCCGGATTCGAGGGCACCGATCCAGGTCGAGAGGGCCGTGCAGATGCCGGCGACCCAGGCCTCCTTCTCCGCCTCGGAGGCGGCGCCGGTGTTGAAGAGGGTGCGGGCGCAGGGCGGGTCGTCATCGATGGCGGCGATGAGGTCGTTGACCTCCGGGTGGTCCCTGGCGACGGCCTCGAGCCTGGGGCGGAAGTCGGGCTGGCCGACTGCGTCGGCGATTTTGCGGAATTCGGTGAGGAAGTCGGCCCGGTCGGGGATGGCGGCGACGCGTTGTTCGATGTCGTCGGTGCGCCTGGTGTTCTCGGCGAACTGCTTTTGGAAGGCATCGACGACCTGTTTGCCGCCGTCGATATCGGGCTGGCCGAGGTCGGCGAAGGCGGTGCGGAAGGCCTCCTGGGCGTCGCGCTGGCGGGCGATGGAGTCAGAGAAGGCGGCCTTGGCGGCCTTCGTATCGGCGAGGTCGGCGGTGTCGAGGGCGTTGCCGGCAGCGGTGGAGGCGCGCTCGAAATCGGCGGCGGCTTTGCAGAGGCCTTCGACCCACCGGTCGAGGGAGAGCTTCTTCGTGGAATCGCCGCAGGAGGAAGCGAGGAGGGCGAGGGGGAGCAGGGCCACGGCGGCCAGCCGGAGGGCTCGAGCGTGCAACGGATACCTCGCGGCCGAACCGGGCCGTCTATCGCATTGTTCGGCCGGCGGGGGGCAACACTCAAGCGGGGGAGCGGAGAATTTCGAGCAGGTGTTCACAGACGATGTCGACGTCGGCGTCGGTCATGGCCGGGAACATGGGGAGGCTGATGGCTCCTTCGAAGATGCGCTCGGCGACGGGGAAGTCGCCGGGCTGGTAGCCGAGGCTGCGGTAGGCGGTGTGATAGTGGAGGGGGATGAAGTGGACGGAGGTGCCGATGCCGCGCTCGGCGAGGCGGCGGATGACTTCGTCGCGGGGAACGGGGGAGCGGCGGGTATCGACGCGGACCATGAAGAGGTGCCAGGCGTGGCGGTTCGCCTCGTCGAAGGCGGGCAGGGTGAGGAGGGGCTCGTCGCGGAGGTTGGCGAGGTAGCGCATGGCGATGCGGGTGCGGGCTTCGGTGAGGCGGTCGAGTTTTGCGAGCTGGCGGCGGCCGAGGGCAGCGGCGAGGTCGGTGAGGTTGTCCTTGAAGCCGAACTCGACGACGTCATAGCGCCAGCTGCCGCCGGCGTCGTAGCGGTTCCAGGCGTCCCTGGTCATGCCGTGGAGGGTGAGGATGCGGACGCGGTCGGAGAGGGCCTGGTCGGCGGTGGCGAGGGCGCCGCCTTCGCCGGTGGTGATGTTCTTGGTGGCGTAGAAGCTGAAGGCGGTGGCATCGCCGATGGAGCCGATGGGGCGGCCGCGGTAGGCGGCGCCGATGGCGTGGGCGGCATCTTCGAGGACGCGGATGCCGCGGGGGCGGGCGATGGCGAGGATGGCCTCCATCTCGCAGGGTTCGCCGGCGAAGTGGACGGGGATGACGGCGCGGGTGCGTGGCGTGATGGCGCGCTCGAAGGCTTCGGGGTCGAGGTTGGCGTCGCGCTCGCGGACGTCGACGATGACGGGGCGGGCGCCGGTGTGGACAACGACGGTGGCGGTGGCGGAGAAGGTGTAGGCGGGGACGATGACTTCGTCGCCGGGGCCGATGTCCCAGGCGCGGAGGCAGAGGTGGAGGGCGGCGGTGCAGGAGTTGACGGCGTTGACGAAGGGGGCGCCGCAGGCGGCGGCGAGTTCGCGTTCGAATTCGCGGACGTTGGGGCCGCTGGTGAGCCAGCCGCTGCGCAGGGTTTCGACGACGGCGGCGATGTCGTCGTCGTCGATGGCGGGGCGGAAGAAGGGGATGCGCAGTTCGGCCATGGTGGGAGTGTAGGATACGGCCCGGTAGCTACCAGCAGGGAGGCGCACGTGGCCGACATTCGGCACCGGTACATCGAGACGAACGGCATCCGCATGCATGTCGCGGAGGCGGGGGACGGCTTCCCGGTGGTGTTCTGCCACGGGTTCCCGGAGCTGTGGTATTCGTGGCGCCACCAGCTGCACGCAGTGGCCGATGCGGGCTACCGGGGAATCGCGCCGGATATGCGGGGGTACGGGGAGACGGACGCGCCGGCGGACCCGGGGGAGTACACGATGAGGGTGCTCTGCGGGGATATGGCGGGGCTTTTGGATGCGCTGGGGCTGGAACGAGCCGTGTTCGTGGGGCACGACTGGGGCGGGGCGGTGGTGTGGCAGATGGCGCTGCGCTACCCGGAGCGGGTGGCGGGGGTGGTCGGGCTGAACACGCCGTATGCGCCGCCTTCGAACCGGCGGACGACGGAGGCGCTGCGCGACTACCACGGGCTGACGGACGCGACGTTCTACATGCGGTACTTCCTGCGGCCGGGGGTGGCGGAGGCGGAGCTGGAGGCGGACGTGGAGCGGACGTTCCACAAGGTGTTCATGGACTGGACGCGGGCGGAGGATTTCACGACGTTCATGACGGTGGGGGGCGACGGCAGCGGGGTGCTGGCGCGGATTCCCGATGACCGGCGGTCGTTCCTCCCGGAGGAGGAGCTCGCGGTGTACGTGGAGACGTACCGGCGGACAGGGTTCCGGGGCGGGCTGAACTGGTACCGGGGCGCGGACCTGAACGCGGAGGAGGCTGATGCACCGCGGGGGCCGCAGCTGCACGTGCCGGCGATGATGGTGACGGCGGCGAACGACACGATCCTGAAGCCGGAGATGGCGGCGGCGATGCCGGCGCTCATCCCGGGCATCCGGATGGAGCACCTGGAGCGGTGCGGGCACTGGACGCAGCAGGAGCGGCCTGCGGAGGTGAACCGGCTGCTGCTGGAGTTCCTCGAGGGGCTCGGCCTCCGGCAAGCGTGAGGGTCAGAGCCGGGGGGCGGCGCGGAAGCGGCGCCGGAACCAGCGGGGGCGGCGCCAGCGGCGGACGGGGAACAGGAAGCGGAACACGGGCATCGGCCTCGCGCGGGGGTTTCACCCGGGGTAATGGCGCGGGGCGGGCAAAAGGTGACGCGGGGCTCCCCCGGTCAGGGGCAGCAGCGGGCTTCCCGCTCCTCGACCGCCCCGGCGGGGGGGCAGCAGAGGTCGTAGCAGAAGCGGGCGAGCCAGCGGATGGCTTCGGGGTCGAGGCAGTAGCAGGCGCCGGGGCCTTCGACGTCGCCCCGGACGATGCCGGCCTCTTTGAGCACTTTGAGGTGCTGGGAGACGGTGGACTGGGCGAGGGGGAGGGCGGCGACGAGGTCGCTGACGCAGGCGGCGCGGCGGGCGAGTTCGCTCACGATGGCGACGCGCGCCGGGTTGCCGAGGGCGCGGAAGATGGCGGCCGCGCGCTCTTCGTCGGCGGAGAGGGTGGGGATGGCTTTCATGGTGAGGGGTATGGTAGCGCGGCGGGCGGCGGGGGCATCAACGGGCGAGGAGAAGGCGGAGGCGCTCGTCGATGTCGCGGAGGGGAGCGCCGCGGCCGAACCGGTCGAGGAGGCGGCGGCGGCCTTCGAGGTTGGGGCCGAGGGTGCCGGCCTGGTGACGTTCGAGAAGGCGGCGGAGCGCGGTGCTGACGGCATCGAAGCCGCTGGCCTGGATGGCGCCATCCATCGGGTAGGTCCAGATGACGTAGCGGCCGCGGGCGAGGGCCTCGGCGGCCATGAAGGACTGCCCGTCGTGGGTGGTGAGGCGGATGAGGACGGTGACCTCGCGGTAAAGCGCGTCCATGTCGTCGACCCAGCCGCGGGCTTCGAGGTTGGGCGGCAGCGGGCCGGGCAGCGTCTCCGGCGGTGAAGGGATGAGGATGAACCGGATGCCGGGGAAGGCGCCGGGCAGGCGGGACATCGTGTGCCAGTCGAAGACTTCCCGGTCGAAGCTGTCGACGGGGTAATAGAGGAGGACGGTGAAGGGGGCGGGGAGGGGCGGCGGCTCGTGCTCCGGGAGGGGGATGGGGAGGGCGACGTAGTCGGCGCGGATGCCGGCCTGGCGGAGCTCTTCGCCGAGCCAGGGGGCGTCGCACCAGTGGATGGCGCGCTCGGCGAGGCGGGCGGAAGCCTGGCGGCGGCGATGCGCCTCGAGGGCGAGCTGGACATCGGTGCCGACCCAGTGGATGACGATGGGGCGGCGGCGGACGAGGGTGAGGAGGTGCTGGGGGGAGCGGCGGTCGAGCCGGCTGCCGATGAGGTAGATGATGTCGGCGCGGGCGACGGCAGCGGCGACGCGCGCCCAGCCGAAGGGGCTGCGCCCGGGGTGGGGGAGGTAGCGGGCACGCCAGCCGATGGAGGTGAGGTCGGCGGCGAGCCGGCGGCCGAAGTAGGGGAGGCCGAGGACGAGGACGCGGCCGCGGCGCTCGCTCATGCGGGCGGTTCACCGGCGCGGCGAGCGCGGGGGGCGAGGAGAACCGCGCCGGGCGGGACGTCGCGGTCGACGAGGGCGTGGGCGCCGATGGTGGCCGCTTCGCCTATGGTGACGCCGTGGAGGACGGTGGCGCCGATGCCGAGGTAGGCGCCGCGGCCGATGCGGACCGGGGCCTGTTCGCGCGGGCGGCGCTCGCGGAGGGGGCCGGGGCCGACGTCGAGGTGGGTGATGATGCTGGCGCGCATGGCGAGGGTGGCCTCGTCGTCGATGGTGACGCGGTCGGCGAGGTCGATGAGGACGCCGGTGCCGAGGTGGACGCGGTCGCCGAGGCAGAGGTTCCGGAAGTCGGGGCTGGCGTTGACGATGTGGAGGGGGCCGTGGATGGAGACGTCGCGGCCGACGCGGGCACCGAAGCAGCGGAGGAGCTCTTCGTGGTGGGTGACGGTCGTGCGGAGCTCCATGGCGATGCCTTCGATGCCATCGCGGAGGTAGCGGGCGCGCCAGCGTGCCCGGCGGAGTGGTGCGAGGCCGGCGCGGAGGGGGCGGCCGATGGGGCGGAGCGTGCTGCGGAGGGCGCTGAGGGCCGGCATGGAGGGCCTCACGGGCGGGCTGTAAACTATCCGTAAACAGTGCGGCGGGCCCCCGCAGGGCGGGGATTTTTGGGTTGCCCGCATAATCTTCGCCGCCTACGCTGCTAGCTGCGAGTGTATTCCCGCTCCCCAGTGAGGCGACATGAAGCGAGCGATTCTCCCGGTGATTGGTACCGTCGCGGTTGCGATGGCTGCGATTCCTGCGCTGGTGGCGGCCCAGGGTGCGCCGCCCTCGCCGCCGGCAACGTTCTATGGTTCGGTGCCATCGGGTGTGGGCCCGGGCCAGGCGGTCCTGGCGATCGTGTCGAGCGGCGGGAGTTCGCAGACGTGCGGGGTCGGCCAGACCATCGCCGACGGCTCCGGGGTGGTGTACGCGGTGGACGTCATCGCCGACAGTCAGCTGGCCGGCTGCGGCGCGCCCGGGCGGACGGTGCAGTTCTACTTCGTGGGGAACCGCCAGATGGCGACGGACACGGCCACCTGGAGCGGGGCCGGCCCGGCGCAGCGGAACCTGACGGGGCTGGGGCCGCAGCTGACGCCGCGCAATATCGGCCCGCAGGTGGCGAAGGACGGCACCAACTAGCGATACTCGGGAGATGACGATGCGGCGCCGCGGCAGGGCGCTCCGGCCGGTTCTCCCCGCCGGGCTGCTCGTCGCGGCGCTCGTGTTCACGGCCGTTTCGGAGGCGCAGGAGCCGCCCGGGCCGCCGGATTTTGCGTGGCCGTACGGCATCGTGGAGGCCGACGGGGCGAATCTCGACCCGGCGGTCCAGCCGGTCGTTGCGCTGGTGAACGGGAAGGCCTGCGGCGAGGGCATGACGCAGGTGGCGGCGGCGGGGCCGGGTACGCCGGCATCGGACGTGGGAAGGACGGTCTACGTGGTGGATGTGCTTGCGGACGGGAGTCGACCGGGGCAGCGGCCGGGGTGCGGCAGCCCGGGGCTGCCCATCCGGCTGTGGTTCCCGGCGGTGCGCCGGTTCGCGCTGCAGGAGCCGAGCTTCGCGCCGGGCGGCCAGCGGGTCGACGTGGAGCTGGGGCCGGTGCTGCCGTTCCGGCTTTCCGCCCTGCTGGCGGCCTCGGACGGGGTGAACTGAGGCCCCCGGGGCCGCGGCTACGCGCTGCCGGTGAGGAAGCGGCGGGGGACGTCGCGGAGCATGGTGTCGATGGTCTCCGGGGGGACGCCGTCGCGGAGGAGGGCGGGCACGGCGACGGTGGAGACGAAGAGGTAGCGGGTGGGCCCCTGCGGCGGGGGCGGCTGCTGGCCTTTGACGATGGGCATCGGGGCGTAGTCGTGGCCGAGCATGAGGCGGTCGGCCCAGCCGCGGTCGATGAGGGCTTTGACGGTGGCGTTGCGCTGCTCCCAGGTGGGGCGGCCGGGAGCGCCGGGGTAGCGGTCCATGGAGAGGAAGACGCCGCGCTGGAGGAGGCGTTCGAGGTACGCGACATCGGTGGTATCGGCGCTGTGGCCGATGGCGACGCGGTCCATCTGGACGCCTTCTTCTTCGAAGATGCGGACCTGCTGCCAGCCGACTTCTTCGGGGGCCCACTGGTGGGTGGAGATGGGGATGCCGGTGCGTTTGCAGGCGCGGGCCGCGCCGCGGAGGACGCGCTCGGCTTCGGGGGTGACGCCGCCCATGTCGTTGGCGACTTTGATGACGCCGGCGCGGATATCGGTGGTGCCGATGCCGACTTCGATTTCGTGGACGAAGATGTCGGCGATTTCATCGGGGTCGCGAGTCCAGAAGGAGCGGGGGATATCGCGCCAGATGCCGGTGGCAGCGACGACGTTGATGCGGGCTTCGCGGGCGACGTCGCGGACGAACTGGACGTCGCGGCCGAGGTCGGGGGTGGTGAGGTCGATGATGGTGCCGATACCGCCTTCGCGGGCTTCGCGGAGTTCACGGATGGTGTTCTGGCGGGTGGCTTCCCAGTCGAACCGCCAGGGGTAGTGGTGGTTGTCTTCGCCCATGCCGACGAGGATGTGTTCGTGGCTGAGGGTGACGCCGAGGGCGGCCGCATCGACGGGGCCGAGGACGGTCTGGACGGTTGCCATGGGCGGGATTCTGCCGCGGCGGGGCCGGGGTGTCGAGGGTTGGGCGGCCTGACAGGCGGGGCGGAACCGGCTACACTCCCGGCCACACCGGGATGGCGCCGGCCGGCGCCATGTGCCCTGCCCTGGAGGTGACGCGATGCCTGAGTTTCCTTCGGTCGAGTGGTTCCGCGCGGCGGCCGACCTGCTGAATGCCTCGGACAGCTTCAAGCGGCTGGGGACGTGCGATGCGGAGATGGGGGTGCAGGTGGGAGACCGCTTCTTCGAGATTGACTTCGAAGCGTTCGAAGTGAAGGACGTGAAAGAGATCGATGCGAAACGGGCGGAGGAGCTGGATTTCGTGCTGGTGCAATCGCCGGAGGCGTGGCGGGAGATGATCGAGGATATCCAGCGGAACGGGCGGGCGACGCACGAGTACACGCTGAATTCGCTTGACCTGCGGAGCGCGGAGGAGTTCGCGCGGGGGAAGGATTATCACCGGCGGGATACGTTCTACCGGTTCAACCAGACGTTCCAGGAGTACTTCGACATGGCGGCGAAGATCCCGACGACGTTCCCGGCGGGGGTCGCCTAGGCAGCTGGCGTTCTATGATGGCCGCGTGGACGGCCCGGTTTCGCTCGAACTGATCCGCTTTACGGCGGAGTTCCATGACTGGGCGAACGGCCGCATCCTGCGGGCGGCGGAGGCGGCCGGCGAGGCGGCGGCGAGGGCGCGCATCCCGGGGAGCTACGGGGACGGTTCGCTGCACGCCCTGCTGGCGCACCTGGTGGCCTCGGAGCGGCACTGGCTTCGGCGGTGGCTGGGGGACGCGGAGGCGAAACTGGACGGGCCGGGGACGTGGCCGACGGTCGCGGCGGTCCGGGCGGCCTGGGAAGGGCACCGTGAGGAGCGGGCGCGGTTCTTCGCGGAGCTGGACGAGGCGCAGCTGCTGGCGGTCTGCCGGTATCGGCGGAATCAGCCGCCGGTGCCGGACGAGCGGCCGCTCTGGCAGCTGATTCTCCACGTATTCAACCACTCGACGCACCACCGTGCGGAGGCGGCCGCGCTGCTGACCGCGGCGGGGTATCCGCCGGAGAGCGTGGACATGATCGACTACATCCGGCGGAACGGCTGACGGAGGCGGCTCAGAGGAGGTCGCTGGGGACGGCGGTGACGGAGAGGATGGGCGGGAGGGTGCCGGGGAGGCGGACCCAGGATTCGCCCCATTCGCGGCCGTAGTAGACCTCGCCGTTGGTGGTGCCGAGGTAGACGCCCTCGGGGTCGATGCCGTCGGTGTCCATGGCGTCGCGGTAGACGCTCTGGTAATCGTGGGGGCCGGGGAGGCCGCGGGTGAGGCGCTCCCAGGTGGCGCCGGCGTCAGCGGTGCGGTAGACGGCGAACTGGCCGTTGACGACGCGGAAGTTGTCGGCCTCCATTTCGAGGGGGACGACGAAGACGGCGTCGCGGCCCTGCTTGGTGACGGCGAGGGGGAAGCCGTGGAAGGAGGGGAGGCCGCGGGTGACGTCGTGCCACTGGCGGCCGCCGTCGTCGGAGCGGAAGACGCCGACGTGGCCCTGGCCCCAGAGGCGGTCGGGGTGCTTGGGGTCGAGGCGGAGGCGGTGGAATTCGTTGGCGGCGAGCGGGTCGACGCCCTCCGGGGCGGGGAACTGGTCGGCCATCTCGGGGAACATCTCGTTGATTTTTTCGAACATCTCCCGGACTTCGGGGCTGGTGGCGATGGCGGTGTGCCAGCGGGGCTCCCAGGTCCGGCCGCCGTCTTCGCTGCAGTAGCAGCCGCCGGCGGCGATGTTGACGAAGATGCGGTTGGGGGTGCGGGGGTCGAGCTCGATGGCGGTGAGGGCGGACTGGCCGCCGCCGGTCATGTACCAGAACTTCCGGTCGGGGAGACGGTTGAGCTCGTCGACGGGCTCCCAGGTTTCGCCCCAGTCGGCGGAGCGGAAGAGGCCGGCGGGCTGGGTGCCGGCCCAGGTGATGCCGGGCGCGGCGGGGTGGCCGGCGGTGATGCCCCAGACGTTGTCGATGGTGATGCCCATGTCCTGGGGGAAACCGAGGCCGGGGGAGCGCTGCTCCCAGGTCTGGCCGCCGTCGTCGCTGCGGGCGATGGAGCGGCCCCAGGCCCAGTGGTTGGCGGCGAGGAGGAGGCGCGCGGGGCGCCGGCGGGCATCGACGGCGGCCTGGTAGACGGAGGTGCCCTTGAGCATCGGGGGCGAGAGCTCCCAGCGTTCGCGGGAGGGGTCGGAGCGGTAGATGAAGAAGGCTTTGCGGGTGCCGACGAGGAGGGTGGTGCCGGGCATGTGATGGTCTCCTTCCTGCCCCGGCGAGGGCGCGGCTGCAGACGTGTACGCGGGCGGGCTAGGGCGCGGAGGGGGTTTCACACCGGGCGGCGGCCTCCTCAGCGCGGGATTCGAGCCAGAGATGGGGAATGAGGCGGGCGGACATGGCTGGCCTCCGGGCGCGGAATGGAGGAAAAGTATAGCAAGGCTTTTTTGCCGTCAACTGTGCGGAACGTATACTGCGCCCATGGCCGGGGAGAGGGTGCTGGTGGATGCCGGCGGCATCGAGGTGCCGGTCTCGAACCCGGGGAAGGTGTTCTTCCCGGCGACCGGGCTGACGAAGCTGGAGCTGGTGCGGTACTACCTCGCAGTGGGCGAGGGGGCGCTGCGGGGGGTGGCGAACCGGCCGATGGTGCTGAAGCGGTTCGTGGATGGCGCCGGGGCGCCGCCGTTCTTCCAGAAGCGGGCGCCGCCGCGGCTCCCGCCCTACGTCCGGACGGCCCGGGTGATGTTCCCGAGCGGCCGGTGGACGAATCTGCCGGTCGTCGACAGCCTGGCGGGGCTCGCCTGGGCGGTGAACCTCGGCTGCATCGACCTGAATCCGTGGCCGGTGCGCGCGGACGATACGGAGCACCCCGACGAGTTGCGGTTCGACCTGGACCCGACGCCGGGGGCGGGCTTCGGGCAGGTGAAGGAGGCGGCGCTGCTCGTGGGCGAGCTGCTGCGGGAGTTTGGGCTGGAGGGCTACCCGAAGACGTCGGGGAGCCGGGGCATCCACGTCTACGTTCGTATCCTGCCGCGATGGGAGTTCACGGCCGTGCGCCGGGCGGCGCTGGCGCTGGGCCGGGAGGCGGAGCGGCGGGCGCCCGGGCTGGTGACGACGGCGTGGTGGAAGGAGGAGCGGCACGGGGTGTTCATCGATTACAACCAGAACGCGCGCGACCGCACCGTGGCGTCGGCCTATTCGGTGCGGCCGACGCCGAACGCGCAGGTTTCGATGCCGGTGACGTGGACGGAGCTGCCGGGCGCGGAGCCGGCGGCGTTCACCGTGGCGACGGTGCCGGCACGGTTTGCGGAGCGGGGTGACGCGATGGCGGGAATCGATGCGCGGGCGTATTCGCTGGAGCCGCTGCTGGCACTGGCGGCGGAGCAGGAGCGGGCGGGCCTCGGCGATGCACCGTACCCGCCGCACTTCCCGAAGGCGCCGGGCGAACCGAAGCGGGTGCAGCCCTCGCGGGCGCGGAAGGCGGGAGGCGGGGGCCAAGGCGCACCTGAGACGCGGTATTGACAGGGTGGGACTGCGAAATCAGAATGCGGCGGGAGGCGATTCGTGAAGGCATGCACAATGCCCCGGTGTGTGCAGCGGCTGGCTGCCCCGGCGCTCCTTTTGAGCCTCCTCCCGATGGTGGCGTTCTTCGGGCACTGGCCCGAGATGTCGTTCGCGGTGCCTGGCACCGGGCTCGAGCTGCGGGTTCCCTTCAGCGGGCCGCCGCCGGGCGCAGGGGGCGGTCACGCGCACACTGACGGGGCGGCGCACAGCCACGGCGATGACCACGAAGCGCACTGCCACGCATCGGCCGCGAGCTGCGCGGAGACGCGGGTGGGCGGGGCGGCGCCCGTGACGATGCTGCTCGAGACGGTCCTCCTGCTGCTCGGGACCGGGGCATGGGTCGCGGTCCGCGCGCGGGAGCGGGACGGGCTGCGGCCAGCAATGCTCGACATGACTGACCCCCCGCCGCGAGGTTCGTCCCTGGCCCTGCGTCCGGTTTGACCTTGCCCCGGGCCGGTGCGGCCCGGGAGCGTTCGCTACCAGGGAGTGATTGCGATGCAACCGCAGGTTTCATCCGCCGCGCATGGCGGGTGCGGCCCGGCGTGGGAATCGCTCATCCGCGATGCCGAGCGGATGACCACGATTTCACCGGGCGAATTGCTGCCGATCTTCCAGGGGATGATGCGGGAGGGCTGCCGGCTCTGCCCGCGGGAGCAGACCCGTATCTGCCAGTTCGAAGAGAAGCCGTTCAACGTGGTGGCCCACGAGGTCGTGCGGCCGCTGTTCGGGATGCCGTGGGAGTTCAAGGCCGAGGACCTGGTCGCGGGCGGTGCGAGCGACGGTACCGTGCCGGTCGAGGCGCTCGCCGCGGTCATCCGGGAGGTCGAGGCGGTTGCCCGGGAGAACGGGCACGAGGCCGTGACGCTGCTCGACTACTCGGTCGCGATGGGGCGGCTGGCGCGGGCGGCGGGGTACGTCCCGCCCGGTGAAGTCGACCCGCGCTTCGCCGGGCTCACGGCGGGGATCGAGGAGCGGCGGCTGGAGCTCATCGCGGCGGGGAAGAAGGATTCGCAGGCGCGGGCGGCGGCGTTCCGGGCGAACGCGGCGGCCGCGGCCCGGAATGCGGAGACGATCCGGGCGGCGCTGCCGTACGAGGCGCCGGTGCACGACCTGCTGGCAGGGAGACCGCTGCACTGGTGCAGCCACCTGCCGCACCTGTTCAGCCGGATGATGCTCCGGCTGGGGTATACGGATGAGGACCTGCTGCCGATGGTCGAGGCTGCGGAGGCGGTCGCCCGGGAGCGGAACCACCCGGGCGTGACCCCGCGGGACGCAGAGACGGCGCTCGCCCGGGCGGCAGCGGCGGCGCTGGCTGTACAGGGAGGTATCGAGCATGACTGAAGCTGAGACGGTGACCTGGCCGGCGGAGCTGGTGACGCGCATCCAGGCGGTCCTGGACCGGTCGGCGGCGACGGCCGGCCCGGAGGTGGCGCGGGTGTTCGCCCGCCCGGACTGGCGGCTGAGCGCGGAGCAGTTCCTCGAGATGTGGCGGGCGCAGCGCTGGTGCACGATCGCCTCGGTGGGGCCGAACGGCCAGCCGCACATCGCCGTGATCCACGCGGACTTCCAGCCGGACGGCCGCCTGACGATGCGGATGTTCACGGGCTCGGTGCGGGCGCGGGACATCGCGGCGAACCCGCGGGTGGCGCTCTCGAAGAACCTCGATGGCGCCGTCGCGATGGTGTACGGGACGGCCCGGCCGGTCCCGGGGACGGAGGCGGTGCGGCACGAATCGGAGACGGTGGAGGTCGAAATCGACATCCGCCGGATTTATGCGATGAAACCGCAGATGGGCTGACCGGCAGGCAGCCTGGCCAACGCTGACAACGACGACATTCCGCCCGGCCGCCGCGGCGGCGGCCGGGCATCCCGAGAGGTTTGCAGGACATGATGGAACGCGAACGTTCGCTCGAACGGCGCCTGTCGCGGCGCCACCTCCTCGCGGCTGCGGGGACGACGACGGCCGGGCTCGCCGCCTTCGCGGCGGTGGGCTGCGGCTCGGACGATGACGACGATACGGGCGGTGCGGGGACGACCCCGGGCGGGACGCAACCGGCGGGCGCCCCGGCAGGGAGCCCGACGCCGCGGCGCGGCGGGACGCTCCGGATGAACCAGACCGGGGACATCGTGCTGAACGGCGGCTACCCGTGGGTGGTCGCGCCGACGAACCGGATTCTGCCCTGGCTGGTGCACGAGCCGCTGCTGCGCTACCGGAAGGACGTCACGAAGCCGGAGTTCGTGCTGGTCGACCAGTTCGAGTACAGCGGGGACCGGACGAAGCTGACGGTGCGGCTGAAGCCCGGGGTGACCTTCCACGACGGGTCGCCGCTGACGGTAGAGGACGTCTTCTTCAGCATCGACTTCTCGCTGGACGCGAAGAAGTTCGGGGTGACCGTCGCGGGGACGCCGAGCGTGCTGGCGAAGGCGATCAAAGAGCGGAAGAAGCTGGACGAGCGGACGATGGAGTTCACGTTCGACCGGCCGCGCTGGGACATGACGGGGTACTTCGCCAGCCTGAACATCCACAAGGAGGCGACGCTGCCGAAGATGCTGGCGGGCGAGGGGCTGAACGGCACCGGCCCGTACGCGCTGGAGAAGTGGACGCCGGGGACGTCGCTCATCTTCGTGCCGAACCGGAACTGGCACCTGCACGAGCAGGAGGGCGGCCCGTACCTCGACCGGGTGGAGGCGCGGATCTTCACGGATGAGACGGCCGCCGCGACGGCGTTCGAGGCGAGGGAGCTGGACATCGCCTTCCGGCTGCCTGGGGCGGACGCGAAGCGGTTCCGGGACCGGGTTCGGAAGGCGCCGCGCATCGGCGGGCTGTTCCTCGGGATGGTCGTGAAGAACCCGCAGCTGGCAGACCCGCGGGTGCGGCAGGCGGTGTTCTGGGCGGTCGACCGGGAGCGGATCGCGAAGGAGGTCGGCGAGGGGTTCTACGCGGCGACGGCGCAGATCTGGCCGGAGTATTCGCCGGCGTACGACCCGGAGCTCGACAAACCGTACTACGACCCGGAGAAGGCGAAGGCGCTGCTGCGGCAGGCGGGGTTCAGCCAGGGTGCGCCGCTGGTGGTCCCGTACACCCAGCGGAGCGAGGCGAGCGTGCTGATCGTGAAGGAGAACCTGAAGGCGGTCGGCATCGAGATTGCGCCGAAGCTGATGGAGACGGCGGCGTTCATCGCGGCGACGCGGCAGCGGCAGCACACGGACATGTTCGTGGCGGGGATGAACTTCTCGGACCCGGTGCCGGCGTCGGCGCTGCAGAACAACTTCAACGTGGCGATCCCGAACCAGATGTACCAGGAGAGCCCGGAGCTGAAGGACATCCTGGCGAAGATCGGGACGGTGGACCCGCTGGGACCGGAGGCGAAGGAGCTGTACCGGCGGTTCAACCGGCTCTGGCTGGAGGACCCGTGGATTTCGCCGCTGGAGCCTTCCGGGGCGCTGGACGTGGTGAGCGACGCCGTGCGGGGGTTCGATGAGTACTTCATCATGCCGCTGCAGGCACCGAATTTCGGGCGCATCTGGCTGAAGGCCTAGCCAGTCCTGTCGCTGGGGGCCGCGCGGGTCTCCCTCCCCTCTCGCCCGCGCGGCCTTCCCCGGGAGGAGGTGCCGAAGATGGCGCTGTTCGTGGTTCGGCGGCTCGCGGCGAGCCTGCCGCTGCTGTTCGCGGCTTCGCTGCTGGTGTTCGGCGCGCTGGACCTGGTGCCCGGTGACCCGGCGGAGCTGATTGCTGGAGAAGATGCCCGCCCGGAGCGGGTGGCGGAGATCCGGGCGGAGCTCGGGCTGGACCGGCCGCTGCTGGTACGGTACGGCGAGTGGCTGGCGGGGCTCGCCAGGGGCGACCTGGGGACGTCGATTTCGCGGGGGATGCCGGTGCGGCAGCTGGTCGGGGCGGCGCTGCCGCCGACGCTGGAGCTGGCCGTGGCGGCCTACTTGCTGGCGCTGGCGCTGGGCATCCCCCTGGGGGTGGTGCAGGCGGCAGCCGGCGGCCGGGTCGACGGGGCGCTGGCGGTGGCCGTCTCGGTGGTGATTTCGGTGCCGTCGTTCGTGGTTGGGACGCTGCTGCTCTGGCTGTTCGCTATCGGGCTCGGCTGGCTCCCGGCCTCGGGGCGGGTGCCGGTGCTGGAGGACCCGGTCGGCGGGCTGCGTTCGCTGGCGCTGCCGGCGGTGACGCTGGCGGTGGCGATGGGGGCGGTGCTGGCCAGGTTCACCCGGTCGAGCCTGGCGGGGGTGCTCTGCCAGGAGTACATCCGGGCGGCGCGGGCGAAGGGGCTGGCGGAGCGGACGGTGCTCTTTCGGCACGGGCTGCGGAATGCGCTGGTGCCGGTCACGACGATTGCTGCCCTGCAGGTGGGGCAGCTGCTCACCGGGACGATCGTGATCGAGCAGGTGTTCACGCGGCCGGGGGTCGGCTACCTGGCGGTGACGGCGATTCGCCAGCGTGACGTGCCGGTCGTGCAGGGGGTCGTGCTGGTGTTCGTGCTGGTGTTCGTGCTGGTAAACCTGGCGGCGGACATCGCAGCCGGGCTGGCAGACCCGAGGTTGCGGCGATGAGCGGGCGGACGGGCAGGGCGCTTGCCCGCGACTGGCGGTGCTGGCTGGCGCTGGGGCTGCTGGCGGCGCTCGGGGCGCTGACCGTCATCGCGTGGGCGACGCTGCCGGGCCCGGTGGAGCAGACGGCGCCCGGCCGGCTATTGGGGCCTTCGCTTGCGCACCCGCTGGGGACGGACGAGCTGCGGCGGGACGTGGCTGCGCGGACGTTTGCCGGGCTGCGGGGGTCGGCGGTCGTCCTGGCGGCGGCGGTGGTGCCGGGGGCGCTGGCGGGGGCGGCGCTGGGGATGGCGGCGGGGGTCATTGGGCGGTGGTTCGATGGGCTGGTGATGCGGCTGGTCGACGTCTGGCTGGCGTTCCCGGGGCTATTGCTGGCGCTCGGTATCCTGGCGGTGACGGGCCCGGGGAAGACGGGCGTGGGGCTGACGCTGTTCCTCTTCATGGTCCCATCGTTCGCGCGGCTGGCGCGGGGACAGGCGCGGGCGGAGATGACGCGGGACTACGTGCTCGCGGCGCGGGCGCTGGGGGCCTCGACGCCGCGGATTGCGGTGGTGCACGTGGTGCGGAATGCGTGGGAGCCACTGGCGACGCACCTGGCCCTGATGCTGGGGGTGGCGTTTTTCATCGAGGCGGCGCTGAGCTTCCTCGGGCTGGGGGTGCAGGCGCCGGAGCCGTCGCTCGGGGGGATGGTGAATGCGTCGCGGCAGTACCTGCGGGAGGCGCCGTTCTATCTCATCGGGCCGGCGGCGGTGCTGACGGCCGTGGTGCTGAGCCTGAACCTACTGGTGGATGCCGTGCAGGACGCGGCGAGCGGGGGGCTCAGGCGCCGATGACGACGTGCCAGGGCTCGATGCGGTGAGCGGTGACGAGGCCGTTGAGGACGTAGGGGTCGCGGAGGACGAAGTCGGCAGCGGCGTCGGGGTCGCTGAAGACGATGAGTGCGCCGCGGACGGGGTCGCCGATGGCGCCGGCGAGGCGGAGGCGGCCGGCTTCGTGGTACTCGCGGATGAGGGCGAGGTGGGCGGGCCGATGGGGCTCGCGCCGCTCGAGGATATCGGGGACGTAGTCGTAGCTAAGGACGTGGAGCATCGCGGGCGCATGCTACCGCGCGGTGCGGCGGTCAGCTACGGGGCTGCTGCGCTCCAGGGGTCGAGGCCCTCGGCCTCGGTCTGCCACATTTTGCGGCCGTCGTAGCTGCGGATGCGTTCGATATCGACGCGCATGACGGCGCGCTCGGGGCTGTCGAAGCGGGCGAACTCGCGCTGGTAGACGTCCTCGGGGACCGTGCGGCGGCCGCCGGCGGTGATGAGTTCGTGGATGAAGCGGCGGACGGATTCGCGGTCATGGAAGAAGGTGACGCGGCCGCGGACGGTGACCTGCTTGAACCAGTCGGCGGGGTCGAAGATGGAGAGGGAGATGGCGGGGTTTCGCTCGAGGGCGCGGTACTTATCGCGGTTGGGGGTGGAGGTGATCCAGATGTGGTCGTCGTACCAGCAGTACGACATCTGGGCGACGACGGGTTCGCAGGATTTGGTGACCCAGGCGACGGCGGCGCGGGAGGACTCGCGGAGGATGCGCTGGATTTCGGCGTCGTCGAGGGTAAAGGGTTCGATGTACTGGCGGCTCCACCAGACGGGGCGGGCGCTGCCGGGGGCGGAGTCGGCGGACATGGGCAGCCTCGGGATTTTGGCCTGGCGGCCAAGATGCTGGCCGGGATGGTGAGGAAACCGGGGGGAAGGTGTCAAGGGGGCAGGCGGGGAGCCGGGCGGGGCGGTTCGCCCGGGATGACAGGTTCGGGTAGAATCGGCGGCCACAAGGGTGTCCCTACGTTTTTTCCACGGAGTCTGAATGAATACGATCGAATTCCTGCAGATCACGTCGTCAGTCGTCCCGGACCGGGAGGCGCTGGTGGATTTCGACGGGAATGGCGGGGGCAAGCGGCTGACCTACGCCGAGATGTACCGGCAGGTCTGCAAGCTGGCGAACGCGTTCCAGGGCCTCGGGGTCGGGAAGGGCGACCACGTCGCCATCATGGCGGTGAACAGCGCCGACTTCGTCATCAGCTACTACGCGACGGCGATGGTGGGCGCGACTTTCGTACCGCTGAACTACCGGGCGAAGGATGAAGAGCTCACCTACATGGTGAACGTAAGCGAGACGAAGGTGCTGCTGGTCTCGGACCGGTATCGGGAGCTGGTGGAGCGGATTCGGCCAACGCTGACGACGGTGCAGCACTACGTGAGCCTCGGCGGGGCAGCGGACGGCTACCTGCGCTACGAGGAGCTTTTGGAGAGCGGAGCCGAGGACGAAATCTGGACGGAGGTCGACGACAAGGATGCGACGATCATCATCTTTACGTCGGGCACGACGGCGCAGCCGAAGGGTGTGCAGCTGACGTTCCTCGACATGACGGCGTACGTGACGAACCAGCCGCCGGCGGACCCGGAGACGCACGAGAAGCTGCTGGTCTCGGCGCCGTTCTTCCACGTGGCGGGGGCGACCTCGATGATGCTGGGGGTGTGGATGGGGCGGACGCTGGTGATTCTGCCGCAGTTTGCGCCGGAGCTGTGGCTGCAGGCGGTGCAGCAGGAGCGGGTGACGCACGCGTTCGTCGTCCCGACGATGCTGAAGCGGATCATGGAGGTGCCGGAATTCGCGACGTACGACATCTCGTCGCTGAAGCAGATTACGTACGGGGCGGCGCCGATGCCGTACGAAGTGGTGCGGAAGGCGTGCGACATCTTCCCGCCGAAGGGTATTGGGCTGATCAACGCCTACGGGCAGACGGAATCGACGGCGACGCTGACGTTCCTCGGGCCGGAGGACCACGACCTGAGCACGGACACGGAAATCAAGGAACAGCGGCTCCGCTCGGTGGGAAAGCCGATGCCGGACGTGGAGCTGGCGATCATGGACGAACGGAACCGGCCGCTGCCGCCGGGCGAGGAGGGCGAGATCTGCGTCCGCTCGGACCGCGTGATGAAGGGGTATTACAAGCAGGAGGATGCGACGGCCTCGGCGATCATCGACGGGTGGCTGCACACGGGCGACGTGGGGAAGCTGGACGAGGGCGGCTACCTGTACATCACGGGGCGGAAGAAGGACCTGATCATCCGCGGCGGGGAGAACATTTCGCCCGGGGAGATCGAGAACGTGCTCGAAGACCACCCGGCGATCGAGGAGGCAGCCGTCATCGGCGTGCCGGACGTGGAGTGGGGCGAGGTGGTGAAGGCGGTCGTGGTCCTGAAGCCGGGCGCGACGATCACGCCGGAGGAGATTACGGCCTACGCGAAGTCGCGCCTGGCGTCGTTCAAGGCGCCGCAGTATGTGGCGGTGGTGGATGAGCTGCCGCGGAACGTGATGGGGAAGGTGTTGAAGACGGACCTGCGGAAGCTGTACGGGACGCCGACGAATGACATCCCGGCGGGGAAGGCGTAGCGGGCCAGCGCACGGGCGAACCGGAGGAGCGCCCCGGCCCCCGGCCGGGGCGCTGTATTTGGGTGAGCCTTTCCGGTGCCCGGGGCGTCCCCTGATGGGTCAGCGAACGGGGTTCGCACCGAAGGGGTGGCTCGGGTAGGATGCGGCTACATCGTGCGTGCCGGGGCACTGCCGGCGCGCACCTTCGAAACCTGGTACGGGAACGCGTGGTATGACGAACAGTTCGATGACCGGCAGTGGGGGAACGGGCCGGAGGGGAACACGGCTGCGCGGGAGCTGGGGCGGCATCGTCGTCCCGGTGGCGGTCCTGGCGGCGATTTCGGCCATCGAAACGGCCCGCACGACGGACGCCTCGCGCGAGGTGTTTTTCAACATCACGACGCCGTGGCTGATGTACTTCATCTTCACGGTTTCGATGGCGGTGATTTTCGGGGCGCTCCTGCAGCGGATGCGGGTGTGGCGGCTGGGGAAGCCGCACCGGGTGAACCAGAGCCTGAGCGGCCGGATTACGAACATGCTGACGCTCGGCGCAGGGACGAGCCGGGTGAAGAACGACCGGTTCGCGGGCGTGATGCACGGGTGCATCTACTCGAGCTTCGTGGTGCTGACGATCGTGACGATCCTGCTGGCGATCGACGACTACGCACCGATCGTCCTCGGGATGGACAAGGAGCACCTTTTCCTGACGGGCGGGACGTACCTGGTGTACTCGCTCGTGGGCGACGTGTTCGGGGTGGTCGGGCTCGTCGGCATCGGCATGGCGGTGTACCGGCGGTACGTTTCGCCGCCGGCGAAGCTGAACTGGGACCGGCGCGGGGCAGAGGACGCGATCATCGTGGGGCTGCTCGGGGTGGTGCTGTTCAGCGGGATCATCGTGGAGGGGCTGCGGCTCGGCGGCGACGAAATCCCGGCGGGGAACGAGTCGTGGTCGAGGTGGTCGCCGGCGGGGTACGTGGTGGCGAAGGCGCTGGGAGGTGTTTCGCCGGAGACGCTGCTGGACTTCCACGTGGCCTGGTGGTGGTTCCACGTGGTCGCGGCGTTCGGGCTGCTGACGCTGATGGCGCTGACGAAGTTCCGGCACATCGCGCTGGCGCCGGTGAACGCGTTCTTCAAGCGGCCGACGACGCCGCTCTACCTGGAGCCGATGGGCGATATCGAGAAGCTCATCGAAGAAGGTGCGGGGCTGGGGGCCGGGCGGCTGCAGGATTTCACGTGGAAGACGCTGTTCGATGCGGATACGTGTGTGCGCTGCGGCCGCTGCACGGAGGTTTGCCCGGCGTATACGGCGGGGCAGCCGCTTTCGCCGATGGCGCTCATCCAGGACATCAAGACGTACATGAACCATGCGGGGCCGCTCATCCTGAAGGGGAAGAACCCGGAGGAGGAGTTGGAGCCGCTGGTGGGCGGCTACATCAAGGACGAGACGCTCTGGGCGTGCCGGACCTGCGGCGCCTGTATGCAGGAGTGCCCCGTCCTGGTAGAGCACGTGCCGCCGATCGTGGAGATGCGGCGGTACCTGGTGATGGAGCAGGCGCGGGTGCCGGCGACGGCGCAGGCGGCGCTCCAGAACCTGGAGCAGCGCGGCCACCCGTGGCGGGGGACGCAGCTGACGCGCGAGACCTGGATTGAGCAGCTGCGGGCGCAGGGCATCGATGTGCCGATTTACGACGGTTCGCAGGAGTACCTGTACTGGGTCGGCTGCTCGGGCGCGCTCGTGGAGCGGAACATCCCGATTACGCAGGCGGTGACGAAGCTGCTGCTGGAAGCCGGCGTGAGCTTCGGCGTGCTCGGGCAGGCCGAGACGTGCAACGGGGACCCGGCCCGGCGGCTGGGGAATGAGTTCCTCTTCGCGACGATGGCGCAGGCGAATGCCGACGCGCTGAACGAGCTGGGCGTGAAGCGGGTGATCACGAGCTGCCCGCACTGCTTCAACACGTTCCGGAACGAGTACCCCGATTTCGGCGGGAAGTGGGAGGTGACGCACCACGCGGACTTCCTGCAGTTCCTGCTGGCGAAGGGAGACCTGAAGCCGAAGGAGGGGAACGGCGCGACCATCACGGTGCACGACAGCTGCTACCTGGGCCGTGGGAACGGCATTTACGATACGCCGCGGCAGGTGCTGGAGGCGATCCCGGGGGCAAAGCTGGTGGAGATGCCGCGTTCGAAGGAGCGGGGGCTCTGCTGCGGTGCCGGCGGCGGGAACATGTGGCAGGAGGAGGCGGGCACGCGGGTGAACCACCTGCGGGCCGCCGAAGCGGCGAACACGGGGGCGAGCATCGTGGCGACGGCGTGCCCGTTCTGTATCCAGATGTTCGAGGACGGCATCCCCGCCGTGCAGCCCGACGAGGAGAAGCGGACCATCAAGGCGTTCGACATCGCCGAGCTGCTCGAGGTGAGCGTGCGGCCGACGGCCCGACCGCTGCGGGACGGGGAGGTGGAGGTGCCGCCGGGGGTCGTGTAGGGCGGTGCGCCGGTTCGTCGAACGGTCTGCGGCCCCGGGGGTTTCCCGGGGCCGTTCTGTGCTCGCTCGGGCGGCGGCGGGCCAGCGCGGGGGCTAGGGCTCGTAGCGGACGATGGCGAGGCTGCTGTTCTGGCCGCCGAAGCCGAAGCTGTTCTTGAGGGCGGCGCGGACGGGGGCCTGGCGGGCGACGTTCGGGACGTAGTCGAGGTCGCACTCGGGGTCGGGGTGGTGGAGGTTGATGGTGGGGTGGATGGTGCCGGTTTCGATGGTCTTGATGGTGGCGACGGTTTCCATGCCGCCGGAGGCGCCGAGCCCGTGACCGATGAGGGACTTGGTGGCGCTGATGGCGATGCGGTAGGCGCCTTCGCCGAAGACGCGCTTGATGGCGCGGGTCTCGGCGATATCGCCGAGGGGGGTGCTGGTGGCGTGGGCGTTGATGTAATCGATCTCGCCGGGCTGGAGGCCGGCGTCGCGGAGCGCCTCGGCCATGGCTCGGGCGGCGCCTTCGCCATCGTCGGGCGGGGCGGCGACGTGGAAGGCGTCGTTGGTGCAGCCGAAGCCGGCGATCTCGGCGTAGACGCGGGCGCCGCGGGCGCGTGCGTGGGCTTCGGATTCGAGGATGAGGGCGCCAGCCCCTTCACAGGGGACGAAGCCGTCACGGAGGGCATCGAAGGGGCGGGAGGCTTCTTCGGGGGGGCCGTCGTAGCTGGTGAGGGCGCGCATGACGGAGAAACCGGCGAGGCCGAGTTCGGAGATCCCGGCTTCGCAGCCGCCGGTGACGACCACCTCGGCGCGGCCGGAGCGGATGAGCATGGCGGCTTCGCCGATGGCCTGGGTGCCGGCAGCACAGGCGGTGACGATCGTGCCGTTGTACCCGCGGAGGCCGAACTGGAGGGCGACCTGGGCGGCGGCCATGTTCCCGAGGGAGCGGGCGAAGAAGAGGGGGTCGATGCGCATGCCGCCGCGTTCGAAGAGTGTGCGGGCGGCTTCCTGGATATCGGGGTACCCGCCGCCGCCGTTGCCGATGAGGACGGCGAGGCGGTCGCGGTCCTCGGCATCGAGGTCGAGCCGGGCGTCGTCGATGGCCTGTGCGGCGGCGCCGACCATGAGCTGGCTGAAGCGCGCCATGCGGCGGGCGGCCTTGCGCTCGATGTAGCGGGTCGGGTCCCAGTCTTTGATTTCGCCCGCGAACTTGCAGGGGTAGCCGGCGGGGTCGACCATCGTGAGGTGGCCGATGCCGGAGCGGCCGGCGACGAGGTTCTGCCAGAATTCTTCGACGGTCTGGCCGGCGGGGGTGATAGCGCCCAGGCCGGTGACGACGACGCGGGTTCGCGAGCGCAGCGTATCGTTCATGTGGCGTATGGTAACGCGGCGGGGAGGTTGGGGGTTGGAGGTGAGGGGCTGGAGGCTGGAGCGGGGGTTTTTGGCCGTCCTGCGGGGGAAAAAGGCTGCCAGGTGAATGTTCGGGAACTCCCCGATACCGCGCGGGAAATCGCTCTACGTACGATGCGTGGGCTCGATGAGGGCCATCCCGCCGCGGCGGGAAATCGCTGCGGCGCCGGGGGTTCTGCATGGGGGAGAGTACGCCGGCCAGCTCGCCGGGGGACGGCGGGGGGCCGGCCGGCAGTTCACCGTGGACCTGGCGCGCCGGGGCCGGGAATGCCGGTTCGGTCGAGGAGGAGCTGGCGCGCTTCGCGGAGGTCGCCGCCCAGGCGCTCGGCGGCGATTGCGGGTACGTGGCGCTTGCACGGCGCGGCCGGCGGGCGTTCTGGTGGCCGCTGGACGGGGAGCGTTCGCCGGGCCGGTGGCCGTTCGACCACCGGCAGAGCGATACGGCGTTCGAACGCCTGCTGGCGGAGGAAGGCGGGGCAGTCTACGAAGACACGCTGGCCATCCCGCGGCCGACGCCGGGGCAGCGGGCGGCGGCCGCTGCGGGGGTCCGCTCGACGGTGCGGCTGCCGCTGACGGACGAGCGGGGCGAGCCGATGGGGTTCGTGCTCGTCGGTTCGCTGGAGCCGGGGCGGTTTTCGCGGGAGTCGCTGGGGAAGCTGTGGGAGGTGACGCAGGCGGCGATGCAGTCGCTGCGCCCCCGGCTGCTGCTCGAGCGGATGGATTTCGAGCGGGCGATCCGGGCGGCGGAGGCGGAGCTGCTGGCGATGGTGGCGTCGACCGAGGACGAAGGGGCGCTGCTCGCAGGGGCAGTCGAGGGAGTACGCGCGGCGGTCGGCGCGGATGCGGCGGTCGTGATGGTCGAAGGGGGGCCCGGGGGCGACTGGACGTTTCGCTCGGCCCCGCCGGGCCTGCTGACGCCCGCGCTCTGGGAGGAGGCGAGGTGTGCAGCGCTGGACCCTGGCAATCGGGCGATGGCGGAGCGGGCGGATGCCTCCGTATGGGTGCGGGAGTCGCTGGAGACAGCGGCGGAGCTGTTGCCGGCCGAGCGGTTCGCCCGGGAGGGGCTGGGGATGGGGTCGCTGGCGGCGGCGGTACGGGCGCATCGCTGGGGCGAGGGGCTCCAGCTGGCACTCGCAGCGCTCCGGAGGGAGCCCTCGGCGTGGGCGGGAGAGGAGCGCGCCTTCCTCGGCCGGGTGGCGCGCGTCCTCGAGATTGGGGTGGAGCGGGTCAGGCGGGGGGAGCTTGCGGTGGCCCATGCGCTCAGCCTGGAGCGGCAGGCCGAGCTGCTGAGCGTAGGGTCGGAGCTCCTGGAGACGCTGTGGGAGGCGCGCGACCTCGCGCCGGCCTGCCAGGCGATCGCGGAGCGGCTGCGCCGGTATTTCGACGCCGACCACGTTGCGCTTGGAACGGTGGACCTCGAGCGGAGGGTGCGGGAGGTGCTGGGGATGAGCTCGGCGGTGATGCGCGCCGGCGAACTGCCGCCCGGGCTTTCGGAGGAGGACGCGGCGGCCTACCGTGCGGCGCTCGCGAGGCAGGGGGAGCCGGCCGGCGACATTTTTGCCAGCCCGGCGCCGAACCCGGGGACGCGCATCGGCTACGACCGGGGGCTGCGGTCGGGGATGCGGGTACCGTTCGCGCTCTCGGACGGGACGGTTGGTCTCGTCACGGTGGGAAGCCGGGAGGCGGGCCGGTATACGGCCGCGGACGAGGAGCGGCTGATAGAGCTGGCCCGGCCGATGGCGGTCGCGATCGACCGGGTGCGGCTGCTGGGGCGGATGGCGGAGACCTCAGAACTGCTGGAGGCGAAGACGCGCATGCTGCTGGCGCTGGCGCCGGGGGCATCGATGCGGGAGGCCGGCGAGGTGTTCGTGCGCGAGGTGCGGCGGCTCTTCGGCGCGAGCCATGCGGTGGTCGTGACGACTGCCCCGGGCGACACGGCGGCGCTCTGCGCTTCGACCGACCACTTCGGTGATGAGGACCTGCAGCGGATGGCGGGGCTGCTGCGGCGGCAGCCGGCGGGCTGGCGCCAGCTGGTGGAAGCCGGCCCGGTGCTCATCGACGATGCCGCCGGCGCAGAGGATGCAGCAACACGCTGGCTCGCCGAGCACGGGCTGCGGAGCGTGATGCGGGCCCCGATACGGGATGGGGAGGGGGTGGCGCGGGGCATCGCGACGGTCGCGGCGGCCGCTCCCCGCCGCTGGGATGCGAGCGACCTCGCGCAGTTCGCGGAGCTGGCTGCGACGCTGGGGACGGTGCTGGAACGGGCGTTCTTGCTGGAGTCCGCGCGGGAGCAGGCGCGCCGCGCCCGGGCGATGCTCGAGGTGCTGAGCGCGCTTGGGTCGCACGAGCGGCTGGAGGAGCTGGCGGAGCACGCTGCGAGCGCGCTCCGCCGGCTGTACGGGGCGGACCACTGCGCGATCGGCGTCGTGGAGCGGGGGGTTGTGCGGCTGGCGGGCATCGATTCGCCTGTCGGCGCATGGGCGCCCGGGGCCGAGCTGCCGGTCGAGCAGGTGTTCGATGCCTGGCCGCCGGCGGGGCCGTTGGTGCACGTCATCGAGGACCTGCAAGCGGCCCCGCGGCTGACGACGACGTCGGAGGCGGCGCAGGCGGCGGGAATGCGCTCGAGCATGCGGGTGGCGATCATGAACGGGGAGGGGGTCGGCGGTGTGGTGACGCTGGCCGCCCGCGAGCCCGGCCGGTTTTCGCGGTTCGATGCCGAGCAGCTGGCGGAAGCGGTGCAGCCGCTGGGCCTGGCGATCCGCTATTTCCAGAGCCGAGAGGAGCAGGCCCGGCGGACGGCGCGCCTGGAGGCGACGACGCGCATCCTCGCCCGGCTGAACGCCGGCGGCACGGCGGAGCGCATAGCCCAGCGGTTCCTCGCGGATTGCCGGGCGCTGTTCGGGGCCGAGCTCGGCATCGTGTACACCTTCGAACCGGGGCAGCCGGCGGCCCGCCGCCTCGCCGCGGATGCGTCCCGGCCGCCTCTCCTGGAGGTGGTCCCGGAGGAGGTCCCGGCCGGCCGGCCCTGGGCGGGCGCCCGGCAGCTGAGGCCGGAGGCGGTCGCGGATGCCCGGGAAGAGACCGCGCTCCACGCGGGGCACCGGGCGCTGCTGGAGGCCGGCCTGCTCTCGGTCATCCGGGCGCCGCTGGTCGTGCACGAATCGGTCCGCGGTTCGGTCGCGCTGTGGGCGGAGGGCACCGGCCGGTTCACGCCGGGGGATGCGGAGCTGCTGGATACGCTTGCCCGGCCGCTGGCGCTGGCGCTCGAGAAGGCGTCGGCGCTCGAGTCGCTGGCCGAGAGCGAGCTGAAGTACCGGTCGCTGGTGGCCCAGGCCGAGGAAGTCATCCTCACGGTGGATGCGGAGAGCCGGCGCATCCTCGATGCGAACCCGTTCGCGGCGCGGGTCCTGGGCTATTCGCAGCGGGAGCTCCAGGCGCTCCGCCTCGACGAGATTTGCATCGCGGACGAAGCCGAGCTGGCAGCGCTCCTGTCGCGCATCCATACCGACGGCGAGGTACACCTTGCCGATGTCCGCTTTCGGAAGCGGGACGGCGGGCCGGTCGACGTCGAAATCGTAGCCTCGCTGGTGGCATACGGCGGGCGCGAGGCGGTGCTGCTGCTGGCGCGGGACGTCTCGGAGCGGAAGGCGCTGATGGCCCAGCTGATGCAGAGCCAGAAGATGGAGTCGCTCGGGACGATGGCCGGCGCCGTGGCGCACGACTTCAACAACCTGCTGACGACGATCCTCGGGTTTGCGGGCCTGCTCAAGCGTTCACGGAACCTCGATGCCGACGAGCGCGAAAACCTGGCCCTCATCGAAGAGGCGGCCCGGAAGGCGGCCGACCTCACCGGGCGGCTCCTGGCGTTCGCGCGCGGCGGGCTGGTCCGCTTCGGGCAGGTCGACCTGCGGACGGTGGTCGAAGATACGCTCCAGCTGGCGGCGCCGACGCTGCATTCGCGCATCGCGGTGACGGTTTCGCTCCCGGACGAGCCGCTCCTGGTGGAAGGCGACGCCGGCCAGCTGCAGCAGGCGCTGACGAACATCATCCTGAACGCCCGCGATGTGATGCCGGAGGGGGGCCGCCTCGACGTCCGCGCCGGCGCGACGGGGCCGCTCGCCTGGGTGGAGGTCGCGGATACCGGCCCGGGGATGTCCGATGACGTGCGGATGCGGATTTTCGAGCCGTTCTACACGACGAAGCCGCCCGGCTCGGGGACGGGCCTCGGCATGGCGATTACCTACGGCATCGTGCAGGGGCACCACGGCGATATCACCGTGGAGAGCGAGCCGGGCCGCGGCACGACCTTCACCCTCAGCTTCCCGCTCTGCAGCGCCGACGCCGCCCGCGCCGACCGGTTCTCGCCCGGCGAGGGCAACCTCATCCTCGTCGTGGACGATGACGCGATGGCCCGGCGCGCGCTGGCGGCGACGCTCGGCGAGCTCGGCTACAACGTCGTGGAGGCGCCCGGCGGCGCGACGGCAGTCGAAATCGTGCGGGCGCGCCCGGAGCGGTTCGCGGCCGTGCTGCTCGACCTGGTGATGCCCGGGATGACCGGCTCCGAGACGTTCCGGGCGCTGCGGGAGGTCCGGGCTGACCTCCCCGTCATCGTGTGTACGGGGTACGCGGCGGACGCGCACATCGATACGGACGTGAAGCGCCGCATCGCCGGGCTGGTTCAGAAGCCGTTTACCCCGGAGCGGCTGGCAAGGGCGCTGGAGGCGGCGGGGGTGAAGGGGTGGAGATGAGAACGCAGGGAGCGGGGAGCCGGGGAGATAGATGAGGGGCGCTGCGGGTGCAGCGCCCCTCGTGGTCCGGTGTCGGGCCGGGGTTAGCGGCTGCGGCGGGCTGCGGCGATGCCGCTGACGCCGAAGGCGAGGATGCCGAGGCCGGCGATGGCGAGGAGCCAGCTGGCCGAGGCGCCGCCGCCGGGAGCGGCGGTGTCGCCCGTCCGCGGGGGCCGCGGCGTCGGCGTCGGGGTGTTCGGCACCGGCGTCGGGGTCGTGTAGGTGAGGTTCAGCTGGTTCAGCTGGTAGTTCGCCCACGTGCCCGTCTCAGCGGCGCGCTTGCCGCCGATGTAGAACGTGACCACCGCGCCATCGACGCCGCAGTTCGGGTTCGCACCCGGGTCGAGGGCGGGGACATCGAGGACGTAGCGGGCCTGGCCGCCCTGCATGAAGACCTGGGTGACGCCGCAGGGGGCGTTCCCGATCCGGGCCTCGATGACCGTGCCGGCGGGCGCCGGCTGGCCGTCGATGGTGACCGTGCCGGCGAAGCGGGCCGGCGGGGCCGGCGGCGATTCCGCCGAGACGGTGGTGGCACCGAGGGTGCCGGATGCCGCGAGGAGGGCGATGCCGAGGACCGCAGCGAGCCATCCGCCAGCGAGCACCTTGAGAACGTTCGTCATGGTTTGCTCCATTCCTGTCTGTTCGGCCACATCAACCCCCGGGGGTGGTGACCGCCCCCCCGGGAGGGGGGACGGCCACCACGGACCGGGGTGCTAGTTGATGTTGGTCGCGATAGTCCAGGTGACGGACGACGGACCGGTGATGGCGATCCAGTAGGCTTCGCCAGTCTTGAGGACGGTCAGGTCGTTCGCGCCGGGCACGTTCACGCCCGCCGGGAAGAACCCGAGCCACTGCTGGGCCGCCGCGTTCCAGCCGTAGATGGCGGTGACGCTGGCGGAGATGTCGTTGCCGCCGGGGTTCTTGCCGGAGGAGCCGGTGCCCTTGATGGCGTCCATCACCGGGATGTCGTTGGCGCCAGCCCAGGTGATGAGGCTCCACCGGAAGGTGAGCGTGTAGCTCGTCGTCGACGAGAAGTCGATGACCCGGTCGAACCCGATGTTCCCCTCGTCGTCCTTGGCGATGGTGAGCACGTTGGTGACGCCGAGGAGGCTGTTGGAGATCTTGATCCAGGCCTGGCACTCATCCGCCTGGCCGGCGGCCGCGAGCGGGCTGAGCGGGAACTCCTTGACGCCGCCGAGGGCCGGGTCGTTGGCAGCGACGGAGAAGGTCGGCACGCCGGTGGCGAACCGCCGCCCGTCGTTGATGGAGCCGCCGCCGGAGGTGGCGATGATGATGCCGTCGCCGCTGTCGATGAGGAAGTCGACGTTCTCGACCGGGTCGCCGTTGTAGCGGGCGCCGAGCGAGCTGAAGTCGTTGGTGGCGTCAGCCGAGCTCAGGACCGGGTGGAGGCTGACCGCGCCGGACGGCACGGAGCAGAAGCCATCGCGGTCGAGGGCGTGGAAGACGACGTAGACGAACTGGTCGGTCTCGCCGGGCTGGATGGAGACGTCCTTGTAGCCGGCCCAGGTCCAGTCGACGGTGACCGCGTTGGAGAGCACCGGGAAGTGCTTGCCGCGGAAGTCCGGGTAGTCGGCGGTGGCGGTGATGGTGGCGCGGCCGACCTTGTCGCCCGGCTTGCAGTGCTTGCCGCCGGCGAGCGCGTTGGTGGCGCAGGCCGAGAGGTCGGTCTTGAAGTCGCCGTTGGCCGCGACCATGAACTCGCCGTGGTTATCGCTGAAGACGACCAGGTCGCGGGCGATGGTCGGGTCGCCGTAGACGCTGCGGATGATGGCGAGCTCGGCCTGGTCGGTCCCGCTGAGGGCCTCGCCGATGCCGGCGCTGTTGACGCCGATGCGGACGGGCTCCCAGAACCGGTACGGGCCCTTCGCGGGGCCGTTGGTGCCCCAGCTATCCCAGAGGAAGCCGCCGCCGGCCGCGACCGCGCTGATCCACGGGCTCTCGGGGATCTCGGACCAGTAGTACGGGTTCGGGTAGACCTGCGTGCCGCCGGGTGCCGCGACGGACGGGGTGTTCGGCGTGCCGAGGTAGTAGACCTCGTCCTTGAGGACCTGCTTGATGAAGCCGGTGCCGCGGAGGGCGACGCTCAGGTTGGCGGGCGGCATCGGGGCGTCCCACCAGTCGACGTCGAAGTCGCGCCAGGCGGTGTCCCGCACCGCGAATGTGTTGAGGCTGTACGGCGCGGTCGTGCCGAAGCCGTCCGCCGAGAGGCCGACGATATCGAGCGCGCTGTACGGGCCGACGAACGGCGTGCCGGAGGCCTCGAAGATCGGGGTGCCGGCGGCCGGCGGGGCGGCGAACGTCGGGGAGATGACGAGCGCGGTGCCCGTGCAGCTCGTAACGGTCCTCGTGGGGGCGGTGGGGGTGCCGAACGAGATGAAATCGCCAGCCTGGAGGGAGGCGCAGGTCGAGACGATGATGGGCGAGGTGGCCGAGCCGACGCCGGTGTTCCCGGCCGCGACGACGGCGACGAGGTTGTAGAAGAGGCCGTTCGGGTTCACGAGGGCGAGCCCGGACACGTTGTTCGGGGCGATCATGATGTCGTAGTAGGGCCGGAACTGCTCAGCAGTGCCGTACGCCTCTTCGCCATCGGGACCGCCGGCGAGGAGCGGCCAGTCGTTCGGCATGACCCAGCGGTTGGCCGGGAGGACGTTGAGC
>CALLPC010000004.1 GCA_938015525.1 uncultured Dehalococcoidia bacterium
CCGGTGTGGTACTGCGCGAACGGGCACACGGTCTGCCAGGTGGAGGACCCGGCAGCCTGCCCGGAGTGCGGGGGCTCGCTGCGGCAGGACGAGGACGTGCTGGATACGTGGTTCAGCTCGGCGCTGGCGCCGCACGCGGACCTGGGCTGGCCGGACGACACGGAAGACCTGCGGTACTTCTACCCGACGACCGACATGCAGATGGGCTACGACATCATGTTCTTCTGGTGCGCCCGGATGATTATGTTCGGCCTGTACAACATGCGGCACCGCGGGCCGGAAAAGTCGATTCCGTTCCGGACGGTGCTGTTTCACGGGCTGATCCGGGACCAGCACGGGGAGAAGATGACGAAGTCACGCGGGAACGTGGTCGACCCGCTGGTGGCGGCGAAGACGTACGGTGCGGATGCGTTCCGGTTCGCGATCGTGACAGGGGCGACGCTGGGGCAGGACCAGCGGTACAGCGACGAGCGGATGGCGTCGGCGCGGAATTTTGCGAACAAGCTGTGGAACTCGGCGCGGTTCGTGCTGATGCGGGTGGGCGAGCGGAAGGTGAGGCGGCCGCACCCGCTGGACCGGGGGACGTTCGCGCTGGAGGACCGGTGGATCCTTTCGCGGCTGGAGGGGCTGGAGCGGGAGGTGGACTCGCTGTTCGGTGCGTACCAGCTGGGGGAGTGTGCGCGGCGGATCGAGGAGTTCCTCTGGGGGGAGTTCTGCGACTGGTACATCGAGATGGTGAAGCCGCGGCTGCAGGCGGGGGACGAGCGGCCGCTGAAGGTGCTGGTGCACGTGCTGGACCACGGCCTGCGGCTGCTGCACCCGTTCATGCCGTTCGTGACGGAGGAGCTGTGGCAGGCGCTGCGGGGGCGGGTGGATGACGAGATGGCGCCGCAGCTGATCGTGGCGTGGTATCCGAAGAGCGGCGGGAACTGGGGTGACCCGGCGGCCGAGGCGGCGATGGCGCACGTCATCGAGGTGAACCGGACAGTCCGGAACATCCGGGCGGAGAAGCGGCTGGAGGCGAGCGCGCGGCCGCGGGTGGTGGCGAGGGCCGGGAGCTACGCGGCGGCGCTCCGGGAGACGGCCGCAGCGACGAATTTCACGTCGCGGGTGGAGCTCGAGGTGCTGGGCGAGGACGACCCGCTGCCACCGGGCGAGTGGGCGTTCGGACGGGTGGCCGATACGGAGGTGGCGGTTGCGCTGCCGGCGGTGGACGTCGCCGTGGAGCGGGCGCGGCTGGAGAAGGAGCTGGCAGAAGCCCGGGCACACCTGGGGCGGCTGGAGCAGCAGCTGAGCAACCCGGCATTCCGCGCGAAGGCCCCGGCGCACGTGGTGCAGGGGATGGAGGCGACGGCGGCGGAGACGCGGGAGCGGGCGGCAGGGCTGGAGGAGCGGCTGCGGGCGCTCGGAGGGGGATGAGGCGCGGGGGTTCGACGGGCGCGGCCGCCCGCCGGGGAGGCGGCGCGAGGGGGGCCGGGGCTTGACGCGGGGGCGGCGAGCAGGGGTATGGTGACGGCCCGGAGGAGGCATCCATGTCGGAATGGGTCGACGACAGCTACGTGGGGAAGTACCTGGGGCGGCACGAGTACGTAGCGGACGAGGCGATGGTCGCGCAGTACGTGAGGGCGACGGGGGATGCCAACCCGTGGTACACGGGGCCTTCGCCGCTCGGGGTGCCGCTGCTGCCCGGGCTGCTGCTCCACAGCGAGCAGTACGCGTTCCGGCTGCGGGACTGGTACCTGCCGAGGCTGTACGGGAACCTGCACATTCGACAGGAGTGGGAGCTGTTCCGGGCGGTGGCGGTGGGCACCCGGCTCTGGACGCACGGGATGATCGTGGACCGGTACGTGCGGAAGGACCGGGAGGTGGTGGTGCTGGAGTTTTGCGTGTTCGATGCGGGAGATGTGATGGTGTGGCGGGGGCGGTGTCACCAGTCGTTCCTGCGGGAGGGGGCGGAAGGGGCTGAGGTGGTGGGGAAGGAGCAGGGGAGGCAGAAGCCGGCGCGGGCAGAGGAGGCGAAAGGCGAGCCGCTGGAGGTGCTCGAGCCGGTGCGGCGGGTGGCAGACCTCGAGCTGTGCATGGCGTTCAGCGGGCCGAAGCGGAACTATCACAACGACCGGGAGGAGGCGCGGAAGCTGGGCTTCCCGGATGTGGTGGTGCAGGGGACGCTGAGTACGGTGTTCATTTCGGAGATGCTGACGAACCGGTTCGGGCTCGGGTGGCTCGCGGGCGGGCGGATGTCGCTGAACCTGGTGAACGTGCTCTGGGGCGGGGAGGCAGTGACGGCGCGCGGGGTGGTCCGGGAGGTGGTGCCGGAGGGACGGCGGCGCCGGGCGCTGCTGGAGGTGTGGACGGAGAAAGACGACGGGACGAAGACGATTGCGGGGACGGCGAGTGCGCTGCTGGCGTGAGGGGGTTGCGGCTGCATCGCAATTCGGGGCGGGGGGAGATTTGGGAGTTGATCGGGCCGGCGGTCATGCGGCCTACTGAAAAGGTGACGTCCCGCGCCCAGCTCATTCTTGCGAACCGCGCATTCCTCGACCACGAGGCGCCGCGCTGGGCGGATTCGCCGTCGGCGGCATCGAGCGGGGGGCTGCTGGCGGCGGTGCGCCCGGTGATTGCGCCATGGGACGGGCGCTCGGGCACGACGTGGATCGGGGTGGGGATGGGGCGGTTCGACCGGGAGTGGGTCGATGCACGCGGCTACGAGATCCTGGAGACGCCGCGGGGGCCGCTGCGGCACCGGCGGCTGTTCTTCGGGTCGGCGACGTGGCAGGGGCACTACGGAGAGGTGGCGAACAGCTTCACGTGGCCGCTGTTCCACCTCGTACGGGTCGACCTGCCGCGGGCGACGCCGTACTACCCGGAGCCCCAGCCGCCCTCGGCGACCGGGTGGCAGTCGTTCGTGCTGGTGAACCGGGCGTTCGCGGAGGCGGCGTGTGAGGAGGACGGGCAGCAGAGCTGCTGGGTGCACGACTACCAGCTGGCACTGGTGCCGGGGATGCTGCGGGAGCGGGGGTTCCGGGGGCCGGTCGGCTTCTTCCTCCACATTCCGTTTCCTGCGCTGGGGGTGATTGGTCGTTATCTTTCGGGAGAGGTGCGGGAGCGGCTCGCGGCGATCGTCGGGGGGATGCTCGGTGCGGACCTGGTCGGGTTCCAGACGGAGGGGGACGTGGAGCGGTTCGTGGAGGCTGCCGGTGAACTGTGCGGGGCGCTGCCCGTGCCGGGCGGGGTTGAGGTGGGGGGCCGGCGGGTGCGGCTCGGGGCCTACCCGGTGGGGATCGACCCGGAGGAGGTGCTGGCGGCAGCGCGGCGGGCGAACCCGGTGACGCGGGTTCGGGCTGCGCGGGAGCTCGGGCTGCCGGTGGTGGTCGGGCTGGAGCGGGGGGATTTCACGAAGGGGATACCGGAGCGGCTGCGCGCGATTGCGGAGGCGTACCGGCAGGGCCAGCGGTTCGCGTACATCGGTATCGCTTCGCCGACGCGGGAGGGAGTGGAGGTATACGGTGCGCTCGAGGCGGCGATCGAGCGGGAGGCGGCGCGGGCGCAGGAGGCCGCGTACTGGATGGGCTGCCCGTTCGCGCAGGTGCGGGCGGCGGTGGGCTGGGACGATGTGGTGGCGCTGCAGCGTGATGCGGATGTGGTCTTCACGTCATCGCTGGCGGACGGGATGAACCTGGTGCCGCTGCAGGCGGCGATCGCCCAGTCGCTCCGGCCGGCGGCGGAGCGGGCGGTGGTGCTTGCGGGGGTGGACGCGGGCGTGACCAAGGTCTATGGCGGCGACGGGAGCGAGGGGCTGCGGGCGGTGGACCCGCTGGACCAGCAGTCGCTGCTGACGGGGCTGGTTGAGGGGCTGGCGGGGCGGCCGGGGCGGGTTTCCGACCGGTTCATCGCGCGGGTGCGTGAGCGGGATGCCCGCTCCTGGGGGGAGCGATTCCTCGGCGACCTGGAGGCGAGATGCTGACACTCGAGACGATCGAACGGATCAAGGCGCTGGCCTCGGCGCGCGGGCCGCTGCTGGTGGCGTCGGACCTGGACGGGACGCTGGCGCCGATCGTGGCGAACGCTTCGGAGGCACGGGTGCCGCCGGGGACGCTGGCGGTGCTGGACCGGCTGGCGCAGCGGGCGAGGGTGGCGGTCATCACGGGGCGGGACCTGAACACGGCCCGGCGGATGGTGCCGGTGGAGGGGGTGGACGTCGTCGGCAGCCACGGCCTGGAGGCGTCGTTCGATGACCCGCTCATCCCGGGGGTGAACCGGGTGGCGCTGAGCGCGGCGCTGGAGCAGGTGGAGCAGCAGGTGATCACGGCGGTGCCGAGCTCGTTCCTGCATATCGAGCGGAAGGCGGTCTCGACGGCGTTTCACTTCCGGAAGGCGCCGGACCTGGAGGAGCCGCTCCGTGCGGCGCTTGCGAGGCTGCCGGAGGGGTTGCGGCTGCGGGAGGGACGGATGGTGCTCGAGGTGCTGCCGAACGCGAACGCGGGGAAGGGGGTGGCGCTGACGGCGCTCATCCGGCGGTACCGGGCGAAGTCGCTGCTGGTGATGGGGGATGATGCGACGGACGTGGCGATGTTCGAGGCAGCTCTGGAGGGGGCGCGGGGCGCGGGGCTCCACGTGCTGCTGGTGGGCGTTTCGGGGGGAAGGGAGACGCCGCCGCGCATCCCGGAGCTGGCGGATGTGGTGGTCGGCTCGCCGGCGGAGGCGCTGGAGGTGCTGGAGGCGCTGGCGCGGGCGCTGGGGGTGTAGGAGGTTAGAGGTTGGAGGTTGGAGCAGGGAACGGGGGGCGGCGGTCTGGAGGCTGGAGATGAGTGCAGGGAACGGGGAGGGGGAAGCGGGAAGGCGGGGAGGCCGGGTGCCGGCCTCCCTGTGGATGACGGGATGGGGGATGGTCCCGGGGGGAGCGGGATATCGTCAGGCGACGAGGGTGCCGAGGATCCGTTCGACCTCGTTGAGGGTGCCCTGGGGCATGGTGATCACGGGGAGGTCGACGCCGAGCTGGCGGCGCTCTTCGATGCCGGCGGCGACGGTCTCGAGGTCGCCGTAGACGGCGGTTTCTTCGAGCATGCGGTCACCCATGGCGGCCATGATTTCGGGGGTGGTGCCGAAGGGCATCGGCCTGCTGGTCTCGGCGGCCTTGCGCATGGCGGCGACCTCTTCGGCGAAGCCGTTGCGGGCGAGCATTTCGTGGTAGAAGTCGCCCATGTTGGTGACGTACCAGGAGATGGGCCCGGCGGCCTGGACTTTGGCTTTTTCGATATCGGGGTTGATGACGACGGTGAGCTGGGCGACGCACTCGACGGCGTCGGCGGGGCGGCCGGCGGCGACGGCGGCGCGGCTGATGAAGGCTTTTGCCTCCTGGTACTTCGACTTGGGCCAGTAGATGGGCATCCAGCCATCGGCGCAGGTGGCGAGGGATTCCATCGATTTTGGGGAGATGGAGGCGACGTAGATGGGGATATGCTTGCGGGGCGGTTCGAAGAGGAGCTTGAAGCCGCGCTGGAGCTTGAAGATTTCGCCGTCGTAGAAGAGTTTTTCGCCGCTGATGATCATGTTGATGATTTCGACGTACTCTTTCGTGCGGCGGATGGGCTTGGAGAATTTCTCGCCGTGCCAGTGTTCGATGACGCGGGAGCCGGAGGTGCCGAGGCCGATGATGACGCGGCCGCCGGAGAGCTCATCGAGGGTGGCGAAGGTCATGGCGAGGACGGCGGGGGAGCGCCCGTAGACGGGGGCGATGCCGGTGCCGAGCTTGATTTTGGTGGTGTTGAGGGCGATTTGCGTGAGGAGGGAGAACTGGTCCCGGCCCCAGGTCTCGGCGGTGAAGACGGCTTCGACGCCGACTTCTTCGGCGACTTTGATTTTTTCGATGGTCTGGCGGTTTTGTTCGGGGCTGCCGGTGAAGCCGACACCGACGGCCAGGCGCCTTGGCATGGGAACCTCGTGAGGGGTGGCGTGTCCGTTGCGAAAAAGGACCGTCGGCCAGTATGGCAAACGGGGGTAGGGGCAGCAATGCGGGCGGGGGAGGCCGGTGTAGGCTAGGGGGGATGGGGCACATCCCGCGGGTGTACGTGCCGGGGAGGCTGGCGCCCGGGCCGCTGGCGCTGGGGGGTGACGTCGCGAGCCGGCTGGGGACGGTGCTGCGGGTGCGGCCGGGCGATGAGCTGCGGCTGTTCGCGGGGGAGGGGCGGGAGTGGCGGGGGGTGGTGGGGACGGCGGAGCGGGGGAGGGTGGTGGTGGAGGTCGTGGAGGTGGCCCGGCAGGAGCCGCCGCCGGAGCCGGTGGTGGAAGCCTGGCTGCCGGTCATCCGGCCGCAGCGGCTGGAGTGGGCGGTGGAGAAGTGCACGGAGGCGGGCGCGGACGTCATCCGGCTGGCGGCGATGGAGTTCGGGCAGCGGGGTACGGAGCCTTCGGCGGCGAGGCTGGAACGGCTCGAGCGTATCGCGGCCGAGGCGAGCGAGCAGTGCGGCCGCCTGTACCTGCCGGTCATCGAGCGGGGCGGCAGCCTCGAGCGGCTGCTCGAGGGGTTCGCGGGCGCGGTGACCGCGCTGGACCGGGAGGGGATGGGGCCGGGGGAGCTGGTGCCGCTGCTGCCTGCGCGGGGCCGGCTGGCGGTGGTGTGCGGCCCGGAGGGAGGGTTTTCGCCGCGGGAGCTGGACCTTCTGCGGCGGAGGGGCGCGCTGTTTTTGCGGGCGGGGCCGCACATCCTGCGGGCGGAGACGGCAGCCGTCGCAGGGGTGGTGCTGGTGCGCGCGCTGCTGGGGTGAGGCCGGGGGAGCGGGGTGATATGGTGAGGACGATGCCGAAATCGGTCGTCGGGCTCGGGCTGACGGGGCTGGGGTTCGCGGGGGCGTTTGCGCTGCACGTGGCGGCGGGTGCGCTGGGCTGGGCGTGGCTGTTCGGCGTTGCGGTGGCCCTCATCTACCTGTTTGCTGCGGGGTTCCCGGCGATTGCGCTCTGGCTGGGCGGGATGCGGTACCGGGAGGGCCGCGAGGCGCGGGTGACGTACACCCTGGGAACGGTGGTCGGGATGGGGCTGACGCTGGGGGCGCTCTGGGCAGCGAACGGCCGGTCGTTCGGGACGTGGACGTTCGTGCTGACGCCGGTGCTGGTGTCGGTGGTGAGTGCGCTGCTGCTGACGGTGCGGGCGTGGCAGGAGGGGGAGTTCCGGCGGGCCGGCACGTAGGGCGGGGCCGGGGTCAGCGGCGGAGGCGGGGGTCCCAGATATCGCGAAGGGCATCGCCGAGGAGGTTGGCGCCGAGGACGACGAGGCTGATGGCGATGCCGGGGAAGACGACGACGTGCCAGTAGCCGGTGCGGGCGATGGAGAGGTTCTGGCCGCTCATGTCGCGGCCCCAGGAGACGACGTCCGGGCCGAGGCCGAGGAAGGAGAGGGCGGATTCGGCGAGGATGGCGCCGCCGAGCGCGCCGCTCATGATGACGATGACGAGGGGGAGGACGTTGGGGACGACGTGGCGGATGAAGATGCGCCATTCGGAGCAGCCGATGGCGCGGGCGGCTTCGACGTAGGTTTGGCGGGCCTCGATGATGGTGGCGGAGCGGAGGACGCGGTTGCCGCCGAAGAGGGCGCCGATGGCGATTGCGGCGATGATGGCTTCGATGCCGGGCCCGAGGGCGGCGCGGAGCATGAAGTAGAGGACGAGCGAGGGGAAGGCGGCGAAGGCTTCGCCGCTGCGCTGGATGAGGTAATCGAGCCAGCGGCCGTAGTAGCCGCCGAGGATGCCGAGGAAGGCGCCGGAGGCGGCGCCGATGAAGATGGCGGCGGAGGAGATGATGAGGGAGACGCGGGCGCCGGCGATGACGCGGCTGAGCATGTCCTGGCCGTTCTGGTTGAGGCCGAAGGGGTGCTGGAGGGAGGGGCCTTCGAGCGGGCGGCCGACGCTGAGGGCGTCCGGGTCGTAGGGGGCGAGGGCAGGGCCGAAGATGCCGGCCAGGACGAACAGGGTGAGGACGGCGACGCCGAAGACGCCGGGGGGATGCTGGCGTGCGGTGCGAGCGAGGCGGCGGAGGGGCCCCGGGCGGCGGTACGGGGCGGCGAGGTCGAAGGGGGCGGGGACAGTCGAGGCGGCGGCCATCAGGTGTACTTCACGCGGGGGTCGATGAGGGCGTAGGAGATATCGACGAGCAGGTTCATGCCCATGACGACGACGGCGGTGTAGAGGACGAGGGTCTGGATGACGGGGAAGTCGCCGGTCACGGAGGAGACGAGGAAGAACTGGCCGAGGCCGTTGATGGAGAAGACCTGTTCGAGGATGAGGGAGCCGAAGAAGAGGGCGGTGACCTGCCCGCCGATGAGGGTGATGATGGGGATGAGGGTGTTGCGGAGGCCGTGCTGGAGTACGACGGCATGGCCCGGGAGGCCCTTGGCGCGGGCGGTGCGCATGTAGTCCTGCCGGAAGACTTCGAGGAGGGAGCTGCGGGTGAGCCGCATCATGGCGGCGGCGCCGCCGATGCCGAGGAGGAGGGTGGGCGGCAGGTAGAGGCGGAGGTTTTCGATGGGGTCACGGGTGATGGGGATGTGGCCGCCGACGGGCGGCGAGTAGTTCCACCAGATGGAGGGGAGGACGATGAGGAGGATGAGGAGGAAGAAATCGGGGATGGACTGGCCGAAGACGGCGAGGAAGCGGAAGACGTAATCGGTGAGTGTGTTTTGTTTGACGGCGGTGATGACGCCGAAGGTGACGCCGAAGAGGGTGGAGAAGAAGATCGAGAGGATGAGGATCTGGAAGTTGACGGGGAAGCGGCGAACGATTTCATCCCAGACGGGCTGGCGGGAGCGGTAGGTCTCGCCGAGGTCGCCGCGGGCGACCTGCCCGAGCCAGATGAAGAATTGCTGGATGGCGGGTTTATCGAGGCCGAGCTCGCGGCGGATCTCCTGCTCCTGTTCGAGGGTGGTGTTCTGGTTGACGTAGAGGGTGACGGGGTCGACCGCCCACGGCATGCGGAGGGTGAAGAAGGCGAGGACGGAGACGATCGCCATGATGAGCGGCACGTAGGCGAGCCGCCGGAGGATGTACTGGCGCATGCCGCTCCCCTATTTGTCGACCCAGACCTTCCCGTTGAAGAGGCCGTAGCTGCCGCGGCCGACGACGCGGCCTTTGACGAAGCCCCAGGTGGCGGTGTTGGTGATGGCGATGAAGGTGGGGATGAAGGGTGCGCCGCGCTCCCAGGCTTTGCGCTGGATGTCCTGGACGGCGGCCTTGCGCTGGGCGTCGTCGAGGATGGTCTTTTGTTTTTTGACGAGGTCGTCCATTTCGTCGTTGCTGTAGCCGGCCCAGTTGGGGCGGCCGCCGATCTGCTTCGCGTAGCCGCCGATGTAGGAGGAGGGGTCGTCGTAGGCGAGGGAGGCGTAGACCATGAAGCCGTCGTACTGGGAGCCGTAGAGGGACTGCTGGAGCCAGCGGCCGAGGTCTTCGCCGACGAGTTTGATTTTGAGGCCGAGGTTCTTCTCGAGCTGGGAGCGGACGACCTGGGCGAACTGCTGGTTGCGGTCGCCGGGGGTGATGTATTTGAGTTCGTACTCTTTGGCGGTATCGAAGGCGGTGGCGGCGAGGAGCTTTTTGGCCTCGGCGGGGTCGTATTTGCCCCAGGTGGCCTTCAGGTCGGCTTCGGGGAGGGCTTCGCCGAAGGCGGGCGGGACGGGGCCGGAGATTTTGCCTTCGCCGAAGTTCATGAGGTTGATGAGCTCCTGGCGGTCGATGGCCATGGAGATGGCCTGGATGACGCGCGGGTCGGCCCACTGGCCGTCGCCGCGGGGGAGGACGGTCCAGACGGAGCGGGAGTCTTCGGCGTCGATGACGATCTTGTCGCCGAGGCGTTTGACGAGGTCTTCGCGTTCGAGCTTGTTGTTGAGGCCGACCGAGTAGATTTCTTCGGCGGAGAAGGCGGCGAGTGCAGCGGCCTGTTCCTGGATGAGGCGGTACTCCTGGAAGGCGAGGTAGGGTTCGCCGGGGATGCGCCACTTCTCGAACCGCTTGAGCTTGAAGTTGGCGCCGTTTTCGTGGGAGACGAACTGGAAGCGGCCGGAGCCGATGAGGTCTTTGTCCATGAAGGAAGGGTCTTTGGCGATCTCCTCGGGGAGGATGGAGGAGCCGATGGGGCTGCCGCCGTTGGTGGAGGAGAAGGTCCAGGCGTCGACCTGTTTGAGGGTGAAGTTGATGGTGGAGTCGTCGACGGCGACGGCGCTGTCGAGGACCTGGGTCCACCAGGAGGAGTTGGAGATGCGGGTTTGCTGGCGGGCGGCCATGTAGGAGGCGGCGACGTCCTGGGCTTTGACGCGGCGGCCGTTGATGGGGGGTTTGTTGTGGAAGTAGGCCTCGCCGATTTTGACGGTGAAGTGGAGGGGGTCGGGCTGTTCGATGGAGGTGGCGAGGAAGTTTTCGCGGATACCGGTATCGAGGGGGGTGTACCAGAGGTGGTCGAAGATGGTGAAGCCCCAGAGGAGGCCGCTATCGAGGCCGCCATAGGGGTTGATGGTGGCGAAGATGGCGCCCTGGCGGAGCTTGAGGGTGCCGTCCTTCTTGACGACTTCGCCCGGGGTGGTGGGCGTCGGCGCGGTGGGGGTGCCGGGGCGAACGCCGGCCGGGGTGGGTGTGGGGCCGCCGCCGCTGTCGCTATCGCCGCCGCAGCCGGCGAGGGCCCAGGCAGCGGTGCCGATGCTGGCCACTGCACTGCCGGTGAGGAGGCGGCGGCGACGGATGCGGGTGGTCCAGCGGTTTTCGCGGTTCATGGTGTCCCTTCCCTCGTTTTTCGCGCGGCCCCGAACGTTAGGCTGGCGCGAATGTGTGGCTTGTACTGCCCTTCATAGACGCTGTCAATATGAGCAATTTGCTTGAGATACGGCGCTGGGGGTGCGGCGGATTGCGGTCCGCTCGCCCGGGGGTGATGGGTGGTTCGGGTGGCTCCGGGGGGTGTGCAGGCGCCCCTACAAAGCCTGCACACCGCTCCCGGGCCCGCTTCGGACCACGCGCCCAACCCGACAGCAAAGATTAGACGCGTGTGTTTATCCGAAGGCGCTCAACCTACCGCCGGAGTGGTAGAGTTGTCAATGGGCTGCATGCGAGAATGCGGCGGGCGAGGGAACGATGGGCGACGAGTTTGGACTGCGTGGCTACCGGGTGCAGGACCCGGCCCGTGCGGAGGCCCGGCGGCGCGAGATCATGCGGGCGATGGCGGAGGTGGTGCTGGAGAAGGGGCTGCCGGATGCGACGCTGGAGGACGTGGCGGCGAAGATGGGGACGAGCCGGGCCGTGATCTATTACCAGTTCCGCAGCAAGGAGGAGCTCTGGGTGGAGGTGGCGGTGGAGGCGGTGCGGACGGCGGAGCGGCGGCTGCGGGCGATCGTCGCGCAGGCGCCGGGACCGGAGGCCGCGCTGTTCAATGCGCTGCGGGACCTGCTGGTGATGGGGGAGCACCATACCATCGTGCGGGCGAGCTATGTCGGCGGGCGGTCGCGGAATCTTTCGCCTGAGGGGCGGGAACGGGTGCGTGAGGCGGACCGGGATTATGAGCACGCGCTGATGGACGTGGTGAAGTGGGGGATCGATGCGGGGGTATTCATCCCGCGGGACGCGCGGCTGGTGGCGTATACGCTGATGTTCGCGACGAACAATAACTTCGGCTGGCGGAAGCCGGGGGGACCGCTGACGTTCGAGTACATCCTGGAGGAGCTGCCGGCGATGCTGTTGAACACGGTGCTTGCGGAGCCGCGCGTGTTCGCGCCGCACGGGCCGCACCCGCTGCCGCCGGTGATCGACCCGGGCGAGGTGTAGTCAGCGGCCGGGGTGGTGTTCTTCGAAGCGGAGGAGCCGGCCGCGGAGCTCCTCCTGGAGGCGGTCGAACTGTTCGCGGCCGAGGGCGAGGGCGGTTTCGCGGGCGGCAAGCCGTTCGAGGCGGGCGTACTGGGCATCGTTCATGGCGTGCTCGGCTTCCCAGGCGCGCCAGCCGGAGCCGCGGATGCGGACCCAGTCGTCGAGGAGGGGCTGGAGGCCGGTGAGGGCTTCGACGTAGCGGGCGCGGGCGTTGCGGGCGCCTTCGAGGACCTGGGGGTCACCGGGGCTGGTGAAGGCGGCCTCGATGGCGGCGAGGAGGTCCTGCATGAGCGGGGTGAGCAGGGCTGCGGTGGTTTCGAAGTACTCGAGCTCGCGGTCGTAGGCGTCGAGGATGGCGTCGATTTCGCGAGCAGTGGCGTCGCCGGGAGGCTCGGGCATGGGAGGAGTATGGCAAAGGAGCGGCGAGCCCGGGAGGCCGGGGGGCCGCCGGGCGGTGGCGAGCGGGCGCGCAGGCGGGGCGCGATGCGGCGGCGGGGGGCGGGAGAGGGGGCTGCGGGAGGGCAGCGAGGGGGCGCGGGTCACGGGGCGGGGGTCGGCGAGGGGCCGGCCGCTTCGTCGATGGTCGCTGCCGCTTCTCGGAAGAGGTCGACGCCGGTCTGGAACGTCTGTGGGAGGAAGGCGAGGGTGAGGGGGGCGGCATCGAGGAGGGCGCGGGCGGTGCGGGAGCGCTGGATGTCGTCGCGGAGGTCCGGGCTGGGGTAGCGGACGATGAGGATGAGGATGGCCTGGGCCAGGAGGGCGGCTTTGAGGAAGCCGAACAGTGCGCCAGCGAGGCGGTCGAGGCCGCCGAGGTTGAGCATTTCGGCGGTGCGCCTGAGGAGGTGGGCGATGACGTTTCCGCCGATGATGACGCCGGCCATGATGGCGAGGAAGGCGACGACGGCGGAGAGGTCTTCGTCGTCGATGATGGGGTCGACCTTGGGGAACATGCGGGAGTAGAGGGCGCCGGCGACGGGGATGGCGAGGATGACGGAGACGAGGACGACGAGCTCGCGGATGAAGCCGCTGGCGTAACCCCGCCAGGCGGAGAGGGCGATGGCGGCGATGAGGAGGAGGTCGAGCCAGTTCACGCGAGCGTATGGTCCGGGACGGGGACGGAATGCGCCAAGGCGCACAGGCGGGCGGCGGGGTAGGATGTGGGCATGGAACGGCTGCTGCTGGAGATTTTGTGCTGCCCGCTGTGCCGGGGCGAGCTGGAGCTGCGGGATGCGGAGGAGGCGGAGGGCGAGGTGGTGGCGGGGACGCTGGTGTGCCTGGGGTGCGGGGAGCGGTACCCGGTCAGCGAGGGAATCCCGAACATGCTTCCGCCGGACCAGCGGAATGGCGGCTGAGGGGATGAGCGGTGGGCCGGGGGCGGAGGCCTGCGGCCACCCGGGGGCGGGCCGGCGGCTGGTGACCTTCGGGAGGGGACCGCTGCTGTGGCGTGGGGCGGCGCTGGGCGGCCTGGCGGCGGGGCTCGGGGCCGGGGCGGTGAAGCTGCTGAAGGTGTCGACCCTGCTGGCGCCGGGCGCGGCGGTACTGGGGCTGGGGGCGGTGCTGGCCGGGTGGGCGGCGCTGGTGCACCTGACGGGCGGGGAGCGGTTCGACGATGGGGGGTGCGACTGAGGCTCGGCCGGGGCGTGGCGGGTGCCTGGGCGGCAGGCTGAGGGGAAACTGAAGCGGCCCCGGTCTGGACCGGGGCCGCGGTGCTGGCTCCCTCCGCTGGTGGTCAGCTGTTGGAGACGGCCTGGCCTTCGACGACGCCCTGCGGGGTGATCTTGATCGAGCGGGCGCGGGCCTCGGGCTTCTTGGGAAGGACGAGGCGGAGCATGCCGTGCTCGAAGCTGGCGCTGGCCTTTTCGGCGTCGACGGTGGGCGGGAGGCGGAGCTGCCGCTGGAAGCTGCCGTAGCGGATTTCGCGGCGGAGGTAGTTCTCCTCGTTCGCCTCTTCCTTGTGGCTGAACTCGCCCTTGATGGTGAGGACGTCGTCTTCGACGGAGATTTCGACGTCCTTGGGGTCGACGCCAGGGACGGCGGCCTTGATGACGAAGCTATCGGGCTGCTCGATGACGTCGAGGGCGAGGGTGATTGGGCCGAGGTCTTCACCGGAGCGGAAGGCCGGGAAACGGCCGAAGGACTGCTCGAAGAGGCGGTCCATGAGGTTCCGCATTGCGGTGATTTCCGCGGCGGGGTCCCAGCGAGTGAGGGCGTTGGCCATCGGTGAACCTCCGTGGTGGTAGTTTCGGCCCGATTATGGCGAGGAGTCCTGTGAGCTGTCAAGAACCTTGAGTGCGCGGTTATCAGGTTTTTGGTGAAATTCTTGCGCGACCGGGGCGGGGGGCGTATGCTGGGGGCATGGCGAAGGACTTCTATGCGGTGCTCGGGGTCAGCCGGACGGCCAGCGAGAAAGAGATCAAGGCGGCCTATCGGAAGCTCGCCCGGAAGTACCACCCGGACGTGAACCCGGGGGACAAGGCCGCGGAGGCGCGCTTCAAGGAGATCAACCAGGCGTTCGAGGTGCTCTCGGACCCGGAGAAGCGGCGGAAGTACGACCGCTGGGGTGACCAGTGGGAGCTGGCGGACCAGTTGGAGGCGGCCGGCGCGCGGCCCGGCGGGGGCACCCCGTTCGGGCGGGCGGGGGGCTCGCCGTTTGGCCGGGAGGACGGCGGTGACCCGTTCGGGGACTTCGGCTCCATCTTCGAGACGCTGTTCCGGCGGGAGCGCGGCGGTCCCCGGGGGGCGGGGGCGAACCGCCGGGGCCAGGACGTGGAGACGCCGGTCGAGGTGACCCTGGAGGAGGCGTTCCACGGGACGACGCGGACGCTGAACCTCCAAACGCCGGAAGTCTGCCGGACCTGCGGCGGTACGGGGGAGATTGCGGGGGCGCTCTGCCATGCGTGCGAGGGGATGGGCACGGCGATGAAGCTGCGGCGGCTGGAGGTGCGCATCCCGCCGGGCGTGAAGACGGGGTCTCGGGTGCGGATTGCGGGTGAAGGCCGGCCGGGCACGGGCACGGGCGCCCCGGGCGACCTCTACCTGCTGGTGACGGTGCTGCCGCACGCGCGTTTCGAGCGGAAGGGCGACGACCTGTACGCGGAAGTCGACGTGCCGGTCGTCGATGCGGTGCTCGGCGGGGAGGTGACGGTGCCGACGATCGACGGACGGGTGGCGCTGCGCATCCCGGAGCTGACCCAGAACGGGAAGCAGTTCCGGCTTTCCGGGAAGGGGATGCCGGTGCTCGGGCAGGCCGGGAAGCGGGGGGACCTGTACGTGAAGGTGCGGGCGGTGCTGCCGGACCGGCTGAGCCCGGAGGAGCGGAAGCACTGGGAGGCGCTGCGGCAGCTGCGCAGCGCGGGGGTTCCACACTGACGGAAGGAGGTGACCGATGGCGCAGGACGAGAAGCACGGCACGGGCCTCCCGGTCGACGATGACGAGCCGATGTACGTCATCTCCATCGCGGCGCGGCTGGTGGGGATGCACCAGCAGACGCTGCGGTACTACGAGAAGGTGGGGCTCATCCGGCCGAAGCGGACGGGTGGGAACATCCGGATGTATTCGAACGCGGATATCCAGCGGATCCGCACGGCGCAGCGGCTGATCGACGAGCTGGGCGTGAATCTCGCGGGGGTGGATATCATCCTGCGGATGAACGAGCAGATTCGGCGGCTGCAGGCGGAGCTGGAGGCGACCCGGGCGGAGCTGAACCGGCTGCGTGCAACGCGGCTGCCGGCGCCGTACCGGAACGGGCCCGCCTCGTAGGCGGGGGAGGAGCCCGGCGGGCGTGGGGCCAGGGGACCACGACGAGCGGCGCCCGGCACCCTGGGCATTCAAATGCATGAGGAGTACTGAACGATGATGCGACAGGACAGGTTCACGGAGCAGGCACAGGAGGTGCTGGCGGCGTCGCAGGAGCTGGTGCGGCAGAAGCGGAACAGCCAGTGGTCGGTGCCGCACGTGCTGTGGGCGCTGGTCAACCATAAGGGCGGGCTGGCGGAGCAGGTGCTGCAGAAGCTGAACGTGGATACCCGGCGGCTGAAGGACCGGGTGGCGCGGGCGGTCGACGCGCTGCCGACGCTGGCGTACGACGTGGTGCAGATTTACACGACACCGGAAGTGGTGCGGATGCTGGAGGTGGCGAACGCCGAGGCGGAGCGGCTGAAGGACGAGTACGTGGGCGTGGAGCACCTGCTGATTGCGATTGCGGATAACGAGGAGAGCGGGGCCACCCGGCTGCTGGCCGAATTCGGCGTGACGAAGGAGGGGATCTACCGCGCGCTGCAGGATATCCGCGGCAGGCAGCGGGTGACGAGCCAGACGGCAGAGAGCCGCTACCAGTCGCTGGAGAAGTATTCGACGGACCTGACGGAGCTGGCCCGGCAGGGGAAGCTGGACCCGGTCATCGGGCGGGAGGCGGAGATTCGCCGGGTGATGCAGATCCTGAACCGGCGGACGAAGAACAACCCGGTGATCATCGGAGAGGCGGGCGTCGGGAAGACGGCGATCGTGGAGGGGCTGGCGCAGAAGATCGTGGCCGGGGACGTGCCGGAGAACCTGCAGGGGAAGCGGCTGCTCGCGCTGGACATGGGGGCGCTGGTGGCGGGCTCGAAGTTCCGGGGCGAGTTCGAGGAGCGGCTGAAGGCCGTGATGGACGAGGTGAAGCAGGCCGAGGGCCAGGTGATCCTGTTCATCGACGAGCTGCACACGGTGATGGGCGCGGGGGGCGCGGAGGGGGCGATCGATGCCTCGAACCTGATGAAGCCGGCGCTGGCCCGCGGTGAGCTGCACGTCATCGGCGCGACGACGCTGGATGAGTACCGGGAGCGGATCGAGAAGGACCCGGCGCTGGAGCGGCGGTTTGCGCCGGTCTACGTGGAGGAGCCGAGCATCGAGGACACGGTCGCCATCCTGAAGGGGCTGCGGCCGAAGTACGAAGCGCACCACAAGGTGGAGATTACGGACGATGCCATCGAGGCGGCGGCGCGGCTCTCGGCGCGGTACATCACGGAGCGGCGGTTGCCGGACAAGGCGATCGACCTGATCGACGAGGCGGCGAGCAAGCACGTGATCGAGGCGCAATCGCTGCCGGACGAGCTGCGGGACCTGCAGGAGCAGCTGGAGGAGCTGGCGCTCGAGACGGAGGCGGCCGTGCAGCGGGAGGATTACGAGGCGGCGGCGCGGATCAAGCAGCGGATTCTCCAGCTGCAGGAGGAGTACCAGCGGCGGAAGGCCGCCTGGGAGGCGGAGCACCCGGAGATGGACCGGCGGGTGACGGCCGAGGACATCGCGAAGCTGGTGGCGGAGATGACGGGCATCCCCGTTTCGAAGCTGGAGGAGACGGAGCAGGAGAAGCTCCTGCACATGGAGGAGTTCCTGCACCAGCGGGTGATCGGGCAGGACCGGGCCATCCGGGCGGTTTCGGATGCGATTCGGCGGGCGCGTGCCGGGCTGAAGGACCCGAAGCGGCCGATCGGGTCGTTCATCTTCCTCGGGCCTACCGGCGTGGGGAAGACGGAGCTCGCGAAGGCGCTGGCGGAGTACCTGTTCGATACCGAGGACGCGATGGTGCGGATCGACATGTCCGAGTACCAGGAGCGGCATTCGGTGAGCCGGCTGATCGGTGCGCCGCCGGGATACGTGGGGTACGAGGAGGGGGGCGCGCTGACGGAGGCCGTGCGGCGGCGGCCGTACCGGGTCATCCTGTTCGACGAGATCGAGAAGGCGCACCCGGATGTGTTCAATACACTCCTGCAGGTGCTCGATGACGGGCGGCTGACGGACGGGCAGGGGCGGACGGTGGACTTCCGCAACACGGTCATCATCATGACGAGCAACCTGGGCACGAGCGCGCAGGAGCGGGCGACGTTCGGCTTTACGGTGCGCACGGATGAGATGAGCGAGCAGGAGATCCTGCAGGGCTCGGTGGAGAAGGCGCTGCGGGAGTTCTTCCGGCCGGAGTTCCTGAACCGGATCGACGAAATCATCGTGTTCGAGCCGCTGACGCAGGAGCAGCTGACGCAGATCGTGGACCTGCTGGCGAACGAGGTGCGGAAGCGGCTGGCGGAGCGGCGGATCGATTTCGAGCTGACGCCGGCGGCGAAGGCGGAGCTGGTGCGCGAGGGGTACGACCCGGTGTACGGCGCGCGGCCGCTCCGGCGGACGGTGCAGCGCCGGCTGGAGAACGAGCTGGCGCGGCGGATCCTCGCGGGCGAGTTCCGGGAGGGGCAGAAAGTGGTGGTGGACTTCGCGGACGGGGAGTTCCGCTTCACGGCGGTGGAAGGGGCCGCCGGCGGGAGCGCTGACGGCGAGGTGGTGGAGGGGGAGGTCATCGAGGCGGTCTGAGGCGGAGGACGGGACTCGGCGTCGTCCAAGCGGGGGCTCCCGAGAGGGAGCCCCCGCTGCGCTGGGCCGGCCGACGGCGGGTGCTACTGGACGGGGAAGGGCGGTTCGAAAAGTTTCCCGTCGACGCCCTTCGAGAACTTCTTCAGCTCCATCTTGAGGTCCTGGCCCTCGACGAGGGTGACGACGGGGTCGCTCTTGGCGACGCAGAACGTGGTGGTGCCGGGGGAGTTCTTGAGGGAGGTCTCCCAGCAGCGCGAGTCGATGCCGTTCACCTTGCGGTCGGCGACGTTCTTGTAGGTGGCCTGGAGGTCGACGTCTTCGGCGACGTCGCGGGGGTCGAAGAGGTTGCCCGGCATGTCGGATTTGAGGCAGGAGCCGGTGGTGCCGAGCTTGAAGCAGGTGTAGGAGTCCTTGCCGTCGAAGATGAAGACGAACTCGTTGCCCTCGAACTTGCCGGCTATGTACTGCTTCGGCGGGTCCTGGGCGAGCGTGAGCTCGGTCTGCTGGCCCTGGGCGGTCATGGCGTAGGTGGCGGTGTATTTGAGCTTCTGGGCCTGCTCGGTCATCTTCTTGAGCTCGGCGGGGAGGTCATCGCTGCCGCCCTGGCCGGACCCGCCGGTGGGGGTGGCGGCGGAGGGTTTGGTGGGGCCGGCGTTTGAAGACGGAGGCGTCGCGGCGTCGCGGCCGGCGGAGGGCGCGGTGGCGTCAGCGCCGCCGCTGTCGTCGTTGCTGCTGCAGCCTGCGGCGAAGAGGCAAGCTGCGAGGCCGATACTCAGGAGGGTGAGCGAGGACGTTTGCAGGATTTTCACCAACCGATACTCCTTGCGGCGGCGTGCCGCAGGTTGATTGTCGGGCGGGCCGTGCAATGGAAAAGTCCCCGGTATGCAATCTTTTCGTTATCGGCGGGGCGCCGGCACCGGGAGGAGTTTCGAAGCGGGTTCGGGCAGCGTAGAGTTCGCAGCACACGCATACGAGGGCGAGGGCATGGCGATGGTGAACGAGGCGCTGAACGAGAAGGTGCACGCGCTGTTGCTGGAGCAGATTGCGCGGGGGACGCAGCTGGGGACGCAGGTCTGTGTCTACCTGGGCGGGGAGAAGGTGGTGGATACGTGGGCGGGGCAGATGGGGCCGCGGGACCCGCGGCCGGTGGGGCCGGATACGCTCTTCAGCAGTTTTTCGACGACGAAGGGGGTGGCAGCGACGGCGCTGCACATCCTCGCGGACCGCGGGGTGGTGGAGTACGAGCAGCCGGTGGCGCGGTACTGGGAGGCGTTCGGGCAGCGGGGGAAGGCGGGGGTGACGGTGGCCCAGGCGATGAGCCACCAGGCGGGGCTGCATGCGATGCCGATGACGCCGGAGGCGGCGGCGCCGCTGCTCGAGTGGGAGAACGGGGTGCGGTACATCGAGGCGGGAGTCCCGGCGTGGGAGCCGGGGACGGCGACGGGGTACCACGCGATTACGTTCGGGTGGGTCGTCGGGGGGATCATCGAGCACGCGGACGGGCGGCACATCCAGCAGGTGCTGGCGGAGGAGATTGCGGGACCGCTTGGGCTGGAGGGGGAGATGTTCATCGGCATCCCTGAGGGGGTGGAGGAGCGGCTGGCGACGCTGCTGACGGCGGAGGAGCAGGCGGCGGGCGGCTCCAACGAGCGGCAGGGGCGGGCGGCGATGTTCCAGCTGCCCCCGGACCATGATTTCTTCAAGGCGATGCCGCCGCGGCTGGGCTGGAATTTCAACGACATGCGGGTGCGGCGGGCGTGCCTGCCGGCGGCGAACGGGCACTTCACGGCGCGGGCGCTGGCGAAGATGTACGGGGCGCTGGCGAACGGGGGAGTGGTGGACGGCGTGCGGCTCGTCTCGAAGGAGCGGATATCGCTGATGAGCGCGGTCCAGACGGAGGCGCCGGACCGGGTGCTGGTCATGCCGCTGCCGAAGAGCATCGGGTTCTTCAACGGCGGCGCGGTGGCCGGGCAGCACGGGGCGATGGGCCCGCGGAAGACGGCGTTCGGGCACCCGGGGGCCGGCGGGTCGATTGCGTTCGCGGACCCGGAGACGGGGCTGGCGGTTGCGGTGACGATCAACAAGATGCAATCGACCCTGCAGGCGGAGGGGCCGACGTTCGAAATCTGCGAGCTGGTCCGGGAGGAGCTCGGGCTGAACGGCTGACTGGCCCCGGAGGCCGGGCGGGGGCAGGATCAGGCGGATGGGAACACGTCCGCTGACGCCGCGAGAGGTGGAGCTGGTCCTGGTCAGGGAGCGCGTCGTCCGGGTGGCGTTCTTCGGCGCGGAGGGACACTACCTCGTGCCGATGTTCTACGCGTGGGCCGACGGCGTGCTGTGCGGGCTGACGACGCCGGGGCGGAAGGTGGAGATGGGGCGGGTGAACGACCGGGTGGCGTTCCAGGTGGACAGCACGGCGACGACGGGGCCGTGGGAGTGGGCCTCGGTCTCGGGGCACGGGCGGTGGATGGAGGTGGCCGACCCGCTGGAGTTCGGGGAGTTCGCGGCGGCGTTTTACCGGCGGCTGGCAGACGCGCCGGCCTGGGCGGTGGCGGCGCTGGAGGAGCGGTTCGGGCGGCGCGGGGTGGTGGGATGGCGCATCATCCCGGAGGGGCTTTCGGGGCGGGCGCACGGGCCGGAGGAGGATGAGGGCTAGGGGCGCACCTCAAACGGGGAGCCAGTAGAGCTTCCGTTCGCGCATGACCTTGGCGAGGCGGCCGAGTTCGAAGAGGTATTCGAGGTGGGCGAGGGTCTCGCCGACGGCAGCCCGCTGCATCCAGGGCTCGAACTCTTCGAGTCGTCCGGTGGCCCATTTGACGCGGCCCGCAACCTCCCAGGCGGTGGAGCCGCCCCGGTCGACGCAGGCGAGCATCTCTTCGAGACGGAGTTCGTGGTGGTCCTTGATTTCGCGGATGCGCTTCTTGAGGTCGGTGATTTCGAACTCGTGGGCGGGGAGGACGAGCTGGACGTCGAGGTCGACGAGGGCTTCGAGGGAGCGCATGTAGTCGCCGAGGGGGCTGCCGTGGGTCTGGGCGTGGATGGAGACGTTGGGGGTGATGGTGGGGAGGATGTGGTCGCCGGTGAGGAGGATTTTGCGGTTGGGTTCGTAGAGGCAGATGTGGCCGGGTGAGTGGCCGGGTGTCCAGATGACCTCGAAGTCGAATTCGCCGACTTTGAAGGTTTCGCCGCCTTTGAGCTGGGTATCCGGGGGGACGGCGGCGACGTTGCCGAGCATGCCCATGGAGCCCTGGGCCATCTGGGGGGTGGCGACGGGGGGGACGCCGTTGAGCTCCATGAAGCGGGACATCTCGTCGGTGAGGGTGCGGGGGGCGAAGTAGCGGGTGGCGATGACCTCGGCGTCTTTTTCGTGGACGGCGACGTCGCAGGAGGAGAGCTGCTTGAGGCGGCCGGCCATGCCGTAGTGGTCGGGGTGGATGTGGGTGATGAGGAGGCGCTGGATTTCGGAGGGGTGGCTGCCGTGCTCGCGCATGCCGGTTTCGAGGGCCTGGTAAGCGGAGTCGGTGTTCCAGCCGCAATCGACGAGGACGACGTCGCCGCCGTTTTTGATGAGGTAGGGGAGGACGTAGGGGAGGCCTTTGGTGACGCGGGGGTGTTCCTGGAGCTGGCGGCGGAGGGCTTTGGCGTCGTCGATGGTGAACTGGGGGAAGGGGGTGAGGAGCTGGTAGATGCCGTCGATGATGCGCATGCGGGTGCCCCAGGCGTGCTCGCCGCCCTGCGGGTCGGCGGCGAGGTCATCCTACGCAGGTCGTTCGCGCGAGGCAAAAGGACGGGGCGGGTCAGGGGAAGCGGCGGGCGATGCGGCCGGGGTCGATGAAGCGGGTGAGGAGGAAGCTGGTGAGGCTGATGAGGATGGCGCCGAAGACGGCGTTCCAGAAGCCGTCGATGGTGAACTGGATGCCGTCGAATTTGCCGGCGAGCCAGGCGGTGAGGGCGAGGAGGGCGGTGTTGATGAGGATGAGGAGGAGGCCGAGGGAGAGGACGATGCCGGGGAGGGCGCTGATGACGAGGAGCGGCTTCAGGTAGGCGTTGAGGAGGCCGAGGATGAGGGCGACGGCGAGGGTGCTGCCGAGCCCCTGGAGGTGGATGCCGGGGACGAGGGCGGCGGCAACCCAGACGGCGGCCGCGGTGATGAGCCAGCGGACGATGAAGGCGGCGAGGCGGCCGGCTGCGGTCGGGCGCGGGCGGGGGGAGCCGACGACGATGACGGTGGCGGGCATGCCTCCAGTAGAGCACAGCGGGAAGATTTTTTGGAGGCGGTGACGCCTTTTGACCCCCGCCGACGATGTACGGTGCAGGACGAGGCGCCCGGCGGGGGAAACACGCCGGGGCGAGGCGAGGAGGTCCCATGCCGGACGAGGTCGATGAGCAGCTCGACGCGGCCCTCGGGGGCGGGACGGCGGGGAGCCGCGAGGCGGCCGAGCTTGCCCGGGTGGCGCGCGCGGTGAGCGGCCTGCGCGTCCCCGGGCCGGACCGTGAGGCGATGGCGCGGATGTGGGCTCGCTTCGAGGACCGGACCGGGCGGCGGCGGGGGCCTGCGGCCTGGCTGCTGGGGTGGGCGGGGGTCGGCGATGCGCGCCGACCGCTGGTGCAGCGGCTGGCGGCCGGGGCGGTGCTGCTGGCAGCGGCGGCGGGCGGGGCGGCGGCAGCCGGGGTGGATACGACGGGGGCGCTCCGGGGGGCAGGCGAGTTCATCGTGACCGCCGTCCGGAACCTGGGGCCGGGCGGGGCTGGGGAGGGGAGCGGCATGGAGGCATCGACCCGACCGGGGACGGCCACGCCGGGCACGGGAACGCCGGGCGGCGTGACGGCGACGGCCACGCTGACACCGACGACCACCGCGGCCGCGACGGCGACGCCAACTCCGACGGTGACGCCGACGCCGTTCCCCGGGTTGACGCTGACCCCGACGCCGACGGTCACGCCGACACCGGCCGGTTCGCCGACGCCGACCCGGACGCCGAAGCCCGGCGACGACGATGACGACGAGAAGGGCAAAGACGACGACCGGGAAGAGGACGACTGAGTGACGGGGATGGTGCTGGCCCGGTGCGGGTTTTCGGCGGTGCTGGTCGCAGGCCGGGAGATGCCGGGGGAGGAGCGGGGGGAGGCCGCGGCAACAGGGGGCGCCGGGACGTTCATCGAGCGGCTGCGCCGGCGCGAGCCGGGGGCGTGGCGGGTGCTGTTCGAGGAGGAGATGCCGGCGATTTACCGGTATGCTTTTTCGCGGGTGGCGCGGGCGGAGGATGCGGAGGACGTGGCCGCGCTGGTGTTCGAACAGGCGTGGCGGAGCGCCGAGCATCTCGAGGACCGGGGGCTGCCGCCGCGGGCGTGGCTGTTCGGGATTGCGCGGCATGTGGTGACGGAGCACCGGCGGCGGCTGTTCCGGGCGCCGCCGGTGGTAGCGCTGGAGGCGTTCGAGCTGCCGGGGGCGGGGCTGGAGGGACACGCGGAGCAGGTAGCGCTGGCGAAAGCGGTGGCGCAGCTCCCGCGGGCCGACGGCGAAGTGGTGACGCTCCGGTTCCTGCACGGGCTCTCGCTTGCGGAGACGGCGGCGGCGATGGGAGTGACGGTGGATGCGGTGAAGGCGCGCCAGGGGCGGGCGCTCAGGAAGCTGCGGGAGCTGCTGGGCGAGGAGTTCCCAAAGCGGGTGTAGTGGCGGGGCGGGAGTCAGGCGGCCTGCCCGCGGAGCATCGCGAGCATGGTCTGCTGGAATTTGACCCGCTTTTCGGGGTCGGTAATCTCGGCGCTGATCGCCTCGGCGAGGCGGGCGATGCCGTCGCGGGGAAAGTCCTGGCGGGTGTGGCCCATCGCATCGAGGCAGTCGTCGATGATGATCTCGGCGAGGGGGCCGACAGCAGCTGCGACGGCGGCATGCAGCGCCTGGAAGAAGTGGGGCCCGGCGAGGGCGCGGGCGGCAGGCGCGAGCTGCTGGGGCTTTTCGAGTTCGACGAGGCCGGCGAGCTTGAGGCGGTAGAGGCGGCGCATCGCTTCGAAGTCGTCGACGCCGAGTGCGGCGGCGAGTGCGGCGGCGGTGCGGGCGCCATCGAGGAGGGCGATGACTTCCCAGTCGGCGGCATCGATGGTGACGGTGGGGCCGGGGGCCCTGCGGGCGAGGCGGGGGAGGACGTCCATGGACGGGACGACGCGGCGGATGGCTTCGCGCTCGCTGGCGAGGCGTGCGGCCTCGGCGAGGAGCTGGTCGAGGGTGCGGGTGATGGTGCGTTCCGGGGCGTCTTCGCCGGGGATGAAGCGGAAGTGGCCGTTAGGCCAGGTGACGAGGCGGGCGAGGGCGGCTTCGCCCCAGTCGCCGGCGGCCTCGGCGTGCACGGGCTGGCCGCGGTGGAGGTAGACATCGCCGAGGTCGAGGCCGGAGGAGAGTTCGAGACGGCCGGTCTGCTCCCCGGCGGCGAGCATCTTGAGGAGGTCGATGAGGGGGAGCTGGGCGAGGCTTCCGGTGAGTCCTTCTGGCATGGGGGTCCTCCCTGGCGGCGGGCTGGGGCCGGCTACGGGCTGCGCTGGGCGATGACGTTCCAGCTGAGCCAGGAGCCGGGGTCGAGGGCGGTGCGGTTGACGAGCTGGACGCGCTCGGAGCGGTGTTTCTGGAGGCGTTTGCGGGCGGCGGGGTCCTTTTCCCAGGCGGCGGTGACGACGTCGGCGGTCATGCGGACGAGGGCCATGTCGACGGCGGGCTGGGTGATGACGAAGAGGACGGCGTCGCCGATGTCCCGGGCGAGCAGGCGCCAGGTGTCGTAGGTGAGGTCGATGCGGCTGGCCTGGAAGCCGGCGGCCTGGAGGGCGAGGAAGGCGCGGCCGATTTCGCGGCCGATGGTGTTCATGGTGACGGTGGCGAGGACCGCGGGGCTGGAGCTGACGATGACGTCGCCGCGGTTGTCGCAGAGGAAGGCGCCTTCGACGGCGGGCAGTGCGGTGAGCTGGTCGATTTCGCGCTCCATGGCTGGACTCCCTGGCGGGCTTCGTCAGGCGACGAACTCCTGGAATTCCTCCCGGAGGCCGAACCGGTCGATGACGGCGGCGTGCCGCTCGCTGACGCCTTCGAGGGCGGCGCGGACGCGGGTTTCGAGGTCGGCGCGCTTGAGCTGGAAGGCGAGGCGGGCGATGGTATCGCCGAGGCAGTCTCCGAGGGCTTTGCTGAAATCTTCGGGCAGGGGGCCGTGGAACTCGATAGTCCCGGCGGTGTACGAGAATTCGGCGGCGAAGGGGTCGAGGAACGGGTAGGTGGCGGCGCGGTTGACGAGCGTTTCCTTGAAGGCGAGGGCGAAGCGGCCGGGTTTGGAGACGCCGTCGACGTACCGTTCAACGCGCTGGAGGACGTCGGCCCAGAATGCGAGCAGGTCGTGGCGGTAGGACTCGGCCTGTGGCGCCTGCCTGGGGAGGCCGATGGCCGAGGGTGCGCTGGCTTCGATGAAGACGTTGAAGGTGCCGCCGGCGGCGTTGACGGCGGCGACGATGGCGTTGAGGGCGTCCTGGCCGGACATGAGGGGGACGCGGGGCGCAGCGAAGACGGATTCGATCGGTTCGCCGTCCTGGAGGTAGATGACGCCGACGCCGGCATCGCCGGTGACGTGGACTTCGACGTAGCCGGTGACGGCGTCGGTCCGCAGCTTGGCGATGAGGCGGTCGAGGCTGGTGAAGGCGCTGGTGAGGTCTTTGTAGAGGGGGCGGCTGTCCAGGAGCCGGTTGAGGAGGAGGACGACGTCGGGGAAGGCGGTGGAGACGGTGATGGTGCCGTCGCGGCCGGCGGCGCGCTCGGCGATGCTGCGGATGGCGGCGGGGCCGGTGATGAGGTCGGGGCCGGCGGACACGACGCCGTTGAGGATTTCGCCTTCGGAGAGGATGAGGGTGCCGGTGTAGCCGGGGAAGGCGACTTCGACGTAGCCGGTGAGCCTGCGGCTGCGGCAGTCGTCGAGGAGGGCGTCGAAGGCGGTGAAGGCGGTGTTGAGGTTGCCGTAGACGACGCGGTCGCGCGGGAACATCATGGTGGTCAACTCCTGGCAGGCGGGGTGGCCCCGAATCGGCGGATGACGGGCTGGAGGGCGGCGGCGATGGCCTGGCCCCGGCCGGGGGCGTGGGTGATGTAGAGGCAGGCGCCCTCCAGGGGGAGGATGACGGCCTCGACCGGGCCGCCGGAGATTGCGGCCTGGATGAAGCGGCTGCCTGCGAGCTGGCGGCCCATGCCGCGGAGGTCACCGTCGGTGGGGAGGGCTTCGGCGCGGAGGGCGACGAAGCTGGCGAGGGCGGCGGCTCGGGTGGGGTCGGGCTCGTTCACCGCAGCGAGCGGCTGGCCCTCGGGCCCGCACACGGTGACGCTGCGGACGCCTTCGACGTGGCGGACGGCCTGGGCGATGCGGCTGGCGGTTTCGCGGCTGAGCGGTTCGACGGGCTGCATGGCCGTTCAACTCTCCTGGGCTGGACGCTGTCAGGCGGCCTGCTGGCGGCGCTGGCGGAGCCGTTCGATGGCTGCGCGGAGGCTCGTCTGCATGCGGCGGAGGGACTCGGCGAGGCGGCCGATTTCGTTGTCGGATTCGACATCGATGCGGGCATCGAGTTCGCCGAGGGAGATGCGGTCGGCGACTTCGGCGAGGTGGCGGACCGGACGGGTGATGCTCATGGAGATGACGACAGCGAGGAGGAGGGCGAGGGCGACACCGCCGACGGCTGCGCCGCCGAACAGGTAGAACTGCTGGCGGGCATCGGCGGCGCGCCGGTCGAACTCGCGGTTGAGCGTCTCCTGGGCGGCGGTGAGGAGCTGGTTGGAGGTGTCGATGGCGCTGCCGCCCATGTAGAAGAAGCCTTCGGCGGCGGTGCTGGAGAGGGTGCCGCTGACGAGGACCTGGTTGCGGGTCATGTCGAAGAAGGTCGAGCGGGCAGTGCCGGCGCGGCGGACGGCCGGGTCGAGGATTTCGTTAAAGCCGGGGTTTTCGCTCATCGCGACCTGGAGCTGGCGGTCGAGGCTCTCTGCGAACTCCATCGCAATCGCGAGCTGGGCGGAGAGGAACATCTTCTGGGCGTCGGTGGCCGTCAGGTTCGCACGGGTGAGGAGGGTTTCCGTGCCCGTCGCGCGGATGAGGGAGAGGGACTCCGTGAGGCGGGGGAGGGACTCGGTGAGCGCGGCGATGACGGCGCGGGTATCGAGGTCCGGGTCGAGGACGAGCCCGGAGCGGGTGGCGACGGTGGAGAGGAGGGGGAAGATGCCGTCCTGGATGAGGCGGGTGTGGGCGGTGTTCGCCGTCTCGGGGGAGCCGGTGGACTCCCTGACGGTTTTCCACTCCTGGTTGAGGAAGGCCACGAGGTCGCGGGTGCCGAAGCGGCCGCCGAGGCGGGAGTCCATTTCGTTGATGGCGGCGAGGGCGTTTTCGGCGGCCCGCTCGGACTGTTTCATCGTCTCGAGGGAGTTGGCGTCGCCGGCGAGGACGCGGAGGGTGAGGCCGCGGTGGAGCTGGACTTCCCGGAGGAAGGGGATGATGGTGGAGATGTATTCGAGGCCGTCGCGTTCTTTCTCGGCCTGCTGCTGGGTTTCGCGCTGGGCGAAGAACTGGACGGCGAGCAGGGCGACGATGGGCACGGCCATGACGGCCACGATGAGGCCGAGCTTGTTGGCGATGCTCAGGTTGCTGATTGGCGAGAAGCCGGGCAGGTGTGGACGACGCATCGTGCTCTCCATCGGGTCCCCAGTCCTGGGGGGTGGTCGGGAGTCGTGATCGGGGAGGCGGCCGCTCACGGGGATGCGGCGATCCCTTCTCGTTTCCAAGTTCGACCCGTTGCATCCACGCAAAAGGGGATCCCGGGTAGCTGATGGTTGCGGCCCGGTGCAGCCGGGGACGGGGAGCAGGCGGGCGGGCTTCGGGGGCGAGGCGGGCTGAGACGAGGGAGCGATGGCCCGGGCTGGGGTACACTCGGGAGTCGCCGGGGCGGGGCGCAGACCGCGAGGAGGCAACGATGGATTTCCGGCTTTCTCCCGAGACCGAGGCCTGGCGGGCCGAGCTGCGGGCGTTCCTGAAGGCGGAGCTGCCGCCGGACTTCGAGGGGGATGACGACTTCTTCGACAACGAGGAGCAGGTGGCGTTCGCGCGGGAGTTCACGAAGAAGCTCGGGGCGCGGCGGTGGTTCGCGCCGGCGTGGCCGGTCGAATACGGGGGGATGGGGAAGACGGCGATCGAGCAGTTCATCCTGAACGAGGAGCTGGCCTACCACCGGGCACCCTCTGGCGGGCGGCTGTTCACGATCGGGATTACGGGTCCGACGATGCTGGTGCACGGGACGGAGGAGCAGAAGGCGCGCTACCTGCCGAAGATGGCCTCGGGCGAGGAGTGGTACTGCCAGGGGTTCAGCGAGCCGGGGAGCGGCTCGGACCTGGCGAGCATGCAGACGCGCGCGGTGCGGGACGGGGACGACTACGTGATCAACGGGCAGAAGATCTGGACCTCGAACGGGCACGTGGCGGACCGGATGCTGCTGCTGGCGCGGACGGACCCGGACCAGCCGAAGCACAAAGGGATCAGCGCGTTCATCGTGGACATGAGGACGCCGGGCATCACGGTGCAGGGCATCGACAACATCGCCTACCGGCACGATTTCAACCAGGTCTTTTTCGAGGACGTCCGGGTCCCGGCGCGGGACCTGCTGGGGGGCGAGAACAACGGCTGGTACGTGGCGACGACGACGCTCGATTTCGAGCGTTCGAACATCGCGGCGATCTCGGGGGCGCGGCGGACGGTGCACGACCTGGTGCGGTGGGCGAAGGAGCGGCACCCTGGCGGGCGGCCCTGGGACCGGCCGGAGGTCCGGGTGAAGCTGGCGGACCTGGCGGTGAAGGCGGAGGTGGGGCGGCTGGTGGCGTTCCGGACGGCGTGGCTGCAGGCGAAGGGCGAGGTGCCGAACTACGAGGCGAGCATCGGGAAGGTCTGGATGGCGATGCTGGGCATCGAGGTGGCGAATACGGGGGTGAACCTGCTGGGCGCCTACGGCGCGCTGCAGCCCGGTTCGAAGTGGGCGCAGCTCCGGGGCCGGGTGCTGACGAGCTACCTGCTGGCGATGGCGGGGCCGATCGGCGGCGGGACGAGCGAGATCCAGAAGAACATCATCGCGCAGCGGGGGCTGGGGCTGCCGCGGGGGTAGGGGGAACGGGAAAGGGGGAGCGCCTGGACGCCGCCGGCCCGCCGCAGCCGTGCCGGGGCCGCAGGCCTCCTGGTGCGCGCCCTCCGACCTCCCGTCTTCGCTCCCAGCTCCCCGTTCGCTGCTCCCGGCTTGCCCGGGGTGCGGCCAGCACCTAGAGTCGGGGCATGCCGCTCTTTGGTGAACCGGGGGAGCGCATCGCGTATGAGCGGTTTCCGCACCCGGGCGGCGGGCCGCCGCTCTACCTGGTGCACGGCTTTACGGCAAGTGCGGCGTCGTTCGCGGCGAACCTGCCAGGGCTGGGGGAGCACTTCACGGTCGTGACGGTGGAGCTGCTCGGGCACGGCGGTTCGGACGCGCCTCGCGACCCGGCGGCCTACGCCCCGGAGCGCGCGGTGGAGCGGGTGCTCGGGCTGATGGAGGCGCTGGGGGACGAGCGGGCGCTGATTTGCGGGCACTCGCTCGGGGGCGCGGTCGCGCTGCGGTGCGCGCTGGCGGCGCCGGAACGGTTCGCGGGGCTGGTCATCATCAATTCGGCCTCGGCGGCGGGCACGCCGGCGTGGGCTGCGGCCGCACGGGAGGGGATGCTGGCGCTGGCGGCGCGGGTGCGGGCGGAGGGGACGGCGTTCCTGAAGGGGACCCGGCTCTACCCGGCGCACAGCCGGCGCCTGGACCCGGCGTCGCGGGCGCTGCTGGTCCGGGATTTCGAGCGGCTGACGCCCGAGGGGCTCGCGGGCACGGCCGAAGGCCTCATCCCGGCGGTGAACGCGTTCGAGCGGCTGCCGGGGCTGCGGGTGCCGGTGCTGGTGGTCGCCGGGGAGCGAGACCGGGATTTCTTGGAGGTGCTGCCGGCGTTCCTCGCGCGGCTGCCGCACGGGCTGGCGCGGGTGGTGCGGCTGCCGGGCGCGGGGCACGCCGCGAACCTGGAGGCGCCGCAGGCGTTCGAAGCGGCGGTCGTGGAGTTCGCGCGGGAGGTTGGCCTCCTCGCCCCGCCGCCGGGAGGGGCCGGGCGCCGGGCGGGTTCGCAGGCGCTGGGGGTGGCAGGCGGCGTGCTCGTCGCAGCCGGCCTCGGCATGCTGGCGGCGGCGCTGGTGGTCGGGAGTCTCGGGCGCGACGGGGGCGGACGGGTCTTCGTGGCGGAGCCGGAGCCGAGCCCGACAGCGGCCTTCACGACGGCGGTGGCAGGCACGCGGACGGCGGTGCCGCTCGCGCCCGGGGAGCCCCTGGCGACGCCGACGGGGCGGGGCGGGGCCGCGGCTCCGCCGGCGACCCCCGGGGCTTTGCCGTCGCCGGTGCCCACGCCCGCGCCGACCCGGGCGCCGGCAGGGGCGGCTCCGCCGGAGCCCACGGCGACGCCGACGGCGACCGCCACCCCGACCAGCACGCCCGTCCCGCCGCCGACGCCGACCCCGGCGGGGCCGTACGCGGCGATTGCGGGGCCGGTGCGGGTGGAGGCAGGGGCGAGCGCGACCTACTACGACGCTTCGAACCCGACGCCGCTCCGGGTGACGTGGGTGACGCCGGCGGGGACGTTCCGGGACGTCCACGGGGTGACGGTGACCTTCCCCGCGGCGGGCTGCTACGGCATCGCGATGGAGGCGCTCTTCCCGGACGGGGCGGTGCGGAGCGCGGTGCTGAACGTGGCGGCGGGAGATGCGGCCTGCGGGGGCTGACGGGCTCGATGAACGGCTCGTGAACGCCCGGCCGCGCGCGATGGCGTAGGATGGGGACATGCACGATACGACGATCCCGCGCGACCTCGAAGGCGTCCACAATTTCCGGCCGGTGGGGCCGTACCGGGTGGCGGGCGGCCGGGTGCTGCAGCCGGGGAAGCTGTTTCGCTCGGGGGCGCTGGAGCCGATGACGCCCGCGGACCGGGAGGTGCTGGAACGGGTGGCCGGGGTGCGGACGATCCTCGACCTGCGCCACCCCGATGAGCTGGCGCTGGCGCCCGGGCCGCATCCGCTGAGCGACCGGGTCATCCGGCTTTCGATCTTCCGGGAGGAGTGGCGGCAGGAGGAGCTGATCGCGGAGCTGAACGGGCTGTACGGGCCGGGGCCATCGCCGCAGCGGTACCTGCACTACCTCGAGACCGGGGGTGACCGGCTGGCGCAGGCGTTCGAGCTGTTCGCCGAGGAGGAGCGGTATCCGTTCCTCGTGCACTGCACGGCGGGGAAGGACCGGACGGGCGTGCTCATCGGGATGGTCATGGACGTGCTGGGGGCGGACCCGGCGGACATCGCGCACGAGTACGGGCTGAGCGATGCGAGCATCGACCGGCTGCTGGCCTACCTGCGGGCGAGCGGCCGCCAGCTGGAGGGCTCGGAGGAAGAGATCCGCGCCCGGCTGGCGACGCCCCCGGAACGGATGGCGGGGTTCATCGCGCTGCTCCACGAGCACCACGGGGGCGCGGAGGCGTTCTTCCGGAAGCAGGGGGTGAGCGCAGCGACGATCAGCCGGGTGCGGGAGCTGCTCACGGCCTGAGCAGGCGGGCCGGCATCATTCGGGAGCGGGCGATTCGGCCGCGGCGAAGCGGGGTGCGGCGTTGGGAGCGGGGCCGAAGCGGTCGCGCGGCCACCAGGTGAGGAACGCTTTGCCGACGATGCGGTCGGCGGGGATGGGGCCGAGGACGCGGCTGTCCTGGCTGTGGTTCCGGTTGTCGCCCATGACGAAGTACGCACCGGGCGGGATGCGGACGGGGGCCATGTCGCCGACGGCTGGCTCGGCGCCGGCGAGGTAGGGCTCGAGGAGGGGGCGGCCGTCGATGTAGACGGTGCCCTGCCGAAGTTCGATGGTTTCGCCGGGGAGGCCGATGACCCGCTTGACGAGGTCGCGGTGGACCCCGGAGGGGTGGTGGAAGACGACGATGTCGCCCCGCTGCGGGCTGCCGAACAGGTAGCGCTCGGCGGGCGGGCCGGGTTCCCAGCCGGGGACCCAGCGGGCGAGGGCGGCGAGGTCGATGCGGCTGTAGGCGAGGGAGTTGACGAGCAGGAATTCGCCATCTTCGAGCGCGGGGTACATGGAGCTGCCGTCGACGCGGTAGTGGTGGACGGTGGCGCGGACGGCGAGGAAGACGAGGAGGCCGAGGAGGAGGGTTTCGAGGAGTTCGCGGGCGACGGTGCGGAGGCGGGCGCGGCCCCGGGAGGGGAAGGCCGGGGCTGCCGCGGCAGCGGGGGCGGGCGGTTCGGCGGGGCGCGCCGCCGGGGGAAGGGGCGGGGCGAGCCGGCCGGCGGGGCCGTGCTGTGGCGCCCAGCGGCGCGGGTCGCGGAAGAGCCAGTCGAGGGTCGGCGGGGGGCCGCTCGCACCGCCGCCGGCCGGGTCGCTGCCGGGGAGCCAGGTGCCTTCGGGGTCATCGGCTTCGGCAGCGGCGCCGTGGTCCCGGGGGAGCGCCGGCCAGGAGAGGCGCCGCGGCGGCGGCGAGGCTTCGCCCATGGTGAGATTAGGCCACATCCCGGTGCCGGGGGCCACTGCCCGGGCCACCGACCGGGCTGCCCATGCCGTTCACGGGGAGATTCGGCCGGGAGCGCCGCGCCCGGCAGGCCGTCCCGGTCCGCATGACCCGGCAGCGCCCGTCAGCGGGCTTCGAGCCAGGCGTTGAAGCGGGGCTCGCGGCGCTCGCGGAAGGCGGCGACGCCTTCGCGGGCGTCGGGGTGGTGGTCGCTGATGGCGGTGCGGGCCGCGATGTCCTCGAGGGCCTGGGCCCAGCTGCTCTCGGCGGCGAGGTAGAGGGAGCGCTTCAGGAGGCGCATGGCGACCTGGGGCCCTTCGGCCAGTTCGCGGGCGAGGGCCATCGTGCGCGGCATGAGGTCGGCGGGCGGGCAAACCTCATGGACGAGGCCGAGCTCGAGGGCGTCGGCGGCGGAGACGATGCGCTTCCGCATGAGGAAGTCGATCGTCTTCGCCAGGCCGATGAGCTGGACGAGGAGGGCGTGGCCGCCTTCGTCGGGCAGGAGGCCGAACCGGAGCGTGGCGCTGCCGAGGCGGGCTTCGCTGGAGGCGATGCGGAAGTCGCAGGCGAGGGCGAGCGAGAGGCCGGACTGGATGGCGACGCCGTTGATGGCGGCGATGGTGAGCTTGTCGAGGTTCCGGACGGCGGTGTTGAGCGCCTGGGAGAGGACGCGGAGGCCGTCGTAGGTGCCGATCGCCTCGCGGTGGCCGGGGAAGATGTCCGGCACGAGCGCGGGGCCTCCGGGCAGGGGACGGCCGGTGATGTCGTCGCCGGCGGAGAAGGCCCGGCCGGAGCCGGTGACGACGAGGACCCGGACGCGGTCGTCCATCTGGGCCTGGGTGATGGCTTCGATGAGGTCCCGTTTGATCGGCTGGGCGAGCCCGTTGAGGCGGTCGGGCTGGTTGAAGGTGATGACGGCGATGCCGGGGGGCTCGAGGCGGGAATCGAAGCCGCGGAAGGTGCCGATGGGGAACATGGGGGGCCTCGCAGGTCGGGAGTGGCGAGAGTGTAGCGGGACGGCGCGGCGGGCGCCGCGGAGGGGGGCGGGGAGCAGGGAACGGGGAGCGGGCGGCGAGAGCCGGCCTCCCGGTCCAGGGCTCGGGGGCACCCCCTTCCGGGCAGTACACGAGATCGTGTAACCTCTCGAGGATGGAAGGACGCGAGGACGACGAACGCGCGGGGGACCCGCGGGGCGGCCGGGCGGGCTGGACGCCGGCGGAGGTGCTCGCGCTCCGGCGGCGGCTCGGGCTGTCGCAGGCGGCGATGGCGCGCCGACTCGGCGTGCGGCAGCAGACGGTCTCTGATTGGGAAACGGGCCTCCACCGACCGCGGGGGCCGAGCGCCCGGCTGCTGCGGCTGCTCGCCGAGGAGCGGGCCCCGTACGACGCCGGGCCCGGGGACGCGCCGTGACGCCGCGGGAGCGTGCCGGGGGCCCCGGGCTGCAGGGAGCGGCGGGGCGGCAACCCGGCACGGCGGGGCCGAAGGAGGTGGAGAGCGCGCGGGCGACGGCCATGGGGTGCCGGGGATGAGCGCGCGTTCGGCGGCGGCCGCTGCGGGGTGCCCGGGGTGAGCGCGCGCCGGGCGGGCGCGGTGCGGGGCGGGGCGGCCGCACCCGATGGGGGGTTCGCGGACGAGGCGGCACTGGCCGCGGCCTGGGCGGCGGCACCGCCGGGCACACTGCGGCTGGCCGACGGGCGGGCGCTCCGGGTCGTCTTCCCGGGCGTGGCGGGCGACGGGACGGGCCCGGACTTCCGGGCCGCCATCCTGGAGGTCGACGGCGACCTGGTGCGGGGGGACGTCGAGCTCCACCTGCGCCACTCGGGCTGGTTCGCGCACGGTCACGACCGGGACCCGGCGTACGCCGGGGTGGCGCTCCACGTCGTCGCGGGGGACGACCTGGGGCTGCCGTCGACGGTGCACGCGGCGGGGCGGCGCATCCCGCTGCTCGTCCTGGCCGCCCCGCCGGCGGCCCCGGGTGCGATGTTCGTGCCGCCCTGCGCCTTCGCGCGCGCCGCCGACATCGACGTTGCGGGAAGGCTCCGGCGCATGGGCCTGCGCCGGCTGCGGATGAAGGCGAACCGGGCGGCGCTCCTGTGCGCGGGGCGGCCGGCGGGCGACGTGCTCCTGGGACTGGCTGCCGGGGCGCTGCTCGGCCCGGCGGCGCGGGCCGGGACGGAGCGGGCGGCGGCGAACCTCCGGCTGGATGTCCTCCTGGAGGAGGTGGGCGGGCTGGCCGGCGAGGCGCGGCGGACCGCGCTCGGGGCAGCGCTGCGGCGCATCCTTCCGGTGGACGCGGCGGCACCCGGCGGCCGGGTGCGGCCGGCGGCGACGCCTGCGCAACGGCTGGGGGACCTCGCGCGGCTCATCGACCGGTGGTGGCCGCCGGGCGCGGGGCCGGGATGGCCGGCCGCGCTGGCGCCGGGGGCGGGATGGCGGGCGGCCGCGGTCGAGGGAGTCGGCCGGGCAGCTGCAGTCGAGGTGATGGCGAACGCGGTCATCCCCGCGGCGCTCGCTGCCGGCAGGTGGAGCGAAGCGGAGGCGGAGACGGCCTGGGCCGCGCTGCCTTCGCCGGGGACGTACGGGAAGCTGCGGCCGCTGGAGCGGTGGCTCGGCGGGCGGGAGGCGAGGCCGTTCGCCTCGGCAGGGCTGCTGCAGGGCGGGCTGCTGCTGCAGGCGGACTACTGCGCGAAGGGCCGCTGCGGCCGCTGCCCGCTTTCGCCGCCGGGCTGAGCGCCCCGGAGGTCCATGGGCGCGCCCGGGGACCGGCGGAAGACGTAGGCGCGGACCTGCCAGCGGCCCTCGTGGAAGCGGATGTGGCGGGCGAGCGGCGCGCGCTCGGCCTCGGTGACGCGCCAGAGGCGTTCTGCGATTTCGCGGTCGACCTGCCAGCGGGTCTCGGTAATGCGGAAGCCGAGGGCGAGATAGGCGCGGTGGGCGCGGGCCGCGAAGGTGTTGGAGGTGAGGACGAAGTCGCGGCCGGGAAATTCGGCTTCGAGGGCGCGCATGAGGACGGCGAGCATCCGCCGGGCGACGCCCCGGCCCTGGTGCTCGGGCGGGACGTGGACGGCCCAGAGGTAGAGGCCGGCCTCGTCCTCGAGGTTGACGGAGCAGCGGCCGACGGGCTCGCCGGCCTCGACGGCCACGTAGTGGCGGTGGCGGCCGGGGGCGGTCCGCTCGCGGAGCTCGGCGGTCGCGCGGGCGGGGTCGCGCAGGTACCCGAGGTCGAAGGCATGGTAGGGGAAGCCGTATTCGCCCCAGCGGGCCATCCGGGCGATGAGGTCGGCATCCCAGGGCCGGAGGAGGAGGCCTTCGCCCTCGAGGATGGGGACGGCGGCGGGCGGCTGGTCGTCCGGCATGGGGGAAGTGTAGGGGAGCGGCGGCTGGAGGTTGGAGCAGGGAACAGGGAGCGGGCAGGGGGATTCGAATGCCGGACGCCCGGCCCCGGGGTGCTGCGGGCCACTGCCCGGTGCGGCGGGCTCTGGTAGGCTGTTGGGGTGACCGGGGAACGGAAGTACGCGGAGGCGGGGGTGGACATCGCGGCGCGGGGCGTCTTCGCGCGGCGGCTGCCGGGCATCCTCGCGCGGGCGCGACGGCCGGAGGTGCTCAGCGACGCGGGGCCGTTCTCCGGGCTGTTCCGGCTGGGGAACCGGTACCGCGACCCGGTGCTCTCGGCGAGCGCTGACGGCATCGGCACCAAGGTGAAGCTGCAGCTGGCGGCGAACCGGCTCGACCTCTGCGGGCCGGACATCCTCGGCCACAGCGTCAACGACATCCTCGTCTGCGGTGCGGAGCCGCTCTTCTTCCTCGATTACATCGCGGGCAACGGGCTTTCGAACGAACAGAAGGAGACGCTGGTGGAGGGGGTGGCCGCTGCCTGCGCGGAGGCGGGCTGCGCGCTGCTCGGGGGCGAGACGGCCGACATGCCGGACGTCTACCCGCCCGGGGAGTTCGACCTGGCGGGGTTCATCGTCGGGGTGGTGGAGCGGGACGCGATCATCGACGGCTCGCGCATCCGGCCGGGAGACGTGCTCATCGGGCTGCCGAGTTCGGGGCTGCACACGAACGGGTATTCGCTCGCCCGGCGGGCGCTGGACGTGGCCAGCGGGGAACCGCCGGAAGAGACGCGGCGGCGGCTCGAGGAGCGGCCGCCGGAGCTCGGCGGGGCGACGCTCGGGGAGGCGCTCCTGGCGACGCACCGGCCGTACGCGAAGGAGGTTCGCCCGGTGCTCGGCCTCGTGCGGGGGATGGCCCACATCACGGGCGGCGGCTACCGGGAGAACGTGCCGCGGGTCCTGCCCGCGGGGGTGACGGCCGTCATCGATACCCGCACCTGGGAGGTCCCCGGCATCTTCCGCCTGATTGCGGCGCGCGGGCGGGTGACCGCGGAGGAGATGTACGAGGTCTTCAACATGGGGATTGGGCTGGTGCTGATGGTGGGGCAGGAGGACGCGGAAGCGGTGCTCGCCGCGGTCGACGGGGCGGTGCGTATCGGCGAGGTGCGCGCGTGGACCGGGCGGCCGGTGGAGCTGCGCGGGCTGGAGTGAGGTTGGAGACGGGAGCGGGGAACGGGGAGCGGAGGGGCGATGGGCCTGTTGGGGCTTTCCCCGATAGGCAGGGGGGCGTTCCCCGGGGGAGGATGGTGGTGCGCCCGTCGTCGTGAAGGAGGTGGCGTGATGCGCGTGGTGTGTGCGTGGTGCGGCGCAGTGCTCAGCGAAGGCGAGGGACAGGTATCGCACGGGATTTGCCCGGGGTGCTCGGAGCTGTTCGAGCGCGCGTATCTGCGGGCGCTGCGGGACCGGGCACGGCGGCAGCGGCGGCGGGGCCGCCCGCCCGCGGGCGCGCCGCTGCCCGGATTCGAGGCGGCGATGGGCGGCCGGCCGGCGTGCGGGCCGCGCAGCGTTACCAGCGCAGGCGCTGGATGAGGGCGCCGGGGAGGCCCCGGACGCGGACATCGCCGAGGCCGGAGACGAACCACCAGGAGAGGACGACGACGAGGCCGCCCATCACCATGTCGAAGAAGTAGTGGTTGCCGGTGACGGTCACGGCCCACCACATGACGGCCGACATGGCGGCGGCGCCGGCGCGGGCGATGCGGCTGCGGGTGTTGGCCCAGATGGCCATGGAGGAGAGCAGGATCCAGCCGAAATGGAAGCTGGGGAGGGCGGCGTAGTCGTTGACGAAGGGGCCGGGCTGGAAGTAGCTGACGTTGCTGGCGGGGCCGTGGACGGTATCGACGAAGCCGAAGTCGTAGCCGTGGAGGGCCATGAGACGGGGCGGGGCGGCGGGGAGCAGCCAGTAGGCGGCGATGCCGATGAGGGCGGAGACGACCAGGACGTTGCGGACGAAGCGGAAGCGCACGGGGTCCTTCCAGAGGAGCCAGGCGCCGATGACGAGCATGACGGGGTAGTGGCCCCAGGCGTAGACCCAGTTGGCCGCGGCCATCGCCGGGCCGCTCTGGAGGAAGGCGGCCTGCCAGCGGACTTCGAGGAAGAGGCCGAGCTGCTGTTCGACGCGGATGAGCGCGAGGCTGCGGGCGACGGCGTCGTCGACGTCGTCGGGACGGACGCCGCGGAGGAAAAAGTAGAAGAGCATGAAGGCCGCGGTGACGGCGGCCTCGGCGGCGATGACGCCGAGGCGACGGCCGGGCGGAGATGGGGGGACGGCGGACGGGACCATGGCGGGGCCTGACGCGTTAACGGTGGCATAACGTTACCCGGGGCAGGTTCGGCCGGCAAGCTGGCCTGGAACAGGGGCGAGGTGTTGGAAGACCGGGAGAAGTGGCGGCGCGCCGATGGGCGCGTTGCGTTCCGGTGCCGCATACTGTAGGTGGAAGGGACGATGCGATGAACGCAACGGACGACCGCGAGCAGACGATTCCCCTCGGGCGGGATGCCGAGTTCACCGGCCTGATCCGGTGCAAGCGGTGCAATCTTTCGTACACGCCGGCGAAGTCGACGAGCGCGCTGCGGCTGACCTACTGCAGCTTCCTCTGCGAGCTGGGGGACCTCGGCTTCAGCATGCAGGGGCTGGAGCACATGGAGCGGGCGAAGAAAAAGGGTGATGACCGGCCGGCGGAAACCGTCTCGGCCGGTTCGGAGTAGGGGGCGCCGGGGGCGAGGGAGCGGCGCGGCGGGCGGGGTCTTTTGTGCCGGGCGAAGGAGTCGGCTAGGCTACGGCTTGCCGGCGGAGCCGGAGACCTCGCAGGGGCGTGATGATGACAGCGGTCACCCACCGGACGATTTCGACGAACGGCATCCAGATGCACATCGCGGAGGCAGGGAGCGGGCCGCTGGTGGTGCTCTGCCACGGGTGGCCGGAGTCGTGGTACTCCTGGCGGCACCAGCTGACGGCGCTGGCGGAGGCGGGGTTCCATGCGGTGGCGCCCGACCAGCGCGGCTACGGGCAGACGACGGCGCCGGCGGAGGTCGAGAAGTACACGCTGCTCCACCTGGTGGGGGATATCGTGGGGCTGGTGGATGCGCTGGGCGAGGAGCGGGCGGTCATCGTGGGGCACGACTGGGGGGCACCGGTCGCCTGGAATGCGGCGCTGCTGCGGCCGGACCGGTTTCCGGCGGTGGTGGGGATGAGCGTGCCGTATGCGCCGCGGGGGGACGTGCGCCCGACGGACGGGATGAAGGCGGTCTTCGGCGAGAATTTCTTCTACATCCTGTATTTCCAGGAGCCGGGGAAGGCGGAGGCGGAGCTGGAGGCGGACGTGCGGGTGACGATGCGAAAGCTGCTGTATTCGGCGTCGGGGGACCTGGTGCCGACGCCGGAGATGGGGCGGCCGCGCCCGAAGACGGCGAAGTTCCTGGACAACATGGTCGACCCGGCGGAGCTGCCGCCGTGGCTCAGCGAGGCCGACCTGGCGTTTTTCGTGGGCGAGTTCGAGCGGACGGGCTTCCGGGGCGGGCTGAACTGGTACCGGAACATCGACCGGAACTGGGAGCTGATGGGGGCGTGGCGGAACGCGAAGGTGACGGTGCCGGCGCTGTTCCTCACGGGGGAGAAGGACCCGGTGCGGGGGTTCGCGCCGGAAGCGAACATCCGGCAGCACGTGCCGAACCTGAGGGACCTCGTGCTGGTGCCGGGCGCGGGGCACTGGGTGCAGCAGGAGGCGCCGGCGGCGGTGAACGAGGCGCTGATTCGCTTCCTGCGGGGCCTGTAGCCCGGGCTCAGCCGTAGCTGCGGGCGAGGCCGGCGCGGGCGTCGGCCTGGATGCCGTACTGGGGGATGGGGTAGCGGAGGCCGTTGGCCGCGAGACGCTCCATGCCGGCGATGGCGCGGGGGAGGTAGCGCGGCGGGAGGGCCATGAGGAGTTCGTCATCGAGGACGCCGCCGTAGCGGCGCTCGGCGTAGCAGGGGATGGCGAGGCTCGGTTCGCCGGTGGCGAGGGCGCGGCCCCAGCTGTCGGCGCAGGCGGATTCGCCGACGACGCCCCAGGTGAACTTGCGGTAGCCGCTCCACTGGAGGCCGTTGATGAAGATGATGGCCTGGCCGGGGGTGAGGTAGATGAGGACGATGTCGGGCGGGTCGAGGCGGCCGCTGGCGAGGGGTGAGACGGCCATGGCGCGGTAGCGGCCGAAGGGGACGACGTCCATGGCGGCCTGGTGGGCGGCGGCGTCCTCGGGGGTCTCGAACCAGACGCCGGCCATGCGGCGGCCGGAGCGCCACTCTTCGTCCTGCGGGTGGAGGCCGATGACGGCGCCGCACTGGGCACCGACGAGGTCATCGGCGGTGATGCCGACGGTCCAGCCGAGGCGGGCGGCCTGGGCGACGACCTGGTCGGTGGTGTGGATGGCGGTGGGGCGGCGGATGCGGGGCACGGCCTCCATTGCTTCGATGGTTTCGAAGAGCTTCATGCCGATGGGCGGGGTGCGGAGGCGGAGGAGGCGCTCGAGGGCGGCGACGAGGGCGGGCCAGTCGTAGCGGGCCGGCTCTTCGACGGCGATGGCGTCCGGGCCGATGGTGGACACTGGGGACCTCCAGGGGAAGCGTGCCGGTATGGTAGCTCGGCCGCTCAGGGGCGTGGCGGGGCGGTGGCGGCCCGGCCGAGGGCTTCGAGGACGGCAGCGAGGGAGGTGAACTTGACACGGGGGCGGCCCTCCCGGGCGCCGGCGGCGCGTTCGAGTTCGTCGAGGCGCTGCCAATCGGCGCAGGTGAGCCACGGGGTGCCGCGGGCGCGGAGGAGCGCCTCGATGGCGGCAGGGCCGGGCTCGGGAGGGGCGGGGAGGATGCCGGCCGCGGCATCTTCGAGGAGGCAGCGGACGGTCTCGGCGGCGTCGGGCTTGTTGGTGCCGATGACGCCGGTCGGGCCGCGCTTCAGCCAGCCGGCGACGTAGCGGCCAGGGAGCGGGCTGCCGGTGGCGGGGTCGATGACCCGGCCGGCGCGGTTGGGGACGACGCCGAGGCGCTCATCGAAGGGGAGGCCGGGGACCGGCAGGCCGCGGTAGCCGACGCTGCGGAAGACGAGGCCGGCGGGGATGGTCTCTTCCTCGCCGGTGGGCTCGGCAGCGACAGCGCCGGCGGGGGTGGCGACGAGGCGGTTGCGGACGCAGCGGACGGCGGCGACGGCACCGTCATCGCCGGGGAGGAGTTCGACCGGGGAGATGCGGAAGCGGAGACGGATCGTGCGCGGCCGGCAGGGGACGGGGGCGGCGGCGATCTCCTGGATGAGCTGGACTTTGCGGGCGAGGGTGCGGTCGGGGGAGCGTTCGAGCTCGGCGGCGCTGGCGGGGTCGAGGGCGGCCTCGGCGGGGTCGATGCGGAGGGCAGCGGCTTCGAGGGCGGTGAGCTCTTTGAGTTCGGGGGTGGTGAAGGCGGCCTGGGCGGGGCCGCGGCGGCCGAGGACGTGGACTTCGCGGATGCGGCTCGCTTCGAGGGCGTCGATGGCGTAGCGGGGCATATCGGTACGGCGGAGCTCGCCGGGAGTGAGGACGAGGATGCGGGCGACATCGATGGCGACGTTGCCGACGCCGACGACGACGGCGGCTTCGCGCTGGAGGTCGATGGCGAGGGTGGCGGCATCAGGGTGGCCGTTGTACCAGGCGACGAAGGTGGTGGCGGGGAGGGAGCCGGGGAGGTCTTCGCCGGGGATGCCCATGCGACGGTCGGACTGGGCGCCGGCGGCGAAGCAGGCGGCGTGGTAGTGGCGGGCGAGGTCGTCGAGGGAGAGGTCGCGGCCAATTTCGACGGCGGCGAAGAGGCGGACGCGGGGGTCATGGAGGAGGGGTTCGAAGGTGCGGGTGACGCCCTTGATTTTCTGGTGGTCGGGGGCGACGCCGTAGCGGACGAGGCCGAAGGGCGCGAAGAGCCGCTCGAAGATGTCGATGGAGACGTCGATGCCGGGGGCGGCGAGCAGGTGCTCGACGGTGTACATCGCGGCCGGGCCGGAGCCGATGACGGCGATGCGGAGCGGGGACAGGGCGGTCACCGGCCGACCCCGGACTGGTCGATTTCGGTTTCGAGGCGGAGTTCGAGGGTGACGAGCCGGCCGGCGAGGCTGCGGAGGAGGGCCTGGGCGAGGTCGCCGGTGGTGACGAGGCCGACGAGGACGCCGCCGTCGACGACCGGGAGGTGGCGGAAGTGGCCTTCGGTCATGGCGGCGAGGACCGGTTCGAGGTCGTCGTCGAGGCGGCCGCAGATGACGTCCCGGGTCATGAGGTCGGCGGCGGTGAGCCGGTCGAGGGGGCGGCCGGCGGCGACGGCGCGGACGATGTCGCGCTCGGAGAGGATGCCGGCGACGGCGCCGGCGCGGTCGGTGACGACGAGGGCGCCGATGTTGCGGGCGGCGAGTTCGGCGACGGCGGCGGCGAGGGGCGCGTCGGCGGCGATGCAGGCGACGCCGGGCCCTTTGGTGGCGAGGACTTCGGCGAGCTTCATGGCGGGCTCCCGGGGTGGTATGCCGCTCGAGAGGGGAGGGAAGCACAGGTAGCGCGTCGAGGGCAATCGGGGAACCCCCATGGGCGTGATGGTAGCGGGGGGCCGGGGCGGGCTGGAGGGGCGAGGGGCCCCACCCGGGACGGCCGGGCGGCTACAATTCGCCGACATCGAGATTGTGACTGGAGAGGGCACGATGGATGAGCGCTGGATGCCGGCGTGGGGGATTGCGGAGCGGGTACGGCGGGGTGAGCTCCGGGCGCGGGAGGTGGTGGAGCGGGCGCTCGGGCGGATTGCGGAGCTGAACCCGGGGTTGAATGCGTTCATCCAGGTGGACGCGGAGGGGGCGCTCCGGCAGGCAGAGGCGGTGGATGCGCGAGTGGCGGCCGGTGAGGACCCGGGGCCGCTGGCGGGGGTGCCGCTCGGGGTGAAGGACCTGGAGCCGGTGCGGGGGCTGCTGTTTACGCTGGGGTCGCGGGCGTTCGCGGGGCAGGTGGCGACGGAGGATTCGGTGCAGGTGGCGCGGCTGCGGGCGGCGGGGGCGGTGGTGGTGGGGAAGACGAACACGCCGGAATTCGGCTACAAGGGGTTCACGGAGAATCGGCTCTGGGGGCCGACGCGGAACCCGTGGAACCCGGCGAAGACGCCGGGCGGGTCGAGCGGGGGTTCGAGCGCGGCGGTGGCGGCGGGGATGGTGCCGCTGGCGACGGCGGGGGATGGAGGGGGTTCTATCCGGATCCCGGCAGCGATGACGGGCTGTTTTGGGATGAAGCCGACGGCGCACCGGGTGCCGCGGGCGGGGGAGCACGCGCCGACCTGGGGGTACTTCTCGACGCTGGGGCCGATGGCGCGGACGGTGCGGGACGCGGCGCGATACCTCGACGTCGCGTCCGGGCCGCACCCGGACGACCCGGAGGTGCTGGACGGGCCGACGGGATTCGAGGCGGCGGTGCTCGGGCCGGCGCCACGGCTGCGGCGGGTGGCGTGGAGCGCGGACCTGGGCTATGCGGCGGTCGACCGGGAGGTGGTGCGCGTGGCGCGGGCGGCAGCGGAGCGGCTGGCGGCGGCGGTAGGGGCGGAGCTGGAGGAGGCGACGCCGGCGATCGGGGACACGATGGAGGCCTGGATGACGATCGCGGCGGCGGGGGATACCCGGCTGGTGGACGATATGCCGGAGGAGCAGCGGGCGAAGCTGGAGCCGGGCTTTTTGCGGTTTGCGGAGACGGGGCGCCAGTACACGGCGGTGGACGTGGCGCGGGCGCTGGAGCACCGGCACCAGGTAAACCGGGTGATGACCCGGTTCTTCGCGGGGTACGACCTGCTGCTGACGCCGACGACAGCGGCGACGGCGTTTGCGGCGGAGGGGCCGCCGCCGGGGGAGATCGGGGGGCGGAAGGTGGGGCCGGCGGGGTTCATCCCGTTCACCTACCCGTTCAATTTCCTGGGTCTGCCGGCTGCGTCGCTGCCGGCGGGGCTGGCGGCGGACGGGCTGCCGGTGGGGCTGCAGGCGGTGGCGCCGCGGTTCGCGGATGCGTTCTTGCTGCGGGTGTGTGCTGCGTACGAAGCGGCGAGCCCGTGGCGGTACCCGGGGCAGGAGTAGGCCGCCGACCCGGGCGAAGGACCGCCGGGGACCGGCCGTTCGGCCTGGGGGGCGTTCATCCCGGGGTGGCAGAATTGGGAAAACGACGACGGAGGTACTGACCGGTGGGACAGCTCGACGGGAAGGTGGCGATCGTGACGGGTGCCGGGTCCGGCATCGGCAAGGCGGCGGCGAAGCTCTTCGCGGCGGAAGGCGCGAAAGTGGTGTGCGCGGATGTGAGCGGGGCAGAGGCAGCGACGGCGATGGAGATTGGGCCGGCGCAGGCCGCCGCGATGACGGTCGATGTTGCGAAGGCGGCGGACGTCCGGGGGATGATGGAGCGAACGAAGGCGCTCTACGGGCGGCTGGATGTCCTGTTCAACAATGCGGGGATCGAGGGGAAGCCGGCGCCGACGACGGAGTACGACGAGGAGGATTTCGACCGGGTGCTGGCGGTCAATGCGAGGGGCGTCTTCCTCGGGATGAAGTACGGGATTCCGCTGATGCTGGAGACGGGCGGGGGCTCGGTCATCAACACGGCCTCGGTGGCGGGGCTGGTGGGGTTCCCTGGGCTGGTGGCGTACACGGCCTCGAAGGGGGCGGTCATCCAGATGACGAAGACGGCGGCGCTGGAGTACGCGACGGCGGGCATCCGGGTGAACGCGATCTGCCCCGGGGTCATCTGGACGCCGATGGTGGAGCGGTTTGCGGGCGGCTCGGAGGAGGCGCAGGCGCAGCTGACGGCGGCGGAGCCGGTGGGGCGGATGGGACGGCCGGAGGAGGTGGCAGCGCTGGCCCTCTTCCTGGCGAGCGATGCATCGTCGTTCGTGACCGGGGCGGCGCTGCCGGTGGACGGGGGTTTCCTCGCGCGGTGAGGGAGCGGCCCGTCCCGGCCCGCCGCGCGGGGGTGCTGGCACTCGGTTTGCTACACTGCTAATCGATGGCGACGGGTCAGCGCGATTACTACGAGGTGCTCGGCGTTCCGCGGACGGCGGACCAGGCCGAGATCAAGCGTGCGTTCCGGAAGCTGGCGATGGAGTACCACCCGGACCGGAACCCGGCGCCGGATGCTGCCGAGAGGTTCAAGGAGATCAACCAGGCGTACGAGGTGCTCGGCGACGAACAGAAGCGGGCGATGTACGACCGCTTCGGGCACGCCGGGGTGGAAGGCAGCGCGGGCGGGGCGGCGGGGTTCGACGGGTTCGCGCACTTCGAAGGGTTCGGGGACATCTTCGATGCGTTCTTCGGCGGGTCGGCGCGGCGGGGGCGACGGCGCGGGCCGCAGCGGGGGAACGACCTGCGGTACACGCTCCGGCTGACGTTCGAGGAGGCGGTCTTCGGCTGCGAAAAGGAGATCGAGTACCAGCGGCTGGAACGGTGTGCGGCCTGCGGCGGGAGCGGTTCGGAGCCGGGCAGTTTGCCGGCGGTGTGCCCGGAGTGCAACGGTGCGGGGGAGATCCGGCGGGCGCAGCAGAGCTTCTTCGGGCAGTTCGTGAACGTGATGACCTGTCCGCGCTGCCAGGGTGAGGGGCGGGTCATCACGAACCCGTGCGCCGTCTGCCGGGGGAGCGGCCGGACGCGGGAGACGCGGCGGATCGTCGTGAAGGTGCCGGCGGGGGTCGACGACGGGGCGCAGATTCGGCTGACGGGGGAAGGGGAGGCCGGGCCGCGGGGCGGGGAGCCGGGCAACCTCTACGTGGTGCTGAGCGTCGCGCCGCACGAACGGTTCCACCGGGTGGAAGACCACCTCGTGCTCGAGCTGCCGGTGAACATCGCCCAGGCGGCGCTGGGGGCGGAGGTGACCATCCCGACGCTGGAGGGCGACATGACGCTCGAGGTGCCGGCGGGGACGCAGAGCGGGGAGGAGTTCGTCGTCCGGGGGAAGGGCGTGCCGCACCTGCGCGGCGCGGGCCGGGGGGACCTGATCATCCGGGTTACGGTGGTCGTCCCGGAGGAGCTGACCGAACACCAGCGGAAGCTGCTGGAAGAGCTGGCGGAGACGATGGGGACGCCGCCGCTGCCGAAGCGGCACAAGGGGTTCTTCGAGCGGATCCGGGATGCGATGGCGGGCTGACGGGTGACCCACCTCTGGTTCGAGGTCACGGCGAAGACGCCGCCGGCGCTGCTGGAGGAGGTGGCGGAGGCGGTGCGGGGGGTTGCGCCCGGGGGCATCAGCATCGAGGAGCCGGTCGATATCCTCGGGCCGGAGGAGGGGTTCCGGGTGCGGGGCGGGGAGCCGGTGCTCGTCCGGTGCTATCTGCCATCGTCGGAGCTCGGGGCGGTCCTGGTGGAGGACCTGCGCCGGGCGATGGCGGCCTACCCGGCGGTGGAGCTGAGCGCCCGGCCGGTGTACGCGCAGGACTGGGCGGTCTCGTGGCGGGAGTTTTTCGGGGTCGTGGAGACGGGCGGGCGGGTGGTAGTGGTGCCTTCGTGGGTGGACCACGAGCCGGCGGCCGGGCAGGTCGTCATCCGGCTGGACCCGGGCCAGGCGTTCGGCACGGGGCACCACGAGACGACGCGGCTCTGCCTCGCGCTGCTGGACGGGCTGGTGGGGCCCGGGGTACGGGTGCTGGACGTGGGGACCGGCTCCGGCATCCTGGCGATCGCGGCGGTGAAGCTGGGGGCTGCCGCGGTGGACGCGGTGGACATCGACCCCGTCGCGGCGGAGGTGGCAGCTGCGAACTGCGCTGCCAACGGGGTGGGGGAGCAGGTTCGCGTTTGGGCGGGCCGCCTGGAGCCGGGCGACATCGGGGCTCCGTACGACCTGGTGGTCTCGAATATCAGCCCGGAGGCGAACATCGGCCTCGTGCCGGTGTTCGAACGGGCGGTGCGGCCGGGGGGCGACCTCCTCCTCTCGGGCGTGCTCGAGCCGGACGTCCCGCGGGTGTCGGCAGCGTGCGAGGCGGCGGGGTTCGCGCCGGTCGCGACGCGGCTGGAGCGGGACTGGGCGGCGATTCATCTCCGGAGGACGGCGTGAACGGTGGACCGGCGGGGCAGGCAGGCCGAGAATGCGCGGGTGATGCTGACCACGGGTGCGGGGGAGGCCTGGGGATGAGCGCGGCAGCGGGTTCGCCGGGCGCGCGGCTGCGGGCGCTGATGGCGCGGGGGCTGGTGCTGGCGCCGTTCGTGTTCGACGGGGTGCAGGCGCGGCTTGCGGAGGCGGCGGGGTTCGACGCGGTGTACCTGAGCGGGTTCGGGACGGCGGCCTCATGGGGGCTGCCCGACCGGGGGCTGATCGGGCTGGGGGAGATGGCAGCGAACGCAGCGCGGGTGGCGGGAGCAGTCCGGGTGCCGGTCATCGCCGATGCGGATACGGGCTACGGGAACGAGGCGAACGTGGCGCGGACGGTGGAGCTGTACGAGCGGGCGGGGGTGGCGGGCCTCCACATCGAGGACCAGGAGTGGCCGAAGCGGTGCGGCTTCCTCGAGGGTAAGCGGGTCATCCCTGTCGAGGAGATGGAACTGAAGGTGCGGGCCGCCGTGCGGGCGCGGCGTGACCCCGCCACGGTGATCATCGCGCGGACGGATGCGCTGGCGCCGCTGGGCCGGGAGGCGGCGGCGGAGCGGGCGCGGCGGTACGCCGCGGCCGGTGCGGACCTGGTGTTCCTCGATGGGCTGAAGGACCGGGAGACGGTCGCGTGGGCGGCGGAGGAGCTGGCCGGCCTGCCGATGGTGCTGAACTCGTGGCTGCTGACGCCGGCGGAGGCGGAGGGGCTCGGGTTCCGGGTGTACCTGCAGCTGGGGGTGATGCTGCGGCACTTCGAGGATTTTCGGCGGGCGCTGGCGGAGCTGCGGGAGACGGGGCGGGTGAGCCTGGAGCCGGGCGCGGGGGTGGAGTGGGTTACGCGGCTCCTGGACCGTGAGGGCGGCGAATGACGGGACGGGATGGGGCGGTTTTCGTTCGTCTACCGTTTAGGGGTGGAACCTGATACGTTCGCGGTACCCCTGCTGGGGCACGACGGCCTATGGGTGAACTGGGGAGCCTGCTGACGCGCGCGCGGGAGGCGCGCGGGTTGACGCTCGAGGATGCTGAACGCGATACGCGCATCTCACGCCGCTACCTGGCGGCGCTGGAGGCGGAGCAGTTCGAGGTGATCCCTGCGCCGGTGTACGCGCGCGGGTTTTTGCGGTCGTATTCGCAGTACCTGGGGCTGGACCCGCAGGAGATGCTGGCGATGTTCCCGCGGGAGGATGAGGACCCCTACGGGCGAGCGGCGGAGCCGCCGCGGCCGAGCATGGACCGGCCGGTGAGCCCGGTATCGGCGTCGCGGCCGGCGTGGCGCACGAAGCCGGGGGCGGCGGCGCAGGGGACGGGGGGCCGGAGGCCGGTCGGCGGGCGGCCGGTCGGAGAGGAGGAGCCGGTCATTGGGCGCGGGCCGGCGGTGCAGCGGCAGGCGTTCGGCGGGCCGGGGAGCGGATACGAGCCGGTCATCGGGGTGGATATCGGGGTCCCGGCACCAGCGCGGCGGATCAACCCCGACCCGGCGGCCCAGACGCGCTCGGCGTTCATCGCCATCGTGGCGATTGGGGCGATCCTCGGTGTGGTGTTCGTCGCCTACCTGCTGGCGAGCCTCGCGGGGGGGAACGATGCGACGCCGCCGGGGTCGCTGGGGGGGACGCCGGTGCCGACGGAGGCCGGTGGCTCGACCCCGACCGGTTCGAGCGGGCTGCCGGTGACGCCGGGGGTGGTGCCGGACGTGCGCGGGGTGCAGGAGGCGACGGCAGTGCTGGCGGTCCGGGAGGCGGGCTACGAGCCGCTCGTGCAGCGGGTGAAGAGCAATCAGCCGGCAGGGACGGTCATCGACCAGTCGCCGGCGCCGGACGTGGAGATGGCGCCCGGGTCGCGGGTGCAGATCGTCGTCAGCGAGGGGCAGTGATGGCGGTTCCGCGGACGTACCACCTGGTGACGCTCGGCTGCCCGAAGAACGATGTGGACAGTTCGCACCTGGAGCGGCTGCTGGAAGGGGGAGCGCTGCTGCCGGTGGCGGACCCGCGGGAGGCCGACGCGATCATCGTGAACACGTGCGGGTTCATCGAGCAGAGCCAGGCGGAGTCGATGGCGGTGGTGAAAGAGCTGGCGGAGGGGAAGCGGGAGGGGCAGACGCTGATCGTGGCGGGGTGCATGACGCAGCTGTACGGGCGAGAGGTAAAGGAAGGTACGCCGGGCATCGACCACGTCTTCGGCGTGGGGCAGTGGCACGAGGTGGCGAAGCTGCTGCAGGTGGACCTCGATGCGGTCTACGACGTCCCGGAGAGCAACGTGCGGGTCACGGGTCCGAGCGCGTACCTGAAGGTCTCGGACGGGTGCGACGCGCCGTGCACCTTCTGTGTCATCCCGAAAATCAAGGGCGGGCTGCGCTCTGCGCCGGCGGGGCTGCTCGTGAAGGAGGCGCAGCGGCTGGCAGGAGCGGGGGCGAAGGAGCTGGTGCTGGTGGGGCAGGATACGACGGCGTGGGGCGAGGACCTGGGGATGCCGGCGGGCCGCGGGCTGCCGGGATTGCTGCGGCTGCTGAGCGCGGCGGTTCCCGGGACCTGGCTGCGGCTGATGTACGCCTACCCGAGCCGGGTGACGCCGGAGCTCATCGCGACGATGGCGGAGCTGCCGAACGTGGTGCACTACCTGGACGTGCCGCTCCAGCACGGGAGCGAGGCGGTGCTGCGGCGAATGAAGCGGCCGCACAACCTCGAGAAGGTGTACCGGTTCATCGAGGAGCTGCGGGCGGCGATGCCGGATATCGTGCTGCGGACCTCGTTCATCGCGGGGTTCCCGGGGGAGACGGAGGCGGAGTTCGAGGAGCTGCTGGCGTTCGCGCGGGCGGTGGAGTTTGACCACGCGGGGTGCTTCACCTACTCGCGGCAGCAGTGGACGGAGGCGTACGCCCTGGAGGGGCAGGTGCCGGAAGCGGTGAAGGCCGAGCGGCGGGAGCGGTTCATGGCGATGCAGCAGGAGGTCTCAGCGCGGCGGGCGGCGCGGTTCGTCGGCCGGGAGCTGGATCTCCTGGTGGAGGGCACGGGGGAGGATGAGGATGGACGGCCGGTGGTGGCGGGGCGGACGTACCGGGAGGCGCCGGAGGTGGACGGGCTGGTGTTCGCGCGGGGGCGGGCGGCGACGGGGGAGCGGGTGCGGGTGCGGATTGAGGATGCCGGGGTGTATGACCTGTTCGGGCGGGTGGTGGGCGCGGGTGCCCGCCGGCGGGGCGGGGCAATCTCCCCGTAACACGGGTCCGGTACACTGGCGGGTGGCGCGCGGGGCGCGCCGGGAGCCGCTGCCGATGAACGAATCCGCCGAGTACGTCCTTTCTGCCTGCCGCGAACACCGGGTGAAGTTCATCCGCCTCTGGTTCACGGATATCGTGGGGGCGCTGAAGAGCTTCGCGATTACCGTCGAGGAGCTGGAGAAGGCGCTCGAGGAGGGGATGGGGTTCGACGGGAGCAGCATCGAGGGGTTCGCCCGGATAGATGAGTCGGACATGGTGGCGAGGCCGGACCCGGCGACGTTCCAGCTGGTGCCGTGGCGGCCGAAGGAAGCGAGCGTGGCGCGGATGTTCTGCGATATCACGTACCCGGGGGGCGAGCCGTTCGAGGGCGACCCGCGGTACGTGCTGAAGCGGCAGCTGAAGCGGGCGGCGGACCTCGGCTACACGTTCTACGTGAGCCCAGAGATGGAGTACTTCTACTTTGCATCGGAGAGCGAGCCGGTGCCGCTCGACCGGGGCGGGTACTTCGACCAGATGAGCGACGCGGGGAGTGACCTCCGGCGGGAGACGGTGCTGACGCTCGAGGCGATGGGGATCGAGGTGGAGTACAGCCACCATGAAGTGGCGCCGAGCCAGCACGAGATTACGCTGCGGTATACGGATGCGCTGACGATGGCGGATGCGGCGATGACGTACCGGCTGGTGGTGAAGGAGATTGCGGCGGCGAACGGGGTGTATGCGACGTTCATGCCGAAGCCGATCGAAGGGGTGAACGGGAGCGGGATGCACGTGCACCAGTCGCTCTTCAAGGGGGAGCGGAACGCGTTCTTCGACCCGGATGACCCGTACCACCTGAGCGCGGTGGCGAAGGGGTACATCGCGGGGCTGCTGCACCATGCGCGGGCGATTACGCTGGTGACGAACCAGTGGGTGAACAGCTACAAGCGGCTCTTGCCGGGGTTCGAGGCGCCGGTCTACCTGAGCTGGGCACGGCGGAACCGGAGCGACCTGATCCGGATCCCGGAGTACAAGCCGGGGAAGGAGGTTCACACGCGGATCGAGTACCGCTCGCCGGATGCGGCGTGTAATCCGTACCTGGCGTTCGCGGTGATGCTGGCGGCGGGGCTCGATGGTATCGAGAACGAGCGGCCGCTACCGCCGCCGGTGGAGGAGAACGTGTTCGAGATGACACCGGCGGAGCGGGCTGCGCGGGGGATCGAGATGCTGCCGGGTTCGCTCATCGAGGCGATCGAGGTGGCGGAGAAGTCGAGGTTCCTGCGGGAGGCGCTCGGCGACCATGTGTTCGAAAGCCTGATTGCGAACAAGCGGATCGAGTGGGAGCGCTACCGGCGGCACGTGACGGATTTCGAGCTGCGGGAGTACCTGCCGATCCTGTAGCGGCCGGGAAACTGCTCGCGCTGGTGATCGATTTCGCGTAGACTTGCGCCCAGCGGGGGATGGAGGCGCACGTGAGCGAAATCGGGACGTACCGTTTGGAGTTGACGGCGCGGCTGCGCTCGGTGACGGACGACCTCGCCTGGGTGGTGCGGGGGCTGGTGGAGGAGCAGGCGCACTACCGCCCGGTTGCGGGGGAGTGGTCGATCCACGAGCACCTTGCGCACCTGCGGGATATGGAGCAGGAGGTGTACCTGCCGCTGCTCCGGTGGGCGACGGTGCCGGAGATGCTGGACCCGCGAGACTACAGCCGGAGGGAGTGGCGGGAGCGGCGGTACGACCCGGGGGAGCCGCTGGCGGCGGTGATGGCGGATATCCAGCGGATGCGGGATGAGGAGCTGGCGATCTTCCGGGCGATGGGCGATGCGACGTGGACGCGCTACCGGACGGACACGCGCTGGGGGCCGCTGACCTGCCAGTGGATCGCGGAGGTGATGTACCGCCATGCGCTGGACCACCTGCAGGGGGTCATGGCGCTGGTGGGCGACCTGCACCTGGCGGCGCTGGAGCCGCCGCCCATCGTCGTGGGCGGTTACATCGGCGGCGGGGCGAACCGGTGAGGCGGCTGCGCAGCATCATCGCGGTGGGGAGCGGCGGCCTCGATGCGGCGCAGGACGCGCTCGGGTCGGCGGCGGATGCGCTCCTGCTGAGCGTGGCGGATGCGCGGGTGCCGCTGGACGCGGCGCGGCGGAACGCGGCGGCGGTGCTGGGGGCGGCGGGGCAGGCGGAGCGGGCGGCGCTGCTGACGGTGAACCACCCGAAGACGCGGCTGTTGCGGGAGGACCTGGATGCCCTGCTGAGCCCGCTGGTCCGGGGGGTGCTGTTGCCCCACGCGGTGGAGGCGCAGGATGTGCGGGACGCGGCCGTCGCGCTGCGGGAGTTCGAGCTCCGGCGGGGGATCGAGCCGGGCGATACGGCGGTGTTCCCGGTGATTGATACGGCGCGGGGGCTGCTGCATGCGGAGCAGATTGCCATGGCGGCGCCGCGGGTGGGCGGCCTGGTGCTGCACGCGGAGCGGCTGGCCCGGGACCTCGGGGCGCGGCCGGAGCAGCGCGGCGACCGGCTGGCGTACGCACGGGGCAAGGTGGTGGCGGTCTGCCGGGGGCTCGGCATCATGCCGCTGGTGACGAGCGACGGGCTGGAGCTGACGTACCTGGCGCAGTGCGGGTTCGCGGGCGCCGTGCTGCCGGATGTGCGGTACGTGGCGGCGGCGAACGCGGCGTTCGCGCCGGCGCCCCTGGTGAAGGACCGGGCGAACGCGGCGGTGGAGGCGTACGAGGCGGCGCGGGCGGAGGGGGCGTGGGCGGCGCGGTTCGAGGACGAGGTGGTCGATGCGGAGGCGGCGCGTAAGCTGCGCCACCTCATCGGGGAGTGAGCGGGGGCCGGGGTCAGCCCGGTTCGGGGGGCAGGTCCTTGGCGAGTTTCTCGTAGCGGCGGGCGTATTTGCCGACATCGGGCGGGGGCCCCATGGCGGCGTCCACTTCCTTGCCGTACTTCGCCTCGGCTTCGGCGATCTTGTCTTTGAGGGTCTGGTGGCGGACGAAGGCGCTGACGACGCGGCGCATTTCGTGGCCGCGCTGGCGGCCGGCCTCGGGGCAGGGAGGCGGTTCGACCTGGGCGAGGACGGTGCGGGTGAAGACCTCGGCCATGGCCCCGCATTTGGCGCACTTGAACTCGTAGAGCGGCATGCGCGGATCCTAGCGGCTGTGGGGGAGCTTGCGAAGGCGGGCCGGCGGGTTTCGCCGGCGCCGGCGTGCGTTACGCGTGGCGCTCGGGCCGGGCATCGAGGCTCGCGAGGTAGTGCTCGGCGCTGATGGCCGCGGTAGCGCCGTCGCCGGCGGCGGAGATGAGCTGGCGGGCGGCCTTCGTTCGGAGGTCGCCAGCGACGAAGAGCCCGGGGAGCGCGGTGGTCATCTCGAGGTCGACGATGGCGTGACCGCCCGGGTCGAGGGGGACGAGGTCCTTGAGGAGGTGGGAGTTGGGCACCTGGCCGATGAAGATGAAGACGCCGTCGATGGGGACGGTCTCGGTTTCGCCGGTGCGGAGGTTGCGGAGCCGGACCCGTTCGACGGATTCGGTGCCTTCGATGGCGTCGACGACCGTGTTCCAGCGGAAGCGCATTTTCGGCTCGGCGAAGGCGCGCTCCTGCAGGATGGCGCTGGCGCGGAGGGTATCGCGGCGATGGACGACGGTGACGGTGCTGGCGTAGCGGGTGATGAAGAGGCCTTCATCGATGGCGGAGTCGCCGCCGCCGACGACGATGACGTCCTTGCCGGCGAAGAAGGCTGCATCGCAGGTGCCGCAGTAGGAGACGCCGCGGCCGGTGAACTCGGCCTCGCCAGGGACGCCGAGCTTGTTGTAATCGGCGCCGGCGGTGACGATGACGGCGCGGGCGGTGATGGTGCGTTCGGAGGTCGCGAGTTCGAAGCCGCCGCCGGGGAGGGGGGTGAGCCGGTCGACGGGCTCGTAGACGAACTCGGCGCCGAATTTTTCGGCCTGGCGGAAGATGAGCTGGGCGAGGTCGAAGCCGTTGATGCCGTCGGGGAAGCCGGGGAAGTTTTCGACGGTGTCGGTGGTGGCGATCTGGCCGCCGATGACCTTGCCTTCGAAGATGATGGTTTTGCGGCGGGCGCGGGCTGCGTAGATGGCGGCGGTGAGGCCGGCGCCGCCGGCGCCGATGATGGCGATGTCGTAGTCGCTCATGGGGTGCTCCGGGGAGTGGAAGCGGCCGCCGGGTGCCCGGGCGGCCGCTGGGGTTGAGACGGGTGGGGTGCCGGGCTCAGGCGAGGGCTTCGTCGAGCCGCTTTTTGAGGTCGCTCTTCGGGCGGAAGCCGACGATGGTGCCTTTGAGTTCGCCGCCTTTGAAGATGAGGAGGGAGGGGATGGAGCGGATGCCGAATTTGGCGGGGACCATCGGGTTTTCGTCGGTGTTGATTTTGAGGAAGTTGACCTTGCCGGCGTACTCCTGAGCGAGCTCTTCGACGATTGGGGCGACCATGCGGCAGGGGCCGCACCAGGGCGCCCAGAAATCGACGAGGACGGGGAGGTCGGATTTGACGACGTCGTGCTCCCAGGTGGCGTCGGTGACTTCGCGGACTTCGGACATGGTGGCAGTTCCTTTCCCGGCGTGGCTGCCGCGGGGATTGCGGTGATGCACCGGCAGTGCGAATATACCCCCGAGGGGTATATGGAGTCAAGCCCGGACATGGAGGCGGCAGGTGAACGATGAGGAGATGAAGCGGCTGCTCGACCGGCTGGCGCGGGTGGAGGGCCAGGTGCGGGGGCTGCGGAAGATGCTGGAGGAGCGGCGGTGCTGTGAGGACGTGCTGACGCAGCTGCTGGCGGCCCGGTCCGGGCTGGAGAGCGCCGGGCAGCTGGTGCTGGAGCGCCACCTGAATGACTGCGTGCTGGGGGAGGGGCGGGTGGATGAGCGCACGGCGGAGCGGCTGCGGGAGGCGCTTCGGCTGTGGAGCCGGCACAGCGAGCGGGGGGTCTGATTCAGGCAGGCTGGTCGGTGGCCCAGTCGGCGGCGAGCCGCTGGAGGAGGTCGGCGGCGCGCTCCATGGCGCGGGCGGGGTCGGGTTCGAGGGAGGTGAGGGTGCGGGCGCCGGGGAGGTCGGCGCGGCCGGCGAGGAGGACGACCGGCTTCCCGGCGGTGCGGGCGGCTTCGATGATGCGGCCGGTGACTTTGCCGGCGAGGGACTGGCGGTCGTAGCTGCCCTCGCCGGTGATGACGAGGTCGGCCGCCTGGAGGCGCTCGCGGAAGCGGCTGAGGCGGGCGACGATGTCGAAGCCGCTTTCGATGGCGGCGCCGAGGAAGGCGTGGAGGCCGCCTGCCAGGCCGCCGGCGGCCCCGGCACCGGGGAGGTCGCGGAGGTCGATGCCGGTAACGCGGCGCGTGACGGCGGCGAACCTCTCGAGCGCTTCTTCCAGGATGGCGACTTGGGCCGGGGATGCGCCTTTTTGGGGTGCGAAGACGCGGGCCGCGCCGGCCGGGCCGCAGAGCGGGGAGCGGACGTCGGCAGCGACGACGATGGGGAAGCTGCCGAGCCAGGCTGGCGGGGTCCAGGTGATGTGTTCGAGGCGGACGAGAGGGCCGCCGCCGGGCGGGAGGTCGGCGCCGGCGGCATCGAGGAGCCGGGCGCCGAGGGCGCGGAGGGCGCCGGCGCCGGCGTCGGTGGTGGCGCTGCCGCCGACGCCGATGAGCAGGCGGGGCGGGCGGGCGGCGGCAGCCGCGGCGATGAGTTCGCCGACGCCGAAGGTGTCGGCGTGGAGGGCGTCGCGTTCGGCTGGTGCAAGGTGGTAGAGGCCGTTGGCCTGGGCGGCTTCGATGACGGCCTCGCCGGATTCGCGGAGGCGGAGGTAGCGCCCGAGGACGGGGCGGCCGAGGGGGTCGTGGACGACGACGGCGGTGGTATCGGCGGGGACGGCGCGACGGAGCGCATCGAGGAGGCCGGGTCCGCCATCGGAGAGGGGGAGGAGGTCGAGCTGCCAGCCGGGGCGGCTGGCCCGGATGCCAGCGGCGATGGCCCGGGCGGCTTCGTCGGCGGAGAGGCTGCCTTTGAACTCCTGGGGAGCGATGAGGACGCGCACGTCAGCTGAGCCAGAGGCGCCAAGCGGCGATGAGGACGATGGCGATGATGTAGCCGTAGGCGACGTTGCGGAGGAACCGGAGGGTATCGCGGGCGCGCTGGTTGCGGAAGACGACCGCCATCACGATGGTCACCGCGAAGAACGTGACGATGGCGAGGGCGAGGAGCGACTTCATTTGGGGGCCGGCGCGCCGGGGCAGGGCTCAGCTGTCGCCGACGACGGTGCGGCTGGCGAACCTCCACCCCTCGGGGGTGCGGCGGAGTTCGTCGCGGTAGATGGCCGTGACGAGGATGGAGGCGGGGGGCTGCTCGCCGGGGGTCAGGCGGAGGAGCATGAGGTAGCAGGAGCCGGTGGCGGCATCGCCGTCGCCGTCGAGGACGAGGTTGTTGGTCCAGTGGCGGGCTTTGAGGCGGCTGGCGAAGGCGGTCCCGAATCCCTGGAGCTGTTCGCGGCCGGTGAAGGTGCCGGTGGCGGAGGAGAAGGTGCCATCGGGGGTGAAGCAGGCGGCCCAGGCGGCGCCGTCGCCGGCGTCGATGGCATGGTTGTAGCGGGCGTAGAGCTGCTGGATTTCGAGCTGGTCGTCGACGGCGAGGGGCATGGGGCAGGGGGACCTCCGGGGATGGTGCGCCGGCGGGCGGCTGCTGGCGTACGATAGGGCAATCGCTGGAGAAGGGCACGGGGATGCGCGGTTTTGGGTTCGGTGCACTGGTCGCGGGGGTCGCGCTGCTGGCGGCCGGCTGCGGAGGCGGGGAAACGGGGTACCCGGAAGGGCTGGCGGACGGGGCGTACGACCTGGAGGCGATGGCGCTGCGTGAGGAGGACCTGCCGCCGGGGTTCGAACGGCAGAGCCCGGGCGAGTTTGGGAATGCCGCGTGGGCCTCGGTGTTCCAGACGGACGACGTGGAGGCGAAGCTCCGGCAGCTGGAGGCGCAGGGCCGGCAGCGGAACTACGTGACCCTGTTCGGGCCGCAGGGGCTGGGGCCGGTGCTGGCCGTGACGGCGATTTCGACGCTCTACGCGGATGCGGGGGCAGCGGAGCGTTCGCTGCGGGAGTTCGCCTGCGGCCTGCCGATCGAGGCGAACGTGCAGCTGGAGCCGCTGCTGGTGCCAAGGCTGGGCGATGGTTCGAACGGCTTCCTGGAGCGGCAGTTCTCGGAGGGTGCGCCGACGTTCGTGGACGTGACGGTGTGTTTCCGGACGGGGCGGGTGGTGCACGCCATCCAGGCGACGAGCGTGGCCGGGGTGGAGGACGTGGGGTTCGTGCTCCGGCTGGCGGAGCGGCAGAAGGTGCGGGTGGACGGGGCGTTCGCGGCGGTGCGGGGGAAGGGCGGCTAGGGCGAGGCTGCCTGGCGGAGGGCGTAGAGGGTGCGACCCCGGGCGCAGAGGTTGCCCTGGGCATCGGTGATGGAGACCTCGGCGAAGGCGAGGGAGCGGCCTTTGCGGATGATGTGGGCCTCGGCTTCGGCGCGGGGGCCGTGGACGGGGCGAAGGTAGGTGATGCCGAGGTCGGCGGTGCCGTTGGGGATGTCGCCGGGCTGGAGGGAGGCCTGGAGGGCGAAGAGCATGGCGATATCGACCATGGCGGCGAGGACGCCGCCGTGGACGGCGCCGCCGACGCCGGAGAGGGTGGCGGGGGAGGTGTGGAGGGCGATGCGGGCGTAGCCGGGGCGGGCCTCGAGGAGGCTGAGGCCGAGGAGGCGGTGGAGCTCGGTGGCGGCGAAGCGCTCGGCGAGGTGGGGCGGGACGGCGCCCATGGGCCTACCAGGGGGCGGGGGAAGGTTTGGGGGTGTCGGCGGGGGCGCAGCCGTAGTCGCCGAAGGGGCCGTCGCGCCAGTCGAGGGCGGCCTTGAGGCCTTTTTCGCGGGCGATGCGGCCGAAGGTTTCGCCGCCGGGGCGGACGCGGCCGAGCTCCTGGATATCGCCGCCGACCTGGAGGGAGGTGCGGAAGCCCATGATTTCGTAGACGCGGTTGATCTGCCGCTTGGTCATCTGGAGCATCGGGCCGTCGACGTTGGCGATGCGCTCGGCGAGGGCCTCGGTGACCTCGCAGAGGCGGTCGATGGGGACGGCGCGGTTGGCCCAGCCGAGGGCGGCGGCTTCGCGGCCGGTGACGCTGTCGCCGGTGTAGAGGAGCTCGCGGACCTTGCGCATGGGGAGGTGCCAGGGGTGGTAGATGATGTCGACGGGGGTCATGGCACGGACGGGCGGGTAGCCGATGATGGCGTCATCGGCGACGACCATGAGGTCGCACATGGTGGCGAGCTCGGTGCCGCCGGCGAGGCAGTAGCCGTGGACCTGGGCGATGATCGGTTTGGTGCACTCCCAGAGGAGCCAGTAGCCGCTGAGGAGGTGCTGGGGCCACTGGCCCTGGCCGGGGTGGATGGGGCCGACGTTCGGGAGGCCGGAGCGTTTTTCGACGTAGTCGCGGTCGTCGGCGGTGCGGGAGATGCCGGAGAGGTCGTAGCCGGCGGAGAAGGCGCGGCCGGAGCCGCGGATGATGATGACGCGGATGTCGGGGTCGACTTCGAAATCTTTGAGGGCGTCGAAGAGTTCCGCCCGGAGGTTGTGGCTGAGGGCGTTCATCTTCTCGGGGCGGTTGAGCTGGATGATGCCGTGGCGCTGCTGCTTGATGGTGAGGATGTCGCGGTAGTCCTTCATGGCAGCGGGATTGTGGCGCGGCGGGCGGGGGCTGTCGACGGGGCGGTCAGGCCCAGACGGCATCGATGAGGGCATCGGGGATGTCGAAGACGGCGGGGCCGTCGGGGAGGTGGAGAGGTTCTTCGTGGAGCCAGCGGGGGAGGCGGTCGTCGGCCCGGGTGAAGCCGGCGCGGCGGTTGAACTCGCGCTCGGCGTCGATGGCTTCGCGCGCCATGCGGAGGATGGCCTCGTCGTCGCAGGGGGTGGCGAAGCGGGCGGCGGTGAGGGCGGCGAGGTCGGCGGGGAGGGCGTTGGTGAACTGGCAGACGCCGGCGGAATCGATGGCCATCATGACGAGCTGTTCGTGGCGGCTCTGTTTGACGAGGGTTTCGGGGTTGACGTTGCGGGCGGTGACCATGCCGGCGGTGTGGTCGGCGCCCTGGGGGCTGGTGGCGTAGGTGATGCCCATGCCCTTGAGGGTGCGGGGCTCCCAGGCGGGGAGGCCCTGGCCTTTGACGGCGGGGACGCGGTCGATGCCGAAGGTGCGGGCGGTGTGGACGGTGCCGTTGCCGATGATGCGGCCGAGGGGGGTGCCGGCGCGGACCTCTTCGAGGAGGCGTTTGGTGCCTTCCCAGTCGCCCCAGGGGAGGATGCCGGCTTCCATGGCGAGGCCGATGGCGTTGCCGACCTCGATGGTGTCGAGGCCGATGTCGTCGCAGAGGCGGTCGAGCTCGGCGACGGCGTCGGCGGGGCCGATTTCGAGGTTGGAGCCAAGGAGGGCGATGGTTTCGAACTCGAGGGCGGTGGTGACGTGGCGGCCGTGGTCGTCGTTGAAGAGGATGGCGCACTTGATGATGCAGCCGGCCATGCAGGGGAGCATTTTGCCGCCGCGGGCAGCGCCGAGCTCTTCGATGTACTGGCCGGAGATGGTGTGGGCGTGTTCCCAGGTGCCGAAGCGGTGGTTGCGGGTGGGCATGGACTGGATGGTGTCGCGGTTGACGAAGCGGACGACGCCGGCGGTGCCGACGGTGGAGAGGTTGCGGGTGCGGGGGTCTTCGAGGACGAGTTTCGAAAAGCGGGTGACCTGCTGGCGGAAGTCGTCCTTGCGGTGGGCAGGGAGGGTGCGGGGTGCGCCGGTGTCATCGACGACGATGGCTTTGAGGCCCTTGGCGGCCATGACGGCACCGGGGCCGCCGCGAGCGGCGTGGCGGGTTGGGCGGCCTTCGGGGTCGGTGACGGCGACGGATGCGGCGGCGAGCCGGTGTTCGCCGGCGGGGCCGATGGTGGCGGCGGCGCGGGTGGCGGCGGCCTCGCCGACGAGCTCGCGGTGGAGGTCGTAGTTGGAGCGGCCGGCGAGATCGTCGGCGGGCTGGAGGCGGACGCCGTCGCGGTCGATATCGAGGCGCTGCCAGCTGGAGGGGGAGCTGCCGGAGATGACGATGGCGGCGATGCCGAGGCGGGCGAGGCGGTGGCCGAGCTGGCCGCCGACGTTGGCTTCCTTGATGCCGCCGGTGAGGGGGCTCTTGAAGACGAAGGATGTGCGGCCGCTGGTGGTGACGGCGGTGCCGCCGAGGAAGCCGGGGCAGATGGCGAGGGCCGCGGCGGGGTGGAGCGGGTGGATGGTCGGGTCGGTCTCCTCGAGGAGGAGGCGGGCGCCGAGGGCGCGGCCGCCGAGGAGGCGATAGCGCCCCGGGACGGGCTCTTCGGTGATCGCGCCCGCGGTCATGTCGACCCGGACGATGCGGCCAGTATCCATGAGGGCTCCGGGGTGGGTGTTTATGTAGCGGGCATCGTACACAACGTGCGGGGCCCGGTCAGCGGGGCGGGGGCAGGAGCGGGAGGGACGCCGGTATACTCTGGCCATGCGATGGTGGGAGCCGGAACGGATTCTCGGCGGAGAGGTGGTGGAGCTCGCCCGGGCGACAGCGGCCGATTCGGAGGCGCGGAGCGCGCTGGTGCCGGAGGCGGTGGCGGCGATCGTGGAGCGGGGGTGGTTCAAGGCGTGGGTGCCGCGTGAGTTCGGGGGGCTGGAGCTGGACCTGGAGGCGGGCCTGCGGCTGTTCGAGGCGGCGGGCTGGGCGGACGGGTCGTTCGGGTGGAGCGTGATGATTGGCGCCGGGGGCGGGGTGTTCGCCGGGCTGATGCGGGAGGCGACGGCGCATGCCGTGTTCGACCGGAGGGAGGCGGTCATCGCCGGGTCGGGGAACCCGCGGGGGAGGGCGGAGCGGGTGCCGGGCGGGTTCCGGGTAAACGGCCGGTGGGCATGGGCGAGCGGTGCGCCGTGGGCGACGACATTCACGGCGAACTGCGTGGTGACGGAGGGCGGCGTCCCGGTGGAGGGGGCGGGCGGTGGGCCGCTCATCCGGGCGATGGCGTTCGAGCCGGGCCAGGTCCGCATCCTGGAGACGTGGGATGCGAACGGGATGCGGGGGACGGCGAGCCACGACATGGAGGTGGTGGAGGCGTTCGTGCCGGAGGAGCGGATGTTTTCGGTGTTCGAGGGGGAGCCATGGCACCCGGGGACGGTGTTCCGGGTGCCGTTCGTGGAGTTCGCGGAGGCGACGACGGCGTCGGTGCTGCCGGGGATTGCGCTGCGGCTGTTCGAGCTGGTGGCGGACTCGGTACGGGAGCGGACCGAGTACGGGGGGCCGCGGCTGCTGGCGGAGCGGGACGACGTGCGGGCGCGGCTGGCGGACGCCCTCGTCGGGGTGGAGGCGGGGCGGACGCTGCTGTTCGACGCGGCGCGGGAGACGTGGCGGGAGGCTGAGGGCGGGCGGCCCGGGGCGGCGACGCTGGCGCGGCTTTCGCTGGGGGCGAACTTCGCCGCGTCGAGTGCGCTGCGGGCCGGGGGGCTGCTGGCGCCGCTCGGCGGGATGGGGCTGAACCAGCGCGCCAGCGAGGCGGGGCGGGCGTGGCGGGACCTGATGACGGCGGGCCAGCACGGGGCCATCCGGGCGACGGTGCTGGCCGGGCGGGGGGCGGAGCTGCTCGCCGGCTGAGGCGGGTTCGAGCCGGGCGTTTATACTCGCGGCATGGGCCGGCCGCACCTGCTGCTCACGGTGGGGGACCCGAACGGTATCGGGCCGGAGGTGACGGCGAAGGCGCTGGCGCGAGACGACGTCCGGGCTGCAGCGGACGTGACCGTGGTGGGGCTCCGGTCGGTGGTGGAGCCGTGGCTGGGGCGGTACGGGGCGGCGGGGGTGGATATCGTGGAGCCGGCGCGGGCCGACAGGTTCGTCGTGCGGTACGGGAGGGTGGATGGGGAGGCCGGGCGCCTGGCGCACCGGTGGGTGGAGTGGGCGGCGGAGGCGTGCCTGGCTGGCCGGGCCGACGGGATGGTGACGGGGCCGGTGAACAAGGCGGCATTCGCGGCGGCGGGCATCATGGAGATGGGGCACCAGGAGGTCCTCCGGCGGGTGTCCGGGGTCGGGGAGGTGGTGACGATGCTGGTCTCGGGGCGGCTGCGCTGCGTCCACCTGAGCACTCACAAGCCGTTACGGGAGGCGTGTGCGTACGCGACGCGGGAGAACGTGCGCCGGGTGGTGCTGCTAACGGACCGGGAGTTTCGGCGGTGGGGGTTTGCGGCCCCGCGGATTGCGGTGGCGGCGCTGAACCCGCACGCCGGCGAGGGCGGGCTGATCGGGCGGGAGGAGCTGGAGGAGCTCGGGCCGGCAGTCGCGGATGCGCGGGCGGCGGGGGTGGACGCACGGGGGCCGTTGCCGGCGGATTCGGTGTTTACCCGGGCGATTGCGGGGGAGTTCGACGCGGTGGTGGTGATGTACCACGACCAGGGGCACATCGCGGTGAAGGTGCACGGGTTCGAGCGGAGCGTGAGCGTGAACCTGGGGCTGCCGTTCGTGCGGACGAGCGTGGACCACGGGACAGCGTTCGACATCGCGGGTCGGGGCGTCGCGAGCGGGGAGAGCATGGCGGAGGCGGTGCTCCTGGCAGCCCGGCTGGCGGCAGGACAGGGGCTGGGAGAGGGGGCGGGGTGAGCCGGGCGGGGGAGATACCGCTGGAGCCCCCGCTGGTACGCGGGGCAGGCGCGGAACCGGCGAAGGAGGACCGGACGTACCTCGGCTACATGGCGGCGGCGCTGGCGAGCGCCCTGCTCGGGGGGTTCGCACTCGCGGCCTGGATGCCGCTGGCGGCGACGGAGGCAGTCCCGGGAGTCGAGCGAGCGCCCCGGCTGGTGCAGGCGCACGGCTGGCTGCAGCTGCAGGGGTGGGCGGGGCTATTCGTCGCGGGGATGGCGATCCGCATCGTGCCGCGGTTTGCGGGGCGGCGGCCGGTGCCGGCCCGGGTGACGGTTCCGTTGCTGGGGCTGCTGGTTGCGCCGCTGGTGGTGCGGCTGTTCGCCGTGCCGTGGCTGGATGGGGAGGCAGCCGGGGCGGCGGCGCTGGTGGCGGGGATACTGACGGCGGCGGGGTGCGCGGGGGTGGCTGCCGTGCTGGGCCACGTGCTGGCACGCGGGCGGCGGGGTCGGGAGGCGTGGCGGTGGTTCGCGGCGGCCGGGGCGGTGTGGTGGCTGGCATGGGCGCCGCTGGCGGCGTGGTGGGGGTGGCGGGCAGCTGGCGGGGACGGGCTCGCCCCGGCGGCGTTCGACGATGCGCTGGCGTGGGCGGTGATGCTCGGGCCGGTGGGGAATTTCATCCTCGGGGTGCAGAGCCGGTCGGTGCCGGTGTTTTTCGGGCGGCGGCCGCCCCCGGCCAGGGTGATGGCGGGGCCGGGGCTGCTGCTGAACGGCGGTGCGGGCCTGCTGGTGCTTGCGATGGGCCTGGACGGCGGGGGAGCCGCCCGGCTGGCGGGAGCCGGGCTGGTACTGGGCGGGCTGGGCCTCTGCTGGGGGCTGCCGCTGGCAGGGGCGGTACGGGGGAGGGCGCACCGTCTCCGGCCCCGGGCCCGGCCGGCGGCGCGTTTCGTGCTGGCGGCGAACCTCGCCGGCGTGGCCGCCGGGCTGCTCATGGCCGCAGGGGGCACGGCGATGGTCGCCGAGGGTGGGTATGCGGCGGCGCCGCTCCGGGATGCGGCACGGCACCTCTTCGGGCTCGGGCCGATTACGCTGCTCATCCTGGGGATGGCGCGGCTGATCGCGCCGGTCTTCGCCGTGGCGCGGACCGAGAGCCGGGCGCCCGGCTGGCTCGAGCGGGCGCCGTTCTGGCTGCTGCTGGCAGCGCTGGGCATCCGGGCCGCAGCCGGGCTCGCTTCGGGGGCGGTATCGTACGACGCGTGGATGCACGCTTCGGCGGTGGCGGGCGCGCTGAGCTGGCTGGCGGTCGGAATCTTCGCTGCTGACGTGCTGCGGGCGGTGCGGAACGAGCGTCGCACCCTCGCCGCGATCGAGACGGCGGCGCTGGGTCCGGGGGGCAGGGCTCAGTAGGGGAGGCCGGGGAGGCCGAGGAGGGTGCGGGCATAGCTGGCGCGGCCGAGGTGGCCGTTGCCGTGGCCGATGAGGCCGTGGAGGATCGCCTCGATGCGGGGCACGGGGCCCCAGGGCCGGATGACCTGGACTTCGCTGAGGTAGGTTTCGCTCATGGCGGCGATGCGGGGAACGACGGCGGCGCGGACGGCGCGGGTGTAATCATCGAATTCGGCCGGCGGCGGGAAGCGCATGCTGTAGGCGTCGCGCGGGTCCTGGCCGGTGCCCTGGTCGACGCGGGGGAGGTTCCAGCGCTCGTGGAACGCGTGCTGGAGCCAGACAGGCTGTTCGCGTTCGAAGACGAAGTGGACGATGTTGTCGATGGTGCGGACGACGTGCCAGACGTCCCAGCCGATGGAGTTGGTGAGGCCGCCGCGGGTATCGCAGAGCTGCTCGACGGTGAGGCCGTCGGTGGCGCGGAGGGCGTAGTCGAGGACGCGGCCGACGACGACCGCGAGCTGGGTGGGGGTATCGGGCGGGTTGCCCATGCCGGGGAGATTTGGAGGGGTGGTCACCGGGGCGGACCTCGCGCGAGAGGGTGACCGGATTCTGCCAGAGGCAGCGCCAGCGCGGTGGACCCGCGCCATTTTGGAAGCGACGGATGGGGATTTTCCTGATGACGGGCGGAGAGACCGGGAACGATAATGCGGGCGCGATGCCGGACGCAGGACCGGGCGGCGGTTCGGGCGCCTCCCGCGTGGCGGAGGAGCTCTTCCGGGCTGCGCTGGAGGCGGCACCGGACGGGATTGTCGTCGTGGATAGGGACGGGCGGGCCGTCCTGTGGAATGCGGCCTTCCTCGCGATGTGGGAGCTGAGCGACGACGTGATGCGGCTACCGCGCCCGGAGCAGCGGCGGGCCGCGGCGGCCCGGCTGGTGGACGACCCGGAGGCGTTCCTGGCGGAGGCCGCTGAGGTCGCGGTCGCACCGGGCGCGGTGCTCCACCGGATGGTCGAACTGGTCGACGGGCGGACGCTGGAGATGCATTCGCGGCCGCTGGAGCTGGCGGACGGGCGCGCGGGACGCATTTGGTACTACCGGGATGTGACGGAGCTGGTCCGGGCGCGGGAGGAGCTGGCGACGGCGAGCAGGATGGCGGACGCGCAGTTCGAAGGAGCGCCGTTCGGCATCATCGTGGTGGGGATGGACGGGCGGTTCCTGCGGGCGAACCGGCGGTTCTTCGAAGTCACGGGGCTGGACGAGACCTGGACCCGGCTGCCGGTGGCGGAGCGGATGGCGCGGCTCGAGGAGCTGGCGAAGGACATCGGACGGGCGCGGGCGTTCAATCGGCGGTGGCGGAGTGCGCCGAATCAGCGGTACAGCGAGGTATTCGAGGCGACGGACGGGCGGTACGTGCGGGTATCGACACAGCCGCTGCTGGATGGCGGCGGGGCGGTGCTGGGGCAGGTGTTCTTCTACGAAGACGTGACGGGGGAGGAGGAGGCGCGGATGGCGCTGGCGGCGCAGGAGGAGCGGCTGCGGCGGCTGGTGGACGGGCTCGAGGTAGGGGTGGTGGTGGTGATGCGGGACGGGCGGTTTGCGATGGCGAACCCGGCGGCAGCGCGCTTAGTCGGATACGCGGCGGAGGAGCTGGCGAAACGGGCGCTCAGCGACGGCGGCTGGAGGGCGACGCGGGAGGACGGGAGCCCGATGCCGCTCGAGGAGTTCCCGGCGATGCGGGTGTTTGCGACGGGTGAGCCGGTGCGCGATGCGGTGATGGGGGTAACCCGGGGGGACGGGAGCCGGGCGTGGCTGCTGGCAGCGGCGAGCCCGCTGGCGCGGGACGGGGAGGGCAGGGTCACGGCGGTGGTGACGACGTTCTCGGACATCACGTCGCAGCGGGAGCTGGAGGAGGCGAAAGCGCGGGCACGGCACCTGGAGAGCCTTTCGGCGCTGGCAGCCGGGGTGGCGCACCGGCTGAACAACCACCTGACTGCCGTGCTCGGGAACGCGTGGCTGGTTGCGCGGGGGGAGAACCTGACGGAGGAGCAGCGGCAGTCGCTGGCGGAGGTGGAGGCGGTGGTGCGGGAGGCGGCCGCGCTGGTGCGGGACCTGCGGGCCTACGCTGCCGTGAGGGAGGGTGCGACGGGGCGGTGCGAGGTGAACCGGTGCATCGAGCGGGCGCTCGAGCGGTTCGGGCCGGGGGAGCGCCGGCGGCTTTCGGTGACGCTGGCGGCGAGCCTGCCCCCGGTGGAGGGGGAGGGGGAGGCGCTGGCGCAAGCGGTCGCGCACCTGGTCGAGAACGCGCTGGAGGCGGGGCCCGGGGTGGTGGAGCTGCGGACGGGGGTGGTGGGGCGGGAGCTGCGCCCGCGGCGGCCGCACCGGTGGGAGCCGTGCGTGCCGGGGAAGGGGGAGTACGTGGCGGTGTTCGTGGAAGACGCGGGGGAGGGCATGGGGGAGGAGGTGCTGGGGAGGGCGTTCGAACCGTTCTTCTCGAAGCGGTTCGACGGGCGGGGCCTGGGGCTGGCGGCGGCGCTCGGCATCGCCCGGCGGTACGGGGGATACATCGGGCTGGAATCGGCGCCGGGGCGCGGGACCCTGGCGGTCCTGCTGCTGCAGCCGGCGCGGGGGTAGACGGCCGCGCCGGCTGCCATGCCTTTTGGGGTGGGGCGTGGTTCAATAGCCGGCGAAGCTCGAGGGGGGACGCCCGGATGGATTTCGCACTGAGTGATGAGCACCGGCTGATCAAGGAGACGGCGCGGCGCATCGCCCGGGAGGTGATTGCGCCGCGGGCGAAGGAGGTCGACGAGACGGGGGAGTACCCGCACGACTTCTTCGAGGCGTTCAAGCGGGCGGGGCTGCTGGGGATGGCGATCCCGGAATCGATGGGCGGGACGGGGAACGGGATTTTGCCGCTCTGCCTGGCGATTGAGGAGGTGGCGAAGTACGAGTGCGGGGCAGGGCTGATGCTGGTGCTGAGCGGGCTGCCGAGCCGGCCGATCGTCTTCGGGGGGACGGCGGAGCAGCAGCAGCGCTGGCTGCCGGCGCTGGCGAGCGGGGAGGCGAAGGCGGCGTTCTGCCTGACGGAGCCGGACCACGGGTCGGACGCGGCGAACCTGGAGACGCGGGCGGTGCGGGACGGGGACGACTACATCCTGAACGGGAACAAGGTGTACATCTCGGGCGGGACGGTAGCGGACTACCTGACGGTGTTCGCGCGGACGGGCGGCCCCGGTGCGAAGGGAATCAGCGCGTTCGTGGTGGATGCGCATGCGCCGGGGGTCCGGATCGACCGGACGGACGACAAGATGGGCGTCCGGAGTGTGCCGACGGCACACTTCAGTTTCCAGGACGTGCGGGTCCCGGCGGAGAACCTGCTCGGCGGGGTGGAGGGGCAGGGGTTCAACGTGGCGATGCTGACGCTGAACTCGATGCGGCCGACGGTCGGCGCGCGGGGGGTCGGGCTGGCGGAAGGGGCAGCGGCCTACGCGCTGGAGTGGGCGCGGGAGCGGAAAGCGTTCGGGAGCTCGGTGATCGACTTCGAGGCGATCCAGTTCATGTTCGCGGATATGGCGATCCAGATTGAGGCGGCGCGGAACCTCGTGTACAAGGCGGCGTGGCTGGTGGACCAGGGGAAGTACACGCGAGAGTATGCCCATCACCTCTCGATTGCGAAGGCGTATGCGACGGAGGTGGCGAACCGGGTGGCGTTCGATGCGCTCCAGGTGCTGGGGGCGCAGGGGTACATGAAGGACCACCCGCTGGAGCGGCACTACCGGGACGCGCGCCAGCTGATGATCGTGGAGGGGACGAGCCAGATTCAGCGGGTGGTGATCAGCCGGGCGCTCATCGACCGGAACCTGGTGTACGGCTAGGGGGTGGATTGCGGGGCATGGCTGCCGGCGTATGATGCGGGGCATGCCGTACGCACCTTCGAACGGGATTACGCTGTACTACGAGACGCACGGGGACCCGGGCGGCCGGCCGCTCCTGCTGGTGATGGGGCTGGGGGCGCAGCTGACGCTCTGGGAGCCGGGGTTCTGCGAGCTGCTGGCGCGGGAGGGGTTCTACGTCATCCGGTTCGACAACCGGGACGTTGGGCTTTCGACGAAGGTCGAGGGCGGGCCCGAGCCGGACCTGGCGAAGGCGATGGCCGGGGACCACTCGACGGCTTCCTACACGCTCTGGGACATGGCGGACGATGCGGTGGGGCTGCTCGACCACCTGGGGATCGAACGGGCGCACATTGCGGGGGCCTCGATGGGCGGGATGATCGTGCAGTGCATGGCAATCCGGCATCCGGGGCGGGTGCGGTCGATGACGTCGATCATGTCGACGACGGGGAACCCGGACGTGGGGCAGCCGGAGCCGGCGGCGATGGCGGCGCTCCTGGCGCCGCCGCCGACGACGCGGGAGGGGGCGATCGCGCAGGGGCTCGCGACGTGGAAGACGATCGGGTCGCCCGGGTATCCGCCGGACGAGGACGAGCTGCGGCAGCGGCTTGCGGCGGACTACGACCGGTGTTTCTTCCCGAAAGGCACAGCACGGCAGCTGGTCGCGATCCTGGCGACGGGCGACCGAACGGAGGCGCTGCGCGGTGTGCGTGTACCGACGCTCGTCATCCATGGGGAGGCTGACCCGCTCGTCACCCCGAGCGGCGGGGAGGCGACGGCGGCGGCAGTCCCGGGCGCGCGGCTGCTGACGTTCCCGGGGATGGGGCATGACCTGCCGCGGGCGCTCTGGCCGGAGTTCGCGCGGGCGATGGCGGCGGTAGCACGGGAGGCGGACGGGGGCTGAGGGGCGCGAGGCTGCCTGGGAAGGAGGACAGCGATGGAACGGATTCGGGACGGGGACCTGGAGATTCTCATCGGCGGGCCGACGGGGTTCGGGAACAACGTCTACGTGGTGGTGGACCGGACGACGGGCGAGGCGGCATTTATCGATGCCCCGGGGGAGCCGGCCGCGAACATCGAGGTGGCGGAGGCGGCGGGGGTGCGGCCGACGCGGATCTTCCTGACGCACGGGCACTTCGACCATACGCCGGCGATCGAGGTGCTGAAGGCGACGTACGGGGCGAAGCTGTACGCCGACCCGAACGAGCCGGGGCTGAAGGAGGGCCAGCTCGACGTGCCGGTTCGGCACGGGGAGGAGCTGGAGGTGGGGAACCTGCGCTTCCGGGTGCTGAGCGTGCCGGGGCATACGCCGGCGAGCACGGCGTACCTGTGCGGGAGGAGCGTCTTCGTGGGCGATACGCTATTCCCGGGCGGACCGGGACGTTCGAAGGACAACGCGGCGCTGCGGCAGGAGATTGCGTCGATCGAACGGGAGCTGTATACGCTGCCGGACGAGACGGTGGTGTACCCGGGCCACGGGCCGCGGACGACGATCGGGGAGAGCAGGCGGGAGTACGCGGTGTTCGCGAGCCGTGAGCATGCGCCGGACCTGTGCGGGGATGTGACGTGGCTGAACTCGTAGGGCCGCCGGCGGGGTGGTGGGCGGAGCGGCTGGGGGAGCCGCGGACGGTGGTGCTCGGGACGGTGGGGCCGGGGAATCGGCCGCACGCGGCGGCGGTGTGGTATCTCTGGCGCGGCGGGGAGGTGCTGGTGGTGACGGGGCGGGGTTCGCAGAAGCACCGGAACGCGGAGCGGAGCGGGCGGGCATCGGTGACGTGGCTGGACGACTGGCGGTATTTGGTTGCGGAGGGGCCGGTGACGGTGGAGCCGCTCCGCCGGGAGGAGCGGTATGCGCTCTGGGAGCAGTACCGGGGGCCGGAGGCGGCAGCCCGGGAAACGGCGAGCGATGCGCACGAGGAGATGGTGCTGCTGCGGCTGCGGCCGGAGCGGTGGTGGGGGCAGTGGTGACGGCGGCTTCTCCATTCGGGTGGCCGGGCGTACCCTAGCGAGCCATGGGCAAGCTCGACGGCAAAACAGCGCTGATTTTCGGTGTCGCGAACGAGAGGTCGATCGCGTGGGGTATTGCGCAGGCGTTCCACCGGGAGGGTGCGCGGCTGGCGTTTTCGTACGCGGCAGAGAACCTGGAGCGGCGGGTGCGGCCGCTGGCGGAGAGCGTAGGGTCGGAGTTCATCGAACTGTGCGACGTGACGAAGGACGAGGACATCGCGCGGGTGTTCGCGGCGGCGCGGGAGCGGCTGGGGACGATCGACGTGCTGGTGCACGCGATTGCCTTTGCGAATCGGGAGGACCTCGCAGGGCGGTTCGTGGACACTTCGCGGGCGGGGTTCCTGCTGGCGCACGATGTGTCCGTGTATTCGCTCGTGGCGCTGGCCCGGGCGGCGCGTCCGCTGATGCCGAACGGCGGGAGCATCATCACGCTGACGTACTACGGGTCGCAAAAGGTGGCGCCGAAGTACAACGTGATGGGGGTGGCGAAAGCAGCGCTGGAGGCGACGGTGCGGTACCTGGCGTGGGACCTGGGGCCGGAGGGGATCCGGGTGAACGCGATCAGTGCGGGGCCGATCCGGACGCTGGCGGCGAGCGGGATTTCGGGGTTCCGGGATTACCTGAAGGCGTTCGCGGACATCGCGCCGCTGCACCGGAACGTGACGATCGAGCAGGTTGGGGAGGCGGCGGTGTTCCTCGGGAGCGAGATGTCGAGCGGGACGACGGGGGACATCCTGTACGTGGACAGCGGCTACAACATCATGGGGCTGGTGGCGGAGACGCGGGAGTAGCGGCGGTGGACGGGACGGGGTTCCGTATCGTCCCGTACGCACGGGAACGGCACGGGGATGGGCCATGGCGGGTGGTGGCGCGGGTGTTTGCGGAGTACGGGTTTCCGTTTGCGGAGGCGGGGTACGACGCGGACGTGCGCTGGCCGGAGCGGCATTACCGGGCGGGGTGGTTCCTGGTTGCGGAGGGGCCGGGCGGCGAGGCGGTGGGCTGTGTGGGGCTTTCGGACGAGGGCGGCGGGGAGTTCGAGCTGCATCGGCTGTACGTGCTGCCGGAGGTGCGGGGCCGGGGGCTGGGAACGGCGCTGACGGAGGAGGCAACCCGGCTGGCGCGCGAGGCCGGGGCGCGGCGGCTGGTGCTGTTCAGCGATATCGCGTTCGAGCGGGCGCACCGGCTGTACGAGCGGTGCGGCTTCCGGCGGAACCGGTTCCGGTATGCGCCGGACCCGTGGCGGAGCCGGGAGTGGGGGTTCGTGCGGGAGTTCGACGATCGCTGCGAGGAGGGACGGTGATGGCGCGGATGCGGTGTTTATGGTGCATGGAGCCGCCGTACGAGGAGGTGGCGGTGCTGAAGTGGCGGGGCGAGGAACGGGAGCGGCTGACCATCCACCTCTGCCGGAAGCACCTGGCACGGCTGAGGGAGGCGGGGCCGGCCGGGCGGGAGTACAGGGGGTGGTGGTACAAGGAAGGGTGGTGGTAGGGAGCGGCGCCCGCGGGGGCCGGGGCGCCGCTCGCGGGCCTCGCGGCTAGCGGAAGTGGGGGAGGACCGTCTCGGCGAAGAGACGGGCCGGTTCGCGGGTGTCGCGGCCGAAGAATTCGATGATGAACATGGTGCAGCCGAGGTCGAGGTGGCGCTGGAGCTGTTCGCGGACGCGGGCGGGGCTGCCGGCGATGGCGAGGGGGCCGGTAGGGTCGCCCATGTGGCCGCCGAAGATTTTCTTCGCGGTTTCGACCATGGGGCCGGCGGCGGCCTCGTCGGGGGCGATGATGACGAGGCACTGCTGGCTGATGGTAATGGTGGCGGGGTCGCGGCCGACGGCGCGGCAGTGCTCGCGGAGGACGTCGATTTTGTGGGGGAGGGCGTGGTGGTGGGCAGCGAGGTTGTTCCAGGTGGCGGCGTGGCGGGCGGCGATGCGGAGGAGGACCTTTTCGCCGGCGCCGCCGACGAGGATGGGCGGCCGGCGGAGGGGTTTGGGTTCGCAGACGAGGTCGCGGACGTTGACGAACTCGCCCTGCATGGTAACGGCGGGTTCGGTCCACATCCTTTCGAGGAGCTGGATGGTTTCGCGGAGCTGGCGCATGCGGGCACCGATGGGCGGGAAGGGGACGCCGAAGTCGGTGAATTCGCGGGGCATCCAGCCGGCGCCGAGGCCGGGGATGACGCGGCCGCCGGCGATGTTGTCGACGGTGGCGATGACTTTGCCGAGCTGGGCGGGGTTGCGCATGCCTGCGGGGGTGACGAGGGTGCCGAGTTCGACGCGTTCGGTGATGGCGGCGACGGCGCTGAGGAGGGACCAGGCTTCGAGGATGGGAATCTGGGGCGACTGGGGGCCGTAGAGGTGGTCGCAGACCCAGAGGGAATCGAAGCCCATGGCTTCGAACTCGATGGCGCTGGCTTTGGCTTCCTGCCAGGTGCGCTTGATCTGGGGGATGGTGACGCCGAAGTGGGGGGAGGGCATGGGGCGGCTCCGGTGCGCTGGGTGTGGGGAACAGGCTAGCGGGAGCCGGGGCGCTGCGCGAGGGGAGGTTCAGCGGATGACGAAGTAGCGGGCAGCGGGGTGGTGGACGATGAGGGCGGCGGTGGTTTGCTCGGGGTGCCACTGGAAGGTTTCGGAGAGCTCGACGCCGATGCGCTCGGGGCGGAGGAGGGCGGCGATCTTCGTTTGCTCTTCGAGGTCGGGGCAGGCGGGGTAGCCGAAGCTGTAGCGGCAGCCCTGGTAGCCGAGGGCGAAGAGTTTGCGGATATCGGCGGCGTCTTTGCCGGCGATGCCGAGCTCTTCGCGGATGCGCTTGTGCCAGAACTCGGCGAGGGCCTCGGCGGTTTCGACGGAGAAGCCGTGCCAGTGGAGGTAGTCGCGGTATTCGTTGGCTTCGAAGAGCCGGTGGGCGAATTCGCTGGCGCGGGGCCCGACGGTGACGAGGGAGATGGCGACGACATCGTGGCGGGGGCCGGCGGGGTCGGCGGCGACTTCTTCGACGGAGCGGAAGAAGTCGGCGATGCAGAGGCGGCGGCCGGAGGGCTGGCGGGGGAAGTGGAAGCGGACGGGTTCGCCGGCGGGTTCGCCGGCTTCGAGGGCGGGCCAGACGATGAGGTCGTTCTTCTCGGCGAGGGCAGGGAAGTAGCCGTAGACGACGGCGGGGATGAGGAGCTGCTCGGTGATGGCGCGTTCCTGCCAGCGGCGGAAGATGGGGCGGACCTCGTCTTCGATGAAGCGGGCGTAGTCCTCTTCGCTGCGTTCGCCGCGCTGGTACTGCCACTGGCCGCGGAAGAGGGCGACTTCGTTGATATAGGGGTAGACCTCGCGGAGGGGGATGCCGCGGACGACGCGGGAGCCCCAGAAGGGGGGTGTGGGGATGGGGACGCCGCGTTCGACATCCGAAGGGGCGTAGTCGGAGGCGGAGGGGGCGGCGGCAGCGGCGGGGTCGGCGACGGGGTCGTAGCCGGAGTCCTGGGCGGGGAGCTCGCGGCCGCCGCGGTTGAGGTCGGGGAGGGGTTTGCCTTCGCGGAGGGCGGGGATGATCCGGTCGAGGGTGGCGAGGCCTTCGAAGGCGTCCTGGGCGTAGTAGACGTGGCCTTTGTAGACCTGGCGAAGCTCTTCTTCGACGTATTTCCGGGTGAGGGCGGCGCCGCCGAGGATGACGGGGTAGTGGAAGAGCTCGCGGGCGTTGAGCTCTTCGAGGTCTTCACGCATGACGACGGTGCTCTTGACGAGGAGGCCGGAGAGGCCGATGACGTCGGCCTGCACCTCCTGGGCCTTTTCGATGATGGTGCTGATGGGCTGTTTGATGCCGAGGTTGTAGGTGGTGTAGCCGTTATTGGTGAGGATGATATCGACGAGGTTTTTGCCGATGTCGTGGACGTCGCCGCGGACGGTGGCGAGGACGATTTTGCCCTTCGACTGGCCTTCGATGCGGGGCATGTGGGGTTCGAGGTAGGCGACGGCGGCCTTCATGGTCTCGGCGGACTGGAGGACGAAGGGGAGCTGCATCTTGCCGGCGCCGAAGAGGTCGCCGACTTCGCGCATACCGGAGAGGAGGTATTCGTTGATGATGGTGAGGGGGTCGTAGCGGGCGAGGGCTTCGTCGAGGTCGTCGTGGAGGCCGCGGCGGTCGCCGTCGATGATGCGGCGGCGGAGGCGCTCTTCGACGGGGAGGCGGGCGGCCGAGGCCGCGGCGGCGGGTTTTTCGTGCTCTGCCGTTTCGAAGAGGGAGATGAAGCGGGTGAGGGGGTCGTAGCCTTCGCGGCGGCGGTCGTAGATGAGGTCGAGGGCGGCCTGGAGCTGGTCCGCGGGGATGCGGGCGATGGGGAGGATTTGCCTGGCGTTGACGATGGCGGCATCGAGGCCGTGCTGGATGGCTTCGTGGAGGAAGACGGAGTTGAGGACGCGGCGGGCGGCGGGTTTGAGGCCGAAGGAGCAGTTGGAGACGCCGAGGATGGTGTGGACGCCGGGGAGCTCTTGTTTGACGCGGCGGATGGCCTCGAGGGTTTCGATGGCGTCGCGGCGGAGCTCTTCCTGGCCGCTGGTCATGGGGAAGGTGAGGCAGTCGAAGAGGAGGTCGCCGGGCTCCATGCCGTAGCGCTCGACGGCGATGTCGTAGATGCGGTGCGCGACGCGGAGTTTCCAATCGGCGGTGCGGGCCTGGCCTTCTTCGTCGATGGTGAGGGCGACGGCGGCGGCTCCGTGCGCTTTGATGAGGGGGAGGAGGCGGGTGATTTTCCGTTCGCCGTCTTCGAGGTTGATGGAGTTGACGATGGGGCGGCCGCCGTAGAGTTTGAGGGCGGTTTCGATGACGGGGACTTCGGTGCTGTCGAAGACGAGGGGGACGGCGACCTGGGTGCGGAAGGCGGAGATGACCCGGGCCATATCGGCGGTGCCGTCGCGGCCGACGTAATCGACCATGACGTCGATGACGTGGGCGCCTTCGGCGGCCTGTTCGCGGGCGAGGGCGACCATGCCGTCGATGTCTTCGGCGAGGAGGAGGTCACGGAAGGCGCGGGAGCCGGTGGCGTTGGTGCGTTCGCCGACGACGAGGAAGGAGGTCTCCTGCTGGAAGGGGACGGCGGTGTAGAGGGAAGCGGCGGCGGGGACGTAGCGGGTGGGGCGCTCTTTCGGGCGGGGCCGGCCGATGCGGCGGATGGCCTCGGCGAACATGGCAGGGGTGGTACCGCAGCAGCCGGCGACGATGGAGGTGCCGAATTCGTTCACGAAGATGTCGTGGTAGCGGGCGAACTCTTCGGGCGAGAGGGTGTAGCAGGCGCGGCCGTCTTTGACCTCGGGAAGGCCGGCATTGGGGCCGATGAAGACGGGCCGGCGGGAGTGCCTGGCGAGGTAGCGGACGTGTTCGACCATCTGCTCGGGGCCGGTGGCGCAGTTGATGCCGATGATGTCGACGACGTCGAGGGGTTCGAGCGTGGCGAGGGCAGCGGCGATGTCGGAACCGAGCAGCATGGTGCCGGTGCTTTCGATGGTCACCGAGGCGATGACGGGGACACGGCGGCCGGTGATGGCCATGGCGTCTTCGGCGGCGGCGAGGGCGGCCTTCGTCTGGAGGAGGTCCTGGCAGGTTTCGATTTTGAGGACGTCGATGCCGCCTTCGAGGAGGCCGATGCACTGCTCGCGCCAGCCCTCGCGGATTTCGTCGTAGGTGATGTGGCCGAGGGAGGGGAGGCGGGTGCCGGGGCCGATGGTGCCGAAGCTGTAGCGGGGCCAGTCGGGGGTGGCGTAGCGGTCGCGGACGCGGCCGATGACCTGGGCGGCGATGCGGTTGAGCTCGCGCGTGCGGTCGGCGAGGCCGAATTCGGCCAGGACGACGGGGTTGGCGCCGAAGGAGCAGCTATCGACGGCGTCGACGCCGACCTCGTAGAAGGAGGCGTAGATGCGTTCGAGGATGCCGGGGTTGGCGATGTTGAGCCATTCGGGGCAGCCGTCGTGGGCTTCACCGTCGGGGGCGACGTAGGCCTCGGGGCCGAGGTTGAGGGCGAGCAGGCTGGAGCCGATGGGACCGGCGGCGTAGAGCACCTGGTCCCGCAGGCGGTTGAGCAGCGGGAGGTCGCGCGGCCTGTACATCGGTGGAGTTCAAGCGTACACCATGGAAGTCAGTGGAGAACCGGGGAGCAGCTGGCGGCGCGGCGGCGGGCAGGGGGCCCTGGCCGGCGTACGGGGTGCTGGGGCGGGTGCGCGCGACGCTGGCGATGCGCTGTCCGCGGTGCTGCCGGGGAGGGGTTTGGGCGGGGCCGTTCCGGATGCGGGCACGGTGCCCGGTCTGCGGGCTGGTATTCGAGCGGGAGCCGGGGTACTTCACCGGGGCGATGTACGCGAGCTACTTCATCGGGCTGTTCGTGACGCTGCCCGCCTGGCTGTGGCTGCTGCTGGCGGGGGCGCCGTTCGGGACGATCGCGGGGGCGGCGTTCGTGCTGGTGGGACTCGTGACGCCGGCGGCGTTCCACTATTCGCGAGTCGCCTGGATGCAGATTGACGCGTACTTCAACCCGATGACGTTCGCGGATGATGCGGGGGAATGACGGGACGGTTCACCATCCGGGAGGCAGGAGCGGAGGACGCGGCGGCGCTGGCGGAGCTCTATGCGGGGAGCGGGCTCGCTGGCGCGCCGGGGGATGCGGCAGAGGCGGCGCGGCTGCTGCAGACGGGGTCGGCGTTCCTCCTGGCGGAGGACGCGGCGGGCATCGCGGGGGCGGTGCGGTGGCGGGAGGAGGAGGGGGTGGCGTGGTTCGACCTGTTGCGGTCGCTGGAGCCGTGGGCCGGGGCGGAGCTGGTGCGGGCGGTGGGGCGAGCGGCGCAGGACCGGGGGCTGCGGCTGGCGCGCTGCATGGCGCCGGATACACCGGGGATGGCCGCGTATTTCGGGCGGCTCGGCTACCTGCCCATCGGGCGCGCATGGGGCGAGGCCGGGCAGCCGCTGGCGATGCTGGAGCGGCGGCTGCCGCTGCTGACGGTGCGGGAGCAGCGGCGGTCGGACGCGGCGGCCATCGGGCAGCTGACGGGCGCGGACCCGTGGGTCTTCGCGCAGAGTGCACGGCCGGGCTGGTTCGTGGCAGCCGACGGTGAGCGGGTGGTGGGCGTGGTCGGCGTTGCGGATGCGGGCGGCGGGGTGGCACGGATTTCGGGACCGGTGCTCGAGCCCGCGTACGGGGGGCGGGGGCTGGAGGTGTGGATGGCGGAGCGGGCGCGGGAGTGGGCGGAGACGCACGGGTTCCGCAGCTGCGAGCTGGAGGCCGGCCCGGTGATGGGGCGGCATCGCAAGGCGCTCGAGGAGCGGCTGTGGGTGCTGGACGGCGAGGTGTTCCGGCGGGTACTGGAGCGGGCGGGCGGAGAGGGGGAGGAAACGGGCTAGCGCTGGGGCCGGAGCCCGCGAGGAAGCCAGGGGGCCGTTTCGAGGAGGCGCTCGCGGCGGAGACGGGCGACCTCGGCGCGGAGCTGGTCGCGCTCAGCCTGGAGGTCGCGGATGTGGTCGCGGAGGGCAGCGACGAGGAGGTCCATCTCGGTGACGCGGGCGAGGGCGTCGCGCCGCACGGCGTCGAGCTCTGCCCGGAGGTCGGCGGGGCTGACCAGGGCGCTCACCGGTCCGGCTCCGCGAGCGGGAGGGGGGCGGGCTCGCGCTGGAGGATGAGGTCGCGGTGCTGGCGGAGGTCCTGGAGGTTGCCGTGGAGGGCGGAGATGACCTCTTCGAGGGCGGCGAGGCGGGCGTCGCGGCCGGCGGCGGTCAGTTCGAGGGAGCGGGCGAGCTGGAGGGCACGCTCGCGCTGCTTGCGGGCCTTCCGGAGCTGCTTGCGGAGGGCGCGGTTCTCTTCGTGGAGGGCGACGAGCGCACGGACGAGAGCGGCGGGCGGGAGGGTGGCGGCGGCCTCGGGGGAGGCAGCGGCTGCGGCGGGGTCGACGGCGAGGAGGTCGGCCTGCTCGACGGCGAGCCGGGCGAGGCTGGCCTCGAGGCGCTCGAGGTCTTTGCGGACCTGGCGTACGACCCGTTCGGCGCGGGCATCAGCCGCGGAGGCCTGGGCGCGGAGGTGGAGGCCGGGCGGGACGGGGGCCGGGCCGGCGCCGGCTGCCGGGGTGTCGGGAGCCGCGGGGAACGGGAGCGGGGCGGGGGCGGGGCCCGGTGGTTCCTGCCCGGACGCCTTGCGAAGTGGGAAGCGCATGGGACCCCCGGCCTGCAACCTGTTTCTCCCTGAATATACGCCGGTTCTGGGCCGTTCCGCAGGGGCGGGCCGGGCGGGCGGACCGGGCAGCGTGGTGTTTCGACGGGAACGGGTGATTTATGTCGAACGTGGTGGGGTCCGAACCCACGCGGGGGTACCGGGCGGCGGCTCGCCGAGGTCGCGCTGGTAGTAGCAGGTATCAAGCCAGCGGCCGAATTTGTAGCCGGCGTTGCGGAGGATGCCGACCCGTTGGAAGCCGAGGTGTTCGTGGAGGCGGATACTGGCCGTGTTGGTGGAGGTGATGGAGGCGAGGACGGTGCGGACGCCGAGGCGGCGGGCTTCGTCGAGGAGGGCGGCGAGCAGCTGGCGTCCGATGCCTTGGCCGCGGGCGGCGGGGTCGAGGTAGATGGTGTCCTCGCGGGTGAAGCGCCAGCCGGGCTTGTCGCTGACGAAGGTGAGGCAGGCGAAGCCGAGGAAGCGGCCGGTATCGGTTTCCGCAGCGAGCACGGGCTGGAGGCCGTCGCTGTGGGCGGCCCACCAGGCGCGGCGGCGGGCTTCGGACCAGGGCTCGGTATCCCAGGTGGCGGTGCTGTGGAGGATCTCGTCGTTGTAGATGCGGTTGATGGCGGGGAGGTCGACCTCGCGCGCCGGCCGGATGCGGACCTTCGCGGTGTCCATCGGGGGAGGGTACCGGGGAAAGGTTTCGAACGGGTTTCCCGGGGCGTTCATTGTGCGATGACGGCGATGCCGTAGGATTTTGGGCGCATGCGTGACGGACTGATCGGGCTTTTTGCGCTGGCGCTGGGGGCGGCCGTCACGCTGCTCGGAACGCAGTACCTGCATTCGACGACGGTGGCGGTGGGGCTCGGGGTGGTGGCGGCGTACGTGGTGTGGGGCGAGCTGGTCGACCTTCTCGGGTCCGGGCGGCGGGATGAGCCGCTGCCGCCGGGGACGCCGCTGTTGAGGAACCCGAAGTTCCGGCGGCGCGTGCTGGGGGTGCTGGCGCTGGGGAGCGCGAGCGGGGTCATCCTGCTCGGCCTGCTCACGGGCGATATCGACGTGGAGAAGGTGCGGAGCTGGATTCGCGACCTCGGGCCGTGGGGGCCGGTGCTGCTCATCCTGGTGCTGGCGCTGGCGATGGTGGTGGCGCCGATCCCGAATCCGCCGTTCATGATTGCGGCGGGCATCGCCTGGGGTACGTTCCTCGGGGTGGTGTACGCGGTCATCGGCCAGCTGCTGGGGTCGGTGGTGATTTTCGCGATTTCGCGGAAGTTCGGGCGGCGGTTCATCCCGCGGCTCATCGGGCAGGAGGGGGCGGAGCGGGTGGACCAGCTGGCGAGGGAGATGGGGCCGCACCTGGTGTTCTGGTGGCGGATGATGCCGGTGTCGTTCGATTTCGCCGCGTATGCGGCGGGGCTGACGGGGATGTCGTTCCGGCTGTACGTGACGCTGGTGTTCCTGGGGTCGATCGTGCCGACGACGGTGGTGGTGGCATTTGGGGATTCGTTTGGGAAGTCCTGGGAGGCGCAGGCGGTCTCGGCCGGGCTGATCGTGGTCGCGCTGGCGGTGCCGGCGACGGTGTTCTACCTGAAGTACCGGCGGCAGCTGCCGCCGCCGCGGGAGTGGGTGGGGCGGATGCTGAGCGCGGGGGACCCGACGCCGGGGGTGTAGGGGTCAGGCGCCGGGGGGAAGGCGTTCGAGGACGCGGTCGAGGATGAGGTGGGCGACGGCGTACTTGGTGAGGAGGGGGAATTCTTCGATGCGGCCGTCGTCGTGGAAGATGACGACCTGGTTGGTTTCCGTGCCGAAGCCGGAACCGGGGGCGGAGACGTCGTTGGCGACGATGAAGTGGAGCCGCTTGGCGGGGAGTTTCTGGCGGGCGTAATCGGCGAGGTTGCGGGTCTCGGCGGCGAAGCCGACGCGGACGCCGCCGCCGGGCAGGGTGGCGATGATGTCGGGGTTCTGGGTGAGTTCGATCGTGAGCGTTTCCTGGCCCGGCGTCTTTTTGATTTTCTGGTCGGCCGGGCTGAGGGGGCGGAAGTCGGCGGGGGCGGCGGCCATGATGACCGCGTCGGAATCGGCGGTGGCCTGTTCGAGGGCGACGAGCATCTCGGCGACGGTCTGGACATCGACGCGGTGGACGCCCCAGGGGGTTTTGAGGGCGACGGGCCCGGCGACGAGGGTGACGAAGGCGCCGCGGTCGCGGGCGGCCTCGGCGATGGCGAAGCCCATCTTGCCGGTCGAGCGGTTGCCGACGAAGCGGACGGGGTCGATCGGTTCGCAGGTGGGGCCGGCGGAGACGACGATGTGGCGGCCGCGGAGGTCGCCGGTGCGCTGGCCGAGGAGCTGGCGGAGTGCGCCGAGGACCTCGGGCGCCTCGGCGAGGCGGCCCGGGCCGACGCGGCCGCTGGCGAGGCGGCCGACCATGGGGCCGACGAGCTCGACGCCGCGGTCGCGGAGGGTCGCGACGTTCGCCTGTGTCGCCGGGTGCTCCCACATCTGGGAGTCCATCGCAGGGGCGAGGAGGATGGGGGCGGCGGTGGCGAGGGCGGTGAGGGCGACCATATCGCCGGCGTGGCCATGGGCGAGGCTGGCGATGGTATCGGCGGTGGCCGGGGCGATGACCATGGCGTGGGCGCGGCGGGCGACTTCGACGTGGGCTTCGGTTTCGGCGGTTTCGAACATGTCGATGACGACGTCGCGCCCGGTGAGCGATTTGAAGGTGAGCGGGGCGATGAACCGGGCGGCGGCGGGGGTCATGACGACTTCGACGGCGGCTCCAGCCTGCCGGAGTTTGCTGGCGAGGTCGGCGGCTTTGTAGCAGGCGATGGAGCCGGTGACGCCGAGGACGATGTGGCGGTCCTGGAGGGGGAGGTCGCGGGGAGTGGAACCTGGCATGGGTGTGCGCCGTTCAGCCGCGGTCGGCGTTGAGTTCGTAGATGAGGCGGAGGCCGATGAGGGTGAGGTCGCCGTTGACGACGTCGATGCAATTGGTTTCGGAGGCGACGAGCGGCGCGAGGCCGCCGGTGGCGACGACGGGGGGATTGCCGCCGAGCTCGTTTTTGAAGCGGGCGACGAGGCCTTCGACGAGGCCGACGTAGCCGAAGAGGATGCCGGACTGCATGGCGTGGATGGTGTTCTTGCCGATGGCGGCCGGGGGGCGTTCGAGCTGGACACGGTAGAGCATGGCGGCGCGGGAGAAGAGGGCCTCGCTGGCGATGCCGATGCCGGGGGCGATGGCCCCCCCGAGGTAGTCGCCGTGTTCGTTGACGGCGTCGAAGACGGTGGCGGTGCCGAAGTCGACGATGATGACGGGGGTGCCGTAGAGGCGGGAGGCGGCGACGGCATCGATGATCCGGTCGGCGCCGAGCTGGCGGGGGTTGTCGTAGAGGATGCGGACGCCGGTGCGGAGGCCGTGGCCGACGAGGAGTGGTTCGACGCGGAAGTATTTGCGGCAGACCTGCTCGAAGGTCGGGATGAGCGGCGGGACGTCGCAGCCGATGATGCAGGCGGAGACGACGGCGGGGTCGATGGCGGCGTAGTCGAGGAGGGAGAGGATGAGGACGCCGTATTCATCGGGGAGTTTTTCGCGTTCGACGCCGATGCGCCACGTATCGACGAGGCGGTCGCCGTCCCAGAGGCCGATGTGGATGGAGGTGTTGCCGATGTCGAAGGCGAGGAGCATGTCGGGGGTGAACCATCCTGGCTTCGGGCCGTGGCGGGGTGGTCCCGGTGCCGGGGGCAGGATAGCGGATTGGGGGAGGAGGGAGAAGGCTGGAGGTAGGAGGTGGGGTAGACTGGTGGTGGAGGTGTTCGATGCAGCTATCGGAGCCGCTGACGCGGGCGTACAACGCGCAGGTGAAGCTGGAGTTCGAGTCGTCGTTTGTGTACTTGCAGATGGGGGCAGATTTGGAGCTCCGGAGTTTGCCGGGGTTCAGCCGGTGGATGCGGCTGCAGGCGGCGGAGGAGCACGGGCATGCGATGAAGTTCATCGATTTCGTGCTGAGCCGCGGGGGACGGCTCGAGCTGCAGGCGCTGGAGAAGCCGGCGCCGACGCCGGGGACGGTGGTCGAGGTCTTCGAGGCGGCGCTCCGGCACGAGCAGCGGGTGACGAAGGCGATTCACGACCTGTATGCGCAGGCGCTGGAGGAGCGGGACTTTGCGTCGCTGCCGCTGCTGCAGTGGTTCGTGAACGAGCAGACGGAGGAGGAGGCGACGGTATCGCAGATTCTCGAGCGGCTGCGGATGGTGGGGGAGGACCGGACGGGGCTGCTGTTCCTCGACCGGGAGCTGGGGCAGCGGCAGGCCGGGGGCGGCGGTGCGGCGGGGGATGGAGGCGAGGCGGCCGAGGCGGCTGGGTGACGGCCCGGCGGTCCGGGAGGGAGACGGCTCAGAACCCTATGTGGGTGACGGTTCCCGGCGACGTGGATGCCGGCGGGCCGATTTGGGGGAGGTAGCGGCGGGCATAGGCGTCCTGGCGGGCGGTGAGGTTCCGGACGACGAGGACCAGGAAGACCATGCTCATGGCGACGAGGGTGCCGCCGATGAAGCCGGCGTAGCCGATGGCCGTCGAGGTGTCGTCCTCGGTAGGGACGCCGATGGAGGCTACGAGGACGCCGATGTGGTAGGCGAGCCAGCAGAGGAGGTGGGTCGGGGGGACGGGGCGGCCCTTCCACTGCCAGCCGATGGGCGGGGCGATGGCGGGGTCGGTGGCGCGCCAGGCCTGGTTCCAGATGCGGAGGGGGAACCAGTAGTTGATGACCGGGACGAACCAGCTGCCGACGGCCCAGCCGGTGCCGAGCTCGAGGGCGGGCTGGAAGGGGAGGAGGTTCCCGGTGATGCGGCGGGTCCAGACGATGAGAAGGATGCCGACGACGAGGATGGCGAGGAAGCCGATGCCGAGAAAACTGCCCGAGATATCGAGCGCATCCCAGTCGTCGGTGGCAGCGCCGGCCAGGCCGAGCCCGGCGCCGATGCCGAACAGGATGGCGGCGATGGCTGCGACGACCGAGATGCCTGTCGCAAGCCCGGACGCAGAGAGGTAGAACCACCGGGGCGCGGGTGCGGGGGGCGGCGGATAGGCGATGTATGGGGCCTGGGGCCAGGAAGGCGGCTGCTCGGCGGGCTGGGCGGAGCCGCCGGCCGGCGGAGGAGGCGGGGCTGCGGCCGGTGCCGGCTGGTTGGGCTGGGCAGCAGGCGCGATGCTGGCGCCGCACTTCCAGCAGTAGGCGGCTCCCTGCGCGCTCCAGGCGCCGCAACGGCTGCAGTACATCCTGACGCTCTCCTCCTGTGGCTGGGGGGTTTGTGCGGTGGACGGGACCTGGCCGTCACGTGCCGGGCTGGCGAGGCCACTCGGGGAGCGGCGAAGCCTGCCGGGGCGGGCTGGCCGGCGCCCATCGGGCGGCGTAGGCGTCCTGGCGGGCGGTGAGGCTGCGGACGATGATGATGAACATGACGAGGCTGGCGGCGACGAGGCCGCCGAGGACGCCCATGTAATTTCCAGCGTCGATGGCTGTCCAGTAGGTGGTATCGGGGGACCACCGGGCGACGATGATGGCGGCGAGGTAGGTCACCTGCACTATCCAGTGCAGGTGGTTCCCGGGGAGGCCCTTCCACGCCAGGCCGACTGGAGGGGCGAGGGATGGGGTGGTGGCACGCCACGCCTGGTTCCAGAGGCGGACGGGAAAGATGAACATGATGATGGGGACGAAAAAGGCGCCGACGGCCCAGCCGGTGCCCAGCTCGAGCGTCGTGCCGAACGGTTTGAGATTCCCGGTGATGCGGCGCGTCCAGGCGATGAGCAGGATGACCGCGGGGATGGCGGCCATGGTGGAGAAGCCGAGCCATGCGAGAGCTGCATCGACGGTGTCCCATTCATCCTCGGTTTCGACCGAAAAGCCGACGAGGGCTGCGACGCCCGCGAGGGCCGCACCGGCGCCGCCGAGGATGGTGATGGCGAGGGCGAGACCGGAGGCGGAGCGGTAAACCCAGCCGTCGGGCGAGGCCAGGAGCGGGGGAGCGGCGGCTACGAGAGGCGATGCGGCCGGCGCCGGGAATGGGGGGCGGGACGGCGGGGCCTGGACTTCGCGGCCGCAGGCGGGGCAGAAGTTCGCTTCGCCGGGCAGGACGGCGCTGCAGGATTGGCAAAACACCTGGCTCATCACCTCGCCCGGGAGTTTCGCTGGAGCAAGAGGCTAGCGGGCGGCCGCGACAGGTGCTGTCGCGCCGGTGCGGGGCTACCACCAGATTTTGCTTTCGATGTCCTCGGGGAGGTCTTCCCAGTCGGTGGTCCAGAGGTTGGAGGAGAGGTATTTCCAGCCGCCGTCGGCGAGGAGGCAGACGATGTGGTGTTCGCCTTCGAGGCGCTCGGCGGCCTTGAGGGCGGCTTTGACGACGGCGCCGCAGCTGATGCCGACGAAGAGGCCTTCTTTCTGGGTGAGCTCCTTGGCCATGGCGAAGCTGGAGCGGCTATCGACGACGATTTTGCCGTCGAGCACGGTCTCATCGAAAACGGGGGGGATGAAGCCTTCTTCGAGAGCGCGGAGGCCCTGGACGAGGTCGCCGGGGTGGGGTGCGGCGGCGATGACTTTGACGCCGGGCTTTTTTTCTTTGAGGTAGCGGCCGGTGCCGGTGAGGGTGCCGCCGGTGCCGAGGCCGGCGACGAAGACGGTGACCTCGGGGAGGTCGCGGAGGATTTCAGGTCCGGTGGTTTCGTAGTGGGCGCGGGGGTTGGCTTCGTTGCCGTACTGGTAGGGGAAGTAGTACTTGCCGGGGTTGGCTTCGACGATCTCTTTGGCCCTGGCGATGGCGCCGTTGGAGCCGAGTTCGCCGGGGGTGTAGATGATCTCGGCGCCGTAGGCCCGGAGGAGGAAGGTGCGCTCTTCGCTGACGCTCTCGGGCATGACGCAGACGACGCGATAGCCCTTGACGCGGCCGATCATGGCGAGGCCGATGCCGGTGTTGCCGGAGGTCGGTTCGAGGATGGTATCGCCGGGTTTGAGCTCGCCGCGGGCCTCGGCGGCCTCGATCATGTACTTGGCGATGCGGTCTTTGACGGAGCCGGTGGGGTTCTGGCCTTCGAGCTTGGCGTAGAGGTGGATGCCGGGCCTCGGGGAGAGGCGCTGCATCTCGACGAGGGGGGTGTTGCCGATGAGGTCAAGGACAGAGCGGTAGAGCGCCATTGCGCGTTGGACTACCGGCCGCCGGCCAGCGCCGGGAGGATATCGAGGACGTCGCCGCTCTTGAGGGCGGTTTCGATGCCGCCGGTGTAGCGGATGTCTTCGTCGTTGAGGTAGATGTTGACGAAGCGGTGGGGTTTGCCATCGGGACCGTAGACCTGTGCTTTGAAGCCTGGGAAGCGGGCTTCGATGTCGTCGAAGACCTCGGCGACGGTGCGGCCGGTGGCTTCGATGCTCTTCTGGCCGCCGGTGAGTTTCTGGAGGACGGCGGTGAGGCGGACGCTGACGGTAGGAGCGGAGGTGCTGGTCATGGCTGGTGGGATGGTCTCCGTTGGTGGGATGCGGGCGCGGGCTCAGCCGCCGAAGGGTGCGGCGGCGTGCGGGATGGGTGCGCCGCAGAAGGCTTCGTAGTCGATGAGTTCGTGGATGGTGGGGTTGTCGCCGCAGAGGGGGCAGTTGGGGTCGCGACGGACTTTGACGATGCGGAATTCGAGGGTGAGGGCATCGTAAAGGAGGAGGCGGTTCACGAGGGGTTCGCCGATTTCGAGGATGAGTTTGAGGACTTCGGTGGCCTGGATGCTGCCGATTGTGGCGCACATGGCGCCGAGGACGCCGGCCTCGGCGCAGGAGGGGACCATGCCCGGCGGGGGCGGTGCGGGGTAGAGGCAGCGGTAGCAGCCTTTGCCGGGGAGGTAGGTGGTGGCCTGGCCGTCGAACATGAGGATGGAGCCGTCGACGAGGGGTTTGTTGAGGAGGTAGCAGGCGTCGTTGACGAGGTAGCGGGTGGCGAAGTTATCGGCGCCGTTCACGACGATGTCGTACTGGCGGATGATGTCGAAGGCATTGTCGCTGGTGATCGGGGTCTCGTGGGTGACGACCTCGATGTTGGGGTTGTGGGCGAGGAGGGTTTCGCGGGCGGACTGGACTTTGGGTTTTCCGATGTCGTCGGTCTGGTGGAGGATCTGGCGCTGGAGGTTGGAGCGGTCGACGACGTCGAAATCGACGATGCCGATGGTGCCGACGCCGGCGAGGGCGAGGTAGAGGGCGACGGGTGAGCCGAGGCCGCCGGCTCCGATGATGAGGACTTTGGCCTCGATGATCTTGCGCTGGCCGGCGCTGCCGACCTGGGGCATGATGATGTGGCGGCTGTACCGCTCGACCATCTCCGGGGTGAGGGCGGTCGGTGCGCCGCCAGCGAGGGCAGGGATGACGGCGACTTCGTCGCCTTCGCGGAGTTCAGTGGCTTCGCCGGCGAGGTTTTCGATTTCGACCTGGTTGACGTAGATGTTGATGTGGCGTGCGCGTTCGCCGGAGGAGTCGACGAGCTGGGCGCGGAAGCCGGGGAACTGGCGGTCGAGGTCGTCGATGATGTCGCGGATGGTGACGCCGGTGGCGCGGACGCTGGCCCGGTTGCCGACGAGGTGGCGGAACGGGGTGGGGATGTAGACGTTGACTGACACGGGGGTCCTCCTTCGGCGCTGGTCAGCTGGATTATGGTTGCACATAGCAACGCTCCCTGCGCGCTGGCGCGGGCGTGGCGGGCGGGCTAGATGTTGAGGCTGAGGTAGCGTTCTCCAGTGTCGCAGATGACGGTGACGACCGTCTTGCCGTGGCCGAGGCGCTCGGCGATTTTGCGTGCGGCGAAGACGTTGGCGCCGGCGGAGATGCCGGCGAGGATGCCTTCTTCGCGGGCGAGGCGCTTCGACCATGTGATGGCGTCTTTGTCTTCGACGCGGATGATTTCATCGTAGACGGTGCGGTCGAGGACGCCGGGGACGAAGGAGGCTCCGATGCCCTGGATGGCGTGCATGCCGGCGCGGCCGCCGGAGAGGACGGGGGAGCGAGCGGGTTCGACGGCGACGATGTGGACGCGGTCGCCGAGGTGTTCGCGGAGGACGTGGCCGACGCCGGTGATGGTGCCGCCGGTACCGACGCCGGCGACGAAGGCGTCGACCCGGCCGCCGGTGGCGTCGAGGATTTCGCGGGCGGTGGTGCGGGCGTGGATTTCGGGGTTGGCGGGGTTTTCGAACTGCTGGGGCATGAAGTAGTCGGGGTGTTCGCGGCAGAGCTCCTGGGCGGCGAAGACGGCGCCGGTCATGCCTTCGATGGCTGGGGTGAGGACGAGCTCGGCGCCGTACCGTTCGAGGAGGCGGCGGCGCTCGATGGACATGTCCTCGGGCATGGTGAGGATGAGGCGGTAGCCTTTGACGGCGGCGACGAGCGCGAGGCCGATGCCGGTGTTGCCGGAGGTGGGCTCGACGATGGTAGAGCCGGGCTGGAGGCGGCCGCTGCGCTCAGCGTCTTCGATCATGGCGAGGGCGATGCGGTCCTTGACGGAGCCGCCGGGGTTGAGGCTCTCCATCTTGCCGAGCACGGCCGCCGCGTCCTGGGGGATGACGCGCTTGAGGCGGACGAGGGGTGTGGCGCCGATGAGGTCGAGGACGGAGTCGGCGATGCGGGGGCGGCCTGTATCGGCGGTCATATCACCCATCTCCCGGCGGTGGCGCTGGGCTCGCGTTCGAGCAGGTCGGCGAGGGTGTAGGAGGCGAGGATCTCCTCCGTGGCTTTGCGGATGCGCTCCCAGATTTCACGCTGGCCGCAGTCGTGGGGGTGGTCGGTCATTTCCGGGGGTTCGTCGAGCCAGGCTACGGGCGAGAGGGAGCCTTCGAGCGTCTCGATGATTTCTTTGACGCTGACCTGTTCGGGCGGGCGGACGAGCTCGTGGCCGCCGGAGGGGCCGCGGATGCTGCGGATGAAGCCGGCTTTGCGGAGGGTGGAGAGGAGCTGGTCGAGGTACTGCTCCGGGATATGGCGGCGGAGGGCGATTTCGGAGGACTGGAGGGGGCCGCCGCCGTAGTTGGCAGCGAGCTCGATGAGGGCGCGGAGCCCGTAATCGCCGCGGGTCGAGACGCGCATGGTGCCTGGCGCCCCCTCGAAAGTGGAGTAACTCGCTCAACAATGGTAGGGGCTCCGGGGCAGGGATGCAAGGGGAGCGGGGAGCATGGCCTCCAAGCTCGAGCCGCCGGGTGGGATACTGGGGATATGGCGGAGCGCCGGGATTACTACGCGGAGCTGGAGGTGGAGGCGTCGGCGCCGTTCGAGGAGGTGCGGGCGGCGTACCGCCGGCTGGCGCGTGCGCATCACCCGGATGTGAATCCTTCTGCGGAAGCGGCGGAGCGGATGCGCCGGATCAACGAGGCGTGGGAGGTGCTGCGGGACCCGGCGCGCCGGGCGGAGTACGACCGTTCGCGGCCGGCGGGCGCGGCGCGGGCGTTTGCGGGGGCGCGGGGAGGCCGGCCGGGACCGGGGGGCGCGAGCGCCCAGGGGACATCGCGTCCGCGCGCGCGGCCTTCGGGGGCGGCGCGGCAGGCGCCCCGGCCTCGGCCGGCGGAACCGCCGCCGCAGGATGGGGCGCCGGGCGGCGCCAGCACGCCGCGCATCGACGGGACGGTCGACTGGTACGCGTTCCTGGGGGTGGCGCCGGGGGCCTCGCGGGAGGCGATCCGGCGGGCGATTGCCGACCTGGCGGACGAGCTCCTGGGGAACGGCGTTTCGGGTGAACGGCTGACGAAGCAGCGGCAGCGGCTGCGGGAGGCGTGGGCGATTCTCGGGGACGAGCGGCTTCGGACGGCCTACGACCGGGCCCGGGCGGAACACCTGCGCACGGCGGGCGGGCAGCGCGGCGGGGACGGGACGGCAGCGGACCGGGATGGGGAGGGGCGCCGGGTGCCGGCGGGCTGGCGGGAGGGCCCGGTCTCTATCGGCGGGCTCGCGGTCGAGGCCGGGGCGGACCTGCGCGGGGCGGACCTGCGCGGGGCAGCGCTGCGGGGGCTGGACCTGGCGGGATGTGACCTGCAGGGCGCTGACCTGCGGGGTGCCGACCTGGAGGCGTGCTCGCTGCGCCGGGTGAACCTCGAGGGGGCGCGGCTGGACGGGGCGAATCTGCGCTGGGCGGACCTTTCCCATGCGCGCTGCAGCGGGGCGAGCTTCCGGCAGGCTGACCTCGGGGAGGCAGCGCTGGCGGGGACGGTGTTCGCGCGGGCCGACCTCGCAGGGGCGACCCTCGCAGGGTCGGTCGGGCCGGGGGTGAACTTCGAATTCGCGAACCTCGCACGGGCGGATTTTTCCGGGGCGCTGGTGACGCCCGCGCTGATCGCCCGGGGGCGGCTGGAATCGACGGTGTTCCCGGACGGGAGCGTGCGGGGCTAGCGGCGGGGCCGGATGGTCACCGAGCCGGCGAAGGCAGCAGGGGCGGTGCGGCGGTGGGGGCGCGGGGGATGGAGTGCGCGCCAGAGGCGGGTGATGACTCCTGCCCAGCGGCGGAGGAGCCGCCCGAGGGAAGGGTCGAACCCCAGGCCGGGGCCCCGCGGGGCGGCGCCCGACGGTGAACGCCGATCGGCGGGGGGCGGGCCGGCCATCCGCTCGTAGGCGCGGAGGAGGGCGTTGCGGCGCTCGAGGCGGTCGGATGGGGCCGCGCCGGCATGGGTGGCGTCCTCGGGGCCGGCGTGGAGGCGGCCGTCTTGCTGGAGGAGCCAGCGCTCGCGGAGGGAGACGGGGAGGACGAAGCGGGTGGTATCGATCTCTGTGAAGGTGGCGCTCGCTTCGCGGATCTGTTCGAAGCTGGGGACGTAGTTGCGGGCCATGGGCCCGCCCTTGAGGTGGATGGTGTGGAG
>CALLPC010000005.1 GCA_938015525.1 uncultured Dehalococcoidia bacterium
GGGTACGCCCTCACCGTCGAGCTCGTCACCATCGCCCCGCGCCGCATCGCCGAAACGCGCCGGGACGCCGACCACCGGCAGGGCGTCTTCCTCACCCTTGCCGGGACGATGACCCGGTGGCGTGGACGCTCGAACGGGACCGGCCCCAACCCGAACCGCCCCGCGTCCCGCGCGTCCTGGTGTGGGCCTCCGTCCCCTTCCCCGGACTCCCGGGGCTGCCCTCGGGTGGCGTCACCCGGGACGACCGCAGGCTTCCAACCCTCCGCGACCGGGCAGCCATCGGCGCGCGGGTTCGCCCCATCGGAAGCCGTGCGCCCTCCCGGGCCGGCGTCAGCCTGGCAGCTCAGCCGGCTCCCGGCCCCGCCTTCGCAGGCACAACCGCCCTACCGGGAACGAAAAGGCCCGGCGGATGCGCCGGGCCCGTCCAGTCATCTCCTGGCGGAGAGGGGGAGATTCGAACTCCCGGTGGGTTGCCCCACACCGCTTTTCGAGAGCGGCACCATAAACCACTCGGACACCTCTCCACCCCTGAGTCTACCAGCACCGCCCCGTTTCGAGGTATCCGTCCCTCTCGCACCACCGCGCCGGCTGCGGCCGGCCGCACCCGCTCCGCTTCCCCACCTCCTGGCGGAACGGTTCCTCGCCGTCCTCAGTTCAGCCGGAACGTGTCCTCGTCTTCCTCGTCGTCGTCCAGCTCGTTGTCGCTGTACACCCCGGCCGGCGAGCCCCGCCACACCGTCACGATGAAGTCCTCGCGGTACGGGTCGGCCGTCATCACCAGCTGCTCGTCCGTCGCGTCGATGAGCTGCTGGATGCGGTCTTCGTTCGCGTCTGCCGTGGTGCAGAGCGTCGCGTAGACGTTCGTGCCCTGGTAGTGGAGGTCCACCCGGCCGACGATGCTCCCGTCTTCGAAGATCGTGTACGACTCCGAGTGCGGAGTCCGGCATTCCCGTTCGAACGTGATCACAGCGGTCGCACCTGCCCTCTGCCGATGATGGTCCACTTATAGCTGGTCAGCTCGCGGAGCCCCATGGGCCCGCGCGCATGCATCTTCTGCGTCGAAATCCCGACCTCCGCGCCGAGCCCGAACTGCGCCCCGTCCGTGAACTGCGTGCTGGCGTTCACGTACACCGCGGCCGAATCCACCAGGTCGAGGAACTCCAGCGCCCGGCTATAGCTCTCCGTCAGGATCGCATCGCTGTGGTGGCTGCCGTACCGCTCGATGTGGTCGACCGCTTCCTCCATCGTGTCGACGATGCGAACGCCGACGCGCAGGGCGAGGTGCTCCGTCCGCCAGGTCGCCTCGGTCGCCTGCTCCAGCGGCGCGCCCGTGTCCTGGAGCAGCCCGTACGCCGATTCGTCGGCGATGAACGTCACCTTCGAGCCCCACCGCGCTGCCATCCGCCGCAGGAACGGCTCCGCAATCGCCCGGTGCACCAGCAGGGTATCGACCGCGTTGCAGATGCTGTACCGGCGCGTCTTGGCGTTGTCCACCACCCGCTCTGCCAGGTCCAGGTCCGCAAATTCATCGACGTACACCTGGACCACCGCATCGCCGTGGGCGATGACGGGCATCGTCGCTTTCCGGCGCACGTAGTCGATCAGCTGCGAACCGCCCCGCGGCACGACGACATCGACCAGGTCGTTCATCTCGAGGAGCTCATCGACCAGCGCCCGGTCCGGGTCGCTGAGCACCTGGACGGCATCTGCCGGCACGGCCGTCGCTGCGAGGGCCCGCTCGACCAGCTCCCCGAGGGCGGCGTTGCTGTGCCGCGCTTCTTTCCCCCCGCGCAGGATGGCAGCGTTCCCGCTCTTCAGCGCGAGGGCCGCGATGTCGACCGTCACGTTTGGCCGCGATTCATAGATGCAGGCCACCACCCCCAGCGGCACCCGGCGCCGCCCGATCCAGAGCCCGTTGGGGAGCGTCCGCGCATCGAACACCTCCCCGACCGGGTCCGGCAGCGCCATGACGGCCCGGGTATCGCGCGCGATGCCGCGCAGCCGCTCCGGCGTCAGCGTGAGCCGTTCGACGAACGCGTCCTCGAGCCCGGCGTCCTTCGCTGCCGCGAGGTCGCGCGCGTTCGCGTCCAGCACGGCCGCCTGTTCCTCCTCGAGCAGCGCGGCGATCCGCTCGAGCGCGGCGTTCTTCTCGGCCGTCGAAAGCCGGCCGAGCACCCGCGCAGCCGCTCGTGCCGCCGCGGCCCGTTCGCGCAAAAACGAAACCGTCGATGTCATGCGCGCAAGTGTACCAGCCCCGTGCCTGCCAAACTGCCCGCGTTTCTCGCCGCCGGTGCCCCGGTCGGGGGGCCGGCCGGCCCGTCCCCGCTGATGCGCCGGGGTCGTACACTCCCTCTATGACCAGCGAACCGACCTCTGCCACGACCCACGAACTGCGCGAGACCCTCCGCCGCCTCTCCCGCTGGGAAGCCCCGGCCAGCACCGGCATCCTCTCGGTGTACCTTGATTGGCGGCCGCAGGCCACCGGCGAACGCCCGGGCCTCCGCTCGGGTGAGACGGCCCTCAAGGACCGCCTCCGGGAGATCGAAACCAGCCTCGGCGTCCGCGGCCCTGCCCTGGAATCCTTCCGCGGCGATGCGGAGCGCGTCCACGCCGCCCTCGCGGAAGTCGACCCGGCGTCCCTCGGCGTCGCCATCTTCTCCTGCTCCGCGGCCGGCCTGTTCGAGCTCGTCCAGGCGCCCGTCGCCTTCGAGAACCAGGTCGTCTACGACCGCTACGCCCGCCTCTACCAGCTCGCGCGGCTGATCGACGAATTCGAGACGGCCGTCGTCGCCGTGGCCGATACCAACACGCTCCGCCTCTTCGTCGTCCGGGGCGAACGGATCCGCGAAGTCCCCGGCAAAGACGAAGACCCGTACGACTACCAGATGCGGTCCACCTCCGGGATGAACGAGCACCGCTTCCGCCGGCACGTCGAACAGCACCGGCGGGAGTTCGCGGAGGAGGCAGCGAGGCTCATCGAGCAGCTCTGCGAGCGCGAGGAGGCCACCCGCCTCGTCATCGCCGGCGACGAAACGGCCCTCCACCTCCTCCAGCAGGCCCTCCCCCACCAGCTCACCGCCCGCGTGGCCGAGGGCCGCTTCCACCTCGATATCCGCACCGGCCTCGAACACGTCCGCCGGACGGTCGAGGAGTTCCTCCTCCAGACGGAGGACGACCAGTCGCAGGAGACGGCCGACATCCTCGTCGGCGAAATCGAGGAGGGTGACCTCGGCGTGGGCGGGTTCGACCGCACCCGGGCGGCGCTCGAAGCCGGCGCCGCGGACGTCGTCGTCATCGACGACGCTTTCGAGCCGGCCGAGGCGCGCGATGAACTCACCCGGCTGGCGGCGCGGACCGGCGCCCGGGTCGAGGTCGTGCGCGACCATGCCGGGCTCCGGGCCCACGGGGGCGTCGGCGCCATCCTGCGCTACCGGCTCACCTCGTAGGGACGGGGGCGGAGGGCCTCAGGCCGCGAACGCGCCCAGGGCCCGGCGCACCTCGGCGGCGCCGCCGTCGATGAACGGCCGGGCGGCCACCCCGAGCCGCTCGAGGTAGCTCGCCGCCATCGCCGCCCGCTGGCCGCTCGCGCAGGTCACCAGCACCGGCCCCTGGACGTCCTTCGCCCACTCGGCGATCGCGTCGAACGGGAGCGCCCGCGCACCGGGCACCGGCTCGTCCCGCAGCTCCTGCGCGAAGCGGACGTCGAGGACGGGCGCCCGGCCGAGCCGCAGTGCCTCGGCCACCTCCTCCGCGCTCACCGGTTCCGCCCGGGCCGCCAGGGGGAGTTCCGCGGCGGGCGCCCACCCGACCACGTGCTCGTAGCCGATCCGGAAGAGGTCGACCGTCACACGCTCGGCCTGGAGCCCGTCGTAGGTGACGAGCGCGACCGGGGCATCGAACGGGATCAGCCAGCCCACGTAGGCCAGCATCGAGCCGCTCTCCTCGATCTCGAGCGAGCCGGGCAGGTGCCCTGCGGCGTAGGCCTCCCGCCGCCGGACGTCCACCACCCAGGTCGACCGGTCGAGCCCGAGGATCTCGCCCTCCGCCAGGCGTCGGGGGCGCGGCGGTTCGCCGTACACCTTCGGCCCGCGCCGGTTGATCGGGGCCATGTACTGGTAGTACCCGGGAATCGGCATCTCGACCGCCAGGTGGAGGGCGCGGAACTCCTCGTACGTTTTCGCTGCCAGGGCCGGGTTCCGGAGCAGCTCCGTCGCCATCGGGCCGCACCGCCCGAGGTCCGTCCCCGTCGCGCTGCAGAAGGAGCCCGCCCCGTGGGTGGGGAGGACGTCGGCGCTGGCCGGCACCAGCTCCCGGAGCTTCTGGGCCGTCTCCCACTGGAGCCGGGTGAGCGTCTCCGTATGGTCCGGCCCGAGGAGGTCCGTCCGCCCGGCCGCGGCCATCAGCAGCGCCCCGCCGGTGAACGCTCCCCGGACCTCGCCCGAGGGCGTCATGCCCAGGTAGGCGACGTGCTCGTACGTATGCCCGGGTGCGGCCGTCACGAGCAGCGTCGCATCGCCGACCCTCACCGTGTCCCCGTCCTCCACCGGGCGGTGCGGGAACTCGAGCTTCCCGGCCGCCGGCGCGACGACCTCCGCGCCCAGCGCCGCCAGCTCCCGCCCGCCCGAGACGTAGTCGTTGTGCACGTGGGTTTCGACCACGTACCGGATCTCCGCCCCGTGCTCCCGTGCGGCTTTCACGTACGGCCGGATGTCCCGCTGCGGGTCGACCACCGCCGCCTCGCGCCCCGACACGACGAGGTACGACGCATCGCCGAGCGCCTCTGCCACGAACTGGATCGTTTTCATTGCTGCCCTCCTCGCTGCAGTCCCACGAGTGCTGCCTGCTGCTCGGCCTGCCGCCGGATGCCGGCGCACACCAGGCCGCACAGCTCGGCCACGCCCGGGTCTGTGACCCGGTAGTAGGCCATCGTCCCTTCTGCACGCCGCCCAACGACCCGCGCCCCGAGGAGCAGCCGGAGATGCTTGCTCACGTTCGCCTGCGAACACCCCGTCGCCGCCGCGATCTCCCCGACGGACGCCTCCCCCCGCTGCAGCAGGAAACGGAGGATGCGCAGCCGGGAAACGTCCCCCAGGAGGCGGAACCGCTCCGCCACGTCATCGAGCAGGGCGTCGGGCAGGTCGTGCACGAGGATGACTGTATAACCGAATACTCATGAACGCAAGTATTGCAGCCGGGACCCCGCTCCGCGACGATCGGCCAACCCCACCAGGAGTGCCCACGTGTCCGATCTCCTGCTCGAACGCCGCGACGGCGTCGCGCTCGTCACCCTCAACCGCCCGGAGACGCTGAATGCGATGGGCGGCGAGCTCGTCCCCCGCCTCGCCGAGGCGCTCGCCGCCGTCGAGGCCGACCCCGGGGTCCGGTGCGTCGCCATCACGGGCGCCGGCCGCGCCTTCTGCGCCGGCGGCGATATCCGCGGCATGCAGGAGCGGAACGACCGCATGGCTGCGGCCGCCGCGGCCGAGGGCCCCGGCGCCGTCATCGCCGAGCTCGACCGCCTCGTCGCCGAGCTGCGTGACCGTCACCGGGCCATCACCCTGCGCATCCACACGATGCCGAAACCGGTCGTCGCCCTCGTGAACGGCCCCGCCGTCGGTGCCGGGTTCAGCATCGCCCTCGCCTGCGACATCCGCCTCGCCTCCGACCGCGCCCGCTTCGGGGCTGCCTTCCGCAACGTCGGCCTCCCCGGCGATTTTGGCGGCTCCTACTTCCTCCCGCGCCTTTGCGGGGCGGGTGTCGCCCGCGAGCTCTACTTCACTGCCGAGGTCTTCGACGCCGCCCGGGCCCTCGAGCTCCGGATCGTCAACCGGGTCATCCCCCACGATGAGCTGCTGACCGAAGGGCTGGCCTTCTGCGCACGGCTCGCCCAGGGGCCAACGGCAGCCTACGCCCGCATGAAGGCGAACCTGCACTTCGCTGAGACGGCCACGCTCGAGCAGCTGCTCGACCACGAGGCGCTCCACATGCGCCTCGCCGGCTTCTCGTTCGACTCGCGCGAGGCCGTCGCCGCCTTCCTCGAAAAGCGCGAGCCCCGGTTCACGGGCCGGTAATCCCCTCCTCCCCCGCGCTCACCCCCGCGAAGGCAGCGCCGCACGGCGGGCCCATCCCGCGCGGGGGCAAGCGTTTGCCCGAGCCGCCCCCGGCTTCCGCGCCCTCTGCTACAGTTCCCCCCGCCAGATTCTTCGCCGCGCACGAAAGGACACTCCCATGCAGCCCCTCGAAGGGAAGACCGCCATCGTCACCGGCGGCGCCCGCGGGATCGGTGCCGGAATCGCCGCCGTCCTCGCGCGCCAGGGCGCCCGCGTCGCCATCCTCGACCTCGACGGCGACCAGGCGGCCGTCACCGCCGCCGCCCTCCCCACCCCAGGCCTCGGCCTCGCCTGCGACGTCATCGTCGAGGACCAGGTCCGCGATGCTGTCCGCCGGGTCGTCGACGCCTTCGGCGGGCTCGACATCCTCGTGAACAACGCCGGGGCCGGCCGCGGCCCGGTCGACCCTGCCGCCCTCCCCGGGGGCGCCGCCCTCGCCGGCGGAAGCCTGGAGGAGATGCCGTCCGGGGCGTGGGACGAGCAGCTCGCGCAGAACCTCCGCAGCACCTTCCTCGGCACGAAGGCCGCCCTCCCCTTCCTGAAGGAGCGCGGGGGCGGCGCCATCATCAACATCGCGAGCATCGCCGGCCTCCAGGCCGCCCCCACGCTCCCGGCCTACGCCGCCGCGAAAGCTGGCGTCATCTCGTTCACCCGCACCTGCGCCCTCGCATACGCGCCCTTCGACATCCGCGTCAATGCCATCTGCCCCGGCTTCCTCTGGACCCGCGCCTGGGAAGGGCTCGCCGCCGCCATGAAGCGCACCGTCCCCCGCTACGCCGACCTCACGCCGCGCGAAATCTTCCTCGACGTCGTCAGGGCCGGCGTGCCCCTCGGCCGCGAGCAGACCCCGGAGGACATCGGTGAGCTCGCCGCCTTCCTCGCCAGCCCGGCCGCCCGCAACATCACCGGCCAGGCGATCAGCGTCGATGGCGGCATCACCCTCCGCTAGCCCGTGCCGCCGTCCGCGGCCCGGCCGCTGCCCTACCGCTCCGCTACGACGTTCGGAACGAACGCCCGGCGCGGGAGCCCGCCGCCCGTCACCGGCTGCACGGGAACGGACGGGGTCGCCGTCGGCAGCATCGTCGGGGTCGCCGGCGGAGGCGGCGCGGGCGTGGCCGTCCCGCCCGGCTGGCTCGTCGGCGTCGCGGTCCGCGTCGGCGAGGGGGTCGGGGTCGCCGTCGGCGGAGCCGTCCCGTCCCACGGCTGGCCCGAGTCGTCCACCGTGCCGAAGTTGAGCGTCCAGAACGAGCCCGCCTTCCCGATGCCGATGACCGCGTAGAGCGGGTTCAGGATGTTGGCGTTGTGCCCGGGCGATTGTTTCCAGGCCGCGAGCACGCTGGAAGGCGAACCGTACCCCCACGCCAGGTTCTCTCCCGCGCCGCCCGGGTAGCCGCAGTCGGCCGCGCGCTGGTTCGGCATCCGGCCGAGGCTGTCCTGGTGCGGCGGGCTGGTGATGAACCCGCCCATCCGCTGGCCGTCCTCCGACATCCAGGCCGCCGCCCGCGAGAGGTTCGGCGACGGCTTCAGCGGCGCCACCCCCTGCTGAGCCCGGTACTCGTTGATGAGCCGCAGCAGCTCCTGCTCGGCCGCATCCAGCGCCTGCGTCGAAGTCGAGCAGTTCGTCAGCGCGAGCGCCGGGGCCGAACCGCCGCCGAGGTTCGCGATGAAGACTGCCCCGGCGAGCAGCAGCGGCCCGGCCGCCGCGAACATGAATCGTCGCATCCTCACCCCCGGCCGGCGGGGACGCCGGCGTCATCGCGGAGTCGTCTCCACCCTAGCGCCGGCCCGGGAAACGAGGAACTCCCCGTGCGCCGCCCTTCGTACGCTTTACCGACAATTTACCGCCGTTCGAACCGCCCCGCCCCGCCGCATCGGCACCCTCCGCTGTTCGCACTCCTGCGAATAACCGCCTCCACTATTCTCAGTAGCGGCCGTTTCTGCAAATACCGCCGCTAGCGCCGCCGCCGCCCGATGCCGGTGGCCGCGAGGAGTGCGCCGAAGAGGAAGCCCCCGATGTGGGCGAACCACGCCACGCCGCCGCCCGTCGAGGCGGTGTCCACGATCGTCGCGTAGCCCGCGAACAGGTTCTGCAGGAACCAGAGCCCGATCATCAGGAAGGCCGGCACCGGCAGCGGCAGGAAGATGAGGATGAAGAACGGGATGACCACATGGACCGTCGCGTGCGGGAACCAGACCAGGTACGCCCCGAGGACCCCTGCCACCGCCCCGCTCGCCCCGACGACCGGGACCACATTCGTCGGGTCCATCAGCCCCTGGACGAGCGATGCCGCCACCCCCGCAGCGAGGTAGAAGAGCAGGAAGCCGGCATGCCCGAGGCGGTCTTCGATGTTGTCCGCGAAGACCCAGAGGAACAGCATGTTCCCGAGGATGTGGAGCCAGCCCCCGTGGATGAACACCGCCGTGACGATGGCGAAGAGCGCCTCCCACCGCGCGCGGCCCGTCAGCCCGGATTCGCCGCGGACCGTATCGAAGAACTCCTTCGGCTGGAACCCCCACCGGCAGATGAACTCGTTCAGGTCGTTCGGCGGCGCCCGGAACCCGTAACACACCCCCGCCGTCTGCTCGGTGAACCGCTGCACCGCACCGCCCGTCGCCCGCGGCACACTCGCGTCCATCCGCAGCATCGCGAAGAAGACGGCGAAGTTCACCAGCAGGATGGCGTACGTCACCCACGGCGTCGAGTGCCGCCGCGTGCTGTCCCCGACCGGGATCACGCCAGCCCGTCCAGGTGGGCGGCATCGTTCATCCGGGCGACGACCAGCCGGCCGTCCCGGGCCTCGACCTCGAAGAGCGTGCAGTGCCCGACCTCGAACCGGAAGACGTGCGTCTCCGGCAGGCCGAGCACGACGGAGAGCATGCAGTTCATCGCCGTGCCGTGACTGACGACGAGGACCGTTTGCCCGGTGTGCGCAGCGGCGATCTCCTGCAGCGCCGCGAACGTCCGCGCCCGCACGAGCGCCACCGTTTCGCCGCCCGGCGGCTGCCATGCCGGGTCCTCGGCTTCCAACTGGGCGAACCGGACCGGGTCCAGCCGGCGGATGTCCTCCTCCCGCTCCAGCTCCCACGCGCCGTAGTGCTTCTCGCGCAGGTCGGCCCGCGGCACCGGCGCAATCCCCCGTTCACCGAGCGCGAGGCGGGCCGTCTCCACCGCCCGGCCCAGGTCTGAGCTGTAGCAGGCATCGATGCGCACCGCCGCCAGCCGCCTCCCGAGCGCCCGGGCCTGTGCCACCCCGAGCGGGGTCAGCGGCGTCTCACGCTGCCCGCAGAAGCGCCCTTCCACGTTCGCGACGGTCTGCCCGTGGCGCGTCAGCAGCACCCGCGTCACCCCCTGGGCCATGCCCGACAGCGTACCCCGTCCACCCCCCCAACCTCCAATCTCCAGCCTCTCAGTACGCCCTCGGCAGCGGCGTCGGCGTCCGCGTCGGCGGGCGCGGGGTCGGCGTCGGGGTCGGCGTCCAGGTCGGCGTCGGCGTCACCGTTGGCGTCGGCGTCACCGTCGGCGTATTCGTCGGGGTCGGCGTGTCGGTCGGCGTCGGGGTCGCCGTCGGCGGCGCGGACGCCGGCTTCGCGGTGCCGCCGCTGCCCGGGAACCAGAGCGGGCCGTCCGAGAGCGGCGCGCCGGGGGGAATCTTGAAATCGAGGTAGTGCTCGGGGTTCACCGGCGTGTCGTGCCAGCGGATTTCGAAGTGAAGGTGCTCCCCCGTCGAAAAGCCTGAGCTCCCCGTGACGCCCAGCACCGCGTCGTTGTCGACCCGGTCCCCCGGCCGGACCAGCACCTGGCTCAGGTGCGCGTACAGCGTCGACCAGCCATCGCCGCAATCGACGATGACGTGATAGCCGTACGCCCCGGAGTAGTCCGTCGCGGCGACTGTCCCCGTGCAGGCGCTGTAGACCGGCGACCGGCTGAGGCCCTCGAGCGCGAGGTCGATGCCCCCGTGGATGCGGCCTGGGCCGCGGTTGGTCGCCCCGTACCGGTCAGTCACGCGGCTCCATGCGCGGAGCGGCAGCTGGAAGCGGCTGCTCGCCGCCCCGGCAGCCTCCGCATCCGGGAGCGACCCCTCGGCCGGCACGGCGACCGCGCCCTCGTCGGTGTGCACGTCGGGGGCGGGCGTCGGCGCGTCCCCTGGAGCCTGCCCGCGGTCCGGGGCAGCGGAGCCGGGGAAGCCCGCGGCCGTTTCGCCGGTCCCGCCGGCTTCGGTCCCGCTCGGCTGCCGCGCGGTGATGACGGCTGCGACGCCCGCGACGAGCGTCCCCGCGAGCATCACCCGCGCGGCGTGCGAGACCCGCATCGGCAGCCGAATCCGGGGCACCATTCCCTTCCAAGATCGGCCGCCCGCCCGCCCCTCCACACCCCGGGGGGAGGTTTGAGGTGGGGGGGTGTGCTCCCCGTTCCCCGTTCCGGCCCGTCTGCCTACACTCCACGCGATGGCCGGCCCGGCACCCCTCCCCACGCTCGAGTTCGAAACCGAGGCCTGGGCCGCCGGCGCCGAGTGGGTCGCCGGTGTCGATGAAGTCGGCGTCGGGCCCCTCGCCGGTCCCCTCGCCGCCGGCGTCGTGGCCCTCCCCCGCGGGGAGCGGTTCTCCTGGTACGCCCGCGTCCGCGATTCCAAGACCCTCGCCGAACCGGCCCGCGAACGGCTCGCCGCCGCCATCCGCGCCTCCGTGCCCTGGGCCATCGGCTGGGCCTCCGTCGAGGAGGTCGACCGCCTCGGCATCCTCCCCGCCCGCCGGCTCGCCATGCTCCGCGCCCTGGAACGGCTCACCGTCCGTCCCGGCGCCATCATCAGCGATGCCCTCGACCTTCCCCTCCCGAACGTCCGCCCGGTCATCGACGGTGACGCCCTCTCGGTCGCCGTGGCGGCCGCCTCCATCGTCGCCAAGGTCGCCCGCGACGCCGTCATGGTCGACCTCTGCGCGCGCTACCCCGGCTACGGCTTCTGCCGGAACAAGGGCTACCCGACGGCCGAGCACCGCGCCCGCCTCGCCGCCCGCGGCCCGAGCCCGGTCCACCGGCGAAGCTACGCCCCCGTCGCCCAGGCCGCCTTCCCGTGGTGACCGAACGGCGTCGGCTCGGCGACTTCGGCGAGCGCGTCGCTGCCCACTGCCTCGAAGCCCGGGGCATGGCCATCATCGCCCGCAACCTCCGCATCGGCGGCGGCGAAATCGACCTCCTCGCCCGCGACGGCGAGACCCTCGTCTTCGTCGAAGTTCGTACCCGCCGCGGCGCGCCCGGTCTCGCCGCCGAGTCGCTCGACCCGGCAAAGCTCGAAAAGCTGCGCGCCGCCGCCCTCGCCTACTGCGAACGTGAAGGCATCGACCCCGAGGCCACCCGCTTCGATGCCGTCACCATCGACCTCGACGCCGGCGGCCGCGCCCGCGCCGTCCACCACTTCCCCGGCATCGGCTTCCCGACCCTTTGACCCGTTCACCACCACGCGCGTATGTTCGCCGCGACCCCTCACCGCGGAGCCGCCGTCCCATGCCCATCACCCCCGCCGACGACTACCTCGTCCACCAGGCGCCCTACACCCTCGACCGCGTCTTCACCAGTGACCGGAACTTTTACGACCGCTACTTCTTCAACGGCTACAGCCCCGATGGCGCGGTCTACTTCGGCGTCGCCATGGGCCAGTACCCGAACCTCGGCATCACCGATGCCGCCTTCAGCATCGTCGCCGATGGGCGCCAGCGCGTCGTCCGCGCCTCCCGCCGGCTCGGCCCCGACCGGATGGCGACGACCGTCGGCCCCATCGCGGTCGAGGTCGTCCGCCCCCTCCGCGAACTCCGCGTGACCGTTGCGCCCAACCCCTACGGCATCGAAGCCGACCTCACCTTTACCGCCCGCTCGCTCCCCGTCGAAGAGCCCCACTTCTTCCGCCTCGCCGGGAGCGTCCCCGTGATGGACTACACGCGAATGACCCAGCACGGCAGCTGGTCCGGCACCATCCGCCTCGACGGCCGCGAACTCGTCCTCGACGCCGCCGCCTGGTGGGGCTCCCGCGACCACTCCTGGGGCATCCGCCCGGTCGGCGGCCGCGACCCCCGCGGCGCTCCGCCCCTCCAGGCCCCGCAGTTCTTCTGGAACTGGGCGCCGCTCAACTTCCCCGACCTCTGCACCCTTTCGACCGTCTCCGAAAACGCCGATGGCACCCGCTGGCACGAGTCCGGCGTGATCCTCACCCCCTACCCCGGAGCCACCCTCACCGAGGCCGCCGTCGAATCGCGGCTGAAGTTCAAACCCGGCACCCGCTGGCTCGAATCCGCCGTCATCACGCTCAGGCCGGCCGCGGGCGACCCCCTCGAAATCACCGTCGAACCCCTCTACGCCTTCCTCATGAAAGGGCTCGGCTACGGCGACCCGAAGTGGGGCCACGGCATGTGGGTCGGCGAGGACGCCGTCGACGGCACCGAGTACGTCCTCAGCCAGGAGCACCCCCTCCAGAACCTCCACGTCCAGCAGGTCTCCCGCGTCCGCGCCGGCCACCGCGAGGGCCTCGGCATCTTCGAAATCCTCGTCTTCGGTCCGCACGCACCGAGCGGGTTCCGCGAAGCGCTCGACCCGGCCCCCTGACCCGGCCCGTGGACAGCGCCCGGCCCGCTTTCGAGAATACAGGCATGCCGATCTACGAATTCCGCTGCGCCGACTGCAAGAAGGTGACCAACTACTTCACCCGCAAGATCGACACCGAAGTCCGGCCCTCCTGCGAGCACTGCGGCAGCCCCAACACCTCGCGGATGATGTCGAAATTCGGCCGCTCCTACACCCGCCAGGAGATCCTCGAAAAATACGGCGACCCTTCCGCCGGCCGCGGCGGCCCCGAAGACTACCGCGACCCGCGCCAGATCGGCACCTGGGTCGAAAAGAAGTTCGAGGAATACGGCATGGACCTCCCCGAAGAGGCCCGCACGATGATCGACGCCGCCCGCGAGGGCGAATTCCCCGAGCCCGTCAAAGACCTGTGAGCGACACCGGCCCGCTCGAGCGCATCGTCCCCGAGATCCTCGAGCGGTTCGCCGCCAAGAACGCCGCCCGCGAGCAGGCCCTCGCCGCCAGCCGCGTCATCATCCGCACGAGCGCCAACGCCATCCGGGCCGTCCACCGCGGCGAATTCGAGGTTGCCCACCGGCTCATCGCCGAGGCCCGCGCCACCCACGAGGCCGCCGTCCGCGCCCTCGAAGGCCACGCCGACGTCTACCACGCCGGCTTCCTCCACGACGCCCAGAAAGAGTACGTCGAGGCGGTAACCACCCTCCAACTCTGCTCCGGCGGCGCCATCCCCGGCCCGGCCGAGCTCGGCGTCGAAGACCCGGCCTACCTCAACGGCATCGGCGAAGCCGTCGGCGAGCTCCGCCGCGTCATCCTCGACCGCCTCCGCGCCGGCTCCTTCGAGGGCTGCGAAGCCCTCCTCGCCGCCATGGACGACATTTACGGCGTCCTCGTCACCATCGATTACCCCGACGCGATGACCGGCGGCCTCCGCCGCACCACCGACCAGGTCCGCGGCATCCTCGAGAAGACCCGCGGCGACCTCACCCTCGCCATCGTCACCCGCCGCCCCGCCACCTGACCGGCCCTCAGGCCGGCACCACCCGCCGCATCACCGCCTCCGTGAACGCCATCGTCCCCAGCGTCCCGCCGAGGTCGCGCGTCTTCTCCCCCGCCGCGATCGTGTCGTGCACCGCGTCCACCAGCTGCCGGCCGAGCGCGCCGTACCCGCAGAACTGCAGCAGGTAGCCGAACGCCTCGATCGCACCGGAGGGGTTCGCGACCCCCTGCCCCGCGATGTCCGGCGCCGTCCCCCCTGCCGGGTCGAACACGCCGATGACCGGCTGGTGGCTCTTCGAGAACGCGTACGACGCGCTTGCCCCCAGCCCGATGGAGCCGATGAGCCCGTACACCATATCGCTCAGGAAATCCCCGTACTCGTTCGGGCAGACGATCACGTCGTACCGCTCCGGGTCGATGATCAGCTTCGCCAGGAGCGCATCGAACAGCTCCCGCGTGTGCCGCACGTTCCGGTACTCCGCGGCCACCTCCGCCACCACCTCCTCGAACAGCCCGTCCGTCGCCCGCTGGATGGTGTACTTGCTCGTCGAGGTCACGGCCTGCCGGTGCTGGTCCGCGAGCCGGAATGCGAAGTGGGCCGCATGCTCCACCGGCGTCCGCTCCATCACCCGCACGCTCACCGCCGAGTAGTAGCCGATCCGGATGCCGGCATCCTCGTACGTGCCGCCCGTCGCAATCCGCACGACGTGCAGGTCGACCTTCCCCGTGTAGTTCCGGCTCACGCCCGGGTAGCTCCGGCACGGCCGGTGGATGACCGCCAGCCCCAGCCGGTCGCGGAGCACCTGATTCGGGCTCACCGTCTCCGTCACCGTCGGGTACTTCATCGCCGCGCCGAGCGCCCGGGTCGCCTCGATGCCCTCCTCCAGCGCCCCGGGCGACGCCTCCCGCCGCTCCAGCGACCAGTCGACCGGCCGGAAGACGACCGGCGAGCCGAGCGCCTCGTTCAGCGCGCGGACCGCCTGCCGCAGCTCCCCTGCGATGCCGTCACCGTTCAGTTCAACCACTTCGCGCATGCCCGCCAACCCTCCCCGGGCCAGTCTCCCCCAGAGTGTGCACCCGAAACCGTCTACGGTGGACGAACGAAATTCCCCGTAACCTTCCCCATTGGTAGGATTCGGCCGGCTTCCGTGCACCGGTGCGCACCAGTCGCGCTGCACAGCCGGACACACTCAACCGGGGGACGACATGAACAACTTGCTCGTGGCGCTCGGGGCAGGCGTCATCGCCCTGCTCTTCGCAGCGTGGACGGCCCGCCGCGTCCTCGCCGAAGACGAAGGCACCGAGACGATGAAGGAGATCGCCCGGGCCATCCAGGAAGGCGCCGCCGCCTTCCTCCGGCGCGAATACACCTTCCTCGCAATCTTCGTCGCCATCGTTGCCGTCGCGCTCGCCGTCTTCGTCGATTACGACGTCCTCGACCGCTTCGGGCAGCAGCGCGGCGAACTCACCGACCTCCCGCGGACGGCCGCCGCCTACGTCCTCGGCGCCGTCTCCTCCGCGCTGGCCGGCTACATCGGCATGTACATCGCCGTCCGGGCGAACGTCCGCACCGCCGCCAAGGCGCGTGAAGGTCTCAACCCCGGCCTCCGCGTCGCCTTCAGCTCCGGCGCCGTCATGGGCATCACCGTCACCGGCATCAGCGTCATCGGCCTCGCCGTCGTCTACCTCCTTACCCAGGACACCCAGCCGCTCACCGGCTACGCCTTCGGCGCCTCCTCCATCGCCCTCTTCGCCCGCGTCGGCGGCGGCATCTACACCAAGGCCGCCGACGTCGGCGCCGACCTCGTCGGCAAGGTCGAAGCCGGCATCCCGGAGGACGACCCGCGCAACCCGGCCACGATCGCCGACAACGTCGGCGACAACGTCGGTGACGTCGCCGGCATGGGTGCCGACCTCTTCGAGTCGTACACCGGCTCGATCGTCGCCGCCATGGCCCTCACCACCGCTGCCGTCGTCACGGCCGATAAAGGCGTCTTCGAAAGCGCCGACGTGGCGAACTGGGACGCGAAGGCGTTCGCCCTGCCCCTCCTCATCATGGGCGTCGGCATCATCTCCGCCATCATCGGCACCTTCCTCGTCCGCACGAGCGAGAACGCCACCATGGGCCGCCTCCTCTGGGCCCTGCGCACCGGCGTCTTCTCTGCGAGCGGCCTCGTCCTCGTCGGCACCGCCGCCCTGCTCGTCCTGATGGACCTGCCCTTCGAGCTCTTCTGGGCCGTCCTCATCGGCCTCGTCGCCGGCCAGGTCATCGGCACCGCCACCGAGTACTACACCGCCTACGAGTTCCGCCCGACGCAGAACCTCGCAAAAACCGCCGAGACCGGCCCGGCCACCGTGATCATCGGCGGCCTCGGCCTCGGGATGCTCTCCACTGCCGTCCCGATCATCGCCATCGTCGTCGCCATCTGGCTCACCTACCAGGTCGCCGGCCTCTACGGCATCGCCCTCGCGGCCGTCGGCATGCTCTCGCCCCTCGGCATCACCCTCGCGACCGATGCCTACGGCCCCGTCGCCGATAACGCCGGCGGCATCGCCGAGCAGGCCCACCTCGACCCGTCCGTCCGCCAGCGGACCGACGCCCTCGATAGCCTCGGCAACACTACCGCGGCCACCGGCAAGGGCTTCGCTATCGGCTCGGCCGTGCTCACCGCCCTCGCCCTCATGGTCACCTACTCCCAGGTCGTCGGCATCGACACGATCGACATCCTCGACGTCGATACGATGCTCGGCCTGCTCATTGGCGGGCTGATGCCGTTCGTCTTCGCGGCCCTCGCCATGGGGGCCGTCGGCCGTGCCGCGATGGCGATGGTGAACGAAGTCCGCCGCCAGTTCCGCGAAATCCCCGGCATCATGGAAGGCACCGGCCGGCCCGATTACGCCCGCGCCGTCGCCATCTCCACCGACGGTGCCATCCGGGAGATGATCCTCCCCGGCCTCCTCGCCGTCGTCGTCCCGATCCTCGTTGGCGCCGTGATCGGAGCCGAGGCCCTCGGCGGCCTGCTGATCGGCTCCATCGCGAGCGGCGCCGTCCTCGCCCTGATGATGGCCAACGCCGGCGGCGCCTGGGACAACGCCAAGAAGTACATCGAGGCCGGGCACCTCGGCGGCAAGGGCTCCGATCCCCACAAGGCCGCGGTCGTCGGCGACACCGTCGGCGACCCGTTCAAGGACACCGCCGGCCCCTCCCTCAACATCCTCCTCAAGCTCATGTCGATCGTCGCGGTGGTCTTCGGTCCCCTCTTCGTCGGCTGAGCCGCGCCCGCGGGTGCACATCGCGGCCGCCGGTTGAGCACCGGCGGCCGTTTTCTCTATCCTGCGGCCCCCGGGCATCCCCGGCGGAGGCCCCCGTCCATGTTCCTCGCCCAGCTCCTCGTTCCCGTCGCCGTCGTCATCGGCGTCGCTGCCGCCCTCGTCAGCCGCTTCGCCGCGCGTGACCGTTCGGTTCCGCCGCCGCCCTCGCCCCGGCCCGGGCTCCTCGCCCTCGCCGCGGCACTGGTCGGGGCCGGCGTCCTCGGGACCGTCGCCATCGCCCTCTACACCGGGGGCTACGCCGGCTCGCTCGAGCGGGCGGCCTGGGCCGGCGGGGGGTTCCTCGCCGGGTTTGCCGCGGCGGCGGCCGCGGCCATCCTGGCCCTGGCCCTCGATACCGACGACGGGCGGCCTGCAGCCGCCGGGCCGCTCACCGGCGTCAGCCTCGTCCTCGGGGCAGCAGCCGGCGTGTACGCCCTGGCCGCCGGCCCCGCGGGCGAAGGCCCCTGGGCGGCCGCCTCCCTCGTCGCCCCGCTCGCGGCCGGCGCCGGTCTCGCGGCCGTTCTCGGCGTGCTCATCCCGCCGCCCGGGCCCCGGCAGCCCGGCGCAGGGCCGGCTGCCGCCATCGCCGCCGCTGCGGTCACCGCTGGGCCACTCGCCGGCGGCGAAGCGGCCGCGCTCGCGCGGGAGGCCGCCTGGACGGCGTTCCCCTTCGCCGTCCTCGCCGCGGCCATCGCCGGGAGCGCCGTCGCCCTCATCCCCGGCACCGTCATGGCGGCGGCAGGCCGCCCCTGGGCCGGCACCGCGGCGGCCGTCCTCGCCGCGGCCGTCACCATCCTCGCCGCCGCCGGGGCGGCGGTCGTCCTCCTCCCCGGCGGGTGGGGCTGGAGCGCCGGGGCCGCCGCTGCCGGGGCTGTCGGCGGGCTCGCCCTCGCCGGGCTCAGCGGGCTTCGCCCGGCGCGCCCGGGGACGCTCGCCGGCGCCATGCTCGCCTGGGCCCTCGCAGCGGCTGCGGCGCTCGCGGCCTGGTTCCTCGCCCGTGAACTGGTCGGCCAGGGATTCCCCCCCGCCGCGGGCGGCGTGTACGGCCTCGCGCTCGCCGCCGCTACCGCGCTCGGTCCCATCACCGCGTCCGCCTCCCTCGCACCGCTGGCGCCCCGGCAGGAGGAGCTCCAGGCGGGCGGGGACGACGCCGGCCGCTGGGCGCCCCCGTGGGCCGAACCCCAGCCGGACCCGCGCCCCGCGGCGGGCGAGCCTGCCCCGCAGCCCCATCCCGCCGCCGCGCTCGCCGGCGCCGGGGTCCTGGCAGCGCTCGCCCTCGCCCTCGCGCTCGGGGCCCACGCCCGCCACGAACTCCTCCGGCTCGCGGCGGCCGACCCGGTCCGCTACGCCGAGGCCGTGCAGGGGCTCGGCCTCATCCCGCCGGGCGGCCCCGGGAGGTACGCCCTCGCCAACGACGCCCGGGCCCACCGCGAACGCCTCGAAGAGCTCCGCGCCGCCATCGCCAGCGACGCCGATTTCGGGCCCGCCGACGTCCGCCTCCTGCTCGGCGCCGACGCCGCCGCCCGCGATGCCTTCGTCGCGGCCCGCCTCGAAGCCGGACGGCTCCTCACCGGCGAAACCGCCGCCATCGCCCCCGCCCGCCACCCCCTCCCCAGCCTCCTCCCCCTCCCCGCCACCGCGGGGACCCTGCTCGGGGTGCTGCTCGGCTTCGCCGCCCTGGCCGCCGCATCCTCAGCCTTCGACCGGCCCGGGCGGGCCTGGGCCCTCGTTGCCGGGGCCCTCGCCGTCCCGGCTGCGCTCCTCGGGGCGGTGCCCGCCCTCCGATTCCTCGGCCCGGGCGAGGCCGATGCCCTCGCCCTCCTCGCGGCCTTCGCGCTCATCGCAGGGCCCGGCGCCGGCCTCCTTGCCGTCCGCCAGCCGGGCGCGGCCGCGGCAGGCCCGGCAGCTGCCGCCCTCGCGGCCGGGCTCGTCGCGGGCGTGCTCGCCTGAGCGGCCGGGGGAATTCGCCGACCAGGCGGTAAATTTGTGACGAAAAGCGCAAAGACCCCTTGACAGCCTCCCGGCACATTGATAGCTTCCGGCGAGTGAACGACGTTCGCGTCGTTTGCATGCGCGTTCGGTTCTTGCACCACCTGCCTAGTGCGCCGTTGCGGCGCAGCGGGGGACCCACTACCCCGGGGCGAACGCGGCCAGCCGGCCGCCAGGGCGCCTTCCGCCCGAGCCCGTCAGCTAACCCCGTCGGCAGTCTGGAAGGCCTGGCGAGCAGGTAGCTCGTTTCGAGGTCTTTTTTTCTGTCCTCGAAGGTCACCATAACGGCTCTTTAACGAAAGGAAGAGGAGGGAATCGTCATGCCAGCTCTACAGGAAGCACCGCCGAAGTCCTGCCCCAAGTGCCGCGGCTCGATCATCGTCGAGCGCGACTGGCACGGCACCTACGGCAGCTGCATCATGTGCGGCTACGTCCACGAAGTGCTCACCAGCCCGCCCGTCGACCTCGCCGCCGAGGAAGCCGCCCTGCCCCAGCGGCAGCGCCGCCGCCAGCCTTCGCACGGCAAGCTCCGGCTCTGACCAGCAGCCGGGCCAGCGGCCCCCAACCGGGACCCCCGCCCGCGCGGGGGTCCCGCCTTTTCGCCAGCTCCGCCGCGCCCTAGAATTCGCGCTCCGGAGGTAGCAGAGCACACCCATGCCGTACGTTCGCCTGTCGATCATGAAACCCCGCCGGGGCGAAGACGCCCGCTGCGAAGAACTCCTGCGCAAGCTCGACGAAGCCGCCGCCGCCCACGGCGGCGTCCAGGTCCACTACCTCATGCGCCCGAGCGACGAGAGCGGCGAAATCGCCCGCCTCGCGGTCTACGATTCCGAGGACGCTGCCGAGCGCGCCGCCAACGACACGCACATCATGGCCCTCCGCTCCGAAATCCACCTCCTCGTCGAGCCGGGCCACACCGAGCGCGCCTTCTTCACCATCTGACCCGGGCCGCGGCCCCCGCGGGATTTCCCCGATCTCCCTGCGCGGCTCCCCCGACCACCGGGGGTTCTTCGGCGAGGATCAGGGTTTTCTCCGATACGCCCCCGCGAGGCAGTCCCTAGACTCCTCCCTGTCGCCGGGTTCCCTAAGCGGGCAACCCCAACGGCTCGGCACCTCCCCGCCGCTGCCGGAGACTACCTGAGGAGTTCGACCTGTGAACCAACTGCGCCCCCAGCCCCGGACCTTCCCGGCCCGCCCGACGAACGGCCCGGCCCGCGCCCCGGCGCCCATCCGCATCCTCCTCGTCGATGACCACGCCGTCATCCGCCAGGCCCTCCGGATGCTCCTCGAGGCGCAGCCCGAACTCGAAGTCGTCGCCGACGTCGAAAACGGGCGCGAAGCCGTCCAGGCCGTCGAACGCCTCCAGCCCGACGTCGTCCTCATGGACGTCGTGATGCCCGGCCTCAACGGGCTCGAGGCTACCCGCCAGATTCGCCGCATCGCCCCTTCCACCCGCGTCGTCATGCTCAGCGGCTTCGTCGATGAGGACCAGCTGCTCGACGCCATCCGTTCCGGCGCTTCCGGCTACATCATCAAAAAATCCGACGTCTCCGAACTCGTCCTCGCCATCCAGACCGTCCACCGCGGCAACAGCTACTTCTCGAGCGCCCTCTCCGAAGGGTTCGACCTCGCCGAGGTCCTCTACCAGGCCAAGCGCACCGACCAGCGCAACGGCATGGATACCCTCACCAGCCGCGAGCGCGAAGTCCTCCAGCTCATCGCGGAGGGGTACACCAACCAGGGCATCGCCAACGAACTCTACATCTCCGTCAAGACGGTCGAAGCCCACAAGGCCCACATCATGGCCAAGCTCCACGCCCGCAACCGCACCGACCTGATCCGCTACGCCATCCGCAAAGGCATCGTCCGCCTCGAAAGCGTCGACGAGGCCCAGGCCATGCTCGACGACGCCGAGGCCGCCGCCGGCTGAGCTGCACTCCGGCGGCCGTCCGCCGCACCCCCGCGAACGAACGAAAGGGGCCGGTCTGCCGGCCCCTTCGCCGTCTCCCGGGCCCGCCGGCGGGTTCAGCCCATCCCGGCGAGCCGTTTCCGCTTCTGCGCCACGTAGTCCACCAGGATGTACTCGCCCAGCCTGTCCGGCGTCGTATAGAACACCCGCCCCTTGTTGATCCGGGCTACCTGGTTCACGAACTCCTTCAGATAGTAGTTCCGGTCCAGCATGAACGTATTTATCGTGATGCGCTTCTGCGTGCAGCGCTTCACCTCTTTCAGCGTCTCCCGGATCGTGATGGGGCTCGGCGGATAGGCGAAGTAGGACCGCCCCCGCTCCAGGTGGGCCGTCGGCTCCCCGTCCGAGATCATGATGATCTGTCGCGTCCCCTGCGTGTGCTTCGCCAGCAGCCGCTGGGCGATCATCAGCGCATGGTGCATGTTCGTGCCCAGCACCGATTCGTCCCAGCGCACGTACGGCAGCTCCTCCGTCTTCAGCTCCCGGGCGTAGGCGCTGAACCCGATGATGTACAGGCTGTCCCGCTGGTACTGCGACGAAATCAGGTTGTTCAGCGCCATCGCCACCTTCTTCGCCGCCTGGAACGAACCCCGCAGCGCCATCGACCAGCTCAAGTCGAGCATGATCACCGTCGCGGTCTGCGTCAGCAGCTCCGTCCGCGCCACCTCGAAGTCATCCGGCTTGAGCCGCAGCGGCGTGCCCGGCCCCTCCCGGTACATCGCGTTCATCATCGTCTTCTGGATATCCAGGTAGAACGGGTCACCGAACTCGTACGGCTTCGTCGCATCCGTCCGCTCGCCGCCGGTGCCCGTCTCCCGCACCTCGTGCTTGCCGAACGTGTCCGCCTTGAGCTGCCGATAGATCTCCACCAGCGCCCGCTGGCCGATCTTCCGCGTCCCGCGCGGGGTCAGCTCCCACTGGTTCCCCTTCTTCCGGATGTAGCCGGCTTCTTCGAGGATCTCGAGGAACTGCTTCAGCTGCTCGAGCGTCTCGCGCGCTTCCGGCCCCAGCAGCTCTTCCAGCTTCTCTGCATCGATGTCCTCGATGTCGCCGCCGTACTGCGTCCGCTCGATCTGCCGCTCCAGCTCGTCGATCGACTGCATCTGGTCCATCAGCCGCATGGCCGACTGCAGGTCGAGCTCCTCCTCGCCCCGGAACGGGTACTGGTTCCGGAGGTCCCGCATCGGGTACAGGTACTCCAGGTTCTGGGCCAGCTCGTTGAGCGCCTGCTGCAGTTCCGGGTCACCCACCTTGTCGGCGAGCAGGTCCTGCAGCTGCTGGCGAAGGTCCCCCGGCAGCGAATCGAGCAGCGATTGCATCTGCCCCATCTGGTGCTGCATCTGGCGGATGAGGTCATCGAGCGATTGCGGCGGATTGTCGCCGAACAGGTCGCCGTATTTCTCCATGAACTGTTCGAAGTTCGGCTCCCGGCCCGCCATCCGGTCCTGCAGCATCTGGTTCAGGTCGCGGACCATCTCCTTCATCCGCTGCAGGTCCTCGGGGGACATGTTCGCGATCTGGTCGTAGAGGTTCTTGAAGAAGGTATCGAGCATCGCCTTCTTCAAGGATTCCAACAGCTCGTTGAACTTCTGCTGCGCCTCCGGGTCCATGAACTCGTAGTTCTGGAGCTGGCGCACCTGCCCGGCCACGTCCTGCGGCAGGTTCTGGAGGAACTCCTTCTTCCGATTCGCGATGTTCCGCAGCATCTCGGCGAACTCGCGCGGGGGCGTCGGCTGGCTGCCCGCCTGCCCCTCCGCCGCCTCCTGGCCGGCCTCGCCCCGTTCCGCCCCCTGGCGGCCCTGCGGCCGGTTCGCCTGCGCACCCTGCGGTTCGCTGCCCTGCGGCTCCTGCTGCCCGGCCTCGCCCTGCGGCTCGCCGCCCGCGCGCTCCGCCTCCTCCAGCCGGCGCTCCAGCGTGTTCCGCTCCAGGTCGAGAATCTCGTCCAGCTGCCGCTTCAGGTCATCGAAAATCGACGAGAGGTTGAAGCGGTCCAGCTGCTGCCGCCGCTGCTGGCGGAGCTGCTGGAGCAGGTCCCGCAGCCCCTGCATCCGCTGGCCCATCGGGTTCCGCATACCGCGCTGCATCAGGTTCCGCAGCGCGTGCTGCAGGTCCCCGAAATTCATCAGGTCATCCGTAATGTTGTCCAGGACCTGGTCCGGGTCGAGCGCCGGCACCTCCTGCGTCCCATCCCACATCGAATAGCGGTAGCGCATCGCCATCGGTCCAACCCTCCCGCACGGAGAACCACGCCGTGCCCCACGAGCGTAACGGAATCGCCGGGGGTTGTCAGTCGGGGCTCACCCCGCCCGGCGGGGCACCCCGAGCCGCTCCATCACCGTATCGAACACCGCCGCGTCCTGCGCCCCGGACATCGCGAACCGTTCGCCGAAGACGAACGTCGGCACCCCGCTCACGCCGGCTTCCCGGGTCCAGCCGACCGCCTCGAGTACCCGCGGCCGGTAGACGTGCGCCTCCAGCGCCTCCCGGAGGGCTGCGACGTCCAGGCCAGCCCGCTCCCCGGCCCGGAGGAGCACCTCCACCTTGCCGATATCCTCGAGCTCCGTGAAGTAGGCCCGGAACACCTCCCGCGCGTACTCCCGCGCCCGCCCCGCCTCCTGGGCGAACTCCGCCCCTTCGTGTGCGAGCACGGAGTTCGACGTCCACTCCCGGCCCCGGGTGAACCGGATGCCCGCCGCCTCGGCCCGCAGCTCCATCGCCGTCGGCGGGTCCCCGGGCCGGGTCATCGGCCGCCGGGGTTTCCCCTCGGGGGGCGTCGCCGGGTCCAGCAAATACGGCACGTGCCGCACGTCCACCTCGTACTCCCGCTCCACCCGCGCGATCTCTACCAGCCCGAGGTAGCACCACGGGCAGACGAAATCGGAAATCATGAGGACCTGCATCGGCCCGGCGGCGGCTTCGGCGCTCATCGCCGGCACGATACGCCCCTCGACAACCCCCGCGCAATCCGCTTCACTCCCCGCACTATCCCCTCCCTGGGGGCCCGCCCGTGCCGTACACCTGCCTCCGCCTCGATGTCGCCGACGACGTGGCCACCGTCACCCTCGACCGGCCCGGAAAGCTCAATGCGCTCGACCGGACGCTCCAGCAGGAGCTCCTCGACGTCTGCCACCGGCTGAAACACGACGACGGCGTCCGCGCCGTCATCGTCACCGGTGCGGGGCGCGGGTTCTGCTCCGGCGCCGACCTCTCCGGGCCCCTGCCCGAACCGCCCGAACGCCTCCCGTGGCAGCAGCTGACCGACGAGGACAGCTGGGTCGGCCGCCAGGCCCGTGCCGTCGCGACCATCGACAAGCCGACCATCGCCGCAGTCAACGGCATCGCCGCGGGGGCCGGCTTCTCCCTCGCCCTCGCCTGCGATATCCGCATCGGCAGCGAGCAGGCCCGCTTCAAGTCCGTCTTCATCGAGCGGAACCTCTCGCCCGATTCCGGCATGAGCTACTTCCTCCCGCGCATCGTCGGCCAGGGGAACGCCCTCGACATCATCCTCACCAGCCGCGTCGTCGAGGCCGAGGAGGCGCTCCGCATCGGGCTCCTCCAGCGGCTCGTCCCCCACGACCGCCTGCTCGAGGAGGCGCGCACCATCGCCCGGCAGGTGGCCGCCCACCCGCCGATCGCTGCCATCATGTCCCGGCGCGTCGTCCAGCGCGCGTGGGAGAACGACCTCGACGCCCAGCTCCGCGAGGAGATCCACGCCATCGCCATCTGCCGGCGCGCCGTAAACGACGCCCGCGAGCAGCGGCAGGCGTTCCTCGAGAAGCGCCCGCCGCGCTTCACCGGCAGCTGATGACCGCGGGGGTACGCTCCCGCCCGCGGCGCCGGCCCGGCCGCTCAGTTCACCCGCCGCTCCTTGCCCGCCCAGTACCGTTCGCGGATGAGGAACTTCTGCAGCTTGCCGGTGGCCGTCCGCGGCAGGCTGTCGACGAAGTCCACCCCCGTCGGGCACTTGAAGTGCGCCAGGTGCTCCCGGCAGAAGGCGATGATCTCCTCCTCCGTGGCCGTCATCCCCGGCCGCAGCACCACGAGCGCCCGCGGCGTCTCGCCCCACTTCTCGCTCGGCACCCCGATCACTGCACACTCGAGCACCGCCGGGTGCTTGTAGAGCGCATCCTCCACCTCGGCCGACGAGATGTTCTCCCCGCCCGAGATGATCACGTCTTTCTTCCGGTCGACGATGTTGATGTTGCCGAACTGGTCCCACGTCGCCAGGTCGCCGGTGTGGAAGTAGCCGTCGTAAATCGCCTTCGCCGTCTCCTCCGGCTGCTCCCAGTACCCCTTCAGCACCACGTTGGACCGCGCGCACACTTCGCCGATCGTCCGGTCGTCCTTCGGGACGGGGGTGCCGTTCTCATCGAGCACCTGGATCTCCACCCCGATCGCCTCGACCCCGGCGCGCGCCCGGCGCTGGTAGTTCTGCCCGTCCGGGTTGTGGTAATCGGGCGTGCTGACGGTCAGGATCGGCGACGTCTCCGTCAGCCCGTAAATCTGGATGAACTCCCAGCCGAGCTCCTTCTCCAGCCGTTCGATGAATGCCGCCGGCGGCGGCGCCCCGGCAACGACGAACCGCGGCCGCGTCGTGATGGTGTACTTCTCCCGGTCCGGGAACGCCAGGATCGTGTTCAGCACGGCAGGCGCCATGCAGGCGAACGTAATCTTTTCGTCCTGGATGAGCCGGAAGATATCGGCGCCGACCACCGCGCGCAGGACGACGTGCGTCGCGCCCATCGCCGTGATCGCGAACGGCCCGCCCCAGCCATTCGCATGGAACATCGGGAGCGTCCAGAGCTCCCGGTCCTCGTGGCGCACCCGCAGGTGGGCGATGAAGTTGTAGGCGTTGATGTAGACGTTCCGGTGGGTCAGCATCACCCCTTTCGGCCGGGCCGTCGTCCCCGAGGTGTAGTTGATCGACGTCACGTCGTTCTCGTCCTGCTCCACTGGCGGCGTCGGCGCCGCCGGCTGCCGGCCCACCAGCCCGTCCCAGTCGACCCAGCCGGCCGGCGTCTGCTTCGGCGCCCGGGGGTCCGCGACGATGAAGTGCTCCACCGTCCGAAGGTTCGGCCGGATGTCGTCGATCACGTGCGTGTAGTCATAATCGACGAGCACCACCTTCACGCCCGCGTGGTTGATGATGTACTCGTGGTCTGACGCGACCAGCCGGTAGTTGAGCGGCACGAGAATCGCCCCGATCTGCGTCACGCCGTAGTAGCTCTCGAGGAAGTAGTGGCTGTTCGGGCTCAGGATGCAAACGCGGTCGCCCTTCCGCACCCCGAGTTCGAGCAGCGCGTGCCCCAGCTGATTGCACCGGGCCTGGTAATCGGCGTACGTCATCCGCAGGTCGCCGTCGACGATCGCTTCCTTGTTCGGGTAGAGCTTCGCCGCCCGGCGCAGGAAATCGTTGAGCAGCAGCGGTACTTCCATCGACCCGGTCTCCCGTGCGAAATGTGCCCGCGGATTCTAGCCGATCTCGCACCCGGGACGCGCCGGCGGCGGCTCCACCGCGTTCGTACCGAGCACCGTCACGTGCCCCAGCTTCCGGCCGGGCCGCGGCGCCTTCCCGTACCGGTGGACGAACACCCGGCCCGGGTACGCCCGCTCGAGCGCTGCCAGCGCCGCCTCGTCGATATCGCCGATCAGGTTCAGCATCGTCGCTGCCTCGCGGAGCTCCGTCGGCCCCGGCGGCTGCCCCGCGACGACCCGGACCAGCTGCCCGAACTGGCTCGTCGCGCACGCTTCGATCGTCAGGTGCCCGGAGTTGTGCGGCCTGGCCGCGACCTCGTTCACCAGCACCCTCCCGTCCGGGAGCAGGTAGCACTCGAGGCAGGCGATGCCGACCAGCCCGGCTCCCTCGGCGAACCGCCGGGCAAACTCCCGCGCGGCCGCTGCCGACGCCGCCGGGATGCCGGCCGGCGCGCTCGAGACCCGCAGGATGCCCCCGCGGTGCACGTTTCGGATCGGCGCGTAGAACGCCAGCTCGCCGCCCGCGCCGCGGCAGACGATGACCGAGAACTCGGCCGCGAACTCCACCCGCTCTTCGATGACGCAGCATCCCCCGCCTATCGACTCCCACGCCGCCGGCAGCTCCGCCGGCTCCGCCGCCCACGCCTGCCCGCGCCCGTCGTAGCCGCCCGTCGCCCGTTTCACCACCACCGGGAACGTCAGCTCCCGCCCGGCCGCCGCCAGCTCCGCCTCCGTCGCCGCCACCCGGTGGACCGGCACGGCGATCCCCAGCGCCACGGTGAGCGCCCGCTGCTTCGCCCGGTCCTGCGTGGTCAGCACCAGCCCCGCGGGCGGATAGAGCGGGACCCGGGCGGCCACCGCCTCCAGCAGCCCGGCGGGCAGCGTCTCCGTCTCGACCGTCGCCGCCGCGACCTGCGCAGCGAACCTGGCCACGACTTCCGGGTCGTCGAACCTGCCCGCTACCAGCACGTCTGCCGCCGCCGATACCGGCGCGTCGCCCGTCTCTGCGAGCGCAACCGTCCGGTAGCCCAGCTCGCGGGCCGCCTCTGCCAGCATCAGCCCCAGCTGGCCGCCGCCGATGATGCCGATGGCCGAGCCCGGCGGGAGCGGCGTCATTCCAGCCGTTCGCCCAGCACCCGGTCCCGCTCCTCTGCCATGAACGCCGCCACCCGCTCCCGGAGGCCCGGGTCGGTCGCAGCGAGGATGCGGACTGCCAGGTGCGCCGCGTTGACCGCGCCCGCCTCGCCGATCGCCATCGTGGCTACCGGCGTCCCCCGCGGCATCTGGACGATCGAGAGGAGCGAATCGAGCCCCTGGAGCGCCTTCGCCTGGATCGGCACCCCGATGACCGGGAGCGGCGTTTGCGCGGCGGTCATCCCCGGCAGATGGGCGGCGCCGCCCGCCCCGGCGATGATCACCCGCAGCCCGCGGGCGGCGGCGGCCGTCGCGTACTCCGTCACCAGGCCCGGCGTCCGGTGCGCCGAGACGACCCGCGCCTCCCACGGGATGCCGAACCGCTCCAGCACCTCGGTAGCCAGCCGCATCGTCGGCCAGTCGCTCGAGCTCCCCATGATGACGCCGACGAGCGGCCCATCCCCCGACATGGCCAGATTGTACGGCGCCGGGAGCCTACGGGCGGCGGCCCCTCGCGTGCTCCTCGAGGGCCCGGAACAGCTGGACCACCCCCGTCGTCGGCACCGTGATGAACGGCGGGGCGCCGGTCTCTCGCCGCCGGTACAGGTCACTCGTCTTCCGGTACAGGTCACTCGTCTTGTGGGGGAGCGGCGTGCCCGCCCAGGCCAGCACGACGTCCGCCCACGCCCGGTCTGCCCGGGCATCGCCCTCCGTCACCCGCGACTCCCCCTCGACGAATCGGAGTTCCGGGCCGCCGGCCTGCCGCGCGAGCCGCTCCGCCTCCTGGCGCGCCGCCGGGCTCCCGCCGAGCACCACCACCCGCCGGACGTCCGCATCACGGCAGGCTGCCGCAGCCGCGCGGGCCGCCTGGAGCGCGTTCGAGCCGCCGCACCCGGCGCACCGCTCCCGGCTCGTCAGCACGCACGGCCGGCCGGTAGCCTCTGCCGCGGCCCGGCAGGCCGCCGCCCCGCACCACCCGGCCACCGCCGCCCAGACCGCCTCCCGCGCACGGCCCCGCTTCGTCACCGCCATCCGCGCCTTCTTCCCGGTGGTCAGCCCCGCCGCCACGAGCGCAGCCCGCGCGGCGGCCAGCCCCGCGGCATCGCGCAGCCCCTCCCCCCGCAGCCAGTCGTCGATGACGAAATCGGCGCCCACCCGCCCATTCTCGCAGGGAGCGCCGACACCCGATGTCGCCCGGGCGGGCTTCGTCACTGCGCGGTGAACGTCACCCGTTCGCCATTCACCACCACCGTGTACTGCCGCCCCGGTACGAAATCGGACCCGAGGTCCACCACCGACTCGTGCGTGCCGTACACCGCCGTGCAGGCCACCTCGTCGCTGTCCGGCACCCGGTTCGTCACCCGGATCGTGACCTCCGTCCCGCTCCGGCCCGTAATCTCCCAGGCTTCGAACTTCGCACACCCGCTCGGCAGCCCGCTCACGATGCGCACCGCGTACGACGGCGGCGCCGACTCCCGCACGACCACATCGAGTTCGTCGATGGGGGCGTCCACCACCTTCGTCGGATAGCCGTCGCGCGGGCGGCCGCCGGTCGAACCGGGATCGTCCATGCAGGCCGCGGCCGTCGCCGCCGCCAGCACCGGGACGACGAGGAGGAGAAGGAAACGTCGTGTCTTGCTCATGCCGTTGGAGACGCCCGGCGGCCCGCGAAAGTTCCCGGCAGGCGCCCCGCCCGGTAGCTTACCGCGCGGTAAGCCGCTATGCTTCGCCCCCGGGCGGCCTTCACCGCCAGACACCCCAGCCCTGGAGAGCTTCCCGTGAAAGTGCGCGTCAAAGCTGACATGTGCGAAGGGCACGGCAAGTGCGAAAAGACCGCGCCCGAGATCTTCAAACTCGGCGACGATGACGTTTCCATCGTCCTGATCGAAGGCGACCTCCCCAAAGAGCTCGAAGAGAAGGCCGAGCGCGCCTACCGCCTCTGCCCCCGCCAGGCCATCGAGCTCATCCCCTGACCGTATTTTCGTAAACGATCGTTCACCTTTCCCGGCCGGTAAGCTACCATCCCGCCACCGATACCCCAGGGAGACCGGGCCATGCCCCCGGAGGAGAGCCGTGACTGCACCTGCCATCGAACCGTCTGATATCAACCTCAACAACCCCGGGCACTTCCAGCGCGAAGAGTTCCACGAGCTCCTCCGCATCCTGCGCCACCGCGACCCGGTCCACTGGAATCCGCCGGGCGAAGTCTCCAACGGCTTCTGGTCGATCACGAAGTACGAGGACATCCTCTTCATCTCCCGCCGGCCCGAGACCTTCATCTCCAGCAAGGGCATTGCCGGTCCCGGCATCAAGCCGGAGAAGCTCGCGGAGCTCGACTTCGCCGCCCAGCAGCAGAACGCCGGCGGCAACGCCTCCATCATCACGATGGACCCGCCCCGCCACGTGAAGATGCGCCGGCTCGTCAACAAGGGCTTCACCCCCCGCGCCGTCAACGCCATGGAGCCCGAGATCCGCCGCATCACGAACGAAATCCTCGACCGCATCGCCGGCAAAGGCGAATGCGACTTCGTCCTCGAGGTCGCCAGCCAGCTTCCGCTGGCCGTCATCTGCGGCATGATGGGCGTGGAGCAGGAGGACTGGCCGCTCATGTTCGAGCTCACGAACAAGGTCCTCGGCTCCGGCGACCCCGAATACCAGACGGACATCCCCGAGGAAGAGCGCGGCACCGGCCAGGCCGCCCGGCTCACGGCCATGAAGGGCCTCCAGACGATGCTGGAGTACTTCCGCGGCGTCCTCGAAGACCGGCGCCAGCACCCCCGCGAGAACGACCTCCCCACCATCCTCCTCGAGGCCGAAGTCGACGGCGAAAAGCTCACCGAAGGCGATATCCTCCAGTTCTGCTTCCTCCTCATCGTCGCCGGCAACGAAACCACCCGGAACGCCATCTCCGGCGGCCTCCAGGTCCTCTGCCAGCACCCCGACCAGAAGCGCGCCCTCGTCGAGGACCCTTCCCTCATGGATACCGCCGTCGAAGAGATCCTCCGCTGGACCTCCCCGCTCCACCACATGGCCCGCACCGCCACCCAGGACGTCGAGCTCCGCGGCAAGACCATCCGCGCCGGCGACCGCGTCCTCATGTGGTATCCCTCCGCCAACCGCGATGAAGATGTCTTCCCCGACCCGTACCGCTTCGACATCCGCCGCACCCCGAACGACCACCTCGCCTTCGGCATCGGCGAGCACTTCTGCCTCGGGGCCGGCTTCGCCCGCAAAGAGCTCAAGGTCATGTTCGAAGAGCTCCTCCGCCGCTTCCCCGACATCGAAGTCGTCGGCCCGCCGGAGCGGCTCCGCTCCACCTTCATCAACGGCATCAAGCACATGCCCGTCCGGTTCACCCCCGAACGGTAAACACCCCCGCGAATCTTCTCCCGCCGCCTACCCGCGCGGGCGCGATTCGCGTACCCTATCGACCGAACGGTAAATCTGCCGGGCGCAGCGCCCGGCACCATGACAGCACCCGCGGAGCAGTACGTGACCACCGAAGCACAGAGCCTCACCCTCGCCGATATCGACCTCAACGACCCCGTCCTCTTCGAGAACGGCCTCTCCCACCAGGCCTTCAAAATCCTCCGCAAGGAGGACCCCATCTCCTGGACCCCGCCCACCGACGAGGTCAAAGGCCACTGGAACCTCGTCAAATACGAGGACGTCCTCTTCGTCTCCCGCCACCCGGAAATCTTCAGCTCGGAAAAGGGCATCACCGAGTACGAGCCGATCGACGAAGCCGACGCCCTCCTCGCCGCCCAGGGCAACGGCAAAATGATCATCACGATGGACCCGCCCCGCCACGTCAAGATGCGGCGGCTCGTCAACAAGGGCTTCACCCCCCGCGCCGTCGCCCAGTGGGAACCGAAAATCCGCGAAACCACCAACATCCTCCTCGACCGCATCGCGAAGAAAGGCGAGTCCGACTTCGTCCTCGATGTCGCCTGCAACATCCCGCTCGCCGTCATCTGCCAGATGCTCGGCGTCCCCGAGAAAGACTGGGAGCTGATGTTCGCCCTCACGAACAAAGTCCTCGGCTCCGGCGACCCCGAATACCAGACCGACGTGCCCGAGGACCAGCGCGGCACCCCCGAAGCTGCCCGCATCACCGGCAACCTGGGCACCATGCAGATGTTCGGCTACTACGCCCAGGCCCTCATGCAGCGGAAGACCGCCCGCACCGAGGACATCATCTCCCTCCTCATCGACTCCGAAGTCGACGGCGAGAAGCTCACCGATGAGGACATCCTCTGGTTCTGCTTCCTCCTCATCCTCGCCGGCAACGAAACCACCCGGAACGCCATGTCCGGCGGCCTCCTCGCCCTCTGCGAGCACCCCGACCAGAAGAAGAAGCTCCTCGATGACATGTCCCTCATCGACTCCGCCGTCGAGGAGATCCTCCGCTGGGTCTCGCCCGTCACCCACATGGCCCGCGTCGCCAAAGAGGACACCGCCATCCGCCACCAGCCGATCAAGGCCGGTGAGCGCGTCGTCATGTGGTATCCCTCCGTCAACCGCGACGAAGACGTCTTCCCCAACGCCGACGTCTTCGACATCACCCGCACCCCGAACGACCACCTCGCGTTCGGCATCGGTGAGCACTTCTGCCTCGGCGCCGGCTTCGCCCGCCTCGAGCTGAAGGTCCTCTTCCAGGAGCTCTTCCGCCGCTTCCCGGACATCGAACTCGCCGGGCCCGCCCAGCGCCTCCGCTCCACGTTCATCGGCGGCATCAAGCACCTGCCCGTGCGGTTCACCCCGGAGCGGTAGCCCCCGCACCCCGGTCTCCCGTGCCCATCCCCCCGTTCGAAGGGGGCCGGTCCGCCCGGCCCCCTTCGCCCTTTCTCACCTCCAGCCGCTTACCCCTAACCGTTCACAACCCCTCACCTCTCACCTCCAGCCTCTCGCACCCCACCCACGGGCGCACAGCGCCACCGGGTCGCCGTAGTACGCCAGGATGGCGTTCGCCGGGAAGCAGACCCGGACCGGCCCCGCAGGCGCCGCCTCCCGGCCGTTCCCCCCGAGCCCGAGCCGCCCGAACAGCCCCGGGAAGAACCCGCCCCCGCCCGACTCCCGAACCACCCGGTACTTCCCTTTCTCCAGCCCCGCCAGCGAGGCCGCCCGTTCATACGCCTCGAACCGGTCGCCCGTCCCGTCGATGAGCCCAAGCTCCTCGGACGTCCGGTTGTCGTACACCATCGCGCCGATGACCTCCCGGACCGTCGCCTCCGGGATGTTCCGCGCCGCCGCCACGTGCCGCACGAACTCCGCGTATTCGTTGTCGACCCCGCGCTGCAGCTCCCGCTTCTCCTGTTCGGTGAGCGGCCGGTAGGGCGCCCCAACGTCCTTCGACCGACCCGCCGTAATCGGCTGGAAGACGATCCCGTCCCGCGTCGTTACCCCGCCCCCAAAGAAGCCTCCTTCCGTGGCGAACAGGCCGTCCCAGTACTCGATCGCCCCCATCGTCACGCCGATGCTCCCGATGAGGCTGCCGTAGTCCGCGATGATCAGGTCAGCCGGCGCCATCGCGTACATCCCGCCCGAGGCGCTCAGGCCGGCGACGAATGCCACCACCGGCTTCCCCGTCGTTTCACGGTACTCCCGGATGCCCTGGGCGATGGCCCGCGCCCCGAAAATCGTCCCGCCCGGTGTTTCGAGCTCCAGCACCACCCCCGCCAGGTCCTTGTCCTCGGCCGCCTTCCGCAGCTTCTCCCGGACCTCGTAGCCGTAGACCACCCCGGGCAGGCTGAAGAACCCCGCAGGCTCCAGCTCCTCCCCGAGGATGATGCCAGTCACCGGGATCGAGAGCAGCTTCCCGGGAGCGTCCGGCTTCCCGTACACCACGTCCTCGCCCCCGCCCCCGTCGGATGCCGCGGCGATGAACGCCGCCACGATGATGAACGGGAGCGCCAGCGCGAACCCCAGCGTAAACCCGAAGCAGCCCGCCGCAACCGTCCAGCGCGCCGCTGTCCGGCCGACCATCGCCCAGAATCCCTCGCGGGCGCCCGGCGGCGGATACGGCCCGCTGTACCACGCCTGCACCCCCGGCCCGTACGTCACGGGCGGCGGTCCTCCCGCCTGCCCTGCAGCCGGCGGTCCCCCCGCCGGCCCCGTCCCCGGCCCCGTAATGCCGGCGCCGCCATCGGCCTCCCCGGCTGGAGTCGAATCTGGCTGGTCACTCATCGGATGCACCTCTGCCGCGGGCACGTCGCCCCGTAGGATTCGCACCAGCGTAGCAGGGAGCGGCCCCGCTGCGGGGCCCCTCCCGTTCACATCGTGCCGGCCTGCCCGCCCGGCCCCGCTCCACTACACTCATCCCGTGCACCTCATCGAAACCGCCGGGCTCACCCGCCGCTTCGGCGACGTCACCGCCCTCGACGACCTCACGCTGGCCGTCCCGCCCGGCATCACCGGCCTCGTCGGCGCCAACGGCGCCGGCAAGAGCACCCTCATCCGCATCCTCCTCGGTCTCCTCCCGCCTACCTCCGGCACCGCCCGCGTGCTCGGCTATGACGTCGCCAGCGAAGGCCCCACCCTCCGCCAGTTCGTCGGCTACATGCCCGAGCACGATTGCCTCCCCGGCGACGTCTCCGCCACCGAATTCGTCGCCCACATGGCCCGCGTCAACGGCCTCCCGGGCGACGCCGCCCGCGAGCGCACCGCCGAGACCCTCCGCCACGTCGGCCTCTTCGAAGAGCGCTACCGCGACATCCGCGGCTACTCCACCGGCATGAAGCAGCGGGTCAAGCTCGCCCAGGCCCTCGTCCACGACCCCCGCCTTCTCTTCCTCGATGAACCCACCAACGGCCTCGACCCCGCCGGCCGCGACGAGATGCTCGACCTCGTCCGCCGCACCGGCCGCGAATTCGGCATCTCGATCGTCATGGCCTCCCACCTCCTCGGGGAGATCGAACGCGTCTGTGATGCCGTCATCGTCATCGACGCCGGCCGGCTCCTCCGCCAGGGCCCCATCGCCGACTTCACCGCCGTCACCGGGACCCTCGTCGTCGAAGTCGAGGGCGACCCGGCAGCCCTCGCCGAGGCCCTCCGCTGCGCCGGCCTCCGGGTCGAACGGGACGGCCCCCAGCTCCTCCTGCCGTTCGAAGGCGACGCCGTCCTCGACCGTGTCCGCGACGCCTGCGCCGACCTCGGCCTCGGGCTCGTCCGCCTCGAGCGGCGCCGCCAGGCCCTCGAAGACCTCTTCCGTCCCCTCCCGGAGGCCGCCCATGCCGGGGCCTGACGCCCGCGCCGGCGCCATCTACGACCTGGGCTACCGCGCCTACGATGGCCCCCGCCTCGGTCGCGCGGCCGCCGTCCTCGCCCTGTACACCTTCACCCTCCGCGGCGCCTTCGGCATCGGCCGCCGCACCTCCGCGAAGGTCGTGCCTGTCACGGTCACCGCCTTCGCCTACATCCCCGCCATCGTCCAGCTCGGCATCGCCGCGCTCCTCGGCAGCCGCATCGAAATCATCGCCCCCTGGAACTACCTCGGCTACAGCGAGGTCCCCGTGGCCCTCTTCTGCGCCGGCGTCGCCCCCGAAATCTTCGGGCGCGACCTGCGCTACCGCACCCTCTCGCTCTACTTCTCGCGCGCGCTCCAGCGCACCGATTACGCCCTCGCGAAGACAGCCGCCTTCGTCACCGCGCTCGCCGTGCTCACGCTCGGCCCGCTGCTGCTGCTCGCCATCGGCAACGGCCTCGCCAGCGACGACCTTCCCGGGTATCTCGCCGACCACTGGCGCGAACTCCCCCAGTCCCTCGCCGCCGGGCTCACCATCGCGTTCGTCGCCGGGTGCGGCTCCCTCGCCATCGCCGCCCACACCCCCCGCCGTGCCTATGCCACCGTCGGCGTCGCCGCATGGTTTCTCATCACCCTCCCGCTCGCCGGCATCCTCGTCGCAATCGGCGGCGAAATCGGCCGCTTCGCCGCCTGGTTCAGCCCGTTCGACCTCCTGTACGGCACCGCGCTCGCCATCTTCGGCCGCACGCCCGGCGCCGATTCCATCCAGGGCCGGGCCGACCTCCCGCTGGGCACCTACCCCCTCCTCGCCGCTGCCCACGCCGCGGTCGCCGCGCTCCTCATCCTCCGCCGCTTCCGGCAGGTCCAGGCATGAGCCCGCCCGCTCCCCCCGCCATCGAGCTGCGCGGCGTCTCCCGCTGGTACGGCAACGTCGTCGCCGTAAACGACGTCTCCTTCGAGGTCGGCCCGGGCGTCACCGGCCTGCTCGGCCCGAACGGGGCCGGCAAATCCACCATCCTCCACATGGCCGCCGGCTTCCTCAGGCCGTCCGCCGGCGAGGTCCGCATCCTCGGCGAACCGGCCTGGCGGAACCCGGGCATCTACCGCCGCCTCGGCCTCGTGCCCGAGCGCGAGGCCGTCTACGGCTTCCTCACCGGCCGCCAGTTCGTCGAGCTCGCCGCCCGGCTCCACCGCCTCCCCGACCCCGGAGCCGCCGCTGCACGCGCCATCGCCCGCGTCGATATGGCCGCCGCCGCTGACCGCCCCTGCGGCGGCTACTCGAAAGGCATGAAGCAGCGCATCAAAATCGCCGCTGCCCTCGTCCACGACCCGCAGGTGCTCATCCTCGATGAGCCCTTCAACGGCGCCGACCCCCGCCAGCGCCTCCACCTCATGGACCTGCTCCGCCGCATGGCCGCCGAGGGCCGCACCATCCTCTACTCCTCCCACATCCTCGAAGAGGTCGAGCGCCTCGCCGATACCGTCCTCGTCATGGTCGCCGGCCGCCTCGCCGCCTCGGGCGATTACCGCCAGATCCGCGCCCTCATGACCGACCGGCCGCACGCCTTCACCGTCCGCTCCAGCGACGACCGCGCGCTCGCCGGCCGCCTGCTCGCGGAACCCGCCATCACCGGCATCGCCTTCGAGGACGGCCACCTGGAGGTCCGCGCGACGGCCCTCCTCGCCGCTGCCCGCGCCCTCCCCGTCGCTGCGCGCGAGGCCGGGGTCACCCTCTACGAAGTCCGCCCTACCGATGAATCCCTCGAACGCGTCTTCGCCTACCTCGTGCGCCGATGAACGCTGATATCGCCCGCCTGGCCGCCCGTACCCTCCTCGGCCAGCGCCGCACGCTCCTCGTCGTCCTCCTCGCCCTCGTCCCCGTCCTCGTCGCAACCGTCTTCCGCCTGGCCGCCGGCGCGGACGCCGACCCGGGCCTGTTCACGGCCCGCGACCTCCTCGCCGGGCTCGTCGTCACCACCGTCCTCCCTCTCGTCACCCTCATCTTCGCCACTGGCGCCTTCGGCCAGGACATCGAAGACGGGACCATCGTCTACCTCCTCGCCACGCCTGTCCCGCGCCGCGAGATGGTCCTCACCCGCGTCCTCGTCGCCTGGGCCGCGGCCCTCGTCGTCCTGCTACCGTCCACGCTCCTCGCCGGTGCCATCGCCATCGAGAGCGCCGACCCGGCCATCGTCCTCGGCTTCCTCGTCGGCGTCGCCGCCGGGGCCTTCATCTACACCGCCGCCTTCACCTGGCTCAGCATCGCCACCGGCCGGGCCCTCGTCGCCGGCCTCCTCTACGTCTTCCTCTGGGAAGGCACGCTCTCCGGGCTCTTCAGCGGCATCCGGTTCCTCTCCATCCGCCAGTACACGAACGGCATCGCCGGCGCCTTCTTCGACCTCCCCGGCGATGCCTGGAGCCCGCGCCTCGGGCCGGGCACTGCCTTCCTCCTCGCCGCCCTCGCTGCGGCCTTCCTGCTCTCCCTCGCGGTCCGCCGCCTCGAGCGCTGGCAACTCGGCGAGTCCGCCTGACGCTGCCGAATAACTGACCGTTCAACGCGCGTTCCCATCCCCTTTACCGCGCCCGCGCACGATCGCCGCTGGCCCGCACGGCCAGCCCATCACCACGCAGCGAGGTTCCATCCATGTCCCTGGAGCACGACCCGGCAGACCTCCTCCCGGTCGTCGACGACTACCGTTCCAACCAGTGCTTCGTCCATCCCGAGACCTGCCGCTGGAGCTGCGGGAACCAGTGCGCCCACCCTGCCCCCAACACGAGCGAGAACGAATACTTCGGCGCCGTCGCCCAGCGGTACATCTCCCGGCGCAAGCTCCTCGGTGTCGGCGCCCTCGCCGCCGGCATGCTCGTCGTCGGCACGCCCTCGCTCCTCTCGGCCCGGCCTGCCCGCGCCCAGGGCGCTCCCGGCGGCTCCGGCCTCGCCTTCACCCCCGTCAAGCTCGACAGCTCCGACCGCGTCATCGTCCCGCCTGGCTACAAGTACGAAGTCCTCATCCGCTGGGGCGACCCCCTCTTCCTCGACCCGGACACGGGCTTCGAACCCGGCAAGCACACCGCCGCCCACCAGCAGCGCCAGTTCGGCTTCAACTGCGACTACCTCGGCTTCATCCCCCTGGCGAAACACCGGGCCCTCCTCATCGCCAACCACGAATACACCAACCCCGAGCTGATGTTCCCCGGCTACGACCCGGAGAACCCGACCAGGGAGCAGGTCGATTACGAACTCGCCGCCCACGGCGTCAGCGTCGTCCACATCGAGCGGCACCGCACCCGCGGCTGGCGGTACACCCTCGGCGCCTGGCACAACCGCCGCATCACCGGCACCACCCCCACCCGCCTCACCGGCCCGGCCGCCGGCCACCCCTGGATGCGGACGAGCGAAGACCCTGCCGGCTACACCGTCCTCGGCACCCTGAACAACTGCGGCGCCGGCATCACCCCCTGGGGCACCGTCCTCACCTGCGAGGAGAACTTCAATCAGTACTTCGCCAACAACGACCGGGTCGCCGACCCCGCCAAGAAAGCCGTCCACAAACGGTACGGCCTCCCCGGCGGCGCCAGCGAGCGGAAGTGGGAGCGCTTCCACAGGCGGTTCGACCTCGCCCAGGAGCCCAACGAAGCCTTCCGCTTCGGCTGGGTCGTCGAATTCGACCCCCACGACCCCGGCTCCCTCCCCCGCAAGCACACCGCCCTCGGCCGCTTCAAGCACGAAGCCGCGACCTCCGTCATCGCCAGGGACGGCCGCGTCGTCATCTACATGGGGGATGACGAGCGCTTCGACTACATGTACAAGTTCGTCACCGCCGGCACGTACGACCCGAACAACCGCGAGGCGAACTTCACCCTCCTCGAAAGCGGCACCCTCTACGCCGCCAAATTCAACGACGACGGCACCGGCGAATGGCTCCCCCTCGTCGCCGGCCAGGGCAAGCTGACCGCTGCCAACGGCTTCGCCACCCAGGGCGACGTCTGCATCAAGACCCGCATCGCCGCCGACCTCGCCGGGGCCACCAAGATGGACCGCCCCGAAGACGTCGAGGTCAACCCCGCCAACGGCTACGTCTACGCCGCCCTCACCAACAACACCCAGCGCGGGACGTCCGGCAGGCCGGGCACCGACGCCGCCAACCCCCGCCCCCAGAACCGCCACGGCCACGTCATCGAGATGATGCCCGCCGGCGGCGACCACGCCAGCACCAAATTCCAGTGGCGCTTCCTCATGCTCTGCGGGGACCCCGGCAAAGAAAAAGACACCTACTTCGCCGGCTTCGACCCCTCCCTCGTCAGCCCGATCTCCTGCCCCGACAATATCGCCTTCGACAACCGCGGCAACCTCTGGATCGCCACCGATGGCCAGCCCAACACGTTCAAGAAGAACGACGGCATCTTCGCCGTCCCCGTGACCGGCCCCGAGCGCGGCTACAACCGCCAGTTCCTCTCCGGCGTCCCGGGCTGCGAGTGCGCCAGCCTCATCTTCAGCGACACCAACGACACCCTCTTCGTCTCCATCCAGCACCCGGGTGAAGGCACCACCCTCGAAAACCCGAGCAGCCGCTTCCCGGACGGCAAAGACCCCCGGCCCAGCGTCATCTTCGTCATGAAAGAGGACGGCGGCACCATCGGCTCCTGAGGCCGCTCACCAGGTCCGCTCAGCGAGGGGGCGCGCCGGCCCGGCGCGCCCCCTCGCCCTTTTCCTCGAATTCGACGAATCAATCACCGCAGGCGCCGCCGACGCTTGTCTCTTGGGCCGCATGCTGGGCCGAGATGCGCCCGCCGCACATAAACGCCGCGCCGCGTGAATCCTTGCCCGAGCCGGGCGGCATTCCGACATAAGAGCGTTGAACGGCCGGGCCGGGCGGGCGTACCCTTCGGCTCTGCCCCACCGGGCAGCCGGGGGGACCGGCCCCGGACGTCCTGTCCCCAGCTCGAAGACTTCCACCGCTGCGTCGCCCGCCCCCGAGCGGGAGGAAGGAGTGTGTGTGCCGTTGGAACCAGCCGCCAGCGCGAGCAGCGAACCCCGCCACCTCGCCCGTGCGTGGCGCGCCGTCCTTGGCTGCCTCGAGGTCCAGCTCAATCCCCACACCTTCGCCACCTGGCTCAAGGGCGCCGTCCCGGGCACCTTCGATGGCCGCACCCTCGTCATCGAAACACCCAACGACATCGCCCGCGACTGGCTCGATACCAGGCTCCGGCCCGTCATCGAGCGCGCCGTTGCGCAGGTGTTCGGCGAAGTCGAGGTCCTCTTCCGGGGCCCGGGTATCCCGCCGGCCGCTGCCGCCCCCGGCCGCATCCTCGGCACCGTCGACCCGTCCCTCTCCTTCGACGAATACCAGCCTTCGGAGGGGAACCTCCTCGCCTTCCACGCCATGCGCGACCTCGCCGATGCCGTCCCCGGCGCCCTCTCGCCGGTCGTCATCTACGGTCCCCCCGGCCTCGGCAAGACCCACCTCCTCCACGCCGCCGCCGGGGCCGCCAGCCGCGCTGGCCGCGCCGTCGCCTGCCTCGATGCCGGCACGTTCACCTCCCGCTTCGTCGGCGAAGTCCGCAGCGGCAACGGCGGCGAGTTCCACGAGGCCCTCTCCGGCCTCGACCTTCTCGTCCTCGATGACCTCCAGCAGCTCGCCGGCCGCCGTGCCACCCAGGAAGCGTTCGCCGCCGCCCTCGATGCCGTCATGCACCGCGGCGGCTACGTGGCCGTCGCCTCCGAGCAGCACCCCTTCGACCTCGACCTCCTCGACCGGCTCACGTCCCGCCTCGTCCAGGGCATCGTCACCCGCGTCGAGCCGTTCGACGACGCTGCCCGCCGCGCGTTCATCGAGCGCGTCGCCCGCCGCCACCGCATCGCCCTCCCTGGCTGGGCGGTCGACCGTCTCGCCGCCTGCCGCGCCCCGTCCGTCCGGCTCCTCCTCGGTGCCGTCAACCAGGCCATCGCCCTGCAGCGCATGGGTCGCCTCACCCTCGACCGCCTCGATGCCGGGGTCGCCCGCATCGCCATCGCGGAGTTCTCCGGCACCGAACCCACGGCCGACCTCCTCGACCGCATCGCCCGCTACTTCGAGGTCGAAGCTGCCGAGATTGCCGGCCGCTCCCGGCAGCCCCGCATCGGTGAGGCGAGGGCCGTCGCCGCCGCCCTCCTCCAGGAACAGGGCATGAGCCTCGCGCAGGTCGGCGCCCTCCTCGGCGGCCGCGACAAGAGCACCGTCAGCGCGCTCGCCCGCAAGGGCCTCGCCCTCCTCGATGCCCACCCCGCACTCCGCCGCCCCAGGTCCGCCTGAACGGTGATCACCCCCGCCCCGGCCAGCGTAGGATCCCGGCGTGAACGCCATCGCCGACGACCTTTCCGCCGTCCGCGCCCTCGCTCGCGGCGACGAAGCCGCCCTCGGCGCCCTCTACGACCGCTACGCCCGCCCCTGTTACGCCTTCGCCATCCGCATGCTCGGCTCGGAAGCGGACGCCGAAGAAGTCCTCCAGGAGACCTTCCTGCGCGCCTGGCGGAACGCCGCCGCCTACGACCCGTCCCGCGCCAGCCTCTCGAGCTGGCTCCTCGCCATCACCCGCAACCTGTGCATCGACGAGCTCCGCCGCCGGCGCCGGAACCTCCCCGCCGCGCCGCTCGACCCCACCGCACCGCTGCCAGCCAGCGAACGTACCGATACGGCCGCCGAGCAGGCGCTCGATGCCGAACGCGTGCGCGCCGCCCTCGCCAGCCTGCCCGGAGAGCAGCGCTCCGCCATCGAGCTGGTCTACTACCATGGGCTCACCAGCAGCGAAGTCGGCCGGCTCCTCGGGGTGCCCCCGGCCACCGTCCGGAGCCGCCTCCGCCTCGGGCTCCTGAAACTCGCCGGCATCCTCCGCCCGGGAGAACCCCACCCATGACGCAGCCCCCCGGCCACCCCATCGATCACCTCCCCGAGCTCGCCCTCGGCGTTCTCCCCGCGGCTGAAGCCGGCCCCGTCCGGGCGCACCTCGACGCATGCAGCGCCTGCCGTGAAGAGTTCGACGAGCTCGCCCGCGTCGCGGCCCTCCTGCCGCTCGCTGCCGAGGCGCCCGCTCCCGCCCCGGCGACGCGAGAAGCGCTCCTGCGCCGCGCCCGCGCCGAGCGGCCCCGCCCGGGCTCCCGGGCCGCTCCCCCGCGCTGGGCCCTCGAGCTCGCGGCTGGCCTGCTTCTCCTCGCCGCAGGCGGCCTCGTCGGCTGGCTCGCCGCCCCGCCCGGCCGCGGCGGCGATGAAACCCTGGCGGCCCGGGAAGCCCTCCTCGCCGCCGCAGCCCGCGGCGAGACCCTCCGCGCAGAGGCCTCCAGCGCCGCAGGCATCCGCGCCAGCGTCCTCCTCGCCCCGTCTGCCGGCCTCGCCGCGGCCGTCCTCGAGGGCCTCCCGCCGCCGCCCCCCGGCCGGGCCTACCAGGGCTGGCTGCTCGAAGGCCGGGCTGCCCGGCCCGCCGGCCTCCTCCCCGGCGACGGCGCCCTCTTCCTCGCCCCCGGTGCGGACCTCCGGCGCTTCACCGCCTTCGCCGTCACCCTCGAGGCCGCCGGCGGCGCCGCCGCACCGACCGGCGACCCCCTCATCGTCGTCCCGTTCGCCCTCGCCGCCAGCCGCTGAGCGCCCGCTCAGAACTCCAGCACGACCCGCCGGAACCGCTCCACGAACCGGCCGTCCGGCGTCCGCCAGCGCGCCTGGGCGAACGCTGCCAGCTCCTCCCCCCGCCCGAACTGCGAGGCATGCGCCGAGAGCACCCAGACCTTCCGTTGGAGCTGCTCCCCAATCTCCACCTCCACGTTCGGCGTGTTCGTATTCCAGAGCAACAGCTCCCGCACCCGCCACGGCTCCAGCCCCTCGGCCACCTGCTCGGGGAAGTTCAGGTGGTCCCGCGCTGCGGGGTACACCGCATCCAGCGCCGCAGCTCCCGTCGCCCGGTGGTCCGCGTGGTTGATGAACCGGTCCCGGATGATGAAGTCCGTCGGGTCGTGCGTCAGCACCATCTCCGGGCGCGTCTCCCGGATCACCCGCACGAGCGCGCCGACCAGCTCCCGGGTATACGCCAGCTCACCATCTTCGAAACCCAGCATCCGCGGCGGCTCCGTCCCCAGCCTCCGGCAGGCCTCCGCCTGCTCCTCCCGCCGCAGGGCGACCAGCCGCTCCCGCGGCATCGCGCGGTCGGCCGTGCCCTTCGCCCCGTTCGTCGTCACCGCCCAGTGCACCGTCCAGCCGGCCTCCACCAGCTGGAGAACGTAGCCGCCACAGCCGAGCTCCCCGTCGTCCGGGTGAGCCGCGATGACCAGCGCGACCGGCATACCGCGCCCCCTGCCCTGCACTCCCCCGATCGTCGCAGCCGCAGGCCCCTCGTGCGAGTGAGCCGGCCCGTTCCGAACACGTTTGACGATAACCCCGCGGATTTGTTACGGTTCCCGCGAACATCCGTTCGGAAGCCGCCGATGACCCCACTCTCCCCCCGCCAGCAGCAGATCCTCGACTTCCTCCGTTCCTTCATCGAGGAGCACGACTACCCGCCCTCCATCCGCGACATCCAGGAGGGCTGCGGCATCTCCAGCACCTCCGTCGTCGACTACAACCTGCGCAAACTCGAGGAAAAAGGCTTCATCCGCCGCGACCGGGAGATCTCCCGCGGCATCGAGCTCCTCGGCGCCCGCGGCCGGCGCACCCGCATCGTCGAAGTCCCCCTCCTCGGCACCATCGCCGCCGGCCAGCCCATCCCCGTCCCCTCGTCCGACCGCTGGGCCTCCGAGGCGGAGGATTACGTGCCCGTCACCGAAGAGATGGTGCGCGGCCGTTCCAACGTCTTCGCCCTCAAAGTCCGCGGCAAATCCATGATCGACGACCTGATCGACGACGGCGACATCGTCTTCCTCGAACCGGTCCGCCACGCCGACGACGGCGACCGCGTCGCGGTCTGGCTCAAGGACCGCGGGGAGGTCACCCTCAAGCGGATCTACCGCGAGAACGGCCGCATCCGCCTCCAGCCCGCGAACAGCGCCATGGAGCCCATCTACACCACCGCGGACAACGTCGAAATCCAGGGCCGTTTCATCTCCTCCATCCGCCCCAGCGAGTAGACTCTCTCCATCACCCCGTGCCGGGGGAACCCTCGGCCGCCGGCAGGACGCGATGCCCCAGGCCCTCCTCGAGGTGCGCGACCTCTCCGTCGAGTACCGCGCCCGCGATGCCACCGTCTACGCCGTCACCGGCGTCTCCTTCCACCTCGAACCCGGCGAGGTCCTCGCCATCGTCGGCGAATCCGGCTCCGGCAAGACGACCGTCGGCATGGCCATCCCGCGCCTCCTCCCCGGCGAGGCCGCCGTCACCGCCGGCGCCGTCACCCTGCGCGGCACCGACCTCCTCGCCCTCAGCGATGCCGAGCTGCGCAGCTACCGCGGCCGCCGCGTCGCCGTCATCTTCCAGGACCCGGTCGCCGGCCTCAACCCGGTCATCGATATCGGCAGCCAGGTTGCCGAAATCCTCACCAGCCACCTCCAGGTTGGCCGGAAAGAAGCCCGCCGCCGGGCCGTCGACCTCCTCTATCACGTCGGCCTCCCCGAGCCCGAGCGCGTCGCCCGCTCGTACCCGTTCCAGCTCTCCGGCGGCATGTGCCAGCGGGTCATGATCGGCATCGCCACCGCCCTCGACCCCGAACTGGTCATCGCCGACGAGCCGACGAGCGCCCTCGACGTCACCATCCAGGCCCAGATCCTCCACCAGCTCCAGCGGCTCCGGCAGGACCGCGGCACGGCCATCCTCCTCATCACCCACGATTTTGGCGTCGTCGCCCAGGTCGCCGACCGCGTCGCCGTCATGTACGCGGGCCGCATCGTCGAAGAGGGCCCCGTTCGCGAGATGCTGAAACAGCCGCTGCACCCGTACAGCCACGCGCTCCTCGCCGCCCTGCCCCGCATCGACGGCCGCCGGGCCCACCTCCACCAGATCCCGGGCCAGCCGCCGGAGCTCACCAGCCCCGCCGAGCGCTGCCCCTTCCTCCCGCGCTGTCCGAAAGCCCTCAGCCGCTGCCGGCAGGAGCCCCCGCCCCCGCTCGACCAGCCCGGCGGCGCCACCCACCGCGTCGCCTGCTACAACCCCGTCTGGCAGGGGCTCGCCGACTAACGCCGGCCGCCCCGGTTCGCCGCCAGCGGCCCCCGCACCGGTGCCAGCGCGGCCAGCCGGGCGAACGCCGCCTCCAGCGCCGTGTCCTCATCCATCTCGTTGCTCTTGTGTGCCCGGTCCGCCTCGACGAGGATGGCGAACGCCTCCCGGACCGCCCCCGTCCCGTGCCGCCGCGCCCGCTCCACGGCTGCCTGTTTCAGGTTCGCGAACCGGGCCACGTTGCCGAGCTGCTTATCGATGTCCGCCTCCGGCGCGCCCTCCTCCAGCAGCGCTGCCAGCGCCCCCAGCGAGCGATACCGCTCGACCACGGCGCCGAGGATGCCCTGGCCTGATTCCCCCAGCGCCAGCCGCCGCCGCAGCAGCTCCAGCGCCCGCCCGAGGTCCCCGTCCATCAGCGCATCGACCATCCGGAAATGGTCGGGCTCCCGCTCCCCGGCGCACACCCGCATCGCATCGAGCACCGTCACCTCCCGCCCCATCGCCCAGAGCGCCAGCTTCTCCAGCTCATTGGCGATGAGCAGCGTGTTTCCCCCGAGCGTACCCGCGAGATAGGCCACCGGGTCCGTCTCCGCCGGCGGCTCCTCCCCCGGCAGCAGCTCCTCCCGCCGCGGCGCACCCGCGCGGAACCGGATCCCCCGCAGCGCCGCCTCCTCCCGGATGTACCGCTGCCGGTCCTGCAGCTTCGTCAGTGCCGGGTAGTGCTCCACCTGGGCCCCCGGCACCTTCTTCAGCAGCTGCACCAGCGGGTTCGCATCGGTTACCTGCCGCATCTGCTGCTCGGCGAGAAACGGCCGCCCAAGGAAGACGATGAGCGACGTGGGCGGCACCCGTTCCAGCAGGCCCGGCAGCTCGGCCCACGCACCCGGCGCGCGGGCACCCCGCGCCCCGCCGCGCGGTTCGTACCGCGCCAGCAGATGCTCCACGATCACCAGCCGCAGCGGCGCGAGAAACGGCGGCGCCATCGCGGGAGCCACCACGTCCGCAGGCTTCAGGTCCCGCCCCTCCAGCTCCGCCAGGTTGTGGACGAGCATCCCCGTACCGCCGTCGGCCTGCTCCTTCAGCTCCCGCAGCCGCCGCCGGATCGCCGCCTCGTCGCCGCCGTAAAGCAGCAGCATCACGCGCCGAAGCCTCCCTCAGCCGCCGGTCGTCCGCTCACCCCTCGGTCGTCAGCGCGTATTCCAGCGCGTCAGCCAGCGCCAGCCAGCTCGCCTCGATGATGTCCGTCGAGGAGCCCACCGTCGTCCAGTGGCGCGTCCCGTCCGTGCTCTCGATCAGCACCCGGACACGCGCTCCCGTCGCCGACTGGCTGTCGAGGATGCGCACCTTGTAGTCGACGAGCTTCACCTGCTCCAGCTGCGGGAAGAGCGGATTCAGCGCCTTCCGCACGGCACCATCGAGGGCGTTCACCGGCCCGTTCCCCTCGTGCGCGGTGTGGATCGTCTCGCCGTTGATGTTCAGCTTGACCATCGCTTCCGCCAGCATCTCGTTCGCCCCGTCGCCCTTCCGCACCCGGCGCCGCTCCACGATGACGAAATCCTCCAGCTCGAAGGGCGGCCGGTAGCCCGGGAGGCTCCGCCGCACCAGCATCTCGAAACTCGCCTCCGCGCCCTCGTACTGATACCCCTGCGCCTCTCGCTCCTTCACCAGCTCCAGCAGCCGCTTGATTTCGTCCTGGGAGAGGAAATCGAGGCCCGCCTCCTTCAGCTTCATCACGAGATTCCGCTGCCCCGAGAGCTCCGAGACGAGCACCCGCGACCGGTTCCCCACCAGCGCCGGGTCGATATGCTGGTACGCCTTCTCGTCCTTGATGATGCCCGCCACATGGTAGCCCGCCTTGTGCGCGAACGCCGAGGCCCCCACGTACGGCGTCTGCGGGTTCAGCGCCATATTCGCCAGCTCGGCCACGTAGTTCGCTACCTCCGTCAGCCGCGCCAGCTGGTCGTCATCCAGCACGTCGATGCCGTACTTCAGCTTCAGGTTCGCCGCGACCGTCAGGATGTCCGCATTCCCGCACCGTTCGCCGTAGCCGTTCACGCAGCCCTGCACCTGCCACACCCCCGCCTCGACCGCGTGGAGCGAATTCGCCACCGCGAGGCCGGCATCGTTGTGGAGGTGGATGCCGAGGCGCACGTCCTTCACCCGCTGCTGCACCGCTTCCAGCGCCCGCAGCATCGACCGCGTCGTCATCCCGCCATTCGTATCGCACAGGACGAGCGCGTCCGCCCCCGCCCGCGCCGCCGTCACGAGGCACTGCAGCGAGTAATCCGGGTCGCCGTAAAAGCCGTCGAAGAAGTGCTCGGCGTCGAAGAACACCGTCTTCCCGAGCTGCTTGAAGTAGCGGACCGTGTCCGCGATCATCGCCAGGTTCTCTTCCGGCGTCGTCTCCAGGATTTCCGTCACCTGGTAGAGGCTCGCCTTCCCCACGAGCGTCACGCCCGGCGTATCGGCTGCCACCATGCTCTGGATGTTGGCATCCGCCTCACAGGTCGTGTTCGGCTTCCGCGTGCCGCCGAAGGCGCTCACCTTCGCATGCCGGAGCTTCACCTCCCGCAGGCGGCGAAAGTACTCCGCATCCTTCGGGTTCGAACCCGGGAAGCCCCCTTCAATCCACGCGAAGCCGAGCTCGTCCAGCTTCTTCGTAATCCGGAGCTTGTCCTCCACCGAAAGCGATATCCCCTCCATCTGCGAACCGTCGCGGAGGGTCGTGTCGTACAGCTGCACCTGGTCCGTAGGCATAGGAATCCCTTTCTCCAACGCGTGGGGCGAATGCCGGGCGAGATGAACCGGGGTTGGAAAGGGCGTTAAATCGCACCCCCGCGCGATGAACGCGGGGTCATTCTCACCTGGGGCCAGTCGGCCGGTCTCACATCCCCCATGCTACCACGCAGCCCGCCGCCCTCGGCAAACGTTTGCAGCTAGGCAACGAATGCATTGACGGCCCGCTCCAGCTCATCCAGGTCGAACGGCTTCGGGAGGACCGTCGCCACCCGCCGCGCCCGCGGGTCGTCCGGGTCCAGCACCCCATCCCCGGTCATCAGCACGACAGGCGGCCCCGGTTCGTTCGCCGCCTCGATCGCCGCCACGACCCGCATCCCGTCGCCGTCGGTGAGGTGGAGGTCCAGCAGCACGAGGTCGAACCGCTCCCGTTCGAGGAGGCTGACGGCCTCCGTGACCGACGGGCACCACGTCACTTCGTGCCCGTTGTTCACCAGCACCTGCCGGATGAGGCGCGAAATCGTCCGCTCGTCTTCGGCGAGCAGGATCTTCATCGAGGGTTGCCACCTCCGCCGCCACCGGTTTCGCCGAGCGGAAGCACTACGGCCACGCGGGCGAAACGTTCGCGACGTTCGCAGTGTACGGAGCCCCCCATCGCCACGACAAGCTGGCGGGCGCGAAAATAGGAGAAACCCGCATCGGCCGTCATCGGGAGGGCCGCGCCCCTGCTGCGCCCGCTCACCAGTTCCAGCACGGCGGCGCCGGGCTCCAGCCGCCCCGCAAGCCGCACGGCGCCGCTCCCCTCGCCGACCCGGTTGACCGCCCGGGCCAGCCCCGCAATCGCTCCCGCCAGCCGGGCCGGGTCCCACGGCCCCGCCACGCCGGGCACCGGTTCGCCCTCGAGCAGGGGCGACCCCCCGAGCAGCTCCGCGGCCGCTGCCACCGCCGACTGCAGGTCGCACGGCCCGGGCGCCAGCGTCAGCTTCCCGCGCTCCAGCCGCGACATCTCCTGCAGGTCATCGGCCAGGGATTGCAGGTCATCGACCGACGCGAGCAGCATCTCGCTCAGTTCGCGGTCCAGCCGGAGCGCCCCGTCGTCATCGGCGCCCCGTTTCGCGAGCTCGATGACCATCCGGATCGACGTGAGCGGCGTGCGGATCTCGTGCGCGAAGGCGCCCATCGCCTCCCGCCGCAGGGTCTCCGCATCCGGCTCGGCAGGCCACGTTTCGCTCATCGGTTCACCGGGCGCGGTCATCCGTCCGCCGGGGCCGCCCCCCGGACGGTGACGCCCATGATAGCCGCTCCGGGGGCGTCGCTGCGCGCAGCGACCGCCTGCTCCTCGGCGTGGTACGAACTGCGCACCAGCGGGCCCGCCTCCACGTGCCGGAACCCCATCGCCAGCGCTGCCCCGCGCAGCTCCTCGAACTCCCCCGGGGCGTAGTACCGCGTGACCGGCAGGTGCGCCGGCGTCGGCTGCAGGTATTGCCCGACGGTCAGGATGTCCACCCCGGCCGCCGCAAGGTCCTCGAAGACCGCGAGCAGCTCCTCCGCCGTCTCCCCGAGCCCCACCATCAGCCCGCTCTTCGTCAGCGCGCCGGGGTCCAGCTCCTTCGCCCGCCGGAGCACCCCGAGCGACCGCTCGTACACCGCCTGCGGCCGCACCTGCCGGTAGAGCCGGGGCACCGTCTCCGTGTTATGGTTCAGGATTTCCGGCCGGGCGGCCATCACCGTCGCCAGCGCCGCCTCGTTGCCCTTGAAGTCCGGGATGAGCACCTCGAACGTCGTCCCCGGCGAGAGCCGCCGCCCCCACCGGATCGTCTCCGCGAACATCCGCGCCCCGCCGTCCGGCAGCTCGTCCCGGTTCACGCTCGTGATGACCGCGTGGCGCAGCCCCATCCGCTGGATGGCGAGCGCCACCCGCCGCGGCTCGTCCGTATCCAGCGTCCCCGGCCGGCCCGTCTTCACCGCGCAAAACCCGCACGACCGCGTGCAGGTGTCCCCGAGGATCATGAATGTGGCCGTCCCCCGTCCCCAGCACTCCCCAATGTTCGGGCAGCGCGCCTCCTCACAGACCGTATGGAGCTCGCTCTCCCGCATCAGCTCCATCAGTTCGCCGAACCGCGGTGAGGCCGGGAACCGCACTTTCAGCCACGCGGGTCGCGGACCTGCACTGCTCATCCCCCTGAGCGTAGCACGCCGCCGCAAGCCCGGGCGGCAGGCGCGCGCTCACGGCGCCGCGTCCGCGGCCGCCGCCACCGCCTCGATGCGGGCATCGACGCCGCGCCACCAGCGCCGGTACTCCGAGACGTTCCGCGTCCGGACCGCCTCCCGGCCGGCAGCCGTATGGACGATCAGCTCGTCGAGGGCCCCGTCCACGGCCGCCTTCCACGCCGCCAGCCTCTCGGTCGGCGCGGGCAGCCCGCGCAGCTCCCGCGCAAGGCAGAGCGTCCGGTCCGCGTACGCCGCGAAGTCCGGCCGGAAGCTCTCCCGCCGGGAGAAGGTATCGTTCGGGTAGCTCTCCCGCAGCCGCTCACGGGCCTGCGCCAGCTCCCGTGCCCCCGCCCGGATGCGCCCCACGAACGCCTGCGGCGAAACCGTCCCCGGGGCGGCCCGGCTCGTCGGCACCGCCTGGGGCGAGGGGCACACCGTCTCGGCCGGGAAGTAGCTGTCCGGCGTGCCGCAGGCGGTCCACGCCAGCGCCGAGGCCGCCGCCAGGGCCGCGAGCCGCCTCAACCGCCAGCCTCCCGGGCCAGCCACGCGAGCGCCGCCCGCACCGCGATGCCCCGGTGGCTGATCGCGTCCTTCTCCTCATCGGTCAGCTCCGCCTGCGCCCGGCCGTCGGGGAGCTCGAACACCGGGTCGTAGCCGAAGCCCCGCTCGCCCCGCGGCGCGAACCCGATGCGGCCCTCCTCCACGCCCTCGAAGGTGACCGGCTCCCGGCCTGCCGCCCTCGGCCAGGCGAGCGCCACCACCGCCCGGTAGCGCGCCGTTCGGCGCTCCGCCGGCACGCCCGCCAGCCGCTCCAGCAGCAGCGCCGTCCGGCCGGCGTCATCCAGCCCCGGCCCGCCGAACCGCGCCGAGTACATCCCCGGTCCGCCGCCCAGCGCATCGACCTCGATGCCCGAATCGTCTGCCAGCGCCAGCTCCCCGGTCGCATCCGCGCAGGCCTGGGCCTTTTTGACCGCGTTCTCCGCGTAGCTCGCGCCGTCTTCCTCGGCCTCGAATGCCAGGCCCAGCTCCCGAGGTGTCACGACCGCCCAGCCGGCGGGCTCGATCAGCCGCCGGAACTCGCGCACCTTCCCCGGGTTATTCGTCGCCAGCACGATCCGCCGCGGCGCGCGCACAGGGCCCACGCGAAGAGTGTCGGCCATGGCCCGGCTGCCGGGCAATCGCCGGCCTGCCTGTGGTACATTCCCGCCCGCGAAACTTCGCACGAGGCAAAACGTTCATGCGCGCCATGGTGCTTCGCGGCAGGAACCTCGCCGTCGAAACCGTCGAGACCCCGGCACCCGGCCCCGGCCAGGTCCTTGCCCGCGTCCTCGCCTGCGGCATCTGCGGCTCCGACCTCCACGCGGCCAGGTATCTCGACGACATGGTCGCCGCCGCGCGGCGCTCCGGCTCGACCCAGTGGGACGAATCGGTCGCGACCGCCGGCATCGTCATGGGCCACGAATTCGTCGCCGAGGTCGTCCAGCCCGGGCCCGGCGCCGAAGCCTGGCGCCCCGGCACCCGCGTCACCTCCATGCCGGTCATGATCGACCCCGCCGCGCCCGCCGGCATGGCCGCCATCGGCTACAGCACCAAATACCCCGGCGCCTATGGCGAATTCCTCCTCCTCAGCGCCCCGCTCCTCCTCCCCGTGCCCGAGGGCCTGCCCGACGAGGTGGCGGCCACCACCGAACCGTGCGCGGTTGGCCTTCACGCCGTCCGCGAGGCCCGCATGCAACCCGGCGAGGCCGCCCTCGTCATGGGCGCCGGCCCGATCGGCCTCATGACCCTCCTCTGGCTCAAGCACGATGGCGTCCAGCACGTCACCGTCACCGAGCTCTCCCCCGAGCGGCGCGAGCTCGCCAGCCGGCTCGGCGCCGACCTCGTCCTCGACCCCCGCGAAACCCCCGTCCTCGAGGCGTTCCAGCAGGCGACCGGCCGCCCCGCTCCGCCGGTCGTCTTCGAATGCATCGGCGTCGAAGGCACCCTCCAGCAGGCCATGGACCTCGTCGACCGCATGGGCCGGGTCATCGTCGTCGGCGTCTGCATGCAGGAAGACCGCATCATGCCCATGGTCGGCATCAACAAGCAGCTCACGCTCAAATTCGTCCTTGCCTATACCCCGGCTGAGTACGCGGAGGCCCTCCAGGCCCTCGGGAAGAAGGCCGTCGATACCTCGCCGATGGTCACCCGCGTCATCGGCCTCGATGAGCTGCCCGAGGCCTTCACCGCCCTCGCCGACCCGCGCGACTGCAAGGTCATCGTCGTCCCCTCCCGCTGAGGTCGAACCGGGGCTGGCCCCGCAGCCGGCGGGGCTGCTAGGCTACGCCTCCCCACGTGGAGGAATTCTCGCTCATCACCGCCATCGCGATAGCCCTCGGCCTCGCCGCGGCCGGGGGCTTTCTTGCGCGCTCGCTCCGCCTCTCCCCCATCGTCGGCTACCTCGCTGCCGGCCTCATCATCTCCCCCGTCACCCCCGGCTACCGCACCGACCCCGCCGCCATCGGCCAGCTCGCCAACATCGGCGTCATCTTCCTGATGTTCGGCGTCGGGCTCCACTTCAACCTTCGCGACCTGATGTCCGTGCGGACGATCGCCATCCCCGGCGCGGTCATCCAGGTCATCGCCGCCAGCGCCTTCGGCACCGGTCTCGGCCTCGCCTTCGGGCTCCCCTGGCGGGAGGCGCTCGTCCTCGGCCTCGCTATCAGCATCGCCTCCACGATCATCCTCATCCGCACCCTCGAAGACCGGGGCCTCCTCGGCACCATCCACGCCCGCGTCGTCATCGGCTGGCTCATCGCCCAGGACATCATCACCGTCATCGCCCTCGCCATCCTCCCGACCCTCGCCCACGGCGAGAACGGCCCCGTCTGGCAGAACGTCGCCCTCGCCGTCGGCCGGGGCGCGGTCTTCGTTACCGTCATGCTCATCTTCGGCGCCCGTCTCCTGCCCTCCCTCCTCTCCCTCGTCGCCCGCACCGGCTCGCGGGAGCTCTTCGTCCTCGCCTTCGTGGCTGCCGCCCTCGGCATCGCGACCAGCGCCGCGGCCTTCGGTCTCTCCATCGCGCTCGGCGCCTTCATCGCCGGCGTCGCCGTCTCCGAAACCGAGACCTCCCACCAGGTCGCCGCCGACGTCGTCCCCCTCCGCGATGCCTTCGCCGTCCTCTTCTTCGTCTCCGTCGGCATGCTCCTCGACCCCGACATCGTCCGCGCCAACAAGCCCCTCTTCCTCTCCGTCCTCGCCACCGTCCTCTTCGTCAACGCCGCCATCGCCTTCGTCGTCGCGGCAGTTTTCCCGTTCCCCGGCCGCACGGCCCTCGTCGTCGGTGCCGGCCTCGCCCAGCTCGGCGAATTCACCTTCATCGTCGGCTCCGAAGGCCTCCGCGAAGGCCTCATGAGCGAGGAGACCTACGCGATCATCCTGGCCGTCGCCGCCCTTTCGATCGTCATCAACCCCTTCGCCTTCTCCACCCTCGACACCATCGAAGGAGTGCTCCGCCGGCTCGGTCCGGTCTGGCGATTCGTCGACCGCCAGGGCGAGATCCCCGAGCCCGAAGTCCCGCGCTCCGGCCACGTCGTCATCGTCGGCTACGGCCGGGTCGGCGAACTCACCGGCCACGCCCTCGCCCAGCTCGCCATCCCCTTCGCCGTCGTCGAAGTCAACCTCGAGCGCGCCCGGGCCCTCAACGAAGCCGGCATCCCGACCATCTGGGGCGATGCCGGCACCCGCGAAGTGCTCGAGCGCTGCGGCATCGAGCACGCCCGCGCCGTCTGCATCACCGTTCCCGATGAGAGCACCGCCTTCGTAGCCACGGCTACTGCCCGTGCCCTCAATCCCGCCGTTCCCATCCTCGTCCGCGCCCGCACGGGGGGCGAAATTCGCCCCCTGCGCGAACTCGGCGCCAACGAGGTCGTCGTCCCCGAATACGAAGGCGGGCTCGAGATCATGCGCCTCGCGCTCACCGTCCTCGGCTTCGACCCCGAGGAGGTCCTCCACTTCAGCAACGCCGTCCGCGATATCCACTACCAGGCCGAGGCCTACGACCACCCCATCTGAGCGGCCGCCCCGGCAAACCCGCGCAGCGCAGCAACGGGCCCGGTCGCACGACCGGGCCCGTCGGCGTCTCCCGTGCTCCGCTGCCGGGCGTTACTCGATTTCCACGACGGCGCCGGCTTCGGTCAGCTTCGCCTTGATCTGCTCCGCCTCTTCCTTGCCGATGCCTTCCTTCACCTTCGTCGGCGCGGCCTCCACCAGGTCCTTCGCCTCCTTCAGGCCGAGGCCGCTGATGACCTCGCGAACCGCCTTGATGACGTTGATCTTGTTCTCCCCGAAGCTCTTCAGGATGACGTTGAATTCGGTCTTCTCCTCCTCGGCAGCCGCCGCCGGGGCCGCGCCGCCAGCCGCCGGGGCCGCCCCGGCCGCCACCACCATCGGCGCCGCCGCCGTGATGCCGAACTCTTCCTCGATCGCCTTGTTCAGGTCGCGCAGCTCGAGGATCGTCATCCCCTTGATGATTTCCAGCACTTCTTCGACTTTCGAAGCCATCGTCTCCTCCTCGTGATTCCTTCCTTGCAGTGGTCGCTGGCGGCCTCAGGCCGATTCCAGCTGATTGACCCGGGCATCGATCAGCCCGGCGAAGTTCCGGATGGTCGACTGCAGCAGCCCCGAGAACTGGTAGAGCGGCGACTGCAGCTTGCCCACAACGTCCGCGATCAGCTGCTCCTTCGGCGGCATCGTCGCCAGGCTCTCTACCTCGGCCCGGCTGAGCACCCGGCCTTCCAGCCAGCCGCCGTGGAGCTCGATGTTCAGGCGCCTGCTGCGGAGGTGCTCCGTGAGCGCCTTCACCGGCCCGATCGGGTCCTCGAAGCCGAACACCAGCGCCGTCGGCCCCTTCACGATCTCGGCCATCTCGGCCCGGCCGGCTTCCTTCGCCGCCATCGCCGCAAGCGTGTTCTTCACGACTTTCACTTCCGCGCCCGTCGGCCGGAGCGCCCGGCGCAGTTCGGTGATTTGCGCGACCGTCAGCCCACGATAGTCGGCGCTCACCGCGACGGAGGCCCGTGCCATGCGGTCCTTCACCTCGGCGAGCATCTCGACCTTCCGTGGAGTCGGCATACCCTCCTCCTTCCTCGAACTCTCGAATAGCGGCGGGTGCAGCACCCGCCGCGGGCTCCGCCCGGGACCCGCAGTCACCAAAAAAACCCTGCCGCCGCGGCAGGGTTCCGAAGCCCGGCCGCCCAGGCACACACGCCCCGGCTCCGGGTTCACCACCGCCTCGGCAGGCGCCTTTCGGCATTCTCCCCGCGCCCCGCCCGGGGACGCGTCGCATCGGGACCTGCGGTCTCAGGCTCTTCGACTGTCCACCATACGCTACTGCCATCCCCCCGAACGAACAACCCGCTCCCGCCTCCAACCTCCCACCTTCAACCTCCAACCTCCTCTACACTGCTCCCATGGCCGACCAGCTCCGCCAGCAGTTCGAAGCCGAGCGCCGCCGCAGCGCCTTCCTCTCCTTCCTCGCCGGCGCCGGCATCGGCATCATCGCGACCGACACCTGGGTCTCCCACTGGCTCGGCGTCCCCGGGGGCCTCGCCGCCGGCGCCCTCGCCGGCGGTCTCACCTACGGCTACGACACCCTCATGTGGCGGAAACACCATGGCCGATGAGCTGACCCACCTCGACGAGCGCGGCGCCGCCCGCATGGTCGACGTCTCCGCCAAGGCCGAGACCGCCCGCGAAGCGGTTGCCGAGGCGCGCGTCGTCATGCAGCCCGCCACCCTCCGCCTGGTCCTCGATGGTGCCATGCCCAAGGGCGACGTCATCGCCGCCGCCCGCATCGCCGGCATCATGGCCGCCAAGAGAACCCCCGACCTCATCCCCCTCTGCCACCCCCTGCCGATCACCGGCGCCTCGGTCGCGTTCGAACCCCTCGGCGAAGACACCCTCCGCATCGAAGCCGCGGTCCGCACCACCGGCCGCACCGGCGTCGAGATGGAAGCACTCACCGCTGCCGCCGTCGCCGCCCTCACCATCTACGATATGTGCAAGGCCGCGGAAAAAGGCATCCGCATCGAAGGGCTCCGCCTGCTCGAAAAGCGCGGCGGCAAGAGCGGCGACTGGCGCGCCGCCGAACCCCCTCAGTCCTCGCCGCGGTAGAGCCCCCGCTCGGCGATGAACGCCGCGACCGCCTCCGGCACGAGGTAGCGGACCGGCTTCCCCGCCCGGACCCGCTCCCGGATGAGCGTCGAGCTCACCTCCAGGCGCGGCATCTCCACCCGCTCGAACCCCGGCGGCGGCGGCGCACCCCCCTTCTCCGCGACCGCCACCCGGGCCAGCGCCCGGATGCGGCCCGGCTCCCGCCAGTTCGGCAGGTCGGCGGCGGCATCACTCCCGAGCACCAGCACCAGCTCCTCCCAGCCCTCGGCCCGCAGCTCCTCCAGCGTCTCCACCGTATAGCTCGGGCCCGGCCGCGCCACCTCCCGGCCGTCGGCGGCAAAGGCCGGGTTCCCCGCCACGGCCAGCCGCACCATCTCCATCCGGGTCGCGCCCGGCGTCACCGTCCGTCGCCCGGCCGGCCCACCGGCCCGCGCATTCTCCGGCGTCGGCGTCCCCGACTTCCGGTACGGGTCGCCCGCAGGGATGAAGAGCACCCGCACCGCGCCGAACTGCCAGCGGGCGCACTCGCCCAGGACGAGATGCCCCACGTGGGGCGGGTCGAACGTCCCCCCGAGGATGACGAGCGGTCCCCGCGCCATGCCGGCAGTCTCCCTCGCAGGTGCGGCCCCGGCAACCGTTAGCACTCATTGACAGGGAGTGCTAATATACGCATCGCAGACCACACACCCCCTGCGAAGAGGTATCCATGGCAAAGCAGCTGCTCTTCGATGAAGAAGCCCGGCACTCCCTGAAGCGCGGCATCGACGCCCTCGCCGATGCCGTCAAGATCACCCTCGGGCCCAAGGGCCGCAACGTCGTCCTCGATAAGAAGTTCGGCGCCCCCACCATCACCAACGACGGCGTCACCATCGCCAAGGACATCGAGCTCGAGGACCCCTTCGAGAACATCGGCGCCCAGCTCGCCAAGGAGATCGCCTCCAAGACCAACGACATCGCCGGTGACGGCACCACCACCGCCACCGTCCTCGGCCAGGCGATCGTCCAGGAAGGCCTGAAGAACGTTGCTGCCGGTGCCAACCCGATGGCCCTCAAGCGGGGCCTGGAGGCCGGCGCCGCCGCCCTCGTCGAAGCCATCAAGAAGAACTCCATCAAAGTCACCGAGCGCGCCCAGATGGCGCAGGTCGCCACCATCTCCGCCAACAACGACCCCGCCATCGGCGAGCTCATCGGCGAGTGCATGGAGAAGGTCGGCAAGGACGGCGTCATCACCGTAGAAGAATCGAAGTCCATCCAGACCGAAGTCGAATACGTCGACGGCATGGCCTTCGACCGCGGCTACATCTCCCCCTACTTCGTCACCAACCCCGAGCGGATGGAAGCCGTCGTCGAAGACCCCTACATCCTCATCACGGATAAGAAGCTCTCCTCCGTCCAGGAGATCCTCCCCGTCCTCGAGCGCATCCTCCAGGTCACCAAAAACCTCGTCATCATCTGCGGTGACCTCGAAGGCGAAGCCCTCGCCACCCTCGCCGTCAACAAGCTGCGCGGCACCCTCAACGTCCTCGCCGTCAAGGCCCCCGGCTTCGGCGACCGCCAGAAGGATAACCTCGGCGACATCGCCGTCCTGACCGGCGGCCAGGTCATCTCCGAAGAGATCGGCCGAACCCTCGAAAGCGTCGACATCAGCGACCTCGGCCGCGCCCGCCGCGTCGTCTCCACCAAGGAAGAGACCACCATCATCGAGGGCAAGGGCAAGAAGAAGGACATCGACGCCCGCATCGCCCAGATCCGCGCCATCCTCGAAGAGGCCAAGAGCGACTGGGACCGCGAAAAAGCCCAGGAGCGCCTCGGCAAGCTCGCCGGCTCCGTCGCCGTCATCAAAGTCGGCGCCGCCACCGAAGTCGAGCTCAAGGAGAAGAAGCACCGCGTCGAAGACGCCCTCAGCGCCACCCGGGCCGCCGTCGAGGAAGGCATCGTTGCCGGCGGCGGTGTCGCCCTCATCAACGCCGCCCCCGCCCTCGATAAGCTCAAGCTCGAAGGCGACGAGGCCACCGGCGTCCGCATCCTCCGGCGCGCCCTCGAGGAGCCCCTCCGCCGCATCGCCATCAACGCCGGCAAGGACGGGTCCGTCATCGTCGAAGAGGTCAAGAAGCTCCCCAAGGGCCACGGCTACGACGCCGCCAAAGACGAATTCGGTGACATGGTCGCCAAGGGCATCATCGACCCGGCCAAGGTGACCCGCTCGGCCGTCGAGAACGCCGTCTCGATCGCCGCCATGGTGCTCACCACCAACTGCCTCGTCACCGAAAAGCCCGAGGAGAAGCCGGCCCCGGCCTCCCCGCCGATGTACTAGGCCGGGAGCACACCAGCGCCTCCGGGGAATCGCCCGGCAATCCCCGAGGGGGTGGAACGGCACCGGCCGGACCACCCCCTCGCTCCATCACCCGAACGGAGGTCCCGCTGCATGCGCACCGAAAACGGCATCGATATCGATATCCAGGCCATCGAGCGCATCCTCGCCGAGGGCGACCTCATCACCATCGGGTTCTCCCTCTTCCCCCTCCGGCTCCTCGTCGATACCCGCGAAAACGCCCAGCAGGGCCAGTGGGCCGGTCTCGTCGAACCCGTCGCCTCCGTCCAGGAGCGCTACCTCTGGCTCGGCAAGCACCGCGGCTCCTTCGGCCCGCCCCGCGCCTTCGCCTTCTTCGTCTGGCCCAAGACCGTCCGCAACCTCGTCGAACGCGGCCTCCTCCGTATCCTCCGGGCACGCCTCCACGGCGACGCCCTCCAGCGCTTCGACCAGGCAGTCGACCAGGCCCTCGAACTCGAGCGCGAGGCGATGAAAGAAGCCGTCCGCGGCTCCCGCGCCTGGCCCGCCATCTGGGAGGCTCAACCCCGCGCCTGACCCCGCCGAAAACCACGGTATGGAGCGCGCTGCCAACGCCATCTACATCGCGGAGCATCGGCAGATCATCATCCGCGGCCAGGTACAGGGCATCGGCATCCGCCTCTGGCTCCGCAACGTCGCCAACTCCCTCGGCCTCTACGGCTCCTGCCGCCTCCTCCCCGATGGCACCCTCCAGGTCCATGTCCAGGGCGACCGCAACCTCGTGAAACAGTTCATCATCGCCTGCAAACGCGGCCCGTCCGACGCCCGCATCGACGGTATCGAAGTCGCCAGCCTCCCGCTCGACCCGCATCTCGGCGCCTTCATCGTCGAACGTTAGCCGGAAAAACATGCCGAAAAGATCACGTCAAACTTGTCGCTAGTATGTAAAGGTGACACAGACGTAGCCTCGTTCCATGGCTGAGTGGTCTCTCTTCACGAATCACGCCAACGTCCTCCTCGCCATCACCCGCAACCCCGACATCCGCCTCCGTGAGCTCGCCGCCGAGGTGGGCATCAGCGAACGCGCCGTCAAGCGCATCGTTGCCGACCTCGAGCGGGCCGGCTACCTCCACCGTGAGCGGCATGGCCGCCGCAACCACTACGAGATCAACGCCGACGCCGCCATCGCTACGCCCATCGCCCGCGGCGTCCACCTCGGCACCCTGATCGCCGCACTCCTCCCAATGCTCGCCCAGCAGCTCTGATACCGGCACCCGCGACAGTTTCCCCCCGACCGGGCAGAATCCCGCGCATGGACCTCTACGACGTCATGCGCACGGCCTTCTCCGCCCGCGAATTCACCCCCGACCCCGTCGACGACGCCACGCTCTATCGCATCCTCGATAACGCCCGCTTCGCCCCCAGCGGCGGCAATCGCCAGGGCTGGCGCGTCATCGTCATCCGCGACCCTGCCACCAAAGCCGCCGTCGCCGAGGCCGCCCTCCCCGCCGCCCGCCGCTACGCGGCCCAGGTCGCCGCCGGCGAAAACCCCTGGAACACCGTGGTCCCTACGAAGCTCACCCCCGAGCAGGTCGCTGCCGCCCCCGTCCCCCCGCTCCTCACCGAGCCGTACCGCGCTGCCCCCGTTCTCCTCGCCGTCTGCGTCGACCTCTCCGTCGTCGCCGCCATCGACCAGGAGCTCGACCGCATCGGCATCACCGGCGGCGCCTCCATCTATCCCTTCGCCTGGAACATCCTCCTCGCCGCCCGGAACGAGGGCCTCGGCGGGACCCTCACCACCATGCCGGTCAGCCGAGAACCCGACCTCCAGGCGCTCCTCGGCCTCCCGCCCCAGTTCGCCGTTGCGACAGTCATCACCCTCGGCCGGCCCGCCCGGCAGCTCACCCGCCTCAAGCGGAAGCCCGTGGAGGCCTTCGCGACCCTCGAGCGGTTCGATGGCCCGCCGCTCACCCGCCCGTCCTGAGCCGGCTGGCACCCCCTCCCCGGTTCGGGTACAGTTCCGGCCGGGCCTCACGGCCGCCCGGCGAGCCCCCGGGCACCTCCCACCCCACCACCGCAAAGCGAAAGGCGATGCCATGACCTCTCCCGAACCCCAGGTCATCCCCGTCCGCGACGGCACCTTCCAGGTCCCCGTCTATCGCAAAGGGTCGGGCCAGCCCCTCCTCTACCTCCACGCCGCCGGCGGCGTCCGCAAAGGCATGACCCCCGAAATGCTCGCCCTCGCCGAGCACTACGACGTCATCGTCCCCACCCACCCCGGCTGGGACGATACCCCCGGCCTCGACCAGATCGACGACGTCCACGACATGGTCGTCTACTACCAGGACTTCTGCGACGCCCTCGGCCTCACCTCGTTCTTCCTCGCCGGCCACTCCATCGGCGGCATGTTCGCCGCCGAGCTCGCCGCCGCCCGGCCCGATATGGTGAAAAAGCTCGTCCTCATCTGCCCCGTCGGTCTCTGGATGGACGAGACCCCGGTCACCGACCTCTTCATCCTCATGCCCAACGAGCTCCCCGGCGTCATCTTCGGCGACCTCACCAACCCCGTCATCCCGAAGCTCTTCGCCCCCCCCGCGAACGAAGAGGAGATGGCCGAGGCCTATTACTTCCAGCTCGCCAACTTCGCCGCCACCGGCAAGTTCATCTGGCCCATCCCCGATAAAGGCCTCAAGAAGCGCCTCCACCGCATCAAAGCCCCGACCCTCATCGTCTGGGGCGACCAGGACAAACTCGTCCCGCCGGCCTACGCCGAGCTCTTCCGTTCGAAAATCGCGAACGCCCAGGTCGCCATGATCCCCGGCGCCGGCCATATGGTGCCGCTCGAAAACACCCCCGAGTTCACCCGCGTCGTCACGGAGTTCCTCGGCTAATCCACGCCCAGCGGAACCACCGGGTCGCCCACCCGCACCACCCCCTCCCGCAGCACCCGCGCATACACCCGGCTCTCGCCCGGGTGGAGCGCGTGGTGGATGCGGTTGAAGTCCCCATCCCGGAACGACCCGCGAATCGTCTTGCACGGCGTCGTCGGCCGCGTCACCTCGATCTCCACCTCCCCGCCGAGGCGCCAGCGCGTGCCGGGCGCCATCTGCCCCCAGTCGAGCCCCGCCACCGTCACGTTCTCGCCGGTCGTCCCCGGCCCGACCGGGTGCCCCTCCCCCGCCAGCGCCGCGATGACCTCCGCCGAGAACAGGCAGAGCGCCCGCTCCGGGCCCCCGTGCACCCCCGGGTGGGCCTGGCGGTCCCCCTCCATCCCCAGCACCGTCACCCGCGCCGCCGCCACCGGGAGCTTCGGCACGCCGCCCGGCGAGACGTTCAGCGAAACGACCCGCCCCTCAGCCCCCATCGCCGCGCTCCGCCGCCCGGTCCTCGAAGATGGCAAACGTCCCGAGCGCCTTCGCCACGAGCCGCTCCCCGTTCCGCACCTCCGATTCGAGCACCGCGACCCGCCGACCGCGCTGCACGAGGCGCGTCTCACACTCCAGCACCCCCGAGCGGACCGCTCCGAGGTACACCATCTTCACCTCGATCGTCGCACACGACTCGTCGGGCTCCAGCCGGCTGTAGACGGCGGCCCCCATGCCCGTGTCGGCCATCGCGTACAGCACCCCGCCATGCACCACCCCGTGCGGGTTCAGGTGGCGCTCGTCCACCACCAGCCGGCAGCGGCTCACGCCGTCCCCCCGCTCCGTGATGTCGAAGCCAACCAGGAGCTGAAACCCCATCGGCGGGAGCGATTCTTTCACCATCGCGCGCATCCTACCCCCTGCCGCGCGCCCTGTCCCGTACACTCGCAGCATGGAGCCCGTCCTCGTCCTCATCCCGCACCACGCGCCCGCCGACCTCGACTGGCCCGGCGTCGAGCTCCACCGGTACACCTCGCCCCTCGATATCCCCGGTATCCTCGCCAACTGCCCCCTGCCCGCCCTCCTCTTCCGCGACGACCTCGAGGCGGCGCACGCCGGCCGCGTCGCCGACGCCATCCGCGCCCACCCTGCCCCCGTCATCATCGTCAGCGCCCGGCCGTGGGACGGCGAAACCCCGGACCCGGTCGCGGCCGTCTGCCGGGGGGTCGTCGCGGGGTTCGGCTACCGGGCAATCGACCGCGTCCTCGAAATCCTTCGCGGTTAGCTGTCGCGCCCGGCCTGTCCTGCCCGCAGCGTCTGCAGCTGCGCTGCGTGCTCCTCACCGTGCTCCGCACCCCGTCGGAGCAGCTCCTCCACGGTCAGCTCCGCGCCCTCGACGATGCCCCGGCGCGCGAAGGCCGCGGCATCGCACGCCCGCAGCAGCTCCGCGTTCGAAAACACCAGCGCATCGTAGAGCGCCAGGGCAGCCTCCGGGCTGCGCCACAGGTAGTGCAGCCGCCGCTTCCACCGCTCTTCCTCGAAGGACGGCAGCACCGGTGCCGCCTCGTCGGCCAGCATGAACCGCAGCCGCGCCGCCCGCACGAGCTCGGCGTCCGCCAGGTGCACCAGCACGTCCCGCACCGACCAGCCGCCGACCCCCGGCCGCGACAGCTCCGCCGGCCCGGCGCCGCGCACCGCCTCGCGGACGAGCGAGGGCCCCCGCGCATATCGCACGAGGGCCGTCTCGAGATGGTCGGGCAGCCGCGGCACCGCGCCATTCTACGCCCGGTGCCGCCGGCTCGCGCCTCAATCGAACAGCTCGGCGGACACCACCCGATAGATCAACCCCGAACCGAAGAGCCGGCAGCCGCGCCGGTGCGCCTCCGCTGCCCGGGCCGCTTCGCCCGGGTCAGCGAAGCATGCCCGCCCGGCTGCACAGCGGCACCACACCTCCTGCCAGCCACGCCGCGTCGCGACCAGCACCCGGTAGACCATCGCCGCTCACTCCCCCTGCCCCTTCGAGAACGCCGCCTCCCCGTCGAAGGTGCACAGGTGCTCGGTCTTGATGAAATCGACGCCCGCGCCGGCCAGCCGGCCCAGCAGGCCCACGACCGCCGCGTGAGTCGTCGCCCCCTCGGCCATGAAACGGCAGCGCCAGTGGTCCGTGCAGAACGTCTCCGGCAGGCCCTCCGGCCACACCTTCACGCCCCGGTTCGTGATCATCGTCAGGCGCAGGCCGTCCCCCTCGTACTGCTGCAGCCGCGCCGCCAGCGCCTCCGGCGTCGTCGCCGGGTCGTGCACGAACACATCCACCCCGACCGTCTCCTTCTTCGCCGGGGCCTGGGGCTTCAGCGCCGGCGGGGTAAACGCATCCCCTGCCGCGTAGCGCACCGGCCGCAGGTGCACCGGCTCCTGGCCCAGCCGAGCGATCACGGCGTCCGCAAACGCCCGCGTGCCCACCTTCTCTCGGCTCACCCCCGGGTCGTAGATGTCATACGTGTGGATGCCGTCTTCGATGGTCCGCAGCCACGCGTTGTGAACTCGCGTCGCCACGTCCGCCTGCCCGATGTGCACCAGCATCATCACCGCCCCGAGGAGCAGCCCCGAGGGGTTGGCGAGGTCCTGCCCCGCGCGCCGCGGCGCCGACCCGTGGATCGCCTCGAACATCGCCCCGTGCTCGCCGATGTTCGCCGAACCCGCCAGCCCCACCGACCCGGCAATCTGCGCCGCAACGTCGCTCAGGATGTCGCCGTACAGGTTCGGCAGCACGACCACGTCGAACGCCTCCGGCGTGTCCGCCAGCTTCGCCGCCCCGATGTCGACGATCCAGTGCTCCGCCTCGATGCCCGGGTACTCCGCCGCCACCTCCTCGAACACCCTGTGGAAGAGGCCGTCGGTCATCTTCATGATGTTGTCTTTGGTGAAGCAGGTGACCTTCTTCCGGCCGTTTCGCCGCGCGTATTCGAACGCATAGCGGACGATCTTCTCCGTCCCCGGCCGCGTAATCAGCTTCAGGCACTGGTACACCTGGTCCGTCTGCCGGTGCTCGATGCCCGCGTACAGGTCTTCCTCGTTCTCCCGGATGATGACGACGTCCATCCCCGGGTGCTTCGTCTCCACGAACGGCGCGTAGGCGGTGCACGGCCGCACGTTGGCGTACAGGCCGAGCGTCTTCCGGACGGTCACGTTGAGGCTCTTGAAACCCCCGCCCTGCGGCGTCGTGATCGGCGCCTTCAGGAACACCTTCGTCCGCCGCAGCGACTCCCACGCCTCCGGCGCGATCCCGGCGCTGTACCCCTTCAGGTACGCCTTCTCGCCGATTTCGATCTCCTCGATGTCGAGCGCGGCCCCCGCCGCCTCCAGGATGCGGAGCGTCGCATCCATGATTTCCGGGCCGATGCCGTCCCCCCGCGCCACCGTTATCGGGACCTTCGCCGTCACTGGCGTACCTCCTGAGAGCTGAGTTCTCGCCATCATACACGAAAAGAAAATCGTGAGTTGAACATCGTACGTCGCGTGACGCCGCCGTCCCGCGATGGCATCATGAGAGCCACGAGCCCCGCCTGGTGACGTCCCGTGTCCTCCCTCCCTCGAACGCCCGCTGCCGGTGACCGACCCTGATGGCTGCCCCCGGGGGCAGCCCCCTTGCCCCGCCGGCCGGGCGCCGCAACCTCGTCTTCATCTGGGTCGGCGTCTTCGTCGGCCTGATGGGCGCCAACTTCGTCTTCCCCTTCATCCCCTTCTTCATCCAGGAGCTCGGCGTCACCGACGAATCCCGCGTCGCCTTCTATACCGGCATCACCGCCAGCGCCACGGGCCTCTCCCTCACCCTGACCGCACCCCTCTGGGGCTCCCTCGCCGACCGCTTCGGGCGCAAGCCGATGTTCCTCCGCGCCCTCATCGGGGCCGGCCTCCTCATCGGCATCATGGGCATCGCCCAGGCCGTCTGGCAGCTGATCATCCTCCGGTTCCTCATGGGAGCCTTCGCCGGCACCATGGGCGCCGCCGCCGCTCTCGTCGCCGCCACGACCCCCAAAGAGCAGGTCGGCCGCGCCCTCGGCACGCTCCAGACCGGCCAGTTCGCCGCGAATATGCTCGGCCCCGTCCTCGGCGGCATCGTGGCCGCAAACCTCGGCATCCGCGAATCCTTCATCTTCTGTGCCGCCCTCTACGGCATCGCCGCCGTCCTCGTCTACCTCTTCGTCCGCGAAACCCCGGTCGATGGCCCGCAGCCCGCTCCCGCTGCCGCGGCGAAACACCCCGGCGGCAGCCTCCTCGGCAACCTCCGCATCGTCATCGGCGAACGGCAGGTCGTCTTCGTCCTCGTGCTCCTCTTCGTCCTCTGGCTCTCGACCACCTTCGTCCGCCCCGTCATGCCGCTCAGCATCGACCGTTTCGCGGCCGCCACCCCCGGCGACGGCCGCGTGCACCTCGAGCTTCCCGGCTTCGCCTGGGACATGCGCAAGGAAGCCGCAACCGGCTTCGTCTTCGCGGTCATCGGGCTCACCAGCACCGTCGCGGCGCTCACCGTCGCACCCCTGGGCGAGCGGGTCGGCTATCGCAACACCGTCGTCGGGGCTGCCCTCGTCACGGGTCTCCTCTACCCGCTGGTCGCCCTCGCCCACAGCCTCCTCCCCTTCATGCTCCTTTTCGGGGCTGTCGGTCTCTTCCAGGGTGCCATGGTCCCCGGCACGAACGCCCTCATCGCCGCCGGCACCCCCGAAGGGAAGCAGGGGAGCGCCTTCGGCCTCGCCGCCAGCATGCAGTCGATGGCGCTCCTCCTCGGGCCGCTCGGCGGCGGCTTCACCTCCGGCTTCGCCGGCATCGGCGCCGTCTACATCGTCATCGGCGTCATCCTCGTCGCCGCGGCTTCCGCTGCCGCGCTCCTCGTTCGCGAGCCCGATGTCTTCGCCGCCCGGCGCCGCCCGGCGCCCGTGTCCTGAACCGCTTCCGCCGCTGACCGGCGGCCGGTAGAGTTCGGCTCACCACTCCCGTCCTCGGAGGCCCCTGCCCATGCGCGATGTCACCGTCGGCGTCCACATCGTGGCCCGCACCGCTCCCGAACTCGTCGAAGGCATCGTGGCCGCCGAAGCGGCCGGCGTCCAGTGCGCCTGGCTCACCGTCGGTGGCCTCGCCCCGGACCCGTTCGCCGTCTTCGGTGCCGCCGCCATGCGCACCTCACGCATCCGCTTCGGCACGAGCATCGTGCCCACCTTCCCGCGCCACCCCCTGGCGATGGCCCAGGGCGCTGCAGCCGTCGATGCCCTCGCGCCCGGGCGCCTCCGCCTCGGCGTCGGTCCCAGCCACAAACCCGTCATCGAAGGCACCTGGGGCATCCCCTTCGAACGCCCGCTCGAGCACCTCCGCGAATACCTCACCATCCTCAAAGCGGTCCTCGGCACCGGCTCGGTCACCTTCGAGGGCAAACGGCTCACCGCCCGCGGCTCCCTCGGCGGCCCCACCGGGGTAACCGTGATGGCCTCCGCCCTCCGCGCCAACGGCTTCCGCCTCGCTGGTGAGCTCGCCGACGGCGCCATCAGCTGGGTCTGCCCGCTCCCCTACCTGCGCGACGTCGCCATCCCGGCCATCCGGCAGGGCGCCGACAGGGCGGGCCGCACGCCCCCGCCGCTCATCGCCCACATCCCCGTCGTCGTCTCCGGCGACCTCGAGGCTGTGCGCGAAGGCGCCCGCCGCCAGCTCGGCATCTACCCCCGCGTCCCCTTCTACCAGCAGATGTTCGCCGATGCCGGCTTTCCCGAGGCCCTCGAAGGCCAGCTCTCAGACCGGATGATCGATGCCCTCGTCGTCCACGGCAGCGCCGAGGCCGTCAAGGCCCGCCTCCGCGAAGCACCGGCCTTCGGTGCCGGCGAAATCCTCGCCATGCCGGTCCTGCCCCCGGGCGACCGCGACGCTCTCCCCCGCACCCTGGCCGCCCTCGGCGAGCTCGCCGCCGAATAGCCGGTCCCCGGGGCCGCGCTCCGCACGCCGACCTGCCCGCGCCTCCAGCCGTGCCAGCCGCTGCCGCATCGCCGGCAGCGATAGCTCGCCGCTCCCGGGGCGGAGCAGCCCGCGCTCCGCCAGCCCAACGGCCTCCCGGATGAGCGCCAGCGCGCCCGCCCGGTCGCCGAGCCGGTGCTCCCGCAGCTTCGCGAGCTCGACGTACGGCGCCACTCGCCGCGCCCGCGGTTCGGCGACCAGCGCCTGCCAGCAGGCTGCCGCCCGCTCGAAGTCGCCCGCCCGAGCGTAGGCCCGTGCCGCCCGCTCGAGCGCCTCCAGGCGGGCCGCCCGCGGCGCATCCCCCGCGGCAGCCGCTTCATACCGCGCTGCCGCTGCCGCCCACTCCCCCGCGTACTCCGCCGCCCGCGCCGCCTGAAGCGGCCGCGCCGGGTCGTCGCAGCTCGCTCCCAGGCGGGCTGCCAGCGCTACCAGCGAGAGCACGTCCCACGCGTTGTGCCGCAGCACCGGCTGGATGTGGGTCGGGTCGCCGTCCCGCGCGAAACGCCGGTAGCGTTCCGGCACCTCCCACGAGGGACAGTCGTCCTCCCGCTCGAACCCGAGGAGCTCCCGCTCCACCGCCGCCAGCCGGTGCGAGCTGAACTCCCCCCGGAAGAGCCGCCGGTGCGGGTGGAGCAGGTCAAGGTGCGGCAGCTCCCGCAGCCGCGGCCGGCGCCGCGAGAGGACATACCGCGTCTCCAGCGCCGGGATGTCGAACGCCTTGCCGTTGTAGCTGACGAGGCCCCCTGCCGCTTCCAGCTCCTCGCCAAGCCCCCCGAGCAGCCCCCCTTCGAACTCCGGCCCGGGCAGCAGGTACTGCCGCAGCACCAGCCGGGTGCCCTCGAACCGGGCCACGCCGCAGAGGAACACCAGCGTCCCCGCACCCCCGAGCCCCGTCGTCTCGGTGTCCACGAACCGGAGCGCCCCGGGTGCCACGTCCGCCAGCCGCGCGTCCCGCACCTGCCGCGCCAGCCGCGCCAGCGGCAGGGCCAGCGCCTGGTGGAGCGGCACCGCCCCGTGGCAGTACCCCCCGTCGTACACGCTTTCGATGACGTAGCCCGGCCCCAGCGGCGACTCGAACCACCGGCCCCCGAGCGTCGAAAGGTCGGCCCGCGCCGTGACGCTCCGGTCGAGGCCCGCCCCGTTTCGCCGGGTCGGCTGATGGAGCGCGGCCCGCAGCCGCTCCCGCAGCTGCCCCCGTGGCTCGTCGAACATGTGTGCGAGGCTACCGTCCGCACGCCCCCCGCGCAATCACCCCCGCCCCGAGACCGCGCGCGCGCATGCCCACCGGAACAGCTCCCCGGCCGTCGGGTACGGGTGGATGGTGGATGCCACCTGGCGCGCGGTCAGGCCGTGCTGAATCGCCAGGCACGCCTCCCCGGCGAGGGTGCTCGCCCGCGCACAGAGGAAGTGGGCGCCGAGCAGCACGCCGGTCTCGGCATCGGCCACCACCTTCGCGAACCCCTCCACCTGCCCCGTCGTCCGGAACCAGTCGAGCTCCCGCGCGGCCAGCATCCCCGTGCGCACCTCCAGCCCCCGCTCCCGCGCCTGCCCCTCCGTCATCCCGGCGTGCCCGACCTCCGGGTCGGTGAAAATCGCCCACGGCACGACAGCGTCCGGGATCGGCTCGCACACCCCCTCGGCGATGTGCTTCGCGATGTGGTGCGCCTGGTACGCCGCATAGTGCGTGAACTGGAACTTCCCCGTCACGTCGCCCGCCGCCCAGGTCCCCGGCACGCTCGTCCGCCCGCACGGCTCGATGACGACGAAGCCCCGCCGGTCACGCTCGAGCCCGAGGTCGGCCAGCCCCGGGGGGATGACCGGGACCCGCCCGGCCGCCACCAGCAGGTCGTCCACCTCGAACCGCCCGTCGGGCGTGCTGACCGCCACCGTCCCGTCCGCGCGCCGCTCCACCCGTTCCAGCCTCGCCGAGGTCACCACCCGGATTCCCTCGGCTTCGAACAGCCGCTGGAGCTCGAGCGAAACCTCCGGCTCCTCCGTCGCTGCCACCCGGTCCAGCGCTTCGAAGAGCGTCACCTCCGCCCCCAGCCGGTGGAGCGCCTGCCCAAGCTCCAGGCCGATCGGCCCGCCGCCGACCACCCCCAGCCGGCGCGGGAGCTGCGGCAGCCGGAAGACCGTCCGGTTCGTCAGCGGCTTCGCCTCGGCCAGCCCCGGGACGGGCGGCAGCCCCGGCGCCGTCCCCGTCGCCACCACCACGTCCGGCGCGAGGAGCACCGTCTCGCCGACCACGACCCGACCCGGCGCGGCGAACCGCGCCTCCCCCCAGTACAGGTCCACCCCGTCCCGGTCGAGCCCGCCCCCGGGGTCGTTCCCCCGGACCAGCAGCTGGACGGCCTGCACGCGCGCCAGCGCCTCCGTCCAGCTGACCGGCCGCCAGCGCGCCTCCCGCGCCACCTCGATCAGCGCCTTGCTCGGGACGCAGCCGTCGTTCAGGCATTCACCCCCGAGGTGCGCCATCTCGACGAGGGCCACCTTCCGCCCCTGCCGCCCCAGCGTCCGGGCGATGTTATCCCCGGCCGACCCGTTCCCGATGACCACGACCTCGTACCGCCGCTCCGTTCCCGTCACAGGCGTCACTCCTGGAAAGCGTATGCCGGCTGCGCCGCTCGCCCCGGCGCCAACAGCCTACCACCCCGGGTGCTGGCCGTTCCGCTCTCCGCTTCCACCTCTAACCTCCAACCTCCAACCCGCAACCTCCTCTACAATCCCATCCACCCCCTGCAGCCAGAAAGGACCTCCCTCCCATGTCCGACGTCGTCCTTACCTCCACCGAAGACAGCGTCCTCGTCATCACCCTGAACCGGCCCGAATCCCTCAACGCCATGAACCCCGCCATGCTCGATACCCTCGCCGCCGTCGCTGCCCGGGCGGCCGACGACCCCGCCGTCCGCTGCGTCGTCGTCACCGGCGCCGGCCGCGCCTTCTCCGCAGGCGGCGACGTCAAAGCCATGGCCGAGTCGAACGAACGCGCCGCCGCCGGCAGCGGTGCCGGCCTCGTCTCCCGGGTCGATGTGCTCCGCCAGCAGGAAGAGGTTTCACGCCTCCTCCACGAGATGCCGAAGCCGACCATCGCCGCGATTAACGGCGTCGCCGCCGGCGCCGGGCTCAGCATCGCCCTCGCCGCCGACCTCCGCATCGCCAGCGACCAGGCCCGCTTCACCACCGCCTTCGCGAAGGTCGGCTTCAGCGGCGACTTCGGCGGGACCTGGCTCCTCCAGCGCCTCGTCGGCCCGATGCGCGCCCGGGAACTCTACTTCCTCTCCGACATCATCGATGCCGCCCGCGCCCTCGAACTCGGCCTCGTCTCCCGCGTCGTCCCGCACGACCAGTTCTGGGCCGAGACCATGGCCCTCGCAAAGCGGCTCGCCAGCGGCCCCACCCTCGCCTACGCCCGCATGAAGGACAACTTCGTCTTCGGCGAAACCAACACCTTCGCCGATACCCTCACCCGCGAGGCCGAGAACATGATCGCCAGCGGCCAGACCGAAGACCACCGCAACGCCGCCCGGGCCTTCGTCGAAAAGCGCGAGCCCGTCTTCCACGGCCGCTGAACCCCGGCAGGCAGCGCTCCCCGAAATTGATTAAAGTACGCTGAATGACAGCGCCGACCGCGCCGCACGCCCTTCCCCCCGCGGCCCGGCTCCTGCCGCGCCGCTGGTTCTACGGCTGGAACATCGCCATCGCCTGCGCCCTCCTCATGATGGTCGGCGTCGGCGTCGGCTACTACGGCCTCCCCATCTTCCTCAAGCCCCTCAGGGATGCCCACGGCTGGACGACCGCCGAGGTGAGCTGGGCACCCGCCATCTACTTCTGCGTCTCCGGTCTCACCGCCGCTATCGTCGGCCCCTACGTCGATAAGTACGGCCCCCTCCGCTTCATGCTCATCGGGAGCGTCATCAACGGCGTGAGCGCGGCCCTCATCGGCATCGTGAACGAACTCTGGCAGCTCTACCTCGTCTACTTCGTCTTCGCCGTCGCCTTCGGCATGTCGAGCAACATCGCGGTGAACGCCATCCTCACCCGCTGGTTCATCCGCCGCCGCGCGCTCGCCATGAGCATCTCCTTCACCGGGGTGTCGCTCGGCGGAGTCGTCCTCGCGCCCATCGCCAGCCGTCTCATCGATGCCGGCGGGCTCGAACTCGCCACCCCCGTCCTCGGCGCCCTCGTCATCATCACCGCCGTCCCGGTCATCCTCGGCGTCATCGTCTTCGACCCGCGGGACGTCGGCATGCTCCCCGACGGCGACCCCCCCGGGAGGGCCCAGCCGGCCGACGAGCACGCCGCCATCGCCGCCCAGATGCGCCCCTGGACCCGCGCCGAGGCCATCCGCACCGTCGGCTTCTGGGGCATCCTCATCGCCTTCCTCCTCGTCCTCATCGCCCAGACCGGCTACGTCGTCCACCAGGTCACCTTCCTCGAGGACCGCCTCGGCTCCCGCAGCGCCGCCGCCTTCACCATCTCCGTCACCGCGTTCGGCTCCATCGTCGCCCGGCTCGCCGTCGGCATCTTCGCCGACAACGTCGACCGGCGCCTCCTCACCGTCATCCTCTTCGTCGTCCAGGCGACCGCCATCATGGTCATCATCCACACCGACAGCATCCCGCTCACCTGGGCCCTCACCCTCGTCTTCGGCCTCACCATCGGCAACGTCTACATGATGCAGTCCCTCCTCGTCGGCGAAATCTTCGGCATGGTCTCCTTCGGCTCCATCTTCGGGCTCATCAGCCTCGCCGGGCAGGTCGGCAGCGGCCTCGGCCCCATCGGCGTCGGCATCATCCACGACGCGACCGGCGGCTATACCGTCCCCTTCACCATCACCGCCCTCCTCACCTACCTCGCGGCCTTCGCCGTCCTCTTCGCCCGCCCAGCCAGACCCCGCGCCGTGGCCGATTCGGCCATCGCTCCAACCGTCCGCACCCTCTCCGGCGCCGAGTGACGCGATAGACACTCCTTCGTCCCCGCATCAGAATCCGCAATCTGGACGGAACGATAACCGGATTCCGGCCGGGCGCCTGCCATACTCGACCTATGGATGTCACGTTTCCGCCCGAGCGCCGGTTCACGACGCGCTCCGGTCAGGCGATGCGGCTGCGCCCTATCCGCCCGGAGGACGTCCCCAACCTGTTCGCGTTCCGGGAACGGGTCTCCCGCGAAAGCCTCCGCATGCGCTACTTCACCCCGCGCCGCCGCCTGACCGAGGAGCTCGCCCGCCATCTCTGCACCGTCGACTTCCGTGACCGCGCCGCCTTCGTCGCCAGTCCGCTCGAAAGCGACACGATCCACGGCATCGGCCGTTATGAGCGCGACACTCCCCGCTCCGCCGAGGTCGCCTTCATCGTCGAAGACGCCCTCCAGGGCCAGGGCATCGGCCCCGCCCTCCTCGAGCGGCTCGCCGAGCACGCCCGCGGCCAGGGCATCGACCGCTTCACCGCCGTCGTCCTCTGCGAAAACACCCCGATGCTCACCGTGCTTCGCAACTCCCCCTTCCGCCCGCAGGTCACCGTCGAGGGCGATTGTGCCTTCGTCAAGCTCGACCTCACGGTCCTCGCCGGGCCGGCGGCCCGCCCGGCAGCCCGGGGCCTCGCGTCCGCGCCGCTCCGCCGGCTCACCTCCCCGGCCTGAGCCGGCGAATGGCCCCGGCCAGGGCCGCGAGCCTCACGCCTCCGATAGCCGCAGCCCCAGGTTGATCAGCGCCCGTACGCTATAGCCGCTCGCCCCTTTCGTCGCCCAGCCCCGGTCCGCCGAGAGGTTGTCCACCCCCGCGATATCCAGGTGCACCCATGGGGTCTTCCCCGCAAACGGCTCGAGGAACTTCGCCCCAACGATCGTCCCCGCGCCCCGGTTCCCCGTCCCCACGTTCCGGCAGTCCGCCACGTCGCTCTTGATGAACTCGTCGTACTCCTTCCACATCGGCAGCCGCCACGTCTTCTCCCCCGCCGCCGCTGCCGCCTCTTCCACCTGCCGGCAGAGCGTCTCGTCGTTCGTCATCAGCGCGTAGCAGATATCGCCCAGCGCGGTCGTCACCGCGCCGGTCAGCGTCGCCACGTCGACGATCCGCTTTGCCCCCAGTTCGTTCGCCCAGCAGAGCGCATCGGCGAGCACCAGCCGCCCTTCCGCATCCGTGTTGATCACCTCGATCGTTCGCCCGTTCATCGCCCGCACCACGTCGCCCGGCTTCGTCGCACTCCCCGAGGGCATGTTTTCGGTGCACGGCGCAATCGCGACGACGTTCACCTTCGCCCCCAGCCGGGCCAGCGCCCACGCCGCCGCGATGACGGACGCCGCCCCGGTCATGTCGGCCTTCATCGCCTCCATGTTCGCCGCCGGCTTGATGCTGATCCCGCCCGTGTCGAACGTGATGCCTTTGCCGACCAGCGCGAGGTCCCACCCCTCGCCCCCGCGCCCGCGCCAGCCGAGCCGGACGAGCTTCGGCGGCTCGGCGCTCCCCTTCGCCACCGAGAGCAGCGCTCCCATCCCCTTCCGCTCCATCTCCCGGCGCTCCAGCACCTCGAACTCCATCCCCGCCTCGCGGGCGAGCGCCTCCGCCCGCTCCGCCAGCATGGTCGGCGTCAGGTGGTTCGACGGCTCGTTCGCCCAGTCCCGCGCGATGTTCGTCGCCTCGGCCAGCACCGTGCCCCGCTCGACTGCCCGCTGCATCGCCGCGACCTTCCCCCCGTCGTGCTCGACGATGACGACCTCATCGATCTCGGCCCGCTCCTCGTCGTTCGCCGTCTTGTGCTTCAGGAAGCGGTAGCCCCCGAGGATCGACCCCTCCGCAATCGCCTGGGCCGCTGCCTCAGGGTCGAGCCCCCCGACCCCGGCCCCGTGCGCCAGCGTCGCGACCTTCCGGACCCCCGGCCGGCGCAGGCCCCGCACCACGTTCGCTGCCAGGTTCCGCACCGCGTCGATATCGAAGCCCTCGCGGCTTCCCAGCCCGGCCACCGCCACCCGCGGCGCCGGGATGCGCCCGAGCGTGTGGAGCACCACCAGCTCCCCCGACTTCCCGCGCAGGTCCCCGGCTGCGATGACCTTCGAAATCGCCCCCTCCAGCGCCCGGTCCACCGCCCCCGTCCCGCCCCCCGGCGCCGTCACCCCCTCGAACAGGTTGACCACCAGCACATCCGCCCCGTACCGGGCGATATCGCCCTGCTCGACTCGAACCTTCACGTGCTTTTCCCCCGTCAGACTCCCGGCCTTGCGCCGGCATGCTACCTTGAACACTGCATTATCGCCGCGCCTCGACCGGCCGGCCACCGAAGCTCACGAAACGATGTCCCGGCCTGCCGAACGCCTCCTCGAACCCAGCCTCCGCGCCTGGCGCGTCATCCGACGCTACGGCATCTACGAGGCTATCGTCGTCGTGGTCGCCTTCCTCATCTACTTCACCGTTCGCAGCATGGTCGTCGGCCGCGCCGGCGAAGCGGTGGTCCGCGCCGTTTACCTCATCGAACTCGAGCGGCAGCTCCACATCTACTGGGAGCTCCGCATGCAGGCCTGGATTCTCGATTCCTACTGGGCCATCAAGGCCATGAACTGGGTCTACTTCTGGGGTCATATGCCCCTCGTCGCGCTCCTCGCGGTCTGGCTCTTCCTCGCCCACCGTCACGCCTACTACCGCACCCGCAACGCCTTCCTCGCCTCCGGCGCCATCGGCGTCGTCATCTACTGGCTCTTCCCCGTCGCCCCGCCGCGGCTCGTTCCCTTCTCCGGGTTCATCGACACCATGGCCGCCTTCGACCGCTTCGGCTACAACGCCCAGGAAACCGAGGCCTTCGTCAACCCCTTCGCCGCCGTCCCCAGCCTCCACTTCGGCTGGGCCCTCCTCCTCGGCGCCGTCGTCGCATGGGTCGGGCGGCACCCCGTCGCCCTCGCTTTCGGCATCGCCTGGCCGGTCGCCATGTTCCTCGCCGTCGTCATGACCGGGAACCACTTCATCCTCGATGCGGTCTTCGGCGGGGTCGTCGCCTTCGCCGGGTTCGGTATCGCTCTCGCCGTCGAACGCGCCTGGCCGGCCTTCACCCGTGCCCTCGCGGCCCGTCTCCCCGCCCCCCATCACTCCGCCTGACCAATTTTCGCTCCCGATATCTACAATACAGGAGGCCCTGTCCGCCGGCCCGGCAGCAGCCGGCGTCAGCCCGCCAGCATTCCCCCAGGAGGAGGCCCCTACCCGTGACATCCGTCGCAGAACGCCCCGGCGTCACCACCTATCAGCAGTTCATCGATGGCGAATGGGTCGACGCCGTCAGCGGCGCCACCTTCACCCGCACCAGCCCGTACGACGGCTCCCCCGTCGGCATCTACCCCAACAGCGGCACCGAAGATGCCCAGCGCGCCATCCTCGCCGCCCGCCGCGCCTTCGACGAAACCTCCTGGCCAACCTCTCCCGCCGCCGACCGCGCCGCCATCCTCCGCCGGGCCGCCGACCTCCTCGTCCAGCGCGCCGACGCCTTTGCCACCTGCATCGCCGCCGAGGTCGGCAAGCCGAAGACCATGGCCCTCGGCGAAGTCATGCTCACCGCCGAGGTCTTCCAGCTCTTCGCCGCGAAGGCCCTCAACCTGAAGGGCGAATCCTTCACCCAGCAGCTCCCCGACGCCATCGGCATCGTCGCGCACGAGCCCGTCGGCGTCGTCGGCATCATCACCCCCTGGAACTTCCCCCTCATCCTCATCTCCTGGAAGATCGGGCCCGCCATCGCCGCGGGCTGCACCATGGTGGCGAAACCCTCCCACTACACGCCCGGCTCCACCCTCATGCTCGCCGGGCTCCTCGCCGAAGCCGGCCTCCCGAAGGGCGTCTTCAACGTCGTCACCAGCGAAACCGATAACGGCGCCCTCGTCGGCCAGCACATCGCCGCCTCCGAACTCGTCGATAAGGTCGCCTTCACCGGCTCTACGGCCAGCGGCAAAGCCGTCATGCGCGCCGCTGCCAACAACGTCAAGAAAATCTCCCTCGAGCTCGGCGGCAAATCCCCGAACATCGTCTTCCCCGATGCCCCCATCGATGCCGCCGTTGCCGGCGCCTTCTTCGGCATCTACCTCAACAGCGGCCAGGTCTGCCAGGCCGGCTCCCGCCTCCTCGTCGCCAGGCCCATCAAAGACGAATTCGTCGGCAAGCTCACGGCTCTCAGCCAGACCCTCAAACTCGGCGACCCCTTCGACCCCGCCACCACCATGGGGCCCATCATCAACGAAAACCAGCTCGCCAAGGTCGAGAACTACCTCGAACGCGGCAAGCAGGAGGCGAAGCTCCTCATCGGGGGCTCCCGCGCCACCGACCCCGGCCTCGAAAAGGGCCTCTTCGTCAAACCCACCATCTTCGACGAAGTCTCGAACCAGGCCACCATCGCCCGCGAAGAGATCTTCGGCCCCGTCCTCTCCGTCCTCACCTTCGATGACCTCGACGACGTCATCCGGACTGCCAACGACACCATGTACGGCCTCGCTGCCGCCGTCTGGACCCGCGACATCAACGTCGCCTTCAAGGTCGCCAAAGGCCTCCGCGCCGGCACCGTCTGGGTGAACGCCTACCACAGCACGGGCCTCTACAACATGCCCTACGGCGGCTACAAGCAGAGCGGCCTCGGGCGCGAACTCGGCGACCTCGGCCTCGAGGAGTACATGGAGACCAAGTCCATCCAGATCAAGCTCCAGTAAACCCCGCCGGTCCAGCCTCCCGTCAGACCGGGTCTGCCGCGCCCGCCCGGCAGACCCGGTTTCACCTGCCGCCGTTCAGTTGATCGACGCAAAGACGCGCAGCGGCGGCACCGGGGCATAGATTTCGAACCGCAGCTCCGCCAGCCGGTCGGCCCACTGCTCCAGTGTCCCCCGGGCGTACGCGGCCTCCGCGCTCTGCAGCGCCTGGCCGACCGCCTCGCCGTCGCGCAGCACGTACACCGCCAGCACCTCGCCGCCCGGGGTGAACGCGGCCCGCACCCCGACGACGCCCGGCACAGCCCGCGTATCGCGCAGGTGCACCTCGCGCACCCAGCGATAAAACGGCTCCGCCTCGCCGGCCAGCGGCCGTGCCCGCATCACCATCACCGGCCGGGCCGGTCCGCTCACCGCAGCCGCTCCACCAGCCGGGCGATCAACGCGAGGCTCGGCTCGAGGTCGAAACGCGTATCGACCACCACCGCCGGCAGCTCCAGCGGCTCCGCCCGCCCCAGCATCCGCTCGAACACCTCCACCCCCGCCTGCGAATGCCCCTCCCGCGGGCGGGCCAGCCGCCGTCGCACCACCTCCTCCGGCGCAGTCACCCGCACGGCCACGACCCCCGCCGCCTGCCTCCCCAGGCAGAGGAAGCGCCGCCGATCCCGCCGCGACAGGTTCGTCGCGTCCATGATGACCGTCTGTCCCCCGGCCAGCCCGTCCGCCACGAGCGCTTCAGCGCGCGCGAACACCGCCCCGTGCTCTGCCGGGGCGTACGCCGGTTCGGGGAACAGCTGCCGCCGGATGGCATCGCTCTCCACGTGCACCGCCCCCAGCCGCTCCGCGAGCCGTTTCGCCAGCGTCGTCTTGCCGCTCCCCGGCACCCCCGAGAGCAGGACCAGCACGCCGTGACCGTTCGCCGGATTGCCGGTAACCATGCCCATATGCTAGCGTGAAGGCGTAGAGACGACAGGAAAAGGAAGACAGAGAACAAGGTTGCTGACCAAAGAGCGCAAGACCGACCTCATCAAGGAGTTCGGCACCCACCCGACGGATACCGGGTCCCCGGAAGTGCAGGTCGCCATCCTGACCGAGCGAATCAAATACCTGACCGAGCACCTCAAGGCCCACAAGCACGACTACCATACCCGTCGCGGGCTGCTCAAGCTCGTCGGGCAGCGTCGGCGGCAGCTCCGCTACCTCAACAGCCGCGACGTCAACCGGTATCGCGAACTGATCGCCCGCCTCGGCCTCCGCAAATAGCGGAGGCTTTTTCGCTCCCCGCGGGGTCCGCAACCGCCCCGCTGTCGCCTTCCTCACCTGCGTCCCGCCATCGCGGAGCCGCCGCGAAACGGGCACCGTGGCCCAACCCCCCACGGCCACTCCAGCAGCTGAGATGAAGCACACGAATTGACTACCATGAACGACCCGCGTACCTACGAAATCGAAATCGGGGGGAAGACCCTCACCATCCAGCACGGCATCCTCGCCCAGCAGGCCAACGGCGCCGTCACCGTCCGCCTCGGCGATACCGTCGTCCTCGTCACCGTCTGCATGGCCGAGGCCCGTGAAGGCATCGACTTCTTCCCGCTCACCGTCGACTACGAAGAGCGCCTCTACGCCGTCGGCAAGATCCCCGGCGGTTTCCCCCGGCGCGAAGGCCGCGCCTCCACCGACGCCATCCTCGCCATGCGCCTCACCGACCGCCCCCTCCGGCCGCTCTTCCCGAAAGGCTTCCGCAACGAAGTCCAGGTCATCGCCACCACCCTCTCCGCCGACCGCGAACACCAGCCCGATACCCTCATCACCATCGGCGCCTCCGCCGCCCTCGGCATCAGCGATATCCCCTTCAACGGCCCCGTCTCCTCCGTCCGCGTCACCCGCCTCGACGGCCAGTACATCGTCAACCCCACCTTCGATGAGACCGAGCGGGGCGACCTCGACATCGTCGTCGCCGGCACCAAAGACGCCGTCGTCATGGTCGAAGCCGGCGCCAAGCAGGTCGCCGAAGACGTCGTCCTCGAGGCGATCGAAGTCGCCATGGACGCCAACCGGAAGATCATCGCCCTCCAGGAGCAGATCGCTGCAGACGTCGCTCCCGTCAAAAAGCCCTACACCCCGGCGAAAGAGAACGAAGAAGCCGTCGCCGTCATCTCCGACTACCTGAAGGACCGCATCCCCGAGCTCGTCGCCACCGCCGCGTCCGAGCGCTCCGATGCCAACAAAGCCGTCCGCCAGGAGCTCCAGGAGCGCTTCGGCGACCGGTTCTCCTCCGCTGACATCGCCGATGCCCTCTGGAACATCATCAAAAAGGCCATGCGGCAGCGCATCCTCGAGCAGGGCATCCGCGCCGACGGCCGCGGCATCAAAGAGATCCGCCCCCTCGACATCCACGTCGGCGTCCTGCCCCGCACCCACGGCTCCGGCCTCTTCCAGCGCGGCCAGACCCAGGTCCTCACCATCGCCACCCTCGGCGGCCTCAGCATGGTGCAGAAGCTCGATACCCTCTCGCCCGACGAGTACAAGCGGTACATGCACCACTACAACTTCCCGCCCTACTCCGTCGGCGAAGTCCGTCCGCTCCGCGGCGCCGGCCGCCGGGAGATCGGCCACGGCGCCCTCGCCGAGCGCGCCCTCGAACCGGTCATCCCCTCCGAAGAAGAGTTCCCCTACGCCCTCCGCCTCGTCAGCGAGGTGATGTCCTCCAACGGCTCCACCTCCATGGCCTCCGTCTGCGGCAGCACCCTCGCCCTGATGGATGCCGGTGTCCCCATCTCCGACCCGGTCGCCGGCATCGCCATGGGCCTCATCATGGGCGAAAACGGCGATTACCGCGTCCTCACCGACATCGCCGGCCAGGAAGATTTCATGGGCGACATGGACTTCAAAGTCGCCGGCACCGCAAAAGGCATCACCGCCCTCCAGATGGATATCAAAATCGGAGGCGTCTCCCGGGAGCTCCTCGCCACGGCCCTCCAGCAGGCCCGCGAGGCCCGCGAGTACATCCTCCAGCGCATGCTCGAAGTCATCCCCGCGCCGCGGCCCGAGCTCTCACCGCACGCGCCCAAGATGTACAAGCTCAAAATCCCGCAGGACATGATCGGCACCCTCATCGGCCCCGGCGGCAAGACCGTCCGCCGCATCCAGGACGAGGCCGGCGGCGCCACCATCGACATCCAGGAAGACGGCACCGTCATCGTTGGCTCCCCCAACGAAGAGGTCGCCCGCAAAGCCATCCGCATGATCGAAGGCCTCACCAAAGAGGTCCAGGTCGGCGAAATCTACACCGGCAAGGTCACCCGCCTCCTCAACTTCGGCGCCTTCGTCGAAATCCTCCCCGGCAAAGAAGGCCTCATCCACATCTCCCAGCTCGGCGCCGACCACATCCGCAGCGTCGAGGACGAGGTCAAAGTCGGCGACGAAGTCACCGTCATGGTCTCCGAAATCGACAGCCTCGGGCGGATCAACCTCTCCCGGCGGGCCGTCCTCCTCGGCGAATCGCCCGAACAGGCCGCTGCTGCCACCCGCGAGGGCGCTCGCGACCGCGGCCCCCGCGGCGGTTCCGGCGGCGGCCCGGGCCGCCCCTCCGACCGCGGCGACCGCGGCGACCGCGACCGCGGCGGCCGCCCCGGCGGCGGCTCCTCCCAGCCCCAGCGCGGCGGCCCTTCCCAGCCCTCCCGCCCGGCTCCATCCACCCCCGCACCCCTCGGCGGGGCCACCCGCGGCTGGGTCCGCCGCACCCCCGCGCCCGAAGGCGCCCCGCCGCCCCCGCGCCGCGACTTCGGCGGCGGCATGGACGACGACTAGGCCGCCCGCTCCTCATCCCGGCACCCAAAACCGAACACCGGGGCTGCCCCCGCGAGGGCAGCCCCGGTGCATCTCCCTTGCTCCGCGACCCGGCGCGCCCGCCCCGGCGCCTACACCTGCGCCGGTTCCCGCCACTCCGCCGGCTTCGCCCGCTCCGACTCCGGCAGCGGCCGAATCCACCACCGGTCCTCGTACTCGCTCCAGAGGTGCCGAAGCTTCGGCATCACCTTCTCCGCGAACAGCTTCGTGTTGTACATCACCTTCTCTCGCGGCATGTCCCCGATCTGCATCAGGCACATCAGGTGGCCGACCTTCAGCCCCCGGATGACCTCCTCGAGCTGCTGCGCCACGCTCGCCGCACTCCCGGCCACCACATACCCCTGCTTCACGAAATCCGACCACGTCAGCCCCGAGCGCTGGGCGCTCGCCTGGGCCCCCACCTGCGCCGTAATCCCGGCCTTCACCGTCCGCAGCGTCCGGTAGCCCGGCGCGTCCGCGAATCCCCCGTAAACATGCAGGCAGCGGTTGTAGAAGTAGTCCACATGCTCGCTGTACAGCCGCTCGGCGTCCGCGTCGCTCTCCGCCACGCACACGAGCTGCAGGAACCCCGCCCGGTACGGGTTGAACTCCCCGCCCAGCTCATCCACCCGCGCCCAGTACTGGTCCATCACCCCCTTGCCGCGCAGGTAGCCGAAGTAGGAGAGGTAGCAGTAGACATAATCCTTCTCCGTCGTCCAATCCCACGTCTCCAGGGAGCCCCCGCCGGGGATCCAGATCGGCGGATGCGGCTGCTGCAGCGGCCGCGGCCACGGGTTCACGTACCGCACCTGGTTGTACTTCCCGTTGAAATGGAATGTGTCGTGGTTCGTCCACGCCTGCAGGATGAAATCGTGGTTTTCGTAGTATCGCTCCCGCAGCGTCGCCGGCGTCATCCCGTACGCGAAGTTCGTGTCCATGCTCGTCCCCACGGGGAACCCGGCCACCAGCCGGCCGCCTGAGATACAGTCGAGCATCGCGAACTCCTCCGCCACCCGGAGCGGCGGGTTGTAGAGCGCGATGGAGTTCCCCAGCACCACCAGCCCCGCCCGCGACGTCCGCCGGGCCAGCGCCGCCGCGATCAGGTTCGGGCTCGGCATCAGCCCGTACGCATTCGAGTGATGCTCGTTGCAGCAGATGCCGTCGAACCCGCACTGCTCCGCGTACTCCAGCTCGTCCAGGTACTCGTTGTACACGCGGTGCCCCTTCACCGGGTCGAACAGCGAGTACGGGACATCCACCCATACGCTCCGGTAGCGCTCCTTGAAGTCGTCCGGGAGGTACGGGTACGGCATCAGGTGGAACCAGTGGAACTTCACGCTGCCCCCTCCACGGGGCGCACGGGCGCCCCGCATTTCGTGTCCAATGCATACGCCCGCGCAATGAGGCCCGTCAAGCCGCTTGCACCAGGTCCAGGAGTGCGTACCGTCGTTGACCAACCACCCCCTAGCGGAGCAGGTCAATGTCCAGGACCACCCCGAACGACGGTGTCGCCGACCTCGTCGAGCTGCATGCCCGCCCCGGTCTCCCTGTGCATCCCCAGCACGTCCTCGCCGCCATCCGCCGCGAGGAAACATCCCTTCGCCGCGCCAACGGCTGGCTCGCCGACCACATCGTCGGCATCGCCGGGACCATGGCGTTCTTCCATTTCCTCTGGCTCCTCATCGCCGGCTGGGCCGCCTGGCAGACCGGCATGCTCCACAATCGGGGTTTCGACCCGTACCCGTACTCGTTCCTCTTCTTCATCCTCGGAGGCGTCATGCAATCCCTCTTCGTGCCCACGATGCTCACCGCCGCGAACCGGGCTGCAGAACGCGACCGCATCAAAGACGAAGCGGACCACCGGGCCTGGTCGCACCTCTACGAAGTGAACGACACCCAGCTCGAGCTCCTGCGCTCCCTCGCTGCCAGGCTCGATGCGCTCGAACGCGGCAGCAGCGGCAGCCCGGCCTGAGCCGCATCACCCGCCGGTGGCTCCCCCGGCCGGCGGAGCCCGGAAGAGCCCCTCCTGCGCCACCGTCGCAATCCGCGTCCCCGAGCGGTCGTACATCCCGGCGAGCATGACCGCCCGCGCCGCGTGGGCGGCCGGGCTCTCGCTCACGTACAGCACCCAGTCATCGAACCGCGGCGGCCGGTGGAACCACATCGCATGGTCCAGGCTCGCCGAGCTCCCGCCCGGCCGCCACAGCCCGTAGTGATGGGCGACCGTCGCCACCAGCCCGCTGTCGCTGAAGTAGGCCAGCGCCGCCGCGTGCAGCACCGGGTCCTCCGGCAGGGGTGCCGCCATCCTCCCCCACACGGCCCGGGCCGGCAGCCGCCCCGTCCCATCATCGGCACGCGTCGGCTCCGCCGCTGACCGCAGGTCGATCGGCCGACCCAGCCGGCTCCGCATCCGCTCCGCCATCCCCGGCGGGAGGTCGGCCATCCGCGGGAGCGCAATCGTCGTCCACCACGGCGGGCACGCCTCCGGGTCCGGCGCCGGGGGCATCGGCGCCTGGTGCGAAATTCCCTCCTCCGGCGCCGCAAAGCTCACCGAAGCCTCGAAAATCGTGTGGCCGGCCTGCACCGCCGTCACCCGGCGCGTGAGGAAGTTCCGCCCCTCCCGGATGCGCTCCACCGTGTAGTCGATCGGGTCCTGCGGCTTCCCCGCCCGCAGGAAGTACGCGTGCAGGGAATGGACCGCCCCGAAGGTCGCCGTCCGCCCGGCCGCAACGACCGCCTGGGCGAGGACCAGCCCGCCGAAGAGCCGCCCCTCCTCCTGTCCCGGCTGACCCCGGAACCGGTCATAGTCCGCCGGCTCCAGCGTCAGCTGCTGCAACAACTCCCCGATGCCCGGCCCCCTGCCGGGCTCCGCCTGTGCCTCGGTCATGCCTGCCTGCCTTCACCGGGGCGCTGCGCCCCGCGCCCGCCCCGCAGCTGGAAATCGTCGCTCCAAGCCTACCCCGGCGGCGGCTCCCCGTCTCCCCGGTCCCCTACGGCCGCCAGCAACCGCTCCGTTGCCGCTGCGACCGGGGCCACGGCCTGCTCGAAGGCTGCCGCGTTCCGCCGCGACGGCTGCCGGTAACCGGAAATCTTCCGCGCGTCCTGCAGCGCAGCCGCCCGCACCTCCTCCCCCGCTGCCGGGGGCAAGAGCCACCGCAGCGGCCTCATGCTCCGGCACACCCGAACCTCCCTCCCGTGGGCGCCCGGCCCTACGCCCGCGGCAGCCCGAGGCCGCGCGTCGCGATGATGTTCCGCTGCACCTCGCTCGTCCCGCCCCCGATCGTGGCCGCCACCGAATGGAGCTGGAACCGCCCGATGCGGCCCATCAGCAGCTCCCACCGCGAGGCCCCGCGCGAGATGACCTGCGCCCGCATCCCGGCCATCCGGTAGAGCACCGCCGCCATCCGCTGCTCCACCTCGCTCGCGTACAGTTTCACGATGCTCGCCTCGTAGTTTGGCTGGACCCCGCGCGCCTGCATCGACACCACCCGCAGGCTCAGGTTCCGCGCCACCTCCACCTCGATGAGCAGGTCGACGAGCCGGTGCCGCGCCCACGGCAGGTTCACCAGCCCCTCCGCCTTCGCGCAGGCAATCGCCTCCTCCAGGACCGCCCGGTACTCCACGCACAGGTCCACCAGGCTCCGCTCGAAATCCAGCGTCGTCGCCGCCACGTACCAGCCCCGGTTCTCCTCCCCCACCATGTTCCGGGCCGGCACCCGCACGTTCTCGAAAAACACCTGGTTGAAGCCGCTGTTCCCGACCATGTTGATGATCGGGGAGAGCGAAATCCCCGGGCTCTTCATATCGACGAGGAAGTACGAAAGCCCCTTGTGCTTCGGCGCTGTGGGGTCCGTCCGCGCCAGCAGGATCATCCAGTCCGCGATGTGCGCCCCGCTCGTCCAGATCTTCTGTCCGTTTACGACATAATCATCGCCATCCCGCACCGCACGCGTCTGCACGCTCGCGAGGTCCGACCCTGCACCCGGCTCGCTGAAGCCCTGGCACCACCGCTCCTTCCCCGAGAGGATCGGCTCGATGAACCGCTCCTTCATCCACTCCTCGCCGTACTGCATCAGCGTCGGCGCCACCCAGCCGATGCCCACCCCGCCGAAGCGCGGGGCGCGCGCCCGGGCCATCTCCTCCTTCAGGATGAACTGCTGCATCACCGGCAGCTCCGCCCCGCCGTACCGCTTCGGCCAGGCCGGCGCCACCCACCCGCGCGATTGCAGCCGCCGCCGCCACTCCGCCAGCGCCGCTTTGTCGCGCTCGTGCCCGCTCGCCAGCTGGCCCCATTCCCCCTCGCCCGCGTCACCCTTCAGCGGCTCGGGCAGGTTCGCCGCAATCCAGCCGCGCACCTCTGCCCGGAACGCCGCCTCCTCCGGCGAATCGCGAAAGTCCATGCGCGCAGCATACCGCCGCCCGCCCTCCCGATCATGCGCGGCTGAACGAACTCGCCCTCCCTGCCGATACCTCCACTGATGGGACGTTCGAACGCCGCGCTCGCCCGCCGTGCCGACTTCCTCGCGGTCCTCGCCGACCCGGACCTCCTCCAGCTCATGCTCGTCGCCTGCCCCGACGCCGTCATCGTCGCCTCTCCGGAGGACCGCATCGCCCTCTACACCGGCGCCTCCGAATCCCTCTTCGGGTTCGCGCCGGTCGAGGTGCTCGGGCGCCGGATGGGCCTCCTCTTCCCCGACCGCGACGCCTGGCGCCGGGTGCAGCAGGCCCTCGACAGCGACGGCTACGTCCGCGCCGTCGAACTCGCCGCGCGCCGCAAAGAAGGCCCGCCCCTCGCCGCCGCCCTCTCCGCGGCACGCGTCGCGAACCGCTTCGGCGAGCGGCTCGGCACCGTCTACTACATTCGCGACCACTCTGCCGTCCGCGAAATCGAAGACGCCCTCCGCCGGAACAACGCCCAGCTCAGCACCCTCGTCGCCCGGCTCGACCACCTCGCCCGGCACGACCCCCTCACCCGCCTCCTCAACCGCGCCGCCGCCTACGAGGCTGCCGAGAACATCCTCCTCGCCTTCCCGGTCGGAGAAGCCCGCCTCGGCGTCGCCATCTTCGACCTCGACCGCTTCAAGGCCGTCAACGACTCCTACGGGCACCTCGCCGGCGACGCAGTCCTCGAAGCCTTCGGCACCATCCTCCGCCAGCAGGCCCGCAGCGGCGACGTCATCGCCCGCTTCGGCGGCGAAGAGTTCGTCGCCTTCCTGCCCGGCGCCGGCCTCGAAGACGCCGCCCGCTTCGCCGAGCGCATCCGCGAAGCCGTCCAGGCCCGGCCCGTCCCCATCGACGAGACCCTCGCCATCACCGTCACGGTCAGCGCGGGGGTGTCCGCCATCCCGGCCTGTGCCGAAAACCTCGAAGAAGCCGTCCGTATCGCCGACGAGCGCCTCTACGAGGCCAAGCGCGGCGGGCGAAACCGCGTCGTCGCAGACCCCGGCAGCCAGAGGAACGCCGCATGACCGCCGACCCCACCGCCGACTCCCCCTTCTTCCGCAACCGCCTCCGCACCATCGTCCAGGCGACCACCGACCTCGCCCCCCTCAAGGCCGTCGCCACCAAAGCCATCCAGCTCGCCGAGGATGAGCGCTCCGCCGCCATGGACCTCGCCACCGTCATCAGCTCCGACCAGGCCCTCACGGCCCGGCTCCTCAAGCTCTCCAACTCAGCCTACTACGGCTACGCCCGCCGCATCTCCAACGTCCGCGAAGCCGTCATCCTCCTCGGCATGCGGACCGTCCGCTCGGTCGCCATCTCCACCGCCATCATCGATGCCCTTCGCATCCCCCAGCTCGAGAACACCCGCTTCGACCAGGACCTCTTCTGGGCCCACTCTGTTACCGTCGGCATCATCGCGGAGGTCATCGCCCGCGAAACCCGGGTCACCCGCCCCGAAGATGCCTTCACCGCAGGCGTCCTCCACGATATCGGCAAGCTCGCCATGATGCTCGCCGACCCGGCCGCCTTCGCCGAGGTCATCGACCTCGTCGAAACCGAGAAGATGCGCTACCGCGACGCCGAGTTCGCCGTCTTCGGCTTCGGCCATGAACTCGTCGGCGCCCGGCTCGCTGCCCGCTGGAAGTTCCCGGAGCCCCTGGTCTCCGCCATCCAGGCCCACCACCAGCCGGTCGCCGCCATCGAGTCGATGGCCGACGTCGTCGCCTCCGCCAACCTCATCGCAAACCGCGAAGGCCTCGCCGCCGGCTTCGACTACACCCGCGAGCCCGACCGCCGGCCTGCCGCAGCCGTGCCGCCAGCCTGCGACCTCGCCATCGGCAAGGTCCACGGCGGCATCGCCACCCTCGAAGAGAAGGCGCGCGCCTTCCTCACCCACGTTACCTCCCGCGCGCCGCGCTGGTATCGGCCCCACCACGGCGAGGAGGCCGAACCCGCCGCCGAAGAAACCCCCGCCGCCTGATGAACCGCCTGCGGCCGGTCGAATCCCCATGTGAGGACTGCGTATGAACTCCCCGCCCACCGTGCCGGCCAGCCCCGACGACGGGCCCGAAGCCCCGCAGCGCCACCTCCTCCGGATGGCTGCCTTCGGCGGCTGGGGGGTCATCCTCGTCGTCCAGGTCGGCCAGTACCTCCACCGGCCTACCGCCGCCAACCTCATCGTTACCGTCGGCCTCGCCGCCCTTTTCTGCCTCTTCCTCGCCCACGCCCTCTTCATGCGGATGGTCCAGAAACGCCGCTGGCACCGCGTCGCGGCCCGGCTCCAGGGCGGAGCCTACCTCTCCGAATTCCACAACCTCCCCAACCGCAACTACGTCCTCGCCGAGCTCCGCCGCGAGATGCCCCGCGCCCGCGCCCTCCAGTCGCCGTTCGTGCTCATCCAGCTCTCCATCGAAAACCTCGCCGAGGTCCGCGAGCGCCGCGGCGATGACTTCGCAAACCGCGCCCTCAACGCCCTCGCCGATGTCCTCAAGCGGCTCACCCGCTCCTCCGATTTCCTCGCCCACCTCGGCGGCGCGAAATTCTGCGTCATGCTCGTCGAATGCACCCTCGAGCAGTCGTTCATCTACCTGAAGCGCGTGCCCGGCACCATCTCCGTCTCCGATGGCCACAACGTCCTCGACGTCCCCGTCACGGCCCGGGTCATCCAGTACGACCTCGAAGCGCTCTACGCGACGGATGTCCTCCGCGACCTCGAGGAGGCTCGCCCCCTCCGCCGCCGCGAACCCCCGCGCCCCGACGCCCTCGCCGCCTGAGCCGCCCCGCCTCTACCACCGGTAGGTCGACGCGTCGCCCACCCGGTGCAGCTTCAGGAAGTTCGTCGTCCCCTGCGCCCGGACCGGCAGGCTGGCGACGACCACCACTTCGTCGCCGGCTACCACGAAGCCGCCATCCAGGAGGGCCCGGTCCACCTCACGCAGCAGCTCGTCCGTCGTCATCACGGCCGCGCTGAGGACCGGCACCACCCCTCTCGCCAGCGCCAGCCGCCGGTACACCGCCTCCTTGTGGGTGACCGCGAAAATCGGCGCCTCCGGGTGCACCTTGCTGATGAGGAGCGCCGAATACCCGCTCTGCGTAAAACAGGCGATGCCCCGCATGTTCGGGTCCGACTCCACGATCCGCCGGGCCGCCAGCGCAATCACGTAGGAGTGGTCATCCTGCTCGTCCGGCCCGCGGGCCTCGGGCGCCGGGCCCTGGACTGCCTCCGCCTGCCGGAGAATCCGGTCCATCATCGCGACTGACTCCACCGGGTACGCCCCGACCGCCGTCTCGCCGCTCAGCATCACGGCGTCCGAGAACTCCCAGGCCGCATTGGCCACGTCCGAGGCTTCCGCCCGGGTCGGCCGCGGTGAGTTCACCATCGACTCCAGCATCTGGGTTGCCGTAATCACCGGCACCATCTCCCGCGCCGCTGCCGCGATGATCCGCCGCTGCCAGACCGGCACCTCCTCCGGCGGCAGCTCCACCCCGAGGTCCCCGCGTGCCACCATCAGCCCGTCGGCCTCCGCCGCGATCGCATCGAGGTGCTCGACCGCCTGCTTCCGCTCGATCTTGGCCACGACCGGGATATCGCTCCCGAGCGCCACCAGCGCCGACCGCGCCGCCTCGATGTCCGAGGCGTCCCGGACGAAGCTCAGCGCCACGTAGTCAACGCACTCCGCGACGGCCATCGCCAGCGCCTCCCGGTCCCGGTCGGTCAGCGCCGGCGCCGAAAGCGCCGTCTCCGGGAAGTGGACGCCCCGGCGCGGTGCCAGCAGGCCGCCCACGGTCACCTCGCAAACCAGCTCTCCCCCCTCCCGCCGCAGCACCCGGAGCTCGACCCGCCCATCGTCGAGCAACACCCGCTCGCCCGGCGCGACATCCTCGAGCAGCCGGTCGTACGCGATGTGCAGCCGCTCCTCGGTCCCCGGGACGGGCTCCGGTGTCAGCCTCACCGCCGCCCCCGGCCGCAGCTCCACCGCCCGGCCCCCGTCGTTCTCGCCCGTGCGGAGCTTCGTCCCCGCGAGGTCGAGCAGCACGGCCAGCGGCCTCCCCTCCGCCCGCGCCGCCTCCCGCACCATCCGCACGGCCTCCCGGTGCTCCTCCAGCGTCCCGTGGCTCGTATTCAGCCGGGCAACGTCCATCCCCGCCCGCACCATCGCACGGAGCGTCCCCGGCGCCAACGATGCCGGCCCCAGCGTCGCCACGATCTTGGTCCGGCGCATCGTCCCCATGCCTCGACTATACCAACCGCCGCTGACCCCGCCGGTGAACAGTACACTTTCCGCCATGCCTCCCGACGCCCTGAAAGCCCGGGAGTTCCTCTTCCTCGCCGAGGAGCTCGCCCTCCGCCGCCTCCCGCCCACCGTGCCGCCGCCCCACCGCCGCGTCCTGTGGACCATCCTCCAGCTTTCCTGGGGCGCCCCCCAGTTCCACATCGAGCTCCAGCCGCAGCCGGTCCGCAATCTCGTCGAGCTCGGCCTCCACTTCGAGGGACCGGTCGAAGCCAACGACGCCCGTGCCGCCCTCGTCGCCGCCCGGGCCGCCCCCCTCATGGCCGCTCTCGGCCCCGCCTGGGAGCTCGAGCACTGGACGCCCTCCTGGCGCCGCCTCCACCGGACGTTCCCGTTCGAACGGCTCACCCGCGCCCTCGCCGAAGAAGTCGCAGCCGAGATGGCCCGCGCCGTCCCGCTCCTTTACCCGTTCTGTCTCCCTGAGCCGCGGCCCGACTTATCCCTTAGCGCCGCCGCCGCTACCCTCGGCCCATGAGCCGATTCGCCCCCCTGCTCCTCGCCCTCATCGCCGCCGGTTCAGCCGCCCTGGCAGCCGCCTGCGGCGGCGATGACGACGCACCGGGCGCGACGCCCTCCCCCGCGGGCACGGCGACCGCCGCCAGCCCCGCGCCCGCCCGCACCCCCACCCCCGCCGCCAACGCGACGCCCGGCCCCATCACCCTCGAGAACCCCACCGTCACGGCCTCCGGCCTCCGCTACCAGGACCTCGTCGTCGGCACCGGCCCGGCCCCGCAGCAGGGCCAGCGCGCCACCGTCCACTACACCGGCTACTTTACCGACGGCCGGAAGTTCGACAGCTCCCTCGACCGCGGCCAGCCGTTCACCTTCGTCCTCGGCGTCGGCCAGGTCATCAAAGGCTGGGACGAAGGGGTCGCCACGATGAACGTCGGCGGCAAGCGGCTCCTCTACATCCCCGCGAACCTCGCCTACGGCTCCCGCGGCCAGGGCCCCATCCCGCCCAATACCGACCTCATCTTCGAGGTCGAACTCCTCGATATCCGCTAATCCGGCCGCTCGTAATCCGGCCGCTCCGCCGTACCACGCAGCTCCCACTCGCGCACCACCCGGGCTTCGATGAGCCCATCGACCTCCTCCCGGGTGAAGCCAAGCTCGGCCAGCACCTCCCGCGTATGCTGCCCGAGCGCCGGCGAAGGCCGGCGCGTCCCCGTCTCTCCCCCGCTCATCCGGAGCGGTGAATTCGCCATCACCACCGGCCCCACCACCGGGTGCTCGAACTCCCGCAGCAGCTCCAGCGCCTGCACCTGCGGGTCATCGAACAGCTCCGCGGTATACCGCACCGGCCCGCAGGGCACCCCCGCCGCATCGAATGCCGCCACCCACTCGTCCGTCGTCCTCGTGCTGAAGATCGCCGCTATCAGCTCGTTCAGCACGAGGTTCTCATCGGGCGAAAGCGCCTCGGTATCGAACTCGTCGCCCGTCACCCGCGGGTCCTCCACCCCGAGCACCCGTACCGCCGCCCGGCGCAGCCGGTTGTTCAGGCACGCCAGCGCAAGGTACGAATCCCGGGTCTCGTAGACCTTGTAGTAGGGATTGTTCCGCCGCCCCGTCTCCTGCCGGGGGGGCACCTCCTTCAGTGCCTCCTCGACCCGCTGCCCCGCAGCCCGCGCCCGGGCCATCGCGGCGAGCAGCCGCTCGCGGTGCTCCCGGTCCAGCCGCTCGATCGAGAACATCGGCCGATACTGCACCGCGATCCCCGCGGCGAACAGGCTCGTCTCGATGAACTGCCCGCGGCCCGTCTTCTCCCGGTGGTAGAGCGCCGCCGCTGCCCCGTAGGCGAGGAACATCCCCGCCGCCAGGTCCGTCGGCGAGGTCGTGATGATCGGGTGCGGCAGCCCGCCCGCACCCTCGAACGCCATGATGCCCGTCATCGCCTGGGAGACGAGGTCGAACCCCGGCCGCTCCCGGTACGGCCCCGCACCCCCGAACGCCGTGTTCTGGCAGTAGATGAGCCGCGGGTTCACGGCCGAGAGCGTCGCGTAATCCACGCCCAGCCGCTCCGCCACCCCCGGCCGGTAGTTCGCCAGCAGGATGTCCGCCGTCCGCACCAGCCGGTCGAATATCGCCTTCCCCTCCGGCCGCTTCAGGTCGATGGAGATGCTCCGCTTCCCCTTGTTCACCCCCATGAACCCGCGGCTCTCGCCCAGCGCGACCGGCGCCGTGTGCCGCCAAAAATCCCCCAGCGGTGGCTCCACCTTGATCACGTCCGCCCCCAGGTCGGCCAGCATCTCCCCCGCCAGCGGGCCCGCGATGTACTCGCTCAGGTCCAGCACCCGTACCCCCTCGAATACCCCGCGAATCGTCTCCATACCCTCCCGTCCTCCTGCCCGTCAGCCGCGCGGCAGCCCCAGCCCGCGCGTCGCGATGATGTTCCGGTTGATTTCCGAAGTGCCCGCCGCAATCGTCAGGGACACCGTCTGCAACACCGCCATCGGCACCTGCCCACCGAGCGGCGCCCACGCCCCCTCCATCACCTGCCCGCGCAGCCCGAGCGTCGTGAAGGCGACCCGCGCCATCCGCTGGTGGAGCTCCGTCCCGAACGTCTTGGCCATCGACGCCTCGTAGTTCGGCACGAGCCCCCGGCTCTGCATCCACGCCACCCGGTACGACATCAGCCGGCCGACCTGGAAGCCGAGCGCGATGTCTGCCAGCGCCAGCCGGGTCGCCGGCCGGTCGTACAGCGAGCCCCCGCCGCCGTCCCGCGCCGGCGCCGCCTTCGCGTATGCCACGACCTCTTCGAACGTCCGCAGCCCCCCGATCACCCGCCCGATGCCCGAGCGCTCGAAGTCCAGCGTCGCCGCGGAGACGTACCAGCCCCGGTTCACCTCGCCCACCACCATGTCGGCCGGCACCCGCACGTCGTCGAAGAACACCTCATTGAAGCCCGCCTGCCCGGTCATCTGCACCAGCGGGCGCACGCTAATCCCCGGCAGCTTCATGTCCACGAGGAAGTACGTGATCCCCCGGTGCTTCGGCGCATCCGGGTCCGTCCGCGCCAGCAGGATCATGAAGTCCGCGTGCTGCGCGTTCGAGGTCCAGGTCTTCTGCCCGTTGATCACCCAGCTGTCACCGTCCCGCAGGGCCCGCGTCTGCAGCGAGGCGAGGTCTGACCCGGAGCCGGGCTCGCTGAAGCCCTGGCACCATGTCGCCTCGTCCCGTGCGATGGCCGGGAGGAACCGCGCCTTCTGCTCGGCCGTCCCGAACAGGATGAGCGTCGGCCCCACCCGGTCAGCTCCCATCGTCTGGCCCGGGGCCCGGTGGTACGCCATCTCTTCGTTGTAGACGAGCTGGCGGAGATGCGGCGCGCCCTGGCCGCCGTATTCGGGCGGCCACGACATCGTCAGCCAGCCCTTCGCCGCCAGCTTCTTCGTGAACGATTCCCCCTCGCGCACCTTCGGGAGCTCCGCGCGGATGAAGGCGCGGACCTCCTGCCGGAACGCCTCGTCCTCCGCCGAAAACCGGAACTCCATCATCGGCCCCCTCGCCGCGTTTGCCGAACTCTACCGCGCCCCCGGCGGCAGGGGTAGCCGCCTCAGGCGACGCCGCGCAGCCGCGGGTCCGCCGCCCGGTCCGCCATCGCCAGCGCCTCCTCCACCAGCATTTCCGCCCGCCTGCCCATCCCTTCGAACCCCTCGCCCACCGTCTCGCCCTTCAGGTAGCGCGCGTGGATCCCCTCGACGATGACCGCCAGCTTGTAGGCCGCGAAGATCTCGTACCACTCGATCGCCGAGACGTCCCGCCCGCTCAGCCGGGCGTACATCTCGATGAGCTCCTGGCGGGTGTGGAAGCCCGGCTGGGCCGTCACCGCCGAAGCCGCCCGCGCCGCGAGGTACTCCTCCGAATCGCCCACCTGCCCCCAGTAGCCGAGCGTGTAGCCGAGGTCCGTCAGCGGGTCGCCCAGCGTCGCCATCTCCCAGTCCAGCACGGCCACCACCCGCCCCGGGTCCTCCCGGTCGAGCATCATGTTCCCGAGCCGGTAGTCGCCGTGGACCACCGTCGGCCTCGGCGAAACCGGGATGCTCGCCCGCAGCCGCCGGATGAGCTCGTCGATGGCCGGCAGCGGCCGCGTCTCCGAGCGCGCCCACTGCTCGCTCCAGCGCCGCACCTGCCGCTCGAGGTAGCCCTCCGGGCGGCCGAAATCGCCCAGCCCGACTGCCTCATAGTCGATGGCGTGCAGCTGCACCAGCGTCTCGATCAGCGCCCGCCCGATCGCCTGCCGCCGCTCCGGCGTGTCCGCATACCCCTCCGGGAGCCGGTCGGCGATGATCACCCCCTCCCGGTACTCCATCACGTAGAACGGGTAGTCGTTCACCGCCGGGTCCTCGCAGAGCGCGATCGGCGGCGGCGCCGGGAAGCCGGCCCGCTGCATCCCCTGCAGCACCCGGAACTCCCGCCGCATGTCGTGCGCCGTCGGCAGCACATGGCCCAGCGGCGGCCGCCGCAGCACCCACGTCCGGCCGCCGCCCTCCACCCGGTACGTCAGGTTCGAACGCCCGCCGCTGATCAGCGTGAACCGCAGCGGCACGTCCCCGCCGGGAACGTGCTCCGCGAAGAACTTCGAGACCGCCTCGTAGCGGATCCCGGCCGGCACACCGTTCGTCGTCTCGTTCGTCATCGAGCCCAAGAGTATACGCCCCGGGCCCTTGCACCGAAGCCCGAGGGCCACGAAGATCACAAACCGCGAAAACTTCGTAGAACGACATCGATGCAGAGCTATTTGAAAGATTTACACCGTTTGACGGTTTGTTCGTGGGAGACCGCGTCCTGCGACCTCGCAGCCTTCACGGCAGCCCGCGAAGCCGCCGCAGCCCACCGCGCCGCCCTCATCGTCACCTGTCAGCGGATCGAAGCCGTCGCCCTCGCACCCTGCCCCGCCGGCTGCTCTGCCGTTCGCACCGGTCGCGAAGCCTTCCGCTACCTCGCAGCCCTCGCTGCCGGGCTCCACTCCATCGCCCTCGGCGAGCGCGAAATCCTCGGGCAGGTCCGCCGGGCGGCCGATGAGGCGCCCCCGCCGGTCGCCGCCGTCCTCCACCGGGCCATCGCTGCCGCCCGCGCGTTTCGCAGGCGCCACCCCATCGAGGCCGACGCCGGCACCCTCCTCCGCCTCGCCCTCCGCCGCATGCCGCCGCCCGGGAGCCTCGTGGTCATCGGCTCCGGCCCCACGGCCGCTGCCGTGAGCCGAACCGCCCGCCTTCTCGGGCTCGGGCCCATCGCGGTCGTCTCCCGCGCCTGCCCGCCCTGGCTGCACCAGCGCGCCGACGCCTGGCACCCCCTCGAAGCCCTCCCCGGCCTCGCCCCGGCCGACCTCGCCGTCGTCGCCCTCGGCGGCGATGCCCCCGTCCTCTCGCCGCCGGCCATCCCCGCCACGGCAGTCCTCGACCTCTCCACCCCGCGCCGTACGGACCCGTCCGATGGTCGGGTCCTCACCCTCGCGGACCTCCGCGAGTGCGCCGGCTTCGCCGGCCGCGCCTCCCTCCTCGCCGACCTCGACCCCGAGGTCGACCGGGTCCTCGCCCACTGGTCGGAGGACGCCACCTCCCCAGTCGGGCAGTTCCGCCGCGCCATCGAGCTTCGCCGCCGGGCCGACCTCGAGCGAATCGCCCGCCGGCACCCGGAAATCCCCCGTCCCGTACTTGAGACCATCACCCGCAGCCTCGTCGCCCACATCCTCCACGAGCCCTCCGAGCGGCTCCGCTCCCTCGACCCCACCACCGCGCGCGCCGTCGCCGCCATCTTCGACCCCTCGGAATCCGCATGACTGCAGCCGTCCTCAGCACCCGTCACCCCGAGACCGCCGCCATCCTCGCCGTCGCTGAAGACGGCCTCTCCGGCTTTCACGAGCGCCCCTTCGCGGTCATCGCCGGGCGCGCCGGCGTCCCCGAACGCACCGTCGTCGACCGCATCCGCGCGCTCCTCGAGGCCGGCGTCGTCCGCAGGGTCCGCCAGACGCTCAATACCGGCAGCCTCGCCGCGGGAGCCCTCGTCGCCTGGAACGTCCCGAACGAGGCACTCCACGAGGCCTTCGATATCCTCCACCGCGACGACCCCTTCTCGGGCCACGTCGTCATCCGCTCCACCGATTCGGCGCTCCCGGGCGCCGCCTTCCGGCTGTGGACGACCGTCAAAGTGCCCCAGGGCTTCTCCCTCGCGCGGCACGTCGCCCTGCTCGGCAGCGCCATCGGCGCCGAGGCCTGGCGCATCATGCCCGCGCGCTGCCTCTTCGCCCTCGGCGTCGGCCACGTCCGCCGCCGCAACCTCGAACCCGGCTCCCGCGCCAATGCCCCGGCCGCACCCCAGTACCCGGAGCTTACCCGTCTCTCCTCGTTCGAATGGGAGGTCCTCGCCGCGCTGAAAGAGCCGCTCGAACCCGCCGAGCTGGTCAGCGAGCCATGGCGGGCGCGTGCAGACCGCCTCGGCCTCGACTACGCCCGCTTCATCGAAACTGTCCGCGCACTCGAAGCAAAGGGCCTCATCGCCCGCTTTTCGACCTTCCTCGAACACGTGAAAGCGCTCCCCACCGGCGAGCGCGTGACACGCTACAACGCCCTCTTCCACTGGGCGGTAGAGCCCGGCCGCGAGCTCGACGCCGGCGGCGAAGTCGGCCGCCACCACATCATCACGCACGCCTACTGGCGCGAAGCCGGCCCCGAATTCGGCAACGTCAACATCATGGCCGTCGCCCACGGCACCGAAAAAGCCGCACTCCTCGCCCACAAGGCCGCCATCGATGCCCACCTCGCAGAAGCCGGCATCCCCGTCCGCTACACCACCCAGTTCTGGGGCGGCCGCTCCGAAATCAAACCATCCGAAATCCTGCCCGCCGCCTACGAAGCCTTCTGCCGCCAGCACGGCATCGACCCTGCCACCATGCGCGAGGAGCCCTGACCATGCAATATCGACCCCTCCATGGCACCCCGCTCACCCTCTCGGCCATCGGTTTCGGTGTCTGGACCGTAGGCACCACCTGGTGGGGCGTGACGGACCGGGCCGAAGGCGTCCGCCTCCTCCGCCTCGCCTTTGACCTCGGCATCACGTTCTTCGACACCGGCAACACCTATGCCGATGGGGCCGCCGAGACCATCCTCGCGGAAGCGCTCGGCGAACGCCGGGGCGACGTCGTGATCGCCACCAAGTTTGGCTACGACCTCTCGGTCCCTCCGCGCCCCAACCAGCAGGAGCGCCCCCACGACTGGTCGCCCGGCCACATGCGCCGCTCACTGGAAGCCTCCCTCCGCCGCCTCCGCACCGACTACATCGACTACTACCAGCTCCACAATCCCCGCCTCGACGCCATCCAGCGGGACGACCTCCTCCAGGCGCTCGAGGATGCCCGCCGCGAGGGTCTCATCCGGGCCTTCGGCGTCGCCCTCGGCCCCGCCTTCGACCTGCGCCAGGCCGAAGAGGGTATCGCTGCCGTCCGCCGCGGCATGCCCGCCCAGGTCATCTACAACCTCCTCGAACAGGAACTCGGCGAGGCCATCTTCCCCGTCGCCCGCGAATGCGCGGTCGGGACCCTCGCCCGCGTGCCCCATGCCTCCGGGCTGCTCGACGGCACCGCCACCCGCACCACCGAATTCCCTCCCGGTGACCACCGCCGCTGGCGCATCGACACGCCGGAAAAGCGCACCCTCTGGGAGGAGGGCCTCCGCCGTGCCGGTACGCTTGCCTTCCTCGCCCGCGACGGCCGCACCCTCGGCCAGGCCGCCATCCAGTTCATCCTCCGCGAACCCTCGATCGGCGCCGTCATCCCCAACATCTACGACGAAGCCCGCCTCCGCGAATTCGCTGCCGCATGTGAAGCGCCCGCCCTCACTGACGACGAATACGAAGCCGTCCAGCGCCTCCGCGCTGCCGGCTACCCCGAACCCGAAGGAGCCCCAGCATGAGTGACGAACCCGCGCCCTCCCGCCCCCGCGGCCCGGTGGTCGAACTCGACCCCTCCGGCCGCGTCAGCCTCAAGGAAGCCGACCGCGCCCCCCGCCAGTTCCTCAACTACGCCTTCTTCCGCATCGACCCCGCCTTCCGCCGCCTCCCCCGTGAGGAGCGCTGCGCCCTCCACCGCGAGTACGTCGAGGTCCTCCACCGCTGGGCCGCCCGCGACGACCTCATCCTGCGCACCTACACCCTCGAAGGCCTCCGCGCCGATTGCGACTTCATGCTCTGGCGCATCGCGAGCGACATCCGCCGCTTCAACGAGATGCAGCGCGAACTCAACGCAACCCGGATGGCCGGCTGGCTGACCCCCGCCTACAGCTTCCTCTCCCTCCAGAAACGCTCCCAGTACGTCAACCGCATCGAAGGCTCCGGCCACGGCCTGGAACTCCTCCCCGGCCAGGGCACCTTCCTCTTCGTCTATCCCTTCGTCAAAACCCGCGCCTGGTATGCCCTCAGCCCCCACGCGCGCCAGGGCATGATGGATGAGCACATCCACGTCTCCAGCCCGTTCAAGGGCGTCCGCCTCAACACCAGCTACAGCTACGGCATCGACGACCAGGAGTTCGTCGTTGCCTTTGACTCCGACTACCCGCAGGAGTTCGTCGACCTCGTCGGGCGGCTGCGCTTCACCGAAGCCTCCCGCTACACCCAGCGCGACACGCCCATGTTCACCTGCCTGAAGACGCCGCCCGGCGATATCTTCCAGCCCTGAACGGCCCGGCCGCACCGTTCACGCCGTGTCACAATGAACGACATGTCGAACTCCACCGGCCACGCCTGGCTCGTCGGCGCCGGCCCCGGCGACCCCGGCCTCCTCACCCTCGCCGGCCGCGAGGCTCTCCAGCAGGCCGACGCCGTCCTCTACGACGCCCTCATCGCGCCCGAACTCCTCGCCTTCGCCCGCCCGGGCGCCCGGCTCATCCCCGTCGGCAAACGGGCAGGCGCCCATTCGCTGCCCCAGGAAGAGATAACCCGCCTGCTCGTCGAGCTTACCGCTGCCGGCTGCCGCGTCGTCCGGCTGAAAGGCGGCGACCCGTACGTCTTCGGCCGCGGCGGCGAAGAAGCCCTCGCCCTCCGCGAGGCCCGGCTTCCGTTCACCGTCATCCCCGGCGTTACCTCCGCCGTCGCCGTGCCCGCCGCCGCCGGCATCCCCGTCACCCACCGCGGTCTCGCGACCCGCTTCACCGTCCTCACCGGCTCCGAACAGACCGGTGATGCCCCCGCTTCCCTCCCCGGCCCCGCCGCCGGCACCCTCGTCATCCTCATGGGCGCCGCCGCCCTGCCCGTCCTCGTCGAGCGCCTGCTCGCCGCCGGCTGGGACCCTGCCGCGCCCGCTGCCTCCATCGCCAACGGCACCCTCCCGAACCAGCAGGTCGTGACCGGGCCCCTCGCCCGGCTCCCCGGGGCCGCCGCCGCCCTCCCCACGCCGCTCATCACCGTCGTCGGTCCCGTGGCGGCCCTCGCCGAACGGCTGGGCCCGGGCCGGTTCGGTCCCCTCGCCGGCAGGACGGTCGTCGTCACCCGCTCGCGCAGCCAGGCCTCGCAGCTCAGCGAGACGCTCCGCGCCCTCGGCGCAGCGGTCATCGAGGCTCCCGCCATCCGCATCGAGCTCCGCCCCGACCGGCTCATCGCCGACGGGGACATCGCCGCCCGCTGGGACTGGGTCATCTTCACCAGCCAGAACGCCGTGGCATCGATGTTCGCCGCCCTCGACGCTGCCGGGCGGGATGCCCGCGCCTTCGGCAGCACCGCCATCGCCGCCGTCGGTACAGCCACCGCCGACGCCCTCCGCGCCCGGGGCATCCGCCCCGACTTCCTCCCCTCCCGCCCCACCTCGTCCTGCCTCGCTGCCGAACTCCCGTGCGACGCCGGCGCCCGGGTCTACCTTCCCATCTCCTCCCTCGCCGGGCCCGAGCTCGAAGATGCCCTCCGCCAGCGCGGCGCCCGCGTCGAGCGCGCCGACGCCTACGAGACGCTGCCCGAGGCGCTCTCACCGGAGACGCTCGCCCGCGTGAAGGCCGCCGATGCGGTCACCTTCACCAGCGCCTCGACCGCCCGCTTCCTGCACGCCGCCCTCGGAGATGCCGCGCTGCCCCCGCACGTCCGCCTCGTGAGCATCGGCCCGGCCACCTCCGCCGCCGTCCGCGCCTGTTTCGGCCGCCTCGATGCCGAGGCCCCCGAACCCTCCCTCCCCTCCCTCGCCGCCGCCGTGCTGGAGGCCCTCGCATGAGCATCCTCGTCGAACTGCTCCCCTCGGCCGGACCGGTCCTCGTCGTCGGCGGCGGGAACGTCGCCGCCCGCAAGGTCCGCGTCCTCGCCGAGGGCGGCTTCCGGGTCGTCGTCGTCGCTCCAGCCATCAGCGCCGAGATCGCGGACCTCCCGGGCGTCACCTGCATCCCCCGGGCCTTCGCGAACGTCGACGTCGACGCCCGCCCCTGGACCCTCGTCCTCGCCTGCACGAACGACCGCGAAACCAACCGCGCCGTCGGCGAGGCCGCCCGCGCCCGCCGCATCCCCGTCCTCGTCGCTGATGCACGCGACGAGAGCACGGTCGCCTTCCCGGCGCTCTACCGCGACGGCGACCTCCTCGCGGCCGTCTCGACCTCCGGCGCCGACCCCGCGCTCGCCGCCCGCCTCCGCGATACGGTCGCGGAGGCCCTCGGCCCCGGGCGCGCCCGCGAGGTCGCGGCCGCCCGCGAAGCTCGCCGCGACCGCCTCGCCGCCCGCCGGCAGGAGACCGACCCGTGACGCATCTCGTCCTCGCCGGCCACGGCTCCCACCTCAACGCCGCTTCCAGCGAGCCGACCCGCCGCCTCGCCGCCGCCCTGCGCCGCACCGGCGAGTTCAGTGCCGTCTCCGTCGCTCTCTGGAAGGAAGAGCCCTCCCTGTCCCGCGCCCTCGACGCCGTCGAAGACCCCGACGTCGTCGTGGTCCCCGTCTTCATCTCGACGGGATACTTCACCCGCACCGTCGTCCCCCGCGAGATGCGCCTCGACGGCCCCCGCACCCGCCGTGGCCGCCAGCACATCCGCTACACCCTGCCCGTGGGTACCCACCCCCGCCTCGCCGACGTCATCATCGAACGAGCTCGCGAGGCCGGTGCCGGCCCGGCCGACGGCCTCGTCGTCCTCGGCCACGGTACCCGCCGCGACTCCGAGTCGGAGAAGAACGTCCTCACCATGGCCGACCTCGTCGCGCGGCGCGGCCTCTTTGCGGAGTGTGGCGTCGCCTTCATCGACCAGGAGCCGGGCATGCTCACCATGCTCGAACGCTTCCGTGCACCGCGCCTCTTCGTCGTCCCGCTCTTCATCGCCGACGGCTGGCACGTCGGCGAAACCATCCCCGCCGACCTCGCGCTCGATGGCCCCGAGACCCGGCGCGGCGGCCGCATCGTCCACTACACCCCGCCCGTCGGCACCCACCCCGCCCTCGCCGCCGTCGTTCTTGAGCTCGCCCGCGAAGCCCTCCCACCTCAAACGTCCGACCTCCAACCTCCAATCTCCAGCCTCCAATCTCCAGCCTCCACCCTTCAGCCTCCAGCCTCCCTCGGCGAGCTCCGCCTCGAACCCAAGCGCATCTGCGGCCCCGGCGACCCCCTCCGCGAACTCCCGCCCGACGCCGAGGCCATCCGCCGGTACGTCCGCAGCGATGCGGCCGGCCGCTACCGGCCCCTCTCCGGCAGCCGCGGCCTGCCGCCCGGGTGGTTCGTGCCGCTCGGGGGCGGGCTGACCGCGGACGACGTCATCGAAGCCGTTTACCCGCTCGCGCTGGTTCACCGGCAGCAGGCGGCAGACGGCACCCTCCGCATCGTCCCCCTCGATGCCGTCCTCGACCGCCAGTCCGGCCGCTACGAAAGCGCTCGCCGGCTTTCCGACCGCGGCCGCCGCATCGCCCGGGAGGTCCTGTGCCGCGGCTGCGTCCGCACGCCGGCCTGGCCCCTCTCCTCCACCGAACCCCCGGCGCCGTGCGCCGTGCGCCCGGGGCCCGGCGTCATCCCCTGCCCGGAGCCCTGCAGCGTCCTCGTCGCGCTCGCCCGGGAAGCTGCCGCCTGGGAGCAGGACCCCCCGGCACCGGCGCCCATCGACCCATCGGTCCCGTTCGCCGATTTTGCAGCGCCCGGCAACCCGACCCGCGAAGCCGTCCTCGCCGCTATCCTCGAACCGTCCCGCCCCGGAGCCTCCCCATGACCAACCAGTCCATCCGCGAAGCCGCCGCCGGCCTCTTCCCGGGCGGCGTCAACAGCCCCGTCCGCTCCTACCGCTCCGTCGGTGGCGACCCCGTGCCCATCGCCCGGGGGGAAGGGCCGTTCGTCTTCGATGCCGAGGGAAACCGCTTCATCGACTTCGTCGGCGGCTTCGGCCCCGCCATCCTCGGCCACGCCCATCCTGCGGTCACCGCCGCAATCTCCCGCGCCGCCGCCGACGGCCTCGCCTTCGGTGCCCTCGGCCCGCGCGAAGTCGCCCTCGCCGAGGCGATCCGCGAGTCCACCGGCCTCGAACGGCTCCGCTTCCTCAACTCCGGCACCGAAGCCACCATGACCGCCATCCGCATCGCCCGCGCCGCCACCGGCCGCGACCTCATCGTCAAGTTCGACGGCTGCTACCACGGCCACAGCGATGGCCTCCTCGTTCGCGCCGGCAGCGGCGTCGCCACCCTCGGCCTGAGCGACTCCGCCGGCGTCCCCCAGGCCGTCGCGGGGCTCACCGCCGTCCTCCCCTACAACGACCCCGCCGCCCTCATCCGCTGGTTCGAGACCCGCGGCGCCGAGACCGCCGCCGTCATCGTCGAAAGCATCCCCGCCAACGTCGGCATCCTCGCGCCGGACCCGGAATTCCTCCAAACCCTCCAGTCGCTCCCCCGCGCCCACGGCGCACTCCTCATCGCCGATGAGATCATCACCGGCTTCCGCCTCCGCCGGGGCCTCTCCGGCGTGCTCCCCGCAGCCGACCTCGTCACCCTCGGCAAGGTCATCGGCGGCGGCCTCCCGGTCGGCGCGGTTGGCGGCCCCGCCAGCCTCCTCGGCCTGCTCGCGCCCGAGGGCCCCGTCTACCAGGCCGGCACCTTCAGCGCCAACCCGGCCGTCATGGCCGCCGGCCTGGCCACCCTCGAAGCCCTCACCCCGGCCGCGTACCGGCGCCTCGACCAGGTCGCCCGCCACCTCGAAAACGGCCTCCTCACCGCCATCAAGCGGGCCGAAGCCCCCGCCTCCGTCGTCCGCTTCGGCTCTATGCTCAGCCTCTTCTTCCGGCCGGCACCCCCGCGCGACGACGCCGAGGCCCGCGAAGCCGACACCTCAGCCTTCGCCCGCTTCCACCGCGCCATGCGCCAGCGGGGCATCCTCATCCCCCCCTCCCAGTTCGAGACCTGGTTCGTCTCACTCGCCCACAACGAACCCGAAATCGACGCCGCCGTCCGCGCCGCAGCCGAGGCCCTCCGCGAGGCCCTCCCCGCATGACCACCCTCCGCCTCGGCACCCGCGGGAGCCAGCTCGCCCTCACCCAGGCCGGCATCGTCGCCGACCGCCTCACGGCCGCTGCACCCGGCGTCCAGGTCGACCTCGTCACCATCACGACGGACGGCGACCGCGACCAGTCCACCCCGCTCGACGAGGGCGAACGCCCCGGCTGGTTCACCACCGCCATCCAGGAAGCGCTCCAGCGCGGTGACATCGACCTCGCCGTCCATTCGCTCAAGGACCTCCCGACCCGCCGGCCGCAGGGTCTCGTCATCGCCGCCGTCCCCCTTCGCGAAGACCCCCGCGACGCCCTCATTTCCCGCTCCGGTCAGCCCCTCCGCGCCCTTTCGCCTGGCGCCGTCGTCGGCACGGGCTCCCCCCGGCGCGAAGCCCAGCTGCGCGAAATCCGCCCCGACCTCCAGGTCCGCCCCATCAGGGGCAACGTCGAAACCCGTCTCCGGAAGGTCCGCGACGGCGAATACGACGCCGCCGTGGTTGCGCTCGCCGGCCTCCGCCGGCTTCGCCTCGAGTCCGAGGCCGCCGAGGTTTTCGGTCTCGAAGAGATGCTCCCCGCCCCCGGCCAGGGCGCCCTCGCTGTCGAATGCCGCGCCGCCGACGCCGAACTCCGCCAGCTCCTCGCCCGCATCGACGACCCGCAGGTCCGCCTTGCCGTCACGGCCGAGCGCGCCTTCCTCGCTGCCATCGAAGGCGGCTGCAGCTTCCCGGCCGCAGCCTTCGCCGAGCACTTCGGCTCGACCCTCAAGCTCCACGCGCTCATCGCCCCCGCCGGGCGTATCATCCGCTCGAAAATGGGCGGCCCGGCAGAAACGGCCGCCGGCCTCGGCCGCCAGCTCGCCGCCGAGCTGCTGGCACGGGCCGCCCGCGGAGGCTGAGCCCGTGGACCCCGCCGGCGTCGAACGCGACCTCTTCCGCGCCCTCAACGCCTTCGTCGAGCCCGCCGTGCGCGCGGGCCTCGGCGGTCCGTGCCTCATCCCCCTCGGCCTCATCGTCCTCGAAACTGTCGGCCGCCGTTCCGGCCGGCTCCACCGGACTCCACTCCTCGCCTCCGTCGTCGACGGCTGTATCATCGTCGGCACGTTCCGGCGGCGGTCCAGCTGGGTCCGGAACGCCGAGGCCGCCCCCGCCGTCCGCTACTGGCTCAACGGCCGGGAGCTCCGCGGCCGCGCGCACGTCGTCCGCCCCGGCAGGCCGCCGGCGCTGCCGTCGACGGTCAGCCAGCTCGTGCGCGGCATCGCCGCCACCCTCCTCGCCCGCTACGCGGCCCTCGGCTGGTCGTTCGCCGTCATCGAGCCGGTCGCAGGGGAACCGACTCCCGGCGCCGTGTAGGCCCGGCGGCCCCGGTCGGCTACACTCGGGCCATGCCTGCTCCCCGGCGCGACCTCCACGAACTCAACCGCCGCAGCTGGAACGAAGCCACCCGCGCACACAACAGCCACAAGGGGGACCAGGCCGCCGCCTTCCGCTCCGGCGGCTCCACCCTCTTTCCCGAAGAGCTGGACCTCCTCGGACCCCTCGAAGGCCGGCGCCTCGTCCACCTCCAGTGCAACGCCGGCCAGGATACCCTCTCCCTCGCCCGGCTCGGCGCCGAGGTCACCGGCGTCGACATCTCCGACGAGGCCATCACCTTCGCCAGCCGGCTCTCCTCGGAATCGGGAATCCCCGCCCGCTTCGTCCGCGCCGATATCTACGACTGGTTCGCAGAGGCCGCCGCGGCCGGCGAACGGTACGACCTCGCCTTCGCCTCCTACGGCGCGGTCTGCTGGCTCTCCGACCTCCCCGGCTGGGGCCGGGGCATCGCGGGCATCCTCGCGCCCGGCGGCGCCTTCGTCCTCGTCGAATTCCACCCCGTGGCCGCCATGTTCGATGAGGAGCTCCGCCTCACCTGGCCCTACCGCAGCGCCGAGCCGTTCATCGGCCCCGGCGTCGGCGATTACGTCGCAGCCTCCCGCGAAGGCCTCGTTCCCTGGGGCTACCAGGAAGGCACCACCGGCTTCGAGAACCCCTGCCAGGGCGCCGAATTCGCCCACGGGACGAGCGACGTCATCATGGCGCTCATCGAGGCCGGACTCGTACTCGAGGTCTTCCGCGAATACGAGTACGCCAACGGCTGCCGCTTCTTCCTGCGCGCCGAGCTCCGGGACGGTCGGCGCTTTCACCTCCCGCCCGACACGCCCGCCATCCCCCAGATGTACGCCCTCCGCGCCCGGAAGCCTGCCTAAAGCCGCGCTGCCGGCGTCCCCGCCTGTCTCTGCCCCGGCGGCCCTTGCCTGGCCCACAGGAACAGCATCACCGCGCTCACCGCCAACGCGTGCTCCAGGTCGAACAACCGGTGGAAGACGGCCAGCCGGCCCGCAACGAAGACCACGATGCCCGCGACTGCACCGGCCGACGGCACCGGCGGAAGACGCCAGGCCGCCATCAGCGCCAGCCCGAAGAGCCCCGACGAGGAGCCCGCATCTGGCGCCTCCAGGAGGCGAGCGGCGTGGTCACTCCACTCCGCCGCAATCCGCACACCGAGCAGCGTCGGCCATGTCCCGGCCGCATCAGCCCCCCAGAAGCCGACCGGCAACAGCCGGGCAGGCCACCGCCACGCGGACGCCGGCACTACCGCCAGCGCGAACAACCACTCCGTCCCGACGAGCCCCGGCCGCGGCTGGACGAGTGGCGAGAGCACGAGCCGCCACGGCTCCCTCCACCCGAGGTCCCATGTCAGCGCCCAGTGCGCGATGAGCCAGGCATGCAGCCCCGGCCGCACCTCGCTCGCAACTTGCGGCGCAAGGACCAGTGCCAGCATGCCGAGCGCTGCCGCTGCCCGCCCTCGTCGCATCACGCCACCGGGGGCTTCAGCCGCTCACGCCTCGCCCATGGCAGACGGAAGGGGCTCGTCCGCTCCCCGACCAGCGCGACAGCCAGCGCGACCGTCGGCAAGTCTGCCTCGCTGCGGTACACCAGATAGCGCGGCTCCCATACCGGGTTCCACTTGGCTTTGAAGGCGCGCAGCCCCTGGAAGTTAAACAGCCGGCTCCCGTATTCATACAGCCAGTTCAGTACCCGCCCCTTTAGGCCAGCATCTTCGATATTCGCCAGCGGAGCAAAGCCGAGGTTCAAGCCCTCCATCCCGGCATCTCGGCACTGCTCGGCCAACCGTACGATCAGGAAATCCATCACCCCATTTGGCGAGTCCGGCCGCCGCCGCATGAGGTCGAAATTCGCCTCCTTCGACTGGAACGACGGGAGCACGTTCACGAACCCCTCGAGGCGTCCCGACGGAGCCCGCACCACGAGCAACCGCGTCGACCGCAAATACCCTTCGTCAAACCACCCGAGCGTGAATTGCCGCTCCCGGTGCCCTCCCTCCGCGAGCCAGGCGTCCGAGACCTCTCGCAACTCGGCCATCGTCGCGTCGTCAATCGGCTGCGGCAGCTCCTCTACCTCGTAGCCTTCCCGCTCCATCCGGTTCACCGTCGCCCGGATGTGCTTCAGCGCTCTCCCCGAAAGGCTGAACCCTTGCAGGCGGACCACCGCATCTTCGCCGATCTTGAGCGCCTTCAGCCCGAGCGACTGCAGCAGCTCAGCTTCAGCAGGGGAGCACTGGTGAAAGCAGACTCTCCAGCCATTCAGGTCGCAGAACTCGATGAACTCCCGCGCCACCGTCCGACAGGCTGCCGGCTCCCCGATTGGACCGGCCAGCACAACCGCCACGTCCCGCGAGACCCGGTAGCCGAGGAACGCCTCCCCCTGACGCGCGAAGAAATGCGATTTGTCCGGCATCAGGTGGAAGTACGCGAGCGACGTCGTCGCCCACTTCTCCAGGATTGCCCGCACCCGGCGCTGCTCCCGCTGCTCCTCCGTCAGGCGGTAGCGGACCGGCGAGAGCGCGTGCCAGGTCCCAACGGCGAGGCTCGTCCCCATCAGGAGCCGAACCGAATCGAGAAACCACCGCCCGTGCCGGCCGACCGGCTCCGCATTCGCCTCCGGCACGATGAGGACCAGCCGCACGGCATCCTCGGCAATGGCAAGAAGCGAATCCGTCCCGCGGAAATGCCGGTCCAGCAGCCAGAGACCGACCACCGCATAGACGAAGGCCCCTGCGCTGCCCAGCACGAACCAGGCGATGCCCCGGCGGGCCATCGCCGGGTCGCTCCGCGCCGGGAAGAGCGGTGCCCACGCGATGAGCAGCCCAGCCGTCACCACCGAGACCGTGATACCGACGACATCCGCCCGCTTGACCTGGAACGAAGCGGCGGCCGCGAGCGCTGCCATCGTTGCGATGAGCCACGCCTGCCGTTTTCCCCGCAACAGCCCCCGCACCGAACTCGCCTGCGCCAGCGAAGCGAGCACCAGCACGAACCGTGAGGTGATCACCGCCTCGACCGGGAACGCCCGGTGGAGCGGCCCCAACTGGACTGGAGGGTGGTGGACCATCACCAGCGCGAACCCTAGCAACGCATCCGCCGCTACCACCCCGGCGGCGATGCGCCGGCGAACCTGCCCCGGGATGCCTGCTCGCGTCACCCCCACTCCCCCTCATCCATGACTGCCGAAGTGCCGGCGCCACGTCTCCGCCGACTGGAAATCCGCAATGCCAGCAGGCCAGCCACCAGCGGAATCCACGCCTCACCGATGCGGAAGAGCACGACCGTCGCCGCCGTCCCCGGAAGGCTCACCCCATAGCTGCGGAGCATCGCACCCAGCGACGCTTCGGCGAACCCGAGCCCGCCCGGGAGCACACCGACCGTCGAAAAGAGAACCGTCATCGCATACCCCGAAAGCGCAACTACCGGGCTTGCGGGTTCACCGAGCGCCCGAAGTACGCTCCAGAGCAACCCGGCGCCGGCCAGCTCCACCGCCACCCCCCAGGCAAACGCTCCCGCCAGCCGCCTCGGCGTCCTCCGCAGCGCAGACACCGCCTCGAACAGCTCATCCGCCGCCGCGTCGTTCGGCACGAACGCCCCATGCTCCCGTCCCAGCATCCTCCGCCCAGCGTGCGCAGCCGCCCCCGCAGCCCGGTACACCCGGCGGACCGCCGCCCGGCTCCAGAGCGCCCCCGCGAGCACTGCGACCTGCACGATGACATAGACGCCAAATATCGCGCCCGCCAGCAGCTCGAGCCGCGTCACCTGGCCGTCTACCCACATCACGATGAACACCCCCAATAGCGTCAACGTGAACGTCGCATGCGCGATAACGACCACACCGGTATAGGCAGTGGTCACCAGCCCCACCGGCTCACCTGCCTGCTTCGCACGGGTCAAAAAGACCGCCAGGCCACCCATGCCCGCCGATTTCGACACGATATTCAGCGCGCCGCCAGCCAGCGCGGGTTGCAGCATCTCCGCCAGCCGGCCCTGCAGACCGACCGCCCGCCAGGCCCCGGCGTACATACCCGCCTGGCCGACCAGGTACAGCGCAGTCCATCCCAGGCCCGCCAGCAGCCACCAGCCGTTCGCCGCCAGCGCTGCACGCCATGCATCGGGGATGTCACGCCGGTTTGCCAACACGAAAACCGCCGCCGCCACGATCACCGCCGCCCACGCGACCACCCGCACCAACCGGCCACCGTGGGACTCCGCGGCCGCTTCCCCGGGAAACTGGGAGACCATGACGCGATGATCGCGCCCCCCGGCGGCTCAAAAATAGAGGCCACCTCTGACATCTTTGCATTCGCCTTTACCGCGGGCGGGCCCCGGGCACCTGCGTCCACGCCCGCTGACGCTCCGCCGGCCAGACAGCGACACCCCGTTCGGACGACACCACCGCAGGCTCCACCGGCGCCGTCCCCTACAAAAGCCAGTCCCTCCGCCCCGGTGCACCCGCATCCAGTTCGACGATGAGAAGGCTCCCGGGGCTCGTTCGCTGACCGCCCCGGCGCTCCCGGCGTCGACGCCAGTACCCGGCGAGCGCACCCGGCCCCGCAGACCGCGCGGCGCCCCCGTCCTTCCCCGGCCTCTCCTCCGGGACACGCACTCCCGGCAACTCCGGGCGGTCTCCAGGTTCCCAGGAACGCGATGCAGCACACCGCCCGCGCACGCTCCGTGTCCCATGCCCACCCGCCCTTGGACGCCGCGCCGCCCATCCGGCAGAATGCTCATTCCATGCAGCCGCCGCCCGTCTCCGAGCGCGACCCGGGGTCCCTCGAGCGCTACCTGCTCAGCTTCCGCTGGCCCTTCCGCAACGAGGAGGTCCACCGCATCCTCGTCGAGGGCGGCCTGCCCCTCTGGCGGCAGGTCCTTCGCTTCATCCCCAACCCGGAGGAGCGCGGCAAAGCCCTCGAACTCGGCAGCCCTCCCTTCCACATCACCCTCCTCCTCCAGCGCTTCCGCAACTACGACCTCACCCTCACCGGCTACGCCGCCGACGGCCGCCCGGAAATCCGGCAGACCCTCGAAAGCCCCGAGTTCGGCGAAACCTACGAATTCACCTGCACCTGCTTCAACGCCGAAGCCGATACCTTCCCCTTCCCCGATGCCACCTTCGACCTCGTGACCTGGTGCGAGGTCATCGAACATCTCACCGAAAATCCTGTCCACACCCTCGCCGAAATCCACCGCGTCCTCAAGCCTGGCGGCCGCCTCGTCATCTCCACGCCCAACGCCTCCCGCGCCGATTCCATCGCCAACCTCCTCGCCGGCCGCAACATCTACGACCCGTACCACCTCGGCGCCCCCCTCAAAGGCTCCCGCCACAGCCGCGAATACACCCTCGCCGAGCTCACCGACCTCCTCCACGGCTGCGGCTACACCATCGAACGCGCCGCCGACATCGACATCTACCCCCCCGCCAGCCGGAACCGCCGCATCTTCCGCTGGCTCATGAACGACGTCGTCTCACGCCTCACCCGCGGCCGCTACCGCTACCACCTCTTCGTCCGCGCCCGCAAAACCGACGCCCCCTTCCGCTGGTACTTCCCGCCTTCCCTCTTCGATAGCGGCCACCTCGCCTTCTACATGGCCCCGCGCGACCCCGCAGTCACCTTCGGCATCAACGACGTCCCCCACCTCGCCATGGGCTGGAGCGACCTCCGCCACGACCCCGAGGGGCGCGCCTACCGCCGCTCCGGCCAGGTCGGCGACATCTACCTGCTGGTTCGCGAACCCCGCACCCGGGTCACCGTCACCCTCTCCGGCGGCCGCGGCGAAGCCCAGGCCTGGCACGACAACGGGGGAAACCTCGTCCTCCTCGGCTCAACCCGCTTCGCCGCTCCCCCCGGCCAGTGGACCGAGGTCGCCATCCCCCTCTCCGCCGATTTCGAGCCCGGCAATCCCCTCCACGTCCGGCTGGACACCGAAGACGGCGTGGATGTCCACGCCGTGACAACGACATAACATCCCGCCGCACGGTTAACGCCCCGCAATTGCCCCCCCTTCTCGCCCTTTGCTACGATCCCGCAAAGACAGGCCGGGAGCCCGTCGATGGGGATAGATGGCATAGCCGTCCTGGTCCTGAACCAGAACTACGAGCCGCTCAACGTCTGCTCCGTGCGGCGCGCCATCGTCCTCGTCCTCCGCGGCAAAGCTGAAATCATCGAAACCGCCCGCACCGTCCTGCACACCGCCCGCGCCACCCTCGCCCTCCCCTCCGTCATCCGCCTCATCCACATGGTCCGGCGGCCCCGGCCCAGGCTCCGCCTCAGCCGCCGCGAAATCTTCCAGCGCGATGGATGGCAGTGCGTCTACTGCGGGCGCCAGACCCGCGACCTCACCGTCGACCACGTCATCCCCCGCCACCGGGGCGGTCCCCACACGTGGGAAAACCTCGTCGCCGCCTGCCGCGCCTGCAACCACCGCAAGGCCGGCCGCACCCCCCAAGAAGCCCGCATGACCCTCCTCCGCGAGCCCGTCCAGCCCCGCGTCAGCATCTACCACGCCTTCTACCCCTACCTCGAAAGCGAAGAAGCCTGGCGCAAATTCATCCCCGGCTGGAACGGCAGCTCGCTCGCCGCCGCCGGTTAGCACACCACCGCCACCCGCCCCGCACCGGCACCCGCTCCGGTATCATCACCGGTCGAACCCCCGACGCGAGGACGAACCGGTGAAACCCACAGCACCTAACTGGCGCGACATCGTCGCCTCCAAACTCGTCTCACCCGAAGAGGCCGTCGCCATCGTCAAAGATGGCGACTGGGTCTGGACCGGCGGCTGGACGTCCGTCCCGCCCCAGCTCTGCGCCGCCCTCGCCGCCCGCGCGGGCGACGTCAAGAATGTCACCATCGTCAACTTCCTCTCTCCCTTCAACTGGGACAGGCCGGAGGTCCTCGCCAGCTGGAAGGTCATCACCGGCTACTGCAGCCCCTTCGACCGGCCCGCCGCCCGCGAAGGCCGCATCGAGTACGTGCCCGTCTCCCGCTTCCGCGACGGCAAGATGCCCCCCGGCCTCGACCGCCTCGACGTCGCCCTCATCCCCATCTCCCCGCCCGATGAAGACGGCTGGTGCTCCTTCGGGCCCGGCGTCTTCTTCGGCCCCACCGTCTCCTCCATCGCCACCACCCTCGTCGGCGAAATCCACGAAAACTTCATCCGCCCCGGCGGCGCCCGCATCCACATCGACCGCTTCGCCCGTGTCTGCGAATACACCCTCCCCCCGGCCCAGGCCCCAATCCCGCCGCGCACCGAAGAAACCGAACTCGCCGCCAACGTCATCTGCACCCTCGTCGCCACCGAAATCGTCTCCGACGGCGCCACCCTCCAGTTCGGCATCGGCGACGTCTCCGCCGCCCTCCCCGTCTTCCTCGACGACAAGCACGACCTCGGCGTCCACACCGAGCTCCTCCCGGGCGGCATCCCCGACCTCGTCGACAAAGGCGTCATCACCGGCAAACACAAGCCCCACCACGTCGGCAAGGTCATCGCCAGCGCTATCGGCCAGGTCCCCCCGGAAGACCTCGCCCGCATCGATGGCAACGACACCTACGAACTGCACGACTTCACCCACACCGACGACCTCCGCCTCCTCCTCCAGATCGAAAACTTCATCGCCGTCAACAACGCCCTGGCCGTCGACCTCACCGGCAACGTCTCCTCCGAAACCCAGGGCAACCTCCTCTACTCCGGCACCGGCGGCCAGGCCGTCTTCGCCATCGCCGCCTCCACCGCCGCCAACGGCTCCGTCATCGTCCTCCCCTCCAGCTCCCTCATCGGCCAGGCCCGCCACACCCGCATCGTCGGCGGTCACCCGCCCGGGACCGTCGTCACCGTCCACCGCGGTTTCGTCGATTACGTCGTCACCGAACAGGGCATCGCCAGGCTCACCGGCAAATCCCTCCGCGAACGCATCGGCGAAATGATCTCCATCGCCCACCCCGACTTCCGCGGTGAGCTCAAAGAGGAGGCCCGGCGCCTCTACGGCATCACCGTCTGACCGCTGCGCCGCCCCGCGGGGCCGGCCGCCCGGCCCCGCACCACCCCAGGAGGCCTGGCCATGAACGACTACCGCACCATCCTCTACGAAGTCGACCGCGGCCGCGCCCGCATCACCCTCAACCGCCCCGAGAAGCTCAACGCCCTCAGCCTCGAACTCCAGCAGGAGCTCCACGACGCCCTCTGGGAAGCCGACAACGACACCCGCGTCCACGCCGTCATCATCCGCGGCGCCGGCCGCGCCTTCTCCGCCGGCTACGACCTCACCCCCCTCGGCAACCGCCGCCCGGCACCCGAAGGCGACCACTACACCGCCGTCTACCGCGGCGCCCGCACCTTCGATGATGACGCCTGGCAGCTCGAACGGGCCCAGCGCCTCCGCATGGCGATCTTCGATATGCACAAGCCCGTCGTCGCCCAGGTCCACGGCTACTGCCTCGCCGGCGGCACCGACATCGCCTTCCTCTGCGACATCGTCATCGCCGCCGAGGACGCCACCATCGGCTTTCCGCCCGCCCGCGCCATGGGCTCACTCCCCAACCAGATGTGGGTCTACCACTGCGGCCCCCAGTGGGCCAAGCGCCTCTTCCTCACCGGCGACACCATCACCGGCGCCGAAGCTGCCAAAATCGGCCTCGTCCTCAAGGCCGTCCCTGCCAGCCTCCTCCAGCAGGAGGTCGAAGGCCTCGTCGACCGCATGGCCATGATCGATACCGACCTCCTCTCCGCCAACAAGCGCATCGTCAACCTCGCCCTCGAGCTCATGGGCGCCCGCACCATGCAGCGCCTCGGCGCCGAAAACGACGCCCGCGCACACCTCGCCCCCTCCGTTCGCGAGTTCGGGCGCATCGCCGCCGAGCAGGGCCTCAAGGCCGCCCTCCACTGGCGCGACGCCAGGTTCGGTGACGGCCGCGCCCGCGTCGAAGGCCCCGAACTCCGCGACGAACACGGCCGCCTCATCTGACCCCGCCCGCCCCCTGCGCTACCATGAAGCCCGTGCAGCCCGACGACGACCGCATCCCCCTCGGCCGCGCCGCCGAGGATGACCGCGACCTCGGCCCCGATGACCGCGACCGCGACCTGATGGACGGCTCCTGGGAGCAGCGGTACTACAGCGGCCAGCTCCGCACCCGCGATTGGAACACCATCGCCCTCGGCATCGCCCTCATCGTGGTCATCGCCCTCGTCCTCCCGATGCTCCTGGTGGCCCTCCGGTGAGTACCGGGCCGGTCGTCCTCTTCGGCCCGGGCGGCGAACCTCTCCGTGCCGCGGCGCTGGCACTCGCCCAGGCCGGCCGCCCCATCGGGCTCGCCACCCTCGCCGCCAGCCAGCAGCAGGAGTTCGCCACCGCCAGCATCGCCAACGAACTCTGGGCCCTCGGCGCCGACCATCTCCACCGGGTGCTCGACGCTGCCGAGCCGACCGCAGCCAGGGCCTTCCTCGCCGAGCTCGAAGACCGCTTCGGGCCCCTCGCTGCCTGCGTCATCGACCCCGGCGCCCTGCCCGCCATCGCCTTCGACGAGTGGTCCATCGACGAGTGGCTGCCGCTCGCACGCCAGCATCTCGCCGCCGTCCTGGCCGCAGCCTGCGCAGCCATACCCCTCCTCGAGCGGCGCGGCGGCGGCACGCTCCTCCTTGCCCGCCACCCGCTGCCTGCCGGCGCCGCCGCCGCTGTGCTCCATGCCGCGCTGGGCGCGCTGCCCGGCGCACTCGCCGCCGAGTACGCCGGCCGGCCGCTCCGCTTCGCCGCTGTCGAAGCCTCCCGCCTCTCCGCCGAACCCCTCGCCGCCCTCGGCTGACGCCCCCGCCCGATCCGGTCCCGCCCCTGCGGCACCCGCCCGGGCCGTCCCGGCGCTCCCTCATCCCCTGTCCCCCGCTTGAGATCAAGAAAATCAAGCAGGACGTGAAAAATATCAACACGAATATTGACAAACATCCAGTCGAACGCGAAGATGGCCGCGGAGCCGCCGCTCCGGAGGAGCCCTGTGTTCGACCTCAGCCATCATTTCGTCGCCGCCTGGGCAGACCACTACGTCGCCAGCCGCCGCGAGGCTGCCCGCCGCTGGCGGTACGGGCAGCCGGGCCCGCTCCCGGCTATCATCAGCGCCAGCGCCGCGGTGCTGCGCCGGCTCGCCGCCGCCCTCGACGGCTGGGCCGCCGGCAACCCCGGGGAGCTGCCCGACCTGCTTTCGCGTGAACAGCGCCGCGCTCACTAACCCGGGAGCCGCCCGCCCCATGGCCCGCCTCATCGGCGCCTGCCCCAGCTGCGATAGCCCCATGGTCGTTCGTCGCCTCGAATGCCCCGAGTGCGGCACCGGCGTCGACGGCCGCTTCGATGCCGGTCCCCTCGCCCGCCTCAATCGAGAACAGCTCGCCTTCGTCGAAACGTTCCTCCGCGCCCGCGGCAAGATCAAAGACGTCGAAGAAGAGCTCGGCATCTCCTACCCGACCGTCGTAGCCCGGCTCAACGACGTCCTCATCGCCCTCGGCTTCGAAACCGGCGAAGACCCCCGCGACGCTGAGCGGCGGCAGGCCATCCTCGATGACCTCGCCGCCGGCCGAATCTCCGCCGCTGCGGCCGCCGAGCAGCTCCGCGCCCTGGCATCTCGCGATGGGTGACGCGCCTCGCGACCCGGACCGCCTCCTCGAAGAAGCCCGCCGCGCGCGCGAAGAGGCCGACCGCCTCCGCCGCCAGGCCCGCGCCGAGGCCGAGCGGCTCAAAGCCGAGGCCCGCCGCATCCGTGAGGAGGCCCGCCGCCAGCGCCAGGCCGTCCGCGGCAGCAAAACCGCGCCCCCCGAAGAGCCGGCCGCCCGGGTCGAGCGCGGGCTCCCTCCCCTCGACGGGGTCCACAGCGTGGAAATCGACTGCACCGCCGGCCGTCTCGCCGTCCACGCCTGCGCCCCGGGGAAAGCCCCCGGCGTCACCGCCGCCGCAAAATCGCCGCCCGAGCTCGATATCGAACGCACCGGCGAGACGCTCCGCATCCACATCAAAATGCCGCGCGGCTGGCTCTTCCGTCCCCGCCAGGGCGCCGCTGCGCTCGTCCGCCTGCCGCCCATCGACCTCCGCGTACTCCGCATCACCAACGGCTACGGCGAAATCGAGGCCGCCGGCCTGGCCGCCGAAGCGGTCCGCGTCAGCACCGGCGCGGGCGCCGTCACCCTCCTCCAGCTCCGGGGCGACCTCGACGTCAGCGTCGGCGCCGGCAAGATCAGCATCCTCGCCCACGAAGGCACCGCCGCTGCCCACTCCGGCACCGGTGATATCACGCTCGACCTCGCGGCCGTCGTCCCCGGCGCCTGCCGCGTCGATGTCGGCCTCGGCCGGGCGGAAGTCCGCCTCCCCCGCGGCGCCGTCGTCGAGGTCCGCGCCACCTCCGGCCTCGGCAAAGCCGCCGTCGATGTCCCGTCCGTTCCCGGCGCACCGTCCGTCATCAAGGTGAACAGCGGCATCGGCGAAGCCGCCGTCCGCTACCGAGCGGCCGACGACGAGACCCCCCCGGCCCGCTCCGCCTCCCCACGAGCCGCCGGGCACCGCCGCGAAGCCGAAGAGCTCCGCGTCCTCCAGCTCCTCGAGCAGGGCCGTATCACCCCGCAGGAGGCCGCCGACCTCATCGCCGCCCTCCGCGGCATGCCCCGGCCGCCCGCCGGCGAACCCGAGGCCTGAGACCGGCCCTCACACGCCCGCGATACGCTCGTGCCGCCCGAGGTAGCCCAGCTCCGTCGCCCGCCGGGCCAGCTCCTCCCGGAACTTCGGGTGAGCGATTTCGATCAGCATCCGCGCCCGCTCCCGGATCGTCCGCCCGTGGAGGTTCCGCGCCCCGTACTCCGTCACCACCCAGTGCACGTCGCCCCGCGTCGTCACCACCCCGCTCGCGGGGACCAGCTCCGGGCAGATGCGCGAGACCTCGCCGCCCTTCGCCGTCGAAGGCAGCGCGATGATCGGCACCCCGCCCTTCGACCGCGCCGCCCCCCGGATGAAATCCACCTGCCCCCCGATCCCGCTGTAGAACCGCGGCCCGACCGAATCCGCCACCACCTGCCCCGTCAGGTCCACGCTCAGCGCCGAGTTAATCGCCACCATCCGCTCCTGCGACGCGATGACGTCAACATCGTTCGTATAGTCCACCGGGTGGAACTCCACCTCCGGGTTCCAGTCCACGAAGTCGTACAGCTCCTGGTTCCCCACCGCGAACGCCGAGACCACCTTCCCCCGGTCGCGCGTCTTCCGTGCACCGTTCACGACCCCGCTCCGGAGGAGCGGCAGCAGCGCCTGCGTGAACATCTCCGTATGCACGCCGAGGTCCCGGTGCCCCGTCAGCTGCCGAAGCACCGCGCTCGGGATCGTCCCGATGCCCATCTGCAGCGTCGAGCCGTCCTGCACGAGTGCTGCGACGTGCCGCCCGATGTCCATCGCCTCCGGCCCCGGCTCCTCCAGCACCACCTGCGGCAGCTGCTCGTCCACTTCCACCGCAAGGTCGATGAAGCTCGCATCGAGGCTGTGCCCGAACGTCCGCGGCATCCGCGGGTTCACCTGCGCCACCACCACCCGGGCGTGGACCGCCGCCGCCATCGCGCAGTCGACCGATACGCCGAGCGTGCATCGCCCCTCCCGGTCCGGCGGGCTCACCTGCAGGAATGCCACGTCCAGCGGCAGCGCTCCCCCCGCCTCGAACTGCCGCGGGATATCCGAGAGGAAGATCGGCGTGTAATCCGCCCGCCCCTCCTGCACCGCCTGGCGCACGTTCGGCCCGATGAACAGCGCGTTGTGCCGGAACCGCTCTTCCATTCCCGGCTCCACATACGGGGCCGGGGCATCCGTGTGGAGATGCACGATCTCCACGTCCCGCAGGTCATCGCGGATCGCCACCAGCCCCTCGACCAGCACGCGCGGCGTGCACACCCCGCCGTGGACATACACCCGGTCGCCGTGCTGCACCGCGCCGACCGCTTCGTCGAGACTCACATACCGCATCCCCGTTAGCCTCTCGCGAAACCCGTGAACACCGCAACACCCGTGCAGGCGCGGTCACCGCAGCCGCCCGTGCCCGGCTGCCACACTAATTCCCGATGACCAGCGTCCTCTGGTTCCGGCGCGACCTCCGCCTCCACGACCACCCCGCTCTCCGCGCCGCTATCGACGCCGGCCCGGTTGCACCTCTCTTCGTCCTCGACCCCGTCCTGGTCCGGGGCCGCTGGTCCTCACCGAACCGCACGGCCTTCCTCCTCGCCTCCCTCCGCGACCTCGATGCCGCCCTCCGCGCCCGCGGCGCCCGCCTCCACCTTCGCATTGGCAGACCCGCTGAAGAAGTGCCCCGCTTCGCCATCGAAATCGGCGCCGGCGCCGTCTTCGTCAGCCGCGATTACAGCCCCTACGCCCGCCGGCGCGATGCCGCCGTCGCCCGCGCCCTCGAAGCGCACGGCATCGGCTTCCACGCCCGGCGCGGCACCCTCGTCCACGAGCCGGAAGAGGTCCGGGGCGCCGCTGGCCAGCCGCTCACCGTATTCACCCCGTTCCACCGCGCCTGGAGCGCCCTGCCCCTCCGCGCCCCGTTCCCCGCCCCCGCCCGGATCCCCGCTGCCGACCACCCCGACCCCGGCGCCATCCCCTCCCCGGCCGACCTCGGCCTCCCGCCGCCCGTCGAGGCCCTCCCCGCCGCCGGCGAACCGGCGGCCCGCGCCCGCCTCCAGCGCTTCCTCGCCGGGCCCGTCTGCGCCTACGCGGAAACGCGCGACCGCCTCGACCTCGCCGGCACCTCCCGCCTCAGCCAGGACCTCCACCTCGGCCTCCTCTCCCCCCTCGAAGTCGTGACCGCCGCCCGCGCGGCCCCCTGCGAGAGCGCAAAGTTCGTCTCCGAAGTCGCCTGGCGCGAGTTCTACCATCACGTCCTCTGGCACCACCCCCGCGTCCTGCGCGAGCCGTTCCAGCAGGCCTTCGCTGCCATTCCCTGGCGCCGCGACCAGGCCGCCTTCGAAGCCTGGACGGCCGGCCGCACCGGCTACCCCCTCGTCGACGCCGCCATGCGCGAACTCGCCGCCACCGGCTACATGCACAACCGTGCCCGGATGGTCGCCGCCTCCTTCCTCGCGAAAGACCTCCTCCTCGACTGGCGGCTCGGCGAAACCCACTTCATGCGCCACCTCGTCGATGGCGACGTCGCCAACAACGACGGCGGCTGGCAATGGGCCGCCTCCGTCGGCACCGACGCCCAGCCCTACTTCCGCATCTTCAACCCCGTGCTCCAGGCCAAGAAGTTCGACCCCGAAGGAAGTTACCTCCGCCGCTGGCTTCCCGAGCTTCGCCGCGTCCCCGTGCGCTACGTCCACGAGCCCTGGACCATGCCGCCCTCAGTCCAGGCCGAAGCCGGCTGCATCATCGGCCGCGACTACCCCGCGCCCATCGTCGACCACCGCGCTGCCCGCGAGCAGGCTCTCGCCGTCTTCGAGGCCGCCCGGGAAGCCGCTACCCCGAAAGCCGGTCGATGAGCACCGTCCCCAGGCCCAGGAGCATCAAAAAGCCCATCACATCCGTGAACGTCGTCAGCCAGATGGAGCTCGCCACTGCCGGGTCGCCGCCCAGCCGCTTGATCGTCAGCGGGATGAGCGCCCCCATGATGCCGGCAATCAGCACGTTCAGCAGCAGCGCGACGAACACCACGAGCCCGAGCCACGGATTCAGCGAGAGCAGCAGCGCCAGCCCTGCCGTCAGCGTCCCCGCCAGCACCCCGTGCACGACCCCGAACCCGAGCTCCTTCCGGAGCACCAGCAGCCAGTCCGACAGCTTCACATCCCCGAGCGCGATCCCGCGCACCACCAGCGTCACCGCCTGCGTGCCGGTGTTCCCCGCATGCCCCGCGATCACCGGCATGAACACCGCCAGCGTCGCCGCCCGCGCAATCGTCTCCTCGAACGGCCGCACCACCAGCGCCGCCACGAACGCGGTCGCCAGGTTCACCAGCAGCCACGGCACCCGCCGCTTCACCGACCGCCACACGGGCGCCAGCACCGTCTCGGCCTCGTCCAGGCCGACCATCCGGTACATGTCCTCCGTCGCCTCTTCCTGCAGCACGTCGATCAGGTCGTCGGCCGTCATCACCCCTTCCAGCCGCCCCTCGGCATCCACCACCGGCACCGCGAGCAGGTTGTACCGCTGCAGGATCCGCGCCGCCTCCTCCTGGTCGGCGTCCGTCGTCACGGCGTGGACGTCCCGCTGCGTAATCTCCTTCAGCAGCGTCTTCGGCGAGGACACCAGCAGGTCCCGGATCGAGACTACCCCCTGCAGCACCCGGTCGTTGTCCACCACGTACAGGTAGTAGGCGCGTTCCGAAGGCGGCCGCAGCACGCGCAGGTAATCGATCGCCTGCTGCACCGTGATGTTTTCGTTCAGGGCGACGAAGCCGCGCGACATGATGCCGCCGGCCGATTCGTCCCCGTACTGGAGCAGCTCGGCGACCTCCTCGCCGCGGTCCATCTGCGCCAGCGTCTCCGCCTGCTCCTCCGGCTCCAGCTGCTGGATGACGTCCGCCGCGACGTCGTCCTCCGCCTCCTCCAGGACCGCCGGCAGGTCCTTCACCCCAACGCTCTTGATGAGCTCCCGCAGGTCATCGTCTTCGACGTACTCGAACAGCTCCGCCACCACATCCGTCGGCAGGTGGTCGAGCAGCGTCACCCGCTCCTCCTCCGGGAGCTCGAGGACGAGGTCCGCCAGGTCAGCCGGGTGAAGCGACGTTACGAGCGCGACGAGCTTCGCCCACTCACCGCTCGCCGCCAGTGCGCGCGCGTCATCGAAAAGCTCCCGGACAGCCACGTCGTCGGCCACGGAAGGGTCCTGCCTAGCGGAGGTTCGAGGCACGCGGGTGTGCGCACGGACCCGAACGTACGCCCCGCCCCCGAAACGGTCAAACACCACCGCCAGGTAACGCGGAGTTTGCCCTCCGTTTGCTCAAACGCTTGAACCGTTGATCTATAATCGCCGGGATTTCACTGCGAGGAGGTCCCCGTGCACCGGAACCGCTTCCTGGCAGCCGCGGCGACGGTGCTCGGTGCGGCTGCTCTCATCCCCATCGCCGCCGCCCTTGGTGACGACAGCCCCGGCGGCAGCCGGGTCGAAGCCGTCACCGCCCTCGCCACCACCTTCACCTACCAGGGCCGCCTCGTCGATGCCGGGAGCCCCGCGAACGGCACCTACGACCTCCGCTTCATCCTCTACGACGCCGAGACCGGCGGCGCCCAGGTCGGCACCACCGTCACCCGCGACGATGTCCAGGTCGCCAGCGGTCTCTTCACCGTCGAGCTCGACTTCGGCGCCGCCGCCTTCCAGGGCGATGCCCGCTGGCTGGAGATCGCCGTCCGGCCCGGCAGCTCCACCGGCGCGTTTACCGTCCTCTCCCCGCGCCAGCCGGTCAGCCCCGCACCCTACGCGCTCTTCGCCGCGGCCGCCGGCAGCCTGAAGGTGCCGCTCACCGTCAGCGCCAGCAGCGCCGGGGTCCCTTCCACGCCGGCCGGCCTCATCACCGTCAACCAGTCCGGGACGGGCATCGCCCTCGCCGCCAACCGCACCGCCGATACCCCGGCCGAATTCCCCGCCCTCCTCGGCGTCAACGCCGGCGCCGGGGCCGGCGTCCAGGGCGAATCGACCCGCACCGGCGGCATCGGCGTGCGCGGCTACGCCACCGACGGCACCGCCGGCCAGTTCGTCGGGCCCGTCGCCCTCGACCTCCAGGGCGCCCTCAAAGTCTCCAGCGACGTCGCCTTCGTCCACACCGTGGCCACCAGCGGGACCGGAAAAAACACCTGCGCGGACAGCAATGCGGTAACCGTCCTCGCCCACCCGCTCCTCGACGGCGACCCCAACGCGCTGATTTTCGTCATGCCAAAGACCGTGGACCCGGCCGGGCTCCCAGCCCCGGCCAACTTCGGCGTCCAGTACCGCTCGAGTTCCCTCGCCCCGTGCACCGGGGTCGCCGGGCGCTGGACCATCTACACCACAGACGCTTCGAATTTCGAGAACGGCGCCACCTTCAACGTCCTGGTCATCACGAGATGAGCCGCCGGACCCGCCGCGCCGTCGCCCTCGCCGCTGCCGCCTTTGCCGGCCTCGCGACCCTCGTCGCCGTCCTCGGCCAGGTCTCCTCCGGCTCCTACGAACTCTGGTGGCGGACCGCCTCCGGCGGCGGCCGCACGGCCGGTGGCAGCTTCGAACTCCGCGGAGCCATCGGCCAGCCGCTCGCCGGCCGCTCGGCCGGCGGTGACTACGCCGTCGCCTCCGGCTTCTATCCCGGCGGCGGCGTCGATAAGTACTACCGCTACCTTCCCCAGCTCGCCAGGGACGGCACCAACTGACCCCGCCAGCCGCCCGGTAGCGACACGGGCCGCAGCCAGTGGGAGAGGCTGCGGCCCATCCGTCTTCCCCCGCCCGCCGACGACCTCCCGGTCAGCGGCCCTCGCCGTCGGCTTCAGCGGGCGGCCACGAAATCACCGACGAATACCGCCGCACCACCGGCGCCCGCACCAGCCCCCCGCCGGCATCGCACGCCCGGGCGACCAGCTCCCGGAACCGCGCCAGCCGCTCCTCGTAGTCCGCCAGCCCCGGGCGGACGTGGTACATCCACGCGTACTCGCCGACCACCTCGTCCAGCGGCCGCGGCTCCCGGGCCGGCGTCGCCACGGGCTCAACCCGCACCCGCCGACCCATCGCCAGCAGCACCGCCACGAGCTCCCGGAGCGCCGGCAGCTCCCGGAACTCGCTCCCCCACAGCTCGCGCCACAGGCCCGGGAGCGGCGTGTTCGGCGCACGGTCGAACGCCACCACCGCGCACAGCCGCCGGGCGTGCCGCTCCATCGCCGCGAGGAAGCTCCCGAGGTCGTCGATGGCGTACAGCACGTTCGCCGCCAGCGCGACGTCCCCCGCCGGCACCAGCCCGTCCCCGGGCGGGGGCCAGGCCATGTCGATGACGTCGATGTTCCCCCGGCCTGCCTCCCGCGCCGCGTCCGCCAGCTGCGCCCGCATCGCAGGGGACGGCTCGACCGCCACGACCCGGGCCACCTTCTCCGCCAGCGGCACCGCGAACCGCCCGCCGCCGGCGCCGATGTCCAACCACGTATCCCCCGGCTCTGCGAGGGCGAGCAGGGGCTCCAGCTCCGGCACCGGCATCCGCCCCGGCCGGAAATTCGCCGCCCGGTCCGCCCAGTAGTCGTGCCCGGGCGGGCGTTCTCCTTCGAGCGCATCGATGTACGCCCGGTTCGCAAGGACCAGCTCACGGTAGGCGGCCAGCGCCTCCTCCGCCGAAAGCCGCAGCGGCCCGGCAGCCGGGCTCACGGCAGGGCCCCCGGCGTCCGCTTCCCCGGGAACCGGGCAGGAAACGAGATTACGCTGAAGGAAAGATGGGGCGAGCGGTGGGATTCGAACCCACGATCTTCTGAGCCACAATCAGACGCGTTGACCACTACGCTACGCCCGCCATGGCGCGTTCCCATCCTACCAGCCCGCCGCTGCCAAATGCCACCTGCCCGCCGTCGTCAGTAGTTGGATACGTTCAGCTCGTCCATGTGCCCGGTCACCATATAGATGACCCGTTCACAGATGTTGGTGCACCGGTCCGCGATTCGTTCCAGGTTGTGCGCCGTCCACAGCAGATAGGTGTTTCGCTGGATGGTCGAAGGGTCGGCCACCATCGCCTGGAAGCACTCGTCGTACACGCTGTCCTGCAGCCGGTCCACCTCGTCGTCCGCGTAGCAAATCTGGCGGGCCGCCTCGACGTCAAGGTCGATGTAGGCCCGCAGCGAATCGCGCAGCATCGCCACGGCGCGGTCCGCCATCGCCGGGATGTAGCCGAGCCGCCGCGGCAGCGGCTCGGTCTCCATCATGGTGTTGATGCGCGCGATACCCTCCGCGTGGTCCCCGATCCGTTCCAGGTCCGTAATAATCGAAAGGACGCTCACCAGCGCCCGCAGGTCCGTCGCCATCGGCTGCTGCGTCGCGATGACGAAAATCGCCCGGTCCTCGATCTCGAACCGCTTCCGGTTGACCCGGTCATCCTCGGCGATGATCCGTTTCGACCACTCCACGTCCCCATCCCGCAGCGATTCGACCGCATCGAGCACCGCCTTTTCGACCATCGAGCCGAGCGTCAGGACATCGTCCTGGAGCTGGCGGAGCTCCGCCTGGAACAGTTCCCGGGTCATTGACGCGCCCCCCTTTTCGAGGCCTAGCCGAAGCGGCCGCTGATGTAGTCCTCGGTCCGACGGTCTTTCGGAGTCGTAAAGATCTCCTCGGTGGGGCCGTATTCTACCAGCTGCCCGGCGACCTGCTCGTCCGTCAGCATGAACGCCGTGTAGTCCGAAACGCGGGCAGCCTGCTGCATGTTATGGGTCACGATGATGATCGTGTACTCCTTCGTCAGCTCCCGCATCAGGTCCTCGATCTTCAGGGTCGCGATTGGGTCCAGTGCCGAGCATGGCTCATCCATCAGGATGATGTCCGGGGCCGTCGCAATCGCCCGCGCGATGCAGAGCCGCTGCTGCTGGCCGCCGGAGAGCGCCAGGCCTGACTTGTTCAGGTCGTCTTTCACCTCGTCCCACAGGGCAGCCCGCCGCAGCGACTCCTCCACCAGCCGGTCCCGGTCCCCCCGGAAGCCGTTCACCTTCGCCCCGAAGAGGATGTTCTCTTTGATCGACCGCGGGAACGGGTTCGGCTTCTGGAACACCATCCCCACCCTCCGCCGCACCTCCACCGGGTCCACCGCCCGGTCGTAGATATCCTGCCCGTCGAGGTAGACCTTCCCCTCGATGCGGACGCCCGGGATCAGGTCGTTCATCCGGTTGAAGCAGCGGAGCAGCGTGCTCTTCCCGCAGCCGGACGGCCCGATGAGGGCCGTCACCTTCCGCCGCGGAATCTTGAACGACACGTTCGTCAGCGCCTGCTTGTGCCCGTACCAGAGCGACAGGTCCCGCACCTCGATCGTCGGGTCCGGGATATCCTCGAGGATTGCACCCTGGGTCGGCGCCTGTACCCGCAGGTGCTCCTGCGCACCGTCCTGCCCGACCCTTGCCGGCCGCATGAGCGTCGACGTCTTCGTCTCGTGGTCACTCATCTCTCATCGTCCTCCTCTCGGCGCCTAGAACCGCCGCTGCAGCTTCTGCCGCAGGAAAATTGCCACAGAATTCATCAACAGCAATACCACCAGCAACACGATGATGCCCGCCGCCGCAACCCCCTGGAACTCCGCCTGCGGCCGCGACACCCAGTTGAAAATCTGGATCGGCAGCACCGTAAACCGGTCCAGCGGGCTGTTCGGCGTGAACGGTACGTACGTCAGCGCACCGATCGTGATCAGCGGCGCGCTCTCCCCGATCGCCCTCGACGCAGCCAGGATGTTTCCCGTCAGGATCCCCGGGAACGCATACGGCAACAGGTGGTGCCGGATCGTCTCCCACCGCGTCGCACCGACCGCATACGACGCGTCCCGGATGCTCGGTGGCACTGCGCGGAGCGCCTCCTGCGTCGCCACCACGATGATCGGCAGGATCAGCAGCGCCATCGTCAGCGACCCGGCCAGGACGCTCCGCTCCAGCGACATCCACCGCACGAACACCTGTAGGCCCAGCAGGCCGTAGATGATCGACGGCACCGCCGCGAGGTTGGAGATATTGATCTGGATGAAGCTCTTCAGCTTCCCTTCCTGTGCGTACTCCTCCAGGTAGATCGCCGACATCACCCCGATCGGCAGCGCCAGTATGAGCGTGAAGAACATCATGTACGCCGTGCCGTAAATGGCCGCTTTCGCCCCGGCGCGGTCCGGGAAGCGCGAGTCGAAGCTCGTCAGGAACTGCCAGTCCAGCCAGGGCAGACCCGTTACGAACGTGTCGATCAGCAGCCAGACGAGCAACCCCAGCCCGATGCAGATCGCCACCAGGCCCAGCCCGGTAAAGACCGCCCCGGTGACCTTTCGAAACCCAAGCCGGGGCCGGAACTGCGCCCGTGTCGGGAACCCCTCTACCGTCGTCACTGCCATCAGTCGTACACCTCCCGGAAGCGTCGCACGAACCAGAAGCTGAAGATGTTCATGATGAACGTCAGCACGAAGAGCGTCGTCCCCACCGCGAACAGCGTCCGGTACTCCAGCGACCCGTACGGCGTATCGCCCAGGCTCACCTGCACGATGTAGGTCGTCATCGTCATCACCGGGACCGTCGGGTCGAACGTGAACGTCGGGTTCTGGCCAGCCGCAATCGCCACGATCATCGTCTCGCCCACCGCCCGCGAAAGCGCGAGGATGATCGACGCCACGATGCCCGAGAGCGCCGCCGGCACCACGACCCGCGTTGCCACCTCCATCCGCGTCGCCCCCAGCCCGTACGCTCCCTCCCGCAGCGCCTGTGGAACCGAGGACATCGCATCCTCGCTGAGCGACGCCACCAGCGGCACGATCATGACGCCCATCACGATGCCCGGGCTCAGCGAGTTGAACAGCGTCATGTCGATGAACCGCTGCAGGAACGGCGTCATCACCGTCAGCGCGAAGAAGCCGTACACCACTGTCGGGACGCCAGCGAGCACCTCGAGCGCGGGCTTCAGGACTGCCCGGGCTTTCGGATTCGCGAATTCACTCAGGTAGATCGCGGCCATCAGCCCTACCGGCACCGCAACCAGCAGCGCAATCACCGAGGTCAGGACGGTCGCTGAGACGAGCGCCCAGATGCCGAACTTCTTGATCGAGAACAGCGGCGTCCACTGCGTCTCCGTGATGAATTCGATGAACGACACGACCCGGAAGAACGCGAAGGTCTCCCCCGCCAGCGACAGGATGATCCCCGCAGTCGTGAACGCCCCGACGGTCGCCGCGATGAAAAAGAGCCCTGCAATCGCTCCCTCCCGCAGCTGCCTCCCGCGCTTGTGCCCGAGGCCCCCGCGCATCGGGTACGCACCTCGCCATACGTCCTGCGTCACCAGTCTCCCCCAGAGAATCAGGATGGCTGGCAGGGGAGGCATCGCCGCACCCCTGCCAGCCTCTTCTACCCGGACCGGGTCACGTCGCCCCCGGTCGGCAGCACCTTATTTCAGGTAGCGGTCCAGTGTCGCCCCGACTTCCGAGCCCTTCGGGAAGAGCGTCCCGAGCTTCTTCTCCTCGAAGCGCTTCGTGATCGCCGCGTACAGCTCGTCGGTCAGCGGGATGTACCCAACCTCCTTGGTCGGGATGATCGGGGTGAAGCTCTTGCTCAGGTAGAACTTCACGAACGCCTGGACCTCAGGCCGGTCAGCCGCCTCCTTCCGGACGTAGATGAAGATCGGCCGGGAGAGCGGCTGGTACTTGCCACCTCGGATAGTCTCTTCCGACGGCAGGACGCAGTTCCCGTCCCCCTTCTCGTCGATCGCGACCAGCTTCAGCTTGCCGGGGTTCTCGATGTAGTAGGCGTACCCGAAGTAGCCGAGGGAGTTCTCATCGCCGCTGACGCCCTGGACCAGGATGTTGTCATCTTCGGACGCCTGGTAGTCGCCGCGGCTCGACTTCGCCTTCCCCATGATCGCCTCGGTGAAGTAATCGAAGGTGCCCGAGTCAGCGCCGGCGCCGTACAGCTTCAGCGGCCGGTCCGGGAACGAATCGCGGACCTGCTTCCAGTTCGTGATCTTCCCCTGCGCGTCCGGCTCCCAGATCTTCTTCAGCTCGGCCACCGTCAGGCACTGGGCCCACGTGTTCTTCGGGCTCACCACCACCGAGAGGCCGTCGTACGCGACCGGCAGTTCGATGTACTCGATGCCCTTCGCCTTGCACGCCTCAACCTCCGTCGGGAGGATCGGCCGCGAGGCGTCCTGGATGTCCGTCTCGCCGTTGCAGAACTTCTTGAAGCCGCCGCCCGTCCCGGAGATGCCGACCGAAATGCGGACATCCTTGGCGTACTTGCGGAACTCTTCCGCCGCCGCGGCCGTCACCGGGTACACCGTCGACGACCCGTCGATGATGATTTCACCCTTCAGCTTGGCCAGCTCGGCCTTGTTCGCCGGCTCCTTCACCTTCTCCGGCGTCGACGTCGGCGCGGGCTTCGTCGCCTGGCCGCCGCCCGCCTGCGTCGCCTGGCCGCCGCTTGCCGGGGTCTCACCCCCCTTCTCGTCATCGTCGTCGCCGCCGCACGCAACGGCGACCAGGGCGATGAGGGCCAGCAGCGCGCCGAACAGGAGCGCGAACTTCCCTCCCCAAGATTTGCGAAGCATCAAAATATTCCCCCTGAAGTCAGTATGGTTGGTGCTTCGCCCGCATGCTCACCCGGGACCTTTAACCCGGGTTTAACGCCTCCCTCCCCGCCGAAACCTTCACAGCCAAGGTTTTACACCAGGTTTGCACCCCCCTGCGGATTCCCCGGCGCCCCTGCGCGACCATTCCCCGGCAGGCGGGCGGACGACGGCCCCGCCCGCCCGGCACCCCGGCGCCGGGCGCCCGCAGCCCGCCAGTCCCCCGTCCCGGCATCACGCCGGGTGGCAGGCTCCGGGCCCCCGGCGCATACTCCCTCCAGCTCCCAACGGCCAGAGGCGCCCATGGCCCAGAAAATCCTCCTCGTCGACGACGAAGCCAACATCCGCGACCTCAGCGCTCTGTACCTCGAAAAGGAGGGCTTCACCGTCGAGCATGCCGCCGACGGCCGCGACGCGCTCGCCCGCTTCGCCCAGTCACCCCCCGCCCTCGTCGTCCTCGACGTCATGATGCCCGGCCTGGACGGCTTCGAAGTCCTCCGCGAACTCCGCCGCGAGAGCGACGTGCCCGTCATCATGCTCACCGCCCGCAGCGACGATATCGACAAAATCGTCGGCCTCGAACTCGGCGCCGACGACTACATGGCCAAGCCGTTCAACCCACGCGAACTCGTCGCCCGCGTCAAGCGCATCCTCCACCGCGTCGAAGGCGGCCGCCGCCCCCAGAACACCATCGCCGTCGGCAACCTCACCGTCGACAAGGCCCGCCGCGAAGCCCGCGTCGATGGCCAGCTCCTCGACCTCCGCACCAAGGAGTTCGACCTCCTCGTCGCGTTCGCCGAGAACCCCGGCATCGCCCTCACCCGCGACCAGCTCCTCGGCTCCGTCTGGGGCTACGACTTCGCCGGCGAAACCCGTACCGTCGATGTCCACGTCCAGCACCTCCGCTCTAAACTGGTGAACGCGACCGTCCAGATCGAAACCCTCCGGGGAGTCGGCTACAAGCTCGTCGAAGCCGAATGACCGGCCGCCCACCCGACCGCGGAGTACCGTCCCCCGAATGACCCGCCTCCCCCCGCTCCATGGGTAGCCTCCAGGTCCGCCTCCTCTTCACCTACCTCTTCATCATCGCCGTCACCCTCTTCCTTGCCGCCCTCTCCCTCTTCCTGCAGATCGGCGGTTACCGCGACGACATCTCCTACGGCAACCTCGAGGACCTCGGCCGGCTCATCAACGCCCAGGCCAACGCCGAGCTCCAGGCCCGCCTCGAAACCGCCCCCGGCGACCCCGTCCCAACGACCAACGACCTCCTCCTCACCCTCAGGAACTTCCTCGGCCGCCCCAACCGCGTCTCCGCCGAGACTGCCCTCGCCCTCGTCGATGCCAGCGGCCGCGTCATCCCGGGCCTCACCTCCGCCCCCGCCGACCTCGCCCTCGATGATGCCGTCGTCCGCGACCTCGTCAGCCAGCCGCCCCCGCCGCCCGGCTCCCCCGCCGCCCTCGAACCCCGCCGCTGCCGCCTCGAGGTCCCCGGCCGCGAACCCCTCCTTTGCGTCGCCATGGCCCTCGAACCCGAGGTCCTCGCTGCCCTGGCCGAGTCCGGCGCCGCCGCCATCATCGTCGCCCGCCCTGCCGCCAGTCTCGGGGAAATCGTCGGCGACCTCATGCCCCGGCTCCTCTTCTCCGGCCTCATCGGCGTCGCCGCCGCCCTCGTCCTCGGCTTCGCCTTCAGCCAGAGCGTCGCCTCGCCCCTCCGCAACATCGCCCGCGCCGCCCGTTCCGTCGCGCGCGGCAACTACCGCCAGCGCGTCCCTGCCACCGGCCCCCGCGAAGTCCGCGACCTCGCTGCAAACTTCAACCGCATGACCGAAGAAGTCCAGCGCTCCCAGCAAACCCTCCGCGACTTCCTTGCCAACATCTCCCACGAACTCAAAACCCCGCTCACCTCCATCCGCGGCTTCTCCGAGGCCATCCTCGATGGCACCATCGACGACCCCGAAGGCATCCAGCGCTCCGCCCGCGTCATCAGCGACGAATCCGCCCGCGTCCTCCGCCTCGTCCAGGAACTCCTCGACCTCTCCCGCATCGAATCCGGCCAGGTCTCCATGGAGCAGCACGACGTCGACCTCGCCGAGCTCTTCGCCCACCTCGCCGATGTCTTCTCCCTCCGCGCCGAAGAACGCCGGGTCACCCTCGAATTCGTCGCCACCGGCACCGCCCGCGTCCGCGGCGATTTCGAACGCCTCGAGCAGGTCCTCAACAATCTCATCGACAACGCCCTCCGCTACACCCCCCCGGGCGGCACCGTCCGGGTTGCCTGCCGCGACCTCCAGCCGGGTACCCTCCAGGTCGCCGTCAGCGATACCGGGCCCGGCATCCCCCCGGAGGACCTCCCCCACCTCTTCGAACGGTTCTACCGGAGCAGGCACAGCCGTGAGCCGAACGACGGCCGGAAAGGCCACGGCCTCGGCCTCGCCATCGCCCGCGAAATCGTCCGCGCCCACGGCGGCGAGATCTGGGCCACGAGCGAGCTCGGCCGCGGCACCACCTTCGTCTTCACCCTCCCCATCGCGGGCCGAGCAGCGCCTCGAGCCGCCGCGCGATGACGTCCAGCGTCCGCCCTGCCGACAGCGCACCGAACCGCCCCGCCCACCCCGCCATCACCACCGCCATCCGGTACAGCCCCGTGGCTTCGTAGTACTCCAGCGCTTCCAGCGGCCGCCCCGTCACCGCCGCGTACGCCTCCGAGAGCAGCGTCTCCCCATGCGGCCCTCCCATCCCGCCGAAGACCGTCTGCAGCGCCGCATAGAACCCCAGGTCAGCGCGCGGGTCGCCCAGCCCGGCCAGCTCCCAGTCCACCACTGCCGCTACCCGGTCACCCGCGAAAAGGAAATTCCCCGGGTTCGGGTCGCCGTGCAGCAGTGCGAGGCGCGCATCAGCCGGCCGGTTCGCCCGCAGCCACTCCCCCAGCCCCACCAGGAGCGGCGCCCGCCCAATCCGCAGCCGCTCTGCCCGCGCCCGCCACGGCCCGAGCTCCGCCTCCAGCGGGTCATCCGCGCCGCCCGTCGCGAGGAACCCCAGCCCGGCCGACCGCCAGTCGACTGCGTGGACCGCCGCCAGCGCCTCCGCCGCCGCCAGCAGCCGCGGCGACCGCCCGGACCAGAAGAGCGGCAGCGTCTCGCCCCGTACCCGGCCCATGACGAAGAACGGCGTCCCGAGCACCTCACCCGTCGGTTCGAACCACAGCACTGCAGGCACGGGCACTGCCGTCGCCGCCAGCGCACGCATCACCCGGAACTGCCGCCCCACGTCGTACGGCGCGAGGATACCGTCCTCCCGCTGCGGCCGGAGCACCATCGGCAGCCTCCACTCCAGCCCCTCCGCCCATACCTGCAGGTCGAACGCCAGCGTCACGTTGCTCGCCCCGGCCGGCATCCCGCGCGGGTTCACCACCGCCACCCGCTCTGCCGCCGGCAGCCGCTCCGCGATGAACGTCCCCAGCCGCTCCGTCCACTCCATCAGTCGAGCTCGGCCAGCGCCATCCCGAGCAGCTCGCCCACCTGCTCCAGCGTGTACCACGGCACGCCCCCGTTCCCGTACCTCCGCCAGCCGAAATGGATCACCCCCAGCTGCCACAGCCACGCCGCCCGGAACCAGCGCAGGTCCCCGGTCTCGCGCCCGCTCGCCGCCCGGTACCGCCGCGCGAACGGCTGCTCCCCCGCCGGCCCGAACGGCGCCCCCTTCAAATGGGCGAGCGCCAGGAGCTGCCCGACGTCCATCCGCGGGTCCGAGATTTTCGCCTCCTCCCAGTCGACCACCGCCACCACCTCACCGCCCCGGAAGAGGTAGTTGAAGACGTTGATGTCGCCCTGGCAGAGCGCCAGCCGCCCGTCCCCGGGCACCGTTTCCCGGAGCCGCCCCAGTGCCTCCCGCAGGAACGGCTCCCCCAGGCAGCCGAACGCCCCCATCCGCCGCTCCACCACCGCCAGCTCCTCCGCCAGCGCCTCCCTCGCGCTCCCGGGCACCCCGAGGAACCCAAGCCCCGCCGCCTGCCAGTCCAGCCCGTGAATCCGCGCCACCGTCCGCGTAAACGCATCGAAGTCCGCGTCTGGGGCCAGCCCCATGTGCGGCGCCTCCACCCACTCCAGCACGATGAACGGTGCCCCCAGCACCCCCGCATCCGGCTCCATCCCCAGCACCCGCGGCACCGGGATGCTCGTGCCCGCCAGCGCCGCGATGACCCGCCCCTCCCGGACCACGTCGTACGGCTCGAAAATCCCCCGCTCCCGCTGCAGCCGCAGGCAGACCGCCCGCGCCCCACTCGAAAGCAGCTCTGCCCGGCAGGTGATGTTCGATGCCCCGCCATCGACGGGCGTGATCGACCCTACCCGGGCATCCTCGAACCCGGGCAGCCGGTTCAGCCACGCCTCGAAATCCCCCGGACGCGGTATCACGCCTGCGATTCTACGCTCCCCGCCGCCGGTCCCCGCCCGTACCGCGCGTCTTACCGCGCGTCGTAACCCCCGTCCACCGGCAGGACCGCCCCCGTGATGAACGAGGCATCGCCGCTTGCGAGGAACGCCACCGCTGCGGCGACCTCCTCCGGCCGCCCCAGCCGCCCGATCGGGTGCAGCCCCACCAGGAACTCCTCCGCCATCTCCATCGAACGAATCTCCTCCGTCATCGGCGTCACGATGTACCCCGGGGCCACCGCATTCACCCGCACCCCCCGCCGCCCGTAGATGATGGCGAACTGCCGCGTCAGCCCGACCACGCCGTGCTTCGCCGCCGTGTAGGCGCCCGCCCCCGGGAGCACCGGCGAGCGCTCCGCCCCGGGCGCCGGCGGCCCGACCAGCCCGTTCAGCCCCGCCACCGAAGCCGTATTCACGACCGCCCCGCCCCCCAGCTCCGCCAGCTTCGCGCAGCCGTGGAAGCAGCCGTAGTACACCCCCGTCAGGTTCACCGCGATGGTCGCCTCCCATGAATGCCCCCGGCCTCCGATGCCGGCGTTGTTGAACACCACATCCAGCCCGCCCAGCTCCCGTGCCGTGCAGTCCAGCGCGGCCACGAACGCGCCCTCGTCGGTCACGTCCAGCGCAATCGCCAGGCTCCGGCCGCCGTGCTCCGCAATCGCCGCCGCCACCCGCTCCGCCCCCTCCCGGTTGATATCGGCGCACGCCACTGCCGCTCCCTCCGCCGCCAGGCGCAGGGCCGCAGCCTCACCGATGCCCGAGGCTGCGCCCGTCACGAACGCTACCCGGCCGTCGAATCGGCCGGCCATCCCTACGCCTGCTCCGGCGGCCGCGGGTTCACCAGCCCCGCTCCCAGCGTCCCCGGGAACACCTCGATGAGCGACTCCAGGTCCCAGCCGCCCTTCTTGTAAATCGTCTTCTCCCGCGTCGGCAGGCTCATCAGGCTGATCTCGTCGCCGCCGACGATGAAGTCCCGCCCGTTCACGTTCGCCGCCTCCGGGAGGCACAGGTACACCACCAGCGGCGCGACCAGCTCGGGCGCCATCGACGCAATCCTGGCAATCGCCTCCTCCGCCGAGGTCGACGGCGTCGCCGGTTCCTGCCCCTGTGCGGCCAGCTGCGCCCGGCGGGCACGCGCCGCCTCCATCTCCGGGCTCAGCGTCAGCCGCGTCGCAGCCCGCGGCCGAATCGCGTTCGCTGTCACCCCGTACTTGCCCAGGTCCAGCGCCAGCGTCCGCGTCAGCCCCACGATCCCCTCCTTCGCCGCCGCGTAGTTCGCCTGCCCGAGGTTCCCGAGCCCGCTCTCCGAGCTCGTGTTGATGATCCGCCCGCCCCGCTGCTGCCGGAACACCATCGCCGCGTGCTTCGTGATGGTGAAGTGCCCCTTCAGGTGGACGGCGATGACCGCATCCCACTCCGCCTCCGTCATGTTGAAGATGATCCGGTCACGCAGGATGCCGGCGTTGTTCACCAGGATGTCCAGCCGCCCCCAGGTGTCGAGCGCCTGCTTCACGATCGCCTCGCCGTCCGCCATCGAGGTCACGTCACCGAAGTTCGGGACGGCCTCCCCGCCCATCTTCTTGATCTCCGCCACCACCTCCTCCGCCGGCGTCGTGTCCCGGCCCTCGCCCGCCGCGCTCCCGCCGACGTCGTTCACGATGACGCGGCAGCCCTCGCGTGCCAGCGCCAGCGCCTCCGCGCGGCCGATCCCCCGGCCGGCACCCGTCACGATGGCAACCTTCCCTTCGAGTCTCCCGGGCATCTGTCCAAGTCTCCTGCTGTAGGGGTCAGTCCGGCCGGGCCCTCGCGCCGCGGCCGCGCGAGAATCTACCACCTCCCCCGCCCGCTGTCTTTCGCCCGCCGCGAACGAAACCCCGCCGCCCGCTACCATCACCCCGTGCCCCGCCTCCTCGTCCTCGTCCCTCACCCCGACGACGAAGCCTACAGTGCCGCCGGCACCCTCGCCCTCGCGGCCCGCGCCGGCTGGCACTGCACCGTCATCGCCGTCTCTGCCGGTGAATGCGGCGAGTGCCACACCGGTGAGGCCGCGACCCCCGCCGCCCTCGCCGACCTCCGCCTCCGCGAGCTCGGGGCCGCCTGCACGGTGCTCGGCGCCGTCGCCGGGCCCTCGCCCCGCCTCCCCGACGGCGGTCTCCCCGGGCACCCCGGCCTCCTCGCCGCCGTCTCCGACGCCATCACCGCCTGCGCGCCCGACCTCCTCATGACCCTCGGCCCCGATGGCGCCTACGGCCACCCGGACCACCTCGCCCTCCACCGCGCCGTCGTCGCGGCCGTCGAAGCTCTGCCCGACCCCCCGGCGCTCCTCTTCGCAGCTTTCCCCCCCGGCCTCTTCCGCCCCCAGTACGAGCGCTGCCGCCCCATCCTCGGCAACCCGCCCGCCCTCCAGCCGGACCGCCTCGGGGTCGTCACCCCGGACCTCCGCGTCCCCATCACGGCCGTCGCCGACGTCAAGCTCACCGCCATCGCCGCCCACCGCTCCCAGCTGCCCGGCGGCGACCCACACGCACTCTTCCCCCCGGGCATCGTTGCGGCGCTCCTCGGCGAAGAATGGTTCATCCTCCACCGACAGGTCGACCGGCACCGGGTCGCGCCGCTCCTGTCCGCCCTCCAAACGACACCCGGGGGAACCTGAACCCCTCGACCGTCGCCTCCCCCAGGGTGCCCCGCATCCCCGCCCGCCCCGCAGCCGCCCGCATCATCGGCGCCCTCCTGCTGGCGTTCGTCCTCCTCGGCGGCCCACGCGACGGCTTCCCCGCCGCTGAGGCCGTCGCCCCTGCGGACCGCCCTGCCTACACTCAGCCCGTGACCGTCGGTGTCCTCCGCCTCACCCTCCGCCTCCCCTCCCGCTCCCTCAAGGAGAAGCGCGCCATCGTCCGCCCCATCGTCGAGCGCCTCCGCAACCGCTTCAACGCCGCTGTCGCCGAGGTCGACCGCCTCGATGCCGCCGGCGAAGCCGTTATCGCCGCCGCCGTCCTCTCCAACGACCAGCGCCACGCCGACGAGCAGCTCCACGCCATCGTCGCCGCCATCCGCGACTGGCGCCTCGATGCTGAGCTGCTCGACCTCGAAACCGAACTCCTCGACCTCTGAGCCCCGGCCTCAGCGCCGCGCGCCCATCCGCCCGAGGACGAAATCCCGCACCCCCGCCGCCGTCGCCCGGGCGAGGTCGCCCCGCCCCGCCCGGAGCCAGAGCGCCGCCCGAGCGGCCCGCGTCGCCAGGAAATAGGCGAAGAACACCCCGAACTGCAGCCGGCCACGGTGCTTCCAGATGAGGTACGGCCGGTTCCGCGCGAGGTAGTAACAGCCGAACGCGCTCGCCTGCCCCCCCAGCGTCGCCCCCTTCCGGTGGTACACCACTGAGCGCGGCTCGAACAGGATGCGATACCCCGCCGCCCGCGCACGCCGGCAGAAGTCCGTATCGTCGTAGTACACGAAGAACGCCTCGTCCAGCAGCCCGACCTCCCGGAACGCCCCGGCCGGCACCAGCAGGCAGGAGAGGTTCGCTGTCTCGACCGCGTGGGGGTAGCGGTCCGCGGCGCCCTCCGGCCGTCCCAGCACCCGCCGGCGCCACGTCCCGCGCCACCAGTCGAACTCGCCCGACGCGTCGTCGAGGATGCCCGGCTGCCCCGCCAGGTACGTCTTCGGCGCCACCAGCGTCCGCCCGTCCGCCAGCGCCACCAGCGGCTCCAGGAACCCCGGCGTCACCTCCGTGTCATCGTTCAGGAAGAGCACGTACGAAGCCCGCCCCTCCCCGAGGAGCTCCCGGAGCGCCCGGTTGCACGCCCCCGTGAACCCGAGGTTCCGCCCGTTCTCCAGCACCCTGGCGCCCGCCATCCGGCTCTTCACCAGCTCCGCCGAGCCATCCGCCGACCCGTTGTCCGAGACCCACAGCTCCCACTCCGGGTAGGTCACCTGCTCCAGCGCATCCAGGTACGCCGGCAGATGCCCCGCCGCGTTCGTCGTCACCGTGAGGATGGCCACCCGCGGCGCGCTCACGCCCGTGGTGGCTCCCATCGCTCGGTCTCCCGCCGGCGCCCGCCCGGGACCGCCCGCGCCGGCACCCCCACCGCCGTGTGGTACGGCGGGATATCGCTCACCACCACCGCGTTTGCCCCGATCTTCACGCCCTCCCCGACCTTCACCCGCCCGATCACCTTCGCGCCCGTCCCGATGTTCACGTCATCCCCGATCTCCGGCCCCCACAGTTCAAACGGCCGCCGGGAGCTGTTCCCGATCCCAAGCGTCACGAACGGGTTGATTTCGACCCGGCGTCCCAGCCGCGTCCACCCGTCCAGCACCACGTGCCCGTGTGCGATGAGCAGCCCGCCCCCGGCCCGCACGTGGTTCCCGATCGTCACGTCGAACAGGAACGCGTTCAGCCGGGAAACGCACGTCGCCAGCCGCGGGAACCCGCTCTCGTACAGGAACACCTGTACCCGGTACAGCACCACCGCCGGGAACATGTGGATGGCGAACAGCAGGTAGAGGAACGTCCACCACGCCGGCCGGTCCCCCCGGATCAGCCCGAACGTCCGCGGCCACTGGGCCTGCAGCTCGATATCCTCCCGCAGCAGCGCCGTCATCTCGCGCCACGCAGCCCGAATTCGCTCAATCCTGCCGCGCATCGGTCTTCGCCCCCTGCCCGGCCTGCTGCTGCCGCAACTTCTCGTGGAACGCCGGGTTCCCCTCGAGCGCCGCCGCGAATGCCGCCGCCCATTCCGGGTCCTCGTCCAGCAGCCGCCGCAGCCGCTCTTCATCTGCCGCCATCCCCTCCTCGATCGCCTGCCGAATCTCAGGTGAGGTCTCCGCCAGCCGCTCGAGATGCAGCCCCACCACCTTCCGCGGCGGCCCGATCGCGACCATCCGCCCCCGCTCCATCAGTGCCGCCCGGTCCGAAAACCGCTCCACCGCGCCGAGGTCGTGCGAGACCATGACGATCGTCACGCCCTTCGCCTGCAGCTTCGCGATGTGGTCGTAGCACTTCTCCTGGAACTTCGCATCACCCACCGCCAGCACCTCGTCTACCAGCAGGATCTCCGGTTCCATGAACGCCGCAATCGCAAATCCCAGCCGCACGTACATCCCCGACGAGTACGTCCGCATCGGCTGGTCGATGAACTCCCGCAGCCCCGCGAACTCGACGATGGCCGGCAGCAGCGCCTCCATCTCCCGCTTCGTGCGCCCCATCAGCAGCCCGTTCATGATGACGTTCTCCCGCCCGCTCACTTGCGGGTGGAAGCCGCTCCCCAGCTCCAAAAGCGTGCTCACCCGGCCGTGCAGCTCCACCGTCCCGCGCGTCGGCTTCGAAAGCCCGGCCAGCAGCCGCAGCAGGGTGCTCTTCCCGCTCCCGTTCGCCCCGACGATCGAAAAGAACTCCCCCCGCCGCACCTCGAACGTCACGTCCCGGACGGCCCACAGCTCCCGCCGCTGCCGCCGCCGCCAGGCCGCGAACGCCTGCCCCGGGTGGAGCACCGTCGTCTTCAGCGCCTGTCCCGGCACCGCCAGCGGATAGCGCCGCGAAACCCCCCGGGCGGCCAGCACTACCTCCCCGTCAGATGGCGTCAGCAAAGCCGTCCTCCAGCCGCCGGAAGACCGCCCATCCCGCCGCGAGCGCCGCCGCCGTCAGCACCGCCGATGCCCCGAGATGGCCCGCCGGCGGCAGCGCACCGTCCAGCAGGATGCTCCGCCACCCCTCCATGATCGGCGCCAGCGGGTTCACGTAGGTCAGCCAGCGGTACTCCCCCGGCACCAGGTCGACGCTGTAGATGATGGGCGTCGCGTAGAACAGCAGCGTCAGCAGCACGTCGGTGATGTGCTCGAGGTCCCGGAAGTAGACCGTCACGCTCGCGACGAACAGCCCCACGCCCATCACCAGCCCCAGCTGCAGACCGAACACCAGCGCCAGCCCGAGCCACGCGGCCGTCGGCATATTCCCCGCCCAGACCACGAAGCCGATGAGGACCGGCAGCGACAGCCCGAACTGCAGCGTCGCCCCCAGCACGGCGCTGGCGGGCAGCACCGCCCGCGGAAATCGCACCTTCTTCAGCAGCCCGCCGTTCCCGATGAAGCTGCCGGCAGCCCCCTGCACCGCCCCCTGGAACCAGAACCACGGGAACAGCCCCGCCAGCAGAAACTCCACCGTCACGCCCGTCCCCAGCACCCGGCCGAGCGCAAATGCAAGCACCGCACCCAGCGCCAGCGGCCGGGCCAGCGACCACGCCCAGCCCAGCACGCTCCCCTGGTAGCGCAGCCGCAGGTCCCGGCTCGTGAGCGCTGCCACCAGCTCGACCGCGTTCCGCATCCGCCGGCCCTCAGCCGGCCGGCTCGCCGCCATCGCCGTCATGCCGCCAGTATCGCCCCGCCGCCCCTGCAGGAGAAGCGCCCGCCGCCCGCGGCTATACTCGAACCATGATGCGCCGAATCATCGCTGCCGCTGCCCTCGCCCTCGGCCTCTTCGCCGCCTGTGCCGGCAGCGAGACCCCTGAGGGCGGCGTCGTCGTCGCTCGCGTCGATGGCGTCGTCGGCCCCATCATGGAGCGCTACATCGACCGCGTCATCTCCGACGCCGAAGCACGCCGTGCCCGCCTCGTCGTCCTCGAGCTCGATACCCCCGGCGGCCTCGACTCCTCCATGCGCAAGATCGTCCAGCGCATCGGCCGCGCCGACGTCCCCATCGCCGTTTACGTCGCACCGATCGGCGCCCGCGCCGCCAGTGCCGGGACCTTCATCACGATGGCGGGCCACGTCGCCGCCATGGCCCCCAACACCGCCATCGGCGCCGCCGCCGCCATCAACGCCGACGGCTCCGATATCGAAGGCACCCTCGGCAAGAAAATCGAAAACGATGCCGTCGCCTACATCCGCGGCATCGCCGAGCTCCGCGGCCGCAACGCCGACTGGGCCGAACAGGCCGTCCGCGAAGCCGTCGCCGTCAACGAAAACGAAGCCGCCCGCCTCCACGTCGTCGATTTCGTCGCCGCCGACCTCGATGACCTCCTCCGCCAGTCCGAAGGCCGCACCGTCACCCTGCGCCCCGGGGTCACCGCCACCCTCACCGGCCTCGCCGAGGCGCCCCGCGTCGACGTCGAGATGACCCCGTGGGAGCGCTTCCTCGCCTTCATCGCCGACCCGACCATCGCCTCCCTGCTGCTCTCCCTCGGCTTCCTCGCCCTCCTCATCGAACTCTACGCCCCCGGCTTCGGCGTCCCGGGCGTCGCCGGTGCCATCGCCATCATCCTCGGCTTCCTCGGCTTCGGCCTCCTCCCCGTCGATACCGCCGGTCTCGTCCTCATCGCGCTCGGCCTCGCGCTCGTCGCCGCCGAGCTCTTCGTCACCAGCGGCATCCTCGGCGCCGCCGGCGCCGTCGCCATCGTCCTCGGCGGCATCATCGCCTTCCGCGATACCCCGGCCGATTTCCGCCCGCCCGCCTGGGCGTTCGCCACCGCCGGCAGCATCCTCGCCGCCGTCGTTCTCCTCCTCTTCGCCCTCGTCTTCTTCGCCGACCGCGCCAGCCGCCGGGCCCGTTCCGACCCGTTCGCCTTCTGAGCCGCTCGCCTACTGGTGGCGGGTCGACATCCCCCCGTCCACCGGCAGGACCACCCCTGTCACGTAGGCGCCCGCCTTCGACGCGAGGTAAATCGCCGTCCCCGCCATGTCCTCCGGCACGCCGATCCGGCCCAGCGGGTTGCTCGCCCGGATCTCGTCCCCAAACCGGCGCAGCGTCTCCGCCATCATCTTGCTCTCGAACGGCCCCGGCGCAATCGCGTTCACCGTGATTCGCTTGGAGGCGAGCTTCTGGGCCAGGTGCCGCGTCAGGTGGTGGACCGCCGCCTTGCTCGCCGAGTACGCGTACGTATCAAAGCCCGGCGCCTGCAGACCATCGATCGACCCGATGTTGATCACCCGCGCGGGGTCCGCGTCGCTCGCTGCCCGTTCCAGCAGCGGGAGCAGGAACCGCGTCAGGTGGAAGACCCCCTTTACGTTCAGGTTCATCACCTTGTCCCAGGCCTCGTCCGGGAACTCCTCGAGCGGCGCGTTCCAGTTCGCCCCCGCGTTGTTCACGAGGATGTGGAGCCGCTCCTCCCGCTTCGCGAGTTCGTCCGCCAGGAATCGGCAGCCCGCCTCCGTCCCCAGGTCCGCCGGGATGGCGATGCACGTCCCGACTTTCGAGAGCTCCGTCGCGGCCGCCTCGCAGGCCTCCGCCTTCCGCGACGAGATATACGTCTTCACGCCGGCCTCCACGAACCCCCGCGCAATCATCAGCCCGATGCCGCGCGAGCCGCCCGTCACGAGCGCCACCTTCCCCGAAATATCGAAAAGCCCGGCCATAGCGCCTCCGTTGGTTTTCATCGAACGCCTGAGGGGCGCTTGCCATTCTCGCCCGGCAGCCGGTTACGTTCCCGCTGCCGCGCTCGCAGCCCGGTCCCGCTCCCGCCGGGCACGCAGCGCCGGCCCGCCGCTCCGAGGAGACCCGGCGGTTCCCCGCGCCGGTCATCAGCGGCCACGCCCAGGAGCTTGCCGCCATCAGCACCGGCAATGCCCCGGCCCCAGCGATAGCTTTCGCCCGGACCGGTCGGCGACCCCTCGTCGGCACCTCCAGCGCCAGCACCCCAGGCAGGAAGACGCTCTCCCCGAAGGTGACCTGCCTGAACGAAAAGCCGCGCTCCAGCGTCCGGCAGACGCCCCGGCGGGAATCCGGTGCCGGGACTCCCGCAGGAGCCAGGCCCCCCAGCGCAGTCGTAGGCTGCGGAGGCCCGCCCCGGGAGGCATCGCGGCAGCGTCGCAGGCCGGTCAGCCGTCCCGGCTGCGCGGGCTCAGGCGGCCCTCACCCCGGCCCTCAACGGTTCCCACCGGGTTGTCCCAGGAGCGTCGTCGGGTCGATGATGATGCCCTGGCCAGCCGGCAGCAGCGCAATCTGGATGTTGTCGCCCAGCTTCTGCAGCGCCTGGAACTGGATGACCTCCGGCGTCAGCGACTGCGAGAGCAGCCGGTTCGCCTCCGCCTGCCCCTCTGCCCGCACCCGGATCGACTCCGCCTCGCCCCGCGCCAGCTCGATCTGCTGCTGCGCCTCGAACTGCCGCTGCCGCACCCGCTCCTGCTCCCGGAGCGCGTCCTGCGTGGCAATCTGCTTTTGCTCGATCGCCGCTTTGAACTCCGGGCTGAACTCGATGTTGTCGATCAGCAGGTCGTTGATATCGATCGAAAACGGCGCCAGCTCCGATGCCAGCCGCGCCCGCACCGCCGACCGGATGTTCTCCCGGTTCGGGCCGACGTCCACCGTCGAGTACTTCACCGTCTCCTCTTTGAAGAAGTTCAGCACCCGCGGTTCGATCAGCCGGTCGAACCAGCGCGGCCCCACCGTCCGGTAGAGCGTCTGCACCGCCGACGGCGAGACCGAATAGTTCAGCGTCGCGATGAAGAACACGTCCTGCGTCTCCTGGGAGAACGCCGTGATGTTTTCGAACCGGTACCGCTGCACCTGCACGCTCTCGATGCGGAGGTCCTGCCACGGCCAGATGAACTGCAGCCCCTCCGGCTTCTGCCCGACGATCTCCCCGAACTGGTACACCACCCCCACGTGGCCGGCCTCGATCGCCTTCACCGACCGGAGCGCGGTGTGCACCCCTACCCACGCCACGAATACCACCCCCGCGACCGCCATGATCAGCGCGCCGCGCACCCGCTCGGGCGTGCCGGGCTGAGCGGCGTTCCGGGCCGTCCGCCCGACTGCCAGCGCCACCCCGCAAATCAGCACCGCGAGGAACACACTCACGACCCAGGGCATCTCACCCACCTCCGAACACGGGATATCCCCGTCACTCTACCCGGTTCGGCCGGACCCCGCCCTCGGCCCGGCCTGCCCCTCGGGCGGCCGCGCCCCGGTGCCCCAAAAAACGAGACGAAGTATCATAGGCGAAACCGGTAGGCTATCCTGCAGACCGACCACCACCGGAGGTTCCCATGTTCATCGCCATGAACCGCTTCTCCATCACCCCGGGCCGCGAAGCCGACTTCGAAACCGCCTGGCGCACCCGCGAGTCCTACCTCCAGTCCGTCCCCGGCTTCATCCGCTTCGCCCTGCTCAAAGGCGACGAACCCGGTGAGTACATCTCCCACTCCACCTGGGAGTCGCGGGCCGCCTTCGAAGCCTGGACCCGCTCTGAAGCCTTCCGCGCCGCGCACGGGCAGGGTTCGCTTGCCGGCATCATCGCCGCCCCGCCCCGGCTCTCCCTCTACGAGGCCGTCATCACCGAAGAGGCCCCCGTCCGCGCCTGACCCCGCCCGCCCGGCCCGCGCCTGCCCCGTCACGGGGCCGGTTCGCCATCCCACAGCGCGGCCTGGGCCGGCCGCTCTCGCGGCGGTTCGAGCCCCAGGTGCCGGTACGCCGCTTCGGTCGCCACCCGGCCCCGCGGCGTCCGGTTCAGGAAGCCGCACTTCAAGAGAAACGGCTCGTAGACGTCCATGACGGTGTCCGCCTCCTCCGAAATCGCCGCCGCAATCGTCTCCAGCCCGACCGGCCCCCCGCCGAACTTCTCGCAAATCGCCCGGAGCACGGCGCGGTCCGATTCGTCCAGCCCCAGCTCGTCCACGTCGAGGAGCGCCAGCGCCTCCCGGGTCGCCTCCAGCGTTACCGCTCCCCCGTTCCGCACGGCCGCGTAATCCCGCACCCGCCGGAGCAGCCGGTTCGCGATCCGCGGGGTCCCCCGCGACCGGCGCGCAATCTCCATCGCCGCCTCACCCGGCACCTCCACCCCGAGAATCGTGGCCGACCGCCGCACGATCGCCGCCAGCGTCTCCGGTTCGTAGAAGTCCAGCCGGTATACCGCACCGAACCGGTCCCGCAGCGGCGCGCTCACCATCGCGTACCGCGTCGTCGCCCCGATCAGCGTGAACCGCGGCATCGCCAGGCGTACTGTCCGCGCCCCCGCACCCTTGCCGATCACGAGGTCGAGCGCGAAATCCTCCATCGCCGGGTAGAGAATCTCCTCTACCGCGCTCGATAGCCGGTGAATCTCATCGATGAACAGGATGTCGTGCTCCTTCAGATTCGTGAGCACGGCCGCGAGGTCGCCCGGCCGCTCGAACGCCGGCCCGCTCGTCGTCCGGATCGAAACGCCCATCTCGTTGGCGATGATGTTCGCAAGGGTCGTCTTCCCCAGCCCTGGCGGCCCGTACAGCAGCACGTGGTCCAGCGCCTCCCCCCGCTGCTTCGCTGCTTCGAGCGCAATCGCGAGGTTCCGCTTCGTCCGTTCCTGCCCGGGGAACTCCTCCAGCCGCCGCGGCCGAAGCGACCGCTCCAGCTCCGCATCCTCCGCCAGCGCCCGGGGCGCCACCAGCCGTTCTTCGGTCACCCGCGCAGTATAGCGTACAGATGTTCTACGGCGCGCCCTCGCCGAGCGCCCGCCGGACCGTATCCCGGAGCGCAGATAGCTCATACGGCTTCTGCAGGAAACCGGCAAGCGCATCGCCGCCGAGGTGCTCCTGCGCGTCCTGCTCGGTGTACCCGCTCATCAGCACCACTTTCGCGCCCGGGTCGAGCTCCCGTATCGCGTGGAACGCCCCTTCGCCGTTCAGCCGCGGCATCGTCATGTCGAGCAGCACGAGCCGCGCCCGGCTGCGCTCGCGGGCGAACAGGTCCACCGCCTCCTGCCCGTCCGCTGCCTCCGCGACCTCGAAGCCCATCGCCCGCAGGGCCCGCGCCGTCACCGCCCGGACGCTCGGTTCGTCATCCGCCACGATGACCAGCCCGCTGCCCCGCCACGCCCCGGCTTCCCCGTCCCCATCGCCGGGAGCGGCCCGCTCCTCGCTGGCCGGCAGCATCACCCGGAACCGCGTCCCGGCGCCCGGCGTGCTTTCCACCGCAATCCCGCCCCGGTGCCCACGGATGATGCCCTGCACGGCCGCCAGCCCGAGTCCCCGCCCGGTGAACTTCGTCGTGAAAAACGGGTCGAAGATGCGGGCCAGCGTCGCCTCGTCCATGCCCGCGCCCGTGTCCTCCACCTCCAGCACGACGTACTGCTCGGCCGGCTCCTCCGGCGCCACCGCGGCGCCAGCGAACAGCCCCGGTTCCCCGCGGACGACGCTGGTCCGGATACGCACCATCCCTTCAGTGCTCCCAATCGCGTCCGAGGCGTTGATGACGAGGTTCATGATGACCTGCCGCAGCTGGGTCGCATCACCCACGACCGCGGGCAGCCCCGGCGCCAGGTCCAGCACCAGCCGCACGCCCGCCCCGACCGAGACCCGCAGCAGATGCGCCATCTCCTCCACGAGGCCGTTCACGCTCAACGGCTGTACCACGAACTTCCCCCGGCCGGAGTACGCCAGCATCTGCCGGGCGAGCTCTGCTGCGCGCTGCCCCGCCAGCTCGATCTCCCGCACCGTCTCCCGCACCGGTGATTCCGGCGGCAGCTCCGCCAGCGCCAGCCCGGCGTTCCCGAGGATACCGACCAGCAGGTTATTGAAGTCGTGCGCAATGCCCCCGGCCAAAACCGCCAGCGATTCCGCCTTCTGCGCCTGCAGCAGCCGCTCCTCCGTTCGCTTCCGCTCCGTCACGTCCTCGAGGCTGAGCGCCACCCCCCGGACCGCCCCGTCATCGAGCAGCACCCGCCCGAAGGAGAGCTCCAGCCACCGCTCCTCCCCGCCCCGGTCCGTCACCTGCCGCTCGAACGAGGACGTCTCACCGGCCAGCGTGTTCGCCAGCACCTCGGCGAACCCCTCCCGAAGCGGTTCCGGCACCACCTCCCGCCAGTGCATCCCCGGCGCGGGTCGCACCCCGAACAGCTCCTCGACGATTCCCGCGAGGGCCGCATTCACCAGCAGCACCGTGCCGTCCGGGGCGATGAGCCCCACCCCCTCGTGGATGGCGCCCAGCGTCCCCGCCAGGTCCGCCGCCTGCTCGGCGACCCGCCGCTCCATCTCCCGCTGCCGCGTGACGTCGTGCGACGTGCACCCCACCCCCACCACGTTTCCCTCCCCGTCCCGCAGCGGGAAGTAGACTGATTCCACCAGCAGCCGGGCCCCGCTCCTCGTCACGCGCCGCATCTCGCCCCGGTAGGACTCCCCCGCGAGCAGCCGCGCGAACAGCTCCTCAGCTCGCTCCAGCTCGTCCGGCGGCAGCAGCATCGTGAACGGCTGCCCGATCGCCTCGGCGGCCGACCACCCGTAGAGCGCCTCTGCAGCGCGGTTCCAGCTCACGATCCGCCCGTCGCGGCCCACCGCCAGCGCCGCCTCCGTCGAACTCTCGACGATCGCCGCCAGCTGCCGCGCCGCCGCCAGCGCCGCCTCCCGCTCCTGCTCGAGCCGCTTCCGCTCCGTCACGTCCCGGCCCGTGTACACCACCCCGGTCACCTCGCCCGAGGCTGTCACCACCGGCCGAATCCGCACCTCGAACCACATCCTCGTCTTCGGCGTTCGCGATTCCACGTCGAACGTCACTGCCCGGCCGCCGAGTGCCTCGCGGATACGTTCGAGCAGGTACGGCGCGCTCTCCGGCGAGACCATCTCCGCGAAAGGCATCCCTGGCTGGGGTTCCACACCCCGGCGCAGCCGCGTCCCCTCCACAAACCGCGAGTTGAAGGCCACCGCCCGGCCCTCCCGGTCGAGCAGGACGACCCCCTCGTCCGAGTTCTCGATAATCGTCGCGAGCTTCGCGTACTCCTCTTCCAGCGCCGCCCGGGCGCGCACCAGCTCCCTGCGCGCCCTCGCGTCCGCCGTCACGTCGCGGGCCGCCACCAGCACCCCGGCGACCTCGCCCCGCCCGTCCCGCACCGGGGCAAGCTGGATATTGAAGAAGGACCGCGTCCCGTCCGGCTGCCGGTCCGCCAGCTCGCCCTGGACGGTCTCCCCCGCCCGCGCGCGCTCCAGCGCCTCCCTGAGCACCGGCGCGAGCTGTTCATCCGCAAAATGCTCCATCCGGTCACCGGGCGCCGGGCGCCGCCCGAACCGGGCAGCCGCGAAGGCCGCTGCGGCCGTGTTGCAGGTCACCAGCCGCCCCTCGCGGTCCAGCAGCCACAGGTGGTCGCGCGTGCTCTCGAAGATGCTCCGCAGCGTCGCCTCCTGCTCCCGCAGCGCCCGCTCCGCTTCTACCCGCTCGGTCACGTCCTTCCCCACCAGTGCGACCGCCGTAACCGTGCCGCTTGCGTCGCGCACCGGCCGATACGTCATCTCGTACCAGAGGTGCTCTCCGCCCCGCCGGGTGAGGTGCCCCAGCAGGGTCCGCTCCTCACCCGCCAGTGCCGCCTCGAAGGCCACTTCCCAGGCCTCCCGGTCCTGCTCGCGGACCCAGCGCGTGACCGGCTCCCCGACCTCCGGCCGAGCCCGGAACACCTCCTCGCCGATGGCTATCGCCTGCCGGTTCAGCCAGCGAATCCGCCGCTCCCGGTCGACCAGCACGACCGCCTCCCCGGCGCTCTCGAACAGCGCCCGCAGCTCTCGCTCCCGCTCCTCGAGCGCCTCCACCATCGCCCGCTCCTCGCTGATGTCCCGCAGGAACGAAGCGAAGCCGATGCGCCGCCCCCGACCGTCGAACACCGGGAAGCTCACCGCCCGCACCGGGAACACCCTCCCCCACCGGTCCTGCCGCAGGACGTCTGCGACCATCCGCTGGTCGCGGCGCATCTCCTCGAGCCGGGCGAGGTAGGCCTCGCGCCGCCACCCCGGCACCGTCGCCTCGCCGAACGTCCCCACCATCTCCTCCGCCGTGTACCCGAACAGCCGCTCGGCTGCCGCGTTCCAGCTCGTAATCCGCCCATCGTCGTCCCGGCCGATGACCGCGTCATCCGCCGACTCGACGATCGCCGCCAGGCGGCTCCGCTCCCGCTCCGCCTCCACCAGCGCGGTGATATCGCGCGCAACTGCCGCGGCACCCGTCACCCGTCCGCTCGCGTCCCGGAGCGGGAACGCCGAGAAGCTCAGGTAGCCCGTCATGCCCGGTCCCCCGGCCCGGCGCACCACCGCCCCGACCACCGCTTCGCCGGCCAGCACACGCATCGCCAGTGCCCGCCGCTCCTCCACCTCGCCCGCAGGGGCGAGCTCCCACGCCTTCTTCCCAAGCGCCTCCCCCGCCGACCGGCCGTAGATACGCTCCGCCGCTGCGTTCCACTCCACGATCGTCCCTTCGGCGTCATACACCGTGATGGCGTCCTCGCTCGCCCCCACCACTGCGGCCAGCCGTTCGAGCCGCGCCTGCCGCGAGCGCTCCTCCGCCAGGTCGACCACCGTGCCCACGACGCCCACCGCCTCCCCGGCATCGTCCCGCAGCGGTGCAGCGCTGACCAGGGCCGGGAACACCGTCCCGTCCCTGCGAGGCAGCTCCCGCACCTCGGTCAGCGTCTCCCCCGCCAGGACCCGGGCGACCCGCTCGCGGGTCCCGAGCGGCCCCGCTTCCGGTGCCTCCAGCACCGACTGCCCGAGCAGCTCTGCGGCGGGCTGCCCGAACACCCGCTCCGCCTCACGGTTCCAGGCGATAACGCGCCCCTCCCGGTCAACCGCCACCGCTGCGACCCCGAGCTGTGCGAACAGCTCCGCCTGCCGCCGGACATCCGCCTCCGCCCTCCGCCGGGGCCGCAGGTCCCGCGCCACCCCCTCCACCAGCCACGGCCTCCCATCCCGGAAGACGACCCGGCTGCTCACCTCCATCGGGACGGTCTCACCCGATGCCGTCGCCACCCGCAGCTCCAGCATCGTCATCTCGACCGACCCTGCCACTTTCGCGGCCATCTCCGCCTGCGCTCGCGCCAGGTCCCCCGGGTCGGGCAGCAGCTCGGAAAAGTGCATCCCGGCGAACCACTCCCGCGGGTAGCCCGTCACGCGTTCTGCCGCCGCGTTCACCCACACGAACCGCCCCTCCAGGTCCAGCGTGAACATCACGTCGTTGACATGGCTCGCCACCATCGCCGCACCCGCCTCGCGCGGGCCCGCCTCCGCCAGCACCGCAAGCCGCGCCAGCAGCGCCGGCACGTCCCCCGCCGGGTAGACGTCCGTCACCCCGCCCCGCAGCGCCGCTGCCACCCCTCCCGGGATGTCGACCAGTCCCGCCAGGAACGCGTGCCGCAACCCCCGGGCTCCCCCGCCCGCCGCCTGCGCCGCCGCCTCCCCCGTCACGCCGTCGAAGACCACCGCCTCGACGGCATCATCACCCTCCCCGCAGGCCGCATGGCCCGCCCCGAGCAGCCCCGCGATGAGCTTCTCCCGGGCATCAGCAGTCGCGGCGGTGACGCGGACCCTCAACAGGACCTCCGCATGTCTACGGCGGGAATATAGCCGTTCGGTTGCCGCCTTGCCCTACGGGAATCTCCCGAATTTCACCCGGGGTCGCCGCCC
>CALLPC010000006.1 GCA_938015525.1 uncultured Dehalococcoidia bacterium
GCAGGGAAGGCGATGGAGGCTCTCGGGCGCAACCCCGAAGCGCGCGCGGCCATCCAGACGAACCTCATCCTCAGCGTTGCGTTCGCTGAAGCCATTGGCATCTACGCGCTCCTCTCGGCGCTGGTCATCGCGTTCGTCATCTAGTCGGGTCGGCGCGGGCGGCGCTCCGCTGCCCGGCCCGTGTGACCGAAAGAAAGGGGTCACGCCGTGGGCGATGCATTCTCTGCCCTTGGAGTAAGCGTCCCGCTGCTGCTCGCGCAGGTCGTGAACTTCGCGGTCCTGCTCGTCATCCTTCGTCTGACGCTGTACAAGCCGGTCCTGCGCATGCTCGATGACCGGAAGCGGCGGATCGCGGAGGGGCTGAACGCGGCGGAAATCGCGCGCCGGGAGGCTGCCTCGGCGCAGGCGAACATCCAGGCTCAGCTGGAGGCTGCCCGCAAGGAGGGTCAGGAGATCGTCGCGAATGCCCAGGCGATCGCCAGCCGCATCGAATCGGAATCGCGGGAGCAAGCGGCCCGCGAACGCGAAGCGGCGCTCGAAAAGGCGCGCAACGAGATCCAGCTCGAGCGCGACCGGGCCATCGCCGAACTGCGGAAGGAATTCGCGGCTATCACGATCGCAGCTGCAGAGAAGGTGATCAATCAATCGCTCGATGAGCAGGCGCACCGGCGGATCATCGAAGAGACGCTGGCCGAGTCGCAGTTCAGCGGGAATTGACGATGGCAGACGTCGCAGCAGCCCGCCGGTACGCGCAGGCCGCGTTTACCATCGCCAGAGACCGCGGCGAGGTTGGGGTGTGGCGAGCGGACCTCAGCGATATGGCGACCGTGCTTGCCGAGTCGGAGCTCGCACCGATGTTCGCTGACCCGGCTATCCCGGACGAGCAGAAGTTCCACGTCCTCGAGCGCGTTCTCGAAGTGTCACCGCTGGTGATGAATCTGGCGAAGCTTCTCATCCAGAAAGGGCGAGTCCAGGAGGCACGGGCCGTTGCAGATGCGTTCAATCGGCTCGCGGATGACTACGAAGGCATCGCTCACGCCGAGGTGACTACAGCGGTTCCGTTGACGGAGGAACAGCTTGCCGCCATTCGTGCTCGCCTCGGGCAGCAGCTCGGCAAGCAGGTGGTCGCGAGCTCCCGCGTCGACCCTGCGATAATCGGCGGGGCGATCGTTCGGGTTGGCGACCGGCTCATCGACGGGAGCGTTCGTACGCGGCTGAAGCTGCTTCGCCGCGAGTTGGAGGGGGCCCGGTAGACGGGCGTTCGAATCTGGAAGGGGTAATGCCGCATGGCAGTTCGCGCTGAAGAAATCGCGTCCATCCTTCGCGAGCAAATCGAGCACTTTGGCTCGAAGGTGACCGCGACCGATGTTGGAACGGTCATCGAAGCCGGCGATGGCGTGGTTCGTATCCACGGTCTTTCCGGTGCGATGTATTCCGAGCTTCTGGAGTTCGCCAACGGGACGATGGGTATTGCGCTGAACTTGGAAGAAGAGTCGGTCAGCGCAGTCATCCTCGGTGATTACCTCGGCATCAAAGAGGGCGACGAAGTGCGCTCCACTGGCAGGGTCATCGAGGTGCCCGTTGGCGATGCGCTCATCGGCCGTGTCGTCGACCCCCTCGGCAACCCGATTGACGGCAAGGGCCCCATCAACACGTCGAAAACCCGTCCAGTCGAGCGCATCGCTCCCGGCGTGACCCTCCGGAAGAGCGTATCCGTGCCCGTTCAGACCGGAATCAAGGCAATTGACGCCATGTTCCCGATTGGGCGCGGACAGCGGGAGCTGATCATTGGTGACCGCTCGACGGGCAAGACCGCGATAGCGCTCGATACTATCATCAACCAGAAAGGCGGCGACCTCATCTGCATTTATGTGGCCATCGGGCAGAAGGCGGCGAAGGTGGCGCAGGTGGTGGGGATGCTGGAGGAGTACGGGGCGATGGAGCACACCATCGTCGTCGCGGCGAACGCCTCCGAGTCGGCAGCACTCCAGTACCTGGCGCCTTATGCCGGCTGCGCCATGGGTGAGGAGTTCATGGAGAGCGGCCGCGATGCCCTCATCGTGTACGACGACCTGAGCAAGCATGCGTGGGCCTACCGGCAGATGTCGCTCCTGCTCCGGCGGCCGCCGGGCCGTGAGGCCTACCCGGGCGACGTCTTCTACCTGCACAGCCGGCTCCTTGAGCGCGCCGCCCGCCTGGCGAAGGGCGGCTCGTTGAGCGCCCTGCCGATCATCGAAACGCAGGCCAATGACGTGTCGGCGTATATCCCGACGAATGTCATCTCTATTACCGATGGTCAAATTTACCTCGAAACAGACCTCTTCAACGCCGGCATTCGGCCGGCTATCAACACCGGGCTTTCGGTCAGCCGGGTGGGGTCCGCGGCACAGACCAAGGCGATGAAGGCCGTTTCCGCCGGGCTGAAGGCGGAGATGTCGCAGTACCGCGAGCTTGCGGCCTTCGCACAGTTTGGGACGAGCGACCTCGACGCCGCGACGCGCCGCCAGTTGGAACGCGGCCAGCGCGCCACAGAAATTCTGAAGCAGGACCAGTTCCAACCGCTCAGCCTCGCGGAAGAGGTCTTTGTCATCTACGCGCTCACCAGTGGTCTGCTCGATGACGTACCTGTCGCCAAGGTCCGCTCGTTCGAGAATGAGCTCCGGAAGTATCTCGCCAGCAACGAGAAGGGGCTCATGGACGAGATACAGTCCAACCCGGTGATGACGCCCGAGCTGCAGGAGCGCATCACGAACGTGATCAAGACGTTCAAGGAGACGGTGCCCTACTAGGCTGCGCGGCTCCGCGGCGCGTCACCCCAAAGGAACACAGGTAACCTATGGCGACGATTCGGCAGCTCCGGCGACGCATCCAGAGCGTCAAGAACACCGCGAAGATCACCAACGCTCTGCAGCTCGTGGCAGCATCGAAGATGCGGCGCGCCCAGGACCGGGCGGTGCAGGCAAAGCCGTACTCCGAGAAGCTGCGCGCCGTCATTGCGGGCCTCGCCGCGGCCACGCTGGACCCGGAAAAACCGGCACACCCGCTGCTCGTTTCGCGCGAAGTCCAAACCGTCGGTTTGCTCCACATAACGCCGGATCGCGGGCTCTGCGGCGGGCTCAATTCGAATCTCAACCGGTCGGCCGGGACCTTCGTGGCCACCCAGCGCGAGCCCGTCGAGGTCGTCGCCGTGGGGAAGAAGGGCCGGGACTTTTTCATCCGAGCACGTGTGAACGTGGTCGCCGAATTCACTGACCTGGGGGATTATCCCGCGGCGGCGCAGGTTGCTCCGATTGCCCGGCTCATCATCGATGACTACCTGGCAGGGGTGTTCGACCGGGTGTACGTCAGCTACCCGGAGTTCGTCTCCACCGCTACACAGCGCCCTGTTATCCGGCAGCTGCTTCCGATCGAGCCGCCGAAGGCGGAGACGCTGCCGGGTGAGAGCACGTTCGCACAGGACTACATCTTCGAACCGTCCCCGAAGGATGTGCTTGCCGAACTCCTTCCCAGGTACGTGGAAACGCAGATTTACGAGGCTATCCTGCAGAACGCGGCAAGCTTCCAGAGTGCGCAGATGGTTGCGATGAAGAATGCTACGGATAATGCGAACGAAATCACTCGCGAACTGACGCTGACCTACAACAAGGCGCGGCAGGAACAGATTACAAAGGAGCTCCTCGATATCGTCGGCGGGGCTTCAGCGCTGGAGGGTTGACGCTGGCCAGGTTTGAAGCCGTCATCTTTGACATGGACGGCGTCCTTGTGGACGGCGAGCCGCTGCATTTCCGCGCAGTTAACGAGCTGCTGGCCGAAGAAGGGCTCTCGATCTCGCTCGAGGCGTATAAGCCCTACATGGGGACCAAAACCGGCTGGCAGGATATGGCGCGCGACCTCGGCCTTCAGCGGCCGCTCGACGAATATGCCGCGCGCTACCGGGAGATCATGCTCGAGAAGTACCGAACGGACGCTGCACCCCTCCCCGGCGCTCGAGAGCTCATTACAGCTCTTGCCGAGGCCGGGGTTCCGCTGGCGGTCGCGTCGTCCTCCATCCGGCCGTGGGTCGAAGCCTGTCTAGAGCGGATGAGGCTGCTCGATGCGTTCGACGTCATCGTGACGGGCAGCGACGTACGGGAGGGCAAGCCTGCCCCGGAAATTTATCTGGTTACGGCCAGTCGTCTCGGCATCCCGCCCCGTGCCTGTCTCGCGTTCGAAGATGCACCAGCGGGCATCCTTTCTGCTCGTGCGGCGGGGATGACGGTGTGGGCTGTGCGCACTGAGTACACGCGGGGCCTTCAGCTGCCGGCTCCGGACCGCGAATTCGAATCACTGACCCAGGTTGAGCTGGGGTCGGTCCTTGGGGCGGCGGCATGAGCGCCGCTTTCAGCACGTTTGTCGCCAATTACGCGGAGGTTTTGCCATGGTCATGACCGCCACCGAAGGACGCGTCGTCCAGGTCATCGGGACTGTTATCGATGTGGAGTTCCCGCCAGACCGCCTGCCGGCGCTTTATAACGCCGTCAACATCATCAAAGAGGACGGTTCGGTCCTGGTGACCGAAGTTCAGCAGCACCTCGGCAACAACTGGGTGCGGTGCCTCGCGATGGACTCGACTGACGGACTCCGTCGCGGTGTCCGCGCGGTCGACACGGGAGCGGCGATCTCGGTCCCGGTGGGGCCCAAGGCGCTCGGACGGATGTTCAACGTGCTAGGGCAGCCCATCGATGACCTCCCGGCGCCGGATGATGCTCCGCGCTGGGCGATCCACCGCGAGCCGCCGACGTTCGAGGAGCAGGAAACCGCTCCGTCTGTCCTCGAGACCGGTATCAAAGTTATCGACCTGATCGCGCCACTCGTGCGCGGCGGGAAGGTCGGTCTCTACGGCGGCGCGGGCGTCGGCAAGACGGTCGTCATCCAGGAGCTGATTTCGAACATTGCCCGCGAGCACGGCGGCTATTCGGTGTTCGCTGGCGTCGGCGAGCGCTCCCGCGAAGGCAACGACCTCTGGCACGAAATGAAGGAATCGGGCGTTTTGCCGAAGATGGCAATGGTCTTCGGCCAGATGAACGAGCCGCCCGGCGTGCGCCTCCGCGTCGCACTCACCGGTCTCACCATGGCTGAGTACTTCCGCGACGAAGAGGGGCGTGACGTCCTCTTCTTCGTCGACAACATCTACCGGTACACGCTGGCGGGCATGGAGGTGTCGGCGCTGCTCGGCCGGATGCCCTCGGCGGTGGGTTACCAGCCCACGCTGGCCACTGAAATGGGCGAGCTGGAGGAGCGGATTACTTCGACCAAGAAGGGCTCCATCACGTCGTTCCAGGCAATCTATGTGCCTGCGGACGACTACACCGACCCGGGCGTGGCGACTACCTTCGGCCACCTGGACGCGGTCGTCGCGCTGGAGCGTTCGCTGGCAGAGCAGGCCCTCTTCCCGGCGATGGACCCGCTGGCTTCGTTCTCCCGGGCTCTCGAGCCTCGCATCGTCGGGCAGGAGCATTACGAGGTGGCGCGAGGCGTCCAGCGCGTCCTCCAGAGGTACAAGGACCTGCAGGACATCATCGCCATCCTCGGCATCGACGAACTCTCGGACGAAGACAAGCTGACGGTCGCCCGAGCGCGGAAGATTCAGCGCTTCCTGACGCAGCCGTTTTTCGTCGCCGAACAGTTCACCGGCAATCCCGGCCAGTACGTCCCGGTGCGGGAGACCGTCCGCGGCTTCAAGGAGATCCTCGAAGGCAAGCACGACGGGCTGCCAGAGCAGGCGTTTTATATGGTCGGTAACATCGACAGCGCCGTCGAAAAGGGGCGGCGGCTGGCACAGGAGTAACCGATGCCGCTCACGGTGGAGCTCATCACGGCCGAACGGGTGGTCCGCGTGGAGCAGGGCGTCGATGCCCTCATCGTGCCGGGTGCAGAGGGGCAACTCGCCATCTACCCGAAGCATGCCGCGTTGATGACCACACTTGAGCCCGGCGAAATGGTCATCCGGCGCGCCGGTCAAGAGGAGGCCTTCGTTGTCACCGGAGGCTTCCTCGAGGTCAAAAACGACCACGTCACGGTCCTCGCCGATGCGTCCGAAGCGGCAGAGGAGATCGACATCGCGCGAGCCGAAGAAGCGCGTCGCCGGGCTGAGGAGCGGATTCGCCGCTATCGCGAACAGGCTGACCGGGACGTCGATCTTGCCCGGGCGCAAGCGGCGCTGCAGCGAGCTCTGCTTCGGCTCCGAGTTGCCGAACAGCGGCGGCGGCGCACCACGGGCCGGCCGCAGGTGTAACGCAGCACGTCACTATCGCGCGCTCCGTGACCTGGCGGGCGGTCTGAACGCGGGCGGCCCGCTGTTCGCTTCATCGCGCAGGAGCCCCTAGACTGGCCTTCGAAATGACCACGCGGGTTCGCGGCGGCAAGTACATCGTCCAGGGCGGCGCCGTCCTCCGCGGCCGCGTCCGCATCTCCGGCGCGAAGAACCATGCCCTGGCAGCCATGTGCGCGGCCCTCCTCACCGATGAGGACGTCATCCTCGAGAACGTCCCCTACATCTCCGATGTCGACTCGCTTGCCGACCTGTTGCGCAGCCTGGGCGCCGTTGTCGAACGGCTTCCCGATCACTCCCTGCTCCTGAACGCCTCAGGGGTGCGGACGTTCGAGGCTCCCACCGAACTGATCAGCGAGAATCGGGCTTCATTCCAGGTGATGGGGCCGCTTCTCGGCCGCCACGGGTTCGCTGCATCGGCGCCGCCGGGCGGCGATGTCATCGGCCAGCGCCCGATAGATGTCCACCTATCCGGATTCGAGGCGATGGGTGCCGGGGTGACCCGCGAAGGCGAACGGTTCGTCGCACGGGCGCCCCGGGGGCTTACGGGGTCCCGGGTCTTCATGGACTACCCGTCGGTCTCCGGCACGCAGAACGTGGTGATGGCCGCCGTCCTCGCCCGTGGGCATACCACCATCGTGAACGCCGCGACGGAGCCGGAAGTGCAACAGCTCTGCCATCTGCTCAATGCGATGGGAGCACGCATCACCGGTCTCGGCAGCCAGATTCTCGAGGTCGATGGTGTCGAGCGGCTCCACGGAACACGGAGCCGGGTCATGGCGGACCGGATCGAAGCAGGCACCTGGGCGATAGCGGCGGTCATGACGGGCGGCGAACTTTTCCTCGAAGGAGCCCCGTGGGAGGTCATGGATGCGCTCCTTCACAAGCTCCGGGCGACCGGCGCCACGATCACCACGGAGCCGGGCGGAATGCGCGTCCGGGGCGGTGACCCGATTCGCGCGGTCAGCTTCCAGGCGCTCCCGTACCCAGGGCTGGCGACTGACCTGCATGCACCCTTCGGCGCTCTCCTGACGCAGGCGAACGGTGTATCGATCATCCACGAACGAGTTTTCGATAACCGCATGCTCTACGTGAGCGAACTCCGCAAGATGGGAGCCGAGATCGTGTCGACCGGCTCGTCGGCTATCGTCTCCGGGCCGACGCCGCTCCACGGCACGCGGGTCCGAGCGCTCGATGTCCGGGCAGGCGCGGCCGTGTTGCTTGCGGCGCTCGTCGCGCAGGGTACGACGGTCATCGACGACATCTACCACCTGGACCGCGGGTATGAGCGGCTGGATGAGAAGTTGCGTACGATGGGCGTCGAAGTGGAGCGCGCCTGATGGCCTTCGAATTCCTCGCGCCGAAGAAGGTCGGAATCGACCTGGGCACAGCGAACATCCTCGTCTACGTCAAGGGACAGGGCATCGTCGTCAATGAGCCGAGCGTCGTCGCGCGCCACAACCGCGACAACGCCATCGTGGCGGTCGGCAATGAGGCGCGCGCGATGCAAGGCCGTACGCCGGGCTCAATCAGCGTCATCCGGCCCATGCGGGACGGCGTCATCGCGGATTACCTGACGACGGAGGCGATGCTCCGGTATTTCATCGGGTTGGTGACGGGCCGATTCAACCTCATCCGCCCGGAGGTGATGGTCACCGTGCCGGCTGGCGTGACGAGCGTCGAACAGCGCGCCGTCCGGGATGCTGCGGAGCAGGCCGGGGCCCGCAAGCCGGCGCATCTCGTGCCCGAACCGCTGGCCGCAGCCATCGGCGCCCGGATTCCCATCGGGACTGCGCGCGGCAACATGGTGGTCAACATCGGCGGTGGCCGGACGGAGGCGGCGGTGATCTCGCTCTACGGCATCGTCGTTTCCGAATCCGTCCGGATGGCCGGGGACCGGATCGACGAAGCGATCATCGCGTACGTGAGGCGGCGACATAACTTGATCATCGGCGAGAAGACGGCCGAGGAGATCAAGATCGCCGTCGGCAGCGCCTTGCCGATAGATGAAGGTCTTGCTACCCAGGTCCGGGGCCGTGACCAGCTAAGCGGCCTGCCGAAAACCATCTCCCTCACTTCGACAGAGGTGGCGCAGGCGATCCAGGACTGCCTCGGGACGATCGTTCAAACGGTCCGCGCAGTGCTGGAGAAGACGCCGCCGGAGCTGGCAGCGGATGTCATCGACCGCGGCATCGTGCTGACGGGCGGCGGCGCGCTGCTCCGCCACCTGGACGAGCTCCTTACGCAGGAGACGGGAGTCCCGTGCTACGTCGCTGATAATCCCCTCGAGTGCGTCGCGATCGGTGCAGGCATCGCGCTCGACCACCTCGACGTCATCAAGCGGAGCCTTCCGACGGAAGAAGAGAATCTCGTGGGGATGTTCCCGCAGGCCGAGCAGCGCTGAGGGGCCGCTTGATTCGTCGGTCGGCCCGGGCCTCCTACTTTGCGCCGCCCGATTCGGCCCGCTTGATGTAGAAGGTCATGCTCTGCATTGCGAGGACCGGGTCGATATGCCGGATGGTCACGTCCTGGGGGACGTGGGCAGTAATCGGAGCGTAGTTCAGGATGGCCTTGATGCCGGCGTTCACCAGCCGGTCGACGACGGATTGCGCTTCTGCAGCAGGGACCGCCACGATGCCGATATCGACGTGGTTGGTGCGGAGGTAACTGTCGAGGTCGTCGATGTGGCGGACGGTGACGCCGCCGACCTCTCTGCCGACCACGCCGGGGTTGGCATCGAAGGCGGCGACGATGTGGAAGCCCTGCGGACCGAAGCCACCGTACTCGGCGATCGCTTGGCCGAGACGCCCGACGCCCACGAGGCAAACCCGCCACTGCCGGTCGATGCCGAGGATTTCGCGGAGTTTCGTGAGGAGGCCCTGCACGTTGTAGCCCCGCCCCTGCTTGCCGAAGCGTCCGAAGTAGCTGAGGTCCTTACGGATTTGCGCTGGCGTCACGTCGAGCAGCTCGCCAAGTGCCTGCGAGCTGACGACCGTCTCCCCTCGGGCCGCCAGCTCGGCGAGCGCGCGCGCATAAACCGGGAGACGATTGATGACGACTTCGGGGATTTCGAGCGCCATTTCGAGGTTGTGAAATCCGTAACTTTCGCCGGACTATATGCCCCGAACCCGGCAGGGGTCAACCCTCGCACGTTGGGCGGTGATGAATGCAAGGCGGTACGGAGATGGATTTCCAGCTATCGAATGTGCCGGGCTTCGTCCGGTGCATTTTCGATTGACCCATTGCCGATGACCGCTGACGATGAAGGCACCACTTCCCCCGGAGACGACTGTGAACCTGCGCATCCCTGGTCCGACACCCTGCCCCGAGGAGGTGCTCGCCGCGGGCGCGATGCAAATGATGAACCACCGCGGCCCAGAGTTTGCCCAGATCTTGCGTCGCGTGACCGACGGGCTCAACTGGGTGTTCGGGAGCTCCACCGATGTCCTCTCGTTCACGACCTCCGGCACAGGCGGCCTCGAAGTGGCGGTCGTCAATACGCTCAGCCCGGGCGACAGGGTCCTCTCCGTTTCGATCGGCTCGTTCGGTGACCGGTTCCGGGCGATTGCGAAGGCCTACGGCGCCGATGTCGTCACCTACGCAACCGAATGGGGTGAGGCTGCCGACCCGGCCACCATCGGGCGGATGCTGGACGAAGACCGGGCGATCAAGGCCGTCTTGGTGACGCACAACGAAACCTCGACGGGGGTCACGAATCCGCTCGAGGCCATTGCGAAGGAAGTCCGCGCGCGCGACCGGCTTGTCCTGGTGGACGCGGTCAGCAGCATGAGCTCCGTGCCCTGCCCGGTGGAGCGGTGGGGGCTGGATGTCGTGGTCAGTGGGTCGCAGAAGGGCTGGATGGTGCCCCCTGGCCTCGCGTTCGTGTACTTCAGCGAGCGGGCGTGGGCTGCAAACGCCGAGGCGAAGATGCCGCGCTACTACTTCGACGCCGCCAAGACGCGCGATTCGCTGGCAAAGCTCCAGAACCCGTGGACGCCGGCGATGTCCGTCTATTACGCGCTTGACAAAGCGTTCGAGCTGATGCGGGCCGAGGGATTGGAGGGAATCTTCACTCGCCACGAGGCGATCGGGAACTACACGCGAGAGCGGGTGAAGTCGATGGGGCTGAAGCTGGTGCCCGTCGACGAACGGTACGCCTCGAACACAGTGACGGCGGTCTGGTGGCCGGAGGGCGTTGACGGGAAGGCAATCAGTCGGCGCGCGCGTGAAGAATTCGGCGTCGTCCTCGGCGGCGGCCAGGGGAAGCTCGAGGGCAAGATTTTCCGGGTCGGCCACCTCGGCTGGGTCCAGCAGGCGGACGTCGCTGAGGCGCTGGACGTCGTGGAGAAGCTCCTGGCGGAGGCCGGCGCGAGAGTCTAGCTCACGCACTGCAGTTCGGCCAATCCGCCCTATGCAGTTTGCATAGGGCGGATTCGTGATGCATACTGCATAGCAGGATGACTCCGGACGAGTTCATCGCGGTACGGACGGCGCTCGGTCTCTCGCAAGCCGGGATGGCGGAAGCGCTCGGCGTCGACCAGGCCACGGTCAGCCGCTGGGAGACGGGCAAGACACGCATCCCGCCGCCGGTCGAACTCGCGCTTGCCACCCTGAAGGAGAAGCTCCAGTCCATGACTGCGTCACGCCGTCCCCGTGTCCTCATCGCCGACCCCATTGCACCCGAAGGCATCGAGCTCCTCCGGCGCGTCGCCGATGTCGATGTCCGCACCGGGCTCCCGCAGGACTCGCTCATCGCGACGATTCCCGAATATGACGCGCTGGTGGTGCGAAGCGAGACGAAGGTGACGCGGCCCGTCATCGAAGCAGCGACCAGGCTGCAGGTGGTCGGGCGGGCGGGTGTCGGGGTCGACAACATCGACCTCGATGCTGCCACCGAGCGGGGCGTGGTCGTTGTGAATGCGCCCCAGGGGAATACGATCGCTGCAGCGGAGCACACCATCGGCCTCCTGATGGCCCTCGCCCGGCACATCCCCCAGGCGGACGCCTCGATGCGTGCTGGCAAGTGGGACCGCAAGAGCTACGTCGGCACCGAGGTGCGCGGGAAGACGCTTGGTATCGTTGGTCTCGGCAAAATCGGGTCGGAGGTCGCGCGCCGGGCGGTCGCGATGGAGATGCGGGTCCTCGCAGTGGACCCATTCGTGCCCGTCGAGCGGGCGCGGGCGCTCGGCGTCGAATCAGTGGATTTCGAGCAGCTCTTGATGCTCTCCGATTTCATCTCAGTGCACCCGCCGCTTACGGCCGCCACCCAGGGCATGATCGGTGCCGCCGAGCTCGCGAAGATGAAGGACGGGGTGCGCGTTATCAACGTTGCCCGGGGCGGCATCATCGACGAAGCGGCGCTGGCGGAAGCGGTGCGGAGCGGGAAGGTCGCCGGCGCGGCGGTCGACGTGTTCACGTCGGAGCCGCCGCCGCCCGACAACCCCCTCCTCGGCGACCCGCGCATCATCACGACGCCGCACCTCGGCGCTTCGACCGCGGAGGCGCAGGAGCGAGTTGCCATCGACGTCGCCGAGCAAATCGTCGACGTGCTCGAGGGCCGTCCGGCCCGTTACGCGGTCAACGCTCCGCTCCTGGCGCCGGAGACTTTGCAGGTTGTCGGCCCGTACATGGGCGTCGCCGAGCAACTCGGCATGGTGGCGACCCAGCTGGTCACCGGGAAGCTTCAGGCGATAGAGATTGAGTACTGCGGTGAGATTACCGAGCATGACACGACGCCGCTCCGGGCGGCGGTCATCCGGGGGCTGCTCCGGCCGATCAGCGAAGAGAATGTCAACATCGTCAACGCGCACCTCATCGCCACGAGCCGAGGCTGGGACATCCGCGAGACGACCCGGGCGTCCCACGACGTATTCCTCAATCTGGTGAGCGTGAGGGTGAAGACGAGCGGGGACGAAGTGGCCGTAGCAGGCACAGTCGAACGGTCTCAGCCTCGCATCGTGCTTATCAACGGCCTCGATGTCGACATCGCACCCGAACGGGGGATGTGCATCATCGTCTGTGACAACGAAGACCGGCCGGGTATGATCGGCCGGGTTGGCACCCTGCTGGGTCAGTTCGACATCAATATTCAGTCCATGCAGGTGGGCCGGCGGGCGCGGCGCGGGCGGGCGCTCATGCTCATCGCAGTGGACGAGGAGCCAACGGCAGACCAGCTGGCGCAGGTTGAGGCGATCGACGGCATCTATAACGTGCGCCTCGTGCGGCTTTAGGGGTATCAGCCGTTGCCGGCCCGGGCGGTATGCGAGAGACCGAGCAGGAGGCCGATGAGCCCGAGGTTCACCACAAGGCTGGAGCCGCCGTAGCTGACGAACGGCAGCGTGATGCCGGTGGTGGGGATGAGCCGGAGATTCCCGGCGATGATGACGGCCGCCTGGATCGCGATGAGCAGCGCAACGGCGGCCGCGAGGAGCCGCTCGTACGTTCCCGTCTGCTCAGCGGCGACCCGGAGCCCGGCATGGAGCAGCACGGCATAAGCGAGCAACACGCCCGCCGCGCCGGCCAGCCCGAGCTCCTCGGCGACGGCGGTGTAGACGTAATCCGTCGATGCCGCCGGGACGACCGTCGGCATCCCGCGGCCGAGCCCCAAGCCGAGGGCGCCGCCGGCATTCACAGCGTAGGTTGCCTGGAGTGACTGGTAGCCGCTGCCGTCCGGGTCGGACTCAGGGGCGAGCCAGGCGTTGACCCGTGCCTGCACGTGGCCGAAGGCCAGGTAGCCAATGAGGCCGGTCGCGAGCACCATTGCGAAACCGGTCGCGGCGAAACGGACACGCCCGGTCGCGAGGTAGAGCATCGCGATGGCGAGGAGCAGGAGCAGCGCGATCGACCCGAGGTCGCGCAGGAGGGCGAGGGCTGCCACTGCCCCGGCGAGGACGAGAGCCAGAGGCAGGACGTAGGCGGCCCCGGGCACCCGCGCCGCCGCGAGCCGGTCCACCGGGCGTGCGAGCGCTCCTCCAGCATCGGCGAGGTAGCCCGCGAGGAAGAGGATGAAAAAGGCCTTGATGAACTCGGTGGTCTGGACGGACTGACCGGCGACCCGGACCCAAAGCCGCGCACCGTTGATGGTCTCGCCGACGAGGCCCGTCGCGACGAGGACGGCGACGGCCAGGAGGCCGCTCGTGTAGGTGAGATGACGGAGCCGGCCCGGCATGCGCCCTGCGGCGAGGCCGATGGCGAACGCTCCTACACCGAGGGCGAGCCAGTTCCCTTGCTGGCTGACGGACGCCGGGGCGAGCCTGGCGACAAAAACGACGCCGAGGAGCGCGAGGAGGGCGATGAGGGGCAGGACCTCCGGCCGAGCACGGGGCGCCGCCGCGCGGAGCACGAGGTGCATCGCGATTACGCAAAGCGCGGCCTGCGCTACGATGCGAACCATGCCGTCGGGCAGTTCGAAGCCGCTTGCCGCGAGCGCTCGCCAGCCGAGGAGCAGCAGCGTCAGCGGCCCTGTGAGCAGTGCAGCCTCGGCCGCCCGCTCCCGCGACCGCGTCTGCTGGAGGTTCACCTGACGCTCTCCGCAGCGGACATCGTAGACGGACGATACCGCCTCCAGCGGTTGCTCGGAACGGGCGGTATGGCCGAGGTCTGGCTCGCGGAAGACCTGAGATTGGGGAGGCCGGTTGCCCTCAAAGCGCTCCACGCCTCCCTGACCGAAGCCATTGACCCCGAGGTGGTGGCTGCCTTCGAACGGGAGGCGCGGGTCGTGGCCCGGCTCCAGCACCCCAACATCGTTGCTGTGTACGACGCTGGCGAACACGAGGGGCGCCGCTACATCGTCACGGAGTTCGTCCACGGGTATACCCTTCGGCAGCTTATTGCGGCACAAGGCCGGCTGAACGAGCAGGAGACTGTCCGCCTTGGGCGGCAGGTGGCTGGTGCCCTCGCCTACGCCCATGAACTGGGCATCGTTCATGGGGACGTGAAGCCGGAAAACGTCCTGGTCAATGAACACGGGGTGGCCAAGCTGGCCGATTTCGGCGTGGCCGAGACGCTCGGGCGGACCCTTTCGCCGGCGATGGCGAATGACCTCCTGGGGACCATCGCCTACCTTGCTCCAGAGGTCATCCAGGGAGGACCGCCGTCGGCTGCTTCCGACCAGTATGCACTCGCGCTTACGCTTTACGAAGCTGCAGCGGGGAGGCTGCCGTGGGCCGGGACTTCGCCGGCAGCCGTCGCCGGGCAGCGCCTCGCCGCGCCAGCTCCGCCCCTCCGGCGGTTCGCCCCGGGAGCTTCCTCAGTGTTGGAGGCGGTTCTCGCGCGTGCGCTCGCGCTCGAGCCGGCGGCCCGGTACCCCGACCTCAACGCGTTCGGCGCGGCGCTCGCCTCGGTGCCGGTTGGAGCCCCGGCCGCGTCCCCGATTGCTGCCCCGCCTGGCAGGCCTCCGGAATTGCGGCGGCACACGACTGCCCGGGTGCCGCGCGCGACGGCTCCGCCCGCTCGGCGGCGAGGGGCCGGCGCCGGCTGGTTTACTGCCTTAGCGGTGACCGGGGTGCTGATGTTCGCAGCCGGGGCGGGCGTTCTCCTCGCGGCCTTGCTCACTGACACCGGCCGTGATTCGAGCTCTTTGGCTCCCACACCTGTTCCAACGAGCGCACCTGAACCGGTGCCGACGGCGACGCCTTCGCCTACGCCATCTCCCAGTCCGACGCCAATGCCGAGCCCCTCACCGTCGCCCTCTCCCAGTCCTGTGCCCGCTGAGACGCCGACGCCGAGGAACACGGAGATGCCGCCGATGCCCGCGACGGCGACGCCACCAGGCATCACCCCGGCGCCGACGGCTACCCCTTGACGTTTGTCAAAATCGGTGCATGAGTTGCATCGAAAAGGTCTATCGTCCGATAGCATGACGGGCGGAGGTAACCATGCAGCTCGGACTCTTCATGATGCCAACCCATCCACCGGAGCGGTCCCCGTTCGATGGCGCGAAATGGGACCTGCAAATGGTCCGCTGGGCCGACGAGCTCGGATTCGCGGAGGCCTGGATCGGCGAGCATTTCACCGCGATTTGGGAGCCGGTGCCGGCTCCGGACCTGCTCATCGCGCAAGCGCTCCTGCAGACTTCGCGAATCAAGCTCGCACCGGGCGCCCACCTGCTGCCGTACCACCACCCGGCGGAACTGGCTGCGCGCGTCGCCTACCTGGACCACCTGGCGCAGGGGCGATTCATGTTTGGCGTCGGCTCGAGCGGTCTCCCTTCGGACTGGCAGCTTTTTGCCGTTGACGGCGTCTCGGGCGAGAACCGCCGGATGACGGCGGAGGCGCTGGACATCATCCTCAGAATCTGGGAAGCGGACGGGGAAATGAGGTACGAGGGGAAGTACTGGACGGTCCACGTGCCCCCGCCCATGGTGGATGGCCTCCTCTACCACCATTTGAAGCCGTTCCAAAAGCCGCACCCCCCGATCGGAATCGCAGGTCTCAGCCCGCGCTCGGATACGCTGAGGCTTGCCGGCGAGCGTGGCTTCATCCCGATGAGCCTCAACCTGAGCCCTCACTACATCAAGACGCACTGGGACGTCTACGAAGAATCGGCTCAGGCTGCTGGACGGCCAGCCGATCGGGCGAGCTGGCGCATCGTGCGCGAGGTCTTCGTCGGCGAGACCGATGCGGAGGCGCGTCGGTGGTGCCTGGAAGGCAACATGGGCCGCCAGGAGCGCGAGTATCTGCTGCCGCTGTTCCGTGCGTTCGACTTTGCCCAGTGGATGACGGCGGACCCGTCGGTTTCAGCCTCGGACCTCACCCCCGAGTACTTCGTCGATCACGGCTGGCTTGTCGGGTCGGTGGAAACGGTCGCCGAGAAGCTGGTCGGGATGTATCGAGAGGTAGGCGGGTTCGGCACGCTGCTTGTGCTCGGGTTCGACTACGCCGACAACCCCGGGCCATGGCGGCAATCGATGGAGCTGCTCGCCCGTGAAGTACTGCCCCGCGTGAACGGCGCGCTCCAGCCGGCGACGGTGTAGGGCGGGAAGCAGTGTAAGCCGTGATGCTGGAGGGGGCCTCGTCGAGGCCCCCTCCAGCATCACGCTGGCGTTCGACGGAGCCGCTCTTCCGGGAGTAGGTACCGGGCAGTTAGACGCGGTGGCACCAGACCCAGTGTTCGCGGTCGGCTGTCCCGACGTTCCGCCAGTCGGGCCGGCGAGCACGGCACTCGTCGATGGCGATGGGGCAGCGGGTGTGGAAGACGCAGCCGGGCGGTGGGCGGAGCGGGCTCGGCACATCGCCAAGCAGAATGATGCGTTCGCGTTTGCGCTCCACATCCGGGTCTGGGATAGGCACCGCAGAGAGGAGCGCCTTCGTGTAGGGGTGGAGCGGGTTTTCGAAGATGGAGTCCCGGTCGGTGAGCTCCATCATGTGTCCGAGATACATCACGCCGACGCGGTCAGAGATATGGCGGACCACCGAGAGGTCATGCGCGATGAAGAGATAGGTGAGGCCGAACTGGTCCTGCAGGTCCTGCAGGAGGTTGATGATCTGCGCCTGGATGGAGACGTCGAGCGCCGAAACGGGCTCGTCGCAGACGATGAAGTCGGGCTCGACGGCGAGGGCGCGCGCAATGCCGATGCGTTGCCGCTGTCCGCCTGAGAACTCGTGCGGGAATCGGTTGGCGAAGTACGGGTTCAGGCCGACGGTCTGGAGCAGCTGCTGGACGCGCTCTTTTTTCTCCTTGCCGCTCGCCAGTTTGTGAATGGTCAGCGGCTCGCTGATGATGCTGCCGACGGACATACGCGGGTTCAGGCTTGCGTAGGGGTCCTGGAAAATCATCTGCATGCGGCGGCGGAAGCGACGCAGTTCACCGCCCTTGACTTTCGTCAGGTCGGTGCCGTCGAAGAGGACGGAGCCGGCAGTAGGCCGCGTGAGCTGGAGGATCGCCTTCCCGGTCGTACTCTTGCCGCAGCCCGATTCGCCGACGAGGCCGAGGGTCTCGCCGCGGCGGATTTCAAAGGAAATATCATCCACGGCGCGGACGTCGGCGACCTTCCGCTGGAAGATGATGCCGGAGGTGACGGGGAAATAGACTCTGAGGCCGTCGACTTTGACGAGCGTGTCGCCGATGGCGGCACGGCCCTCTCGCATCGTGGAGCTAGTTTGCTGCGCCAACTGGCACCTCCCGGCGGACGCGATCAGATTCCCAACATGCGGCGTAGTGCTTTTCGCCTACGAGGTTGAAGGGCGGATACTCCTCACGGCACTTGTCGACCCGCCAGGCGCAGCGAGGATAGAAGGGGCAGCCCGGCGGCAGATGGGCGAGGTCGGGTGGGAGCCCCTCGATCGGGATGAGTTTCTCCTTGCGCGTCTCGTCCAGCCGCGGCACCGAATTGAGCAGGCCGACGGTGTACGGGTGCTTCGGATTCCGGTAGAGCTCGACAGCCGAGGCGGTCTCGATGACCCGGCCGGCGTACATCACGTTCACGCGGTCGGCGTAGCGCGCGACGACGCCGAGGTTGTGGGTGATGATGATGACTGCTGTTCCGAACTCCCGGCTGAGCCGGTTCATGACTTCGAGGATCTGGGCCTGGATCGTCACGTCGAGCGCGGTCGTCGGCTCGTCGGCGAGGAGGAGCTTCGGGTTGCAGCTCATCGCCATGGCGATCATCACGCGCTGCCGCATCCCTCCGGAGAACTGATGCGGGTAGTCGTCGAGGCGGCGCTTTGCTTCCGGGATGCCGACCATTTCCAGCAGCTCGGCGGCCCGGTTGCGGGCTGCCTGGCCGTGCAGGTCCATGTGCAGCTCGAGGGTTTCCGTCAGCTGGCGGCCGATCGTGAGAACCGGGTTGAGGGAGGTCATCGGCTCCTGGAATACCATGGCGATCTCATTGCCACGGATTTTCCGGATCTCGTCCTCATCGAGCTTCAGGAGGTCGCGCCCCTTGAAGATGATCTCCCCGGAGACGATTTTGCCGGGCGGCTGCGGAATGAGGCGAAGGATGGAGAGTGCAGAGACGCTCTTCCCGCAGCCTGACTCGCCGACGAGGCCGAGCGTTTCTCCCTCTTCCACCACGTAGGACGTGCCGTCGACAGCCTTGACGACGCCCTCCTGCGTGTAGAAGTACGTTCGCAGGTCTTTGACCTCGAGTAGCGGCATCCCTTCTCCTTTCGCGCCCGGCGTAGCCGGCAAGACCGGTGATGGCCATGGGGCGAGGTTCGAGTGGTGGGGAAGAGGAGACTCGAACTCCTACGCCTTGCGGCACATGATCCTAAGTCATGCTCGTCTGCCGATTCCGACACTTCCCCACGAAGTGCCCGGGCGGCCGCGTGGCTGCCCGGCGGTCGAACAGGGAGCTGGTGAGCCGCGGAGGACTCGAACCTCCAACCGGCTGATTAAGAGTCAGCTGCTCTGCCAGTTGAGCTAGCGGCCCCCTCAGGACGCGCGGGAGTATATCACGGGCCTTTTGCGTCGCGGCAACTGCGCGACTTGCCAATAACCGCTTCGTTTACGTTACCCCGGCGCGCCCGCCCGGTCCAGCGTTCGGAACCTTCGTGGCCCATATCCCCGTCGCGCGTTAACGCGGGGGCGGCTACCCTCGTCGCGTGCGGCCGGATGATGACTGGTTGCGCCAAGCCCTCGCCCCCTCCGCCCTCGACCAGCGGCGTGTCTTCTGCTGCCATTCGGCCACGCTGTCCGGGCGGCACGCCCCGAACTCCCTGGCAGCGGTCCGCGAGTGCGTCGAAGCTGGCGTTCCCCGGCTCGAAGTCGATGTCCGATTCACGGTCGACGACAGGCTGGTGTGCTACCACGACAGCACGCTCGAGCGTCACTCAACGGGTGCAGGTTCCATCGCCGACCTCCCTGCGCTGAGCCTCCGGGCGGTGTCATACCGCAAGACCGGAGAGCCGCTCGCGTTTCTCGAGGAGGTCGTCGAGGCGATGGCCGGGTCAGAAACGACGCTGCAGGTCGACCTGAAGCTCAATCGGCCGATATCACCGGCGCGTGCGAGGGCCCTCGAGGAGGCGTTACGCCCGCTCGGCGCGAATTGCATCGTCGGGTCTCAGTCGCCCTGGAACCTCCGGAAGTTGGCGACGGTGCCGGTCGCGTTCGACCCGACGCTGTTCCTGAACTACACCCCGGGACGACGGCAGGCCCCGTATCCGCGGCAGCGGGGAATCCACGGTTTCTGGGACGATTCGCCCCTCGCGAGGAACCCCTACACGACCCCGTACGACTACCTCGAGGCGCGAATCGACGAGCTCCACGGGATGGTGCCGGCGGCTCGCGAGTGGATGGTGGACATCGGGACCATCCTCAAAATGGCGGACCTCGGTGTGCCGCTCGGGCAAAAGCTCGCGCAGTGGGGCATCGAACTCGCAGCGTGGACGTTGAAAGCGCGCGACCCCATCGCCGCGACGCTGGAGAAGCTCTGGGCGGCCGGAGTGACGACGGTCATCACCGACGTGCCACGAGCGGCAGCCGAGGCGTGCGCCGAAACCCGCTCGAGTGCCGCCGTCTCCTGAGCAGCAACGCGGTTCACGGCAGCGTTACGCATTCTCCCCCACGGGCGACCGGTTGAAGCCGCTGCTCCTGGCCGAACCTCGGTTCAGGGAGAGACTACCGGGGGATTACCCGCATGAAACGCTTCGCCACCTGGCTGGGCGCCCGCATCGCAAAGGCGGACGATGAATTGGGGCAGGGTCTGGCCGAATATGCGCTCATCCTGGCGCTCATCGCGCTGGCCTGTGTGGCTGCCCTGGTCACCCTCGGCCAGGCGATCGCGAATTCACCCGGGTTCAGCATTCTGCCCGGCGCGCTCTAGGTGCAGGGCCCCAGGAAAGTCTAGAGAGCGATAGGCCCGCAGTTCAGTCTCGTGCCCCGGACCCATACCGGGCCGCCATCCAGCGTTTCCAGCGTATTCACATAGCCGGGAGCTCCGGGGATAAATCGCCGCCAGCGGGTGCCGTCGAACTGGTAAACGGCCTCGAAGCACCCTTGCGCGCGGGCCAGCACCGTATGGACCTGCCCTGGGGGCAGCATCACCAGGTTCCACCCATCCCAGAGTGTCACCGCGGCCCCGTCCTGCCGAGGGAGCGGCGTCGGCGACGGTGTCGGTGCAGGGGGTCGGGTCGGTGTTGGGCTGGCGGGCAAGGTCGGAGTCGCTGTCGGCGTTGCAGCGGAACCGGGGCAGGGCAGGCCGGCCGGGTATTGCGCAACGATGACGACCCAGGCGATGCGGCGGCCGTCAGGACTGGAGGCTCTGCCCGTGCCAACGCACTTGAACGGCAGCGACACCGAGGTCGTCGAGGCCCAGATACCGCTTCCCGGGTAAGACATGTCGGCGGCGGCCTGCGCGACGGTGACCTGGATGGGCTGGCTGCTCGCGTAAGCGCGGATACCTTCGCCGCTCCCGTACGCGTAGGGCGTGCCGGTGGAGGTCGTACCGGTATAGCCGCAATCGAGGGCGCGCTGAACCCATGTGCGACCGAAGCCGTCGCGGTGGCCGCCGGGTGCGCCATTGTCCACCTGCCACTGTGCGAACCAGGCGGCCGCGGCGTTCAGCGCGCCAGAGACCTGCAGCGGCGTCGAGGGGCTGACGTTCTGGTCGCGCCACGCTTGGACGAGCTGCAAGAACTGCTCTTCCTGAGCATCGAGCGCGTCGTGCGGGGTGCCGCATGGGCCGGCAGCCCGGGCGAGCTCGCGGGACGACGCGGCGGTCGCCGCGAGGAGCAGGATGCCGACAGCGACCGCCGGCAAAAATGACCATCTCATGACATCACCGACAGCGGGGGCGCTGGCCGCCTCACCATAACACCGGGCGGTGTGCCATCGTCAACCGCCGGGCCACTGGCGAACCTGCAGGTGCCGGCGTACTATTCGCGCATCGGATGACGGCGACATTGCTGCCCCCCTCGCGGCCAAAGCCGAGCCCCGGCGGTCGCTTCGCGGTCCCCCGGCTGCCGCGCCGTCTCGTTGCGCGGCCGAGAGTCGTCGGAGCGCTGCACCGGGCGGTCGGTAACAGCATCATTGCGGTGGTCGCGCCCCCGGGCTATGGAAAGACGACCGCGGTTGCGATGGCCCTCGACGAGCTGGAATTCGAGCCGCGCTGGCTCACCCTCGACGCGACGGCGCGCGCTCCCGAAGCCTTCGCGCACCAGGTCGGGTCCGCGCTCGGGCGAAATGCCCTCACGCTTCCGCCCCCAACCGCGCTAAAGCTCAGTGACCTCCAGGCCTACATCAGCGCTGCCGTTTACGATGCTGCAGCCGGGTGCGAACGGCCCTTGCTGCTGGTTCTCGACAACGTCCACGAAATCGTCGAATCCCCGGAGTCGCTCGAGCTGCTCGGCTGGCTGTTCGGTGCAATGGAGGGCGGGGGGCATGAGCTCGTGCTCTGCGGGCGGGAGATGCCCTTCGTCGCGCCGTTCAGTGAGCGAATTGCGACCGGTGAAATCGCCATCATCGGCCGCGAGACGCTGGCATTCACGCACGACGAAGTTGCCGCAGCCATCCAGGTAACGGGCGCGAACGCCGATGCGCGTCGGCTTTTCGAGCAAACGGGCGGCTGGCCCGTGGGCGTGATGGCGACGCTTGCGGGAGATGCGGTCGCGGGAGTGACGGCAGCGGACTTCGGTCGCTACCTCGCCGCCGAAGTCTGGGAGCGGATTCCCGTCCGGCTCCGCCACGTCCTCCACCGACTCTCACTCCAGCCGTCCATCGAGCGGTCTGCCGTCGAGCTGGAATTCGGGCTTCGTGCCTGGCGGGAGCTCACGGTCTGGCTGAGTCGCCGAGATTTCCTCTGCGAGCACCTTTCACAGCGGGAATTTCGGCTCAACCCCTTACTCCGGCAGTTCATCGCGGACGATTTCGCCGCCAACGACCCGGAAGGCTTCCACCTCGCGCTCGATGATGTCCTCGAGGCGCTCGTGCGTTCCGGGAGGACAGCCGAGGCGGTGGAGCTGGCGCGTGCCCAGGGCTCCGAACTGCAGCTTGCCGAGCTGCTCGAGGTTCACGGCCACGAGCTCATCCTCCGGGGCTCGTTCGCACTCCTCAAAGATGCGTTCGCATGTGTCGGTCCGGCCATCCTGGACCGCCGGCCGCTCCTCGCGGCGCTGAAGGCAAGAAGCGAAGCGCATCTCGGCGACCCTGAAGAGGCGCTGCGGATCGCCGCACCCGTCCTGCGGGAGCGGGCCGCACGGGGTCGGGCCCGGGTGCACGCGCACCTGGCGCGGCTCCGCGCGCTGAGGCTCCTCGGGCGGCTAGAAGAGGTGCAGCGGGAGGCCGAGCACCTCGGGGAGCTGGAATGGGAGGACGACCCGGCGCTACGGGCTGAAGTCGTCTACCAGCAGGCTGATATCGAGCTGAGCGTCAACCGCAACTTCCCGCGAGCGGAAGAGCTCCTTCGCCGGACCATCGAGGAAGCGGAACGCCATCGCGTGAGTCCTCTCGATTTGCTCGCCCGGTCGACGCTCGGGCAGGCGCTGGCGATGCACGGCGATGCGCCAGCGGCGGTCACGGTGCTCACCCGGGCAGCCCAGGGCTGGCGAGCCCTCGGCCGCTCATCGAACCTTGGCTGGACCCTGAACAACCTCGGAATGGCGCACCTGGACGCTGGCGACTTCAAAAGCGCCGTCGCGGTGCTGGAAGAAGCCGTGGCGGAGGGCATCTCGTGCGGGAATCGGCGAAACGTGGCGTATGCGACGGGCTCGCTGGGAGATGCCGAACTCGCGCTGGGGCACTTCAAGAAGGCACAGGAGCATTTCGAAGAAGCGGTCCGCATCTGCGCAACGGAAGCGCTGGACGAGACCCTCGCCGCGCTCGCCATCGCCGGGCTTTCGGCCGCGTTCCTTGGGCAGGGCGACCTCCAGCAGGCCGATTTCTGTGCCCGGCGTGCGATGCTCGTCGCTCTCGCTTCCGGCAATCAGTACGAAATTGCCTACTGCAAGCTGCGCCAGGCTGCGGTCGACCTGGCAGCTGGCAATGCGCTCGTGGCCGAACGACTCGCCAACGAAGCCGCTGAGGCGTTCGAGCGAATGGACGTTCCGCCGATGTCAGCGGCTGCGCGGTATCGGGCTGCCATGGCGCAATTCCGTCTCAACCGCCGGACCGAGGCGCAGGAGTCGCTTGCGAAATGCGCGGCGTCTATCCGCCAGCCGTGGATGACCAACGTGCTCGTGCCCCTGGTTCGGGAGAATCCGATGTTCGCGCAGTGGGCCGCCTCCCGCCCTGCTGCCGGGCGCTGGTTCCGGGATATCCTCGAGCGCCAGAGCTTCCTCGTCAGCAGCGACGCGGGCGAGCCGCCGGCCGAGCCGTCGGCGGGCCGGTTTCCGCGAGTGGTCGCGCGGAGCCTCGGGCGTGTGGCCGTCACGGTTGGCGGACGCCAGGTGACGGACGAGCAGTGGGCGAGCCTGCGCGCGAAGGAGCTGTTCTTTCTGCTGCTCGCGCACCGCAGCGGCATCCGCAAAGAACAGGCTGTCGAGATGCTCTACCCCGAGCTGCCCCGGGAGAAGTGTAACTCGGCATTCCATTCGAACCTCTACCGGCTCCGGCGGGCGCTGTACGCGGAATGCGTGGTCAAACAGGACGGAGCCTACCTGCTCAACCCCGAGGGGCAGTTCGAATGGGACGTCGAGCGGTTCGAGGCGGCAATCGAGCGTGCCCAGCAGGCGGAACCGGGCAGCAAGGAGCGGGCCCTGGCCTTTCAGGAGGCGCTCGAACTGTACGAGGGCCCCTTCGCGGAGGTTTTCGAGTCCGAATGGGCGGCTGCTCGCCGGGCGCAGCTCCGCGAACAGGCGCACTCGTCGCTCGCCGCGCTCGCCGGCTACTTCGCGGCGCGGAACGACTTCGAAGCGGCGGTTCTTTGCCTCGAGCGAATCCTGCGCAGCGACCGCTTCAACGAGGAAGCAGCATACGAACTCGCCCGCTTCCGAAGCCGGGCCGGCCAGGCCGTTCAGGCGCTGCATTTCATCGACCAGTACGCCGAACTGTACGAGCATGAGTTCGGTGAGCCGCTCCCCGAGCGTTTTTCCGCGCTTCGGGCGGCCATCGCCGCCGGCGTCGCGGTGTAGCGGCCCGCACCCCAGGGTTCTCGCGAGAGTTTCGTAATAACCGGGTCACTACCCTCCGGTTCGACAAACCGTTCCCGGAGGAATCCGCAGATGGCTCGCCGCCTCGTCACTCTCGCCATTTCGGTCTCGGCCCTGGCCCTCATCGCCCTCGCCGGCGCGGCCCCGTACCAGTCCTGGTAGGTCGCCGGCAGGGATCGGCCCTGCAGGGAATCGCCGAATTCGAGACAATCGCCCGCGTGAGACGTCATGCGGGCGATTTGTTCGTGCTCGGAGCCGCCACGGTCATCTTCGTCGCGCAGCAGCTCGCCATCTCGTTCTTCCCGCTCGACGGGGCTCCAGGGACGATGCGGCGCGCGCTGTTCCTCGTCACGACAGCGGCCCTCGCTCTCATGGCGCTTCAGTTCCGCCGGTTTTTCGGGGCGTGGCTCGTGACGGCCGGGATTGTCATGAACCTGCTGCCGATGGCCGCCCACGGAGGCGCGATGCCGATCGATTTCACCATCCTCGAGCGCTCGCGGGCCTTCCCTGATGTGACCGAGGCTGACATCGGCCGACAGACGAATCACGGCAAAGACGTCGTCCTCCGGCGCGAAGATATCCATTTCTACTGGCTTTCGGACCGCTTCATCGTGGACCTGCCCCTCTACGGGACGAATATCTATTCTGCAGGCGATTTCGTCCTCTTCGCGGGGCTAGGGCTGGTTGCCGTCCAGGCGGCGGTGATAGCCGTCCGACCTGGGGCCAGAAAGGCAGCCGCGCCCGGGGGGTTCCAGGGTTCAGAAGGTCCTGCGACGCCAGGCGGTCAGGGGGCGCGAGTCCCTCGACGGTTGGCCGCTGACGCCGGGCATACTCTCCAGCACCCTGACGCCGGCGACCTGGCCAGTCCGCAAGCCCGTGAAGATGTGCGCGGTGGAGCGGCAGGGGCCCGGGAGACTGACCACCTGTAACCTCGAGCGTCTCGCCGGCTACATGTCGCGTGCAGCGCTGCGGGTTGCCCGGTCGATGGAAGGCGTTTCTGCCGAAGAACCCAGGGGATTCGCCCCCATGCGGCGGGCGGTGGCCTGGGGGCGCACCGCTTTCAAGGCGTCGGCCACGGGCGAGGTTGGCGGATGCGAGAGCTTCAGACTGAGCAGCCCGGCGAGGCCCGAGACGGCCACCCTCCCTCGCACCGGGCGCTGCTGGAGCTGGCCCGTTCTGGAGACGGGTTGAAGCTGTCGTGAAACGTTCTCCGCAGTCGGAGGTCGGATGGTGGAGTGCAGCAACGAAGAAACTCCCTGCCCTCGCAACGAGGTGAAAATGGACGGCCCGGAGGTGCGGTTGGCGGGCTGGTTGGACGAGGCGCTCGGGACCGGCCACGGCCGTCGGGTGGTCGCGGTCCGGGAGGACCGTGTGCTCGTATCGAAGGTGCCGCCCGGCCTCCCGGCGCGGGTGATCGACGCTATCGCCGGCCTGCCGGACCTGTTCGACCCGGCAGCGCTGCGGCAGCGGATGCCCCCGGGCCAGGAGCCTGCAGAGGCGTGGCGGGCCGCTGCCGCAGCCGTCCTGAGGGAAGCCCTGGAAGGCGGGCGGCTGGATGAGGCGACATCCGCGGAAATCCAGGCGGGCATCGACTCGGTGAGCGCCTTGCTGGCCGCGAGCTTCTGGACCGTCCCCGGGATGTCCGCAGGGTGGCCGAGCAAAGCCGAGCGTGCGGCACTGGAAGAAGCCGAGGCAAGGCTCGCCCGGGGGAGCCGTGGGCTGTTCAGCCGGGTGTACGGCATCTGGGAAGGTAAGCCCGTGGAGAACCACTGCCCCGGGGCCGAGGTGGCGCGGGCGCTTTTCGCTGCCGCCCGGGGCGCGCTCGAAGGGGAATACGGCTCGGCGCCGGCGCTTGCCCCGGAGCCGGGCGGCCCGTACGATGAGTGAGCCTCGGCCCCGTGGTGTAGCGGTCTAACATGCCACCCTGTCAAGGTGGAGATCGGCGGTTCGAATCCGCTCGGGGTCGCCAGTTTGAACGGTTTCGAACGGCCCTGCCATTTCGGCAGGGCCGTTCGGCGTTTTGCGGGCAGGCCGCACGGGGTCGGTCAGGAGAGTCGCTGGTGCCCGGGTTCTGTCTCCCAAGGTGGCGCTATCTGGTGGTAACCACCCCCGGCGGTCCAGCCGCCATCGACGTAGAGGATATGGCCGGTCACGAAACGCGAGGCGTCCGATGCGAGGTAGATGATTGCCCCCTCGAGGTCCTCGGGCTGGCCGAGGCGGCCCATCGGCGTTCGTGAAACGGCCTGGTCCCGCGTACCGGGGGTGGATTCGAACACCTTGCCCATCAGCTCGGTTCCGTCGAAGTACGAAGGGGCGATGGCGTTGACACGGATGCCTTCCCGAGCGTACTCGAGCGCGAGTACACGGGTCAGCGCATCGACCCCACCCTTCGCCGCGTGGTAGGAGGCGGCGCGGAACTCCGAACCGACGCGGCCCAAGATGGAACTGATGTTGATGATGACCCCGCCGGTTGCCTGGGCCAGCATCTGGCGAGCGGCGAGGCGGCATCCGTTGATCGTCGCCAGGAGGTCGAGCTCGACCACTGAGCGCATGCGCTTGAACGAGCCCTGGTCGTGCCGAAGACCGGACCGGTCAGTATAACCGGCGTTATTCACCATGATGTCGAGCCGGCCAAAGCGGTCGACCGTGCGCGCGAACAGGCGCTCGAACTGGTCCTCGTCGGTGATGTCGGCCGGGTAAGCTTCGGCCTCGACGCCGAAGCTGCGCAGCATTGACGCCGTCTGTTCGATCAGCTCTTGCCGCCGTGCAGTGACGACGACGTTCGCGCCGGCACGGGCGAGGCCGCGCGCAAACGCGACGCCGAGTCCGCTCGAAGCGCCGGTGACGAGTGCGACTTTGCCGTCGAGGCAGAACATCCGGGCGAGGGAGGCATCCACGCGCGAACTCCGTGTGAAGGGGTTTGCGCGCATCTTAGGGATGGGCCGCACGGGAGCGCTACGCGATGAGGCGGGCAGGGGGCCTGTTCGGGTTGCACCGCTCTTTTTCGATGATGTGGACGATTTCGTCGACGGCCTCCTCGAGCCGGCCGTGGCGGTTGACAACGACATAGTCATTGTTGGGGATATCCGCCAGCTCCTCCTCGAGCTGAGCCAGCCGCCGGGCGAGGCTCTCCGGGTCCTCGCTGCCGCGCCCGGCGAGGCGTGCCCGCAGCACTTCGCGGTCTTCCGCGGTGAGGAAGACGAACACTGCCCCTTCGAGCTTACGGCGCCAGGTGCGGGCCCCCTGCACGTCGGTACGAATGATGACGTCGCGGCCCGCGGTGAGGTGCGGTTCGATCTCCCGGCGTTCGACGCCCTTGAGCTCGCCGTAGACGTTGGCCCACTCCGCAAACTCGCCGGCATGTACCTTTCGCAGGAACTCGGATTCTGTGAGGAAATGATAGTGCACACCGTCCCGTTCGCCGTCGCGTGGCGCTCGGGTGGTCGAGCTGGTGGCGCGGTGGATGCCGAGTCGCTCGCGGAGCCGGTCGATGACGGAGTCCTTCCCCACCCCCGACGGGCCGTGGAGGACGATGACCAGCGGCCTCGCACTCACAGGGCTGTGACCCCGCCTGGGGCTGCCTGCGCGAGGTGCTCCCAGAAGCGTCGATAAGACACTTGGACGGCATCGTCGGTGACCGTCGTCTCCCCGTCGGCGAGGCTCCCGGCGATGGCGGCGAGCATACCGATCCGGTGGTCGCCCCGTCCGCTGAGCCTCGTCCCGGTGAGATGGACCGGCCCGCGAACTTCGAACCCATCCTGGAGCTCGCGGATGTCGGCACCCATGCGGGAGAGAGTCTCGACGACCGCCCGCACCCGGTCGGACTCCTTGACGCGCAGCTCGGCGGCGTCCCGGACGACGGTGGTGCCGTCGGCGAAGCAGGCCGCAAGGGCGACGAGGGGAAGCTCATCGATGGCGCGGGGGACGAGCTCGCCGTGGACGGTCGTGGCCCGGAGGTGGCTCGAGCGTACGACGATGTCGGCAACGGGTTCGCCGCCCGTTGCACGCTCCTGGTGAATGCCGAGGTCCGCGCCCATCGCCCGCAGGATGTCGAGCAAGCCCGTCCGCGTCGGGTTGACATTGACGCCGCGGAGCACGATCTCGGCGTCAGGGTGGCAGGCGCCGAGGACGAGCCAGGGCGCGGCGCTCGAGATGTCGCCGGGAACTCTGAGGGACAGCGCGGCGAGGCGCTCGGCCGGGCGGATGTACACGGAGGGGCCGACAGCCTCGATGGGTGCGCCCATGGCTGCCAGCATCCGTTCGGTGTGGTCGCGTGAGCGGCCAGGCTCGGTGACGGCGGTTTCGCCTTCGGCGTAGAGCCCGGCGAGGAGGATGGCTGACTTGACCTGTGCGCTGGCGATGGGGCTCACGTAGCGTATGCCGTGCAGGCGGCCGCCCTTGACCACGACGGGCGCGAGCGTGTCGCCCTTGCGCGCCATCAGCGAGGCGCCCATGTCCCGGAGCGGCTGGATGACGCGCGCCATGGGCCGCGAGCGAAGCGAGGCGTCCCCGGTGAGGATGGAGAGAAGGGGATGGGCGGCCAGGAGCCCAAGGAGCAGGCGCATCGTGGTGCCGCTGTTGCCGCAGTCGAGGACGTCGTCGCTCTCGAACAGCCCGTGGAGCCCCTGGCCGGTCACCCGCGCGGTGCCGGAGCCTTCGGGCCATTCGATCGGGACGCCGAGGGCGGCGAGGCAGCGAGCCGTCGAGCGGACATCTTCGGAATCGAGGATGCCTTCGACCACTGCGGAGCCTTCGGCGATGGCGTTGAAGATCAGGGCGCGGTGAGATATCGACTTGTCCGGTGGGACGTCGAGGACTGCGCGGATGGAATCCGGGCGAGTGACCTTCACAGGCGCTCGTCCTCGATACCGAGCTTCCGCTTGAGCTCCCTGTCGTCCCGCGGGGCGGCGGGCAGGCGGTCGGAGGCGTCTTTGATCTTGTCGTAAAGGCCGCCAACGAACATGCGGCCGATGGCGTCGCGAGCCGATGGAGGCTCCGGGCCCTCTGGGCGCCGCCGCCGGGGAGGGTTCTGGATGAAGGTGTCTCGGTCGAGCTGGGTCGAATAGAACAGGTCGTAAACGGGTTCGGGGCCCGATTCAAGGGCCGTACGGATGGACGCGAGCTCGGCCTCGAGCCGGCCGATCCAGTGGAGCACGGCTTCCCGGTTGGTCAGCATGATGTCGCGCGCCATCGTCGGGTCGCCGCTCGCGAGCCGTGTTACGTCCCGGAAGCCGGGCCCGGCGAGGAGAGCGGCGTCCTCCCACCCCTGGCTGTCCCGCACCATCCGGAAGAGCGCGACCGACGCAATGATCGGTACGTGGCTCACGGCGGCGGCGTACTGGTCATGCTCGGCGGGGTCGATGTAGAGCGGGATGGCTCCGAGTGTCTCGACGAGCCCGAGCACGGCCTGGACGGCGCGCTCGTCGGCCCGTGGAGAAGGGGTGACCGCCCAGGTTGCGCCTTCGAAGAGGCTGGGAGATGCGGCTTCCGGGCCGCTCTTCTCCTTCCCGGCCATCGGATGGCCGCCAACGAAGTGGGCGGATTCTGGCAGGTATTCGGCTGCCCAGCGCATGACCTCGGCTTTCGTGCTGCAGACATCTGTGACGACAGCGCCGGGTATGAGGAACCGGCCCAGGTCCTCCAGGATGCGCCTCGCGGCCATCACCGGGGTGGCGATGATGACGAGCCCGGCCCGTTCGACCGCCTCCTCGAGTGAACCGGCTTCCCGGTCCAGGGCGCCGAGCTTCTTCGCCGCTCGGGCGGCCGAGCGGTCGCGGTCGATGCCGACGAGTTCGTAATTGCGGTTGGGTCGAGCAGCGAGCCCGAGGCCGATGGACGTGCCGATGAGACCGGTGCCGATGATGGCGATGCGATTCTCTGCCATAAGACCCACCCGGGGACGCGGGCTGGTGCCCGCTGCATGAGGGAAAGGCTACCACAACGGAGCGTCCGCTCTGCGGCCCGGCGGCCGGGAATCAGGTGCCGACGATGATGCGCAGGACGTCGTCGTAGACGAGGCCGATGAGCCAGCCGAGCGGGCTGAAACCGGTTACGAAACCCATCGCGATGAGGGTCATCAGGATGCCCGGGCCCCACGGGGCGAGCTGCTCCAGCGCCCGCGCCACCTCGCGTGGAGCGATGCCGGTGACGACCTTGAACCCGTCCAGCGGGGGAATTGGGATGAGATTGAAGATTCCGAGGATGATGTTGAGCGTGATGATGAACGAGAGGAACAGCCAGACATAATCCTCACCAGCGCCGCGCCGAATGACCGCATCGATCGAAGGGAGAGAAGTCTGGACGAACCCGAGGCGGATGGGGATGGCGGCGAGCGCAGCGAAGAAAAAGTTCGAGAGCGGGCCTGCCGCTGCGACGACTGCGAAGCCCTGCCGAGGGCCGGTCCTCAGCCTCCACGGGTTGACCGGGGTCGGCTTCGCCCAGCCGAAACCGAAGAGGAGCAGGAGGGTCGAGCCGATGGGGTCGAGGTGGGCGAGAGGATTGAGCGTGAGGCGTCCGTTCCGCCGGGCCGTGTCGTCGCCGAGCTGGTATGCGGTCCAGGCGTGGCAGAACTCGTGGAACGCGAGGCCGGTGAGGATGGCGACCAGCCACGCCGCGAGGTAGACGAAGAAGACCGCCGGGTTCTCCTGGAGGGACGAGAGATACCAGATCATCGAACGAACGCTAGCACAGGCCCATCTTACGGCGGGGAACGGTCCGGGAAGGAAGCCATAAACCCGGATTGACGGGACCGAATACCCTTGTTACGTTCGGCCCAAAGAACCTCCCGGTGGGAGGTTGCTGGCACGCTCCTCCTGGGGCGTACCCGGCGGTACTGCGGGGGTACCGACCGCCTTGCCAGGTGGCCATGCGCCGGGATTGTCGAGGCCCGGTGCAAGACCAGGGCGGATGATCCGCCCGCAAGCGCGAGGTTGCCGCGTGCTCGCTTCCGGGGTCCCTCGAAAGTCTTTCCCGTGGCCTCTGCCCCCCTACCTCCTCGCCACATTCGGCAGTGTGGTTGCGGTGGCTGCCTGGGCGGTGTCTTCGTCGTCGCCTGTCTCGACTGACGGCGTCATTGCGCCGGCGATTCCGGCTGAGCACATCCGGTCCGTCGCATACGTCGAGCCGGACGCGGAGGCTCGGGTCGACCGGCTGCTCGTTCGTCCGGCGGCCCCGCGCAGCAACCCTCGGGAGCTGGCAGCATTCCCGTTCACCTTCACCGGCCTGCATGCACGCGCCTCCGCTTCACCGACGGGCGGCGAAATCGCGGTCCTAGCGGTCGATGGCCGGCGGGGAAGCGCGGCCTCGCTGACGCTGGTCGGCCTCGACGGCTCTATCCAGCCAATCGAAGGCGGCTTCGACTACCTGTCGCCTTTTGCCTGGACGGCGGACGGGCGACGCCTGGCCGTGGTCGCCGGGGGTGACCCGGGCGTTGTTCGCGTGCTGGAGGTCGACACCGCTACCCTGTCGGTCGTGGAGCGGGCGGCGTTCACGTCCGCCTTCCAGGTCGCTCCAATCGGTTATAGCCTGGACGGCGGCCGTCTGTTCATCGTGGTCATCGACCAGGCCGGGTCGAACCTCTGGGCGGTGCGCGGGAATTCGCTCGAACGGGTCGCTGAGCTTTCGCCCGGCCGAACTCGAGACTGGACCCTGAGCCCGGACGGTGCACGGGTGGCCTTCATCGACATCCTCAGCGCCTCCTCGCGGACGTATGTCGGCAAAACGCTGGTCATCGCGACTGGCGCGGTGACCTCGCTGCCAGCAGGGCGCAATCAGGTTGGTGCGGCCTGGCAGCCGGGAAACCCGTTACCCGTTTTCGGCGGGCCGGGGGGCTCGCTCAAGCTCGAGGACCCGAGCCCGGAAGCTGCGTGGGTCATTCCCCACCGGTACGCGCCGCTGGGCGACTACCTGGTGGTGTCGACCGTTTCGGCGGCGGCGTCACCCGATGCGCGCCCGTCGTCGACTCTGTGGATTGCAACCCCGGATTCCCGGGAAATGTTGACTGATGTCCCGGCTGCGTCGTTCGCGGGCTGGGTGAGGGGGAGCGAATGACCGCCGTACGGCACCGCGGGAGCAGCAAATCGCGCCAGGCTACGACATCGACCGGCCGCCTCGGGCGACTCGTCCTCTTCGTGACGGGTCTCGTCGGCGCACTCGCCTTCGGGCCCATCGCCTGGGGCATCGTCACCGGCGCTGGAGCAGGGGGCGGGGCCGCGAGTGCGTTCGCATCGGCGCCACCCGGCACCTACGCGGTGGTAGGCCGGACGGAAGGCCCGGTCGATGTCATCGGGGTGGTGCGAGCCGACCAGCCCGGGAACGTCATCGAGGTCGCTCGGGTGCCGCACCTCGACGGGTTTACCACGACCGGGTCGGTCGACGGGCGGGGCCGGTATGTCGCACTTGTCGCGGTCGATGACGGGACGCCACTGGAACCGGTGGCGTCGCTGGTCCTTGTTGATCTCCAGCGGGGGAGCGTCGAGCGGCTGCTCGCTGGCATCGAGCCGTCGCAGGTCCCGCTCTGGAAGAACGATTCGTCTGGAGTGGTCGTCACGCGCGCACGGCTGGACGGCGGGCGCCAGGTGGTCGACGTCCTCGAGGTGGCACTGGACGGCGCGGTTCGGCTCCGCTGGACGCAAGATGCGCTCGGCGTCTACCCGGTCGGCTGGGACGGTGGACGTGTGCTTACCGTGGCGATCGATGCACGCGGCTCGACGCTCCAGGTCGAAGGGCAGGACGTCGTGCATCTCTCCGGCGGGTTCACCCGGGACTGGGCGCTTTCTCCCGATGGGAAGGCGCTCGCCTTCGTCGAGGTGACGCCTGGCGCCGGTGCGGGCTACTCAGCGCGCGTGGTCCGGCTCGACGGGGAACCGGCAGTGACCGCGCAGGCGCTCACTGCCGGGACGGCGGCCGCGCTCGGCGCAGCGTGGACACCGGCTGGAACGGCAGCTTTCGGGCAGGTTCCGGTGGGGAGGGCCGCAGCATCGGGTGCGGGCGCCGCCAGCGCCCAGGCACTTGGCAGGGTGGGTTTCGATGTCCCGCTCGCGTACAGCCCTGATGGCAGCACCCTTGCGGTCGTCCACTGGGACGGGACGGGCCTCGGGATGCCGGGAGCTCCGACGCTCGAGCTTGTGCGCGGGGGAGACCGGGCTGCTGTCCCGGGCTACCGGGGGTTTTTCGGATGGGCCCGGCGCTGAGGTCGCTTGCCGTTGGGGTCCTGCTGGGGACGCTTGTACTGGCGGCCACGCTCGACCGACGAACGGCCAGCGCGGACCACTACCCGTGCCACGTGCCGAACTACGGTTTCGGGTTTGATACCTACGAGTACGAGGATTACGTCAGCGTCTACAACGAGATGATCGAGCTGGTCTCTGCCGGGGTTGCGGTCCCGCCGCCATACCAGCTGCCGTCGGGTGAGTGGGTCGACCTCAGCTACCCGGGTCTCGAATCCGGCCCTCGAGGAGCCCGACAGCCGCGCGACCGCACCGCGACGGTGCCACCGAGCCTGTACAAGGCGATGGTCTGGATCGAATCGGGCTGGGCGCATGCCGCCGGTTCGGTGCCGTACGGGGGGGTGGGACCGGTCATTACCGCCGTCGACTGCGGGTACGGACTCGGCCAGATCACGACCGGCATGGGCCACCTCGCCTCTCCGCCGGCGCTGGACATCCGGGTGCCCTCGGCGCGCCAGGCCATCATCGGGACCCATCCGCTCTTCAATCTTGCGGAAGGCATCCGGATCTTCGCCGATAAGTGGAACTCGGCACCTGAACTGCGGCCGGTCGCGGGGACTGGCGACCCGGCAGCGCTCGAGGACTGGTACTACGCGGTGTGGAGCTATAACGGGTTCGCGTTCGTCAACCATCCCTTGAACCCGGCAAAGAACCCGCTTCGCGGCGAGGTATGGCATTGCAACGACCCAAACGCCCCCGGGTTCGGCTCGTTCGGCTGGGGCGACTACACGTACCAGGAGAAGGTCTACGGCTGTCTGCGCTATCCGCCGGTGCCAAAGGGGCAGAGCTACCCGCCGCCGCTTTCCCCCGGCTCGCCGAGCCATCCACCTGCCTCGGCAGAGCTCGCCATTGGTGACCGCGCCGTCGTGCGAGCCGACGGGCAGTGCCTCAACGTGCGGCCGAGCCCCGGCGGGAACCCGCCCATTACGTGCTTGCCGGAGGGGACACTGGTCACCATCGTCGGCGGGCCGCAGGAGGCCAACGGTGTCACCTGGTGGGAAGTCTCGGCCGGGCCGGTGAGGGGCTGGTCTGCGGGGCAGTACCTGGTGAAGGTGCAGCAGCCGGCCGCGGATGCGCCCGTCAACCCCGAGGGGCGCATGTGGCCGCCGCAAACCGTCAGCATGCCTTCCGTCGCCGTGCCGGCGGTGGCCGCGGCATTTGCCCCCACGGCGTACGACGCCTGCACGCGGACGGCCGCGGAGTGTGCGGCAATGGACTTCCCGACGACGATCCCCGAACTCGGCATCTCTACCCATCGTGACACGGCGGCCCCGCCCGCCCCGTCCCGGGCGGCTGCTTACCTCGGCAACCCTCAGCTGCAGGTCATCGGCGAACGGTCCGTGACGCTGCAGGTCACGGCGACTTCTTCCACCGCCGCGGCCGTGACCGTGCGGAATGCGGGGAGCGGCATCGGGCCGTTCCGGGTGAGGACGTCAGCCGCGTGGCTGATCGCTCGGCACCCGAACGACCCGCCGGGCCGTGTCGTCGACGGGAGCGTTGCCATCGGAAAGGACCTGCCGGTCGTGGTCTCGGCGAATCCCCGGGCGACGCAGACGGGTGCAGACTCCGTGCTCGAAATTCGTATCGACCCTAAAGTGCTCCCGCCGAACGCAACCTCGGGGACCGTGCTCATCGAGCCGCTGCTGGGCAATCTCCAGCCATTCACCATCACGGTTACGGTGCAGCGAACCGGTGCGGCGAGCGGACCGCCGCAGTTCCCGTTCAAGCGGGTCGTGCCGAACGTGACGGCCGAAGGCAGTCCCTGACCGTCGCCGGTTCAGTGGGTGTGCGCTGCCTCGAGCTCCTTCTTGTGGTCGGCGATGACACGCTGGGCGATGTTCGGGGGAACCTCCCCATAGTGGTCGAAGGTAAGTTCGAACACGCCCCGCCCCTGTGTCAGGGAACGGAGGTCTGAGGCGTAGCGCTGTACCTCGGCAAGGGGCACCTCGGCTTCGACGAGACTCATGCCGCCGTCGGGGTTGATGCCGTGAATACGAGCGCGCTTCGTGTTCAGGTCGCCCACGATATCGCCCGCGAAGCTCTCCGGCACGCGTACGCGGATGAGCATGATGGGCTCGAGCAGGATAGGCCCTGCCGCCTGGACGGCCTCTTTCAGCGCCTGCGAGGCAGCGAGCTTGAACGACATTTCGTTGGAATCGACAGGGTGATGTTTGCCATCGACGAGGGTGACCTGGCAGTCCGTCAGTTCGTAACCCGCGATGACGCCGCCGGCCGCTGTTTCCATCACCCCCTTCTCGACGGCGGGGATGAACTCCTTTGGGACGGCGCCGCCGACGACCCGTTCGGCGAACTTGATGCCCGACCCGCGCGGCAGGGGCTCGATTTCCAGGACTACACGGCCGTACTGGCCATGCCCGCCGGTCTGCTTCTTGTGGGTATATTCTGCCGACGCCTTCTTCGTGACGGTCTCCCGGTACGGGACGCGCGGCAGGGCCAGTTCGACCTCGACATTGAACTTGCGCTTCAGCCGTTCCACGGTGACCTCGAGGTGGGCATCGCCGAGGCCGGAAAGGATGATTTCGCCGGAGCCGGGGTCGCGGTCGAGACGGAGCCCGGGGTCCTCCTCGACGAGGCGCTGGAGACTTGGGCCGAGCTTATCCACGGCGCCTTTGCCGAGCGGGCGCACTGCCATGCTGAAGACCGGTGACGGGAATTCCATGGGCGGCAGGGTGACCGCCCGCTCGCGGCTGCAGAGAGTGTCGCCGGTGGCAGTGTGGGACAGCTTGGCGACGACACCGATGTCGCCTGCTGCGAGCTCGGGGACGGGCGTCTGTTCCTTGCCGCGCTGGACATAAAGCGTTCCAAGGCGCTCATCGGCCTGCCGGTTGGCGTTCCAGAGATGGGAATCGGACGTGACCTTGCCGGAAATGACGCGCAGGTAACTGAGCCGGCCGACGAAGGGGTCCGCGGCAGTTTTGAACACCAGCGCAACAGGCGGTGCGGCGGGGTCGGCGGAGAGCTCGACATCGCCGGCACGGAACGGGTCGCGGTCGGCCGGTGAGGGTCCGCTGAAGGCGATGTTGTGGAGGAGCTGCCGCACCCCGATGAGCTTCGTGGCGGAGGCACAGACGACCGGGAAGATCAGGTTGTGGTCGAGCCCTCCATGAAGCACCCGGCGCAGCTCATCCTCGCTGAGCTCTTCGTCGGCGAAGTACTTGGTCATCAGCGCTTCGTCGGTCTCGACGATGCCTTCGATGAGCTGGGCACGGAGCCGCTCTGCCTCTTCACGGAGGTCCGGCGGGATGTCCACCTCTTCGGCCTGCTCGCCGAGATAGGCCTTCATGTGGAGGAGGTCGACGACGCCGTTGAAGGATTCGTAGGCGCCGATAGGCAGCTGGAGCGGCATGACGCGGTGGCCCCAGCGCTCCTGCAATGCAGCAAGGACGGCGCCGAAGTTCGCATTTTCGCGGTCCATCCGGTTGACGACGAACATCCTCGGCAGGGCGAGTCGCTCCGCAACCTGCCAGGCGCGCTCGGTGCCGACCTCAGGCCCTGAGACGGCATCGACGACCACCACTGCCATGTCGGCGGCGTGGGCACCGCAAATCACTTCAGTGACGAAGTCGGCATAACCCGGCGTGTCGATGATGTTGATTTTTCGGCCTTCCCATTCGACGGGCGCCAGGGCGAGGTTGAGGCTGAACTTTCGCCGGTGCTCGTCCTCATCGTAATCGGTCACGGTATTCTGGTCCTGGATGGAGCCCAGGCGGGTGATGGCGCCGCTCTCATAGAGGGCCGCCTCGGCGAGGCTGGTCTTCCCGACGCCGCCGTGGCCCACCAGGACCACATTACGGATGGCTTCGGTGGGGTACACCTTCATCGACAGCAACCTCCTTCGGCCTGCGAAGTGGCCCGTAGTCTACGCAGGCGGGATCGGCGTCTCAATCGTCAGACGTCGTGGTCTGTCGCCGAATACCCTCACGATACTCATGAGTTGCCGGAGTAACGCCTCCTCGGTAGACGCGAAGGCGCGTCCCGTACGGATGTTCGCACCATGACTGCTTTCGTTGCGCTCGACATCGAAACCACCGGCCTGGACCCCACGCGGGACCGAATCATCGAGGTGGGCGCGGTCCAGTTCAGCGAATCCGGCGAAGAGGCCGAATTCTCGAGCCTCGTCAATCCGGGCCGCCGGCTTTCGCCCTTCATCGAGCGGCTTACCGGCATCACGAACGACGATGTCGCTGCCGCTCCGCCGCTTGAACGCATTGCCGCAGACCTCCGCCGCTTCGTCCATGGTCGTACGATCGTTGGCCACAACATCGAATTCGACCTCGAGTTTCTGCGTGCCGCTGGGGTCACCGGGCCCACGGAGGCGGTTGATACGGCAACGCTGGCGCGGCTGCTTCTCCCGGAACTGAAGACCCATGGGCTTGCGGATGTTGCCGAGGCGCTGGGACTCGAGCCCGATGGACGGCATCGTGCCCTCTCGGACGCTCGGCTCGCGGTCCGGGTGTTCAATGGGCTGCTCCGCCTGGCGCGTGGACTCGATTCGACCCGGAGGTCGGCTCTCGCGGGGCTGTTGGCTGCCGAGTCGCCGTTGCTGGCGAAGGTGCTATCCGGGGAGGGCGAGCCGGTTCAGCCGGGCCCTTCGCTTCTCCCGGTGCCGCCGCCCTTCGCGCCGCTCCCACCTCTCGTTCCGAGAAACCCGCCGCAGCGGGTCGGCCCAGAAGACGTTGAGGAGGTTTTCCAGGCGCTCGCCAGCGAACTCCCGGGCTTCGAGTCGAGAAACGAACAGCGCATGATGGCTGAAGCCGTTCGGCGGACGTTCGAGGGCGGAGGGCAACTCATGGTGGAGGCGGGCACCGGGGTGGGCAAATCGCTCGCGTACCTCGTTCCCGCTGCGCTGGATGCGATCCGGAATGGCCGGCGGGTGGTCGTCAGCACCAACACCATCGCCTTGCAGGAGCAGCTGCTGCAGAAGGACGTCCCGGTGCTTCGAGAGGCACTCGTCCGCGCCGGGGTCATCCGAAGCGAGGAGGAGTTCCGGGTCTCACTCCTGAAAGGCCGGGGCAACTACCTTTGCTACGCCCGCTGGGTGGCGAGTTACCTCTCGGGCGCGCGTGACCCGGACGTGGCGCGCCTCAGCGCGAACATCCTGCTCTGGCTCGAGCAGACCCGCTCGGGCGACCGGGCGGAGCTGCGGCTCGGACCGGAGGAGTGGTCGACGTGGGCGCGCCTCTCGGCGGCCGATGCCGATTGCCTCTCGCGCCAGCACCGCCACGTCCGCGAGGGCAACTGCTTCCTCTGGCGGGCGCGGAAGGCGGCTGAGTCGGCGCACCTGCTCATCGTGAACCACGCGCTCCTGCTCGCCGACATCGCCTCGGGCGGGAGTGCCGTTCCATCGTTCGACCACCTGATTGTTGACGAAGCACACAACTTGGAGGATGTTGCGACGCAGCAATTCGGTGGCGTACTCACGGCGCGGGCGCTCGGCGAGGCGCTCGACGGAATTTACCGGCCTGCAGTGCGTGAACATCGGGAAGGCGGCGCTCTGTTGCTCTTGCGCTCGTTCGAGGGGGACCTCTATTCAGGGGCGGCGCGGGCGCTGCAGGGGCTCGCTGCCGCCGCTCGTGAAGCGGCATCTCCCTTCTTCGAAGCCGTTGGAGCGCTGCCGGGACGTGATGGAGAAGGCGAGCGGCTGCTGCTGAGCTCGATTGTGCGACGCGAACCCGCCTGGGAACGGGTCGAACTCCTCTGGGAAGCCCTCGCGGACCAGCTGCAGCGGGTGGAGCGCGCGGGAGAGGAGGCTGCCCGGCTGCTGGGCGATGCGCCGGTCGAAGCCGCCCCGGAGCTGGCCGGGGAATTCCTGGCGCCATTCCGACGGCTGGCAGAACTCCGCCGGCTGGGCCATCTGATGGTCAACCCATCAGGGGCCGAGATGGTCACGTGGGCAGAGCGCACGCGAGAGGGTGTCGGCTCGCTCCACATGGCGCCGATCGACGTCGGCCCGATCCTCAGGGACCAAGTGTTTGCATCGCGCCGGGCGGTGGTGGTGACCAGCGCCACACTGAGCGCAAACCACGACATGCGGTTTACCGCCCAGCGGCTGGGTTTGGATGGGCCCGAGATGGTAGAGCTGGGCTCGCCGTTCGATTATGAGCAGGCGGCCCTGCTGGCAGCGGTCGACGATCTTCCTGAGCCCAACGACCCCGAGTTCCCGGCTCGTGTCGGAGCAGCGATTGCGCTGCTCGCGCTTGCCTCGCGGGGGCGCGCGATGGCGCTCTTCACTTCCAATGCACTCCTGCGGCAGGTCTCAGAGATCGTTCGCCCGCTCGTGGAGCCAGCGGGTATCATCGTCCTGGCACAGGGTGTCGATGGAGCGCCCCGCTGGATCATCGAGCAGCTTCGCGAGAACCACGAGACGCTCGTCCTCGGCAGCGCAAGCTTCTGGGAGGGGGTGGACATCCGGGGTGAGGCGCTGTCGCTCGTGATGATCACGCGCCTGCCGTTCGATGTGCCGACGGACCCGGTCGCCCGTGCCCGTGCCGAGCAGTACGACGACCCGTTCAACCAGTACCAGGTACCCGCGGCGGTGCTGCGCTTCCGCCAGGGGTTCGGCCGGCTCATCCGTGACCGACGGGACCGGGGAGTCGTCGCAGTGTTCGACCGGCGACTCTGGGAGAAGCGCTACGGCCGGCAGTTCATCGACTCCCTGCCGCGGTGCGCGCGGTTCAAGGGCTCGACAGCCGAGGTCGCGGCTGCGGTAGAGGAGTGGCTGGCCCGGTGAGCGTGCTCGCGGAGCCGCTGCAGGCCCGGGGCGACCGAGTCCATCTCGTCCTCGCTGGCCCGGCCCGGCTGACCGTCACGCGGGCCGGTTCGGAGGAGGCCTTGGGGAGGATCGAGCTGCGCGAAGGGCTCACTCCGGGCGAGCTGCTCGTCTGGGAGCTGTGCATCGAGCCGGCGGCCCGGGGATACGGCGCGGGGTCACAGGCGGCCTTGCTGCTGGAGCATGCGGCCCGGGCGGCGGGGTGGTCTGGCATGCGCGCACGCGCGCATCCGTCGTTCGGGCTCTCCGTGTATTTCTGGATGAGGATGGGATTCCGGCCCCTCCATGGGGAGGGGCCGGACGGCGGTATCTGGTTTGTGCGGGACCTTGCTGCTTAAGCGTTCGCCCAGGCAGCCATCTTCGCCCGGAGATTCTGGTCGAGTTCGTCGAGAAATTCTTCGGTGGTGAGCCAGGGCGTATCGGGCGAGACCAGGATGGCGAGGTCCTTGGTCATCTTCCCGCTCTCGACGGTTTCGACACAGACCTGCTCCAGCGTTTCGGCGAACCGGGCCACGTCGGGCGTACCGTCGAGCTTCGCGCGGAAGGCAAGAGCGCGGGTCCAGGCGAAGATCGATGCGATGGGATTCGTCGAGGTTTTTTCGCCCCGCTGGTGGGCACGGTAATGGCGGGTAACCGTGCCGTGCGCTGCCTCCGCCTCGCAGGTCTTACCGTCCGGGGTCAACAGGACGGAGGTCATAAGGCCAAGTGAACCGAAGCCCTGCGCCACCGCATCGGACTGCACATCACCATCGTAGTTCTTGCAGGCCCAGACGTAGCCGCCCTCCCACTTGAGGGAGGAGGCGACCATATCGTCGATGAGCCGGTGCTCGTATGTCAGGCCCCGCGCGCGGAACTCTTCGGCGAACTCGGCGTCAAACACCTCCTGGAAGATGTCCTTGAAGCGGCCGTCGTAGGCCTTGAGGATCGTGTTCTTCGTGGAAAGGTAAACGGGGTAGTTCCGCTCCAGGCCGTAGCGGAACGAAGCGCGGGCGAAGTCGCGGATGGAATCGTCGAAGTTGTACATCCCCATCGCGATGCCCGGGCCATCAAACTTCGCGACTTCCAGCTCGATTGGTTCGCCGCCATCGTCGGGCAGCCAGCTGATCGTGACCCTGCCCGGGCCGGGAACGCGGAAGTCGGCAGCGCGGTACTGGTCGCCGTGGGCATGGCGGCCGATGACGATGGGCTTCGTCCAGCCTGGGACGAGGCGCGGGATGTTGCGGCAGATGATGGGCTCGCGGAAGACGACGCCGCCGAGGATGTTCCGGATGGTCCCGTTCGGGGATTTCCACATCTGCTTGAGGTTGAACTCTTTGACGCGCGCCTCATCGGGGGTGATGGTCGCGCACTTCACGCCCACGCCATGCCTCTTGATGGCGTGGGCAGCGTCGATGGTCACCTGATCGTTCGTTGCGTCGCGATGCTCGATGCCGAGGTCGTAGTACTCCAGCTGGATATCGAGGTACGGCAGGATGAGCTTTTCTTTGATGTAGCGCCAGATGATGCGCGTCATCTCGTCGCCGTCGAGTTCGACGACCGGGTTCAGGACTTTGATCTTTTCCATGGCGAGGCTACTCCCTGGTCAGGCGCCCGGGTGGGCGGCGAGCTGGCGCAGCACGTACGGCAGGATGCCGTCGTGGCGGTAATAGTCGAGTTCGACCGGCGTATCGATGCGGCAGAGCGTCTTGAAAGTGACGGCGGAGCCGTCGTCACGCCGGGCGGTAACTTCCAGGATGGCGCGGGGCGCCAGGCCCTCCGCGATGCCCCGGATGGTGAACACCTCGGTGCCAGTCAGACCGAGCGACTCGCGGTTTTCACCGGGAAGGAACTGGAGCGGCAAGACGCCCATCCCGACGAGATTGCTGCGGTGGATGCGTTCGAACGACTCGGCGATGACCGCTCGGACGCCGAGGAGCTTGACGCCTTTGGCGGCCCAGTCGCGGGAGGAGCCGGTGCCGTACTCCTTCCCCGCGATGACGAGCAGCGGCACGCCCTCCTGCCGGTACTTCACCGAGGCATCGAAGATTGTCATCTCCTCGCCGTCGGGCAGGTGACGGGTCACGCCGCCCTCGGTCCCGGGAGCAAGGAGGTTACGGAGACGAATGTTGGCGAAAGTCCCACGCACCATGACTTCATCGTGGCCCCGTCGGGCGCCGTACTGATTGAAGTCTTCCCGAGCCACGCCCATTTCCCGGAGCCAGGCGCCCGCCGGGCTGTTGGGGCTGATGTTGCCGGCCGGTGAAATGTGGTCGGTGGTGACGGAGTCGCCGACCATGACCAGTACCCGTGCGCCTTCGATATCCGTAAGCGGCGGGGGTGTCATCGAAAGGCTGTCGAAGTACGGGGCCTTCTTGATGTAGGTCGAACGCGGGTCCCACGCAAAGAGGTCTCCAGAAGGGGTGGGCAGTGTCCGCCAGCGTTCGTCACCCTTGAAGACGTCTGCATATTTTCGCCGGAACATCTCGGAGCGGACCGAGGTGCGGATTGCGGCTTCGACCTCGGCCTGGGAGGGCCAGATGTCGGCCAGGTATACCGGCTTCCCATCGGTGCCCGTGGCGATCGGTTCCGCCGCGAAGTCGATGTCGATTCGTCCAGCGAGGGCATATGCCACGACGAGGGGGGGCGAGGCGAGATAGTTGGCGCGGGTGTCGGGGTTGACACGGCCTTCGAAATTCCGGTTGCCGGAAAGGACGGCTACGGCCACGAGGTCGTTCTGCCGAATGGCGTCGCTGATTCGGGGGTCAAGCGGGCCGGAGTTCCCGATGCACGTGGTGCAGCCGTAGCCGACGAGGTTGAACCCGAGCCGGTCCAAGAACTCCGTCAAACCGGCCTCGGCGAGGTATTCGGTGACTACCTGCGACCCGGGCGCGAGGCTGGTCTTGACCCACGGCGGGGTCGAGAGGCCGCGTTCGACGGCTTTCTTGGCGAGGAGCCCGGCGCCGAGCATCACTTCCGGGTTGGAGGTATTGGTGCAACTGGTGATGGCAGCGATGACCACCGAGCCGTGGCTGAGTTCGAAGGTCGCGCCGTCATGCACGGTTGCCGTGGCCGTCAGCTTCTCCGGCGGGACCATGGCCGTGAGGTTCCGGTGCCAGTCAGCCTTCGCCTGCTCGAGCGGTACGCGGTCCTGCGGCCGGCGCGGGCCTGCGATGGAGGGCTCGACATCGCCGAGGTCCAGTTCGAGCGACTCGGAGAACATCGGGTCGGGCGTGTCGTCGGTTCGGAAGATTCCCTGGGCCTTGCAGTACGCCGCGACGAGCTGGACCAGGCGCTCGTCGCGGCCGGTGAACCGGAGGTACGCGAGCGTTTCGTCGTCGACCGGGAAGAAGCCCATGGTCGCTCCGTATTCGGGCGCCATGTTGGCGATGGTCGCACGGGCCGCGAGCGGCAGCCCGGTCAGACCCGTCCCGTAGAATTCGACGAACTTGCCGACCACGCCACGCTCTCGCAGCATCTGGGTGACGCGGAGGACGAGGTCGGTGCCGGTGGCACCTTCTCGGAGTCTGCCCGTGAGCCGGAATCCGACCACCTCCGGGATGAGCATGGCGACCGGCTGGCCGAGCATTGCAGCTTCGGCCTCGATCCCGCCGACGCCCCAGCCGAGCACGCCAAGGCCGTTCACCATCGTGGTGTGGGAGTCCGTACCCACGAGGGTATCCGGGTAGGCCTGAGGCTCGCCGTCCACGTCGTCGGTGAAGACGACCGAGGCAAGGTATTCGAGGTTGACCTGGTGCACGATACCGGTCCCGGGGGGAACGACACGGAAGTTTCGGAACGCCTGCTGGCCCCACCGGAGGAACTGGTAGCGTTCCCGGTTCCGCTCGAACTCGAGCTCGACGTTTTTCTGGAAGGCATCGGGGGTCCCGTAGTAGTCAACCTGGACCGAGTGGTCGATGACGAGGTCGACCCGCTGGAGCGGGTTAATCCGTGCAGGGTCGCCGCCGAGCGCCACAATCGCGTCGCGCATCGACGCGAGGTCGACGACGACGGGCACGCCAGTGAAGTCCTGCAGGAGAACGCGGGCAGGGGTGAAAGCGATCTCCCGGGCGTTGCCAGCGTTGGGGACCCAACTGGCGAGGGCTGCGATGTCATCAGCGGTGACGGCCCGGCCATCCTCGAGGCGGAGGAGATTCTCGAGCAGGATTTTTAGGGAAAACGGGAGCCGGCCGACGCCGGTGAACCCCTGTTCAAGGAGCGCGTCGAGCGCGAAGTAGGTGTAGTTTGTGCCCCCGGCGGAGAGCGTGCGACGTGCGCCGAAGGAATTGGGGTGAGCCATCGAAACCTCCAGGTCGAATGACCGAGTGGGTGGCGGTGTCTTGCCGGCAGGGCGGCTCTCGGCTAGCTGGAGGAGAACGGCGGACCGGTGCCCATGTCCCAAGCCTCCTTCCACGGTCGTGGCGGTACTTGGGCCCTTTCCCGGACGTGGACCGGGGGACCACCTGGCCGAGTTCCGCGACTTCTCCGCGGGAGGCGGAGACCGTTGGGCCCGGATCGGCACTGAACGAGATGGCCGAATGCAAGTATACCCTCGCCCGGCAGTTGCGCGCCCGAGGCGTGCCCCGCCAGTGCTTGGCGGCAGCGACTGCCGTGGATGGCAAACGCCGGCCGTGATGCCAGCCGCGATAATGACAGCCCGGCCGGCGACCTGCTACGCTGCAACTGGTAACCAGGTTCCATCGGCCTCACGGAGAGGTCATTTCGCCAGCCCCGGAAACGCTCGATGACCGCAGGTTCCACGAATTCTTGGAGGGTCATCGAGTGTCCTTCGCGGATAAGTCGCTCGTCTGTGTCGATTGCAGCGAGCCGTTCATTTTTACAGCTGGCGAGCAGGAGTTCCACGCATCCAAGGGGTTCACGCAGGAGCCGCGCCGCTGCCCGTCTTGTCGGCGTGCCCGGAAGGGCGTACAGGCCAGTGCGGCCGGTGCCGAATCGCGGGCGCCGCGCCAGCTCTACGACGCGGTTTGTGCCTCCTGCGGAAAGCCGGCGAAGGTGCCCTTCGAGCCCAGGAGCGGGCGCCCCGTGTATTGCAGCGACTGCTTCCAGCCGCAGCCGCGCGGATTGAGCCACTCTGGCGGTCGTCCAGTCGCCCGGGAGCCCCGGAGCGGAGGATTCGAAGGCGCTTTCCCAAGTTGGGGCGACTTTGAACCCGTTGAGCGTGGAGGTGGCCGGGGTGGCCGCGGTTGGAACGACCGAAAGGGGGGCGGGAAAGGCAAACGCTGGTAGCGCGTTGCCTGCGGCGAGCGTCGCCGACCCGCTGGTATGATGCCCGCAGGGGGCCCGTAGCTCAGCGGTGAGAGCAGTCGGCTCATAACCGATCGGTCCCGGGTTCGAATCCTGGCGGGCCCACCACCGCGTCTATTGCTTCTCCGGCCGATACGGCCGAACCGTCCCGCTGACGGCGGCCATTGGTCCCTGATGCGCGCGCGATGCTTTGGAACACGCTAACCTTTGCCGGAAGCACCGCGGCCAACCTGCCGCGAAGAGGAGACAGTACCGATGCCGATCAGCCGCCCCATCGAACCGCTCACCGCGACGGACGAGGAGCTCCGGAAGGCACTCGACGAGGCGTTTCTGCCGGCACTTCTCCCAGCGCTCGCCCAGGCCACGGGCGATTTTTCGGTCCTGCGCGAATCGCTCCGACCTCCCGGCGTCGCGCCGGGCGTGCAGCAGGGAGGGATGACGCCGGAGCAGCAGGCGGAGGCACGCGAAGTAGCGTTTGAAGCACTCAAAAAGTTGCGGGACGGCCAGGTCGCGCCGAATGCGGTTCCTATCGAAGAGGCTCTCCTGCGCATCACGGCCTGGATGACCGGGTCGCCAGCACCCGAGGATTACATTCCGCTGCTGCTTGAAGAGCTGGCGCCGGAAGGGCAGGACCCGCGCGCGCCCTCGTGGCGGAAGGACCCGGCTGTCCCGTTCGAGGTCATCGTCATCGGTGCGGGCATGTCAGGGATTCTCGCCGGCATCCGGCTGAAGCAGGCCGGAATCCCGTTCACTATCCTGGAAAAGAACCACGATGTCGGCGGGACCTGGCTCGAGAACACCTACCCCGGCGCACGGGTCGACGTTTCGAACGCCTTTTACAGCTACTCATTCGCGCAGAAGGTCGACTGGCCAACGCACTACTCCACCCAGCCCGTCCTTCTGGAGTATTTCCGGGAGTGTGCGAAGGAGTTCGGGGTGCGGGAGCACGTCGAATTCAATACGGAGGTAACGCTGCTCGAATGGGACGATGACCGCGCAGAGTGGAATGTCCACGTCCGCCGGGCCGACGGCCGGGAGGACGTGCTGCGGGCAAATGCCGTCATCAGTGCGGTGGGTCAGCTGAACCGCCCGAAAATCCCGGAGGTGCGCGGTCTGGAGCGGTTCCGCGGCCCGCAGTTCCACTCGGCCCGGTGGGACCATTCGGTCGACCTCGCTGGCAAGCGGGTTGCGGTCATCGGCACCGGCGCGAGCGCCGCTCAGTTCATCCCCGAAGTGGCGAAGGTCGCAGGGGAGGTCGTGATTTTCCAGCGGACGCCGAACTGGTACGTGCCCGTCCCGCATTACCACGACGAGGTGCCGGCCGGTCTCCGGTGGCTCTTTGCCCACGTGCCGCATTACGCGCATTGGTATCGGTTCTGGCTTTTCTGGAACACGACCGACGGCCTGCTTGCGGCGGCCAGGGTGGACCCGAACTGGCCGGATAAGACGCGCTCCGTCGGGCCGGAGAACGAAAACCTGCGGCTGCTGCTGACGGCCTACCTGCAGATGCAGTTTGCCGACCGGCCAGACCTCCTGCCGAAGGTGATGCCCGATTACCCGCCCGCCGCCAAGCGGCTCATCCTGGACAACGGCATCTGGGCGCAAACGCTCAAGCGCCCGAACGTGAGGCTCGTCACGGAGAAGATTCGGGAGGTGACGGAGGCGGGAGTGGTAACCGACGACGGAACCGTGTACGAAGCCGACGTGCTGATTTACGGCACGGGGTTTCAGGCCTCCAAATTCCTGACCCCCATGCGGGTGCTCGGCCGCGGCGGGAAGGACCTGCACCGCGAATGGGACGGCGACGCCCGGGCCTACCTGGGCATCACCGTGCCCGGCTTCCCCAATTTCTTCATGCTCTACGGTCCCAACACGAACATCGTCGTGAACGGCAGCATCATCTATTTCTCGGAATGCGAAGTCCAGTACGTGATGGGCTGCCTGAAAATGCTCTTCGACCGCGGGGAGCGCGCGCTCGACGTTCGGAAGGATGTCCACGATGCGTACAACGAGAAGGTCGACCGCGGGAACCTCGAGCGCGTCTGGGGCGTGGCAACGGTCAACAGCTGGTATCGGAACGAGAAAGGACGCTCGGCCCAGAACTGGCCCTTCAACCTCATCGAGTACTGGCAGCAGACCCGGGAGCCGAACCCGGCAGATTACGAGTTCATTCGCGAGAAGGCGCTCGCCGGCGGGGACTGACCCGCCGAGGAATCGGCGGTCACGACGGGCCCGCGCCGAGCGTATCGGTGCGGGCCTTTGCGATCGCTGAGGCCGCTTCGTTGGCGGGCAGCACGGCGGTCTCGCCACCCCTGCGGAACCGGAGTTCGACGCCGCCGCGTTCGAGCGACCGGGGACTCACCGTGAGACGTGCGGGCATGCCGAGCAGGTCTGCGTCCTTGAACTTGATGCCTGGGGAATCGTCTCGGTCGTCGATTAAAGCTTCGAGACCGTGCGCGGAAAGCGCGGCCTCGACCTCTGCGACGGCAGTCGCGATGGGGGGTTCGCCCGCCCCGATGACCACGACGTGAACGTCGAACGGAGCTACCTCCCAGGGCCAGGCGATGCCATCCGAATCGTGATTTGCCTCGATGATGGCAGCGAGCATCCGTTCGACCCCGATTCCGTAGCAGCCCATCACACAGGGCCGGCGCTCGCCTGATTCGTCGAGGTAGTAAACGCCCATCTTCTCGGCATAGAGCGTGCCGAGCTTGAAAACGTGTCCCATTTCGATGCCGCGGCGGGTTTCGAGCGCGGTCCCACAGGCGCGGCACGCGTCGCCGGCCCTGGCGAGGGCGATTTCGGCGACGAGGCTTGCGTTCCAGTCGCGTCCGTAGTTCACATTGCGGAGGTGATGGTCCGGCACGTTCGCGCCGCCCACGAGGTTTACCGCCTCGACGGCGCTGGTGTCCGCGACGACGGGGATGTCCTCGATTCCGACGGGGGACGCGCTGCCCGCCACCAGACCGTACTCCCGGACGGCCGCCTCATCCATCGGTTCGACCTCTCGCGCGCCGAGTGCGTTCTTCAGCTTGACCTCGTTCACCTCCAGGTCGCCGCGGATGGCGACGAAAACGGGGTTGCCATCGGCCCGGTAGAAGACGGCCTTCAAGGTTTGCCGGGGTTCGACCCCAAGGTAAGCCGCGACCTCGGCGATGGTGCGCTTGCCTGGCGTATGTACTCGCTCCAGGGGGGCTGGCTCGCCCGGCACTGGCGGTGGGGGGACGAACTCAGCCTTCTCTGCGTTCGCTGCATAGCTGCAGCCCGGGCAAAGGAGGATGGTGTCCTCGCCGGCGTCCGTGAGGAAGACGAACTCCTGGCTGTCTTTCCCGCCAATGGCACCCGAGTCCGCGGCGACAGGAACGACGGGGACACCGGCGCGCTGGAAAATTCGCCGATACGCGGCGAAAGCGGCGTCGTAGGAGGCATCGAGCGTTTCCCATCCGGTGTCAAAGCTGTAGGCGTCTTTCATCGTGAATTCGCGGAGCCGAATGAGGCCGCCGCGCGGCCTCGGTTCATCGCGGAACTTCGTCTGAATCTGGTACAGCGTGACGGGGAGGTCACGGTAGCTCTGAATGGTGCGGGAGGCCAGGTAGGAGATGACCTCTTCGTGGGTAGGCCCGAGGGCGAACTCCCGCTCTTTCCGGTCGGTGAGCCGGAAGAGCGTCTGGCCCATGAGGGCGGCGCGGCCGCTTTGCTCCCAGAGTTCGATCGGGTGAAGGGCCGGGAGATGCACCTCGAGTGCGCCGGACGCGTTCATCTCTTCACGGATGATGCGCTCGACGTTGCGAATGACGCGCCAGCCCAGCGGGGTGAAGCAATAGAGACCTGCGGCGAGCGGCACGACGAGACCGGCGCGGAGCAGGAGGCGATGGCTCGCAAGCTCAGCTTCGGCCGGGGCTTCGCGGAGCGTTTTGACGAGCAGCTGGCGCATGCGCATGGACACCCTCCCGGGACGGTCGAAGCTCAACGTTGGCCGTGGCCCGACCTTTCGGTCAAGCGCGGCGGGGGCGGGCCAGCTCGTCGCTATCGAGGAGAAGCGTGACTGGCCCGTCGTTCACGAGCTCGACCTCCATCTCAGCTCCGAAAACACCCTCTTTGCAGGAGAAGCCGAGTGTGCGGACGGTGTCAACGAACGCCCGGTAGCATGAAAGCGCCGTCGCTCCGGGCGCAGCGGCCTCGAACGATGGCCGCCGGCCCCGCCGCACGTCACCGTACAGGGTGAACTGGCTGACGCACAGGACTTCACCGCCGACGGCCCCGAGGTCGAGGTTCATCCGGCCATCCGTGTCATCGAAGACGCGAAGGGTCGCCACCCGGCGTGCGAGAGCCTGCGCGGTGGCCGGTGTATCGCGGTGGGTGACGCCGAGCAGCACGAGCAGACCGCGGCCGATAGCGGCGACCGGTTTACCCTGGACCCGCACCTCCGACCGGCTCACGCGCTGCACGACTGCCCTCATGGGGCGGACGCTGCCGCCGGGAAGGGGATGAGGTCCTGAACGGCTCGGGCCACCCGGGCCTGGATTTCCGGTTTCAGCACAGCCTGCGGGTAATCGTCGCCGGTCTCGATCTCGAGCCGGAGGAGATAGCCGGTCACGGCGGCCATGAACAGCTCGACAAGGTCAGAAGCCCGGGGGCCCGCGGAGGCGAAATGCTCGTGGAGCGCCTGGCGCCATCGGGCGCGAGATGCGTTGCGGAGGGCCGTGGCCGTCATATCGGAACGGAGCACCTCCCGCGCCACGAGACGGACGTAGGTAAAGTTGCGTGCGGAGAGGCGCATCGTGGCGATGACGAGTTCGCCGACGCGCTCGGGGGTCAGCGGAACGTCGGGCTCGGCGCGGGGGAATTCTCCCGACGGGCCCTCATTCCAGAGAGCTTCGAGGAGGTGCCGCTTCGTTGGAAAGTAGTAGAAGACGGCCGCGTCGGAAAGTCCGCATCGGCGCGCGATGGAGCGCACCGATGTCCGGTCGAAGCCATCGCGGGCGAAGGCATCCATCGCGACCGCGAGGATGCGCCCGCGGGTCTCGTCCCTCCGAGCAGGTTCGGCCCCCCGTCTGCCCGGTTCACGTCTCACTGGCAGCCTCCATGCCGAGGGCGCACCGAATGAACAACCGAACCCGCTCGCGGAACACCGGCTGGCGCAGGACCTCGCCCGCGGCGTTGCCGTAAGTCATGACCGCGTCCCACAGGACTCCGCTCAGGGTGTGAAAGAGTCGGTCGGCGGCGGCCTGGAGGTCGCCCTGGTAGCCTGCAGGGCCGAGGATCCGTTCCACCTCGTCCCGGTATCGAGCTTCGCCATCGCGGAGGTAGGAGAGGGCTTCTAGGTCGCCGCGCAGCTGGGGCTCGAGCATGGCACGGACGAGAGCGGCGTTATCTGCCCACCAGTCGAACATCACCGTGAGGACGTTGACGGCCTCGTCGAGCGTCCGCGCTCGCGGCGGCAACGGGTATTCGGGCTGCACCATCAGTGCCCGGAAGAGGTCGTACTTCCCGGGAAAGTAGTAGTGGACTGCCGGGTCGCTCACACCCGCTCGGCTGGCGACCATTCGAATGGAGGTGCCGTCGAAGCCGCGCTCGGCGAAGAGCTCACGTGCGGCCTGGAGGATGCGGTTACGTGTGGCGGTCGCCTCCGGGGTACGCGGTTGACGCGCTTGCCGGAGCTGATTTGCCATGGGCGGAGTATATCGCCCCGGGTGCGGCGATAGCGAAGTTGGCGGGGATTTGAACGAGGTCAGGATGCCGCGGCAGCTTCCCCGGTAGATTCGGTGGCGGGGGCCGGGCTCGAAGCGGCGTCGGATTCGCCGGATGCCGCGGCGGACTCGGTCAGGGCGGACTGCTTGTTGCGGCTGTCGGTGATGTACCAGCCGCTCCCTTTGAAGACGATTGGGGGAGCGTGGAGCACCCGCTTGGCGGTGCCTTTGCCGCACTCTTCACAGGAGTGGGTCGTCGGTGCATCAAAGCCCTGGCGGAGTTCATACCTCGCGTTGCAGGCCGGGCAGTGATACTCGTAAGTCGGCAAGGGTGCACCTCGGAAGCGAAATCGGGGTATTTCCAACTTTCCCCCGTTAGCACTCGCGTGTCAAGAGTGCTAACGGGGACCTGGGGGCTGGCTGAGGATAGAATGTCGTCGGAGAGGTGCCCGAGTGGTTGAAGGGAGCCGTCTTGAAAACGGCCGTGGGGCAACCCACCGTGGGTTCGAATCCCACCCTCTCCGCCACCTGGTTGCCCGGCTTTCGCGCAGAATCCCCGGCGGGCGTACCCTGTTCGATAGCGGGGTGTAGCTCAGCCTGGCAGAGCGCCTGGTTTGGGGCCAGGAGGTCCCGCGTTCGAATCGCGGCACCCCGACCAATCAGCTGGCGCGGCGTCCCCGTTCCCCGGGAGGCCGACAGCCGGGGCCGCACTACGGGGCAGCGAGATGAATGACGAGTACGGCGTCGACCTCGACGAAGTCTTCCGGGTCATCGATACCGCCGAGGTGCTCGTGGTGCGGTTCCATTTCATCGACCGTCGCCTGCTAGTCGATTTCCGCACCCGGCCGGGCATCGCGCCCCTCATCCGGGTTGTGCCCCGTGCGGAATCGGTGGAGGAGCGGTTCCGCTCCATCAAGCGGCTGCGGCCGGAATTCCCGCTGCCCGAACGAGTGCTCACCTTCCACTGGCCGAGGTCGGTGCCCGTCCTGCTTGCTTCTGGCGCCTGGCAGCGGCTCGTCGACCGTGCCTCCTCGCTCGGCTCGGATGAGACGACCGATTCCTGCGCCAGGGCCCTCGAGGAGCTGATGTCGCTGGAGAGAAAGGAAGTCATCGGCGCCATCACGGGCGCCTCCCATTACCAGACGCTGTGGGAACGGCCTGCCCGGTGATGCGAGTCATCGACCTTCGCAGCGATACGGTGACGAAACCGACGCCGGCCATGCGCGCCGCGATGGCCGCTGCCGAGGTAGGAGACGACGTTTTCGGCGACGACCCGACTGTGAACCTGCTGGAGGCCCGGGCTGCGGAAGTCCTCGGGAAGGAGGCGGCCCTGTTCTTGCCGTCCGGCACGATGGCCAACCTCGTCGCGCTCCTCTCCCACACGAATCCGGGCGATGAGGTCATCCTCGGCGACCAGTCGCACGTCTTCCAGTACGAGGTCGGCGGCGTGGCACGCGTGGCGGGGCTCGTGACACGGACGCTGGCGAACCGGCCCGATGGGACGCTGGACCCCGCGGACCTCCGGGCCGCCATCCGGCCGGAGACGGTCCACTCGCCGGGGAGTCGACTCCTTTGTCTGGAGAACACGCACAATCGGTGCGGGGGCGCAGTTCTGCCGCTTGCGGCGGTGGAAGAGCTCGCAGACATCGCGCATGGCCGGGGCGTCGTGGTTCACCTCGATGGCGCGCGGATCTTCAATGCCGCGGTCGCGCTCGGGGTTCCCGCTGCAGCACTCGCTGCCCCGTGCGATTCCGTTTCTTTCTGTTTCTCGAAAGGGCTGGGAGCCCCCGTGGGTTCGGTGCTCTGCGGCTCGCGCGGTTTCATCGCTCGGGCACGCCGGTTCCGGAAGCTCCTCGGAGGCGGCATGCGGCAGGCAGGCGTGCTCGCAGCGGCGGCGCTGTACGCACTGGAACATCACCGCGACCGCCTGACCGAAGACCACGAAAACGCCCGGCGCCTAGCGGAGGGCCTCGGGACACTTGGCCCGTTCCGCCCGGTCGCCCCGCAGACGAACATCGTCGTCGTGGAAGTGGCCGACGGTCGCGTCGACGATTGGCTCGAGGCCTTTGCAGCTGAGGGGGTCCTGGCGGTCGCCTTCGGTCCTGGTCGATTCCGCATGGTGACGCACCTCGACGTCGGCCGAGCCGACATCCACGAGGCGCTCGCCCGCATCACACGTCTCGTTGGAGCCAGACAGCGTTGAACCTACCGATTCGTCTCCTCCTGCCGGCGGCAACGGCTGCGGCACTGTTGGCCTCGGCCTGCACCTCGTCGAACGAGCCCCCTTCCGAGCGCGTATTCCTCGGCCCCCCGTGGACTGGCGACGAGCGCTACATCTACGACTTGTTGGCGAGCGGGCGGGAGCCGTACGGGTCTTGCGTGCTCGAAACCGATGTCGCGTTCGCCCCGGGGGTCACAAAGCTAAGCCGCCTGTGCAGCGACGAACCTGGCCCGCACCGGGACGATGGGACCGCGGAGGTCGATAGCCAGACGCTCGAGCCGGCGCGCTCGACACGGGTCCAGACGGATGCGGAGAAGAGGCGCCGCATCTCGTTCACGGCGACCTACGCCTACCCTGTCGTGAAGTTCGAGGCTGATGACAATGGCAAACTCCGCCAAACCGAACGGGACCTGCCGCAGCCAACGGACTCGAATGCCGACCCGGCCTACTACGATGACGAGACGATGCTGTGGCTCGTCCGAGGCATCGAACTTCGGACCGGGTACGAGGGAACGTACCGCAACGTCTCGGCCGCGACTGGAGCGGTCTTCGACGTCAAGCTCCGGGTTGAAGGTGAGGAGGAGGTGACCGTGCCGGCCGGGACGTTCCGCACATGGAAGGTCCGAATTAGCACGTCGACCATCACCCAGTTTGCCTGGGTGGAGGCTGAGGCGCCGCACCGAGTCATCAAGGCCCGCGTGCACGGGCTGCAGGATGTGGACTACGTGCTGACGGGCAGCGAACGACCCTAACGAAAGCGAGCAGGACGGGCGTCGCGAAGCCGGGATATGCTGCCGTCCGGTGCCGGTGCCGCCCCCTCGCCGGGCGCCGAGACTCTTACGGCATGCCAGGACATCGGAGGCTCAACGGTGGATGTTTTTGGGGGTTCGCTTTGCTTGACACGGCCGGCGCCGGTCATGAAGATGCACCAACGCCTTTACCAGCCAGTCGGCCAGGCAATCGTATAGCCCGTATGCCATCCGTTTTGTTCGTTAGCCGGGAACCCCGTATGCGCGCCAACGTTAGCGACTATCTTCGCCAGCGTGGCTATGATTCGGCGACGGCCGGCAGTTACGACGAGGCGATGGAACAGCTGAGCGGGCGCCGTTTCGATGCAGTCGTCGTCGACATCCAGGGGCTACCGCGCGGTGAATCGGGTGCCACGTTTGCGCAGTTCAACCAGTGGCTAGCGCTCACCCTGCATCGTCAGCCGCCAGCCATGATTTACCTGCTGCACAAAGGTGCGCGCCGGCCGCACCTCCGAATTGAAGGTGCCGTGATCAAGAAGCCGTTTCCCCTCGAAGCGCTCGGGGAGGCGCTTCGCGAGTCCGTAGGCGTTCCGGGACGGGACCATCGCGAGCGAGGCCTTGACCTCGACCTTGCGTCGAACACCCTGCGCTGCGGTGAGCGCCAGGTGCATCTCACCAACATCGAAGCGACGCTGCTCGCATACTTGATGGAGCACGAAGGGCAAACGCTTCATCCCCGTGAGCTGCTCGTCGACGTCTGGCAATACCGCGACGCGACGGGCGCGAACACGCTGGTGCGTGCCCACGTGAGCAATCTTCGCCGGAAGTTGCGGGAGGTACTGGGGAGCAGCGACGCAATTCAGACGGTCCGGGGCAAGGGCTACCGGTTCATCGCCTGACGACAGAGGTGGAATGCGCATGAGGCTTGGTCTCAACATCGGTTATTCCGGCGCCCGCATGGAGCTGCCGCTGGAACTGGTGCGTTATGCTGAATCTTTAGGGTATGACTCGGTCTGGACGGCCGAGGCGTACGGGTCGGATGCGGTGACGCCGCTCGCCTACCTCGCCGCCGTGACCAGCCGCATCCGGCTCGGGACCGCGGTGATGCAGATTCCTGCGCGAACCCCGGCGATGACAGCGATGACGATGTCGACCCTCGACGCGCTTTCGGGGGGGCGGGTGATCGTCGGTCTCGGCCTGAGCGGACCGCAGGTGGTCGAAGGCTGGCACGGCGTGCCCTACGGCCGCCCGGCAGTCCGGATGCGGGAGTATGTGCAAATCCTGCGGAAAATCTGGGCGCGTGATGAGCCGGTCACCTTCGAAGGTGAGGAGTATCAGATTCCCTACCGTGGGCCGGGGGCCACGGGGCTCGGCAAGCCCTTGCGAAGCATCCTCCACGGTCGCCAGCTGCCGGTGTACCTCGCCACGATGGGGCCGGTCAACATCCGCACCACTGCGGAGCTTGCCGATGGCTGGCTCCCGATCTGGTTCTCGCCGCGGCGGATGTCCATGTTTCGGCCGCACCTCGAAGAAGGCTTCCGGCGGGCCGGCAACGGGAAGGGCTGGAAAGACTTTGATATCGCCGCCGGCTGTACGGTGGCGGTCGGCGACGATGTGGGGGCACTCCTTGCAGCCCAAAAGCCGTTCCTTGCTCTGTATATCGGCGGGATGGGCGCCCGCGAGAAGAATTTCCATAACGAGATGGCGGTCAAGTACGGATACGGCGAGGCGGCGAAGCGAATCCAGGACCTCTACCTCGCGGGGCGGAAGCGTGAGGCGGAAGAGGCGGTGCCCGACGAGCTCGCCGACGAGATGTCGCTGGTCGGGCCAGTCGAACGCATCCGCCAGCGCTTTCGCGACTGGGAGGATGCCGGCGTGACGACCCTGCTCGTGCAGACGCGGCAGCCGGAAGCGCTCCGGCTGATGGCGGAACTGACCGGGGCCGGCCGCGGGGCTGCAGGCTAGGGCGCGGCACCTGCCCGCTCCCGTTGCCGTTCGTACTTCTTCACGGGGGTCAGGACAATTGGTGCGAGGGGCGGAGCGCCGAATGAAGCGATGACGCGCTCTTCCGGCGCTGGTTCATAGGTAGTGGTGCGTTGGCGGGGGACGCGGCCCATGGCGCGGATGAGGCGTTCCATTTCCTCCGGCGGGAGTTCCTGCCCAAAGCCGGCGCCCGCCGCCCGTGAAATACTTTCGTTCATCAGGGTGCCGCCCATGTCGTTCACCCCTGCATCGAGGCAGGCCCGGACGCCCTCCGGCCCCATCTTTACCCACGAGACCTGGATGTTCGTGATGTACGGATGCAGAGCGAGCCGTGCGACCGCGTGCATGAGGACAGCCTCCCGGAACGTTGGCCCGCGCCGGGCCCGGCCCTTGAGGTAAATGGGCGCCTCCATGTGAACGAACGGCAGGGGGACGAACTCGGTAATCCCGCCAGTCCGTTTTTGAAGCTCACGAAGGGCAACCAGGTGGCGCGCCCAGTTCTTCGGCCGGTCGATGTGGCCGTACATGATGGTCGAGGTCGTACGGAAACCGACGCGATGAGCCTCCTCGACGACGCGGAGCCACTGGTCGGTCGTGAGCTTGTCGGGGCAGAGCGTCACGCGTACCTCGTCGTCGAGCACCTCGGCCGCCGTGCCGGGGAGCGTGCCGAGGCCCGCCTCACGGAGGCGAAGGAGGAATTCGCGGACCGTGATGCCGAGCGTCTCCGCGCCCTGGGCCACTTCCAGCGGGGAGAAGGCGTGGATGTGAAGCCCGGGAATGGCCTGTTTCACTGCCCGGAGGATGCGCAGGTAGGTCTCGCCGGTGTACTCAGGGTGGATGCCGCCCTGCATGCACACTTCGGTGGCGCCACGGTCCCAGGCCTCGCGTGCGCGGCGCACGATCTCCCCGGTGTCGAGGTCGTACGGGGTCCCGCGGAGACTTTCGCTCAGCTTCCCCTTCGCGAAAGCGCAGAACTGACAGCGGAAGTAGCAGATGTTCGTGTAGTTGATGTTGCGGTTGACGACGTAGCTGACGGCATCGCCGTTGACCGCGGCGCGCAGGCGGTCGGCCGTCTCACACACGAGATGGTAATCGTCGCCCCGCGCCTGGAAGAGGCGCTCGATTTGGGCTTCAGTCAGGTCTTCCCCGGCCTCGCGAGCATCGAGGATTGCACGGACCTCTTGGGTGGAAGTATCGATGGGGCGCGTCGGGTCCAGTTTGCGCGGGATGTCGGTACGTGGCGGCGAGGCGGCGGCGTCGCCCGGCGACCACCCGTCCATGCGTGCGAAACCCTCGGCGTCGATAGCGCGGATGACGGCGGTGCGGAGGGCGGGGTCCTGCCAGCGTTCAGCATCAAGCGCGTATGCCGGGTAGACGGGAAGCCGTTCGACGAGCACCTTGCCGCATTCGGCTGTCCGCTGACGAAGCTGTTCGAGGTGTGGCCAGGGCGCTTCCGGGTTGACGTGGTCCGGCGTGACCGGCGAAACCCCGCCCCAGTCGTTCAGCCCGGCGGCGACGAGCCGCGGGTAGTCGTCGTAGCTGAGGTTGGGCGGCGCCTGGATGTTCATCTCCGGCCCGAAGATGATGCGGGCGACAGCGATTGACCAGAGGAGGTCGTCCAGGTCGGGTTCGGGTGCATTCGCCATTTTCGTGCCGGGCTTCGCCCGGAAGTTCTGGACGATGACCTCCTGGATGTGGCCGTACTGGTCGTGGAGGCGGCGGAGGGCGAGGAGGGCTTCGACCCGCTCGCGCCGGGTTTCTCCGATGCCGATGAGGATTCCCGACGTGAACGGCACCTGCTGCCGGCCGGCCTCGGCGATAGTCGCGAGGCGGACCGAGGGCCGCTTATCCGGTGACCCGTAGTGCACGGCGCCTTTTTCGGTGTACAGGCGCTCGGCCGCGCTTTCGAGCATGATGCCCTGGGAGACGGAGACCCGACGGAGGAGGGCGATTTCGTCAGCAGTCATGACACCCGGGTTGGCGTGGGGCAGGAGGCCGGTCTCGCGATGGACGAGCTCGGCCATCGCAGCGAGGTAGGCGATGGTCGTCGGGTAGCCCATCTCGTCCAGTTCGCGGCGAGCTGCGCGGTAGCGCAGCTCGGGTTTGTCGCCGAGGGTGAAGAGGGCCTCGCGGCAGCCGGCTGCCGCGCCGGCACGGGCGACGTCGAGCACCTGGTCGGGCGTCATGTAGGCGCGCTGGCCGGGCCGCGGGGCTTTCGCGAAGGTGCAGTAGTGGCAGACGTCGCGGCAGAGCTGGGTGAGCGGAATGAAGACCTTGCGGGAGTAGGAGATGAGGTTTCGGTGCGCCCGGTCGCGGAGCACCGCCGCGGCTGCGAGGAGGGGCTCCAGGTCGGTCTCCTCGGCGAGTGCGAGCGCCTCAGCATCGGAAGGCCGAGAGCCGGCGAGGGCGCGGTCGAGGGTCGCGCGGGTCGTAGTGAGCATGGATGGCCCCGGCGCGGGGTTTCGGAGTAACTTCAGCAATTGAACTTACCCCTGCGCGCGCGTAGCATAGCGCAACCAACACGCGGGGGCCAGCCGTGTCTCAAACGGTGCGCTGTCCCGTTGCCGCTACGCTCGAACTCGTCGGGGACCGCTGGACATTGCTCATCGTCCGCGACCTCCTGCGGGGTCGGAAACGGTTCAACGAGCTCCGAATGTCGGTCGACGGGATTCCGCCGGCGGTCCTGGCGGCACGGCTCCGCGCTCTCGAGGGCGCTGGAGTGGTGGACCGGCGGCCCTACCAGGACCGGCCGGTGCGGTACGAATACCGGCTGACGCCAAAAGGTCACGCGCTGGGCGTCGTGGTGGGGGCGCTGGCCGATTGGGGTCAGCGGTATGCCGATGCGGACCTCGCGCTGGTCGACCGTGAATGCGGGCACGGCGTGAGCGTCGTCTACCACTGCCCGACCTGCGAGCGGCAGGCGCCTCGGCGGCGGGTTCGACTTGCGGGCCGGGGCGAACCCCTGTTGCCCCCGGGAGAGACGCCGGCTACCCTGCCGGGGTGACCCAGCCCCCTCGGCTCATCTACCTTCCCCCTGGAGTTGCCGCCGTGCCGGCGGCACCGGTCGCGAGTGAAGGTGCGCCGTTCGACCGCAACTTCTTCGAAAGCGTGCTCCCGCCGGCGATTGCCGCGTTCTGTTCGCAAGTGAACTGCGACGTGCCGGTCGTGGAACTGACGACGATCGACGGCGTGCGACACTACGTGAACGGCATCAGCGGCGTCGCTGACCGGTGGGTTGCCCTGCAAACGTCGAGCCCCGACCACGACCACCCCGCTCAGGTGTTCATCCCGTATCAGACGATCTTTCGGGTGGAGATCCACCCGGAGCACGATGTCCGCAGGCAGCGACTCGGATTCTTGACCGATGCCTCGCCGGCGGGCCGGGCCCGGCCGGGGGCGAGCGGCCAAGCCCGGACGGCTGCCCGCAAGGCCGAGTAACGAACATCTGTTCTCCTACAGGCTGTTCTGGCACAATGGTTGCCGATGACCGCGCCGTCGCCGGCAGCCGACCCGCTCGTCCCGTTCAGCGCGCCGGTTCGGGCATGGTTCTCCGGGGCGTTCGCTGCGCCAACACCGGTCCAGGCGTTGGGTTGGGAGGCGATTGCCACCGGCCAGCATACGGTGCTCATTGCGCCGACTGGCTCGGGCAAGACGCTGGCTGCTTTTCTGTGGTGCCTCGACCGGCTGCTCCAGCGGCCCCCGCTCCCAAAAGGGGGGGACGGCAAGGCGCAGCGCGCCGGCGTGTCCGTCGTCTACGTCTCACCGCTAAAGGCGCTCTCCTATGACATCGAGCGCAATCTGCGTGCTCCCCTGGCCGGGCTCCGCATTGCCGCCATCGGCCAGGGGCTGCCTGACCCGGATATAACGGTTGGCATCCGGACCGGGGATACGCCGCCCGGTGATCGGGCGGCATTCCGGCGGCATCCGCCCGACATCCTCATCACCACGCCAGAATCGCTTTATCTCTTGCTGACGTCCCAGGCTCGTGACGCCCTGGCGACGGTCGAGACGGTCATCGTCGACGAAATCCATACGATGGCATCCACGAAGCGCGGTGCGCATCTAGCGCTCACCCTCGAGCGGCTGGAGCGGCTCACGGGGCGGGAGTTCCAGCGGATTGGCCTCTCGGCGACCCAGCGGCCGCTGGACGAGGTGGCGCGTTACCTGGGCGGCGACCGGTCGGTGCGAGTCGTCGACGCCGGTTCGACGCGCATGCTCGACCTCGAAGTCATCGTCCCGCTGGAAGACCTCACGCGACCGGGGGACTACGCCGGGCCGGTGCCCGAGAGCGAATTGAGCCCGGAACAGCGCAGCTCGGTTTGGCCGGCCTTCTACGAGGAGATTCTCCGGCTCGTGCGGGCTCACCGGTCGACGCTGGTCTTCGTCAATAACCGCCGTCTTGCCGAGCGGATCGCTGCCCGCGTGAACGAACTGGCGGGAGAAACACTTCTGCGAGCGCACCACGGCTCGGTCTCCCGGGAGCAGCGGTTGGACATCGAGGAGCGGCTGAAGGCCGGTCAGCTCCCCGGGATTGTCTGTACCAGCTCGTTGGAGCTCGGCATCGATATGGGGGCGGTCGACCTCGTCATTCAAGTGGAATCACCGAAGAGCGTGGCAACCGGCCTGCAGCGGGTCGGCCGTGCAGGCCACCGGGTGGCAGGCGTCAGTCGGGGCCGCCTGCTGCCGAAGCACCGAGCCGACCTGCTCGAGTGTGCTGTCGTCGCCCGGCGGATGCGTGACGGGGCCATCGAGGCCACGCACGTACCGCGAAACCCGCTCGATGTCCTCGCCCAGCAGGTCGTCGCGGCCTGCGCCGTCGAGGAACTGACAGTCGACGAGCTGCTGGGGATGGTCCGACGGAGTTACCCTTTCGCGACCCTGAGCCGTGACCAGCTGGAGGGCGTACTCGGCATGCTGGCCGGCCGTTACCCCTCGGATGAGTTCGCCGAGCTGCGGCCTCGCATAACCTGGGACGCGGAGACAGGGCTCGTCGCGACCCGTCGGGACGCGAAACGGCTCGCAATCTTGAACGCAGGGACGATCCCGGACCGCGGCATGTACGGCGTATACCTGGGCGAAGACGGACCGCGAGTCGGTGAGCTGGACGAGGAGATGGTCTACGAGAGCCGACCGGGGGAGACGTTCTTGCTCGGGGCAACGACGTGGCGCATCGAGCGCATCACACGTGACCGGGTGATCGTCTCGCCGGCCCCCGGCCAGCCGGGAAAGATGCCGTTCTGGCGGGGAGACGGGGTCGGCCGGTCTGCTGAGCTCGGCGAGGCTGTCGGCACACTGGTCCGGCGTCTCGAGCGCCTCTCGGAGCAAGAGGCGGCGGAGTGGTTACGGCGAGAATCCGACCTCGATGCCCGGGCAGCGAGGAATCTCGCCGCGTACATCGCCGATGAGCGGGAGGTGGCGGGTTTCGTCCCGACCGACCGCCGGGTCGTCGTCGAACGGTATCTGGACGAACTCGGGGACTGGCGGGTCATACTCCTCTCCCCCTACGGTGGCCGGGTGCACGCTCCCTGGGCGATGGCCATCGAGGCGCGGCTGGCTGCCGCGGGATATGGAGAAACGCAGGTCATCTGGGGCGACGACGGCATCGCTATCCGGGCCGGGGGCGTTGAAGACCCACCGCCGACAGAGCTGCTGTTCCCGCCGGCAGGTGAGGTCGAGGAACTCGTCATCGAGCGGCTGGGCGGGACTGCGCTTTTCGCCGGCCGTTTTCGGGAAAACGCCGCGCGCGCGCTGCTGCTGCCGCGCAGGCGGCCTGGGGCGAGGGCACCGCTGTGGCTGCAGCGACAGCGTGCCGCGGACTTGCTCGCGGTTGCGAGTAAATACGGCTCCTTTCCGATCGTCCTCGAGACCTACCGTGAATGCCTCCAGGACGTGTTCGACCTCCCGGCGCTCGTGCGGCTTTTGCGGGCCGTTGAGATGCGGGAAGTGGAGATTCGGGAGGTAGCACTCCGAGATGCCTCGCCCTTCGCTCGCTCCCTCGCACTCGAATACGTTGCGGCGTTCATGTACGAGGGCGACCTCCCCCTCGCAGAGCGGAAGGCGCAGGCGCTCACGCTGGACCGTGCCCTCCTCCGCGACCTGCTCGGCGAGGCCGACCTCCGAGAGCTCCTCGACCCGGACGCAGTAGCCGCCGTCGAGTTGGAACTCCAGGGGCTCTCCGGCGTTAGGAAGCCGTCAGATGCCGACGCGCTTCATGACCTGCTGCGCCGCCTCGGGGATTTGACGTCCGATGAGGTAGCGGCGCGGGTCGCAGCCCCGTCCGCGGCCAGGGGGCTCCTGGAACAGCTTGCCGCAGGAGGCCGTGCCTGCGCCGTGCGTATTGCCGGCGAAGAACGGTGGATTCCCGCAGAGGACGCGGCGCGCTATCGGGAGGCCGTTGGCGCGGTCATTCCCCAGGGCGTGCCGGGAGCATTCGTCCCGCCTGCTCCGGGCGCGCTCCGGTCGCTCCTCCTTCGGTATGCGCGGACCCACGCCCCGTTCGAGTCGGCCGGGCCGGCTGCACGATGGCGGCTGCCGCCGTCGCTCGTTACCGATCAGCTCGCCGTGCTCGAACGGGAGGGCCAGCTGGTCCGGGGAGCATTCCGCCCTGGCGGAAGCGGCCCCGAATGGTGCCATCCGGAAGTGTTGCGGCTCATCAAGCGGCGCTCCATCGCGCTACATCGGCGGGAAGTGGAACCCGTCGACCAGGCGGCTTACGCCCGCTTCCTGTCAGCCTGGCACGGGGTCCCGCGGAAATCGTCCGGCCTCGATGGGCTTCGCGAAGCGATTGCGCGGCTCGAGGGCTATCCGCTGCCCGCGTCGATGCTCGAACGATGCATCCTTCCCGCCCGGGTCGAGGGGTATCTGCCAGCGATGCTCGATGCGCTTTGCGCCGCCGGCGAGGTGGCCTGGTTTGGGGCCGGCCGTATTCGTGATGATGACGGGCGGGTCGTCCTCGTGGCTCGCGAACGGCTGCCGGCTCTCCTCGCCAGCGAACACGAGCCGGAGAACGGCATCGCCCAAACGGTCCTGGAGCTGCTCCGGCAGCGGGGAGCGCAGTTTTTCGCCGACATCGTCGCTGTCGTAGGTGCGCCGGTCCGCGAGGTGCTCGATGCACTCTGGGCGCTTGCGTGGGGAGGACTCGTGACGAACGATACGTTCGCGCCCGTCCGCGCCTGGCTTGGGCGAGGCGGTGACCGACGGCCCGCTCCCGGCGGTCGACTGCACCGGCTGCCGCCGGAGTCGGGCGGCCGATGGGCGGCGCTCCCGGCCGCCGCGGATCGCACCCGGTCACTACATGCGTGGGCGGAGGTTCTTTTCGAGCGTCGGGGTGTCCTGACGCGGGAGGCTGTGAACGCCGAAGCGCTCCGCGGCGGCTTCTCGGCGCTTTATCCGGTTTTCCGAGAGATGGAGGAGCGAGGGCGGGCTCGCCGCGGGTACTTCGTCGAGGGGCTCGGCGGTGCCCAGTTCGCACTGGCGGCCGCCATCGAGCGGCTCCGGGCTGAGCGGTTGCCCGCCGAACCACCCCGTGCTGTGCTGCTGGCGGCAGTCGACCCGGCCCAGCCGTACGGCGAAGTCCTGCCTTGGCCCGGCGCCGATGGAGCCCCGGACCGAAGGTCGCCGGTGCGCGCGGCCGGTAGTTTCGTCGTGCTCGTCGAGGGGGTGCCGGTCCTCATGATGGAGCGCTGGGGCAAATCGCTGGTCAGCTTCCCCGCCGCCGATGCCGAGGGATGGCTGGAGGCGGCTCTCGACGTGCTGACGGCATCGGCGCAGGAGCTCGCTCCCAGGGGCCTGACGGTCGAGCGCATCGATGGCGGGCCGGCGGCCGAGTCACCGCTCGCGGCTGCCCTGCAGGCCCGTGGCTTCGTGCGCGGCTACCGGGGCCTGGTGTACCGGTCGCACGCAAGGAGGGAGAGGTGCGATGCCTGAGGGCGACGCGCTCTACCGGTTCGCCCGGCGGGTTGGCGAAGCGCTGGAGGGACGGGTCATCATCGGGGCCCGCGCTCATGGCCCTGGTCCGGTTCCGCAGGTTCATCGGTTGGTCGGGGCGATTTGCAAGCGGGTAGCGTCCCGGGGAAAGAATCTGCTCATCGAATTCGACAACGGCCTTCTCCTCCGCGGCCACCTCCGGATGTACGGCACATGGCACGTCTACCGCCCCGGCGAACGGTGGAGCCGACCGGGGGCTGAAGCCCGTCTGGTGCTCGAAACAGCCGAATCGGTGGTGGTCAATTTCAGTGCGCCGGTCATCGAAATGCTCGAAACCCGGGCTCTAGCGGTGCACGCCCCGGTCGCGAAACTCGGCCCCGACCTCCTCAGCGACGATTTTGACCCGGTCGAGGCGCTTCGTCGGCTCCGTGAGCCGCTGAGGGCGGAGATGACGATCGGCGACGCGATCATGGACCAGCAAGTGATGGCGGGCGTGGGAAACATCTGGAAGCACGAGGCACTCTTCCGCTGCGGCCTTTACCCATGGACCAGGGTGCGCGAGCTCGACGACGCGACGCTGCTGGAGGTCATCGAGACGGCGCAGCACTTGCTCCGGGCGAGCGTCGGGAAGGTGAACCGGTGGGGCCTCGTCCGGCGCCCGTCGATGTACGTCTACCAGCGAGCCGGTCAGCCGTGCCAGCGGTGCGGTACGACGCTCCAGAGCCGGCGACAGGGTATCGACATTCGCTTCACGACCTGGTGCCCGCGATGCCAGCCGGCTCCGGCTGGATACGGCCGGTCGGGAGCGGTGATGCATCGTCCATTGCGTCCGCGAGGCACTCCGCAAGGTTGAGATTGCCGGGGCAGCGGAGCTCAACCGTCACCCGGTGAAGGAACCGGTTGACCGCCGTGCGGAGCGCCCGGTCGACCGTGTCGCGGTCGGCGCCGGGATGCCGGGCCAGCGCCCGTTCAAGCGCCGCTCTCCTGGCCTGTTCAGCGGCCAGCCGAAAACGGCCGATGGGGTGGCGGGCGTCTTCGGTGACGGAGTTCAGACGCCGGTCCAGCGCGGCCTCGACGGCCTCCCTGAGGCGCGCGCGCAGCGCCGCGGCATGTGGCCGTTGAGCTTCGTCATCCAGCATTTGGGCGAGGGTCACCACGGTCGCGCCGGGTGAGTCCCTAAAGTTCCGTGGCGTGCCGAGGTCGATGAACAGCCGAGCCGGGGTAAAGACACGCGGGTCGACGGCTCCCGCGCCGGAGCCCAGGCAGCCGGCGACGACGTCGGCGGAAGTTCGAGGGGCCTCGGCGAGGGGTACGAACGGAAACCCGGAGCCGGGGTCCCGACGGCCGGCCATTGTGACCTGGAAGCCGAGTTCGGCGCCCCGGGAGGCGATGAGGCGGCCGAGCGCGCCGGTGCCGAGGACGAGCAGGCGCCCGTTCCGCGGCGCGCTGGCGATGGAGAGCGCACGGTCGAGCAGATGTCCTGCGTGGCGTTGCGCAGGGAGTGCCTCACGGGCTTCACGCGCCGCCGCCAGGGCCAGGTCGGCGGCAGCGCGAAGCGGGCCGCGCGCATCACGGAACGCTGCACGCACCTGACCGACGATTTGAACCTCACCGAGGAGGACGGAATCCAGCCCTGCAGCGATGGCGGCGAGACGGCCGAGTGCCGCGCGCCCTGTCAGCCTGACGGGCGCACCACATGTGCAGGGGTCGAACCCGTAGGCTTCGAGACGCTGGCAGCTTCGGATGATGGCTTCGCCTGGGTGGTCGGAATCCACCTGGCGGGAGAGCGCGGCCATGGAGACCGCATCGAGCGAGACGCTGCGCCACGCGCAGACGCGGAAGTCCGGGAGCCAGGACGGGAGCATATTGTCGATGAAGTTTATCGACTTTAGTGCGATGTGGAAAGGGCGCCGTGCATCAGCTGCCAGCGAAGAAGATGGCCGAGGGCCACACCTGCCCGCGCAATCGACGGATAGGTGGCGATGCCGGCCCGCCAGCAAAGCTCCTGGAAATCAAGCGACTGCTGGAAGCCCTCGACGTTCGTCGCCGGACGGATTGCAACGACGATGGGTTTCCCGGACGCTTCCTGGATGCGCCCGAGGGTTTCAGCCTGGCGGAGCATCCGGTTGCGCGCGTCGCCGAGCCGGGCCATTGGCCCAGAGCCGAAGCTGGTGTGGTAGAGGATTACGTCGACGTTTGGCGCCTCGGCGACCGGCTCGAGGGTGGCCTCGAACCCTTCGTCCTCCCACATCGCGGTAGTGTCGATAGGGTTCCGGATGCTGGTCCCCGCTTCGTGCGTGATTTTTGCAAGGGCGGCCTGCGTCTGGGGAAGCAGCTGGGGAAGCGCGAGGCCCGCCGCGTCGAGGTCGTCGGCGGCGAGCACGCTGGCACCACCGCCACCCCCGACGACCACGATATTCGGCCCGGCGAGTCGCTTTACGAACAGGAACGTCACGGCCATGTCCGTGAGCTCCTCAAGCGATTCGACACGAATCGCGCCGGCCTGCCGGCAGAGCGCATCGAAAACCTGCAGGGAGCCGGCGAGCGAAGCCGTATGGGAGTTTGCGGCGCGGGAACCGGCCTCGGTGCGGCCGCTCTTCAGGATAACGAGCGGTTTCCTCGCTGCGGTTTCGCGGATCACCCGGGCCAGCCGCGGCCCATCCTGGACGCCCTCGAGATAGGCGACGATGATGCCCGTTTCCGGGTCGTCGTTGAGGTACTCGAGGAAGTCCGCCGCCTTGAGGTCGGCGCCGTTTCCGAAGCTGATGACCTTCGAACAGCGGACGCCGCGGGGCGTGGCGTACCGCACGAATTCCCCGGCGTTCATACCGGACTGGGAGACCATCCCGACGGGGCCAGGCTCCGGCGGCTGGCCCGGCATCATCGCCAGCCGTGACGCGGGAACGTAGAGGCCCATGCAGTTGGGACCGATGATGCGGATATCAGCCTCCCGGGCACGGGCTACGATCGCCTGCTCCATTTTCGCGCGCTCCACATCGCCGGTTTCCGTGAACCCGGCCGTGAACAGGTGCAGGACGCGCACGCGTTTTGCGATGCAATCCTCGAGCAGCTGCGGGACCAGCCGCGCCGGGACCGAAGAAATGACATAATCGACGTCATCCGGGATGTCGAGCAGGGAGCGATAGCACTTCAGCCCGCGGATAGCCGTGGCCGTGGGGTGAATGAGGTAGATAGGCCCTCGGAATCCGATCTCCTGGAGCGAGGCGACGAATCCGCCGCCCCCGAAGCCGGAGCCTTCCCTGGCGGAGACCCCAGCGATGGCGATGGAGCGTGGGTGGAAGATGAAGTCGAGGGCAGGGGGAAGGGACACGTCGCCTCTCCGGGAGGGGGTCTTTGCGCACGAATGCCCGGCCGTCGGGCCGGGCATGGCCAGTCTATCAGAGGCTGCGGGCCGTGCGCCCGTAGCGGCCAGTCGCGATACACTGGCGGCCGGCGCCAGCCGACCACATCGCGGAGCCTGTTCAGGTGGCCATTCTTCCCATCCGACGCGCGGGCGACCCGGTTCTGCGGGAGCCTGCGCGCCGTGTCCGCACGATTGACCGCTCGCTCCATAAGCTTATCGAAGACATGTGGGAAACGATGTACGATGCCCCTGGCGTCGGGCTGGCTGCGCCGCAGATCGGCATTCCGCTGCGAGTCATCGTGATCGATGTCCATGACGAGAAATACCAGCCTGTCGCGCTGGTCAATCCGGAAATCGTGAAGCGCTCGGGCCAGCGCACCTGCGACGAAGGTTGTCTCTCGGTGCCCGGCTTCCGCGGACAGATCCCGCGGTCAGTTCGCGTCGTCGCCCAGGGGACGGACCCCTATAGCGGCAAGGTCGTCCGCATCAAAGCGGAGAACGACCTGATGGCTGAAGCGCTCGAGCACGAAATCGACCACATCAACGGCATCCTGTACATCGACTACCTGCCGAGTCCGGACGCGCTCATCCCGCTGAGCGACGCGCCGGAGGTCCGGGGGTAAGGGGGTCGCCATGCTCATCGACCATATCGAAGCATCGGAGGTCCTGGACTCCCGGGGCAACCCGACGGTCCGGGTCGTCGTGGTCCTCGATGACGGGGCCGTCGGGAGTGCGATGGTGCCCTCTGGCGCCTCGACGGGAGCGTATGAGGCCGTCGAACTGCGCGATGGGGGGACTCGCTACGGCGGCAAAGGCGTCCTCAAAGCCGTCCGGAACGTCAATGAGACGATCGCTGAGGCGCTGGCTGACGCGGATGCCAGCGACCAGCTGCTCATCGACCGCATCCTCTGCGAGCTCGACGGAACGCCGAACAAGTCGCGCCTGGGGGCCAACGCGATTCTCGGGGTGTCGCTAGCGGTCGCGAGAGCCGCAGCGGCATCATGGGGAGTGCCGCTGTACCGCTATCTCGGCGGTCCGACTGCGCGTGTCTTGCCTGTCCCGATGTTCAATATCTTGAACGGTGGCAAGCACGCGCCGGACAGCACCGATTTCCAAGAATTCATGGTCATGCCCGTCGGCGCACCCTCCTTCGCCGAGGGATTGCGGATGGGCGTCGAAGTTTACCACGCGCTCAAGGCGGTGCTGCACGATGCGGGGCACATCGTATCCGTGGGCGACGAAGGCGGATTCGCCCCCTCGCTCGGGGGTAACGAGGCTGCGGTAGCAATCGTCATGCAGGCTATCGAGCGGGCGGGCTATCGGCCTGGTGAAGATATCGTGCTCGCGCTCGACCCGGCGACGAACGAGCTCTTCGCGAACGGCGCCTACATGCTGGCAAAGGAAGGGCGGGCCCTGACCTCCGAAGAGATGGTGGCACACTGGGCCTCGTGGCTCGAAAGATACCCGATCCGCTCGCTGGAGGATGGGCTCGCCGAGGACGACTGGGAGGGCTGGAAACTCCTGACGGCGCAGGTCGGCGGGCGCTGCCAGCTGGTGGGCGATGACCTGTTCGTGACGAACCCGAGCCGGATTCGACGGGGTATCGCTGAGCGGGCGGCGAACAGCGTCCTCGTCAAGCTGAACCAGATTGGCACCCTGACGGAAACGCTCGAAGCCGTCGACGTGGCGCACCGCGCCGGGTGGACCACGGTCATCAGTCACCGCTCCGGGGAAACGGAGGATACGTTCATCGCGGACCTCGCAGTGGCGACGGGGTCCGGCCAGATCAAGACCGGAGCACCGGCACGGAGCGAACGAACGGCGAAGTATAACCGGCTTCTCGAGATCGAGGCGGAGCTCGGCCGAAAGGCGGAATACGCCGGGTGGGGCGCGATTCGGCAGCTGGGCCCTGCTCCCGCGCGTCCGCAACCGGTTCAGCCGCGGCCCCGTCCGCGCGCGGAACGCCGGCGGACCCGGCACTGACATGGACGTTGCGGTCCGGGCCGCCGTCGACCGGCTGATGTACGAGCAGGCGGTCGTCCTCCACATGCTGCGTCTGGCCGGCCCGGACGTGCTCGAACGACAGCTTCCCGGCGGGGACCGGACGGCCGGCGACGCTCTCCGCGACATCGTCCGGAGCTTGGATTCCGCGGCAGACCGCCTGATGGGCCAGCCGGGCCGTGACGACGGGTCGGCCGGCGCCGCAGTTTCCCTGGAGGAGTGCGCGGCAGCGCAGCGTGAAGCCTTGCGGCGGGTTTTTCGTGCTGCGTCGGCGCTTGGAGCGCGGCGCCCCGACGACGGCACACTCGCGGAGCTACGGCGCGCCGCGGCGTGTTACACCGCCTTGAGGCCAGGGCTCCTCGCGGCAGTCCCGGAAGCAGCCGACGACCCGGTCGTTCGGCGCTGGCAGCGGGCGCCGGAGCCGCCGGTGCACCCACCCGGCTCGGGGGCATTCGACGGCGGAGGCGCCCCGGGGTAAGGTCTCCGGATAGTATGCCGGGGGTTCTCCAGTGCCCAACCTCGAAGCCATCGTCCGCGAACTCGATTCCCACCGTGAGCGGTTCGACTCGTTCTGCCGGTCGCTCAGCGCCGAGGAGCTCGTCCGGCCGGTTCCGCGGTCGGCCTGGCTGGTCCGCGATTTCATTGCTCACCTCGCGACGATCGACGGACCCGTTGCCGAGATGTTCCGGGCGGTGCGGCGAGGAGAGGATAACGGTATCCGGACTCCGAATGGCGGACGGTTCGACGTCGACGACTGGAACGAGCGCCGGGTGCAGGAGCGACGGGGACGCACCGTCGAGGAGCTGCTCGATGAAGCCCGGCGGGAGCGGGAGGCGCTCAAACATGACCTGGTCGCGCTCACCCCGGCAGACCTCGAGCGGCCGCTGAAGTTCGCCGGCGACGCCAAGCGCCCGCCGGCGACCATCCCGCTCGGCATGTACCTCGCAGGCTGGTGCAAACATGACCCGATGCACGTCGTGGACATGTGCCGGGCCCTGCCCGGCCGCGCCGAGGAACTGGGCGACTGGCTCGATGACCCCGCTGTCGCTCGTTACCAGGCGGCGATGAACCCGGCACGATGAGCGGGCGCCGCATTTCACCGCCGCGCATCGACCCGCGTGCAGCGCGCGCCGCGCGCCCGCCGGCCGACCTGGTCGGGAGCGCCAACGCGTTTCGCCAGACGTCGTTCCTCCTCGGGGAGGAGGCGGACCTCGTGGTCGAAGGGCTCAACCTCGAAGGCGCCCATGCCACTGCCGCGTCAGGGTCGAAATACCGAACGGTGGCGGTGGCCGCGGTATTCGGGCCGTGGTCGCGCGGATGGCTGGCCCGGCTGCAGGCACTCCACGCGCTCGAGTGGGGCGACTACTCCTCGGCCGTCGTTCTCGTCCGGGCGGCTGCCGATTTTGCAGCCGCTGCGGCTGCGCTTGCGGGCCCGGGGCTCGAGGAGTGGTCTGCCTGGCTCGCTGACGGAGGCATCGGTGATGCTCATGAACTCCACGCGGCGAGGTTCGAGCTGCACCCCTTCCGGTCCGCGGAGATGCTGGCCCGCGTGCCGGGGCTCGGTGCGGTGTACCGCGAGGCGAGCGACCTCGCTTTGCCGCATTTCGGCGCGACAGCAGTCATAACGGCTGCGGAATCGAACGCCGAGCGGGTGCTTGCGACCTTCGGGGACCGCGACTTCCATCTTGGCCTTGCCGAGCTCGTCCTCGGTTGGCTGCTGCGTCTCGGGCTGGTCCACCAGGAAACCGTCGGGAACTGCCCGGCGATGCCGGCCCCTCCCGAGAGAAGCGGTGAGTGGCGCACGCGGGCCGAGCGGACCCTCGCCCGGCGCGACCGCTGCCGGATTGAATGGGTAGAGGTCGCGGGTACCGAACGACCGCTGGTCCTGAACTGGCGGCGGGAGCCACGGGCCGCTCCCCGGCGGGTCCTCCTGTGAGCGGCGCACCGCACACCGCGGAAGCGCGCCCGGGTGTACCATCACGATGATGACCACGGCGCGACGCCTGGGGCTTGCCACTGCGGCTCTTGTCGGGGTGCTGGCCTTCGGCTGCAGCAACGGCGGAAGCGACCGGGTGGAGCGCGGGACGGGGAACGACGCCGATTACCTCCGGGCTGTCTGCCTTGGCATCGACCGGGTCTCGGACGCGCTCGTGAGCGCGACGTCCGCGGATGCGATAGCAGCAGCCATCGAAGAATTCGCGAACACGATGCGTGCCATCAATCCGCCGCCAGACCTGACGGACTACAACCGACAGTTCGTGGCATATCTCGATGCTGCGTTGAAGGACCCGACGTCGGTGGTGACGACGTCACCGCCGCTTCCGCCGGACAGGGCGCGGCGGAGGCTCGCGCAGCTGGAACCGAGCATCCCGGAGTGCCGGGAACCGACGTTCTTCAGCCGGGGTCTGGAGTAGTCTGCCCAACCGGCCTGCCGGCGTATACTTGCGGAAACCCCCGGACTGCCGGGACGAGGAGACCCATGCCGACACCGTATGCCTACTTCCAGGGAAAGATCGTGCCGCTGAGCGAGGCCAAGATCGGCGTCATGACTCACGCCTTCAACTACGGCACCGCGGTATTCGAAGGCATCCGGGGGAACTGGAACGCAGATGACCAGACGGTCTACCTCTTCCGCATGCGGGAGCATTTCGAACGGCTGCAGCAGAGCGCCAAGATCCTGATGCTCCAGATGCACGACAGCATCGACCGGCTGTGCGAAATCGCCGTCGAGCTGGTCGAACGCAGCGGCTTCACCGAAGACGTCTACCTGCGGCCGATGGTCTATCTCTCGAGCGAGCAGCTCGGTGTGCGGCTGCACAACCTGGAGAGCGATACGCTCATCTTTCTCACGCCCTTCCCGGCCTATCTGCCAGAGGTGGCGCGCTGCCACACCAGCACATGGCGGAGGGTACAGGACACCGGCATCCCGCCGCGTGCCAAGGTGACTGGCATCTACGTCAACAGCGCGCTCGCGAAGACCGAAGCGAACGCGAACGGGTTCGACGAAGCAATCATGCTCAACGAGAACGGTCACGTCTCGGAAGGCAGCGGTGAAAACATCTTTATCGTTCGCCATGGCAAGCTCATCACACCAACACCAGCGGACAACGTGCTCGAAGGGATTACTGCCCGGAGCGTCGTCGAACTTGCCCGGAATGAGCTTGGCATCGACCTGGTCGAGCGGGAAATCGACCGCACGGAGCTGTACATCGCCGATGAAGTGTTCATGACCGGTACGGCTGCGCACCTCACCCCGGTGGTGGAGATCGACCGGCGGCCGGTCGGTGACGGGCGGCCGGGACCGGTCACCCGGAAGCTAAGCCAGCTGTACTACGACTGTATCCGCGGCAGGAACGAGAAGTACCGCGCATGGTGCACGCCGGCACGCGTCCGCGTGGCGAACTGAAGCCCGTTGTCTTTCGGCCGCCCCGGGCGATGGGCGTCATCATCGGCGGCGCTTTCGCGGCCTGGGCTGGGGTCGTTGGCTTCATCGCCTTGTCGGTCGCGTGGGGCGCCGAACCGGAGTTCAAGACGTTCCTGGCGTGGGCAGTAGGGGCTATCGCCCTCGTTCTCGCTGGGCTGTTTGCGGCGTGGGCCGGGGCCGTCGGTACGCTGGCCTACATCGTCCGGTCTGACCTGCTGGAGATTCGATGGGGCTGGAGGCGGGTGCTGGTTCCCATCGGTTCGATTCAGCGGCTGGTCCCCGGCCGCACTCTCGACCCGCCGGAAGTCGGCGGTATCAACTGGTGGGGCTGCCACGTCGGAGCGGGTGATGTAAAACGGGTCGGGTACACCCTCTTCTACTCCACGCACGGGAGCCCGGATGAAATCCTCTACGTAGTGACTGATGGGGAGGCGTACGGGCTAACGGTGGAAGACCAGGCCGAATTCGCGGAGGCCATACAGGCGCGGGCAGCGCTCACCCCCGTCGATGCCCTAGGTGAACAGCGCTCTCTCGCCGTGGGACCAGCAGCTTTGCCGCTTTGGCAGGACCGCATCGCTCTGTGGGCCGTGGGCACTGGCGCCGCGCTCTGCGCGCTGGTTTGCGGGTACGTCTTTTCCGCCTACCCCGGCCTGCCAGAGGTCGTCCAGCTGTCCTTTCCATCGCTCGGCGGCATCGTTCGCGTGGGCGACCGTTCAGAGCTGCTCGACATCGCGTACCTCTCGGCCGGCATCTTCGCGGCCAACGTCGTCATTGGGGCCGGTCTCCACACCGTCGAGCGAGCGGCAGGGCTGTGGCTGCTGGCGAGTAGCGCGCTCCTGCAATGCGTGCTCCTCGCGGCGGCATTCATTGCCTTCTCAGCGGCGTAGCCGAGCCCGACGGTGATGTGCGCAGTGCGCCCCCACGCGCTAGGATCTGGGCAGGGCCCCCGTAGCTCAGCGGATAGAGTGTCGGCCTCCGGAGCCGAAGGCGCAGGTTCGATTCCTGCCGGGGGTACCACCTGGCTCGGCATGTCTCAGCGCCCGGGGAGCGGCGTGCGGCGCTCATCGGGCTTCATTTCGCGGATGCCGGCGGGTTCGCACCGACCGTCGTCTACGAGCCCCGGGATGTGGGACCGGGAAGCGACCTGCTCTCTTGCGTTGTCTCGCGCCGGGAAGGCACGGCTGGCATGACATGAAGGTCGCCGGGCGGTAGTTCGAGCATCCAGTCCTTTCTCGAGGCGATGCCGAGGACGTCGTAGGGACGTGATGGGAGGTCGACGACGAGGGAAGGGCCCGGACCCAGCGGAGTAAACTCCAGCGAATGGCCGGAGCCGTAGTCGAACTCCCGGCGGATGCGGGCAGGGAGGGCGTTGAGAGCGGCGGGCTCGCCGCGGCGGATGATGACCCGCTCCGGGCGAATAAGGACGTCCACCGGGTCGCCCGGCTGAGGGTCGCCGTTCCAGCTGGCGGCGACTGCGTTCCAGCCGGCGATGGCGACGGTCACGGCGGCAGCATCGCGCCGGACCACCCTGCCGGGAAGGATATTGGTGCCGCCCAGCAGCTCCGCGACCCGCCGGTGTCGTGGGGCGCGGAACACCTCATCCCGTAGCCCGGCCTGCAGCACCTGTCCCCGGTCGATGACGACGAGTCGGTTGGCGAGGAGGTGCGCCTCCCGCAGGTCGTGGGTAACGAAGATGATGGCGAGGCCGCCTTCCTGGACGAGGTCGGTGAGGAGTCGGCGGAGCCCCTGGCGCAGCGACTCGTCGAGAGCAGAAAACGGCTCATCGAGGAGCAGGACACGATGCCCGGGAGCGAGTGCGCGGGCGAGAGCGACGCGCTGGGCCTGGCCGCCGCTGAGAGAACCGGGACTTCGACCTTCGAAGCCGGGAAGCTCGAGCCGGGCCAGCCATTCGGCAGCGGTGCGGGCGCGGGCTTGCTTCGAGCCGGCTCGGATGCCAAACGCGACGTTTCCGCCGACACTGAGATGGGGGAAAAGGGCCGGCCGCTGCCCTGCGTATCCGACTCCGCGGGCGTGCGCCGGGACGGAAATCCCGGCCCGGCTGTCGAAAACGACCCGGCCATCGACGACGACCCGGCCATCACGGGGCGTCAGGATGCCTGCGACCGCGCGGAGGGTGAGCGATTTACCAGACCCGGAGGGGCCGAAGAGGACGGTGATGCCCGGCCCGGCTTCGAATTCGACATCGAGTCGGAACTCCCCAGCCTGGCAGTGGAGCATTGCTTCGATTGCCGTCATGGGCGGTCCCGTCGGATGGCGGCCTGCAGGGCAAAAGTCAGCAGCGAACAGAGGACGAACCCGATGGCGAGCGCAGTGAGCGAGAGCTGGTGCGCGAGGACCTCGTTCCCGGCGAGATTTGCATCGTAAATCGCCGCCGGGAGGGTGCGTGTCCTGCCGGGGATGCTCGCAGCGACCACCACTGTTGCGCCGAATTCGCCGAGGCAGCGCGCGAAGGCGATGAGTGAGGCGGCGATGAGGGACGGCCAGGCGAGCGGGACGACGACGAATGCGAACATACGCCACGGCGGGACGAGGGTCCGGGCTGCCATGAGCACTTCTTCATCAACCTGCTCGAACCCTGCGGCGGCCGTCCGGATGTAGAGCGGGATCGAGACGACCGCTGCCGCGATGGAGGCGCCCGGCCACGTGAACACGAGCTGGATGCCGAGGTCGTCGAGGAGGAAACGCCCCGTAGGGCTCTCCCGGCCGAGAAGCCAGAGGAGGTAGTACCCAACGGCCGTCGGTGGGAGCACGAGCGGAAGGAGCGAAATGCCGGAGATGATGGCCGCGACAGAGCTACGCGAACGCGCGATGGCCCAGGCGATGGGAGTGCCGATGACGATGCAGGCGGCCGTCCCGGCCGTGGCGATGAGGAGCGAGAGACGCAGCGGGTCGAGGACGTCCATCCGTCAGTCGGAAGCGGGGGGCTCGAAGCCGTACTTCGAGAGGTGCTCCTGCCCCGGGGGGGCGAGAAGCTGCTGGAGGATGCAGCGGGCCGTCCGCTCTGCCCCGGTGCCGGCGATGACTGCCCCGGCCTGGTCGATGGGCTGGTGGAGCGATTCGTCGAGCAGGCGGAACGAGCCCGGACTGTGCCCGGTGAGCAGGGAGAGCGCGACGACCCCTAGGTCGGCGTTTCCCTTTTCGACATAATCGACAGTCTGGCGGGCGTTCTCCGCGAGGACGAGCCGGCTCTTCACCTGGTCAAAAACGCCCGCGGCGCGCAAAGCCTGCTCCGCGGCACGGCCATAGGGAGCGTGGTCGGGGTTCGCGATGGCGATGGTGCGGTACTCCGGTGCGGCGATGCCGGTCACGTCTGCCGGCAATGGGAGTCCCGGCCGAACGAGGATGGCAATGCGCCCGCGCGCGTACCGGGCCATCCCGCCCGGTGCGACGCGCCCCTTGTGCTCAAGCTCATCGGTGTACCGGCTGTCGGCCGAGAGGAAGAGGTCGAACGGCGCGCCCGCAGCGGTCTGGCGGGCGAACTGGCCCGAAGAGCCGTAGGTCACGGTAACTGTCGCGTTGCATGCCGCTTCAAGAGCCTCGCGATAGTCATCGAGGGCCAGGCGGAGGTCGGAGGCGGCAGCGATGGCGACGGTTGGGCGCATCCCTTCGCCGGCTGCCGCGCCGGCTAGCACGTCCGTCACATATCGCTGCCCCTCGCCGCCTGTCACATTTCCGCCGCAGGCGGCGAACGCGAACACGACGACCAGCGCGGCCGTCATCTCCAAGCGCCGGTCGGCGGTCATGCCGGCGCCTCTTCGAGGGTGAGCAGCGATTCGAGCCAGGCTATCGTGGCCGAGGCCGCGGAGGTCCGGGCTCCCCGGTTCAGCCGGGCAACCGGGGTTTCCGCGGGCGCGTCGGCGAGGCTGGAGAGGTAGGCCCGGCACGCGTCGAGCTGGCGTGCGATGAGCGCCCGGCTGGCGGCTGGCCGACCGAGGAGTTCGAGGAGCGCGAGCTTGAGCAGGAATTCCTGCCGAACCTGTCGGAGGCGGGGTACGGGTTCAGAGAGCCACGCTTCGGCGGCGGCGTGTCCAGCGGCAGTCAGTTCGAACACCTTCCTCGGCGGGCGCCCACCGTGGCGCTCCTCGCGCCATCGGACCAGGCCGGCGGATTCGAGGGCGTGGAGGTGCCCGTAGAGCGTCGGTCGCTCGAGGGGAAAGACCTCTGCGGCTCCGAGGCGCTCGAGACGGCTTACGAGGTCGTAACCATGGGCGGGGCCAGACAGCAGAACAGCGAGGAGCGTGAAACCGGGCGGGCCTGGTTCGGCGCTCACTTTTCGCGGCATGCCCGTAGCTTACTCGAAATCCGACTATTCGCTAGAGGACCATCGGCTCCCGGCTTGTGAACTCGTAAAGCATGGCGGGCCGGTGAGCGCCCTGCTTTTCGAAGCGGCCGGTAGGACGCACGATGCCGAGCCCGACCACGCGTCGGCGGAAATTCCGTTTGTCGAGCCGCTCGCCGAGAATCGCTTCGTATGTCTGCTGCATCTGGGTGAGGGTAAATCGCTCCGGCAGGAGGCTGTAGACCACGTTCGTGTATGCGAGCTTGTTGCGGAGCCGCTCTTCGGCATAGTGGATGACGCGGCCGTTATCGAAGGCGGTCGGCGGCGGGGGCCGGACGGGATGCCATGCGGGCCGCCACTCACTCTCCCTCCGAAGGCGGGTACGTCCAATATCGACGAGGGCGAAGTACGAGACGACCGCTTCGGCGCGGCCTTCGCCGAGTCGGTCAAACGTATAGAGCTGCTCGAGGAACACGTCGGAGACGCCGGTTTCGTCTTCCAGCTTCCGCCGGGCGGCGGCATCGAGCGTTTCGCCGGGAAGGAGGAGGCCGCCGGGGAGTGCCCACTCGCCCCTGCAGGGCTCGGCAGCGCGCTCGATGAGGAGGACGTTGAGCCGCTCCTGGCGGACGGTGAAGATGACGACGACGACAGCAACGGCCACGAACGGAGTGTAGCCTGCAGCGGCCAACGGTCTGCCCGCGCCCGCTCGTGACCGTCTCAGGAGCCGGCCGTACAATGAAGCCGGCGGCACTGGAGGGGTCGCATAGTGGTCTAGTGCGCCCGCCTGCTAAGCGGGTTCCGGGGTAACTCGGTCGAGGGTTCGAATCCCTCCCCCTCCGCCAGTCTCCCGCCCCGACGGGCCCCATGGCGCAGCGTTTTTACCTCTGGACGGTCGGCTGCCAGATGAACAAGGCGGACAGCGAGAAGCTGGCCGCCGGGTTCCTGCGGCTCGGCCTGCGGCAGGTGGACCGGATGGAGCGGGCCGACATCATCGTCCTGAACACCTGCAGCGTCCGGCAGCACGCGGAGGACCGGGCCTACTCCAAGCTCGGTCGCATCCGGCAGCTGAAGGCCGAACGGCCGGGCATCAGGGTCGCGGTGATGGGCTGCATGGTCGGGCTCAAGACCGACGACCTCCGAAAGCGCTTCCCGCAGGTCGACGTCTTTGCACGGCCGCAGCAGTTCGAACCGATCATGGAGCTGGTCGAAGAGCCGGCGGAAGACCTGGGCGGCGAATTCTGGCCGCGGACGTACGCCGTCCCTGAAGGGCCCACGGCCTACGTGCCGGTCGTGCATGGCTGCAACAAGTTCTGCACCTACTGCATCGTTCCCTACCGGCGCGGCCGCGAGCGCTCCCGGCCGATTGACGAAATCGCCCGCGAGGTGGCCTACCTCACCGCGCACGGGGTGCGCGAAGTGACGCTGCTCGGCCAAACGGTAGAGGCGTACGGCCACGACCTGCCGGGGGTGCCGGACCTTGGCGATTTGATGCGCGAGCTTTCGCGGCTCGAGCGGCTCGAACGAATCCGCTTTCTGACCTCTTATCCGAAGGACATGACGCACCGCATCCTCGAGGCCGTGGCTGAACTCCCGAAGGTGATGGAGTGCTTCTCACTCCCGGTGCAGTCAGGCTCCGACGCGGTCCTCGAATCGATGCGCCGCGGCTACACCCGGGCGGAGTACCTCGAAAAAATCCGTGAAGTCCGAGAGCTGATGCCAGGTGCCGGCATCACGACCGACGTCATCGTGGGATACCCGGGTGAAACGGAGGCGGACTTCGAGCAGACGCTTTCGCTGCTCGAAGAGGTGCGTTTCGACAAGGTGCACGTCGCCGCCTACTCGCCGCGGCCTGGCACGATCGCCTGGCGGAAGCTCCCCGACGACGTGCCGGCCGAAGTGAAGTCAGAGCGGCTCCATCGCGTCGAGCATCTGGAGGCACGTATCGCCGAAGAGCTGAACCGCGCGTACATTGGCACGGTCCAGGAGATTCTCATCGAGGGTATCCGGAACGGGCAGCCCTTTGGACGGACGCGGACCGGGAAGCTCACCCACCTCGATGCCCCGGCCCGGGTCGGCGATATCGTGCGGGTGCGTATCGAGCACGCGGGGCCGTTCTCGCTGCGGGGGCTTCCAGTCGACGCGCTAGCCCTCGTTTGAAGGTCCGCGGAAGTTCAGGCCTGCCCCCTGACCGCGCGTCGCCGGTGCTATAGGGGCGCCGACGTCATCCGTGACCTGGTGGACGAATGGCTGGTGGAGCTGAGGGGATTCGAACCCCTTACCTCAACACTGCCAGTGTTGCGCTCTCCCGATTGAGCTACAGCCCCGCCCCTTACGTACGTCTCCATGCTACCAGCCGGGGGACTTCTGCGCCAAACCAGCGGCCCTTGGGTCAGCGGCGCGTCCGCGGGTCGAGGGCGTCGCGCAGGCCGTCTCCGAGGAAGGTGAAGCAGAGCATCAAGGTCGCGACCATGAGCGTCGGCCAGATGAGCTGCACGGGGTGCACCTGGATGGCATCGAGGCCAGAGCCGATGAGGGAGCCGAGCGACGCGTTCGGCGGGGGCACGCCCAGGCCGATGAATCCGAGCGTGGCCTCGGCGAAGATCGCAAGGGGGATGCCGAACGTAGCCGACACGATGACGGCTCCGAGGGTGTTGGGCAGCATGTGAACCCTCACGATTCGCCACGGGCTGGCGCCCATGGCACGTGCGGCTGCGACATAATCTTGCTCCTTGATGGAGAGCATCTGGCCGCGAACGAGGCGGGCGACGGTGGTCCAGCTGACGAAGGAGATGGCGATGACGGTGACGAGGAGGACACCGTTGAAGCCTGGAATTTGCGGGTCGCCCTCGCCGATGATGGGCCAGTCCCGGCCGAGAAGAACCTGGCGAAGGAGGATAATGGCGAGCAGGTCCGGAAAGGCGTAGGCGAGATCGGTGAGCCACATGAGGACGGTGTCACTGTACCGGCCGGCAAGGGCGGCGGCCATGCCAATGGTGACCCCAATCAGGAGTACGATGACCTGGGTGCCCAGGCCGATTTTGAGGGAGAAGAGCGTCCCCTGGAGAAGGCGCGCCCAGAGGTCCCGCCCCAGCGTGTCCGTGCCCAGCCAGTGAGCCCGGCTCGGGTTCTGCTCGGTTGCCTGGAAGTCGGGCACCGTGGGGTCGTAGCGCTGGACTGTGCGGCTGAAGTCGGCAGCAAGAGAGACGGCGAGGATGACGAGGAGGACGAACCCCGCAGCAACGGCGAGGCGGTTTCGCAATAGCCGCTGCCAGGCCTGGGCCCAGAGGCCCCGCTGCTTTGTTGCGAGCTGCTGATTGAGAAAATCGTAGGGCTGGGCTATGGGCTGGTCGGTAGCGGCCACGTGGCTGGTCCTGGCGGATGAAAAGTTCAGTAGCGGATTCGCGGGTCCGCGAAGCCGTAGAGCAGATCGACGACGAGGTTCATGAAGGCGATGACGACGGCATAAAAGACGGTAACGCCCATGATGAGGCCGTAATCGCGGATGAGGACGGAGCGGACGAATTCGCGCCCGAGACCGGGGATGGCGAAGAGCGTTTCGATGACGAGGGAGCCGGTGATGAGTCCGGCGAAGATCGGTCCGAGAACCGTGAGGACCGGGATCATGGCGTTCCGGGCGGCATGGCGGATGACGACGGCGAATTCGGCAAGGCCCTTCGCACGGGCGGTGCGGACGTAATCCTGGCGCAGCACCTCGAGCATCGAGGCGCGGGTGATGCGCGCGATGAAAGCCATCGGCAGGAACCCGAGCGCTATCGTCGGGAGGACTACCTGCCGCCAGTTGCTGAAATCCCCCCGGAGCCAGTCGGTAAACCCGTAATCCGAGCTCAGGACGTTGAACCAGCCGAGCTTCACGGCGAAGACGATGGTAACGATAGGGGCGAGGACGATGGATGGCATCGCTGCCCCGACCGTAGCGATGAAAACGCCGGCGTAGTCACCGATGCCGTTTTGGTTGAGTGAGGAGAAGACGCCCAGCCCCAGGCCCAGCACCGTGGCGAACAGAAACGTTGCGATGCCGAGCTGGATGGAGACGCCCATCCGTTCGCGGATGATGTCGGTGATGTTGCGGTTGTTGGCGATGGATATGCCGAAATCGAACCGGGCCAGGTTCTTCAGATAGTTGAAGTACTGGACCGGCAGGGGGTCGTCGAGGCCGTACCGCTTCTTGAGGTTCTCCAGGGTCGCAGGCGGAAGCGGCTTGTCGGAATCGAAGGGCCCGCCTTCGACCGCATGCATCAGGATGAAGGTGATGGTGGCGATGGCCACGATGAGGGGAATCATGGCCAGGACGCGCCGGACGGTGTAGGCGACCATGGGCGTTTCCTCGCGGAAGCGGCGGCGGGGAAGTTCGCGCGGCATCCCCGCCGCCACCATGTGCGTCAGGCTGAGGTGCTGGCTACTTCTTCGAGGTCTTCCAAAGCTCGATGTACCAGTCACCCGGGACGAAGGTATCGCCCGGCCGCTTGTTCTCCACCATGCCGGAGATGTGGGGCTTCACGAGGAAGGCCGCGAGGGTGTGCCAGAGCGGCGCGATGCCATTCGCCTCCTGAAGCAGGGCCTTCTCGGCCTCTCGGTAGAGCTGGCGGCGCTGCTCGTCGTTCGTGTTGAACTTGGCCTTGGCGATCAGGTCATCGAGCGCCTTCACGCTCGTTTTCGTCTTATTGATCGAGCCGCCGGTTTCCCAAAGCCCGAGGAACCAGTTTTCCGGGTCCGGGTAGTCTTCCTGCCAGCCGCCGGTGACGACCTGGAAGTCGGAGCTGTTGAACCGGGAGGAGCGGGTCTTGGAGTCGACGAATTCGAGCTTGATGTCGATGCCGAGGTGCTTCTTCCACTCGGCCTGGAGGAATTCGCCGAGGAGCTTGTTCGTCTGGCTGTCGACGAGGAGCAGGGTGAGCTGCGGGAAGCCCTGGCCGTTCGGGTAGCCGGCTTTGGCGAGATTCTCTTTCGCCTTGGTCGGGTTGAAGCCGAGGATGGAGTCGTACTCCCCGCCCTTCAAGCCATTGCGGGCAGGCGGGACCCAGCTGGTCGTCGGGGTGTTGGCGTCCTTGAAGACCACTTTCACGAGCGTCGCGCGGTCCGTGGCCTGCGAGAGGGCCAGGCGAACCTCCGGCTTGTCGACCGGGGATTTCGTGACGTTGAACTCGAGTCCGATGGTCCGGGTCGCCGGGTAGAGCTGGAGCTCCTTGGGGAATTCCGTCTTCAGCTTGTCGAGCTCTGGCTTGTTGGCGACGGTAGCGTCGACCTCGCCGGTGCGATACGCGTTGTTGAGGACGGCCGGATCATCGACATACTTGAGGACGACTTTCTCGACGCCCACCGGGGTGCCGACCCAGTTGGGGTTCGGCTTGAGTTCCATGGTTGCCTTTTCGGTGTAGGCGCTCGGCATGAACGGCCCGTTGTAGACGTTCTCGAGCGGGCCGGGCCACGGGGCGTCGACGTTGGCGAGCTTGTGCTTCGGCGCCGGGAACGTCGGCCAGAGGGCGAGGAGGATCGGGAAGGTTGGCTGGGGTTCCTGGATTTTCACCTCGAGTGTCTGCGCATCGACAGCGCGCACGCCGACCCTCTTTCGGAGCTCTTCCTTTTCCGCGGGCGTCTTGTTGGCGGCGTTGTAGTAGTCGTCGCAGCCGACGATGTTGGTCAGGATGTATTGATAGTGGCCGGCAACGTCCGGGTTGCACGTCCGCTGGATGCCGAGAACGAAATCTTCTGCGGTGAGCGGCTGACCATCGGACCACTTCAGGTCCTTCTTCAGTTTGATGGTATAGGTCTTGCCGTCGCCGGAAACCTGGGGTTGGCCGTCAGCCATCGCAGGCTGCGGCTTATCGTTGACGTCGAGGTGGTAGAGGCCGCGCCAGACGTAGACGAAGTGGGTGATGTCCTGCGCGAAGTCGGAGAAGTGCGGGTCCCACGTCTCGAACTGGGTCGCACCGATGGTGATGGTGCCCGACGGTTTCGCGGCGCCGCTGGCCTTTCCGCCCGTGTCATCGTCGTCGTCGCCGCAGGCGGCGGCGACCACCACCACGAAGACGGCGAGCAGGCTCAGCAGCATGCGCCAGTAGGATTTGGTCATCGGTCGTCGTTCCCTCCTCTTTTCGATTGACCGGACGGTAAGGTGCTCCCCGGTTTCCGTTGTGTCAATGAATCTTTACCCTGAGGCACCGGACTGCACCCATTCGCAACGTGTGCTGGCCCACCTCCCCATTGATTCAGACCACGGGCTTTGCTCTTCGTACGTCGAAAAGTCCGCGGCTGGATGGCCGGCCCCTCGTCGGGTGGCGGAGGCCGCCCTATCCTGAACAAACCGAGTAGCGCGGAGTAACGAGTGAGCCGCATCCTCGCCATCGTTCATGTCCAGGGGCGCGACCAGAAGGGTGTGGTCGCGCGGATAAGCACCTATCTCGCCGAGCGCAGCATCAACATCGAGGACATCGAGCAGCGGGTCGTCCAGGGGCAGTTCTTGATGGACATGCTGGTCGATATCACCGAGGCGACGGTGACGCTCGATGAACTGGTGACCGGGCTCCTGGCCATCGGACGAGAAATTGGCATGGAGATACGGGTGACGCTGCACAGCCGGCGGCAGCGACAGCGCGTGGCCGTGCTGGTTTCGAAGGAGCCGCATTGCCTGGAGCAGCTCGTCGCCGATTGGCGCTCTGGCGACCTGTGGGGCGACATCGTGTGCGTGCTTTCGAACCACGAAACCCTTCGCCCGCTGGCTGAGGCGTCCGGCATCCCGTTCGAGTGGTACCCGAGCGACGACAAGGCGGCCCATGAGGCGTTCCTTCTCGAGCGTCTCTCCTCGTACCACGCCGACCTGGTCGTCCTTGCCCGCTACATGCAGATTCTTAGCCCGGCCGTAGTGCAGCCGTACGCGGGCCGCATCATCAACATTCACCCGTCGCTCCTGCCGTACTTCCCCGGCGCGAACCCGTACCGCCGCGCGTGGGAGGACGGGGTAAGGGTGACGGGCTGCACCGCACACTTCGTGACGGAAGAGCTCGACGCCGGGCCGATCATCCTGCAGGACGTGTTCCACATCGATGTCGGTGTGGACAGCGTCGAAGACGTGCGGCGGAAGGGTCGCGAACTGGAAGGGGTGGTTTTGAGCAAGGCCGTCCAGCTATACCTGAACGGCGAAATTGTCGTGCTCGACGGGAAAGTCGTATTCAAGCCCGGGATGAGGACTCTGCTCCGGGACTTGCGTGGACGCCCGTAGTGCCACTCTCATCAGGTCCGAGCCGCCAAGCCATCCGGACGCCGGGTACCCGGCCGCGATAGACATCGACCACGTGTCCCGGGCAGACCGGGACGAGGACGTGGGTCTCTCCCTCGACCTCTCCGTAGCGGTGGGCGGCTCCCGAGAGGATGTCGAAGCGTGACGTCAACAGGCCGATGGAATTCGCAGCATGTTGGGGCGGCTGGCCTTCGGCCCGGCAGATGGCACAGGCAGTCATCGGGTCGCTCCTCCCTGGGGGCTGCGAACGCGAAGCCTACCACTGCCTGCATGATAACGGTGAGGTGGTGCGTCAAGATTTTGAACGAGTTACGAGCGCGTTACGCGTCTGCCAGTGCCGCCACCAAAAGAGGGGAACGAGAGCCGGGCGAACGAGGAGCCATTCGAGAAACTCACCTGCAGCGGTAGGGAGGAGTCGGAAGGCGACGGTGTCCTCCAGCCAGGCGCCACCCGGAGCCGGGAGGAAGCGATGCTGGTGACGCCATCGCCGGAACGGTCCCTGTTCCTGCACGTCTTCGATGAGGCGGCCTTCGACGACGCGGCTGATGCGCGCAGTCCACGTGACCCCAAGCCGGCCCCAGCCCAGGCGAAAGCACTGGATATCACCCTCGCGCGCCGGTGCTGGCTCCGTCAGGAGGCGGAACGGCGGAACGGGTGGGCTGATGCGCGCGAGGTTGCGGACGTCCGAGTGGAAGGCGAATAGGTCCTCCGGGGGAGAAGGGATGAATGACCTCACGCGAAGGAGAGTCATAGCGGCGGCTCCTTGCCGAGAAATTCCAGCGCGTCCCGCGCGGCATTCACCCCGGAAAGTGCAGTGCCGACCGTTCCCTGTCCGGGAAACGTATGGTCGCCGGCTAGCCACAGTCGGGGGGCGACCCGGCGCGTCGGTGCCCGGAGCGCGACGACCGAGGGAACCTGGCGAAGACCACCGACGTACCCGCCGGGCCGACCGGCGAACCGCTGGTAGGTATGCGGCGTGGCAGAGCGGAGGAGCAGGACTCGACGGTCGATATCCGGGATGACGCGACGGGCCGCCGCGAGCAACCGTTGCTCGAGCCCGGCGCGAATTCGGCACGACTCGGAAGGCGGAACGGCGAAGGCGGCAGGCTGGACATGGGTCGAGACCGAAATGCTCCAGCGATTCGCGCGCGCACCGCGGCCCGGGTAGATCGAGACCAGGGCATTTGCGCCGGGCCGTTCGAGGTCGTCCTGGTTCGCAACTACCTGGTGGAACGGGTGGAGGGCCGGAAGGCCTTCCCCGTCGATGCCGAGGTGCAGGACGAAGGCGCCCCAGGCCTGCCCCGGCTTCGGGATGCGCGGCGGTCGGCCGAGCAGGAGGTCGAGGCCCGCCGGCGGGACGTTAGCGATGACCGCCCGTGCTGAGACCCGTTCGCCGGAGTCGAGAGCGAGCGTCCACCATGCATCCCCCGGGAAAAGCCGCTGCACCCCGGCAGCGAACCGCACGTCGCCGCCGTAACGACGGACCGCCCGGACGAGGCGCATCGCCAGCGCGCCGGTCCCGCCTTCGACCCGCTGGCAGCCCCGTCGGTAGAGGTCGAGCGCAATGGCCCCCTGGATCGCCGAGCACTCGCCAGCAGTGGCGCCCGTCGCATCCAACAGGAGGGCATCGATGAGGGCGTCCGCATCTGCTGCCCCGCACGCGCCGACGAGCCGCTTGACCGTCCCGACCGTCGTGGAGAGCCATGGTATGGCGAGGACCAGGGAAGGCCGGACCGCGCGGACCGAGCGGCGGACATCTGCAGGGCGCTCGAGAGGGAAAGACGGGAGGGCGGCTCCGATGCGGTAAACCTCTCCGCCGACGAGGCGGACCCAGCGCCAGAAGCGGCCGTAGCCAGCCGGCGCACCGGGAAAACTCCGCCCGAACTCCCGTGCCCATGCCTCGTGGTCAGCGACGTAATGCACCGTCCGGTCGGGGAGATGGAAAACGAGCGATGGGTCGAGCGGCTCACTGTCGATACGGACATCGAGCGCGTCGAAGACCTGTCGAAGGATTCCGCCGGGCTCGAGGCCAGTGACCACTGTCGCTCCCGCCGGGAACCAGAAGCCGCCGAGAGCGAAGTCGCCGGCGCACCCACCCGGCCGGGTGTGTCGTTCGAAGAGCACGACCTTCGCACCGGCTTTCGCCGCCAGCGCGCCGGCCACGAGTCCCCCGAACCCGCTGCCGATGACTGCCAGGTCGAAGTCCGGGTTCACACTCATGTTGACATCGTACGGAGCTCGACATGAGTTTGACAAACGCACGACACCGCGTAAAGATTAGCTGCATGAAGCCGACCGGCATTTACCGCATTGCGCAGGTCGAAGCGCTCACCGGGGTAAGCGCACATGCGCTGCGGGCATGGGAGCGGCGCTATGGGGTTCCTCGCCCAAGCCGGACGGGTGGCCGGCAGCGCACCTATTCGGAGGCGGACCTCGCGATGGTGCGGCGAATGCTGGAGCTGTCGCGGCAGGGGGTGCCGCTGGCCCGTGCCGCTGAGCTTGTGCTCCAGGAAGCCAGGACACCGGGCCAGGGCTCTGGCCCGCGCATCGCACTGCTCACCTCCGAGCTATTCGAAGCACTGCTTGCCTTCGACGAGCCCCGCGCCGCGGCTGCCTGGTCGGAGTTGTTCGACACGCTGGATGTCCTTTCGGCCTTCGAACGGGTCGTCGTACCGCTGATGCGGGAGATTGGCACCGCCTGGCACGAACAGCGGATAACGGTTGCGCAGGAACACTTCGCCTCGAACTTCGTCCGCGCCCGTCTCGACCAGCTGAGTCGGCAAGTACAGCCGCTCCCTGGTGCGCCCACGGTCGTGCTGGCCTGCCTCGAAGGCGAACATCACGAGATTGGGCTGCTCATGCTGGCCGTCATGCTCCGCTTTCAAGGGCTCCGGACGATTTATCTCGGGCAGGACGTACCCGACGACGCGCTCATTCGGACGGTGGAGGACGCGCAGCCGGAGGTACTCGCCGTGAATGCCGGCACAGCCGACGGAGCGCGGCATCTGCCTCGTATCGTGCAGGCGCTGGCGGAGACGGCGCCCCTCACGCGCATCGTCTACGGCGGAGGAGCCTTCGATGCCGAACCGGAGCTCCGCGTCGAGGCGCCGATGGCCCGCTATGGCGGCCCGGGGCTTCTCGATGCTGTGGCGCTCATCAACGACCTGGGACGTTCTCGCACAGGAGGTGCGGTATGAAAGTTGCCGTTGCAGGCGGCACCGGTCTGCTGGGCCGGGCTATCACGGCGGCCCTGCTCGACGCGGGGCACGAAGTGGTCGTGGGCTCGCGCTCGCGGCCCGCGAAGGACCCCATCGACAGCCGGGCGCCATGGGTCTCGGTCGACGTCACGGCCCCAGCGACGCTCTCGGCGCTGCTAACGGCTGCCGATGCCGTCGTTGATGCCGTCCAGTTCCCGAATTCACCCATCGAGAACCCGAAGAAGGGGTACACGTTCGAACGGATCGACCTCGGTGGCACCCGTAATCTCGTCGATGCGGCGAAGGCTGCGGGCACGCCGTTGTTCATCGGGCTGAGCGGCGTCGGGGCGGCGGAGCACGCCCCGTATCACTGGCTCCGCTTCAAATGGCAGGAGGAGCAGTACATCGCGGCCTCGGGCGTGCCCTACGTCATCTTTCGACCGAGCTGGATTTACGGTCCCCGGGACGTCTCGCTGAACCGGTTCCTTGGTTTCGCGAAGTTCCTGCCGTTCGTCCCCGTCATCGGGAACGGCAAGACACGGATCAACCCGCTCTTCATCGATGACCTGGCGACGCATGTCGTCGCAGCGCTGGAGAAAGCCGAGGCTCGAGGCCGAGTCTTCGAAATCGGCGGCCCGGAGGTCATGACGATGGATGAAGTCATCAGGACGGCACTGCGGGTCGCAGGCAAGCGGCGGCTGCTGCTGCACTCGCCGAAGCCGCTGATGAAGCTGGTCGCGTCGATCGCGCAGTTTGCGCCCGGCCGGCCGCTCACACCGGGAGCCATCGACTTCATCACGATGGACGGCGTCGCCGACACCTCAGCGCTTCAGGAGGTGTTCGGTCGGCGGTTGACGCCGCTCGAGGAAGGGCTAGCCACCTACCTGAAGGGTTGACAATCCGGGCTTCCATCTATAGCAGGCATGTACCGCTTGCATGGGCCGGGCGGAGATGGCGTAGAATCGGGCTAGCGGCACCGCGGGGGCCGCGCACGACACCCTATCCGCACGGGATGACCATTGCGCGCTGATACCTCCGACGTAGCGTTTCGGCTTCTTCTCGCCCTTGGCGAGCTCTGGGAAGGGCTCCACCGGGCGGGCATCGACCCCTCGGTCCGCGGTCTCCACATCACGCACGAATACCTCGGCGGTTATACGAGGTACTGCGCCGGTCCGGGCTCCCATGCCCGGCTCGTCGTCGAATGGAACGAGTCATCCCGTCATCTCCGCGTCATCCGGTGCGAACCGTGGCCCGGCGTAGAGGCTACGATTTCCGCAACGGTTGCCTACGTGCGGTCGGAAGCACGCGCACGCGGCATCAGCGGCATCGTCGACCGAACGCTCGTGGCGGCCTGCAAAGAGCCGGACAAGCCAGCACGGAGGACGGTACTCCCGACAGCGATCCAGGGTCACCCTACACTCGCCGGGCGGAGAGCATAGCCGCGACCTGGCCCGGGCGCGTACGATCTCGCCCGTGACCTCCGAGGGCGATTTCGCTCTGCCTCGACGTGCGCGGCTGCTGCCCCTGCTCACAACGTTGCATCGCGAGCGTGGCTACCTCGAACCTTCCGCGGTAGAGCGCGTTGCGCGGGAGCTGCGGATTCCCGCTGCTGAGGCATGGGAAGCCGCCACCTCGCTCCAGGACTTCAATTTCGAGCTCCTCCGCTCTGAACGGTCGTGCGCCGGCGTCGCCTGCGCCCTGCACCCGGGCTGGCGAGAGCCCTCGCGGCCGTCGGGCTGCCTGTTCTCGTGCTACGCTCCGCCCGCGAGCGGTGACGAGCGGCCTTTTCCTCCGGAGATGGTTCGCCGGGCCGGGCCGCTGCTCGAGCCATGGCCCGGTGGCTGGTCCGGCTTTGAGCGGGCTCGCTCCATCGGCCCCGCAGCGGCCCTCGCGGAAGTGGAAGCTTCCGGACTGCGGGGGCGGGGTGGAGCGTACTTCCCGACGGCGGTGAAGTGGCGCGCGGCGTTGCGGCACGGCGCGCCCGTTGCCCTCGTGATGAACGCCGAGGAGGGCGAACCGGGGGTCTTCAAAGACCGGGCCCTGCTCTGCCTTCGACCGGAGCGGGTGGTCGAGGGGCTACTCGTCGCGATGGAGGTGCTCCGGCCGGCGGTCACCGTCGCATTCATCAACGGCTCGGCCGACCCCGCGGCTGCCGCCTTCGAACGAGCACTCGCGGACTCACCGGGCGCCGGCAGGGTACTCGTCTACCGCGGTGCCGGTGGCTACGTCCTCGGGGAGGAGACGGCCCTGCTGAACGCGATCGAAGGGCGACGGGCGGTTCCCCGGCCACGGCCTCCGCTGCCCGTGGATGCTGGGCTGTTCGGGATGCCGACCGTGGTAAACAACGTCGAAACACTGGCGGCGGTGAGCGTTATCTTTCGCAGGGGAGCTGCCGGGTTTCGGTCGGAGGGCACCGACGCGGCTCCAGGCACTCGCATCCTGTCGGTGAGCGGGCGGGTCAGCCGTCCCGGGGTCTACGAGGTCCCGCTCGGGACGCCGCTCCTCGCGACCGTCGACCAGGCAGGCGCTCCGCCAAGGGAACGGGCGGCGCTGTTGTGTGGTGGTCCGTCCGGGGGATTCCTCCCGGCCGGGGAGGCCAGCGTGCCTCTGCTGCCCGGCCGCTACCACGCGACCGGCGCGATGCTCGGTGCGGGCGGAATTGTCGTGCTGGAGGCCCCGGGGGATATCCGGCGTGCAGCGCTCACCATGGCAGCGTTCAACGCAGAACAGTCGTGCGGCAAGTGTACCCCGTGCCGCGAGGGGGCACCGCTCCTGTTCGAGAAGCTGGCTGCGGGGGAAACGGCGGGCATCGAGGAGCTGACCGAGGTGATGGAGGCCGCGTCCCTTTGCGGTCTGGGCCAGATGGCAACCGGGCCAGTTCGCTCCGCGCTCGCCTTCTGGCCGGAGGTGTTCGCATGAGGGTCGACGGGCGAGACGTGGAACCGGCCGGCACCATCCTCGATGCCGTGCTGGCGCTGGGAATTCCCATCCCGCACCTGTGCAAGGACGACAACCTGCCGCCCATCGGTGCCTGTCGCACCTGCCTGGTCGAGGCAGATGGCCGGGTCGTCGCTGCGTGCCACACACCGGCCGCCGGCGTCGACGAGGTGTACACCGGGAGCGAGCGCGCAGCGCGAATCCGGCGGGCTGTGCTTCGGCTGACAGCGCGCATGCACGGCCCGGAGCCGGACGCCGAGGGCGGACCGCGAAGTTCTGAGCTCTGGGCTGCCTACGACCTCAACGGGGTCGAACGGCCGGCATCCCCCCGCCGCACGCGGGGGAGTCTCGATAGCAGCAGTCCCTTTTTCTCGTTCGACGAACAGGCGTGCATCCTCTGCGGGTGCTGTGTTTCCGCTTGCCAGCAGCTCCAGCATATCGGCGCCATCGGCATCGCGGGCACGGGCACTCGGGCGAAGGTGACCCCCGGGACAGGTGTCTCGTTTGCGGCGTCCATCTGCACGGCCTGCGGCTCGTGCGTGGCTGCCTGTCCCACGCACGCGCTCCGTCCCGCGCCCGAACGGCCGGGGGAGCGGCTTGGAATACCCGGGGAGGGATGAAGTGGAGAGTAAAACCTGGACGACCTGTCCGTTCTGCGGTGTCGGTTGCGGCATCGTCATCCACACGCGGGGCGGGCGAATGGCGTGGGCCGATGACGACCCTGTAAATCCCTCCAGCCGCGGCATGCTCTGCGTGAAGGGTCGGTTCGGGACACGGTTCGTTCAGCACCCGGACCGGCTCACCACCCCGCTCGTTCGGCGCGGGGGCGAGCTGGAGCCGGCAAGTTGGGACGAGGCGCTCGACTACGTGGCTGAGCGCCTGCTTACCTACCGAGGCCGGTTCGGCAGTTTCGCCAGCGCTAAGGCGACCAACGAAGATGCCTTCGTCCAGCAGAAGTTCGTGCGACTCGTCATGGGGACGAACAACATCGACCACTGCACGCGGCTCTGTCATTCGCCGAGTGTCGAAGCGATGCTCGACCAGCTCGGGAGTGGCGCGACGAGCAACTCGTACGCCGACTACGAAGATGCCTCGTGCCTCGTGCTGGTCGGCTGCGACCCGGGCTCGAACCACCCGGTCATCGCATCACGGATGCGGCGGGCGGTCGATGACTACGGCACGCGGCTGGTTGTGGTGAATCCGAAGCGCATCGACCTCGCGGAGCGCGCCGATGTGTTTCTGCGGCCGCTGCCCGGGACCGATGTGGCGCTGTTCAACGGGATGGCGAGGGCAATCCTGGACGACGAGCTCGAAGATCGGGTGTTCATTGACCGCCGGACCGAAGGATTCAACGCCTGGCGGCAGGCCGTGATGACCTCGACCGTTGAGGAATACGCCGCCACGTGCGGCGTTAGTGCGGCGGAGCTTCGTGAGGCGGCTCGTCTTTATGCCTCGCCGCCGCCGCGCCGCGGCCTGGCGGCGGGGGAGCGCCCCGGCAGCTGCCTGGCCTGGGGGATGGGCATCACACAGCACGCCCACGGGACCGACAACGCGCGGGCACTCATCAACCTGGCGCTGCTGACGGGGCAGCTGGGCCGTCCCGGGTGCGGCATTTCGCCCCTGCGTGGACAGAATAACGTGCAAGGCTGCGGGGATGCCGGGTGCATTCCGGATTCCCTCCCGGGCTACCAGCCGTTTGCCGGCGACGTTGCCGCCATCTTCGAGGAGGCCTGGGGTGCCGGTATCCCACGCGAGCCGGGCCTGAAGGCGACGGATATGGTGGAGCGCATCGCCGCGGGTGACATCCGGGCGATGTACGTGGTGGGCGAGAACCCGCTGCTCTCCGAACCGAACCTCGCCCATGCGGAAGGACTCTTCCGACAGCTCGACTTTCTCGTCGTCCAGGACCTTTTTCTTCACGAGACGGCGCATCTGGCGCACGTCGTGCTGCCTGCATGTTCGTTCGCCGAGAAAGACGGCACGTTCACCAACAGCGAGCGGCGGGTGCAACGGGTGAGACCGGCCATTCCGCCGGTCGGCAGCTCGCGTCCGGACTGGGCGATCGTTGCCGACCTGGCGCGCCGGATGGCCCCGCGGGTCGGGGTCGACCCCCGTCAGTTCGCCTATAGCTCGGGTGCAGAAGTCTTCGCCGAGATGGCCCGGCTGACGCCCCAGCTGCGGGGCATCTCCTGGGCCCGGCTCGAGGACGAGGGCGGCATCCAGTGGCCCTGCCCCGAGCCGGGCCATCCTGGCACCCGATACCTCTATGCGGACCGATTTCCCCGCGGGCTCGGAAAATTCGTGCCCGTTCAGCAGTCGGTGCCGGCGGCGGAACTGCCTGACGCCGACTATCCCTTCGTCCTCAACACGGGCAGGGTGTTGTATCACTGGCACGGTGGCACGATTACGCGGAGGGTGGCGGCGCTCGTTGACCAGATGCCGGAGGTCCCGGTCGTCATCAACCCGGCCGATGCGACGCGCCAGGGCATCGCCGAGGGCGATATCGTCATCGTTCGGTCGCGGCGGGGGCGGATGAGCGGGAAGGCGGTGGTAACCGATGCCGTTCGGGAAGGTTCGGTCTTCGTGCCCTTCGTGAAGCTGCAGGAGAGCGCCGCAAACTTCCTGACGAACAACGTTTACGACGAGCCGTCGCGTATCCCGGAGTACAAGGTCTGCGCGGTCTGTGTCGAAAAGAAACGGCCGCGACCTGCGGAGCTTACCGCCGCGCCGCCCACTGTTTCGCGTGATAGGTGATGATGATGTCAGCGCCAGCGCGACGGATCGCGGTCAAAGTCTCGTTGATGACGCGGTGCTCGTCCACCCAGCCGCGCTCCGCAGCCGCCATGAGCATGCTGTATTCACCGCTCACGTTGTAGGCCGCCAGGGGGACCGTGACGGCCTCGCGGACGGCGCGGATGACGTCGAGATACGGCAGGGCGGGCTTGACCATGACCATGTCGGCGCCCTGGTCGATGTCGGCGAGGACCTCGTTGATGGCCATCCTCGCGTTCGCCGGGTCCATCTGGTACCCGCGCCGGTCGCCGAATGCCGGAGCGCTGTCGGCGGCCTCACGGAACGGGCCGTAGAACCCGCTCGCGAATTTCGCCGCGTAGGAGAGAATAGGGGTCATCGCGAACCCCGCCAGGTCGAGTGCCTGGCGGATAGCGAGGACGCGGCCGTCCATCATGTCACTTGGGGCAATCACGTCGCAGCCGGCGCGCGCAAGCGAGACGGCAGTTTCGGCGAGGAGCGGCAGGGCAGCGTCGTTATCGACGGAGCCGTTGGGCGCGAGCGGGCCGCAGTGACCGTGGCTGGTATATTCGCAGAGGCAGACGTCCCCAATGACGACCAGGTCGGGTGCCGCTTCCTTGATGCGCGGGATGGCCTGCTGGACGATGCCGCTTGCAGCCCAGGCCCCGGAACCGGTTTCATCCTTTGCCGCGGGAAGGCCGAAGAGCATGACGCCGCCGATGCCCAGGCGAACAAGGCTGCGGGCTTCATCGGCGAGTGCGTCCAGGCCAAGTCGAGCCTGGCCCGGCATAGAAGGAATCGGCGAACGGCCGGAAAGGCCGGCTTCGACGAACATGGGGTAGACGAGGTGGGCGGGGGTGAGCTCCGTTTCGCGGACGAGGCGGCGCAACGATTCGGTGGAGCGAAGACGCCGGTGGCGGGCAAAGCGGCCAAGTTCCATGTGCGGGGAGTGTAGCATCAGTGAAGCCCCGGAGGCCGGAGCCTGCCGGTCGGGGGTATCCTTGGAACATCATGGAACGGCGGCTGCCGACGCAGTACGAAGGCTGGCAAGCGCACGAAGCCCGGATGCGGCGCATGACGACGCCCGAGCTCGTAGCCGAAATCCAGGACGGTTCACCAGACCGGCGGCTGGCGGCGCTCTCGGTCATCAACCTGGCGTCGGTCGACCCCGCGGTCGTGCGGGATTGGGTTCGCACGCTGCCGGATGCCGAGGCGAACGAACTTGCCGGTGCGATCCCGGTCCTTTCTCCTGATGGCTCGTGCGACGAGGATGCGCGGTGGTGCGCCCTCGCTCGGGAAGGCTACGAGACGCGGCGGCTGCCTACGTTCCTCGTGGTGCTCATGGCCTCCCTGGAGGCGATGGAAGCGCGGGGCTGTGCAGCCGCGGCGGCAGAGTGGGAGCGGACCGCTGACTGGCTGGGCGACATGTTCGACCGGCTCAGCAGTGAGGGTGACGACGATACCCTGAAGGACATCTTGCTCTTCGTGTTCGAGAACTATCTCGACCGCGACGCCATGTTCGAGTGTTTCTGCGGCGCCATCGTTCGGCACGAGTGGTTCGCTGCCGAGGTAAGCGCGAACCCTTCCGTCTACCTCGCCGGTCTCCCGGCGGACCGGCAGCGGCGGGCACTCCTGGAGGCTGCGCAGGCAGGCGGGCTTCCGTTCGAGGTGTCGTGGCCGAACCTGCGCGGGCCCTGACCAGAGCGGCGGTTCAGACCGCGCATTCTCCTTCGCCGCGCTGCAGGCGGTAAAGGTCGAGCCGGTTCCAGTCGATGAACATGCCCCGGTTGTCTTCGGTGAACTCGCCAGGGATGCACAGGTCTGCGATAGCCTCCTCGAACGGGGCCGGCCCGACGCGATCGAAAAAGGCGTTGAACGTCTCACCCGGCTGCCGGCTGCCCTCATAGAGCCGAATGAATCGCTCGACTGCATCGGGGCCGCGCTTCGCAGGCAGGCGGACCTTCAACTGCTGCGCCATGCGCAGCTCGCCGTTGTCGTAGCTGCCGCCGAGGAAGACGTGGTAGGCAGGCAGCTGGTGCTCACCGACCTTCATCGCTGCGCCGTGGAAGCCGATGGTGGCGATGTGGTGCTGGCCGCAGCTGTTAGGGCAGCCGCTCATCTTGATATGGATTCGGCGCGTAAGGGGGTCAGTGATATCGAGTGCCTCGATGCGCTCCTGGATCGCCTGGTTCAGACCCATCGAGGAGGTGATGCCGAGCTTGCAACTATCGGTGCCGGGGCAGCTCACGACGTCGGTGATCTCCTGAGCGCCAATGTCGGCCAGGCCAAGCTCCTTCAGTCGAAGGAAGACCTCATAGAGGCTTTCGTCACGGACCCAGCGGAGGACGATGTTCTGGCCGATAGTCGTGCGGGCGTAGCCGCCGGTGTACTCGCGCATGATGGCCGCGAGGCCCCGGAACTGCTCGGGCCGCAAGTCGCCGCGCGAAACCTTGACCTCGACGGCGCTGAAACCCTGCTGCTTCTGAGCCCGGACATTTGCTGCGACGAAGGCCGTAAATTCGCGGTGGTCGCCGTTGGGCTGCCGATAGAAGGGACGGCGGGCAGGGGCGTTGGCTTCTTCATCGTGGACGAACAGGAGCAGGTCCGGACGGAAATCGCGGCTTCGGGCCCAATCGCCCTGGAGCTCCGCTTCGACCATGCGGCGGAACTCCTCGATGCCGACCCGGTCGATGAGGAACTTGATCCGCGCCTTGGCCCGGTTTTTTCGGAGTTCGTCGGCCCGGTTGAAGATGCGGAGTACGGCTTCTGAGACCTTGAGGTATTCGTCCACGGGGACGAAGTCGTAGAGCACAGGCGCCTTTCGGGGCATGGTGCTGAGGCCGCCGCCGACGACCATGGTAAACCCCTTGACGCCGTTGCGGATGCGCGGGATGAAGCCGAGGTCGTGGATGCCGGTGATCGCCGCATCCGCATCGGTAGCAGCAAAAGCGACCTTGAACTTCCGAGGCAGGAGCTGCGTGAGCGGGTTCCGCAGCCATCGCCGCGCGAAGGCTGCCGCGTACGGGGTCGGGTCGAACGGTTCGCCTTCCTGGACCCCGGCCCAGGGGTCTCCCGTCACGTTGCGGACGGTGTTGCCGCAGGCCTCACGGGTGGAGAGCCCGGCGCGGCCGAGGACGAACAGCGCCTCTGCGGCCTTCAGGAGGGGGATGTGGTGGAACTGGATGTTCTGGCGGGTCGTGATATGGCCCTTGCGGAGTGGCGCGTACTTCTCGGCGACCTCCGCGAACGCTTCCATCTGCTCCGGGGTGACGCCGCCGAAGGGGAGCTTGACCCGGATCATCTGGACGTTGGGCTGCCGCTGTCCATAAACGCCCTGCTTCAGGCGGAATCCGATGAACTGGGCTTCGTCCCAGGCTCCATCGAGGAAGCGCTTCGCTTCAGTCTGGAAATCTTCGAGCTCGCGCTCGAGGACCGGGAGCACTTTCCCGGGCTCGTTGGTGTAGACGATGGTCTCGACGTCGGGCATGGCGCACCCCGGGACTGAAGGTCGGAGCAGTTCTGCGGAACATTTGCAGAAAGCTGACCGACTTTATCAACTTGCACCCTTGTCCGCAACGGTCCGACTGGATAAAGTTGAGCGAGTTACTCAGCTAAGGAGGTGCGGATGACCGCCGTGCCGGCATTCAGCGACGCCGACCTCCGCGCGCTCAGCCATCGTTTCGAAACGGCGGCCCCGGAAGCGATCGTGAAATGGGCCGTGGAGACGTTTGGCGACGGACTCTCGGTCGGCGCCAGCTTCGGAGGCGCCAGCAGTATGGCCATCCTGCACATGGTGGCCCGGTTGAAGCCTGACGTTCACGTGTTCGTCGTCGATACGGACTACCTGTTCGAAGAGACGTACGAAACGATGCGGCGGGCCGTGCCAGCGCTCGGCCTCACAAACGTCCAGGTGTACAAATCGAAGCTCACTCACGAAGAGCAGGCCCGCCAATATGGTGCCGCCCTCTGGATGCGCGACCCGGACCTGTGCTGCGAGCTGCGGAAAGTCGAGCCGAACCGGCGCGCGCTCGAGGGGAGGACGGCATGGATGAGCGGCCTTCGCCGCGACCAATCAGCGAGGCGGTCCGAGACGCCGATCGTCTCCCGGGCAGCGAAGTTTGGAGTCGTCAAGGTCAATCCCCTTGCGAACTGGACCGAGAAGCAGACCTGGGCCTACCTCTTGGAACACGAGGTCCCGTACAACCCGCTGCTGGACCGCGGGTACGCCAGCATCGGGTGTTACAACTGCACGGTGCCCGGCATTCAGGGGCGGGCCGGCCGCTGGCAGGGCTTCGAGAAGGACGAATGCGGGCTGCACACCTGACGACAGGCGCACGGCTCGGCCGACGGCCGGGCCGGAAAGGGGCGAAGATGTCACAGCAACACGGATTCGTGGTGTGGTTCACGGGGCTTTCGGGATCGGGAAAGTCGACGCTTTCCGGCCTGCTCGCGCCCGAACTTCGACGGCGCGGGCTCAAGGTCGAAGTGCTCGACGGCGACGAAGTACGCACCCACCTGTCGAGGGGCCTGGGCTTTAGCCGCGAGGACCGGGATGCGAACATCCTGCGGATTGCCTACGTTGCGCGGCTGCTGGCGCGGAACGGGGTCGCCGTCATCACCGCGGCGATTTCACCGTACCGCGAAACGCGGCAAACCGCCCGGGAGATGATCGAGGCAGACGGTACCCCGTTCCTCGAGATTCATGTCGCGGCTCCGCTCGAGGTTTGCGAGGCGCGCGACGTGAAAGGCCTCTACGCCGATGCGCGGGCCGGGAGGCGCCCGGGGTTCACCGGCATCGATGACCCCTATGAGCCTCCCCTCGCGCCCGACCTTCGCCTCGAAACGGGCGACGAAACTGCGGAGGCGTGCCTGGCCGGGCTCGTGGCACTGCTTGAAGAGCGGGGACTCGCGCCAGCGGAGGTCCGTCGTTGACCGAAAGCGCGGTGATGCAAGTCGACCACGACCCCGGCCTCGACCTGCTGGAGGCCGAGGCTGTCTTCATCATGCGGGAGGTAGCAGCAGAATTCGAACGCCCGGCTCTGCTCTTTTCTGGCGGCAAAGACTCGGTTGTCCTGCTCCGAATTGCGGAAAAGGCGTTCTGGCCGGCGCGGTTCCCGTTCACGGTTCTTCACGTAGACACAGGGCATAACTTCCCGGAGGTCATCGAGTTTCGTGACCGGCGCATCGCCGAGCTGAAGGCCCGGCTGGTCGTTGCGTCGGTTCAGGAGGCTATCGACGATGGCACGGTCCAGGAGGAGCGGGGCCCGAGAGCATCCAGGAACCGGCTCCAGACGCCAGTGCTGCTCGCGGCCATCGCCCGGCACCAGTTCGATGCAGCTATCGGCGGTGCCCGGCGAGATGAGGAGAAGGCGCGCGCCAAGGAACGGGTTTTTTCGTTCCGAGACGACTTTGGCCAGTGGGACCCCCGCAATCAGCGGCCGGAGCTGTGGAACCTGTACAACGGCCTCCACCTGCGCGGCGAGCACATGCGCGTCTTCCCGCTTTCCAACTGGACGGAACTCGACGTCTGGCGATACATCGCTCGGGAAGGCCTCGAAATTCCATCGATCTATTTCGCCCATGAGCGGGAAGTGTTCCTCCGGGACGGCATGCTGATGGCGGTGAGTCCTTACCTGAAACAGTTGCCGCACGAGCGGAGCTTTGTGGAAACCGTCCGGTATCGGACCGTCGGCGACATGACCTGCACCGCGGCGGTTCGTTCGACGGCGCGGACCATCGAAGAGGTCATCGCTGAGGTGGCAACGGCGAGGGTCACGGAGCGGGGCGCGAGCCGGGCCGACGACCAGTTTTCTGACGCGGCGATGGAAGACCGGAAACGGGAGGGGTACTTCTGATGGACCTCCTCCGTTTCGTGACGGCCGGGTCGGTCGATGACGGTAAGAGCACACTCATCGGGCGGCTGTTCTACGACACGCGCCAGGTATTCGAAGATACGCTGGCAAGCATCGAGCGAGCGAGCCAGGCGCAGGGCCTGGAAGAGTTGAACCTCGCCCTGCTTACCGATGGGCTACGCGCGGAACGGGAGCAGGGCATCACGATCGACGTGGCGTACCGGTACTTTGCCACTCCGCGGCGAAAGTTCATCATCGCGGATGCCCCGGGGCATGTGCAGTACACGCGCAATATGGTCACAGGGGCCTCGACGGCGCAGATGGCGCTCATCCTCGTGGACGCGCGAAAGGGTGTCGTCGAGCAGACGCGGCGGCACACGGCGCTGGCAGCGCTGCTCGGCATTCACCACGTGGTGCTCTGCGTCAACAAAATGGACCTCGTCGGGTGGTCCGAGACGCGCTTCTGCCAAATCGAAGCAGAGTATCGGGACGTCGCCGTATCCCTTGGGGTTCGGGCGGTAACGGTGCTGCCGCTGGCGGCGCTGACCGGGGCCAACGTGGTGCATCGCGCGACCGAGCTGGACTGGTACGGCGGACCCACGCTGCTGGAGTTCCTCGAAACAGCCGAGGTGCCAAACCCGGCGCGACAGGCACCGTTCCGATTTCCTGTCCAGTACGTCATTCGCCCGCATTCGCGGGAGTTTCCCGACTATCGCGGATATGCAGGGACCGTCGCAGCCGGGTCAGTTCGAACGGGCGACGCCGTCCGCATTCTGCCGCTTGGCGCCGAGAGCCGCGTCGCAGGAATCGACCGGTTCGACGAATCCATCGCCGCTGCATTCGCGGGCGACGCGGTGACGATTCGCCTTGCGGATGAGGTCGATGCGGGGCGTGGCGCAATGATGGTCGCAGCGAGCGATGCGGTCGTGCCCGCGGACGTCATCGAAGCAGACGTCTGCTGGATGAGCGACGATTCGACCCTCGTGCCGGGGCAGCAGGTGCTCGTCAAACAGACGACCCGCCGCACGCGCGCAATCGTCGAGCGCGTCATCGACCGGCTCGACATCAGCTCCCTGGTCCGCGAGCCGTCTCCGGGGCACCTCAGCCTGAACGATATCGGGAGGGTACGGCTCCGGCTGATGGAACCGGTCGTCGCTGACCTCTACGAATCATGCCGGGAGACCGGGGCCTTCATCCTCATCGCCCCGTCGACGCGACATACTACCGGGGCCGGCATGACCCGCGCGGTTGCGTCCGCCGCAGCAGCAGGTGCCGGATGAACGGAGCACCAGGGGAGGAAACGCTCCGGCCGCCAAGTCGCGAGGCCGAGTTCGAACGAGAGGCTGCACCTGCCAGCCGTAGGGCGACAATCCGCGGCAGGGGCGCCTTCCTCTCGCGCGCCGGCGCAGCGCTCACCGGGATGTTCCTGTTCATCCTCGGGCTGCAGGTTCTGAAGACCGGGGCGCAGTCGCTGGTCCCGCTGCTGGATGGCCTCGACCTTTCGGGCCCGGTGAACAGTGTTGGTTTTGGCTGGCTGCTGGCGTACGCGGCGATGAGCGGCTCGCCGGTGGCCGCAATCGGCGTCACCCTCTTTGCAGGTGACGTGCTTACCGAATCCGAAGCCTTCGGGGTCATCGGCGGGTCGCGTCTCGGGGCTTCGTTCATCGTGCTGGCGGTCGGCTTCGTGCTGTACATCGCCCGGAAGCGGAACCCCGATGGCCTCGCGATCGGCGTAATCTCACTGCTCACGACGTTCACGACGCAGGGCCCGGCAATTGCGTTGGGGTTGGTCTCGCTGCGGTACGGCTGGCTGGACCGATTCCAGTTCATCCCCCCGGGGGGGATGCTCGACTGGGTGGACTCGGTCTACGGCGAACCCGTGGCCTGGCTCGATGCACGGCTTCCTGGGGTCGGGCTGTTTGCCCTAGGGGTGGTTATCCTGCTCGGGAGCTTTGCCGTCTTCGACCGTGCGCTGCCGAATCTGGAGGCCGGGTCAAGCGGATTCGAGGCAGCGATGCACCGGATGGGGTCGCGGTGGTTCATGTTCCTTATGGGGGGAGCCGTCACCTCGATGACGATGAGCGTCTCGATTTCGCTCACGCTGCTTGTGCCGCTCAGCCTGAAGGGCTACCTGAAACGTGACCGGGTGCTGCCGTACGTCATGGGGGCGAACATCACGACCTTCATCGATACGCTGGCCGGGGCGCTCATCCTCGGCGGCGCGACGGCGTTTACCGTCGTTTTGACCGAGATGGTTGCGGTCGCTGCGGTCTCGTTGCTCATCCTTACGTGCTTCTATGGGCCATACTCGCGGGCGGTCCTTCGCCTCGCCCACGAAGCGACACGCAGTGAACGGCGGCTGGCAGTGTTCCTTGCCGCGATCGTCGCGCTGCCAGTGGCTTTGCTGCTCGCCTGAGCGTCCTGTTAGTCAGCGGTGGAGCGTCTCGTCGGGCTGGTCAGCGGCAACGCCTGCCTCGTACAGAGCGGCGATGCGCTCGTCGTCGAGACCGAGGAGTTCCCGGAAGACCCAGTCGTTGTGCTCGGCAAAGCCGGGTGCCGGCAGGCGAATGTGCCCTGGCGTGAGGGAGAGGTTCCATGGCGGCGCCTCCATCTCCCAGGTGCCTGCGTCGGGGTGGGTGTGCTCCACCCACGACCCGGTGGAGCGCAGGTGAGGGTCGGCCACGAGCTCCGGCGTCGTCAGGACCGCCCCGGCCGGGACCCCTGCGCGCTGGAGGAGGTGCATCCCTTCGTGATGGCCCCGCTGGAGGGTCCACCCTTCGATGACGGTGTCGAGCTCCCGTTCATTCGCCTTCCTCGCGGCAGGCGTCGCAAAGCGGGGGTCCTCGGTGAGGTCGGGTCGCCGGATGACGGCACACAGGGCACGGAACTGTTCATCGGTCTCGCAGGCGATGGCAATCCACCTGTCTTCACCGGCACTCCGGTAGACATTATGCGGGGCGCAGTGAGGGTGGCGGTTTCCCATCGGCTGCGGGAGCTCGCCGGTCAGGCTGTAGCCGACGAGGTGCTCGCCGACGAACATCGTGAGGTTTTCACGCTGGGCGAGCTCGACGTAACACCCCTCGCCGCTGAGCCGCCGCTTGCGCAGGGCGAGCGCCACGGCCCCGACGAGCGCGGTCGCGGCCATGGGGTCACCATAGCTGAAGCCAGTTTTCATCGGCTCGCCGTCTTCGTACCCTGAGACGGAGACGAGGCCCGCGAGCTGTTCGACGTTTGACCCGTACGCGACATAATCCTTTTCCGGGCCGGTCTTGCCGTGGCCAGGCATCGAGACGTAGATGAGCCGGGGGTTCACGGACCGCACGGTTTCGTAATCGAGGCCGAGATTGTCCATGACGTCGGAGCGGTAGTTTTCGACGAGCACATCACTCACGACGCAGAGTTGAAGCACCGTTTCGCGGCCGAGCGGGTGTGCCAGGTCAAGGGAGACGGCGTACTTGTTCCGGTTGTTGTGGTTGAAGTAGGCGGACTGGTTGTACCAGCGGGGAACGTCGCGCGGGATGAGGCCGAGTGCCCGGAGCAGGTCCCACTGACGGGGGCTTTCGACCTTGATGACTTCCGCACCGTAGTCACCGAGCAGGCGGGTACCCATGGGCCCGGCCCACACCATCGTGAGGTCGACCACCCGGATGCCATCGAGGGGTTGTCTCATGGCTGGCGTTCCCTCCGGGCAAGGCTGGGCGGGCCCTGCCAGGTCTCACCGTTGTCGAGGGCGACCGTGAGCTGCGTGCCGGTTTCTTCGACCGTGCCTGGGAGTTCAGGCGGGCCTGCCGGGTAGCCTGTCTTCCGGGGAACGAGGACACGGGCCCCGGGCGGGAATTCGGCGCTCGCGATGATTTCGAGCGCCTCGATGCGCCGGCCGATGGCGCGCGCCAAGACCTGAAACAGGGCGAATTCGTCAGTCGTTTGGAACGTTTCGAGGGCTTCGTCTCGGCTCGCAGCCTCGCGGGCGGGCCGGAGGTCGGCCGGGGGCGGAATCGTGTCCTCATCGCCTTTCGCCAGCAGGGCGGCGACGTATCTCCGGGCACGCGGGGCGGCCTCGCGGGTCAGCCGGTGGAGCAGGGCGAGGTCGTCGCACTGCTCGAAGAACGCCGCCGCGCGGGCGACGCGCTCTCGCTGGTTCACGTTTGCAGCCTCCCGAGGACCTCCGCGGTGTGCTCCCCGTACAGCGGCGCGCGGCCGGCTCCCCAATCGTCGGGCCCCATCCACCAGGGAGGCCCGGGGTAGATGCCCTCGCCGGCCACTGGATGGTCGATGCGCTGGAGGAAGCCGCGGGCGTTGAGCTGCGGGCTTTCGATGAGGTCGGCCATCGTATGAACGAACGCGACCGGCGCCCGGCCAGCGCCGGCCCTCCGGTAGAGGTCGTGCTTCGTTTCCGTCGCTGCCCACGCATACAGCTCGGCCATGAGCTCGTCATTGTGGGCCACACGATCGGCCTGGGTAGCGAAGCGAGGGTCCTCGCCGAGGTCCGGGCGGCCGATCACTTCGAGGAACGGCTTCCAGTTCCGGGGCATGAGGTGGATGCCGATGTGGCCGTCGGCACACGGGTAGATGCCGATGAAGCTTGCCATGTGGTTGCCGCGCCGGATGCCGCTCCACTGGCCGAGGTAGCAGTAGTACGGGATAGACGCCTCGAGGATGGGCGCCATGCACCGCTGGATGGAGACATCGACGTGCTGGCCGCGTCCCTCACGTTCGGCCGTAAGCACGGCAAGCATGGCTGCGGAGAACGCGTTGAGGCCGCCCTGGTAGTCTGCCTGGTAACCGCCGTTCTTCACGGGGCCGCCTTCGAACGTGCCGGTGATGTACATCTGGCCGCCCATGGCGAACGCGATGAGGTTGTTCCCGAGGTAGTTGGCGTACGGGCCATATTGACCAAAGGGCGTAATCGAGACCATCACCAGCCGCGGGTTCCGCGCGGCGAGAGTGGCGTAATCGAGACCGAGCGCGGCCAGGTCGGCCGGCCGGTAGTTCTCAATCAGCACGTCGGCTGTCTCGAGCAAACGGAGGAGGCGGTCGCGGTCGGCCGGTTCGCGGGGGTTCAAGACGACCGACTTCTTCCCGGTATTCAGGTAGAGGAATAGCGCGCTGGCTTCCGGGTCCGGCTCGCCGCGGGGAAAAGGCCCGTGGGCGCGGGCGATGTCGCCGCCCGGGGGCTCGACCTTGATGACCTCGGCGCCATACCCCGCGAACAGCTTGCCGCAGTACGGTGCTGAGACGAACGTACCGAGTTCGACGACACGGATACCCTCAAGAGGTCGACCCATGCTCGCGAATCTTACGCGCCGTGCGGCTTCCCCACATCTCCGGGGTAATTGGATGGGAACCTCACTCTCGCGGTCGCAGTGGAGCCGCGAAAGGTCGAGCCGCGTCGGCGGCATCTGCCCCATTCGTCCGGGGCGGTAGTCGCGGATGGCCTCGACGATGTCGTCGCGAATCCTCCTCACGAAGGGGCCATGGAAGACGAGCAGTGCGCTGATGGGGCGCCTGGGGAGGAGAAGGACGTCGACGTTGCCTGCGCGCGAGTCGCGGACGGCATCCGCTTCCATGGCGATGACGTCGTCATTGCCCGAGACTACGAGCTGGCCCCCGGCGAACGCCCCCCGTTCGTGCCCGGCCCGGCCGCGACCGTTGAGCCCGCAGGCGAGTGCGTTGAAGTTATGCCTCCAGGACGCTTGGACCCGCCCGCCCGGCGGGAGCGTCACGTGCGCCCAGGTGATTGGGGGTCGAGGTCACGCGGGGCGCGGTGGGCCACCGGGACCAGGGCGCCCGAGGGGAGGAAGAACGGAGGGGGCTTAACGGCGCAACGTCGGGGTCACCCCCGGGATGGAAGCTGCACCTGGACGTTCGCGCGTGTGCTCGGCTGCCCCTCGGCGAGCGTAACGACTTCGAGCTCGACGAGATGGGCGCCGTCTTCGACGCGCTTTTCGACGACGCGCCCGGCGAGGACCAGGGGCCGTTCGGCGACGTCTGGCCGGCGGTAGGCAGCGCGAACGCTGCGGACCATCCCTTCAGTCCCGGCCCAGTCGCTCACGTACTGGGTGATCCAGGCGAGCTTCAGCAGGCCGGGCACGAGGGCACCGCCGACCCCCAGGCGCTTGCCCGCTTCGGCGTCGGCAAAGGCCGGGTTGGTTGGGTTGTCCCGGCCGAAGAACTCGATGGCCATGTCGGTGGTCGGGATGCGCTCGAGTGGCTCGAGCGCATCATCGACGTTGACGTCTTCGTAGTAACGCTGGCTCATTCGTCGCTCCGGCCGGACGCCATCTTCGGGTCGAACTGGGTGATGGTAATCATCGCCGCGGCCACGTGATTGCCGTCGGCGTCATAGTAATCGGTGCCCTGCGTCACGAGGACGCTGTAGCCGTAACGGCCACCGAGACGGTCGCGGATGTCATACACCTGCGAGATGGCCTGCAGCTGTTCACCGATACGGAATGGGCGCGTGAAGCGCCATTCCTGCTGGGTGAGAAGGCCTCCAGGAAGCACCTGGGGCATCCCGCGACGGGGTCCGCCGCCGAGCATGGCGATGATGTAGGGCGGCGCAATGCCGGTGCCGTCAGCGTAGCGCGGGTCGGTGTCACCAAGGACGTCGCGCATGCGGCGCGCGTCCTCTTCGCGGATAGTGACGGTGACCGGGTCGCTTTTGCGGCCGATCGCCGCGCGGTGTTCGTCGGTGATGAGACTCTGTTCGGGAATCGCCATGCATCCTCCGAGGAGCCGGCGCCGTGCCGCTGTGCGCCACAGCGCCGGACGGACGTTCAGGTGCCCGTAGTCTGCCAGCTTTTCCGAAATTCCGGGAGGGCGGCTCAGGGGACGCTGATGACCGTCACTGCGCCGGTGTCCCCATCGACCTCGATGACTGCCCCGTCCGGGATGCGTTTTGTCGCATCCGTGGCGGAGACCACGCAAGGGATACCCAGCTCGCGGCTGACGATGATGGCGTGGCTCAGCGTGGCGCCGACATCGACGACGACGCCGGCCGCCGGGACGAACAGCGGAGTCCAGGCGGGGTCGGTCATCGGGGCGACGAGGATGTCACCCGGCTCGAGGACGGTCGGGTCGAGCGGGTCGAGTACCACGCGGGCGGTGCCGCGGGCCTTCCCGGGGCAGCCCGGCAGGCCCCGGATGACGTCGCCGGGACGGGCCTTCTGGGCGGAGCGTTCGGCGCGCCGCCGCCAGGTGGTGTTCTCGGGCGGAGTACCGTTGATGATGAAGGGCGGTTCGAGCGCGAGCAGCCATTCGTAGTGCCGCTGACGCGGCTCGACGAGGCTGCGGAGGTCGGTCAGCTGGCCGGCCACGTAGTCACGCAGTTCGTCCTCGAAGAGGAAGCAGATGTCTTGGGGGCGGTCGACCTGGCCGCGGTCGACCGCCCGGCGGCCAAGCTCGCGGAGCGCTGTGCGTGTCTCTTCGATGACCCGGATGATGTTCGTTTTCGAACGCTCCCGGCCCGGTACGAAGGTGAGCGCGCTCTGCATGGCGGCATCGAACTGGGCGAGTGTCGCCGGGTCACCGGCGAGCGCCTCGCGGATTTCGGCGCGGATGCGCTCGCGCTCGGCGACCCGCTCGGCATTTTTATTCATGGGTGAGCCTTCATCGCCGCTGAGACGCATGCGGTCGATGGCCGCGAGGGCGAGGTCGGGGTTCGTTTCCCAGGTGTCGGCCATGACATCCCACTCGTTCGGGCCGCGGGAACCGAACTCGGCGAGGAAGTCGGCGAACGCCCCGAGGAACTCGCGCACCTCGGGATGGTCGGAGGCCCGGAGCCGGGTGTAAAGGCCTGCGGGACCCGCATCGAACATACGGGTGAGCTCCGCCGAGCCGCGCACCCGGCGGCTCAACTCCCACATCGCGTACGACGGAGCGGCCGAATCCACTCCGCCGAGACCGGCGATGAGTTTCATGGCGTCTGCTGGCCTGCCGATGGCGGCGCAGATGGACGCAATGATTCCCGGGCCGATTGAGGCAGCACCGCTCTGGTTGATGTGCTGGTCGAACATCCGACGGCAGAGCGGGCGCATCGAGATGGCCCGCTCGAGCAGAGCCGCGTCGGACAGCTTCGAGAGGTCGGGACGTTCGGCGCGAACCTGCCGGGCGAGCTGGCGGTCGGACTCGAGCTCGGACTGGTCCATGTCGCCGAGCACCCAGGCGAGCCATTTCTCCATCACCGCCGTGGTGGCCGGGTTTTCATGCCAGGGCTCCTTCACGTACGGCGGGACATCCGGGTGGTCGCCGAAGTACGCCGCGTCGATGGCGGCAGCGGACATGCCGGGCGTGCGTTCGCCCCAGACGCGAATCCAGGTAGCGTTGAGGTACCCGTATCCGCCGATGAGGCCAATAAAGTCACAGCGGTTCGGGTCGGGGTCGAGTTCGTCGTCGCCGATGCCGAGTCGGTTGACTGCGCAATCGCGCCAGCCCCGGACGGTGCCGCCGTTTGCGAAAACGAGGTCCCACCCCGCAGGACTCGGGGGCTCAGGCAGGACCTCCCCGACGTTTGCACGAGTCCAGAAGGGGGCCTTTGGGTTGTAGGGAGCGTCTTCGATCCAGCGAACCTTTTGCATGTTCCACTCCTGCGCACACTGTCGAGGGAGCGGATGGTAGCGGGTGTTTCGGCGCTTGCGAAGGGGTTGCCTGGCCGACTGGCCAGTTTGACCGGAGGCACTGTGTTTGAGATATCTGGCGCGTATCGATCGATAGATTTCGCGGAGGATAGCATGCGGGTCGAACGGGTCGGGGTCATCGGAGCGGGGCTCATGGGGAGCGGTATCGCGCAAGTCGCCGCCTATCACGGGTGCGACGTGATCCTCGTCGACGTGGATGAGCCACGGGTAGCGAAGGCGATTGACGGCATCCGCGGGCGGCTTGCGCGGGAGGCGGAGCGGGGCCGAATCAGCCCGGAGTCGGCAGCGGCCGCGGCTGAACGGCTGCACGGGTCGAACGACATCGATGACCTCCGCTCGGTTGCGCGGGCAGAGGCAGTCATCGAAGCGGTCGTCGAAGACCTCGAGGTGAAGACGCGGGTATTCCGGCGGCTGGGCGAGGTGTGCCGGCCCGATGCCCTGCTCGCCAGCAACACGAGTTCGCTGCCGCTGAGCGACCTCGCCGCGGCGTCTGGCCGTCCCGAGCGGGTTATCGGCCTGCATTTCTTCAACCCGCCCTGGGCGCTGAAGCTGGTGGAGATCGTGTCCACGGCGTCGACGACCGAGGAGACGCTGCAGGACGCGCTCCAGTTCTGCCAGCAGCTCGACCGGGTGACGGTGCAGGTGAAGGATACGCCGGGTTTCATCGCGAACCGGCTGCTGGTCCCGTTCATCTTCGACGCCATCGAACTGCTGCAAACTGGGGTCGCCTCCGCGGAGGACATCGACCTCGCCTGCCGGGTAGGGCTGAACCACGCCATGGGGCCGCTGGCCACCGCAGACCTCATCGGGCTTGATACGCTCAAAGCGATCGCCGAGAGCATGTTCGAGGAGTATGGCGAGCCCCGCTTCAAGGCGCCGACACTGCTTCGCCGCCTCGTCAGCCTCGGACACCTTGGCCGCAAGACAGGACGGGGATTCTTCCGCTACTCCTAATCGGGCATGCGGCGGCGGATGTCCACGATTTCGTCGAGGATGGCGATGCACTCCTCGTCGGTGTTGTAGAAGTGCGGGGCGATGCGAATCCCGGCGCCGGGCCGGTGGTCGATGACGAATCCGCGCCGGAGCAGCTCGTTCTTCACCGGCTCAGCGCCTGGGAAATCGACAGTGACGTGGTTCCCGCGCCGCTCGGGGTCGTAGGGTGTGCGGACAGTGAGCCCGCGCTCGAGCGCGCCCTCGATGAGCAGCTGCGACTGTCGGAGCGCCTTCTCGCGGATAGCGCTGACACCCACCTCGCGGATGATCCGGTAGCCCTCCCGCGCCTGGTAGAAGGCTGGAATGTTCGGCGTGCCGCCGAGGAACCGCGAAATGCCTGGGGCGTAGACGATGGGTGGAGGTTCGAATCCGAACGGCCGGGCGTGTGAGAACCACCCGGCTATCCGAGGCTCGAGGCGGTCGACGAGGTCGGGTCGCACATAGAGATAACCGGCCCCGGGACCGCCACACAGCCACTTGACGGAACCACCGACGAGGAAATCCACCCCGAGGTCTACCACGTCGAAGGGCACCGAGCCGATCGACTGGTAGGCGTCGAGGACGACGAGCGCGCCGTGGTCGTGCGCCCGCTGAACGATCGGCCGCACGTCGACCAGCTCTCCAGTGCGGAACAGGACGTGGGAAACGACCACTAGCAGTGTGCGGTGGTCGATAGTCTCGAGCAGCTGTTCGGCTGGGAAGACGAGCGGGTCCGAACCGACTCGGATGACCTCGGCGCCGAGATGCCGCTGGCTATCGAGGAGATATTCGACCGTGGGGAATTCGCCGGCGCAAGAGACGAGACGGTTCCTGGGAGGCTCGTATTCGAGACAGGAGAGAACGGCCGCCAGGGCGTTGGTTACGTTCTGGCACATCGTCATGGAACCGCGGGGGGCGTCGATGATGTCTTCCAGGAGGGCCGCCACGCGGGCGATTTCAGGCAGCCACGTGTCCCAGGCGATGACGCCCTCCTCAGCCCAGAGACCGGTGTATTCGGCCAGGGCGAGGGGCACGGTCTCCGGCATGGCGCCCAGGGAGTTGTTGATGAGGTACGTTTTCCTGGCAAGGACCGGAAATCGGCGCCGCCACGAAAGCAAGTCGGGCATGCTGGAGAGCATGCCCGATGCGCGAGGACCGGGAAAGCGATTGCGCGGGGTTAGCGTGGCAGGCCGACGTAGACCTCGCCGTTTTCAACTTTCACCGGGTAGGTCTGCATGTCTTCGGCCGTGAGGGTCGGGCGGGCGAATTTCGGCACAGGGAAGGCCTGGTAGGGCATCGGGATGAAGCGGAGGAGACGGAAAAGCTTCGACTGAATGCCGCCGAGGAACGGGTGCTCGTTATTGAATTGGCTGGAGAACGGCTGTCGGACCACTTTGCCGGTTTCCAGGTCAAACCGGGCGCCGTGGAACGGGCACATGACGCAGTTGTCTTTGATCGGCTCAGGCCGAATCGGCGAACCCGGGAAGCCCGCAAGCGGGAGCCGTGCATGCGAGCAGAGCGCGTTGAGGGCATACACGGTGTCTCCCGCCCTGACCAGGACGACACGCTGCGCGCGGGCCCGGACTTCCTTCGGCAGTCCGTCAGGGAGGTCACGCAGCAAGCCAACCTTCGCCCAGCGGGTCATCTGGGCGTGGGGCCGAATCTCCTTCGCGCGAATCGGCACGGGAGCATCGAGACCGAGGAGCGGGGAAACGACGACCTGCATGAGGCCGCCAGAGACCAGGCCGGCGACGAGCAGGACGATGCCGCCCAGGGTATTGTCGGATGCGGTAACCGGGTCGCCGGGGAAGAAGAGCAGGATGATGCCGCCAGCGATGAGCCCGATACTCGCAATCCCCCATGTGCCGAGGATGGAAACACCAAGGAAAGCCAGGGCAGGTGACACGGGCAAACCTCCGACGGGATACTACCCCGCTTGTGCAGAATTACGCAAAGTTTCGGCTGACCGGGTGAACAGATCAGGCGCCGGACAGGTGTTCGGAAAGGCCCTCGAGCAAAACGCGCACCCGTTCCGGGGCGGCGAGGTGCTGGCGGATGCGCGATTCGAACTCACGGCGGTCGGGGGACTGGGACCAGCGCTTCCAGTCCCCAAGGCCGAACCAGGTGCTGATGACTACGATGTTGTGCGGGTCCTCGCTGTCGCGGAGCGTCTCTCCCGAGATGTAGCCGGGCTCGTCGAGGCAGCGGATTCGGAGCTGCCGGAGCAGTTCGAGCACGTTCCGCTCCCGGCCCGGGAGCACGCGGCGTTCGATGACGACTTTGACAGCCATCTGCTACCCCTCGGCAAGCGAGCGATATGCGCGGCGGAAGTAAATGAGCGGCGCCCGGTCCGGGTCGAACCGGGCGCCGAGAACGCGCCCGATGACGATGGTGTGGTCGCCGCCGGGGAGGGCTTCGTGGAGTTCGCAGTCGAGCTGGGCGATGGCGCCCGGGATGAGGGGACAGCCGGTTACCCAGCGCTCCGTCGGGACGGCAGGGTCGAAGGCGGGGGCCGGGTCTCGACCTGAGGTTGCGAAGTACCTCGAGACGTCTTCCTGACCGGCGGCGAGGATGCTGATCGCGAACCGCCGGGACTGACGGATCATCCGGGGAAGGTGATTGGTATCGGCGAGGCTGACCAGGACGAGGACGGGGTCGACGGAAAGCGATGAGAAGCTGGAGACGGTAATCCCGTAAACCAGACCGTCGAGCTCGGTCGTGACCACCGTGACGCCCGACGCCCAGGAGCTGAGCGCTCCTTTGAAGTCTTCGATGGAGAGCGCTGGAGCCATGGCGGTCAGGCCGGCGGGAGCGAGGGAACCATGTCCCAGAGGGCGTGCACGGTCGTCTCCACGAAGTACCGGGCGAGCGGGAGGGACGCGATCAGCGTGTCCATCTCGCGCGCATCGGCGGCGTCATAGATGGCGAGCACGCCGACACCGGCTTCGCGGTAGATGGCCCGGATCTTGCCCTGGTCGTACTGCGCTTTCACGGCCCGCAACTGCTCGGCGACGAGCGCCTGCCACTGGTCGGGGGGCATGTCGTGCGGCTGCCGTGAAACCAGCCGGACGGAAAAGAGCATGTCGAGCTCCTCGGTTGGACGTGGCTGCAAGTATAGCTGCGTCGTGAGAGCCGGGAGAAACGCGGGGCGCTACCGAGCGAGGAGGATGAGTGCCGCGGTCACGCCGTAGGCGATGACGGCGACGCGGAGCCAACGCTGCCCAAGGCGGCGGGCAACGCCTGCGCCCAGGTAGCCGCCCGCCAGGGCGCCAGCTGCCATGACCAGGACCGCCTCCCAGGCAACCGGCCCGAAGAGCGAAAAGTAGGCTACTGCCGCGAAGTTGATGACAGCCGAGAGCAGGCCCTTGAGGGCGTTCGAATGCTGGAGGTCGTCGGGCAGGAGGATGGCGAGGGTTGCAAGCATGATGATGCCGAGTCCTCCGCCGAAGTATGCGCCGTAACTTGCGAGGACGAACACCGCGGCGAGGAGTGGAAGCGTCACGGGGGCGTGGCCCCCGGGCGGTGGCTTGGCGGAGCGGGCGAGCCTGGACAGCGGCCCCTGGAACGCCATCACGCCGCAGGCGAAAAGAATGAGGTACGGGACGACCGCATCGAACGCTGAGTCTGGTGTCAGGAGCAGGATGGCGGACCCGGCGAGTGAGCCGGCGATGCAGGGTGTCGCGAGTGCGGCCACGCGCCGGCGCTGTCGGCGAAGTTCACCGCGGTAGCTGATGCTCCCGCCGACGTAGCCCGGCCAGAGAGCGATGGTGTTCGTCACATTCGCCGCCTTCGAAGGATAGCCGGCAGCGAGTAGGGCCGGGAAACTGACGAGTGAACCGCCGCCGGCGACGGCATTGATGGCTCCTGCAGCGAACGCCGCGGCGGCCAATCCCAGAGCGGCGACGAGGTCCATGCCGGGGGATTACGCTGGCAAAGAGCGCCCGTACGCGCTAGAGGCAGTAGGCTCGAGGCGATGACTCGGCCGCTGCTGACGTTCGACCTCGACGGCGTGCTCTGCCGGCCGCCGTTCGGCATCAACCCCGGCAGCGGCCGGGACAAGCGCCGGGATGTCCGGGGCAAAGGCGGAATCCTCTGGCTGACGGAGCGGTGGCGCTATCTCGGCCGAAAGCCGATGCCGGGAGCGCTGGAGGCGTTCGAGCGGCTGTGCGAGGTGTTCGACTGCGTGGTCGTCACCGCCCGCGGAGAGCAAGCCCGGCCCCTCACCGAGCGCTGGTTCCAACGACACCTCGGCACAGTGCCGCGCGTCGAGATGCGCTCTTCGCCTCGTGAAACGTCGGCGCAGTTCAAGGTGCGGAAACTGTCCGAATTGGGCCCGGAGGCGCACTTCGAAGACGACCCGTTCACAGCACAGTGGGCCGCCGAGCTCCTGCCGCGCGTATACCTCGTCGATTGGGGGCGGAACCGCTGGCTCGCCGGGCCGAACATCACACGGGTCGGCTCGGTGGCGGACGCGGTCGAAGAGCTCTTGAGGTCGGCTCAGGAAGGCCGGCCGGCGAGCTGACCGAGGAGCGCACGCCGGAGCAGAAGCATCGCGGTCGTCACGGCGCGGCGCTTGACGGCCAGCCGGCCCTGGTTCATCGACGTGGTGAGGACGGAGGTCTCTCCGTCGGGAGTAGCTACAGCGACGTGCACGGTACCCGGCGGGACACCGTCCTGGGGGTCGGGCCCGGCGACCCCGGTGATGCCGACGCCGTAGTCGGTGCCGATGCGGTCGCGCACAGCCGCCGCCATCGCCTTCGCAGTTTCCTGGGAGATGACCCCGTGATCAGCGATGACCTCGGCAGGCACACCGAACGCGATTTTCTGCTGGGTCTGGTAGGTGACGAGGCCGGCGATGAAATAGGAGCTCGCACCGGGGACGTCGGTGAGCGTGCTCGCCAGGAGGCCGCCGGTGCACGATTCCATGACTGCGAGGGTGGCACGCCGCTCGTGCATGAGGTCGGCGATGTGCCCTTCGAACGTATCGTCGTCCTTGCCCCAGATGGCGCTGCCGAAAATGCGCTCGAGCTCCTGCTCGACGGGGCGTATGCGGGCCCAGGCCTCTTCGCGCGTCCTGGCCTTGGCGCCGATGCGAAGGTGAACTCCGTCGGCGCGGGCATACGTTCCGATGCCGATGCCGGGAGTGGCGTAAAGCGGCCGCGCCAACTCATCGACGGTGCCCTCACCGATGCCGACGGTTTTCAGCGTTCGGGTTACCAGCACCTCCCCGGCGAAGCGGCGCTCAAGCTCCGGCGCGACCTCGCTGGTCCACATCCGCTCCATTTCAGAAGGGACGCCCGGCATGCAGACGATCACGTGCCCGTCCCGTTCGACCCACCAGCCGGGTGCGGTCCCTCGAGGGTTGTCGATCGGGCGGGCACTCGGTATCAGCCAGGCCTGCTTGATATTTGATTCCGGCATCGGGTAGCCGCGCCCTGCGAACCACGCGCGGAGGCGCTGTTCGAGCGCGGGGTCGACGTACGGCTCTTCACCAAGGACCCGCGCAACACCTTCGCGGGTGAGGTCATCGTCGGTCGGTCCGAGGCCGCCCGTCGTGATGGTGAGGTCCGAGCGTTTCCACGCACGCTCGAGGGTTTCGACGACCCGGCCGAGGTTGTCGCCGACGACGGACGTGTAAAGGAGGTCGATGCCGAGCTCTGGGAGGCGTTGGGCGATGTAGGCGCTGTTGGTGTCGACGATTTCGCCGAGCAGGATCTCGGTGCCGATGGCGACGATTTCAGCCTTCACGCCGGGGTAGTCTACGGTCGGTCAGTCGGCGGGGAAAGCGTCCCCGGTGAGCCGTCCAGTTTACCGCTGAAGCTGCCCTCGACCTCGACCCGTCGGCCGGAAGTCGAGGGCGGCGTTGTGGCAAGCTTCGATGTCGAAGGCCGGGCCGCCGGCCAGCAGCGCTCCCCGGCGTAGACGCGGAGCTGACGGACGGCCTCCGCAAGCTGTCGTTGGCGGCTGCGGGTACCGCGGTCGAGTGCTTCCTCGAGGAGGTGCCGGCGGGTCGACAGTGCGCCGGGGTAGGCGGCCATGCGGCTGGCGAGAACGTTCCGGTCCTCCCCGGCGGCCCGGGGCAGGAGGTCGAACAGCAGCCGCATCGTGGTTGCCGATTACGGAAGCTGCTGCGCTCGAGGTGCTCGCCGGCAGCGTCCAGTGCATCGTGGAGCTCGAGCCATGCGAGCATCTCTGCCGTGGCGATGCGTTCCAGGTCACCGCCCGCTTCAGCGCCTTCGAGCAGCGCGCGGTCGCGCCGCCGGAGGCGTTGGATGGCGGCGTAGCCTCACGGGCTGCAGTCGATGAATCGTTCGCCGTGCCCGGGGACGCCCATCATCGGCGCGGAGACAGGGTCGACGGCGGCGAGGTCGTCGATGAACTGGCTGGCGAGGTCGTGGATGCGGTTCACGAGTCCCACGGTTGAGCCTGGAGCCGGTTGGCAGAGTCCTCGCCCCCAGATGTCGACGCTGCCAGCCGCTCGAGGTCGGCGACCACGGCTTCGGTGCCGGCAACCGCTGCGCTAGAGCGGAGTGCGGCTTGCTTGCCTCCTGGTTCGAGGACTACGCCACCGGCTTCGCGGACGATGACAAGACCGGCGGCGATATCCCACGGCTGGAGGTCGGCGTGGACGTACAGGTCCCACCAGCCCGCCGCAAGGCCGGCGAACCCGAGGGCGGCTGACCCGGGGATGCGGAGGGACTGCATCCCGGGCCAGAGACGAGACGCCAGCGCAAGCTGGCCGCGGGCGCGCTCCGCGTCGTAGCCGAGGTCCATGGCGAAGACGGCCTCGGCTATCGAGCTGCACTCGCGCAGCCTGGCCGGCGCGCCATCGACGAAGCAACCGCTGCCAGCGACCGCGATGACCTCCAGCCCGGTGAGCGGGTGGGTCGTCATGCCGAGCAGCGGAACTTCGCCGTAGCAAAGGGCGAGCGTGAAGGCGAAGTGGGGGAGGCCGCGAGAGAAGTTCTTTGTGCCGTCGATCGGGTCGATGACCCACATCCAGTCCCCAGAGCGAGTCGTAGCTGCGGTCTCCTCGCTCAGGATCGCGTGCGTCGGGAACTGCTCGCGCAGCAGGCGGATTACCGCCTGCTCGACGGTGATATCAGCCTCGGTTACGACGTTGCCGCGGCCCTTCGTCGCACTGACGAGGGAGCGGCCGGCCGAGGCCCGGGTGATGCCGCGGGCGAGGCGTGCGCAGGTGCGCGCTACCTCGAGTGCAGAAGTACCATTCGCGGCAGCCGGCAGCGACGGCGCCTGCCTGCCGGTCATGGCTTCTGGTTTCCCGGGGAATGGGCCTCGTGAGCCAGTGCGTCGTTTCGGGAGTCGATTCCAACGCGGTGCTCACGCGCCGCCGGGGTAGCGGCAAGAGGGATGCTGGCCGGGTCGGTTTTCCTGCAAGCGAGAGCGAAAACCGCGGCCTGGCCGCATAGCTCGTGAAACTCCGCCCACGATCGGCCGGGCCGAAATGGGCGCCCGGCGCATCGCCATCCGTTCGCCGGCAAGAGGCTTTCCATATGGGTCATGTTGGCACAGCAGCCGGGCCGCTTCTACCGTGTGAGTGTGCAGTGCATCGGTATCGACCTCTCGTGGACGGGGCGGCGGCCTTCTGGATTCGCGGTCGTGCAGGAGGGCGGGCGCGTGGTGACATGGACAGAGGTCATGGGACCCGAGAGCGTGGCGGGGTGGCTTGCATCACTGGAGCCACCGGTAGTTGCGGCGATTGACGCTCCGCTCGCTGCAGGGCCTGGCCGAACCGCGGAAGCCGAACTGGCGCGCGCGCTGGCGCGGCGTGGCGTCACGCCGTACCACGTGGGCGAGGAGTTCCTCGAACGCCGAGGGATGACGGCGGGCCCGGTACTCGGTGCACTGTTGAAGGCGGCCGGGTGGTTGCTCGAGCCTCGTCCGGGGCCGGTCCTGGTTCAGCGGCTGGCATTCGAGACCTTCCCACGGGCTCTTACCGTAACGTTGATGAGGGCGGAGCGGCCTCCTACATACAAGCGGGGCTCGCTCGCGGAGCGCGGGGCAGGGCTCGCGGAGTACGCGGGTCTGCTGCGGTCGGCGCTCCACACCCGCGGCCTGCGGCTCGACGTCGAGTGGGATGTGGCGGGAGTCCCAAGCAGCTGCGCCACCGGCCGGTCGCTCAAGGAGCTCGAAGACCGGCTCGATGCGGCGGCCTGCGCACTCGCCGTTTGGGTCGCAACCAACGAGGGGTTCGCCCCGGGAGATATCTTCGGCAGCGCAGCCGGGGGGCTTATCGCGGTGCCGGGCGCCGGGGCTACATCCTTTCGGGTGCCGACATCCCCATGAGGCCGAGCACCCGGGCCAGGGCGACCCGGGCGGCAAGGACGAGCCGGAGCCGGGCGCGGCTCAGGTCGGGGTCGTCGGTGATGACCTTGAGAGACGGGTCGTTCTGCTGCTTGAATGCATCGTTGAAGGCGTGGAATGCGGTGGCCAGCTCCTGTGCGTAGTGCGGCAGGTGCTGTGGCTCGAAGCGGGTGGCAACCGTCTCGATGACATCGGCCAGCCGCATCATCTCCCGGATGAGCGCGAGCTCGTGGGGAGCAGTTAGCAGCCGAACGTTCCCGCCGTCAGGGTCCAGGCCCTGCTCCCGCGCCCGTTCGAGGATCGAGCAGAGGCGCGCGTGAGCGTACTGGACATAATACACCGGGTTTTCCGAGGACTGCTTGACGGCCAGGTCAAGGTCGAAGTCCATCTGCGCACCGGGCGAACGGAGCAGGAAAAAGAAGCGAGCGGCATCGGCGCCGACCTCGTCGACGAGTTCATCGAGGGTGATGAACTCCCCGCTGCGTTTCGAGAGGCGGACCACCTCGCCCCCGCGTTTCAGGGTGACGAGCTGGTAAAGGAGGATGTGCAGCCGGTCAGGGTCGGCCCCGACGGCCTTCGTGGCGGTCTTGAGGCGCGACACGTGGCCATGGTGGTCGGCGCCCCAGACATCGATGACGAGGTCGAAACCGCGGCGGAGGAATTTGTCCCAGTGGTAGGCGATGTCACTCGCGTAATAGGTGGGGCGGCCGTCGGAGCGGACGACGACGTTGTCTTTGTCTTCGCCAAGCTCGCTGGAGGCGAACCAGAGCGCTCCGTCGCGCTCTACGAGCATGCCGGATTCGCGGAGGATGGCCATCGCCCGGTCGTAGGCATCACCGGGAGCGTACAGCGATTTTTCGGAATACCAGCGGTCGTAACGAACGCCGAACGCTTCGAGCGTTTGCCGGATGCGGCTGACCATGAGCTCGATGCCGAGCTGTGCGAGTTCACGGGGCATCGGCTCGCCCAGCGGCCGGAGGAAGGCGTCGCCGTGGCGGGCGCGGATTTCCTCAGCGAGCTCGACCATGTAGGCGCCCGGATATCCGTCCTCGGGCAGGGGCACATCGCGTCCGAAAAGCTGCTGGTAGCGGGCGTACAGCGTCTCGGCGAAGTTGTCGGTCTGGGTACCCGCATCGTTGACGTAGTATTCGCGTTCGACGCGGTAGCCGGCTGCGGCCAGCGCGTTGGCAAGGGCGTCGCCGATCGCCGCGCCGCGGCCGTTGCCGACGTGGAGCGGCCCGGTCGGGTTGGCGGAAACGAACTCGACCTGTGCAGAACGCCCGGCGCCAATGTCGAGGTCGGCATAGGCCGGGCCAGCAGCAATGACGTGCTCGACCTGGTCCTGCAGGAACTGCGGTGATAGGCGGAAGTTGATGAACCCCGGGGGTGCTACCGCCGGGGACTCGATGACGGGGTCATGGGGAAGGTGGTTCACGATTGCCCGGGCGATGTCGAGCGGCGGCCGCATGGCGGCGCGGGCGAGCCGAAGCGGCAGCGTGGACGCGAAGTCCCCGTTGGCGGGGTCTTTCGGGCGCTCGATGGCCGCACCGGGAATGGCGACGTCGGGCAGGTCACCAGCGGCGACCGCGGCCCGGGCGGCGGCGGCCACGAGCCCCTCGAGATGAGGGCGAATCGTGCGCGTGTCGGGCATCGAGACTACAGCGTACGGTGACCGGCTCGATCGCGCACTGGGTCCGTGCCGCAGGAGAAGGGGAATCGGCGCTCCCTCGCGAGGGCTGTGATCTCAGCGGCCGCGGCCCTCGCCCGTGCCACGAGCTCATTCGGATAACCATATTTCAGCCGGTGCGACTCGAACTCTTCTTCGTCGAGCAGTTCGATGCAGCCGGAAGGGTAGACCTTCACGTCGAGGTCCAGGTCGATGTACCCAATTTGACAGCCGTCGAAAGTCGGCGGGGTCGTGACGTTGCAATACCAGAGTGCGGTGGGACAGCCCGGGCGAGAAAGTCGAAACACGTTGTACCAGCGGTCGCGCCAGAAATACACGATCGAGTCGTACGGAGAGCGGAATTCGCCCCGTGAGGTGTAGATGGGCGTTCGGGCGCGGTAGGAGGTGATGAGGAGGTTTCCGTCGTCGGCGACGACCCTGAAGGGCTGCAGCCAGTGCGGGGTGCCGTCGAACTTCGTGGCCCGGAGGAAAACCCGATTTCCCGGACTGGCACGGCCGCTGCTAACGTCCATTTCCGGATGATACACACCCGAACACCCGCGGAGCCCGAACTTACGTGAAGTTCATCGAAAATACTGGCTGGTAAGCCAGCGAATGCTTAATCGTTGATGACGACCAGCCCTGAAACGAGGCCGGCAAGGAGCGCGACGACCGCGAGGATGTAGCAGAACGCCACGGCGCCGGCATCGAATGACTCCCGCACATCGGTATGCATGGGAGCGGCGTTCGGGTCGGCGGGCGTATGGTGATGGTCGGCCATGGCGAGGCCTCCTCTCGGCGAGGGTTCGGCACGCCGAATTTTCTCCGCGGTAATGCTTTCGGTCATCTCCATGTGGCCTGTAAGGTTGAGACGATGCCCCCACGCAAGAAGGAATTCGTCACCAAAGTGCTGACCGTGCCGGGTGCTCTCGAGCGGTACTGCGTGGACTTCAACAGGGGGCGGTTTTACGAGGCGCACGAGCACCTCGAGGAGGTGTGGCAATTCGAACGGGGACCGGTGCGCGACTTCTACAAAGGGCTCATCCAGGCTGCAGCGGCGGGTGTGCACCTCGGGCGCGGCGGTTACCCCGGCGCGCGCCGGCTGCTGGCCTCGGCGGCCGCGTACCTCGAACCCTATCGGCCGGGGCCCGTGATGGGAATTGCGGTGGAACCTTTGGCGGCCTGGCTGGCGTCTGCTTTGAGGCGACTCGATGAGCTCGGTCCCGGCGGCATCAACCAGTTCCCGCTCGATGCCCGGCCGGTTCTGGCGCTTGACCAGTCGTCGCTGCCTTCCGAAGCGCGCCGCTGGCACGCCTGGGGCTTTGACGAGAGCGGGCAGGTGCTGGAGATGGAGGTCACGGTGGCTGCCTGACGCACCAGCCGCGGCCGGCCGCCTCAATTGTCCAGGGCATCGGGACGGGTCCACGACCTTGACCAACAGGAGAAGAGCGAATGGTTATGACCAATTCCAGCGACATCGTGATTGATGCCCGCGACGTGGTGAAGACATACGACACCGGCACGGTGCAGGTGCAGGCCCTGCGGGGGGTGAGTCTGCAAGTTCTTCGCGGGGAGATGGTCGCGATCATGGGGCCTTCGGGGTGCGGAAAGACGACACTCCTGAACTGCTTTTCCGGGCTCGATGATTTCGATTCCGGGACCGTGCTCATTGCGGGTCAGGACATCGCGCACATGCCGGATGACAAGAAGACCGAGTTCCGGGCGCGCGACATGGGGTTCGTGTTCCAGACGTACAACCTCCTCCCGGTGCTTTCCGCCGTCGAGAACGTCGAGCTGCCGCTCATCGTTTCCGGCACACGGCCGAAGGTCGCCCGTGAGCTCGCCCTCGAAGCGCTGGAACGTGTCGGTCTGCGGGACTGGGCGAACCAGCGGCCGGCCCAGCTCTCCGGGGGCCAGCGGCAGCGGGTTGCCGTTGCACGGGCCCTCGTGAACCACCCGTCCATCGTCTGGGCGGACGAACCGACCGGGGCGCTCGATTCGACGACAGCGAAAGAGATCATGGACCTCATCGTGGAGCTGAATGCAGCCGAAAGGCAGACCTGTGTCATCGTGACGCACGACCCCAAGGTCGCCGCCCGCTGCCACCGGACGGTCCACATGGCCGACGGTCTGATCGTCCGGGAGGACAGCCAAGAGGCGATGCATGCGGCCGCGGCCGCGAGCGGCGCGGAGTGACGGGCGAATGAACGAGCTGTTCGGCGTTTCGATGACGGTCATCGCGTCGGTTTGCGTTGCGGCGACGGCGCTTATTTTCGCAGCGGTCGGATGGGTCGCCTGGCGAAACCCGGTGATGTTCAAAATGGGATTGCGCAACATCCCTCGGCGCAAAGCGCAAACCGCGCTCATCGTCGTAGGCCTGATGCTTTCGACGCTCATCGTGAGCGCGGCGTTTGGCACCGGGGACACGCTCACCTCTTCCGTGAGCTCCGAGGTGTACAGGATTCTCGGTGAGGCGGACGAGTGGATCTCGTGGGATGCGCAGAAAAACCCGGCGCCCCAGGAAGAGCAGGTCATCCCGTTCGCGGTAGTCGACGACTGGAAGCAGCAGCTTTCCGGAGACCGGGACATCGAGGCGATCGTGCCGCTGCAGCGCGAGACGCTACCAATCTTCAATACGAGAACCCAGCTGAACGAACCGTCCGCGCGCATCGTCGCCTTCCGAGACACGGACGCGGCGGCACTTGGGGGGCTCCGGGATACTTCTGGCAGCCCCGTGCAGCTGGGCGGACAGAGCATCGCCGTCAACGAGGACCTTGCGTCGCAGATTGACGCCCGAGTTGGCGACGCAGTGCTCCTGTTCTATCAAGGACAGCCGGCGGAATTTTTCGTCGTCGCAATTACCCCTTCGAATGTGCTCTCCGGGGCCGTCGACCCCTTTGCGATGCGAGGCGGTACGGTGGCCTTCGAGACGTTCGTCCAGCTCACCGGGCGTGGTGAAGTCGCCGACGGGGTCATCGTTTCGAACGTCGGGGGGGCTTACGAGGGCCTGAAGCGCTCGAACGTCGTCACGAAGCGACTGGAACAGCTGCTGGAGGGCACGCCATACCGAGTGGTCCCGGTCAAGCAGCAGCTGGTGTCTACGGCCGAGCTGGTGGGGTCGGCATTCACGGCGATCTTCGTGGTCTTCGGCCTCTTTTCGATCGCGGCCGGTGTCCTCCTGATTTTCCTGATCTTCGTGATGCTGGCGGCGGAGCGGAAGCCGGAGATCGGGATGGCCCGCGCCGTCGGTGCTAAGCGCCGCCAGGTCGTCGAAGCGTTCCTCGCGGAAGGGATGGGCTACGACCTCGGGGCAGCCGTGGTGGGCCTGGTGGCCGGCATGGGGGTCACGGTGGCAATGGTGCGGGTGATCGAGTACTTCGGGGGCGACAGCCTCGGCTTGAACCTGACCGTGCAGTTCACGTTCCGGAGCATGGTGACCGCCTTCTGCCTGGGCATCATTGCTACGTTCCTGGTCATCGTGGCTGCGTCATGGCGGGCAAGCCGCATCAACATCACAGCGGCGATTCGCGACTTGCCCGAGACCTCCCCCGTCGACCCCGAAGCGTCGACCTGGCGGGGCTACTACCGAGCGGCCGTCAATGGCATCGCGGCATTCAGCCTGCCGATGGGATTTGCGTTCTTCCTTTTCGGCGCCCCGGGCTTGGTGCTCGGCGTGCCGCTCGTCCTCGTTGGTCTCGTGAGTCCCTGGTTCTACTTCCTCCGGAACTCGGATGTCGCAGCGCCGCAGGTCCGCCGCACGGGCGAGCCCGCTCCCCGGTGGCCGTGGCTCCTCGGTCTCCTCGTCCCGGTAGCGGGGTGGGTGCTCATCCTTCCCTGGTACGCCCTTGCGTTGCTCCTGGTTCGGCTGACACGAGACCGGAAACCAGAGCGGCTCCCGTTGTGGCTCGCAGCCGGGACACTGGCAGTTTGGCCCCTCGCCTTCGTGGCTGCGCTTCTCCAAACCTGGCGGGTACGTGTGCCGTGGACTGCCGCGACGGCCATCGCGTTCGGAATCGCGGGCGTTGCCCTGGCGTACGGCGGTCTCGACCGGGACAGCGCGTTTCTCTTCCTGCTCGGGGTTTCCACGATTTTCCTCTGGGGTGCCGTGACGCTCCGGTACTTCGGGGTCTCGGAGCGGCTGGCGTTCACCGCAACGAGTGCGCTGCTGCTCGCGCTCTGGTACGTACCCAGCCGGTGGATCGAGCCGATCACCGGTCCCCTCGAGGGCGACATCGAGATGTTCTTCCTCAGCGGGGTCGTGATGGTCACCTGCGGCGTCTTCATCGTCGTGTACAACGCCGACATCGTCTTGCCGGCGCTGGCGAGCCTCGGCAGCCGCTTCAGCCGGCTCATTCCTGCCCTCAAAACGGCGGTGGCCTACCCGCTGACGTCCCGCTTCCGCACCGGCATGACGATGGCGATGATCGGGCTCATCATGTTTTCTCTCGTCATGATGTCGACGATTAATTCGAATTTCGCTGCCCTGTTCCTGAACGACGAGGCGAAGGGGGGATTCGATGTCGTGGGTTCGGTCAACGAGAACAACCCCATCGATGACCCTGGCGCGGCACTCAGAGCCGCCGGGGTAGATACGGGGCCGGTCGAAGCGGTCGGTGTGGCCCGGGTGGCATACCCGCAGGAGGTCGAGGTTGAGAACCGAGACGGATTCGTCAATACGGACGACGGCGGGGTGGCCCCGTACAGCCGCGTGAAGCTGTTCGGCGTCGACGAAGGGTTCCTCGCCGCGCAGGACCTCAAGCTGAAAGTCCGGGCGGCGGGTTATGCCACGGACCGGGATGCCTGGGGGGCGCTCGCGAGCCAGCCGAACCTGGCGCTGCTCCCTGCGGAAGTCACTTCGTCTCAACAAGGATTCGGCGGGGGAAGCAACCTGCGCCTGCGGCTCAAGCCGCTCACCGACGGGTTCGAGCCGTTCACGCTGGACCTGCGCGACCCGGGCACCGGTGAAGTCACGACGGTTACGGTCATCGGCCAGCTCAAGGAGTCGGCGGATACGTTTTTCGTGCTCGGTAGCCCGGACTTCGGCTCGGGAATCGTCGTCACCGAGCGGACGCTTCAGCAGGCCTTCCCTGCGGCGCGCGGTCAAATGTTCTTCCTCCGGCTGCGGGCGGGGACAGACAGCGAGGCGTATGCAAAGCTGGTAGAGGGGGCGCTGGTGCAGGCTTCCGCAGCGTCTCTGGACAAGCTCCTCTCGGACCAGCAGCGCCAGCAAACCGGCTTCCTGCTGGTGTTCCAGGGGTTCATGGGCCTGGGCCTGATCGTCGGTATCGCGGCCCTGGCCGTCATCGCTTCCCGGGCGGTGGTCGAACGCCGGCAGCAGATCGGCATGCTGCGCGCCATCGGCTACCAGCGGCGGATGGTTGCCCTGAGCTTCCTCATGGAGTCGGGCTTCATCGCCATCGCCGGAATCCTCATCGGCCTGGTTCTCGGTCTCTCGCTTGCGTGGGTGCTGTTCACGACCGGTGATTTCGGCGACGGGACGGAAGCGATTGATTTTGCGGTCCCCTGGCTGCAGGTCGCCGTCATCTGCGGGATCGCCCTCGGGGCCTCGCTGCTGATGACCGTGTTGCCCGCCCGCAGCGCCTCCCGGGTGCCGGTGGCCGAGGCGCTGCGGTACGAATAGCCCTTCCCTAGCAAAGCACCACCGGGGCTCCCTCGGCGGGAGCCCCGGTGGCTGGTTATCGCTGCGAGTGCGCTCGCGCTGTTCAGCTGGGCCGCGCGAGGAACCGGCCGATACTGACCACGAGCCGCTCCCGGAGGAGCGAGGCAGCCTTCCGCTGCTCGGGTTCGACGAGCTCTTCACGCCGGCGGGCCCGAGACTTTCGAGTTCGCTCGTATTCTTCGCGGAATCGTACTTCGGGCGTCGGCTCGTAGACCTGCGTGAGGTACACGAGGGACATCGTGTCGAGGATCATGGATTACCTCCGTGCACAATACTTGTGCGTTCCTTCACAACCACCGTAGCACAGCGTGGAGGCGATTTCGTTACGGATTGGAAAATTTCAGTCCGACGTTGCCGTTTCCCATGGCTGCCATAGACCGAAGACATAGCCGTCCGGGCCCATGACGGAGGTTTCGAGCCTGCCTTCGAATTCGTACGGCGGCGCGACCGCCTGGGCGCCCATCCGGAGGGCCGCCCGGTAGGCTGCGACGACGTCCGTGACGCGGAAAATCATCTCAGCCCCGATACCCCGGGCGACGCCTTCGCGGGCCAGCGCGTGAAACCACGGATGGCCCGGGAATGTTTCGTCGGCGTGGACCTCGACGTGGACCCCGGGTGCGCGGAGTTCAGCGAAGCCCGGGTGCCGGGCCAGCGGCGCGGCACCGACAACAGCAGCGAGAAAATCCGCAAGTGCGCCGACATCGGTCGCCCACAGGATGAGTCGAAATTCCGCCTCGCTGGTCACGCTGGAACCGTCGCCCGCGCGTAATTCGGTGTCAAGTGTGAAGAAGTTTACTCGTCATAATGTGCAATCGGGCGGAATCGGGGCAGGGTGACCTCCTCGTGGCGCTCGAAGACAACCTCCACTGGCATGCCGATGCGAATCTCGTCGTTCGCAACCCCTACGAGATTCGTGGGGAGTCGGGGCCCTTCCTCCAATTCGACGATGGTGACGTTGTAGGGAACCGGGAAAGCGGGGTGGTAGCGCTGGTGCATGATGCCGAAGGTCCGGACGGTGCCGCGTCCGCTGGCTGCTTCCCAGGTGTAGCGGTCAGAGAGGCAGGCGTCACAGTGCTGGCGGGAAGGGAGGCGCCAGGTGCCGCACTGGACGCAGCGCATGAGCATGAGTCGGCCTTCGGCAGCGCCATCGAAAAACGGACGGGACGCCTCGTCGGGCTCTGGGATGGGAACCTGGGGCTGGGTCATCATGTCGCTCCGTCAGGAAGGATGGGGGCTGAGGATGAGGCAGGCGTGATAGCTGAGGTTGCCGCCGTTGCCGGTCACGAGGATGACGTCGTTCTTCGCCTGTCGCTCGCCTCCATGTCCGCGCCCCTGGATGACGGCTTCGCTCAGCGGGGTCATGCCCCACATGTAGTAAGCCGAAAGCTCGCCGCCACCAGTGTTGGTGGGCAGAGACCCGCCCGGACCGAGCTTGCCGTCCTCGACGAAGGGTCCACCTTCCCCTTTCTTACAAAAGCCGTAGTCCTCCAGGGTGACGAGCACCGTGTAGGTGTAGCAGTCATAAATTTGGCATTGCGTGATGTCCCCCGGACCAAGGCCCGCCATTCGGTAGGCGGTCTCGGCGGCGAGCCTGGCACCGGTCTCAGTCTCCCAGTTGGAGCCTGCTCGTCCGCTGTCGCCGGGGTGGCCCTGACCCATACCGTGTACGTACACGGGAGGCTGCGGCATGTCCTTGGCCAGGTCAGCCGGGCTGACGATGACCGCTACCGCGCCGTTGGAGACGAGGCAGCAATCGAGGAGGTGGAGCGGCTCAATAATCCAGCGGGAGGCGTGGTAGTCCTCGAGTGTGATGGGCTCGCGCATCTGGGCGAGCGGATTCATCGTCGCCCAACGCCGCTGCCCGACGGCGATGATGCCAAGGTGGTCCTGCTTCGTTCCGTAGAGCGCCATATGGCGTCGGGCGGCTAGGGCGTAGGGGGTGTTGGCTCCGAAGTAGCCCGCAGCGGCGTAGAGGCCGGCCATGCCCCGCGGGCGCTGGGGATTGCGCGCCGCACCGCCATACGCCGCCCCGGCGGAGGTGCCTTCCTTCAGGGGCGCATCAGCGAAGACGCAGAGGACGTGTGTGGCCATGCCGGCGTGGATGGCCATCGTGGCGTACTGGACCATCTGGGCGGCGGTCGAGCCGGCGGCGTTCATGTGGTTGAGGAGGCGGAGGTTTTTGAGGCCGAGGTAATTTTGCAGGCCCAGGGTGAGTCCGCCGCCTGTCGTTCCCGTGATACCTGCGTTGATGAGCAGGCCGTCGATGTCGTCCTTCTTCAGTCCCGCATCCTGGATTGCCTTTGCGACCGCCTCGGCCGCCAGCTCGCTGGTCGACCGGTAGATGCGGCCCATAGGGGTCATGCCGAGGCCGGTGATGGCCGCGGTGCCGCGCAGCGGATGTGGCATGGTGCTGTTTCTCCTTCTGCCGGCCCATTCTACCCACGGGTTTCAGAGACGGTATCGCTCGAGGTCCCGGGCCACGAACGTATCGCGCAGGTGCGCGGCGGAAACCCCGGCCCCGAGGTGAGTCAGGATGAGCCGGGCCCCAGGCAGCATGCTCTCCCTGAGCCTCGGGATGTCTTCCGTGAGGTTGAGGTGGATGGGAATCTTCTCATCGACCGACGAGCACTCGGCAATGAGAACTTCAGCACCCTGAGCCATCTGGACGATCGCATCGCAGAATCCAGTGTCCCCGGTGTAGGCGAACGTCCGCCCGCCGAGTTCGCCGGTATACCCGAGATTGAGGCTGAGCCGGGCGTCGTGCTCGACTACCTGCGCCGTGAGCCGGACCCCCTCGACCTCGACCGCTTGTCCGCCGGAAAGCTCAATCCAGCGGAGGTCGTACGCGATATCGAACAGCCCCGGGTAGACCGAGCGCCCGATCGCGGCGGCGAGTTCTCTGGTGCCGGGAGGGCCAACTACGGCCGCTGGGCGTGAGCGCCCGTAGTACTTCCAGTGGAGGAGGATGAACGGCAGGCCGAGGAAGTGGTCCCCGTGATGATGGCTCAGGATGACAGCGTCCAGCCCGTTCGGGTCGATGCCCATCCGGTTCAGCGACTGGAGCGCCTGGGGCGGCGCTTCGAAGAGGAACCGTCCCCCAACCACGAAGCCGTTCCAGCACAGCCCGCCTGGCGCGAAGGCGTTCCCAGTTCCGATGAATGCGAGGTCGAGCGCGGACATCCTCGGGATCGTAGCCGGGAGAAGGTCAACGTTCGCGCCCGCTGGCGCCGAGTTACTCGGCCGGCCGGCGCGAACTCCCGATCCCGAACATCACCTGGGCGATGCGGCGGATCTGGATTTCGTCGCTGCCTTCGGTGATGCGATAGCGCCGGTGGTGACGGTAGATGTGTTCGAAGGGCATGTGCCGGGTGTAGCCGATGCCGCCATGCACCTGGATAGCGAGGTCGGCGGCGTTGCAGGCGAGGCGGTTAGCCCGGTAGTTGCACATCGCCACCTTGTCGCTGACCTCCATGTGGTGTTGCTGGTCGAGCAGCCACGCGGTGCGGTAGACCATCCATCGGACCATCTCGCACTCCGTCTGGAGCTCGGCGAGGGGCCACTGGATCGCCTGCCGGGTAGCGAGCGGCTGGCCGAAAGTGACGCGCTGCTTCGCGTACTCCACGGCGCGGTCGATGCAGTACTGCGCGGCGCCGACACCGGAAGCGGCCTGGCGAATGCGGTTCTCGTGGACGAACGTGTTGGCCAGTGCGAGCCCGTCGCCTTCTTTGCCGAGCATGGCGGTCGCGGGGACGCGGACGTCCTTGAGGGTGACCTCCGCATGGTCGGTCGGCATGTTCATCGTCCACCACATGAAGTCGACGGAGAAGCCCTCGGCGTTGGTCGGGACGATGAAGCAGCTGATACCGCGGGGCTTGCCTTCTTCGCCGGAGGTCCTGGCGAAGATGAGGTCGTGGGTGGCGTTGTGCAGCCCGCTGTTGAAGCGTTTCTTGCCGTTGATGACCCATTCGTCGCCGTCGCGGACGGCGCGCGTTTCGAGCCAGGAGGCGTCAGACCCGTGGTTCGGCTCTGTGAGACCGAAGGCGACGCGGGTCGTGCCGGTGAACATGCCTTCAAGGAACTCCTTTTTCTGCTCTTCCGTCCCAAACTGCTCCCACATCTTGATGGTGGGGAAGTTGCCGACGACGGACGACTCGTTCTGGAGGTCGTTATGGAGACCGAGGCCCTTCTTCGCGAGGTGCTCGCGGATGATGGCCATTTCGAGGTTGGTGCCGTCACGGCCACCGTACTTTTTCGGAACGGCGAAGCGGAGCCAGCCTGCGCGGTCGGCGCGGCGGCGCATCTCGGCGAGGAGCTCCTCCCATTCCTTGCGGGGGATGCCGCCATTTTCGAAATCGGTGCGAGCCCACTCGCGGCGGTGGTCGAAGAATCGAATGTTGTCGTTCTCCCGTTCGAGCGGTTTGATTTCGCGCTCGATGAATTCGTCGAGTTCTCGCAGGAGACCGGGGATGTGGGCCGGGAGCTCGAAGTCCATAGGGGCGGGCCTCTCGTCAGGGGAATTGCCCGCGTATCCTACCCGCCCGAGACATGAGATGCCCGCGAAGAAACCCATCGCCGTGAAGCTTCTCGAAGCACGGAGGGTGCCTCACCGGCTGGTGCGGTTCGACCCGGCTGTCCGGTCGGCGGAAGGTGTGGCCGGGGCCACCGGCGTGGACCGGGCGCGGGTGTTGAAGACAATCGTCGTCGAGGAGGACCCGCCGCGAGGCCGGCCGTATCTCATCATGGTACGGGGGTCGGCGGAGCTCGACCTGAAGGCCCTCGCCGCCGCGCTCGGCGTAAAACGGTTGCGCATCGCCCGGCCCGCGGACGCCGAGCGCCTCACGGGACTAAAAATCGGCGGCATCAGCGCCCTCGCCCTCCTCGGCCGGGGGTTCCCGGCGCTGCTCGACGCCGCCGCACTGCAGCACGAGACGGTGCTGGTGAGCGCGGGTGAGCGCGGCGCGGAAGTTGAGCTTCGGCCGAGCGACCTCGCGGCGGTGACGAAATACCGTATCGTCGACCTCTGAGGAGTCCCGGTTCAACCGAGCAGCTCAAGGTATTTGCGCTTCATCCAGTCGCCCTTTCGACGATACTCCGCGGGGGTGGTGAGGGTGCCGCGCCGGCCCGTTTCGCGCGCGAAAGCGGCGTTGAGCACCGCGAAATGATTCTCGCGCGTGCCGAAACGCCGTGCGCGCTCTCGAGCTGCGCGGGCTGTCCAGGTCTTACAGTACTCGATGGCCTCCTGAAGTTCGGCCTGGAGGTCGATGACGGACGCGGCGGGCCGTGCGGTCTCTGCCCCGGCCCGGGACTGGACCGGCGGGTCTGGCGACGGCGCGGGGATGCCGAACATCGTGAGCTGCTGACCTTCGATGAGCCGCCCCGTTTCGTCGAGCACGGCATCACCGGCCTCGACGACTTCCACGACTTCCGGCACTTCCCGCCGGGTTTCGTCCCCGGCGAGCCCCTCCTCATACTGTTCTGGGGCTGCGCCCTGTTCGATGCCAGCGGCCCTTCGGTCGAGCGGCCGGGGGATGGTAGGGATTGCCGCTTCGCGTTCGAGGTGGTCGATGATGGGTGCGAGGCGTGGGTCGCGACCAATGAAGACGTGAAGGACGTTTTGTGTTTCAGGCAGATTGTGATTGAAGCGGAGTCCTCGCCCGAGCTGCTGGATGACCGGTTCGCGGCTGAAGACGGCATCCAGCTTTAGGAGCACTGAGACGGTGGGTGCGTCGAAGCCCTCGCTCGCCTTTCGCACCTGGATGAGGACGTCAAAGCGGCCCCCGTGGAAGTCGCGCATGCGCCGCTCCGCCTCGGCCGCCGGCAGGTCCTCGCCGCTGTGGACGACGGTGCACCGGAGCGCGGGATGGTGGCGGGCGAAAACACGCGCGAGGTGGTCAGCGTGCGCGGTAGTGGCGGCGAACACGAGACCCTGGTGCTGACCCGGGGCGAGAGCTCGCTTTCGCTCGAGGGTGAGCGCAAATTCGCGAACGAGAGGTTCGACATAATCGTCGTTCCATCGGAGCTGCTGGCGAACGCAGCGCTGGTCGAAGTCGGGCAGCTCGGCCATTTCTGAGGCGGTGAAGGTGAAAACCTCGCCCTCGGCACTCCGGAGCTCGACGGCGTAGTCCTTCATCTGGATAGCCAGTCGCTTGAGGATGCGTCCTTCGCGCCAGGCCTGGCGCATCGTCACATGAACGAGTGGGTCGATGGTCAGCCCCTCACCGTTCTCCGCTGGCAGGTAACGGGCGCCGGCGAGCGGCTCACGGTCGAGCCGGACGGGCGTCGCCGAGAGGAGCAGGCTCGTGGCGACCGGGAGCTGGCGGAGCGCGGCGGCCCACTGACCGCGGTCACCGAGGTGATGAGCCTCATCGCAGACCAGGTGCACGTGCCGCTTCGCGCAAAGGCGGGCGTACCGCTCCGGGGCAGCCGCGAGTTGCTGGTACGTGGCCACGATGATGTTTGCGCGATTGGCGGCGGCGCGGTGGAGCGTCGCGTTCTCGGCAAGGTATTTGCGGGCCTCAAACCGCGCGCCGAGCAGGTGCAGAGTACGCTCGATGCCGCCGTAGACCTGCGTCCGGAGAACGTCGGTAGGCGTCAGATACAGGCACGTGTCGGCGAGGGCCTGCCCGGCCGCGACGAGGAACGAGCCGACTCCGATGACGGTCTTGCCGTAGCCGACGGGCACGACGACCAGTTCAGTACGCGAGCCGCTGGCGAGGGCCTCCTGCCAGCGGCGGAGGGCCTCGGCCTGGCCGGGCCGAAGCGACGCATCCGGGAAGTCCATCATGCCGGCATTCCCCGTCCCGGTGCTGGCATGGAGATCAGGCTACCGTCGGGTGCGTAGGACGGCAGCCGTGGTGCGCGCGACAAGTCGTCATAGCAACTGGGCGGTCAGTCGACGGCCGTCAGCGGCACCACGGCGCGGTACTGGAGAAGCGGACGCGTTGGGCCCTGGGCACTCGGAGCGGCCGCCGGGCCCGTCTCTCTTTGCAGGTACAGCCCGGCCATCCACCCTTCCCCGAGCGGCGTGGCCACGCGGTACCATTCGACGCCCACCTGCCGCACGGGCCCCTCGATGACCGTCACACGGGTGCCGTGCGCCAGGCACTGGATGATCTCTCCGCCCGGGGATGTTCGGAGGCGGAGGCAATCGCCGGGTGTATTGACGCGCACGGTGTCGCCGGGGGCAAGTGACGACCCGGGCGTTCTCGGTCCCGGCGGCTGGCCTGCGGCACCCGGAAACCGGTAGATGCGAACCTGCAGGCCGTTGGCGTTCGCCTGGGCAAAGGGGTCGTAGGCGGGCCGCAGGCGGACGATGCCGTCCCAGGCCTGGTTGGAATCGATGGCATCGAACGTGCCATCACCCCGGTTCCGGATGACGATCGCCGTGTGAAGTCCGGGGTAGTCGGCGTCTGGCGAGGTCCAGCCGTCGCGGGCGACCTGGATGATGTCGCCGGGAGCGGCGTCGGCGGCCTCGATTTCGATGGCACCAGCCTCGAGGAAACCGCCCCGGTAGTCGAAGCCCATTTCGCGCCCGGTGGCCTCGAAGACGACCCGCCTTACCCAGGGCCAGCATTCGCCCTGGTAGGTGCCGATGTCGCGCAGTGCCCGCTCAACGATCGGGTGGTTGGAATCGGCGTGCACCGGCCCGAACAGACCAGCAGCGCCGGCGACGGCAAGGATGGCGACCAGGACGGTTGCCAGGGTGTGCCGGTGGGGGGTCATCGGCATCGCCTGCTCCTTTTTCCCGGGGGCTCCGGGCACCGTACCCCAGCCGTCCGGCTTGTGACAACCCGAACGATAGCGGAATACACATGACAGACAACGCAAATTCGCGAATTCCCGGTCAATGCCGGGGAAAAATTTCGCCATGGTCTTCACGCCGGGCTGCCTTTTCGGCCACCGCCGATATGATCGTCGCCATGTCGAGCGTTCAGCCTCTTTGTGGTCTCCGTGTTCTCGAGTGCGCCGGGTGGAACGGTATCCTCGCCGGCCGGCTGCTTGCTGATGCCGGCGCCGACGTGGTCCGCGTCGTAGGGCCGGGAGGAGACCCGCTGGACGCGGAACCGCCGTTCTTCGGGTCGAGCGGGGTCTCCATTCAGTCGACCTGGTACAACGCGGGCAAGCGGGTGTTGGCGCTCGACTTCTCAGAGCTGGACGGACGAGAGCGCTTCCTCCAGCTCGCGGCGTCGGCCGACATCCTGCTCGAAGACTGGGCGCCTGCGTCTCCGCCCTTCGAGGCCGCTGAGCTCCGGGCCGCCAATGGCCGCCTCGTGCGGGTGTCGGTAACGCCGATGGGACTCGATGGGCCGCGCTGCTCGTGGCGGGTCAACGACCTCGTGGCCAACGCACTCAGTGGCTCGGCGTGGCTGACCGGCGACCCCTCCAGCCCACCGATTTCGGGCTACGGCAACCAGTCCCATCACACGGTCGGGCTGTACGCGGCGGTGGCTGCGCTGGCCGGTTACCGGATGGCACGGCTCACTGGTGCAGGAACTCACATTGACCTCTCCGCGCACGAGGCGTTGGTGAGCTGCACCGAGCAGCTCCTGATGCAGTGGTTCTTCCCCAACGGCACGTGGGGCACCCCAATCGCCCGACGCCAGGGCAGCCTCCACTGGAGCGGCGCCTACGAGGTGTACCCGGCCAGGGACGGTCATGGCGTGATGGTAACGGCCTCGCTGAAGCTGACCGAGGTTCTCGTTCCCTGGCTCATCGAATGCGGGGCGGCACAGGACCTCGCAGATCGGGAGAAGTTCCCCGACGTTATCGCGATGGTGAAGAACCTCCCGTACGTGATGAAGGTGCTGCGCGAGTGGGTCGCGACCTGGGAGCGCGGAGAAGACCTGTTCTACGAGGGGCAGCGCCGGCACCAGCCGTTCGGGGTGGTCTGGGACGTACGTGAGTCGGTCGAGCGGAGCCCGCAGATCGCGGCACGGGGGTATCTCTCCGAGGTCGAGGTGCCAGGATTCGGGCGGACGAAGCTTCCCGGCCGTTTTTTCCGCACCAACGCGGATGGGCCGCCCCCCTCACCGCCGGTGCGCATCGCCGCAGATGAGGCCGGCTGGGCCCCTCGGGTGCCCGAGCCCGCCCCGCGAGCGGCCGCGGCCCCCGACCGGGCCCGGCCGCTCGAAGGGGTGCGTGTCCTGGATTTCACCCACGTCCTCGCCGGACCGTTCGGCACGCGGGTGCTCGGCGACCTCGGTGCGGAGGTCATCAAGGTGAGCAGCGCGAAACGGAGCGGTGGCGCGAACTCCCCCGACCACCCGTATTACGTCTGCTGGAATCGAAACAAGAAGAGCATCGCCCTCGATATGACGCGCCCCGAAGCCCGGGCCGTCGCACGCGACCTCGCGCTGAAGTCGGACGTGGTCATCGAAAACTTCTCAGCCGGTGTGTTGCGGCGCTGGGGTCTCGACTACGAATCGCTGAAGAGCGAACACCCTGGTGTGACGGTCATCTCGATGGGTGGCATGGGACAGGATGGCCCGTGGAAGGACTTCGTGACCTACGCGCCGACGATCCACGCGCTGACCGGCCTTACCTACCTTACGAATCCGGAAGGAACACGCACCGACGGGTACGGATTTTCGCTTACCGACCACCTGAGTGGACTGGCGGCGGCGCTTGCGGCCCTCGAAGGCCTCGAGCACCGTGAGCGCACGGGACGCGGTCTGGCAGTCGACCTCGCGCAGTACGAGCTCGGCCTCGGCATCATGGCCCCGGCACTGATGGACTTCCTTGCCAACGGGGCGAACCCGGAACCGCGCGGCAACCGTCACCCGTTCGACGCCTGGGCGCCACACGGGATTTACCCGTGTGCAGGAGAGGACCGCTGGATTGCGATCGCGGTCCGGGGAGACGACGAGTGGCGGCGGCTCGCCGGGATGCTCGAGCTCGACCCCGGGGGGCCGTTTGCGACCCACCGCCTGCGCGTGGAGAACTGGCGGCAGCTGGACGAGGCGATTGCCGCCCGCACCCGCAGCGAGGACGCCGTCGAACTCGCGGAGCGTCTGCAGCGGGCTGGTGTCCATGCTGGGCCGGTGCAGGACGCGCGCGACCTCGTCGAGGGGGACCCGCAGCTCGCGGCGAGGGACTTCTTCGGCAGCGCCCGGGCGGCCAAGTGGGGGGAGTACGGCATCGACCGGTTCCCCGCCCGATTCGACGGAGTGCGGCCCCCGGCCTACGAGGGAGTGCACGAGGTGGGAGAAGACACGTTCGATGTGCTGGCCTCGGTGCTCCACTATGACGATGACCGCATCGCGGAGCTCATGGCGTCGGGCGCGCTCAGCTGAAGGTTGCGAAGAGAAACCGAGGCTCTGCTACGCTAGCCGCAGCCCGTCGCGAGGAGCCCCCCGTGCCGTTTCGCCTGTTCACATCGCTTGGGAACGAGGTCCGGGAGTTTCGAACGGTCAGCCCCGGCGAAGTCCGCATGTACGTCTGTGGGGTGACCCCGTACGACGTTACCCACCTGGGGCACGCGTTTTCATATGTGCAGTTCGATGCGCTGCGGCGGTATCTCGTCTGGCTCGGCTACCGCGTACGGTATGTGCAAAACGTCACCGATATCGACGACGACATGATCATGGTGTCCCGCCGGCAGGGCGGGCGGCCGATTGCCGAGATACGGGACGAGAACGACGCAATCCTCAGGGAAGACCTCGACCGCCTCAATGTGCTGCGGCCGACGGTCTACCCGTATGCCACGGACCATATCCCGGAGATCATCGACACGACTGCACGGCTGATCGAGCTGGGTCACGCCTACGTCGTGGACGGCGACGTTTTCTTTGACGTCGCTTCGTTCCCGCGGTACGGGCGGCTGAGCGGCCTGACCCTGGAGGAGCTGGGGAAGCGGGAAAACCCCGAATCGAAGCGGGCGCACAAAAAGCGCGGGCACCTTGACTTCCTGCTCTGGCAGCAGGTCGACCCCGGCGACCCCGCGTGGGAGAGCCCGTGGGGCCCCGGGCGGCCAGGCTGGAGCATCGAGTGCACAGCGATGGCGGTGAAGCACCTCGGGACCCGCATCGACATCCACGGCGGCGGAAGCGACCTGAAGTACCCGCACCACGAGAACGAGATCGCCCAGGCGGAGTGCGCCTATGGCGTTGAACCCTTCTGCACCTGGTGGGTTCACAACGGGATGCTCCAGCTCGACGGCGTCAAGATGAGCAAGTCGCTCGGCAACCTGGTGCTCGCCCGCGAGCTGATGCAGTCCTATGAGCCGGACCACCTGCGGCTCTATCTCCTCAGCCACCACCTTCGCGCCGATGCGAACTACGTGCGGGGGGCCCTCGATGCGCTGGGCGAGCGGTATGGCCGCCTGAAGGCGGCAGTCAGCCGGGCCCAGTCGGCCGAGCCCGACAGAACGGCCCTCGGGATGATGCTCACGCGGCTCGAGGACGATTTCGATGCACCGGGTGCCCTCGAGGCTGCGGACTCTATCGCTTCCCGGGTACTCGCGGGTGCGGGCGGGGAAGGCGAAGCGGAAGCCGTCCGTGTCGGGCTGCAGGTGCTCGGCTTTGCGTTTGCCGGGGCGCGTGGCCCCGCGAACGGCGACCTCACCCCCTGACGGTCACGCCCCGGCGGGACCGATAACACGCTCGGCTTGGAGGCGCTCTATTTCCTGGCCGGTGAGTCCCGCTTCGCGCAGGACGTCGGCGGTGTCAACACCGAGGTCACGCGCGGGAAAACTGAGGCGGGGCGGGGTCTCGGAAAGCTGGATGTGAGGCCCGACCACCCGCTGCCGTCCGAACCTCGGATGGTCGGTTTCCGCGAGGTAGCCGTTGGCCCAGACCTGCTCAGATTCGGCGAGCTCCAGGTAGTCCTGGACGATGGAGGCAGGGACGTCCTCCTGCCGGAGCCGCTCGAGCCAGTGCGCTGAGGTGTCGCTGGCGAAGGCCTCTTCAAGGATCGGTTCGAGCTCGTGCCGATGCTTGTAGCGAACGAAGCCGCGGGCGAAGCGCGGGTCATGGATGAGATGGTCGAGGCCGAGGGCGCGCGCGATCCGGGGCCAGAATTTTTGGTCGATACCTACGATCATGACCCATCGGCCGTCGGCGCACTGGTAGTGTCCGACGGTCGGAGCGGCCCGGAATTCTCGGGGCCGCTCTTTCCCGAAGTGCAGCGCGTGGAGGAGCTCCGGTGCCTGGAGAGCAAGCTGGGTACCGAGGAGGGAGACCTCGACCACCTGTCCCCGACCGGTGCGCTCCCGCACGAACAGCGCCGTCATGATGCCGAGGGCAAGGTTCATGCCGCCAGTCTGGTCGGCAATCCCGGGGTAGGGGATTTCGGGGCGGTGACCGGGGCCTCCCCCGGCGTGCTGCGCGAAGCCGGAGTAGGCCTGGGCGATCTGGTCGAACGATGGGAGCTTCGCCAAGGGGCCTCTCGAACCCCAGCCCGTCGCGCGGGCGTAGACGAGGCGCGGGTTGCGTGCACGCACGACATCGGGGCCGAGGCCCCATCGCTCCATCGTCCCCGGCCGGAAGTTTTCTACGAGGACATCAGCCCGGTCCGCGAGACGGAGGGCGAGGTCGACGCCCTCGGACCGGCGGAGGTCGATGCAGACTGAGCGCTTGCCCCGATCGAGCGACTCCCAGAACGCAGAGAAACCGTCGGGTTCCCGCCACATGCGCCGGCCGTAGTCCCCGGCCGGGTCTTCCACCTTGACGACATCGGCGCCGAAATCAGCGAGGATGACGGTTGCGAACGGTCCCTGCTGGTAGCGGGTGAAATCGAGGACGCGGATACCTTCGAGCGGAGCTTCCATGGGCGGGAGTGTACGCCCGCCCGGGCTGACTGCGAAGGCAGTCAGCCCGGGTCGCCCCGCCGCTACCAAATCTCGCCGGCGAACGACTGGGGCCGATGCTATCGAGCGGAGCCGCACCCCCGGAAGGCACCCGAACGAAGGCAATACCAAGGCTAGGGCTCGATAGCCGCACCGACCTGACTTTTGCAGGAAAGCGGGGCCACCTTCCGGCAAAAGAGCAGTAGTTTGCCTGCCCCGGGGCGAGGGTGTGGGACTGCAGCGGTCATCCTGAGCGGTCGATAAGTACCTATGCGATGCCTCACCGATCCACCGCCAGCCGGCGCGAAGACTGGTTCATCGCCCTGACGTTCGCGGCCGGGGCCCTTGCCTTCACATGGGCGTTCTTCATCCAACCGCTCCGTGACCCTGTCGGGCTCGCAGTCGTCGTGCTCCTCGCGGTCTTAACGGAGTCCCTGTCGGTCCGGCTGTATTTCGGGGGCTGGGTTTCGGTCAGCTTCGTCGGCACGGCGATGGCGGCGGTGCTGTTCGGGCCGGCCGGGGCGGTGACGACCGCCAGCGCGATTGCGATTGCCGGTTGGCTGACCGGGGAGCGGAATCCACGAAAGCTCGCGTTCAACTTCGGTCACGAGACGCTGGCGGCCTTTTGCGCTGCTGCCGGGGCGATGGTCATCCAGTCTGCCGCCGATGGGCTCGTCCCGCGCCCCGTGCTTTCCCTCGCGGAGGGCGGCACTGCGGCGCTCATCCTGTACGCAATCGACGGTGTATGGGTCGCCGCCATCGTCGCATTGACGAACGGCCGGACGCTCGTTTCGAGTTTCCGGGACAACATCGGCTGGCTGTTCCCGTATTACGCCGTGCTTGGCCTCGTCGCGGGCGGCCTCGCGGTGATCTTCCAGGAGCTGGGAGTGGCCGCCGTGGTGGTGATGGTACTTCCGCTGGTGCTAGCCCGGTACTCAGTCAGCCAGTTCGTAGAACGCACACGCGAGAACGTCGTCCGTCTCGAGCGCTCGAACGAACAGTTGCACCGGGCGTACATCGAAATCCGGGAAATGTCTGAACAGCTACGGGACGCCTACACCGGGACGCTGGAGTCGCTGGTGACGGCCCTGGACGTCCGCGACCAGGAGACGCGGGGCCATTCGGTTCGGGTGGCGCAGCATGCGCTGGACGTCGCCAGGATGCTCGGGGTCAGAGACGACGAGGAGCTCCTCACCATCTACCAGGGCGCGCTCATGCACGATGTCGGCAAGATCGGCGTTCCGGACGCCATCTTGTTGAAACCCGACCGGCTGACCGAGGAGGAGTGGGAGTTCATGCGGCGGCACCCAGCGATGGGGTACCGCATCCTTGCCCAGGTTCCGTATCTTCGCCCGGCGGCGAAGATCGTGCTGGCCCACCACGAGCGGTGGGACGGCGCGGGCTACCCCCGAGGCCTGGCAGGCGATGAGATACCCCTGGGCGCGCGAATTTTTGCGGTCTGCGACACGTACGACGCCATCATTTCGGACCGGCCCTACCGCCGGGGACAGTCGCCCGACGCAGCGCTTGCTGAGATACTTCGCTGCGCGGGAAGCCAGTTCGACCCTCTCGTGGTGGAGGCGTTCGAAGCGCTGTTCCCCCGCTGGAAACACGAGACGCCCGGGAACCCCGCCCGGCCGCTGCTCTACCGCCCCGCCTGGAGGCTGGATGACGATGCGCCAGGAAGAGCGGCGAGCTAGGACACGGCGGCAGCTGCTCGACGCCGCGCGGGCGGCCTTCGCGGAGCGTGGGTTTGACGGCGGCTCGCTGGATGCGATAGCGGCCACTGCCGGACTCTCGAAAGGCGCCGTCTACGCCCATTTTCCGACAAAACTCGACCTGTATCTCGCGGTTATCGACGAGGTCCTGTCCGAAGCTCGACAGCGCGTCGACGCGGTGGCCGCCGCCATACGCCAGGAGGAGCGACCTGACGCCGCTGCCCGGCAGTACCTCCGGGCGGCGGGGCACGCCGCGGTCCACGCAGCGCTGCTGATGGATGCATGGACGACCGCGACCCGCCAAGTGGAGGTGAGAGAACTGCTCGACGCCTACCTGCTCGAGCGGCAAGCGGCCCTTGCTGCGGCGGCAGTCGATGCCGGCCTGCGACCGGACGAGGCGCTTGCGCTGGCGGAAATGACCGGGCTGCTGATCGATGCCGATGTGCTCCACAGCCGGCATGCCGGGGTCGTGGAGAGTGCCCGTTCGAGTCACGGGGCATGACGAAGGGGGCCGGCTTGCCAGCCCCCTTCCTGGGTGTTGCGCTCCCGGTTTACCAGCGGATGGTCAGCATGGGCGCAGCCGTCGAAACGACCGCGACCGCAGCCAGCACACCAGCAACGAGGAGCATGCGGAGCCTAGCCATTAGGCACCTCCCGCGATATTCCGGACGGAACATGCCGACCGGCCGGTATGTAATACGTCCGCAAGGGTAAAGGTGTCAAGATGGGAAAGGACGCGTGAACGGGGTGGAGGCCGGCTCGATTTGTAAATTTTTTTGGTCACCGGGCGGGCGGGTGCTCCCGCCGGTGAATACTGAGCCCCAGCTCGAGCTCCTCGATCAGCGCTTCGGCGAGGTCCCGGTCTTCACCGGGGGGGACTTCGCCGCGCCACGCAGCGACCGCCAGTTCGGCCAGGCGGTTCGGTCCGAGACGCTGTTCTGCCTCGGAGAGTTCTTCGGCGCGGGCCGCCTGGTGGAGACGAATCCGCTCGCGGAGGACTGCGGCGATTTTTTCGTCGGCGGCGCGACGGGCTTCGAAGTCGGTCAAGGGCGGCAGGCGGTAGGCGGCAAGCCGCGCCGCCCGGGCCCCCACTTCGTCGACCGGTTCCGCGGCGCGTTCGGGGTCCCGGAGCCAGCGGCGGAAAATCTCTCGTTCGACCGCGCCAGAGAACAGGGTTTCGGGGTAGTTTCGGTAGGCGAGGCGGAGGGCCGGGTGCTGAAGAAGCATCGCCAGCAGTACTTCCTCCGGGTTCAGCGGGTCGGGGCGGCCCGCGGGCTGGCGACGAGAAGGACGGGACGGCTTTAGCCGGTCCGCCACGCTCGTTTCCGTAACCCCCAGCGCACGGGCAACCCGCTGCACGTAGATTGCCCGCTCAACTGGGTCTCGGACGGCGAGCAGCACGGGCCGGAGGCGGTCGATGAGGTGCCTCGCTTCGGTCGGCGAATCCGGCCGCCTATCTCCGAGCAGGCGCAACAGAAGGAACTCCACGAATGGGACTGCCCCGGCGATCGCATCCTCCCATCTGCGGGGGTCATCTCGCACGAGCTCGTCCGGGTCGCGACCGGGCGGCAGGGCTGCGACGCGAAGGTCGACGTCGACTTCTGCGGTGAGCTCGTCGGCGGAGCGGGCGGAGGCCGCGGCATGCTCTTCGCTGTCGAACCCGAGAACGAGACTGCCCGCTCGGGCAGCGGCGTTCATGCCGGCGGCATCGGGGTCGAGGGCGAGGACAATCCGGGGAGCGAAGCGGCGCAGGAGGATGGCGTGATGGCGGGTGAGCGAGGTGCCCATCGTGGCGACCACGTTGCGGTAGCCGGCCTGCCAGGGACCGAGGACGTCCATGTAGCCTTCCACGACGACGACCTCGCCGTTTTCCCGGATGGCCGGGGCCGCATGATGCAGTCCGAACAGCGTCCGGCCCTTGTCGAAGACCTCCGTTTGGGGCGAATTGAGGTATTTCGGTTCTTCGCCATGGATCCCGCGACCGCCGAGAGCCACGAACTCGCCGCGCTCGTTGGCGATGGGGATGATGATGCGTCCCCGGAAACGGTCGTACGGCTCGCGGTCCTCGTCCGACTCGACGAGCAGGCCAGCCAAAAGGATGTCGGCCTCGGTATAACCGCGGTTGAGGAGGAAATCGCGAAGATGGTGCCAGCCTTCTGGGGCCCAGCCGAGGTGCCAGGCCGAGATGGTCTCCAGGCTGAGACCCCGCCGCTCGACGAGGTACGCCATCGCCTCCGCCCCGCCCGGCTCGCGAAGCTGGCGCTCATAGAAGCCGACCGCGGCCGAAACGACCGCCACGAGACGTTCGAGCTGAGAGCGACGCCTGGGGTCCTCATCCCGAAGGCTGATGCCGGCTTCGTTCGCGAGGAGCTGCAGGGCTGCGCGAAAATCGAGGTTCTCCCGCTTCTGAACGAAGGTGAAGAGGTCGCCGCCTTCGCCGCACTGCCCGAAACAGCGCCATGTCCCGCGCTCGGGGAACACGTAAAACGACGGGGTTCGCTCGCTGTGGAAGGGGCAGAGTCCGCGAAAACTGCGCCCGGACTTCTGGAGCTGCGTGAACCTGCCGATATAGGCGACGAGGTCAACCTGCCGCTTGATGGCTTCGACGGCGTCCATAGTCCACATGGTACGCCCGGCCGGCGCCGAAGCGATGGGACCCGTGGCGAAATGAACGGCCGGTCACCAGTTCCGTCTACGGGAGCTGCACCGTGGTGCTCGCCATGGGCTGGTTGCCGACGTATACGGTTACGGTCGCCTGCCCTGAACCGGCCGGCCTGGCAACGGCGATGACTGGCGACGACTGGCCCGTGGCGAGCGCGATGCTCACGCTGTTGCTGGTAATCTGGCCGCCGAGCTGGACCTGGACCACGACGGTGGACACGGGCAGGGGGCCCCCATCGTTGCGAAGGGTGACCTCGATAGTGGCGGCAGTAACGTTCGCCGCGGTGATGACGAGGCTCGGCGCCTCGACGGGGGGCTGGAGAACGAAGGTCGCCCTGTTGTTGTCCTCGCGCTGCTCACGAACGATGTTCTCCGGGTCGACCGTGACGACAGCACGTTTCCCGCCCTGGGTGACCGGCGGCGAGAGTGGAAATTCGATGACGGTGGACCCCCCGTTGGCCGCCAGATTCACGTTGACCGCCAGCTCCTGCTGCGGAACATCGCCACTGACGGCAACGACGAGCGGGCCGCTGTAGGGGTTGTTCCCGGCGTTGGAGACGGTGACGCGAAGGATGGAGCCGCCGCTTGAAAGGACGGCATTCGTGGGGACGAAGTCGGGCATGTTCGCGGCAGGTGAGGGCGAGGGCGAGACCGTGGCTGTGGGCGACGCCTCCGCGGTGGGCGTCGCCGTTGGCAGCGGGGTTGGAGTGACGTCGCGAACGGGGACGAGGTCAAGAGTGTCGAGGGGTTCAATAGCCGCCCGTCGCACCCAGCCCTGGGTGCCGGCAGGGGGCTGGACGAGGAGCCATGCCAGGTCCCGCGTCCTCCCGGTGATGGTGACCTGTGAGCCAGCGCGGAGACTGCCCGTCTCCGGGAAGGCGTCGCCGGGGCCCCCTCGAACCGTCGCGTCCGCCACGACACGGCCCTGGATGGCCTGCGGGCGCTCGCCCACCGGCTCGATGGCCACGATGCGAACCTTTGCAGAGTCTTTCGAAGCGCCGGATTCGGCGAACACGCGCACGAAAATGTCGTAGGTCCCCTTGTCGGCGATGGTGAATCGGAGCGTCACCCGGTAGCGGTTGTCGGGCGGCGTGTCGGTGATGTCGACGGCATCGACGACGCGGTCGCCAACGAACAGCTCGACTCGGCGAATCGGCTGAGTGGCGGAAGCCTGCACGGTGACCTCGTGCGGCCGATTGATCTCGAGGCGCTGGTCCCGCACAGGGCTGTCGATCTGGACGGCGAACTCGGTCGCTGCACCGCCACCGTTGCCGCCATCGCCCGTTATGAGGGTGAAGACGAGAAAGACGAGGATGCCACCGACGACGGCGGCCAGAAATAGAAATACATAAAACATCGGCTGGCGCGCCGGGGGCTCGCCACCGAAGTAGTCTTCCTCGTCCCAGTAGTACTCTTCCTCGGGATAGGCTTCGGGCTCGGTGTAGGCGCCGTGGCCCGCCGGGTCATACGCCTGAAAGGCGGGTGGAACACTGCCAGCACCGATGATGGGTTCGTCCGCGGCCTGGGGCGCGCCGATCACCGGCTCGTCATCGAAGCTGGAGCCGTAGCGGTTGGACATGGCGGGTAGCTCCGAGTATCGGCGGGGGTCCGTCTACCTTCAAGGCGTGCCCCCCGGGACATAAACACCCCGGAAAGGGCGGCCGGAGGGCTAAACCTGCCAGCCGACAGCGTCGGAACAGCCGAGCGACGCTGCCAGGCGGATGGCGTAGCGGTCGGTCATTCCGCTGACGTAATCGGCGGCGCGCCGTTCGACCGGGTCGTCTGGCAACGAGTAGTCCGAGGAGATACGCTCAGGATGCTCGGCGAAGTACTCGAACAGAAACCTGACGATACGCTTGCCCCGTTCGGCCTCCCGCCTGGTTTCGTCGTAAAGGTAAACGCGACGGAACATGAATTCGCGCAGCTCGTTGGCTGCGTCCCGGACCGGCGGGCTGAACTGGATGACGGGGTCGGGGCCGGCGCCCGTCGCCGCCCAGCTTGCTTCGACGATGTCGCAGACCAGCGCGTCGAGCCGCTCGCCGTGACTCCGCCCCAGGAGCCGCTGCGTCGAGTCGGGCAGGTCCGACTCCGTAATGATACCGGCGCGGATGGCATCGAGGATGTCGTGGTTGAGGTACGCGATGGCATCGGCCGTTTTGACCACCTGACCCTCGAGTGTGACCGGGACGCCCCAGCCCTCGGCAAAGATGTCTTCGCGTGCCTTCGAGCTCTTTTCGATGGCATCGAGGACTTCAAAGGTGAGGTTGAGCCCGCGGCCCCCGTTTTCGAGCCGGTCGAGGACGCGGACGGACTGGAAGTTGTGGCGAAACCCCTCGGGCAGACACTCGGCGAGCGCTTCTTCGCCGGCGTGACCAAACGGTCCGTGGCCAATGTCGTGGCCGAGGGCCGCGGCCTCGGCCAGGTCCTCATTGAGATTCAGAGCGCGGGCGATGGTTCGGGCGACCTGAGCCACCTCCAGCGTGTGCGTCAGGCGGGTGACGAAATGGTCTTGCTGGGGGGCGATGAAGACTTGCGTCTTGTGCTTGAGCCTGCGGAACGCCTTGGTGTGAAGGATCCGGTCGCGGTCGCGCTGGTATTCGGTCCGCAGCGGCGATGGCTCTTCCGGGTGCTTTCGACCGCGGCTCGTCGCAGTGCGCGCGGCGTAGGGGCTGAGAGAGGCTTCGGCCGCTTCGAGACGCCGCCGCACGACGTGGAGGTCCATCGACCGGGATTGTAGTACCGCGAACCGCCGGTTCTGAAATGCCCCGACGCCCGGCGGGTGTGCCGGGGTCGGGGACGAGCGGTGTTGGCGCTAGGCCTGGCGGGCGGGTGCCCTGCCGAGCTTCGCTTCGGCGTTCGCGATGATTTCGCGCGTCTGGTCGATCATGTCCGGGCTGACGCTGACGCTCGTGATGCCCCACTCGACCAGCTTCTCGGTGACTTCCGGGTAGACGCTCGGCGCCTGCCCACAGATGGAAGCAGTAATCCCGCGACGGCGGGCCACGGTGACCGCAGTCTGAATCGCGGCCATTACGGCCTCGTTCCGCTCGTCGAAGGTGTCTGCTAGGGCCTCGCTGTCGCGGTCGATGCCGAGGACCAGCTGGGTGAGGTCGTTCGAGCCGATCGAGATGCCATCGATACCGACATCGATGAAGCGGTCGAGGATGATGACATTGGACGGGACCTCGACCATCATCCAGAGCTTGAAATCGTCCCCTCGGACGAGCCCATGCTCCGTGATGAGCTGCTTCACGCCACGGAGTTCCTCGGGCGTTCGGACGAAGGGAACCATGACATAAAGGTTCTTAAACTCTCGGCGGACCCCTGTGATGGCATCCAGCTCCAGCTTGAAGATATCGGGCTCACGGAGGTAGCGGCTGGCGCCGCGGTAGCCGATCATCGGGTTCTCCTCCGTGGGCTCGAACTTGGCACCGCCTTCGAGGTTGGCGTATTCGTTGGTTTTGAAGTCGGTGAGGCGGTAGACGACGGGCCGCGGATTGAAGGCCCGGCAGAACTCCTTGATGCCCTCTTCGAGGCGGCGGGTGTATTCCTCGGGTCGGCCTTCTTCGATGAACTGGCGCGGGTGCTTGCCAATCTGCGCGACGATGAATTCGGCCCGGAGGAGCCCGACGCCGTCGACATGCCGCCTGGCGACGACTTCCGCGAGCTCCGGCTCGGCGAGATTGACGTAAAGCTTCGTCGTCGTCTTGAGGGAAGCGGACCGCGCATAGCGCTCCTTCTGGCGTTCGTACCACGCGAGCCGGGCTTCAGCGCGGCCTTCGTAGATACGGCCCGCCGAGCCGTCCACGGTCACTTCGCGGCCCTCCTCGAGGCCCGTCGCCCCGGCGACTCCGACGACGCAGGGGATGCCCAGCTCCCGGCTGACGATGGCGGCGTGGCAGGTGCGCCCCCCGCGTTCTGTGACGATGGCCGAAGCCCGTTTCATCGCGGGGACGAAGTCCGGGGTGGTCATTTCGGCAACCAGGACGTCGCCCTGCTTCACGATGTCGATTTCACGCGGGTCATGGACGATGCGGACAGCGCCGACGCCGACTCCAGGGGAGGCAGGCTGGCCAGTGAGGAGAACGGGTGCAGTCTCTTCGACTCCTTCGTCGTCCTTGAGTTCGTGCTTGAGCGTCGTGACTGGACGGGCCTGTACGAGGTAGAAACGGCCCTTTTCGTAGGCCCACTCGATGTCCTGCGGCGTGCCGTAGTGCTCTTCCACGGCGCGGCCGATTCGGGCCAGCTCCCGGATTTCGGGGTCAGTGAGCTTCTGACGCTCGCGCAGGTGTTCGGGCACGGGCAGCCACGCGTTTGCGCTTTCGTGGCTACCGTCAGCACCTGGCCGGCGGGCGATCATTCGGTCCTGCGGCGTAACCGTTTTGGAAACGATGTGAAGAGAGTCTTTGTCGACGAGGTAGAGGTCGGGGGAGATTTCTCCGGAGACGATGCCTTCGCCGAGGCCGTAGACTGCCTCGATGGTAATGCGGGTGCGGTCGGAGGTCACCGGCTCGACAGTGAACATAACACCCGAGATTTCAGACTGGACCATGCGCTGGACGGGCACGGCGAGGCCGACCTTGGTGTGGTCGTAGCCCGATTCTTCGCGGTAGAAGATGGCTCGAGCTTCAAAAAGAGAGGCCCAGCACGCCTGAACGGCGCGGACGACGTTGTCGGCGCCGACGACGTTGAGGAACGTGCTCTGCTGGCCAGCGAAACTGGCCTCTGGCAGGTCTTCGGCAGTAGCGGAGCTGCGAACCGCGACGGGGCCTTCGCCGAGCTCTCGGTAGGCCGCGCGGATTTCGTCGGCGATGTGGGCCGGCATCGGCGCTTCCATGATGCGGCGGCGAATGTTCTCGGCGCGTTCGTTCAGCAGCCTGGTGTCGTGCACGTCGAGACGGAACAGCTCCTTGCGGATAACGGGTTCGAGGCCGTTTTGCTGGATGAAGCGAAAATAGGTGTCGGCGGTGACGACGAAACCGGGCGGGACCGGAATCGATGCCCGGGTCAATTCACCGAGGTTGGCGCCTTTTCCCCCAACGAGGCCGACGTCCTCTCGGCCTACCTCGGAAAACCAGACGACGGAACGAGTGACGCTTACCAATCTGTCTATACCTCCGCGCATCGCGCATAGTGCAGACCGATGGCTTCGGTCGCACGATTATAGACCGATGGCCAGCTTTTGCACGGCCGGCCAATCGGCCGCTTCTCGTTGGCTGGACGGCCGCTCATTCGACCGTCACCGTTTTGGCGAGGTTCCGCGGCTGGTCGACGTCGCAGCCGCGGTGCACCGCCACATCGTAGGCGAGGAGCTGGAGCGGAATCACGGCGACTACGGGCTCGAGCCACGACGAAACATCGGGCACGGTAATGACGGCATCACAGAGCGATGCAAGCTCCGTGTCGCCCTCGGTGATGACGCCAGTCACCGACCCGCCCCTTGCCTGGACCTGCTCGATGTTTGCGACCATCTTTGAGCGGAGCGCGTGGCGCGTGCCGATGGCGACCGTGGGGAAGTCGGGGTCGATGAGCGCGATCGGTCCGTGCTTCATCTCCCCGGCGGCATATCCCTCGGCGTGGATATAGGAGACTTCTTTGAGCTTGAGCGCGCCTTCCATCGCGACGGGGAAGGCGAGCCCCCGGCCGAGGAAAAGGACATGCTGGGCCTGCGCATGCCGGAGGGCGGTTTTCCGAAGCGAGTCCCGGCGGGCGATGATGCTGGCCACGGCCCGCGGCAGCTGGGAGAGGTCGGCCAGGTGCGCTGCAAGCTCAGCCCGGTTGAGCCTCTCCTTGGCATCGGCGATGCGAAGGGCGAGAAGATAGAGGGCCACGACCGAAGCGGTAAAGCACTTGGTGCTCGCCACGCCCCGCTCAAGACCTGCCCGCGTGTAGACGGTCCCGTCAGCGACCCGGGTGGTTTGTGCGCCTTCGGTGTTGCAAATCGTGACCTGGAGCGCGCCAGCCTGCCGCGCGACCGCCATTGCTTCGAGGACGTCCACGGTCTCGCCCGATTGAGAGACGCTGACGACGAGCGTGCGGTCGTCGAGGACCGGGTCGCGGTACCGGAACTCCGAGGCGTTATCGGCCCAGGCGGGAATGCGGGCGAACGCCTCGATGTACCGCTGGCCGATCATCGCAGCATGGAGGCTGGTCCCCATCCCGAGGAGGACCACCCGTTCGATTCGGGAGAGCCGTTCAGCTGCCGGGCCGAGGTCGTCGAAATAGAGGGCGGGGGGGTCGAGGGTCGCGAGGCTCCAGATCGTGTCGGCGATGGCCTCGGGCTGTTCGTGGATTTCCTTCAGCATGAAGTGGGGGTACTGACCCTTCAGTGCCGTCACGGGGTCGATAGGGATTCGCTTGCGGTGGAGCACGACAGGCTCGCCTGCGACGGTCCTGGCCTCGGCACCGGCGGCGGTGACCCGTGCGACCTGCCCGTCCGCGAGAAAAGCGACCTCCTGGGTAATCGGGAGTACGGCGGCGAGGTCGCTGGCGACCACGGTCTCGTCCTGCCCAAAGCCGATGACGACCCCGCCGGCGTTACCAAGCCGGGCGGCCGCGAGGGCACCCGGTTCATCGAGGCTCATCGCGACGATGGCCTGTGAGCCTTCTATCCGGACGGCAACCCGTCGGAGGGCCTCGAAGAGGTCCGCACCGCGGCGGAGCTCTTCCTCGATGAGGTGGGCTACCGTCTCCGTGTCGGTTTCGCTGCGGAACGCATGGCCGCGGGCCGCGAGCTCTTCGCGCAGGGCGGCGTAATTCTCCACGATGCCGTTGTGGATGACGACCACCCGCCCATCGCAGGAGACGTGGGGATGCGCGTTCTGGTCGCTCGGCCGGCCATGTGTTGCCCAGCGGGTGTGGCCGATACCGACCGTACCGGGCGGCACGGGGTCGATCGCCGATTCGAGGTTCGTTATCTTGCCCTGCTTCTTCGTGATCGAGAGGCTGTCCCCGTCGAGGACGGCGATCCCGGCCGAATCGTACCCCCGGTATTCGAGGTCTTTGAGCGCCCGGAGGAGGATAGGCACGGCGGGGCGGTGCCCGGCGTACCCGATGATGCCGCACACCTGAAATCAGAGCTCCTTCCCGGCAGAATTGCTGCCGATCGGGGCACGCAGCGGGCCCGCACGACGCCGGCAGCGCGGCGGGACATCAAATCGTGAGCTGGAGCATCAAGGAACGGGTGGGGAACCCGTGCACGTGGTGCGCTTTTGTCACCCGGTTGCCCGGCATGGTTTGTGCGTCACCTGCGGCTGTGCAGCCGGGGGGCCATCCGCCGAATGGTTCGATACTGCCCCCGCCTCGTCACCCGCGCTAAGTGCGCGGACCTGGCGCTTGTCGTTGTTCTCCCTGCGTGCCCAGGCCGAACGTTCGTTCGTTGTGTTCCCGGCGACCTCCTGTTCGAGCGTCCTGCTCGAGTGTCCGGGTGAAGCCGGCAGCCCGTCAACTGTCGGCGCGTGGAATGTTGGCGAATCCCAAGAAGTCATCTTCCCACTCGAGAACGGCCCGGACGACGCGCGCGTCGACGGGGTACGGCCGAGTCGAAATGCCTCGACGCTCGAACTCTTCGACGAGCGTAGCGGCAATGACGTCCAGCGGCGCCGTATGGATGCCGAGCTCACGCTCGGTGACGAGGATGAGTTCAACGAGTTCACCCTGAAGCTGGATGCCCTCTTCCTGGAGTTGCTCCCAGACCCATTCAGCACACTCCGTGAACAACCGACCCTGCAGACGCCCGGTGAGCGGCACGGCGAAAGCCTCGTGTTTCTGTTTTCGTTAGCTCTCGGCTGCTCGACGGATATCGTCAAGTGGCGGGAGCCCGGGGGAATCGAGTCCAGCCTCGGACCGGAGCAGCTTCAAACGCTGGACATTTTCCGCGTCCGGGCCGCCGCCGTTGACCCCGGGCACTTCGAGCAGAAAGGGAACATCGGCGAATGCGGGGTGGCAGATGAGCGTCCGGAAGCCGTCAAAGCCGAGGTGACCGTCGCCGATATTCTCGTGACGGTCACGGAAGGTGCCGATGGGGAGCTTCGTGTCGTTGGCGTGCACAGCCACGAGGCGTTTGAGCCCCAGTTCCCGGTCGAACTCCTCGAGCGTCGCGTCCAGGCCTGCAGGCGTTGCGATGTCGTAGCCCATGGCGTAGGCGTGGCAGGTATCGAGACAGATGCCGACACGGGGCGGGCTGCCCATGGCGCGGACGATGGCGCCGAGCTCGCCGAAACGGCCGCCGATGCAATTCCCCTGGCCTGCATTGTTTTCGAGGATGAGGAGCGCCGGGTTCGAGGCGTCGTCCTCGAGCACTGCGGAGAGCAGGCCGGCGATGCGCTCGACCATCGCGCCATCGAAGCCGGCGCCGAGGTGGCTGCCGACGTGGAAAATGGTGCCTACGATTCCCATGCGGCCGGCGTAGCGATGGTAGGCGAGGAGCGAAGCCTGCGATTTTTCGAGGATTGCAGGGTCCTGACTCCCGAAGTTCATCAGGTAAACCCCGTGGAAGAAGACCGGCATGCCGGAAGCCACCCGAACGCGGTTGAATCGGTCGACCTGCTCGTCGGTCAGCGTCGGCAGTTTCCACTGCTGCGGGGCGCCGATGAACAGCTGGACGGCTTCCGCGCCGATGGCCCAGGCGCGCTCGAAGACCAGGTGCGGCCCGCCGGCGCTCGAAACATGGGCGCCGATTCTCATCGTTCCACCCCCACCGGCCGGGCGAGGCCGGAAATCGAAGGCAAAGGCCCGATTCTTCCGATTCGGAGGTCGTGGACGGCGAAACCAGCCGCCTCGATGGTCTCGAGCGTGTCGCGGTTGGGGTGGCAGCCACCCCCAACGCGAGACCAGAGCGGCGTGACAGCACCGAGCGCGATGCGGCCGAGCCGGCTGCGCGCATTGACGTGCTCCCAGAAAAGAAGGCGTCCCCCGGGCTTGAGCACCCGCCGGATTTCGCGCAGCGCTGCCACCGGGTCCGGAATGGTGCAGAGGACGAGCGTGCCGATGACGGTGTCGAAGCTAGCGTCAGGGAAATCGAGCGCCTGGGCGTCGCCGTCCCGGAGGTCCAGCGACCGGTCTGCGGGACGATGGCGTACCGCCCGCTCCCGCATGTACGGGTCTGGCTCGATCCCGACATACTCGACACCGGCCGGCAGGTGGGGCCAGTTGGAGCCAACCCCGTAACCGATTTCGAGGACGCGGCCTGACGCCTGCCCCGCGAGCCTCGCGCGGAGACGGCGCTCGCGGGCGCTCTCGTGCCGGGCGAGCCAGTCCCAGGCGGCGGCAAAGCGGCGGTGTCCAGCGGATGATGACATCAGCGGCGACCCTCGAGTTCGTTGACAGGATGGTGCGGCGTCACCAAGATTCCGCGCAACCGGGGAGGGGAGCAGGGATGTTTCCGAACGTGCCGCACACCGGGTTGCCATTGTCCGGGCTCGTCGTGCTGGACTGCACCATCTGGCAGCAGGGCACGTACGCCACGGCTATGCTGGCCGACTTCGGCGCCGACGTCATCAAAATCGAAGGACCGGATGCCCCGGACCCGGGCCGCGGCCTGAGTGAGGCGTATTTCGAAAGCCATAATCGGAACAAGCGGGGCATCGTCGTCGACCTGAAGCATCCGGAAGGTCGGGAGCTGGTGCTCCGAATGGCTGAACGGGCGGACGTGTTCGTTCAGAACATGCGCCAGGGAGTCATGCAGCGGCTGGGCCTGAGTTACGAGGACCTCCGCGCTCGCAACCAGGCCATCATCTATGCGACCGCGAGCGGTTACGGTTCGAAAGGGCCGCATGCCGGCTGGCCCGCAATGGACATCCTCGGGCAGGCGCGCGGCGGCACGATGATGGTGCAGGGGCCACCGGACCAGCCGCCTGTGTTCTCGTTTGGGGGCATGGCTGACCAGGTCGGTGCCATCTCGCTGAGCTACGGCATCCTGTTAGCGCTCATTCACCGGGCACGGACCGGAGAAGGGCAGCATGTCGAGGCGTCGCTTCTCGGCGGGCAGGTGATGCTCCAGTCATTCAACATCACCGGGACGCTGTTCACCGGACAGGTGCCACCGCGCCGTGCGCGGGAAGACGCGGCGCCGCTCTGGAACGTGTACCAGTGCCGCGACGGCGGCTGGATTGCCCTGAGCATGGCACAGCTGAGCCGGTGGTGGGTCCCCCTTTGCGAAGCGCTCGGCCGCCCGGACCTGCGCGACGACCCGCGCTACAACAACCTCCCCGCTCACATGGAGCACCGGGCGGAGCTGATTGCTGAACTCGACCGGATTTTTGGCGAGCGCGACCAGTGGGACTGGGTGGAGTACCTCTGTGGACAGGGGCTCCCGGTCGCCCCCGTACAGGACTATGCCCAGCTCATCCGCGACCCGCAGGTGGAAGCCAACGGGTACATCGCCGAATACCAGCACCGGTCCGGGGAGTCTCGCAGGATGGTTGGTCCGGCGGTCCAGCTGGCGGCGACGCCGGGGAAGATTCGTTGCGGTGCGCCTGAGTTCGGCGAGCATACGGAGGAGGTGCTCCTCGAGTTCGGGTTCAGCTGGGATGAGGTGAAACGGCTGCGAACGCTCGGGGCAATCGGCTCGCGGTCCTGATCGGTTGACACGCGTTTGCGCACCCGTGAGGATAGGGGGGTATCCTATTGGAGGTTCAATGACCCCGGAAGTCCGACGCCAGGCCCGGCGCCGCATCAGGATCATCGCCGGCCAGGTGGCCGCCCTCGAGAAGCAGATCGAGGACGACAGGTACTGCATGGAGGTCCTCGACCTGTCGCTCTCGATTCAGCGCGCGCTCCGGAGCCTGGACGCCCTCGTGCTGGACGGCCACCTGAAGACACACGTGGTCCAGATGATGAAAGGCGGCGAGGAGGAGAAAGCCATTGCTGAGCTGCAGCGGCTATATCGGACCCGGGGGCCCAGCGAGCCCTGAGCAACGCGTGACGTACAGGAGGAGCGACATCATGGCCCAGGTCGTTGAGCTGAGCATCACGGGAATGACGTGCGACCACTGCGTGAATGCCGTCACCGCGGCGCTCAAGGGCGTTCCCGGCGTCCGCGAGGCGGTCGTTAGCCTGGCCGACAAATCGGCCAAGGTTACGGGTGACGACCTCGACGTGGCGAAACTCATCGAGACCGTCAAAGAAGAAGGGTACGAAGCGGCGGCCCGCTGAACGCCTCAAAGCGGCCGGGAGACCCGAGCATGGCATCCAGTACCAGGGAGAACGCCGTCACGCTCAGCGTCACCGGCATGACCTGCGCGTCCTGCGTACGGCGGGTGGAGCGGGCGCTAAGCAAGGTTGAGGGCGTCGAAACTGCGACCGTCAATTTCGCCGCCGAGACGGCGCAGGTCACCCTTGGTGCGCCGGTGCCCGTGGAGTCGCTGGTCCGGGCGGTGGAGAAGGCCGGCTACCGCGCCGTGCCGGTCACGGCGCGAGACCGGCGGGACCTTTCGGCGGAAGCGCGCGCCAGCCTTCTCCGGCTCCTCGTCGCTTCGGTGTTCGCGGTCCCGGCGGTTCTCCTCGCGATGGCCATGGACATCGCGGGGCTGCATCTCTTCGGCGACCCGGTGCTGCACGGCTGGCTGGTCCTCGCGCTCGCGACCCCAGTGCAGTTCGGACTTGGCTGGCGTTTCTACCGGGGCGCATGGGCGAGCCTGCGCCAGCTGAACCCGAACATGGATGTGCTCGTGGCGCTCGGTACCTCGGTTGCCTACGCCTACAGTGCATGGGTCGTGGTGAGCGGGAGGCACGGCACGCACATGTACTTTGACGTGAGCGTCGCAGTCCTGTTCTTCATTTCGATGGGCAAGTATTTCGAGGAAACGTCAAAAGGGGCTGCGTCGCAGGCGATTCGCGCGCTTCTCGCACAGGTCCCTGCAACCGCCACGGTGCTCCGTGAGGCTTCGGAAATCGAGCTGCCGGTCGAGATGGTGCGCGTCGGGGACCGCATCCTGGTTCGCCCGGGCCAGCGCGTGCCCGTCGATGGCGTCGTCGTCGAGGGCGCGAGCACCGTCGACGAGTCGCTACTGACGGGCGAATCCGTGCCGGTAGAGCGGAAGCCGGGCGATGCCGTCATCGGCGGCTCGGTGAACCAGAACGGCGTGATGGTCATCGAAGCGAGGGCGGTGGGCGCCGATGCAGCTCTCCAGCGGATAGTGCGGCTGGTGGAGGAGGCGCAGGGCTCCAAAGCCCCAGTACAGCGCGTCGTCGACCGGGTAGCGGCGGTGTTCGTCCCGGTCGTCATCGCGCTCGCGCTGGCGACCTTCGCCGCCTGGGGGTGGGGGGCAGGGGAGTGGCAGCAGGGAATGACCGCTGCGGTCGCCGTGCTGGTCATCGCATGCCCCTGCGCCCTCGGGCTGGCGACGCCGACGGCCATCATGGTGGGCACCGGCCTCGGCGCGAGCCGCGGCATCCTCATTCGCAACGCCGGCGTGCTCGAACGGACACGGGGCCTGGATGTCGTCGTGCTCGACAAGACCGGGACACTGACCGCGGGACGGCCGGTGATTACCGACATCGTCCCGGTCGCTCAGTTCGGGCGAGAGGAGCTGCTGCGGCTGGCAGCGGCGGCTGAGTCGCCGAGTGAGCACCCGCTGAGTCGTGCGGTGGTCGATGCGGCCGCGGACGGGGGCCTCGAACTGCCCCCTGCCACGCAGTTCGAGGCGCTCACGGCCCGCGGCGTCCAAGCCATGGTCGAGGGCAAACTGGTGCAGGTCGGCAACCGCGCGATGTTCGAGGAGCTCGGCTTCGGGCTGAAGCCACTCGATGAGACCATTGCGGCACTCGAATCACAGGGCCGCACGGTCGCCATCGTCGCGGTCGACGGGTCAGTGGCGGGATTGCTCGGATTTTTCGACGACGTGAAGCCGAACGCGGCGAGGGCGGTGGCCGCCCTTCGCCGGCTCGGGCTCAGGGTCGTCATGCTCACGGGCGATAACGAACGCGCCGCGGCGGCAGTGGCGGCGCAGGTCGGCATCAGCGAGTTCCGGGCCGGGATGAGGCCGGAGGAGAAACTCGCGTACGTGCGGGAATTGCAGGCGCAGGGGCTTGCCGTGGCAATGGCAGGCGACGGGGTCAACGATGCGCCGGCCCTCGCCCAGGCCGACGTCGGGATCGCCATGAGCACCGGCACCGACGTGGCCATCGAGACGGGCGACATCACGCTCCTGCACGGCGATGTGGCGAAGATCGCGGAAGCGATCGCACTTTCCCGGCAGACGCTCACGACGATCAAGCAGAACCTCGCCTGGGCCTTCGGCTACAACGTGGTGGCGCTGCCGATCGCGGCGCTAGGGCTGCTGAACCCGCTCTTCGCCGGGGCAGCCATGGCCCTTAGCTCGGTGAGCGTGATGGCGAACAGCCTGCGGCTGCGCACCAAGGCCCCGGCGCTGGCGCGTGCTGCCGGGAACGAGTACACGGCCCCGGTCGAGGGCGTGCTGCACGTGAACCGGGGGCCATTGGTGGCAATGGTAGCTGCGTTCGCCCTGCTCGTCGTGCCGCTCGTCGTTTTCACGGGCATCGATAGAGGCTGGTTCGCGACCCGGGGTGGTGAGGCAGGAAGCCACCAGGGCCCGCACGGATGACCTGCCGCTCGAGGACCTGCCGGTGCCGGCGCGGGGGCCGCTGGCGAGCTGCGGCATAGCCGCGCTGGTCGGGCGCCTTCGTCCACACGGCAGACTCCCGGGACAGAAGTCGAATTCCGTGGGCTATCCGGAAAGACGCCCAACCACTGCGGTCCGCTGTGGCCGGGAGCCCGCCCCGCTCACGCCCCGTTCGCTCTTCCGCTGTTAGACTGAAAGCCATGAAGCGCTCGAACACCCGACCGGTCCGGGCCGGTTCGGTCATCATCGGGGGCGGGAATCCCATCGTCGTCCAGTCGATGTGCGCCACGCGTACGACAGACGTGGAGGCGACTGCAGCCCAGGCAAGGATGCTCCACGACGCCGGGGCGGGGCTCGTGCGTATCGCTGTCGACAGTGCAAAAGACGTTGCCGCGCTCGCAGAGGTACGCGCCCGTGTGCCAGAGGCAAACCTCGTCGTCGACCTGCAGGAGAACTACCGGCTCATCACGCAGGTCGCGCCCCACGTGAACAAGGTGCGGTATAACCCCGGCCACCTCTACCACCACGAAAAGCAGAAGAGCGTACGCGAGAAGGTGGCGTTCATTGCGGACACGGCGGCCCGGCACGACCTCGCTGTGCGCGTGGGCGTAAACTGCGGCTCGGTCGACCCGGAGATGGAGGCGAAGTTCGAAGGCGCCGACCCCCCGGGGCTGGAGGGGGTGACCGCTATGGTGGAGAGCGCCCTCGAGCACTGTGAAATCCTCGACGACCTGGGGTTCGAACGGTACGTCGTATCGTTGAAAGACTCGGACCCAAGGAAGGTCATCGAGGCGAACGTACGGTTCGCGGCGGTTCGGCCGGAAATTCCGCTCCACCTGGGCGTGACGGAAGCCGGGATGCTGCCGGACGGCGCCATCAAGACACGCATCGCCTTCGAGCAGCTGCTGTCACGCGGCATCGGCGACACGATCCGGGTCTCGCTCACCCTGCCGTTCGCCGAGAAGTGGCGCGAAGTGGAGGTCGGGCGGCAGATCATCGCCGATGTGGATGCCGGGCGGTACCGTTCAGTGCCGCAGTTCCTCGAAGGGGGGCTGAACATCATCAGCTGCCCAAGCTGCAGCCGGGTTGAGAATGAGGCGTTCGTCGAACTGGCCTTCAGGGTCAAAGAGATGACCGCCTATGCGAAGGAGCACGACATCACGATCGCGGTAATGGGCTGCCGCGTGAACGGGCCGGGCGAGACGGATGACGCAGACCTTGGTCTCTGGTGCGCGCCGACCTTCGTGAATCTGAAGCGGGGCGAACAAGAGCTCGGGGCGTTTTCCTACGACACCGTGCTGGACCGGCTGAAAGAAGAGCTCGACCGGCTCATCGCGGAAAGGCGGCGAGCATCCGCGCGCCCCTGAGAAGTGCGCCGGGGCGCGGCGTCCGTTAATCTCCGTGCCATGCCCGGCGGAACGGTTTCCGCAATCGCACGCTACCCGGTCAAGTCCATGCAGGGCGAATCCCTGCAGGCGGTCACGCTCGGGTTCCACGGGGTCCCGCTCGACCGTGGGTTTGCCTTCGTCCAGGACGGCGTTGTGAGCCCATTCCCATGGTTCACCGGCCGCGATTGTCCGCGACTTCTGCAGTGCGTGCCGCAGGTGGTCCCGACCGGAAGCTACTGGCCGAGAGTCGACGTCACCGTGCCGGGCGGAGCGGTCCTGCCAGTAGAGAGTGCGGAGCTGGCGCAGCTCCTCGAACTGTGGTCCGGGAAAAAGGTGCGGCTGCATTCGGATTACCGGGGCAGTCAGGACGTGGCCTACCTCTCGGTGATTTCGACGGCGACGGTCCGTGCGATTGCGGCAGCGGCCGGCGTCCGGCCAGACCATCGACGCTTTCGAATGAATTTGGTCCTCGATATCGGGGAGATGCCGTTCGTGGAGAAGGGGTGGGTCGGACGAACGATCAGGGTCGGGGCGGCAATGTTAGCGGTCCACGAACAGGACCAGCGCTGCCAGATGGTCACGCTGGACCCCGAGACCGGGGAATCGTGCCCCGCAGTGCTCAAGGAGCTGGGCAAGCTCAACGGCGCCTGCGCGGGCGCCTATTGCTCGGTCCTCGTGCCTGGCGAGGTCCGGCTGGGCGACCCGGTTGAGCTGCCCCGGTAAAGTCCCGGGTGCGATGGACTGCTCCTCAAGAAGAGAAAACGGGCCCGCGCTTGCGGGCCCGCCGTGTCTGCTGGTGGAGACGCGGGAGAGTCGAACTCCCGGTCCAGCGAAGGTCGGCTCCGGATTCTCCTACAGGCTTTCCCACCGATGGGGGTCTCACCGGGCGACTGCAGTGGTGGTCCCCACGTCACCCGGCCAGCCGAGCGATCTTTCGCGGGCGGTATCGGCGTCGGCCCGCGGCAGCCTGGCTTTGGTGACGCCCTACCCCGGCGCTACCAGGCCGGGCCCCGAGGAGGACGGCTCCGCACTAAGCGGCGAGAGCGAGTTGGCGAGTGTTGCCGTTTATTTTTGGCCGCCTGATTTACGAGGGTGACAGCCAACCTCGGCCTGCTATCCGGCTACCTGGCTTCCTGTCGATTCCTTTCGTCCCCGTGATGCCTCAAGTATAGCACGCCCGTCGGGGAGGGAGCTCGCCTAGCGTGCGGAGCGCTTGAGTGCCTCGGCGGCGGCGAGCTCCTGTTCGCGCCGCTTCACCGCCTCTCGCTTGTCGTAGCTCTTCCGACCGCGCCCCACGCCGAGCTCGACTTTGGCCTTGCCACGCTTGAAATACATAGAAAGCGGGATGAGCGTCAGGCCCTTTTGCTCCACCATCTGCGCTATGCGCCGGATCTCCTTCCGGTGAAGAAGGAGCTTGCGGTCGCGGGTTGGGTCGTGAGCGGCGTACCCGGCATTGGCGTAGGGGGCGATGTGGGCTCCGATGAGCCATGCCTCGCCGTCCTTGATGCGGGCGTAGGCCCCCTGAAGCTGAACCTTGTGGTCCCGCACGGACTTGATTTCACTGCCGGTCAGCACGATACCGGCCTCGAAGCGGGCAAGGACCTCGTAGTCGTGACGAGCGCGGCGGTTTTGGGCGATCGTGGTGTCGGGCATGCGATGAAATGGAGCGGGCCCATCGCGTATGGATGGGCCCGCGGCTCACTGGCGAAGTATACAGCGGGGTTAGTTCCCGCGCAGGAAGTCGATGGCGCGGAAGAGCTGGATATCGCCTTTCTCGACGTAATCATCGTACGTCATAGGAACCTCGATATCCGGTTTCACCCCGAGGCCTTCGATCTGGTCACCGCGCGGTGTCAGCCAGCGGCCGACGGAGATGTAGAGGGCACCGCAGCCCTTCGGGTCGCCGCAGCTTTTCAGCTCCTGCAGCTGGTTTACCGTGCCCTTGCCGAAGCTGCGGAGGCCGATGATGGTCGCGCGGCCGTTATCACGGAGGGCAGCGGCGAAGACTTCGGCCCCGGAGGCACTCCCCTGGTCTTGGAGGATAACGACCGGGATACTCGTCAGGATGCCACCCCGGCGTGCGCTCCAGCTTTGGGTTCGACCGTCGGCATCGACCTCGGAAAGGATGACGCCCTGGTTGAGAAACTCATCGACGACGTCGACGGTCGCCTGCAGCAGTCCGCCCGGATTCCCGCGCACGTCGACGATGAGGCCTTTGTAGCCTTTGCTTTCAAGGTCCTTCAGCTTCGTCCGCAGCTCGTCGAGGGTCCGGTCATGGAACTGCGTGATCGCGACATACGCGATATCGGTGACCTCGTTCCCGTTGCGGTCAACCAGCTTCGTGCCGCTTTCGCCCGGGATGACCTCGAGGTTGGGCTCGAGGAAGACGCTCTCGAGCGGGATATTGCCGCGGGTGATAGTGATAGTCTCGATGGTGCCGTCGGTGTGCTTGACTTTCAATGTCACCTGCGTGCCGGAGGGCCCGCGGATGACCTGAACCGCCTGGGTTTGCGTCCAGCCTTCCGTGGAGACGCCGTCGACTTCGAGGATGATGTCGCCTGGCCGAATCCCGGCTTTCTCAGCGGGGGAATCCCGAAACGGAGCGACGATGGTAATGGCTCCGCCGCGGTCCGAGACCGTTGCGCCGATGCCGTCGTAGCTCGACGAGAGATTGAGCGCGCCGGCTTGCAGCTCTGCGGGGGTGAGATATTCGGTGTGGGAGTCGTTGAGCGAGCGGATGATGCCGTCGATAGCGGCCTGGCGGAGCGATTCCGGGTCGAGGGCTGACTTATCGACATAACGCGTTTGGAGCAGGGTGACGATCTCGTCGATGATGGCAGCGCCGACGGAGTCGCGGGATGAAACCGATGTGGTGCCCTGTGAGGGAGCGGACGGAGATGCGTCGCCGGCGACCAGGCCGTGGACGGCCCAGCCAAGCCCGAACGAGAGGGTCAACATGCTGAGGAGAAGAAATACAGCGACTGCTGCGCGGGCAAGCTGTTCGCCGCCGCCGTGGCGGGCCGTGTCGCGGGGCAGGTCCATGGGTTTCCTTTGCGCAGCCGGGGCGCCGAGATGAATCGAGTGTACAGGCGCCGATCCCGCGCCTTCAATTTGCAGATTACCGGGGTTTTACGCGGCTCGGTGTGTGGGACGGCCTTCGGGGAGATTTACCTTCGCACTATACAAGTTATGGCATGTACAAGGTGGAAGCCTGCCTGGCGGAACGAGCTGAGAGGGGCCCGGGCCCGCGCTCGATCCGTCTTATGTCTGAAGCTGTCACCGAAGAACTACTGCGGCGTCACGGGGCGCTCGTTGTTCTGTCACCGGGCGGGACTGAACAATCGGCGAAGCTGCCCGACAACAAAGGCACGAACGGTTTCAACTCGGGGGAACCGGAGCATTTGGGATACGGGCGACATGTTTTCCGGCGCCGGTCCGATACACCGGGCAAAGGCAGCAACGGGGGAGAAGGAACATGCAATGGCCGTCCGCTTACGATGAGCCGCCCGCAGAGGGGAATCAGGGATTACCGAACCGGCTCTCGCTCGAGGAGCAGCAGCGCCTGGTAATGCAGTATGCGCCGCTGGTGCGCAGGGTCGCACGTACGCTTCCGCTCGAGATCCCGGGGCTCCTGGAATTCGAAGACGCGGTGGGATACGGGACATGTGGTCTCGTCGAAGCGGTGAGGCGGTATGACCCCTCCAAGGGCACGAACTTCCACGCCTACGCGGTGCAGCGAATCCGGGGCGCGATGATCGACGCATTCCGGCGGATGGACCGGCTGAGCAGGACGATGCGCCAGAAGGCACGCGACGCACAGCGCGCACAGTCGGAGCTCGAAGTGCTCCTCGGGCGGACGCCGACGGATGCCGAGACCGCGGAACACATGGGCGTGTCGCTCGAGCAGTACCGCGAAGCCAGCTCCCAGTCGCGCTGGGTGACCGTTTCGCTGGACCGGATGCTCGAGCGGGACGACGACGGCGATTCGTTCCCGGCCGCCGAAATGCCGACAGCCGACGAGGACCTCGATTTCACCCAGTGCTTCGAAGAAAAAGAGCTGTACGAGGACCTCGCCCGGTCGGTTGCTGCGCTGCCAGAGAGGGAGCGGCTCGTCATTGGCCTGTATTATGTGGAGCGGCTGACGATGCGGGATATCGCCGCGGTACTGCAGGTTTCGGAGACACGCGTGAGCCAGCTCCACGCCCAGGCGGTCAAGCGGCTCCGGCGTGCCCTCCTGCGGGAGGTCGCCTGAACGCTCGATCAGCCCGACATGAGGTCTCCGCGGCCGGGGTGTCGTGAACCCCGGCCGCGGTGTTTTCGTACTCGGGCCGTGCGGGGCCGACGGGTAGCGAGTCCGGTGCCAAACAGTCCCGTGTTCACCCGCCAGCCCCCTATTAGCCAAGCGAAGGCTGCCGAACATAGAGAGTGAGCCCGTGTTGCGTCGGTCAATCGCACTGGCTGTCGGCCCGCGCGGGAGGCGGCCCACCGGCTCGGGAACAACAAGGTTTTGCACAGACGGCCGCGCGAGTGCGGCTGTGCACTGGGGGTGATGCTATGGCGGACCGCTTCAATGACGGCTTCCGGAGCCAGGTAGCGTTCGTGACCCACACGCGCGACTACCGTTCCGCGGACGTGCTCCCGTCACTGGCGCGCCACGGTTTCACGACCACGGAGCGGCCCCACGACCGGGAGACCGAACGGCTGCTGGCACAGTTCGACCCCGACCTGGTCGTGCTGGCGATCGACCCGCGTCACGACGAGGATATCGCGCTCGTTCGGCAGGTCGCGCGGGCGTGCAAGGCGAGCATCATCGTGGTCGCCCCGGGGCCGCATCCGCACGGTCTGAGCCTCGCCCTCGAGGCCGGTGCCGACGTCTGCGTGCGCGATACGGACGGCGCGGAGCTGTTCAACGCGCAGCTGGGTGCCATGCTCCGCCGGCGAACTGCGGCCAAGGCCGAGCCGGCGGAGGATGACGGGCCGAGCACGGTCACGGTGCGCGACCTCGTGCTCGACTTCGACCGCTGCCAGGCCGTCCGCAACGGCGAAGCGATCCCACTGACGCCGACCGAGTTCAAGATTCTCGCCTACCTCGCGAAGAATGCCGGAAAGGTGGTCAGCCCGGTCGAGATTCTCCGGGCAGTGCAGGATTACACCTACTCTGAGCGCGAAGCCCAGGAGATTGTGAAGGTGTACATTCGGCGCATCCGCCGCAAAGTGGAGCACGACCCGGCCGAGCCGAGCTACATCGTCAACGTCCGAGGGTTCGGCTATATGCTTGAACGACGGAGCGGCCGGCGCGATGCCGTGCGGTCGGCAGAGGCCGCGTAAGCGGAACCGGGCTCGGCATTCAGCGGAACACCGAACGGCCCCGGCAGGAAACTGCCGGGGTCGTTTCTTGCAGGTTTCCAGGCCGGCCTCTCTAAGCGATGGTGACGCCCCCGCAGCGATAGACGTCCTGAATGGCATTCAGGAGCGCAATGCCTTCGCTCATCGGCCGCTGGAAGGCTTTCCTTCCGCTGATGAGGCCCATGCCGCCGGCCCGTTTGTTGATGACGGCGGTCTTTACGGCCTCCTTGAGGTCGCTTTCGCCGGTGCTGGCGCCGCCGGAATTGATGAGGCCGACGCGACCCATGTAGCCGTTCGCGACCTGGTAGCGGGTGAGGTCGATGGGGTGGTCAGTAGCGAGCTTCGAGTACATCCGCTCGTCGAACTTGCCGTAGCTGCCTTTTTGGTTGAGGGCGCGGTATCCGCCGTTCTGCTCGGGGAGCTTCTGTTTGACGATGTCGGCCTGGATGGTAACGCCGAGGTGGTTCGCCTGGCCCGTCAGGTCGGCCGAAGTTTCGTGATTGACGCCATCGACCTTGAAACCGGGATTGCGAAGGTAGCACCAGAGGACCGTCGCCATGCCGAGTTCGTGCGCGTAAGCAAACGCCTCGGAGACCTCGATGATCTGTCGGGAGCTCTCTTCGGAGCCGAAGTAGATCGTCGCCCCAACGGCTGCTGCGCCGAGGTTCCACGCTTCCTTGATGGTGCCGAACATGATCTGGTCGTACTTGTTCGGGTAAGTGAGGAGCTCGTTGTGGTTGATCTTGACGATGAAGGGGATGCGATGGGCGTACTTCCGGGCGACCGCACCGAGTACGCCAAAGGTGGAGGCAACGGCGTTGCAGCCGCCTTCGAGTGCGAGGAGGACGATGTTTTCGGGGTCAAAGTACGCGGGGTTCTTCGCGAACGAGGCGCCCCCGGAATGCTCGATACCCTGGTCGACCGGGAGGATGGAGACGTAGCCCGTGCCAGCGAGCCGGCCGTGGTCGAGGATGGCCTGAAGGTTGCGAAGCACCTGCGGAGAGCGGTCGGACTGGGCCCAGACGCGGGTGACGAAATCTGGACCGGGGAGGTGGAGGCTCTCTGCAGGGATGCCTTCGCAGCGGTGCTCGAGGAGGGAAGACGCCTCGTCGCCGAGGATGTCGGCGATGTCGGCGAGGGAAAGTTCGCGGATTGGGCGTTCAGCGAGAACCATCGTTGCGCCTCAGTACGAGATCCGCGGCCGCGGCCGCCAGAGGGATGATACCGCGGCAGCCCGAAGCCGTCCTGCCTGCTTATTCGCATAGCGCATTCCTTTACCTTCGCTTCGATTTCGATGCAGTACGGTAGTAAGCGCTACGTGGCGACAACGAACGAAGGAGGGTCGGTGATGCGCGTGCTGGTCGTCGAGGATGAGGAGGCCATCGCGGGGGCTATCGAGCGCGGCCTCGTAAAGCAGGGGTACGACGTCGACGTCGCGCGCGACGGTGCGGAGGCGCTGGAGATGGCGGCCGAGACGAATTATGACGTCATCTGCCTTGACCTGAACCTGCCACGCGTGGACGGTATCGAGGTCTGCCGACGGTTGCGGGAGGATAGATTCTCCGGCGGCATCATCATGCTGACGGCCCGGAGCTCCATCCGGGAGCGAATCGAGGGGCTCGACCAGGGCGCAGATGATTATCTCGTGAAGCCGTTCGCCTTCAGCGAGCTTGCCGCCCGCATCCGGGCGATCACCCGTCGGGAGGGTTCGATGCGCGAGCCCGTCATCGAGACGCGGGGGCTCGAGCTGGACCCGAACACCAACCGCTGCCGCCGGGCGGGAAAGGAAATTCACCTTACGCCAAAGGAGTTCGCCCTCCTCTATTACCTGGCGCGCAACGAAGGCCGTGCCGTCCCGCAGGAGGAGCTGCTCGAGAACATCTGGGACGAGCACGCCAACCCCTTCACCCAAACCGTGAAGGTGCACATGAACAATCTGCGCCGCAAACTGAATGAGGGATTTGAGGAACAGCTGATCGAGACGATCCGCGGAAAGGGATACGTCCTCTAGCGTGCACATGCCGCCGTTCTTCCGGAGCATCAGGTTCCGGCTCACGGTCTGGTACTCCAGCCTGTTGCTGGTCTTCGGTGTCGCGTTCGTCGTGGCACTCAACCTCGCTGTTCGACTCGACCAACCGCGTGTCTTCGAGCTGTCGCGTTCAAGCGATGTCGTCTACACGCCCGTCCGCACCGGCCCGGCGCAGGCCATCGTGGTGCCAATCGAAACCGAGACCTACAGCCTGCGGGAGGTCGAGGACGGCATCTACTCACACAGCCTCGACCGGCTGCAGTACTGGTCACTCGTCTCCGTTCTCGGCCTGGCCATCGCCTCGGGCGTTGGCGGTTATGTCATTTCCGGCGTACTCTTACGACCGGTTCGCGACATCACGGAGGCAGCCTCCGAGATTAGCGCAACGAATCTCAGCCGCCGAATCAACTACCAGGGGCCCCGGGACGAACTATGGGCGCTGGCTGAGACGTTCGACTCGATGATTGCCCGCCTCGAAGGCTCCTTCGAACGACAACGGCAATTCGTCCAGGATGCGTCCCACGAGCTGCGCACGCCACTCGCGGCGATCCGGACGAATATCGAAGTGACGGAACTGGACCCCGACGCCTCCCTCGAGGACTACCGGGAGCTCGTCTCAACGATCAAGGGCCAAACGGAACGGCTCACACGGCTGAGTGAGGACCTCCTGCTGCTCACGAACGACGAGGGAGCGCGGGTGGAGCGGGAGGAGGTCGACCTCGTGGCGCTGGCCGCGGATGTCATCGCCGAACTTCAGCCCCTAGCGGCGCAGCGCGGGGTCGCGTTGCGCCGGGACATTCGGGGCCAGGTCGAGGGGCTGGCGAATCCGGACTTCCTGCATCGCTGCGTGCTCAACCTCGTCGATAACGCGATCAAGTATTCGGGGGAGGGGGCGACAGTAACCGTCCGGGTCACAGATGGCGGCGGAACAGCTCGGGTGGAGGTCGAAGACAATGGCCCGGGTATCCCGCCCGAAGCGATCGGGCACATCTTCGACCGCTTCTATCGCGTCGACAAGGGGAGAAGCCGTCGGGAAGGCGGCACAGGTCTTGGGCTGGCGATCGTGAAGGAGCTCATCGAGGCGATGGGCGGGAACGTCGGAGTCCGCTCGGAGGCGGGCGCCGGGAGCACCTTCTGGGTCGAGCTCCCGAAGCCGCCGGCTGGACGCAGTGACCCCGCGCCGGCGACGCGTGGCGGCAGCCCGGCCTGGGAGCCCGGCTGTCAGGCTTGACCGGGCCCCCGGCCGTCCGTAGGTTCGATTCGGGGACTGCCGGTAAGCCCCCGTACGGCCGCGCAGGTAGGATTCATGGCCTACTGGAAGTAGAAGGAGTGACGGCGTGACGCAGCTACTCGCACGGATCGATAGCCCGCGCGACCTCCGCGGGCTTACCTATGACCAGCTCGAGGCGCTGGCCGCCGAAATCCGGCAATTCCTCGTGCAGACCGTGGATGGAATCGGCGGCGGCGGACATCTCGCCTCCAACCTCGGCGTCGTCGAACTGACGCTCGCCCTGCACCGCCTGTTCGATTCCCCGAGGGACAAGATCGTCTGGGACGTGAGCCACCAGGTGTACGTCCACAAAATTCTCACCGGGCGGAAGGACCGGATGGCAACCATCCGGCAGTTCGGCGGATTGAGCGGGTTCGCCGACCGGAAGGAGAGCGAACACGACGCGTTCGGCGCTGGGCACGCCGGTACGTCGATCTCGGCGGCCGTCGGCATGGCGGTAGCACGCGACTTGAAGGGCGAGGATTTTTACGCCATTGCCGTCATCGGCGATGGCGCGATGACCTGCGGGATGGCGCTGGAAGCGATGAACCACGCCGGGCATCTCGGCCTTCAGCGGCTCATCGTCATCCTCAATGACAACGCGATGTCGATTTCGCCAAACGTCGGCGCGCTCAGCCGAAACGTCAACAAGCTCCGCGTCGACCCACTCTACCGGAATGCGAAGCGGGAGATCGGGGAACTGGTGGAGCACCTGCCCCTCGGCCGGCAGGTATGGGAGGGCGCCAAACGAGTGAAGGCCAGCCTTCGCGACTTGCTCGTGCCGGCAAGGTTCTGGGAGCAGTTTGGCTTCGAGTACTACGGTCCGATTGACGGCCATGATATCCGGGAGCTCGAAGCGACGCTGCGGGCAATCAAGAAGGTCGAGGGCAAACCTGTCCTGCTCCACGTGCTGACCGAAAAGGGGCATGGAGTCCCCGAGGCCGCGGCTGACCCCGTCAAAAGCCATAGCGGCACGTACTGGCTCAAGAAGGCTGACCCGGGAGCGCCCCCTCCACGGCCCTCCTACAGTCAGGTCTTCGCCCAGGCAGTGCAGGAGCTCATCGAATCTGACCCACGGGTCGTGGCGATTACGGCGGCGATGCTCGAAGGGACGGGCCTTGCGCCGGTACACGCAAAGTACCCGGACCGAGTCTTCGACGTCGCGATTGCTGAGCAGCACGCGGTGACCTTTGCGGCCGGGCTCGCGACCCAGGGCATTCGGCCCATCGCCGCCATCTACAGCACGTTCCTGCAGCGTGGCTATGACTCGGTCGTCCACGATGTGGTGGTGCAAAACCTGCCCGTCGTCTTCGCCATGGACCGGGCGGGCTTCGTTGGTGACGACGGCAAGACGCACCAGGGATTCATCGACATCAGCTACCTCCGCTGCTTGCCCAACATGGTGATCAGCGCGCCGAAGGACGAGCGCGAGCTGCGCGATTTGCTCTACACCGGGGTGTACCACGACGGCCCGTTTGCGGTCCGGTATCCGCGGGGGAGCGGGCCCGGGGCTGCCACCGACCGACCCATGGAACGCATCCCCATCGGGAAGGGCGAGGTCCTGCGGTCGGGGCGCGACATCGCGCTCGTCGGCTTCGGCGCGCCGGTGACCGAGTGCCTGAAAGCAGCGAGCCTTCTCGAGGCGGATGGGATCGATGCGACAGTCATCAACGCTCGATTCGCCAAGCCCCTCGACGCCGAGCTGCTGCTGGAGGCCGCCCGCACGACTGGAGGAGTGATCACCGCCGAGGAGAACGTCCGAGCAGGCGGATTCGGCGATGCGGTCCTGGAGCTGCTGGCCGACCACGGCCTGGCGGAGCGGTACCTTGGGGCGCTCGCAATGCCAGACGCGGTCGTGGACCATGGTCCACAGGCCACCATGCGGCACCTGCACGGGCTCGATGCGGAGGGCATCGCGGCGGCCGCAAGGGAGGCCCTGGCGGCGAAACGGGGGCGGGTGCCCTCCGCTGCCGGCATCGTCGGCTCATGAGCCTCCCCGCGGAGTTCCAGGCCCGGCTGCCGCTCATTGAGGCAGCGCTCCGCAACGCGGTCGCGGAAGGGCCCGAGCCGCTCGTTCAGATGGCGCGTTATGTCTTGGGATGGGAGGACGCTGCCGGGCGGCCGTCGTCCGGGGGCGGGAAGCGGCTGCGCCCGCTGCTGTGCATCGAGGCTGCGGTAGCGGCCGGAGCAGACCCTTCGCAGGCCCTTTCCGGTGCTACTGCGGTTGAGCTCGTCCACAACTTTTCACTGGTGCACGACGACATCCAGGACCGCGATGCACTTCGTCACGGCCGGCCCACCGCATGGCGCATCGTGGGCGAGCCGCAGGCCATCAACCTCGGCAACTTCCTCTACACGCGGGGCCTCCGGCAACTGGCCGAGAGCCGGCTCCCCGGTGCTCCGCTGGCCCTCGCGATGCTCTTCGAGGCGGTGGAGCGGATGGTGGCCGGCCAGTGGGCTGACATCGCCTTCGAAGACTCCGACGACGTCTCGGAGCAGGAGTACCTCGCGATGGTCGCGGGAAAGACCGGCGCGCTGCTTGGCGCGGCCGCCGGCATCGGTGCTGCCCTGGCCGGGGCGTCGCGGGAAACGGTCGACCTGTTCCGCCGCTGGGGTGAACGGCTGGGCCTTGCCTTCCAGGTGCAAGACGACTACCTGGGCACCTGGGGCGACGTTGCAGCGACCGGCAAATCGACATCGGGCGATATCGCGCGGCGGAAGAAGACGCTCCCGGTCGTGTTCGCTCTCGCCGCGAAGCCGGCCGGCGATGCCCTTCGTGAGCTCTACCGTGGCGCCCCCCAGTCAGATGACGATACCGCCAGTGTCCTCCGCCTGCTCGAAGAGACCGGTGCGCGCGAGCATACGCGGGACGTGGCCCGGCGGCTGTCAGCGGAAGCGGATGCCCTGCTGGCCCAGATCTCCCTCGCTCCCAACGCACGCGAGCGGCTGCGGGCCTTCGCGCGGTTCGTGACCGAGCGTGACCGGTAGGCGCGGCGCTGCGAGGATGGCTCGGTAACCCAGACCGGGGCGCGGAGGCCGGAGATGTTCGAGAACGTGCGCGAGGACATCCGCCAGGCGGTCACATGGCACGCAGTTCCCGTCGTCCGCCGCCGGTTGGGGCCGCGCGCGGAGGCTGCCGCCAGCGTCATCCTCTCGGCCGAGGCGCAAGTCGTGCTGGTCTACCGGCTGCAGGCATGGCTGCGGAAACGTGGCGTTCCCCTGCTGCCCAACCTCTGCCGCCGCTTGACGATGCTGCTAGCCGGGGTGTCGATCGGCGACCGGGTAGAGGTCGGGCCGGGGCTCCTCATCAATCACGGGCACGTCATCATCGACGGCACGACGCGCATCGGCCCGTTCTGCTCCATCGCGCCGTTCGTGACCATCGGCCTCGATACCGGCGGCCCCGATGTTTCCCTGGATGGACCGACCATCGGGCGATTCGTCTTCATCGGTACGGGTGCGAAAATCCTGGGCCCGGTTGTCATCGGCGATAACGCCCGTATCGGCGCGAACGCGGTAGTCATTTCCGACGTGCCGGCGAATGCGACCGCTGTGGGCGTACCGGCGAGAGTCATCGCCCACGAATACCCGCTCGGCCCGGCGCAATCGGGACGTTCCGAGGGATGACCGCTCGAGTACGGAGGAGCTCCCGACGCAGGTCGCCCGCTCAATTGATTGGCAGGCGCGTGTCACCCATCAAGTACTGGTCGATGCCGCGAGCCGCTGCCCGTCCCTCCGCGATGGCCCACACGATGAGGGACTGGCCGCGGGTCATGTCGCCTGCGGTGAAGACACCGGGCACCGAGGTCATCTTGTTCTCGTCGGCCCACACGTTGCCGCGTTCGGTGAGCTGCACACCGAGCTGCTCCAAGAGGCCGCCCTTCTCCGGACCGAGGAAGCCCATGGCGAGGAGGAGGAGGTCGACGGGTTCCGAGAATTCGGTGCCAGGGATTTCCCGCATCACCTGACGACCGTCCTCGTTGACGAACTCCACACGGACAGCGTGCAGTGTCGTCAGCCGTCCGTTCTCCCCGGAGAGGCGGGTGGTCATGATGCAATAGTCACGCCTCCCGCCCTCTTCATGCGCGGAGGAGACGCGGTAGATATTGGGATAAAGCGGCCACGGCTGCTCCGGCGGTCGACTGGCCGGGGGCTTCGGCAGAATCTCGTACTGGAGGACTTCACGAGCGCCCTGGCGGAGCGCAGTCCCGAGGCAGTCGGCGCCGGTGTCGCCGCCACCGAGGATGATGACGCGCTTGTCCTTAGCGCTGATGAACTCGTCGTCGGGGATTTCGTCGCCCGCGTTCCGGCGGTTCTGCATCGGGAGGTACTGCATGGCGAAGTACACTCCCTTGAGTTCGCGGCCGGGCACCTGGAGGTCGCGCGGCTGCGTGGCGCCACCCGCAAGGCAAATAGCATCGTACTCTTCGAGGAGCTCGCGCGCGTCGATGTCCTTGCCAACGTTGACGCCGGGCCGGAAGACGACGCCCTCAGCCTCCATTTGGGCGAGACGGCGGTCGAGGAAGCGTTTCTCCATCTTGAAGTCCGGGATGCCGTAGCGCAGGAGGCCGCCGATGCGGTCGTCCCGTTCGAAGACGGTGACGTCGTGGCCGGCGCGGGCGAGCTGCTGGGCGCAGGCAAGGCCCGCGGGCCCGGAACCGATGATGGCGACGGTCTTGCCGGTCCGGTGGGTGGCAGGCTCTGGCTTCACCCAGCCCGCCTGCCACGCGTATTCGATGATTTCGAGCTCGACCTGCTTGATGGTGACCGGGTCATCGTTGATGCCGAGGACGCAGGCGGCTTCGCAGGGTGCCGGGCAGAGCCGGCCTGTGAACTCGGGGAAATTGTTCGTCGCGTGGAGGCGGTCGATGGCGTCACGCCACCGGTCGCGGTATACGAGGTCGTTCCAATCGGGGATGATGTTGCCGAGCGGGCAACCCTGGTGGCAGAAGGGAATGCCGCAGTCCATGCAGCGCGCGGCCTGCGTCTTGAGCTTCTCGAGCGGGAACTCTTCGTAGACCTCGAGCCAGTCGTGGACGCGCTGCTCGACGGGCCGGCGCCTGGGCGTTTCGCGGGGATACTCGAGGAATCCAGTCGGCTTAGCCACGCGCAGCTCCAACAGTCGGGGTGTGCGTGCCCTGAGCGCCGTTCTGTGACTGGTAGCGCTGCTGTTCGAGCACGCGTCGGTAGTCGGTCGGCATCACTTTCACGAACTTTCGAGCCGAAGCGGGCCAATCGGCAAGCAGCCGCGCTGCGACCGTGCTCCCGGTGTACTCGACGTGGCGTTCGAGCAGACCCTTGACGAGGTCGAGGTCTTCGGGTTCTTCGAGCGGTTCGAGGCCGACCATTTCCATATTGCAGCGGGTATGGAAGTCGCCATCTTCGTCGAGCACGTAAGCGATGCCGCCGCTCATACCGGCAGCGAAGTTTCGGCCCGTGCGGCCGATGATGACTGCGCGGCCGCCGGTCATGTACTCGCAACCGTGGTCGCCCGTGCCTTCGACGACGGCGACTGCGCCGGAGTTGCGGACCATGAATCGTTCGCCGGCAACACCCCGGAAGAAGGCTGCTCCGCTCGTCGCTCCGTAGAGGGCGACGTTTCCAATGATGATGTTTTCTTCGGGGATGAACGTGGCATCCCTCGGGGGGTAGACGATAATCTTGCCGCCGGAGAGGCCTTTCCCGATGTAGTCATTGGCATCGCCCTCGAGGCGAAGCGTGATGCCGGCGGGCAGGAAAGCGCCAAAGCTCTGGCCGGCGGAGCCGTGGAAGGTGATGTCGATAGTGTCGTCCGGGAGGCCAGTTTGGCCGTAGCGCCGGGTCAGTTCGCTGCCAAGCATGGTGCCCACGGTCCGGTTGACGTTGCGGATTGGGAGGTCGATGAAGACCCTCTCACCGCGCTCGAGCGCCGGCTGGGCGAGGCGGATGAGTTCGTTGTCGAGCGCTCGCTCGAGGCCGTGGTCCTGGGTGGTGATGCAGCGCGTGGCGACGCTGGCATCGACCTGCGGCCGGTAGAGAATGGCGGAGAGGTCCAGCCCCTGGGCCTTCCAGTGGTCGACAGCCCGCCGCACATCGAGCAGGTCAGAACGCCCGATGATTTCGTCGAGTGAGCGGTATCCGAGCTGGGCGAGGTATTCGCGAACCTCTTCCGCGATGAACTTGAAGAAGTTCACGACGTGCTCCGCGCGGCCAGTGAATTTCTCGCGCAGGGCGGGGTTCTGCGTCGCGATGCCCACTGGACAGGTATCGAGATGGCAAACGCGCATCATGACGCACCCCATCACAACGAGCGGCGCCGTTGCAAACCCATACTCCTCGGCGCCGAGGAGTGCACCGATGATGACGTCCCGGCCCGTCTTCATCTGGCCGTCGACCTGGACCACGATCCGGTCGCGGAGTTTGTTCAACACGAGGGTTTGCTGGGTTTCTGCGAGACCGAGTTCCCACGGCAGGCCGGCGTGCTTGATGGACGTGAGCGGGCTGGCGCCAGTGCCACCATCGTGGCCGGAGATGAGCACATGGTCCGACTTGGCCTTCGCGACGCCTGCGGCGACCGTGCCGACGCCAACTTCCGCGACGAGCTTGACGCTGATGCGGGCGCGCGGATTGGCATTCTTGAGGTCGTGAATGAGCTGGGCGAGGTCTTCGATGGAGTAAATATCGTGGTGGGGTGGTGGGCTGATGAGGCCGACACCCGGCGTGGCATGGCGAACTTCGGCGATCCACGGATACACCTTCGTGCCCGGGAGCTGGCCGCCCTCGCCGGGTTTCGCCCCCTGTGCCATCTTGATCTGGATTTCGTCGGCGTTGACGAGGTACTCACTGGTGACGCCAAAGCGGCCCGAGGCGACTTGCTTAATTGCCGAACGGCGGGAGTCGCCGTTCGGGTCGGGCGTGTACCGGCGACGGTCCTCTCCGCCCTCGCCACAATTGCTCTTGCCGCCGAGGCGGTTCATGGCGATGGCAAGGGTCTCGTGGGCTTCTGCGCTGATAGCTCCGAAGGACATTGCGCCGGTGGCGAAACGGCGGTAGATGTTCTCCGGCGGTTCGACTTCCTCGATTGGGATGGGCGGGCGGTCGGACTTCAGTTCGAACAGCCCGCGCAGGGTGGCGAGACGCCTGCTCTGGTCATCGACGAGCCGAGTGTACTCCTTGAAAATCCGGTATTGACCGGAACGCGTCGAGTGCTGGAGCCGGAAGACGGTTTCGGGGTTGAAGAGGTGGTACTCACCGTCGCGACGCCACTGGTACTGGCCTCCCCAGGCCAGTTCGCGGAGGCCGCCGTCACGGTCGGGGAAGGCCCGCTGGTGATGGGCGAGGACTTCTTGCGCTATTTCGTAGATGCCGATGCCGCCGATACGGGAAACGGTGTTAGTGAAGTACTTGTCGATGAAGGATTCGCTAAGGCCGACGGCCTCGAAGATCTGGGCGCCGCGGTAGCTCTGGATCGTAGAGATGCCCATTTTGGACATCACCTTTACGACGCCCTTGTTTACGGCTTTCAGGTAATTGGCGCGGAGCTTTTCGATGGGGTAGTCAGCAGTGATATAGCCGTCCTGCCGAACCTGCTCGAGCGAGTCAAGCGCCAGCCACGGGTTCACCGCTCCAGCTCCGTAGCCAATAAGGAGCGCAAAGTGGTGTACCTCCCGGGCGTCGCCGGTTTCGACGATGAGGCCGACTTGCGTCCGCTTCTTCTCGCGGACCAGGTGGTTGTGGAGGCCGGCGACGGCGAGCAGGGACGGGATGGGCGCGTGCTCGGCGTCGACGCCGCGGTCGGAGAGGATGAGGACCTTTGCCCCGTCGTCGATAGCCCGGTCGGCGGCGCGGAAGAGTTCCTCCATCGCGGCCTCGAGGCCCGCCGGGCCGGCCTTGGCGGGGAAGAGCATCGGCAGCACAGTTGCCCGGAGCGCGTGGTCTTTGAGGGATTTGAACTTGGCCAGCTGCTCGTTGTCGATAAAGGGGCTCTCGAGGCTGACGAGATGACAGCTTTCGGGCTCAGGATCGAGCAGGTTCCCTTCGGGACCGATGACCGTCTTGACGGAGGTAACGAGCTCCTCGCGAATCGCGTCAAGCGGCGGATTGGTGACCTGCGCGAAGAGCTGCTGGAAGTAGTTGTAGAGCGGCTGCGGACGGTCGCTGAGCACGGCGAGGGGCGTGTCGGTGCCCATGGAGCCGACCGCCTCTTCGCCTTTTTCCGCCATGGGGCCGAGGTGGTATTTCTCGTCCTCGATGGTGTAGCCGTAGGCCATCTGCTGCTGGAGCAGAACGTCCGGGGGCGGCGGGGGAGGCGTTTCCGTCGCCGGGATGTCATCGATGTGGATGAGGTTGTCCTTTAGCCACTGGGCGTAGGGGCGTTCGGTGGCGAGCTTCATCTTGAGCTCAGTGTCGTCGATGATGCGACCCTCTTCGAGGCTCACGAGGAACATCTTGCCTGGCTGGAGCCGGCCCTTGATGAGCACGCGTTCCGTTTCGACCGGCAGGACACCGACTTCAGACGCCATGATGACGAGGTCGTCTTTCGTGACGTAGTAACGGGAAGGGCGGAGGCCGTTGCGGTCGAGCACGGCACCGATGTTGCGGCCATCGGTGAAGGCGACGGATGCCGGGCCATCCCACGGCTCCATCAGGCAGGAGTGGTACTCGTAGAAGGCCTTCTTGGCCGGGTCCATGCTTTCGTGTTCCTGCCACGCCTCCGGGATGAGCATCATCATGGCGTGGGGCAGGCTCCGGCCGGTCATCACGAGGAGCTCGAGCGCCTCGTCGAGGCTGGCGGTGTCGCTGCCATGCTCGTTGATGACCGGGAGGATTTTGTGGATGTCGGGGAAGTAGGGCGAGGCGAAGAGGGCTTCGCGCGCCGCCATCCAGTTTCGGTTGCCGCGGAGTGTGTTGATTTCGCCGTTGTGGGCGATCATCCGGTAGGGGTGTGCCAGCTCCCAGCTTGGGAAAGTGTTCGTGCTGAAGCGGGAGTGGAACATGGCGAGGGCTGAAATGAGGTGCCGGTCGCCGAGGTCGGGGAAGTACCCGCGGAGCTGGGTGGCAGTAAGCATCCCCTTGTAGACGAGGGTGCGGCAGGAGAGGCTGGGGAAGTAGAACCATTCCGCGTCGCGGATGCCCCACCGCTGGATGGCCTTTTCGAACCGTTTCCGGATGACGTAGAGGCGACGCTCGAAGGCGTCCTCGGTTTCGATGCCGGCACCACGGCTGATGAAGACCTGCCACATTTCGGGCTCGGCGGCGAGGGCAGTCGCACCGAGGCCGGCGTTATTGGTCGGCACTCTCCGCCAGCCGAGGAGGTGCTGGCCCTCCTCCTCCACGATCGCGGCGAAGAGCGCTTTTGCCTGCTCGGTGGCACGGGGGTCACGGGAGGCGAAGAAGAGGCCAGCCCCGTAGTGGCCAGCCTCGGGAAGGCGGATGCCGAGCTGGGCGCATTCGCGACGGAGGAATTCGTGGGGCATCTGGATGAGGATGCCGGCCCCGTCCCCCGTGTTTGGCTCGCTCCCGGAAGCGCCGCGGTGGTGCAGGTGCTCCAGGGCGGAAAGGGCATCATCTACGAGCTTGTGCGAGCGCTGGCCCTTGAGATGAACGATGAACCCGACGCCACAGGCGTCGTGCTCCAGCCCTGGACGATACAGACCCTGCTGCGCGGGCCTCCGGGGTTGCTGCATGCTGCGTCCCTCTCGAAGCGTGTCACCACCAAGCGGGATTGCGAAATGAGGGGAGCCTTGGGCGTCGCCGTGATTCCGGTGCGCCATTTGTGAAATGCTTCGCAATCTCACGCGAGAAGGTGGGTGAGTGTGAAGTATAACAGGCCGGTCAATCGTCGTCTCGGGTTCGCCCCTGCCGGCCGGGGAACGGCAGCTCGGCGCGAGTGATGACCCGGGCCTCGCGCGGTTCGCCCCTGTCGGCCGGGGAACGGCTCGACGAACACGTATAATCCGGTCACTCTCGCCCGCCGGAGCTGTCCCATGACCGACCCGTACTGGACTCCTGACCGCGTCGACGCGCTGGTCAGCGCTCGCGCCCGCATCCTGGGTCCCCAGGTCTGGGCTGCCGCCACGCCGGACCCGCGCCACCTGATATCGTTCGCCGGGGGGTTGCCGGACGTCCCCTCCCTGCCGGCAGAAGAGCTGCTGCGAGCGGCGCGCACGGTGCTTGAGCGGGAGCGGAAGGAAGCCCTCGAATACGGCGGGACGTTCGGCGCCACGCCGCTCAGGGAAGCCATCGCCGAGCGGTGGACGGACCTCGACGGCATCCCGGTGACGAAAGACCACGTCATCATCGCCAGCGGCTCAGCTCATGCGATCGGCATGGTGTGTGAGACTCTCCTCGACCCCGGCGATGTCGTCATGGTGGAGAGCCCGAACTTTCCCGGCTCGATGCGGACGTTCAGGTCGTTCGGAGTGGAGCAGGTCGCCATCCCGCTCGACTCCGAGGGCATGCGGACCGACGTTCTCGAGGACCGGCTCGCCGCCCTCGCCGCCGAGGGCCGACGGGCGAAGTTCATCTACTGCATTCCGAACCATCAGAACCCGGCCGGCTGCACGATGTCGCTTGAACGTCGACAACACTTGCTCGAGCTCGCCCGGAGATACGAGACCTTCATCCTGGAGGACGACGCCTACGGGGAGCTCTGGTTCGAAGAGCCGCCGCCGCCGTCGCTTTTCGCGCTCAGCGGGGGCGAGCATGGCGTAAAAGTCGCGAGCTTCTCAAAGACGATTGCTACTGGCCTCAGGATGGGCTGGGTCCAGGGTCCGCCGGCGCTCATCTCCCGCGTCGCGGCCCTCCGTTACGACATGGGGACGAGCCCGTTCCTCGGGCGGGTCATCGCTGAGATGATCCGGAATGGGGACCTCGACCGTCACATCCAGCGGCTTCGCGGCATTTACCGGCGAAAGCTGGAGCGGGTCGAGGCCGCGCTCGCGCGATACTGCGCGCCCTACATCAGCTACACCCGCCCGAAAGGGGGGTTCTTCCTGTGGCTTGAGCTGCGGCCGGGGATGAGTTCGCGCGACGTTCAGGTCGCCGCGAACGAGCGGGGGGTCATCGTCGGACAGGGGCCGCAGTTCTTTGCTGACGGCAAGGCGACCAACCATCTCCGCCTCGCATTCAGTTATGTCGATATCGAAGAAATCGAGGAGGGCGTCCAGAGGCTGGGCGACGCGATGGCGGACGTGGCGGCCCGAGCCGGCATCGAATAGCCGTCCTGGCGGGGCGGGGCCGGCATCGGCCGGTTCGGTGGCGGTCGCGCCGCTGCCGGATGCTCGGTGCTGACGAGCGCGCGGCATCTCGCACGGCAGTACGCCACACCGGCCTCATTTTCCGGGAGTTCGTGCACCGGGCGGGGCAACGGCGTTCATCACCCGGCAGACCGGGGGCGGGAGGATGACCAGGAGCCCGGGCGGCCGAACCCCCGGCTTGACGGATTCGAGACGTTGTGTCGCAGCTCTGCGGCCCGCCGGGCGGGTCCGCTACGTGGACGGGACCGTGTTCGGCGAGCGCCGCTTGCTCGCGCCGTCGGATGGCCTCAGCCGGGACCGGGCAACTGACGGGCGCGAAAGCCGTCGGGTGGCAGAGCCGCCGCGAACTGCCTTGATTGCCGGCGGCGCAGGCGGGTAGCGTGCGTCTTATGCGGCGACTCGCGGGCTGGCTCGTCCTCCTGGGCTTTCTCCTGCCTGTTTTGCTCAGGAGCGAAGGCGCCGCTGCCGACGACCCGTCTGTGCTCCGTGTTACATCGACGGCCGACAGCGCTGGAACCTGCCCACACCCAACCAGCTGCACGCTGCGCACCGCAATCGAGGCCGTCAATGCCGGGACCGCGGCGACGGCGACCATAGCGTTCGACCCGGCGACCTTTCCGCCGGATGCGCCTGCCGTCATCCAGGTCGGCAGCGCACCGCTGCCCGCACTGATGCGGGCCGGGGCCGTCGTAGATGGCTCGGGTGCGGGGGTCGTCGTGCGCGGGAGCTCAGCGAGCCTCTCGATGCCACAGGATGGGCTCCACCTCGCCGGGTCCGCGACATCCGTCCGGGGCCTCACATTCGAGAACTTTTCCGGGTCCTGCGTTGTTGCCGAGGGGCCAGGTTCTTCCGTCGGCGGTGCGGCGGGCAACGGATTTCTCGGGTGTGGCATCGCGGTCCGGGTCACCGGGACCGCTGTCACGGTCCAGGGGAACGACATCGTCGGAGCGGAGAACGGCCAGCCCCCCGGCACGGGCGTCGTGGTGGCGGCAGGCGGAGCACTCATCGGGGGGAGCGGCGCCGCCGGGAATCGGTTCGAACGCCTGGCCCGGGGCATCAGGGTTACCGGGAGCCTGTCCGGGGTGACCGGTACGCAAATCAAGGGGAATGACTTCGCCGAGGTCAGCGAGGCATGCATCACGCTCGAACCGGGCAGCAGCGGGACGCTCGTTACCACGAATAGCTTCCGCAGCTGCGGTACGGGAATCCAGGTAGCCGCCGGGGATGACCTTCCCGCATCGTCAGGAAACACTTTCCGCGCGAACACCTTCGCCGAGCTCCGCGGACCCGCCATCAGCCTGGCCAGCGGCGGGAATGGGGGAGTCGGACGCCCGGCGGTTGCCCGGGCGACGCCGGCCGGCATCGAGGGGACCGCCTGCGCAGGATGCCTCGTCGAGCTCTACCTCGCAGAGCACTTCCCGGGCGGTTCGGGGGACTATGGACGGGTGCCACTCGGTGCGCCCGTCACCGCAAACGTGGCCGGGCAGTTCAGTGCTTCGCTCCCCGTGAGCCCCGGCCAGTGGGTGATCGCTACTGCGACGGACGGAGACGGCAATACGAGCGCGTTCGGGCCGGCCGCTCGCGTCGGGGCCGGCGCTGTGCTGTGCGGCAACGTCCAGCTCGTGCCGGGGTGGAACCACGCGGCCTATTTCGGCAGCCAGCCGCTGCTGCTCGGGGAGGCATTCCCCTCGACGGCCAATCCCGCCGTCTTGGCCATCTACGAGATGGTCGACGGCACCGCCAGCTACCGTCGATGGCTGGCGGCAACCGCCGCCGGGCGGACGCTTGCGGCGTTGGAGCCGGGCCGCGAGTACTGGTTCCTCGCAACGGCACCGGTCACGCTGGAGGGGGGCTTCAGCGTGTCCTTCCCGGTACCCGCGACGCTGCAGGCGGGATGGAACGACGCCGTCTACATCGGCGGCAGCGCGGACCCGCGCGATGCCTTCGCCTCGCTCGGCGACCGGCTGCTACAGGTCGCGAGGTGGGACGCGGCGCGGCAACGCTGGATGCGGTACGGGGACGGCCGCGCACCCGGGTGGGCGTCGGAGATGCAACAGGTCGAGGCGTGCAGCGTATACCAGCTCTTGCTCAGCGGGCCGGCGACCCTCGAGCCACTCCAGCCCTGAAGGCCGGCGTATACTCCGGGCACATGCATATCGACATTCGCCCCTGCGCCGACCGGGACGAACTGCGCGAGTATGGCCAGATCGTCTCTTACGTTTTTGCCTCCGAGGAAGGGATGGAGGACGAGCTCTCGGCCACGCAGCCGGAGTGGACCGTCTGCGCCTTCGTCGATGGACGGATGGCCTCGACGCTCGGTGTTTGGCCGTTCACGGTGCGACTCAACGGCTGGCCGGTGCCGATGGGCGGCGTGACGGCGGTCGGCACGCTGCCAAACTACCGCAGGCGGGGACTGCTCCGTCTCACGATGCAGCGGGCACTGGAAACGATGCACGAGCGGCGCCAGCCGCTGGCCATCCTCTGGGCAAGCCTGGCGGCCATCTACCAGCGTTTCGGCTACGGTCTCGCTTCCACCGGGGTGACCTATCGGTTTGACCCGCGGCTGGCCGCACTCGCAGTGCCCCCGCGGGATGAAGGGGGACAGGTCGACCTCCTGAGTCCCGAGGATGCATACCCGGTCATCAAACCGGTCTTCATAACATGGGCCACCCCGCGAAACCTCGTCATTCACCGGTCGGCCGAGCTCTGGCGGGTATCGACGTTCCGTCCGCCGAAAAAGGGTCTACCGGTCCACATCGCGGTCTACCGTGATGCCGAAGGGAAGCCCCAAGGCTACGCGGTCTACTCTGCCCAGGGCGTCGAGCACCGACCAGACGAAGGGGAGCAGGAGGTCCGAGTGACCGAACTGGTGGCGCTGACCCCCGGCGCGTGGGCCGCGCTCTGGCAGTTTCTGCGGGCGCATGACCTTGCCCGGCGCATCGAGATACGCCCGGTCGCTCCGGATGACCCGGCGCCGGAGCTCCTGCTCGAACCGCGGGTGCTGAACCGCCAGACGCAGGACGCAATCTGGATGAGGGTCGTGGATGCTGCTGCGGCGTTCACCGCGCGTCCTTATGGAACCGAGGGAAGGCTGGCGATACGCATCGACGCCGACCCGGAGTGCCCGTGGAACGAAGGCACCTGGCTGCTCGAATCGGCGGAGGGCCGGGCCGAGGTGCGGCGGTTCGATGGCGAGCCCGACATCGTCGTCCCGCCCGCCGTACTGGCGTCGCTGCTCGCCGGCCACCGTAGCGCGACGTACCACGCGCGGGCCGGCCGGCTCGAAAGTCGCGATGGCCGGGCTCTCCGGCTCGCCGATGCGATGTTCCGGACTGACTACGAGCCGTTTTGCCCAAACGGATTCTGAGGCCCCGGGTCGAGGTCAGCTGCTGCCGGTGCCCACCAGACCGAGGTAGCGGTCCCTGTCTGCCGCGCGCGCGGGCTTGTGCTTCACATCGTCGGGGCCCATGGCGCGGAGCCAGCAGGCAAACTCGAGCAGGATGCCGTCCGGGTCGCGGAAGTAGAAGGAGCGGATGAAGGTGCCCTCGTGCACTTCGCGGGATACCTGGCGAGGGCTGTCGTCGTGGTTCAGGATGGGCGTTACCGCGATGCCCTTCGCCTTGACCTTCTCGTAGTACTCGTCGAACTTCTCCGGGGGTACGTTGAAGGCCACGTGGTTCATGGAGCCGTGGGCGGTGGCGAGCTCGCCTTCCCCGGGCATGCCCGCCGGGGAGGCGATGCCAGGCGCGGCTTCCGGCGCGTTCGGGAACCAGAAGAAGGCGAGCGAGTCGCCGTTGCCGATATCGAAGAAGAAGTGCTGCCCCATGTTGTTAGGCAGCTCGATGGTCTTGATGAGGGGCATCCCGAGGACGTTCGAGTAGAAGTCGACCGTGCGCTCCATATCTCGGCAAACGAGCGCGAGATGGTTGATGCCGCGGAATTCGAATTCAGTGTTCTTGCGTTCCATGCTCTGCCTCCCAACCGCCAGTGCTCGGCGGCAAATGTAGCTTAGCGTAGCTCGTCAAGCCCTGCCGACGCGGCCTTCCTCACTCGACGTCGTCGCGCCGGTTCCCGAAGCGGTCCCAGTGGGTCACGGCAGCGAGCGGCTTCCGCGGGGCCACACCGAACTGGCCGCGCGGCCGACCCATGGGGACGAGTGCGGCCAGCTCGTACCGGTCGGGGATAGCCAGCAGGGCCCGTACTTCTTCTTGATAGATGCGGATGACGGTCGTCAGCGTGGTGCCGATCCCCAGTGCGCGGGCCGCAAGCATGAAATTCTGGACCGCTGGGTAGACCGAAGCCCAGGGCGTACCGACATCGAGCGGTCCTGCGGCGTCATGGAGGGTCATGCTGATGTTCGGCATGAGGAAGAGGACGATGACGGGCGCTTCGTGGAGGTGTTCGGCGAGGTGCCGGGCCGAGGCGACGGTACGCCGGTGGCGAGCGGCTTCAGCTTCATCGCGGAACGGCGGAGTCACGGCCAGCATGGCTGGCTCGTAACGTTCGTACGCGCGGCGATAGATATCGCCAAGCCCCCAGCGCAGGACTTCATCGCGGACGACGAGGAACTGCCAGGGCTGAATATTGCCGCCGCTTGGGGCCTGGCGAGCTGCCCGCAGACAGGTCAGCACCTCGTCCTCGGTCACGGGGTCGGCCGTGAACCGTCGAATGGCGCGGAGCGTCATGATGCCTTCAAGCAGGTCCACGGGGCCACCTCCGGTCAGAGCATGAAGGTATCGGTCGGCAGGCCGAGCATGACCCGGCCGACCACCTCATAGGTGGGTTGGCCGACCATCACATGCTGCGTGAGGGTGTGGATATCCCGGAAGTGGCGCTGGAGGGGGCTCGATTCGTAGATGCTCGTTCCGCCGCCAAGGTCGTAGCAGATGTCGACGGCCCGGGCGCAGGCCCTGGCTGCGTGGGTAGCCGCGAGGCGGAGCCCGGCGCGGTCAGTCAGCGAAAGGGGTTGCCCCTGCTCGGCTGCGCCCCAGGCTCCCTCGACGGCTTCGAAGAGGAACGCACGACTGCCGCGGAGCAGGGCCTCAGCTTCGGCGAGGCCCGCCTGCGTGGCTGCGCGTTCTGCCAACACGCGGCGGCTGCCGGTCGGGGTTTTTGAGCCCGCCAGCCGGGCGAGTTCGCCGATAGCGGCGCGGGCGAGCCCCAGCGCGACGGCCCCGACGCCGAGCGCGAGGAGGCCATACATGGGGAACCGGTACAGGGGGCCTTCGGCCCATGCCTGTGTCCCGCTGAAGGCGACGGTGTGGTGCTCGGGCACGAACAGGTCGGTCACTTCGTAGTCGTGGCTCCCGGTTCCCCGCAGGCCGGAGACGTGCCAGGTGTCATGGATGACGTAGTCGCCCGCCCGGAAGAACGCCATGCGGAGATGCGGATGCCCCCCGGGCAGGGTCTCGGTCGCACCGGTATTGTCGACGACGGTGACCCCGCCGAGCAGCCAGGTACAGTGAGGTGAACCGCTTCCGTATGCCCAGCGGCCGGTGACGCGGTAGCCGCCATCAACCCGCACGGCGGTCCCACGCGGCATGAGCATGCCGCCGGTGATGGAGCCGGGGTCGCCGTGAATCTCACGGGCACCCTCGGGTGGGAGCAGGGCGGCGGTGATTCCGGTGGTCGCGGCAATCATGAGGCACCAGCCGGCCGAACCGTCGCCCGCGGCGACGGCTTCGATGCATGCAACGAGGTCCGCGACGGCCGCCTCAGCCCCGCCGAGCTCCCGAGGGACGAGCATTCGGAACAGGCCGGCCTCGCGAAGGGCGGAAACGACGGGCGCAGCGAGGCGGCGGTCGCGCTCCGACTGGTCGGCGTGCTGCCGCGCGAGCTGTGCGACCTCCTGAGCAGCGTCGAACAGCGATGACGTGGCGGCGAGCATCGATGCAACCTCCTGCAGGCCGTGAAGCGTAGGCTCCGCAGGGGCGCTTCGCAAGGCGTCAGGCGGCCTTCCTCGTCCCGAATGGCCACGGGAACCGGCGCTTCTTTTCGCTTCGCGCCGGGGCGGGCCCAGAGAAGCCTCGGCCGCAGCCCTGGCAGTAGGCGTAGACGCTCAGGTTTTCTCGGCCACACCACGGACACTTCCGCATAAGGCCTCCCCCTCGACGAACACCGGGCAGTGCCGCGACCGGCTGCGCTGACGCGATTGTACCCGAGTCAACGGAAACGCCGCGCCGCGAGGACCGGCCAGGTATCGACGATTTCGCCGCCCCGGCGAACGTAGTACACATCGTGGAGGTTGAGCGTCGTGTCGCCGTGGCTGGGGACCAGTTCGACCCGGTCGCCGGGCGCCAGCGACGCGACGCCATCCCCAACGATAATGGCGTGCTCTTCGCTCAGCCGCGCCGCGCGGAGCCGCCCATCGGGGGAAACGGGCGGGCCGAATTCGTTGGTGAGGGACTTCATGCCGCAGTCGGCGACCGCGTACCGCTCCTTGACCGACGTGATGGTCGTGAGGAGGGTCAGCGCGAACTGGAAGTGCCCAGGGATGAACGCCTCGTTGTGGAGGTCGTTGAAGACGTAGGTGCCAGCCTGGAGTTCGGTCACGAACGGCATCGCGGCGGCGATGGGCACGCTGGCAGTGCCGGAAGTGGAGACGATGGCGGGCGGGAGCCCTGCCTCAGCGAGTGCTTCGACGTGCGACCGGACGGTCGCCAGTGCATCGCGGATGAGCGCTTCCCTGGGTCCCGGTTCGAGCTGGCCGTACATGTGGCCTTCGTAGCCCATAATCCCCCGGTAGTCGATGCCCTCCTCGAGGAGCAACCGGGCGAGCCGGACGGTCTCCGCCGGCTCAGCGGTGCCGCAGCGGCGCATCCCGGCATCGACCTCGATGACGGCTGCAGCGCGGACGCCAGCCGCACGGGAGGCGCGCGCCAGCTCGCGGACGTTGAATTCGGACTCGACTGCGACCGTGATGTCGACGCCGCGACGCAGGAGCGCGGTGAGCCGGGCAAGCTTCAGCGCGCCAACGACCTGGTTGGCGACGAGGATGGGGCCAAGCCCGGCTTCTGCGAGCACCTCGGCTTCTCCGAGCTTGGCGACGGTGATGCCGATGGCGCCAGCCTCCAGCTGCATCCTCGCGACCTGGGGGCATTTCGGCGTTTTGAAGTGGGGGCGCAGGCGAGCCTGGCTGCCGCTCAGGAGCCGCTGCATCGTGGCGATGTTGTCCTCGACGGCATCGAGGTCCAGGAGAAGGGCCGGGGTATCAATCTCGTCGAGGTGCATGGCCGGGAATGTACGCCGCAGCGCAGGCGGCCGCCAGCGCTGGTTAGCCGCCTCGGCCTTCCTCGAGCGCAGCGTATTTTGCCTTGCGGGCCTCTTTCGCCCGCAAAGCAGGGTTCAGCTCGGCCTTGCGGATGCGGACAGCCTTCGGCGTCACTTCGACCATCTCATCGGGAGCGATGAGAGTGAGCGCCTGCTCGAGGCTCGGCGGCTGTGGCGGCACGAGCTTGACGGCGATTTCAGCCGTGGAACTGCGGATGTTCGTGAGGTGCTTCGCGCGGCAGACATTCACGTCGAGGTCGTTATCGCGGCTGTGGAGACCGACGACCATTCCGGTGTAGACCTCGTCGCCGGGACTGATGAAGAGGACACCCCGCTCCTGAGCGGCCGCGAGGCCATAGGCGAGGGCGGTGCCGGTCTCGCTGGCGACGAGAGCACCGGACCGGTGGCGGCTGATATCGCCGGCCCATGGGCGGTAGCCGAGATATTCGGTATTCATGATGCCTTCGCCGCCTGTGCCAGTAATGAAGACGTCCCGGAAGCCGATGAGGCCTCGTGTCGGCATGTCGAATTCGAAACGGACGCGCCCGTCGTCGGTGGAGTGCATCCCCACCATCTGGGCTTTGCGACCGGAGAGGGCCTCGATGAGGAAGCCGGTCGCCGATTCGGGGGCCTCGATGTAGAGGCGTTCGAATGGTTCTTCACGGCCCGCCGAACCGTCGCGCGGGATGATTTCGGGACGAGTGACTGCAAACTCGTAGCCTTCGCGGCGCATGGTCTCCACGAGGATAGCGAGGTGGAGTTCGCCACGTCCGCTGACGATGAACTGGTCTGGGGAATCGCCTTCCTCGACGCGGAGGGCGATATTGGTCTCGACCTCGCGGAGAAGCCGCTCACGGAGCTGACGGCTGGTAACGAACTGGCCCTCGCGGCCGGCGAAGGGTGAATCGTTGACGCGGAAAGTCACCTTTACCGCCGGCGGCTCGAGGGCGATGGCGGGCAGCGGCTCGGTGACCTCAGGCGCTGCGAGGGTTTCACCGATGAGGACATCGGGTATGCCGGTGACGGCGACGATGTCGCCAGCCTCGGCCGCCTCGAGCTCGACGCGGTCCAGGCCGCGAAAGCCGAACACCTGTCCAATGCGAAAGGTCGTAACCGCACCATCGTGGGCGAATCGCTGAATCGCCATGCCCGGGCGGACAGCCCCGTCACGGATGCGGCCGACGGCGATGCGGCCCCGGTAGCTGTCGTAGAAGAGCGTCGTTACGAGCATCCGAAACGGAGCGGAGACGTCGCCTACCGGCGGCGGGATAGCGTCGAGAATGGCCCGGAAGAGCGGGACCATATCGCCGGAGCGGACGTCAGGGGTCGCGCCGGCGTAGCCGTCGCGGGCGCTGGCATAGATGACCGGGAAGTCGAGCTGGTGGTCGTGCCTGGCGAGCTCCAGGAAGAGGTCGGAGGTGAGCTCCAGGACCTCGGCCGGTCGGGCATTGGGTCGGTCGATTTTGTTGATCACGACCACGGGATGGAGGCCGAGCTCGAGCGCCTTCCGCAGGACGAACCGGGTTTGCGGCATCGGGCCCTCGGCGGCATCGACGACAAGCAGGCAGCCGTCGGCCATGTTGAGGACGCGTTCGACTTCCCCACCGAAGTCGGCGTGGCCCGGCGTGTCGATGATGTTGATCCGGACCCCAGCGTGCTCGATGGCGGCGTTCTTGGCCATGATGGTAATGCCCTTCTCACGCTCTAGCGGGTTCGAATCGAGAATCAGCTCGCCTACCTGCTCGTTGTCACGGAAAACGCGCGATTGTTTCAGGAGCGCATCGACGAGCGTCGTTTTGCCGTGGTCGACGTGGGCTACGATGGCGACATTGCGGATATCAGCGCGGCGCTCGGGCATGCATCCAGTGTGGGAGAGCGAGCCGGTGCGGTGAAGCCGGGACGGGCGGTCCACGCGCTACTTTGCGAAACGGCGGCAGGAGCCGCACACTGGAATGAGCATCACCGGAGGGCCGCGATGAGCAGCAGTTACGACCTGATCCAGGAACTCGTCGCCGGGAAGCGGCCGGATGCAGACCTCGTCCGGCCCGCGGACATCATGCCATTCGTCATCGAAAGTGATGGCCGGCGCGAGCGGGCCTACGACATTTACTCGCTCCTGCTGAAAGAGCGCATCGTCTTTCTCGGGACGCCTATCGACGCGATGGTGGCGAACCTCGTCGTTGCCCAGCTCCTGTACCTGGCCCGTGAGGACGACGAGAAGGACATCATGATGTACATCAACTGCCCGGGCGGGAGCGTGACCGCCGGGCTCGCGATCTACGACACGATGAACCTGATTCGGCCGCAGGTTTCGACGCTGTGTATGGGGCTGGCGGCGAGCATGGGGACCGTAATCCTGTGCTCGGGCGCAAAGGGAAAGCGGTATGCCCTGCCCCACAGCACAATCCACCTGCACCAGGTCCTCGGCGGCGCGCAGGGCCAGGCGCGTGACATCGAAATCCAGGCGCGCGAGACACTCCGTCTCCAGCGCGTCCTCCGGACGATTATCCAGGAACGCACCGGGCAGCCGATGGAAAAGATCGAACAGGATACCGACCGCGATTTCTGGCTCGACCCGCCGGCAGCGAAGGAGTACGGGCTCATCGACGAAATCCTCGACCGGCCGCCGAAGGGCGAAGGCAGCCCCAACGGTAAGGTCGCGACGGGCTGAGGCTCTAACCGCACGGCAACGAGACGGACAGCGCCCCCGGAACCGGAGGCGCTGTCCGTCTTTCACCGCGGAAAGGGAGCAGGTCAGGCGGCACCGGCGGCTTCGACCGCCTTTTTTGCAGCTTCGAAAAGGCCGCTGGCACGGATGAGCGGCAGCCCGGAATCCTTGATGAGCTGCTCGCCCTCGGCGAGGTTCGTGCCCACGAGCCGCATCACCACCGGGACATCAATCTTCATCTGTCGATGAGCCTCGATCACACCCTGCGCGATGATGTCGACGCGCGCCATGCCGCCGAAGATGTTCACGAGGATGGCCTTCACAGCCGGGTCTTCGAGGATGACCTTGAGGGCGTTGACGACGCGCTGGGGGTCGTTGACGGTGCCGATGTCGAGGAAGTTGGCGGGCTCGCCGCCTGCCAGCTTGATGGTATCCATGGTCGCCATGGCCAGGCCGGCTCCGTTCACGATGCAGCCGATGTTGCCATCAAGCTTGATGAAGTTCGCCACGCCGAGCTGCTGCGCCTTCACTTCGAGCGGGTCTTCCTCGTCGAGGTCGCGCAAAGCGGCGAGCTCTTTCTGCCGGAACAGCGCGTTGTCATCGATATTGAGCTTCGCATCGACGGCGACGACGCGTCCGTCGGCAGTAAGGGCGAGGGGATTGATTTCGACGAGGCTCGCGTCGGCGGCCATGAGGGTGCGGTAAAGACCCTCGACGACCTTTCCGAACTGGTCCGCCTGGTCACCCGAGAAGCCGAGCCGGGCTGCGAGCGTCCGACCGATGTAGGGCGAATAGCCGGCTGCCGCAGGCACGGGCATGCGGACGATGGCCTCGGGGTTGTTGTGGGCAACGACCTCAATCTCCTGGCCGCCCTCGGCAGACGCCATAATCAGCGGGCAGCCCTGCATGCCGTCGATGATGGCAGCGAGGTAGTATTCTTTCGCAATATCGGTCTGCTCGGCGACGAGGACGTTTTTGACGAGCTTGCCCTCCGGGCCAGTTTGGATGGAGACCAGGTGCTTGCCGAGGATCGCGGCTGCAGCCTGCTCGGCCTCTTCGGCACTGTCAGCGAGGCGGACGCCGCCGACACGGTCGCCTCTGACCTGGCCGGAATGATGTTCCGGGTCGGTGACGAGTTTCTGGTACATGTCGGCAGTTTCGGACTGTGCAACGAGGCGGCCCTTGCCGCGGCCTCCGGCGTGGATCTGCGCCTTCACGACGACTTTGCCGCCGAGCTCCTCGGCGATTTTCCGTGCCTCAGCCGGGGTGGATGCGACGCGCCCTGCGGTGACCGGCACGCCGTACTTCGCAAGCAGGTCGCGAGCCTGGTACTCATGAAGCTTCATGGGGTGCTCCGGGAGGGATTGCGCTCCGAAGCGTACTGCCTCGAGCCGCTAGCCGGTAGCGCGGCGGACGAGCACGACGGTGACGTTGTCGGGGCCGCCCACGTTGTTGGCCAGGTCGACCAGCCGGGCCGCAGCGGTCTGCAGGTCGGGATGCTGCAGCGCCTCGGGGAGCGATTCCGCCGGGACAAGCTGGTAAAGCCCATCGGTAGCGAGCAGCAGGGCCTCCGGGACAGGGAGCTCGCCGGAATCGGGTTCGAGTTCGCCCGCCATGCCGAGACATCGGGTCAGGACGTTCGCGAGGGCAGGATGGCCGCCCGGTTCAGCCGCGAGGTTGTGGTCCCGGCTGACCTGGCGGAACCTGTTCCCATCCAGCGCGTAGAGGCGTGAATCGCCGACGTGGACCCACCGGAGAACGTCCCCATCGAGGAGTGCCGCAGTGAGGGTGGTGCCGGCGCCGGGGGTGCCGAGACGGATGGCGGTCTCCCGAAGGCGTCGATTAAGGGAAGCCGTGATGCCAGGAAGCCCGGGCGCCGTCACGTCCGCCACACTGAGGGCTGCCGCCAGCTCGTCGACCGCGAATCGTGCCGCCCATGCACCGTTCGGGTGGCCGCCCATGCCGTCGGCCACGGCGAAGAGGAGCCCGGCAGGCATCTCGGCCATCAGCCAGGCGTCCTGGTTCTCGGCCCTGCGCCTGCCGGTGTCCGTGGCAGCGGCCCAGCGCCAGCCGCGGCACGTCCCCCCGGCGACCTCCGTCATCACTGCAACGATACTGTGCCGGGAGGCCTCCCGCCCGGCGCCGGGTCATCGCGGCGGAGGACCGGCCTTACTGCCGGCGGGAGGCGGCCCAGCCCATGCCAGCGAAACCGAGCGAAGCGAGGCCGGCCATGGCGATGACCCACCAGGCGCTCGGCCCATCCGCACGGTCAAGCGAGGTGCCAGCCACCGGCGGACGCGGGGTTGGCGTAACGGCAGCCTGCGTGGCGGACGGGGTCGGGCTTGCGCTCGTCAGTGCGAGGTCGAGCTGGACGAGTTCATAGTTGCGCCACGAACCGGTTTGCGGCGCAATCTGGCCGCCAACGACGAAGGTCACCGTGGCGCCGGGCGTGCCGCACCCGGGCTGGGTGGCGGCGCCCGCAACGTCGACCACGTAGCGCGCCTCCCCGCCCTGGTGAAAGACGGCCGCCACACCGCAGCTGCTGGCGCCGACGCGGGCTTCGATCGGTGTTCCCACCGGGGCGGGCTGGCCGTCGATGGTCACGCTTCCGGCGAACCGGGACGGCGGCTCGGGCGGCGACTGTGCCAGGACGGGGTTGGCAACGAACGCGCTGCTACCGAGCAGCGCGGTGACCGCCACTGTACGGGCGAGTTTCTTCCATGCATGCATGTGTTCCCTCCATCCGACCGTCGTGTTGTATTCCAGTACGAGTATGGAGGGAGGGAGTGTTTCGGGAGACCGGAGCGCGGCAGCCGTGTGTAATCTGCGTGTGAAACGTTGCGGTGCGTAAACGAAGGGTCAACCTCCGGGCGGCGGGTTTACCGCCTCGATACGTTCAGCCCGCAGGTAAGGCTGGAGCACACGCGGCACAGCGATGCTTCCATCGGGTTGCTGGTAGTTCTCCATCACGGCGATGACGGTGCGCGGCAGGGCGAGGCCCGATGCGTTCAGCATGTGCGGGTGCCGGGGCGGGGCGTCGGGTGCCGGCCGGTAACGGATGTTGGCGCGGCGGGCCTGGAAATCCAGGCAGTTCGAGGCGGAGCTGACCTCCAGCCATTCGCCCTGGCCGGGCGCCCACACTTCGAGGTCAAATGTGCGCGAGGCGTTGAAACCGAGGTCACCACTGCAGAGCGCGACGACGCGGTGGGGCAGCTCGAGCGCCGCCGCGATATGTTTCGCGCGGCTGACCAGCAGGTCGAGTTCGGCGGCACTCTGGTCGGGTTCGCAGTAGACGAACATCTCAACCTTCTCGAACTGGTGGCCGCGCTTGATGCCGCGGACATCGCGACCTGCGCTCATCTTCTCGCGGCGGAAGCAAGGGGTGTGCGCGACGAACCGCTGGGGGAGCTGGCCGGGCGGGATGATCTCGTCGCGGTGGTAGTTCACGAGCGCGACCTCTGCCGTAGGGATGAAGTAGAAGTCCTCTTCAGCATCGCGGTAGAGGTTGTCGCGGAACTTTGGCAGCTGACCTGCGGCGAGGAGCGAGGCTTCCGTGAGCATGTAGGGGACGTACGCCTCAGTGAACCCGGCGGCAACGTGCTCATCGAGCATGAACTGGATGAGGGCGCGCTGGAGGCGGGCGAGCGGCCCCTTCAGGACGTAGAACCGGGAGCCGGCCATGCGTGCGCCGCGTTCGAGGTCCAGCCCGTCGACGATGGCGCCGAGTTCCCAGTGCGGCCGAGGCATGAAATCGAACGCGCGGGGCTCTCCGATGGTCTCCACGACCACGTTGGAGGTCTCATCCGGGCCACGCGGAACGGCCTCGTCGACAATGTTCGGGACTTCGTAAAGACGCTGCTGGAGGTCTTCTTCGATGGCGCGGAGCCGCGTTTCGAGGCGCTGGATTTCGTCGCCCACGAGGCGCATCTCGGCGATGCGAACGTCCCGTTCGGCGGGGTCGTTCGCGGCACCGATGGCTTTGCTGGCAGCGTTCCGCTTCGCCCGCAACGATTCGACCTGCTGGAGGAGCTGGCGCCGCTGTTCGTCGAGCTGAAGGATGCGGTCGATGTTGACGTCGGCGTTGCGGAGGAGCATATCGCGCCGGACGCGCTCGGCGTTTTCACGAATGAACTGGAGACTCAGCATCCGGTCGAGCTCCCCCGGGCCGCAGCTGCCTCGATGGCGCGGATGCCGAGGAGACGGACGTCCTCGGCAACGTGCACGAGCGTACCATCGGGTGCCGGGAGCGCAACCGACGTCGCGATGTCGGCGTAGGCGACCCAGCGGTGGGGACCATGAGGAACGGGGGCCGCAAAATCGACTTCGTCGCGGACCCGGGTGAAGTAGACATGGTCGATGTGCTGGTGGAAGGGCTGGTCTGGCCGGACGATATCCTCGATGAGGATGACGGCTGGCGGCGGAAGGACGAGCGGGCGTTCGACCCGGAGCAGGCCGGCCGGCGGGATCACTTCGACCTCGAGCCCGGCTTCTTCGCGGGCCTCTCGCAGTGCGCCCTGGACCGGGTCTTCGTTCGGCTCGAGGTGACCGCCGGGCGGCAGCCACATTCGGAGACCGGGATGCCAGAGCAGGAGTGTTCGCTCACCTGCAACGATGTAGGCGGTGGCCGTGAAGTGGCGCTCGACGTCGTCCGCCATTCAGTCCTCGAGGGAGCGGACCGGCGGGAAGAGGATGACGTCGCGGATGGAGGACTGGCCGGTGAGGAGCATGACGAGCCGGTCGATGCCCATCCCGAAACCGCCGGTCGGCGGCATCCCGTGTTCGAGCGCGAAGAGGAAGTCTTCGTCGACCAGTTCGACTTCCTCGTCTCCCGCGGCCTTGAGCGCGAGCTGCTGCTCGAAGCGCTTCCGCTGGTCGAGCGGGTCGTTCAGCTCGGTGTACGCGTTGCCGCACTCGAAGCCAGCGATGAAGCATTCGAATCGTTCGACGAGGCGAGGGTTGCCCGGTTTCCGCTTGGCGAGCGGCGACAGCTCCGTCGGGTAATCGAGGAGGAACGTCGGCTGGATGAGGTTCGGCTCGACGTAGTGCGACATGGCTTCGTCGGCGAGCTTGCCGAAGCCCATCTGGTCGGTGACCGGGAGCCCGCGCCGGCGCAGTTCGGCACGGAGGCTGTCGGCGTCGGTGAACACCTCGAGGTCCGGGCCGCCGAACTCGCGCAGGGCTTCGAAGAACGTCATGCGGCGCCACGGAGGGGCGAGGTCAATCTCCAGGCCGCGGAACGCGATCACCGTCGTGCCGAGAACCTGCCGGGCGACCGTGCTAATCATCTCTTCGGTCATGGCAGCGACGTCGTTGTAGTCAGCGTAGGCCTGATACGACTCGAGCATGGTGAACTCTGGATTGTGCTTGAAGCTCATCCCCTCGTTGCGGAAGTTGCGGCCGATTTCGTAGACGCGTTCAAAACCGCCGACGAGGAGGCGTTTGAGGTAAAGCTCGAGGCTGATGCGCAGGACCCGGGGTTCGTCGAGGGCGTTGAAATGGGTAACGAAGGGCCGCGCAGCTGCGCCCCCTGCCGTCACCTGCAGGATTGGCGTCTCGACTTCCATGAAGCCGTGGTCGTCGAGGAAGCGGCGGATTGCGGCGACCGTCTTGCTACGGATTTCGAACACGCGCCGGGTTTCTTCATTGGCCATCAGGTCCAGGTATCGGCGGCGCTGGCGGAGGTCGGGGTCGGCGAGGCCGTGGTACTTCTCGGGGGGCGCATGGAGCGCCTTGGCCAGCATCGTCCACGTACTGGCGGCCACGGTAGGCTGGCCGGTCCGTGTGCGGATGGGTGTCCCGGTGAAGCCGACGAAATCACCGAGATCGACGAGACGGAGGAGGTCGTAGCTTTCCGTGGCGTTGGCCCGGAGGAGCACCTGCAGGCGGCCGGGGCCGTCGAGGATATCGATGAACGTGGCTTTCCCCATGTCGCGCCGGGCCATGACTCGGCCGGCGACGCGGACTTCGACACCCTCGGCCTCGCTCACCCCTGGCGGGAGGGCCTCGACGAGGGCGATGACGTCGCGCGAGGTATGGGTGCGCTCCCAGCGGGACGGGTAGGGGTCGATGCCGAGCCGGCGCAATTCCTCGAGCTTGGCAATGCGCTGCGCAACGAGTTCGTCCACGAACGGCTCCTCCACAAAGACGGGCCGCTTCCCAGCGGCCCGTCGCGTGCTGCGCCTCCGATTGTGCGCGTGAGCTGCGGCTCAGTCGATTTTGAGGACTTTGAGCTTGATGATACCTTTTGGGACGTTGACCGAGACGACGTCTCCGACCGCTTTGCCGAGAAGGGCGGTGCCGACGGGGGAATCGTTGGAGATTTTGCCGTTGAGCGGGTCGGCCTCGGGGCCGCCGACGATGCGGTAGGTACGGACCGTGCCGTCCTGGTCGACTTCGACGGTCGACCCGACCATGACGCGCCCGGCACCGTGGGCCGCCTCTTCGTCGATGATCTTGGCGCGGCGGAGGATGTCCTCGATTTCGAGGATGCGGCCTTCGACGCGGCCCTGTTCGAGTTTGGCATCGTCGTATTCGGCGTCGGCCTGGCTGCTGCCCTGCTCCTGGGCGTTGTGGATCATTTCCGCCACTTCGCGGCGCCGAATGCGCAGCCGCTCGAGCTCCTGCTCGAGCTTTGCCTTTCCTTCACGGGTGAGCGGAACGGGCTTTTCCATCATGTCGTACCCTACGGATGCCGCGCGACAACAAATGAACTGAGGCCGCGCGTTGCCTCAGTTCCGCCAAAAGTATACCGACGGCGGAAAGGGCGCGGCAATCGGAGCTGCAGGGAGAGCAATGACAACTGGGTCCGGCGACCCCGGGGACGGGGGGCGCATCTGGCGTCCTCCGAGAGGCGATGAGGGGCTCGGAGGACGTCGCGAGGAGCTCCCCGGGGAGACTCCGCCGGGCGGCGCGGCCCCGGCACCGCCTCCAGCCGCGAACGGGCGTGGCTGGCTTACACTGGCGCTCGCCCTGGCGCTGGCGGCCTTCGTTGGGGGCATCGCCGGGGGACTGCTGGTGCTGCAATTCGGGAGCGACGACGGGCATTCTGACCGGCCCGGTGTGCCAGGTTTGGCCGCCATGGAGGTGGACATCACATCTGCGGTGACGGATGCGGTCGCGAAGGCTCGCCCGGCTGTCGTCCGCGTGGAAAGCGCGACACGACGGACGTTCGATGTCGGTAGCGGGGTGGTGATTAGCGAGGAGGGGTATATCCTGACGAATGCCCATGTCGTGGTCGGGACCGACCAGCTGAAGGTGGTGCTGGCTGATGGTTCGGAACGGCCGGCAGTGCTCATCGGCCACGATTACCCGTTCAATGACATCGCTGTGCTTCAGGTCGCACCCGGCGGGCTGACGGTCATCCCGGCAGGAGATTCGGACGCTCTCAAACCCGGCGAGACCGTCATCGCCATCGGGAATCCGCTGGGCGAATTGTACGGGTCGGTCACCGTGGGCGTAGTCAGCGGATTGAACCGGTCGCGTTTGCTGGACGGCGTTCGGCACGATGACATCATCCAGACGGACGCCGCGGTAAACAGCGGGAACAGCGGCGGTGCGCTGGTCAACCTCGACGGCAAGCTCGTGGGCATCCCAACGACGATCTTGCGGCAATCCAGTTCGGGGCAGCCTGTCGAGGGTGTGGCATTCGCTATCCCATCGAACCGCGCACTCGGAATCGCCCGGCGGATCATCGCGGCGCGAGGGCCGATCGCCAGGCCGTCGCTCGAGCTCGAGCATATCGACCTGAACGAAGAGGTCGTCGCCCGGCTCCCGGCGCTGGCGGTGAGTTCGGGTGCGGTCGTCCTGACGGTCGTCCCGGGCGGGGTTGCTGCGCAGGCGGGAATCCGTGCCGGGGACGTCATCGTCCAGCTCGGGAATGATACGGTTGATGCCCGGACGCCGCTCCTGAATGCGCTCGCCGCGCATGAGCCGGGTGAAAGCATCAAGGTTGTCCTCAATCGGAATGGCCGGATAATCGAGACCGAGGTTCGCCTTGCGAAACGGTCATAGGTATCCCAGTGCCCGCGGGGAGTGGCTTCGCCGATGATGCGGGGAGGTGGGCGCCTGCCGTGGGGCGCCGGCGGCGCGGGCCAATCGCTCGGAGGGCGTGGGGGTCGTCGTCCGCTCGGCCGCGTCGCGGGGCTGGCTGCAATCCTGGTCGGCATTGCCCTCCTTGGCTGGTTCGCTTACGGCCGGGTCTGCGGGAGCGAGAACTGCTTCGACGTCTACTGCCCATCAGACCGGGACATCGCGGCACCGGAGGGATACGAATTTGCCTCACGCATCTTCGAGCTGAGCCCAAAGGCGACCGTCGTCCAGCCGGGATTCGACCTGCAGGTACAGGCTGCGCTGCTCAAGCCTGCCGCTGACGGCCGCATGCTCAGCTTCTTCCGGTATGACGAAACGGCGCAGCGCTGGGAGCCGGTGGCACCGGCGGTCCCGGATGCGCAGGGCAATGTCGTTACCGGCACCTTGAAGGATGCTCCGTCGGTGATTGCGGTGCTGCGGCGGAATACCCCCGCGGGCGAGGTGGTTGCCTACCTGCCGCACAACGCAAATCTCCATCCGCAGGCGGTGCCTCATGTCACGGTCGTGCATCCGATTGACTTTGCGCCCGCGGCTGACGGGAGCGTCGCGGGCGAACTGAGCCGCACGGTAGCGCGGTCCGGGACGTACGAGGTGTACCCGGTAATCGCGGCAAATGCCTCGGTTGCGGGGCAGGTCGCTGTCGTCGAGACGCTGCTCGCCGATGCCCGATCCCGCACGAACCATGTCCAGCAAATCGTCGCGAGGGTCCACGATGCCGGGGTGAACGGGGTCGACATCGCCTACCTGGACCTGCCGGCCACGCAGCGGACGTCGTTCACGCTGTTCATCGGAGAGCTGGCCAGCGCACTCCACGGGCAGGGCAAGAAGCTGACCGTCACCCTTCCTTCGCCCATAAAGACCCAGAACCGGATCGATGAAGGTGCGTACGACTACGCGGCGATTGCCGCCCAGGTGGACCTCGTCAAAATTGCCCCGTACCGCGACCAGGCAACCTACCGACTCGTGATGCCGGAGGTGCTCCGCCACCTCGTGGAGCGTGTTCCGCCTTCAAAGCTGATACTCACGATTTCGCCGTACGCGACGGAGACGGGCGGCGAGACGGTCAACCGGATGACCCTCGTGGATGCGATGAACATCGCCACCCGTATCTCAGTGCGGGCGCAGGTGGACGCGATTACGACCAGCACACAAGTCGACGTCGCCGGCACGAACATCGACCGAGATGAGGGTCTTACCGGGCTGCGGTGGTACCCGGAAACAGCGACCGTCGCCTTCAGCTACAAACAGCCCCAGGGAGGGGGCAGCCGAACGATTTACCTCGAGAACGTCTTCAGCATCGGGTTCAAGCTCGAACTCATCCCGACGTTCAAGCTAGGTGGAGTAGCTATCGAGGATGCTTCAGAGAACGTGTTGCTGGGCGACATTTGGCCGGCCATCATCCCATTCGTGACGAGCGGCCTCCCGACACTTCAGCAGCCAAACGCCGACGACCTGAAGCCGCGGTGGGCCGTGAGCAGTGGGACGATTGAGGACACGGGCCGAGGGTCGGCGCGCTGGTTCACGCCGTCCGAGCCGGGCACCTACAAAATCAGCCTCACCCTGAGCGACGGTGTCGCGCTGTTCGAAAACTCGGTGGATGTGACGGTCCGTGCGCGACCCTCTGCGGGCGCGACACCTTCGCCGACGGCGAGGAACTGATGGCCGGCCGGGGTGTCCGTGTTGCGGGCGGAAGCGCCCGCGGAGTGCCTCTGGTCGAACCGCGGGGCGTCCGGCTGCGACCGACCTCAGGGCTCGTCCGCGAGGCCATCTTCAATATTCTCGGGAGGGCGGTCGAAGGAGCGCGTGTGCTGGACCTTTATGCGGGGACGGGTGCCTTGGGGATTGAGGCCCTCAGCCGGGGAGCGGCGCACGCGACATTCGTCGAGGCAGAAGCCGCCTGTACGGAAGCCATACTCCAGAGTCTCGCGCGGACAGGGTTCGGGAACCGCGCAGAGGTCCTGAGAGGTCGTATCCCGGCGGCCATGGGGCGGCTTGCGGGTCCGTTCGACCTCATCTTTATGGACCCGCCATACGACGACCCGGACAGGGAGGAGGTGCTGGCGGGGCTAGCGGAGCTGCTCGCGCCGGCGGGCCGCGTCGTCTTCGAGCATGGAAGCCGGTACAATCCGCCGGTGCGGCCTCGAGGGCTCCAGCTCCTCGAGCGGCGCACCTATGGCGACACTGCCATCGCGCTGTACTGCCACCTGGAGGATGAATGAGGATTGCAGTTTACCCGGGCGGGTTCGACCCGGTGACGAATGGGCATCTCGACCTCATCGTACGGATGACGCACCTGTTCGACCGCGTCATCGTCGCTGTCGTAAAGGGGCGGGACAAAGCGACGATGTTCACCTGGGAGGAGCGGATCGCGATGGTGAAGCAGGCCGTGGAGAACCTGCCGACCGTTGAAGTCGAAGGGTTTGACGAGATGACCGTCGAGTTTGCGAAGCGAAAGGGGGCCGTAGCAATCGTCCGGGGAATTCGAGCGGTGAGCGATTTCGAGGTCGAGTTCGACATGGCGATGATGAACCGGAAGATGGCACCGCACCTCGAATCGGTGTTCTTGATGGCGAACCAGGAGTTCCTGTACATCAGCGCCAGCCGCATCCGGGAGGTATCGCGTTTGGGCTACGATGTAGCAGACCTGGTTCCGCCGCATGTGCGGACGGCCCTGCGACGGAAACTTGGACAGGAGTAGCCGTGAGCCCGGACGGGGCGCAGCTGGAGTTCCTCGAGCTCATCGATGACCTCGAGCAGCTGGTGCTCGAATCGCGCCGGCTCCCGGTCGGCGGCAACCTGGTCGTGGACCGGCGCCGCCTGCTGGACCTCATCGACCAGTTACGGCTGGCCATTCCGGCGGACTTGCGGCAGGCTCAGCAGATCCTGGAGGCGCGTTCACAGATCCTCGACGACGCGCACGTCGCTGCGCGGCGCACCGTGGAGCGGGCGGAGCTGGAGCGCGCGCGGCTGATCGAGGAGCACGCGATTACCCGCGCCGCCGAAGAACGGGCCCAGCAGCTGCTCATGGATGCGGAGGCGCGCGCACGCCAGATCGTTGCCGAGGCCGACGCCACCGCGGCGGCCCACCTGAGTGAAGCGGCAGAAGCAACACGCCAGGAACTGGAGAACCTGAACAGGTATACGAGAGAAGTGCTGCTCAGACTCGACCGGCTGCTCACACAGCTCCAAAGCTCGGTCCGCGAAAATCTCGAGCAGATCGAGCACGATCAGAACTGAACCCCCGCGGTGCACGTTGCTTCAGTTTCCATCGCCGCGCTGCCGAGGTATAGTACCCTTGGGAAGAGAAGGGAATCGCGCGTTTTGACGACGCAGGAGGACCATGAACATGGCTGAATTTTTCGTCATAAAGGAGTCGGAAGCTCCTCGGCCTGCGCGGCAAAAGGGACGGCTGGCGGCTCGCATGCGCGAGTACGAGAAGTACGTGGAGCAGGTCCCGCGGGGTCAGGTAGGGAAACTGGTGCCTGACGTCGGTGAAACGCCCCGGGCGATCGCGATGCGGGTAAGCAGGGCCGCGCGCCGGATGGGCAAGAACGCCAATACGTGGGTAGTGGACGGAATCGTCTATTTCACCGTCACTTGAATCGCGCCATTTTCCCGGGAGCCCCAGCTTTGCGCACAGTGCAAGGGGGTTCGTCACTGGACGAACCCCCTTTTGCTCGCCGGGTGACGCGTGAATCACCGCTCAGCGGCGCTCGGCAGCGACCGGCTCCGTATCGCTCGAAACGAGGGCAAACGATGGTGCCTCGCGGCGCGCAGGACGTGTGGCCGGATGGGAGGTGTCGCCGGCAACCGGTTCCGCAGCGCGAGCACCGGGCCGCGTGACAATATCGGCGGCCTTTTGCGTGGTATCAACGTTCCCGGAAATGGATGCGCCTTCCTCGACCACGAGAATCGGGGCCCGGACGGTGCCGGTGACGACCGCCGTCGCGGCGATGGTGAGGCGACTCGAGCACAAAATGTCCCCCTCCAGGCGACCTTTCACAACGGCCTCGCGTGCCTGGATGCGGGCGCGGGCCGAGGCATCCTTTTCTAGCGTGAGGGTACCGCGGCAAACGACCTCGCCGCTAATTGCGCCCTCGATGCGAAGGTCCTGCTCGGTCTCAAATCGCCCATCGAAGGATGAGTGCCGGTCGATGAGGCTTTCGCTCCGAATCGGCGCCTCGGCGCGAGGCTCGTCGGGACGGGATGGTGCGGCGGCCGTGCGGGAAGCGACGCCCCGGCCGTAAGAGACATCCGGCACGGGTTCGCCGAAGGATTCGTGGTCGGCGGGGACGCGCTCGCGTTCGTAGCGCGTCACGGTATCCGGGTAGGTAGCATCGCGGGGGTTCTTCTTGATCTGCATGGACCCTCCTGAGCGGCGCGCGCTTGCGGGGTGCGCGCAGCCTCCACGAGGCAACCGTACTGTCCCGGCAACTGAACGTCCACCCGTCAATGTAAATTCCCCGTGATTTCCGAGCCTGCACAAAACGCTAAACGGCCTCAGAGGACGAGGTTGATGAGCTTGCCCGGGACGTAGACCACCTTCCGCGGGGGGCTTCCGGCGAGCGCGGAGGCAACACGCTCGAGCTGCTTCGCTCGGCTGAGGACGAGCGCCTCATCGGCGTCCGCCGGGACCGTGACCCGGTCGCGGAGTTTCCCATTGACCTGAACGGCGATTTCGACTTCTTCGTCCCGGGCGAGCTCCGGGTCGGCCTGGGGCCACCGCTGCTGGTGGATGGAGTAGGTGCCGCCGATGCGTTCCCAGAGCTCTTCGGTGATATGTGGCGCCAGCGGCGCGGTGAGGAGGAGTGCCGTCCGGATGCCTTCATCCCACGCCGTGCGGTCGACCGGCCCGGCGTCGCGTGCCCGCTGGAGTGCGGAGGAGTGCTCCATCAGCCGGGAAATCATCGTGTTGAAACGGAACTGCTCGATATCTTGCGTGGCGGCGAGGATCGTTTTATGCGTGACCCGGCGAAGCTCACGAGCAGCGGGCGAATCCGGCGCATCGGTGAGCTGCACCGGGTCGACGACCAGCGACCAGAGGCGGTGGAGCCAGCGAGAAATCCCGGCCATGCCGGTCGGGTTATAGGGGCCGCCCTGGTCCCACGGACCGACGAACATGAGCTGACAGCGGAAGCAGTCGGCTCCCCACTGGGCAACCTGTTCATCCGGGGCCACGACATTGCCGCGGCTCTTCGACATCCGGTTCCCGTCGGGGCCGAGGATGACGCCCTGGTTGAACAGGCGGAGCATCGGTTCGTTCCCTTCGACGAGGCCAAGGTCGCGGGCGGCCTTCCAGAAGAACCGGGTGTAGAGCAAGTGCATGACCGCGTGCTCAGCACCGCCGGTGTACTGGTCGACCGGCAGCCACTTCCGAGCCAGCTCACGGCGGAACGGCGCCTCGTCGTTGTGCGGGTCGATGTACCGCATCTGGTACCAGCTGGAGCACATGAACGTGTCCATAGTGTCGGTTTCGCGGCGGGCCGGGCGGCCGTCGATTGGGCAAGGGACGTTCACCCACTCTTCGACCTGCGTGAGGGGTGATTGCCCGGTCGGGTCGAATTTGACGTTTTCGGGCAGCAGGACGGGCAGGTCATGTTCCGGCACTGGGACGATGCCGTGGTCGGGGCAATGGATGATGGGAATGGGGGCGCCCCAGTACCGCTGGCGTGAGATGAGCCAGTCGCGCAGGCGATAGGTGACCGTGGGCTTCCCGATCCCCTCCTTTTCGGCATACGCGACGACGCGGCTGAAGGCTTCGTCGGCAGGCGTGCCGTCGAAGGGGCCCGAGTTAATCATCTTCGAGCCGCGAGGGAACGCGGCAGTGAGCGGCTTCGTGACATCGATTTCCGGGTGGTCGAAGACGGGGATTACCGGGAGGCCGTACTTCTGCGCAAATTCGAAGTCGCGCTGGTCGTGCGCCGGCACGGCCATGATGGCCCCGGTCCCGTAGGTGACGAGGACATAGTCAGCGACCCAGATAGGGATTCGGTTCCCGCTGAAGGGGTTGATCGCGAAAGCCCCGGTGAAAACGCCGGTCTTTTCGCGCTCCGTCGAGAGCCGTTCGATTTCGGTCTGGCGGCTCGCCTGGACGCGGTAGGCTTCGACGGCGTTGCGGCACTCGGGCGTCGTGATGCGCTCGACCAGCGGGTGTTCGGGCGCAAGGACCATGAACGTCGCGCCGTAGACCGTGTCCGGGCGCGTGGTGAACACGCGGAGCGGCTCGTCGACACCGGGCACGTCGACGGGAAACTGGAGGGTCGCCCCTTCGGAGCGCCCAATCCAGTTGGTTTGCATCACCTTGATGCGCTCGGGCCAGTCGATACCCTCGAAACGGAGGAGCTCCTCAGCGTAGGCGGTGATGCGGAAGAACCACTGGGTTAGGAAGCGGCGCTCGACGATGTCATCGGAGCGCTCGCAGCGGCCGTCGATGACCTGTTCGTTGGCGAGTACGGTCTGGCAGCCGGGGCACCAGTTGGCAGCCGCCTCGGCGCGGTAGGCGAGGCCTCTCTGGTAGAACTTAAGGAACCACCACTGGGTCCATTTGTAATATTCAGGGTCGCTGGTGATGATTTCGCGGTCCCAGTCGAACGACGCTCCCATCATGCGGAGCTGGCCGCGCATCCGGTCGATGTTGGCGTAGGTCCATGCCTTGGGGTCGATACCGCGCTTGATGGCAGCGTTCTCCGCGGGGAGGCCGAAGGCATCGAACCCCATGGGGAAGAGCACGTTGTAACCCTGCATACGGCGGTAGCGGGCGGCTGCATCGCTGGGCGCCATGGCGTACCAGTGCCCGGTGTGGAGGTCGCCCGAGGGGTAGGGGAACATCGTGAGGGCATACCATTTCGGGCGAGGGTCTTCGTCCGGGGCGTGGTAGAGGCGGTCGGCGAGCCAGCGCTCGCGCCACTTGGCTTCGATCACGGCGGGGTCGTAGCGATCGGACATGCTCAAGCTCCAGGGGTTGCTCGTTGTTGGCTACGGGAGGGTTCGGGAAGGCCCGCCGGCTAGCCGTCGCGGGGCCGAAGAAGGGTCGCCGGGGCCCACAGGGGGAGCATGATGACGCTCATGATACCGGCGGGCCATCACGAGCGTCATCGCGCCTGGCGGAGCGCTGCCGCGGCGGGTCCGCCCCGATTCGACGACCGGGCCGGGCGCAATCGGCGAGGGGTCAAGCGGGGTAGTGGGCAATGATGAGCGTTTCGAAGTTCCGCTCGTGGGAGCAAACGCGACAGGTGAGGTACCAGGTGTAGAGGGCCGCCGGCGGGCGACCGTACCGCTCCTGTGCCTCCGCGCGGAGCCGGCGGGCGGCCTTTGCCAACTCGCCCCAGGGGGCCTCGACCAGGCGGCTGTAGGCGACTCCACCAGGCCGAACGAGGTCTTTGGCCGCGCTGCGGTCACCTTCGACTTCGAGGAGGAGGGGACGGCTGAACCTGCCTTCGCCGATAAGGAGCATGGCGTCGTCGGGCACTTCAAGCGCGAGAGTCCTGGCGCGGGAAATCAGGCTCGCTCGGGCGTCATCGAACCCGACGGGAACACCAGCGAAGGCTTTCACGGCGGCGCGAAGGAAGGTGATATCGCTCCAGTCACTTTCGACACCGTCCCAGTCTCCGGGTTCGAGCTGCGGGCAGCTGCAGAGCTGACGTACGGCTCCAGCGCCTGGCGGAGCGGCCTGGGGTCGGCCGCCGGGGATGAGGATGCGCCGACGAGGCTCGGACATGGGCCGAGGATACCAGAGCGGGGAGCGGCGGTCAGAGGCTGGCAACGACCCAGGCGGCACCGAGGGGCGGGAGCTCGAGCCGCCCTCCCCGGACGCGCGCATCGTCGTGGGAGCGGTCAGTGCTGATGGCGACCCTGCCGGCATCGAACGGGAGGGCCGCCGAGGCTGGCTCGGCCGAGGTGTTGACCGCCACGGCCACGGCGGGGGCGTTGGCTGCACTGCGCGCCCACGTCACGGTGCGGTCGTCGCCGCCGAGGGCGAACAGGGCGCCCCGAGAGAGGGAGGGAAGCTCCTTCCGGAGCCAGATGGCCCGACGGTAAAGCGATAGCAGCGAATCGGGGTCACCGTCCTGTTCGGCGACGTTCGGTGAGAGGGGGCCAAAAGGCAGCCACGGCTCGCCGGTAGTGAACCCGCGGCCCGGGGTGGAGTCCCATTGCATCGGTGTTCGCTCAGGGTCGCGGCCGATAGAGCGGAAGCGGGCGGGGTCCTGCTGCCGCTCCGGCGGGATATCGACGTCGGCCATCCCGATCTCCTCACCGTAATAGATGAACGGGGTATTCCGGAGACCCAGCAGGAGGAGCGCCGCGGCGCGGGCTCGTTCATACCCGCGCCCGTCATAATTATGTCTAGTCACGAAGCGAGAGCGGTCGTGGTTGTTGAGCGCAAAGCAGGGCTGACTGAAGGGAGGGACCGTCGCCTCTGCATTCGCGATGATGCGCCGGAGGACTGGCGCTTCCCACGGGGTGACGACGTGTCCTTCCTCGTGGATGAAGTGGAAGTTGAAGGCGAGGTGGAGGCCCGGCGCCTCGGCCGTCCCGTAGAAGCGGGCGATTTCTGCCGGGCTGCCGAACACCTCGCCAACGGCGACGCGGCCGGGATATTCATCGAACACACGCCGGATGCGCTTCACCGCATCGAAAACATCAGGGTAGTTGTGGTTGTGAATCCAGAGCTGGCTGAAGCGCTCGCGGTCACCGGGCCGCCAGGCCGGGTTCGGCGGGTTATCTGGCAGGTCGGGGTGTTTGAGGATGCGCCCGATGACGTCGATGCGGAAGCCGTCGACTCCCCGCTCGAACCAGAAGCGGAGCGTCTGGAGCATGGCTGCCTCGACGTCAGGGTTCCGCCAGTTGAGGTCGGGCTGCTCCTTCAGAAACGAGTGGAGGTAGTACTGCCCGGTCGCTTCGTCGAACGTCCATGCCGGGCCTCCGAATACGGAACGCCAGTTGTTCGGCGGCGAACCGTCCGGTTTCGGGTCTCGCCAGATGTACCAGTCGCGTCGCGGGTTGTTGCGGGAAGAACGCGACTCGAGGAACCAGGGGTGCCGGTCGCTCGTATGGTTGGGGACCCAGTCGAGGAGAAGCCGAATGCCTCGCCGGTGGCACTCGGCGATGAGCCGGTCCATCGTTTCGAGGGAGCCGAAGTCCGGGTGGACGTCGCAGTAGTCGCTCACGTCATAGCCAAAGTCGGCCATCGGAGACGGGAAGGTCGGAGAGAGCCAGACGGCGTCGATGCCGAGTGAACGGTGGGTGCCGTCGTTCAGGTAGTCGAGACGGCGAATGATGCCCTCGAGGTCACCGATACCATCGCCGTTGGAGTCCTGAAAGCTTCGCGGGTAGATCTGGTAGCAGACCGCCTCGCGCCACCAGCCATCCTGCGGCGCTGCGACCATGTCAGGCAGCCGCTGCGGTGCGAACTTCAGCTAGCAGGTCCGGGTGCTCGTTCAGGAAGCCGTTGGAGACGGTGACGATGGACTCGAACGGTGCGGTGCCGGCGACCACGCGTTTCAGCCAGGCTTCCCCGACGAGGCGGGCGAGTTCGTCGCGGGCTTCGGGGGTGTCATCGCGACCGAGCTCTTCGAGCAAGCGCCGGGCGGCCGGTGCGTTCAGGAGCACGGCGACTTCGCGGGCCTTCCAGCCAGGGACGGTGACGAGGAAGTTCGCCTGGGAGAAACCGAGGAATTCCGTATCGGGGCTGGGCCCTTCGTAGCTGATGGCGCCGGCGGGTTCAGCGGCAACGGCCATGCGTCGATTCCTCTCTCGTCACTCGTGCTGGTGCGGCATCGCGATCCGCAGCGCTTCGGGAAGGTCGGCGAGGAGCTGCGCCCGGACCTGGGTCCTGGTCTGGAGGCCCCAGATGCTGATGAAGCCGACAGCTGCCGACTGGTCGTAGGTGTCACCTCGATCATAGGTAGCGAGTCCGCGGTCGTACAGCGAGCGCGGAGCCTTTCGGCCGACGACGACGGCCCTGCCGCGATGGAGCTTGACGCGGATGGTGCCGGTGACGTGGCGCTGCGTGCTGGCCACATAGGCGGCGAGGTCCTGGTGGTGTGCGCTGAACCAGAGGCCGTTGTAGATAAGCTCGGCGTATTCCGTCGCGATGAGCTTCTTCAGCCTGAGCTGTTGCTTCGAGAGTGTCATCGCCTCCAAAGCTGCGTGTGCCGTGTGGAGGATGATGGCGGCCGGGGCCTCGTAAATCTCGCGACTCTTGATGCCCACGAGCCGGTCTTCGATGTGGTCGATACGGCCGACCCCGTGGAGGCCGCCGAGGTCGTTGAGGCGCTCGACGAGCGGAACGGGGGTGAGTGATTCACCATTGAGCCGGACCGGGAGGCCCGATTCGAAATCGATTTCGAGATACGCCGGTGTGGCGGGCGCTTCTTCGGGGTCGCGCGTCCACTCATAGGCCTCACGCGGGGGTTCGGCCCACGGGTCTTCGAGGACACCGGCTTCGGCGCTCCGGCCCCAGAGGTTCTCATCGATGCTGAACGGGCCCTTCTCTCCCCACGGGATATCGACACCGTGCTTGCGGAGATATTCGATCTGGTCTTCCCTGGGCATTGCGTTTTCGCGTGTCGGCGCGACAATTTTCAGGGAGGGGTCGAGCGTCTGGATGCCAACGTCGAAGCGGACCTGGTCGTTCCCCTTGCCGGTGCAGCCGTGCGCGACGGCGACGGCTCCCTCTTCATGAGCGACGTCGACGAGGAGCTTGGCCATCAGCGGGCGAGCGAGGGCGGTCGCCAGGGGGTACTGGTCCTGGTACACCGCCCCGGCAGCGAGCGCGGGGAAGGCGAAATAACGGAGGAAGTCCTCGCGCGCATCGATGACCCGCACCTTGACAGCACCGGCGGCCAGCCCCCGGGACTCGACCACTGGCTGTTCGCGGCTCCTGCCGACGTCGATATTGAGAGCGACGACGTCATAGCCCTGTTCAACGGTGAGCCACTTGATGGCGGTCGTGGTATCGAGCCCACCGGAGTAGGCAAGGACGAGTTTCGGCACGCGCGTTTCCTGTCGGGCGAAGGGTGTGGCTCCAGTATGGCCGGGCGCCGGGCAGGCGCAAACGTTCGGGGTCACTCGCCAAGTTCGCGTCGGGCGGCGGCGACCCCGAGGAGCCAGGCGGCGACGGTGCTGCCGACCGCCGCCGTTGCTATAGCGAGCAGGGCCGCCACGGCGAAGCCTTCCGGCAGGCGGTTGGCGACGGAAAACGGGAGGAGCGCCGCAGCCGCAGCCGCAGTGGCTGCGCCGCCGAGGACGAGATACGGCCCGGCGTGGCGGTGGACGGCGCCCCAGCGCTCGTCACTCGAGAGGGCGTAGGGCGTTCGAATGCCGGCGAGGTGTTGCCGGGGCAGCCTGCCGGTCAGCCCGAGCCAGCCGACCCAGACGATGATGACACCGCCGACAAAAGCCAGCAGGAACGCGAACCACATCGTCGTTACTTACTTTCGCAAGTTACTTCCCGCCCGTGCCCTCGACGGCCGCGATGGCGGCTTCCAGGATTTCAGCGGCGCGGTCGATCTCATCATCGGAGACATTCAGCGGCGGCATAAGCCGGACAGCATTGGGGCGGACGTTGTTGACCAGCAACCCGCGTCGGCGCGCCTCGTCCACGACCTCGGCAGAGCAATCCCGGGCCAGGCCGAGAGCAAGCAGCATGCCGCGACCGCGAACGCCAGTAACCAGCGGATGGCGGTCTTCGATCGCCCGGAGGCGTTCCACGAGCCGCTGTGATCGCATACGAGCCGCTTCGAGGAAGCCGGGGGCGATGATTTCGCGGAGGGTCGCGAGGGCTGCGGCGGCGGCAAGCGCGTTGCCGCCGAAGGTGCTGCCATGGTCGCCCTTTGCGAAGCGGGCGGCGATGTCGTCCCGGGCGAGGATGGCGCCGACCGGCACGCCTCCGGCGAGCCCCTTGGCGAGCGCCATGATGTCGGGCCGGACACCCTCCTGCTGGAATGCGAACAGCGTACCCGTCCGCCCAATGCCGGTCTGGACCTCATCGAAGATGAGCAGCAGCCCCTCACGGTCGCACCAGTCGCGGAGGCCGGCGAGGTAGCCGGGGGCGGGCACGTTGACGCCTCCCTCGCCCTGGACCGGCTCGACCATGACCGCAACGGTCTGTCCGCCAGTCGCCGCGCGAACCGCATCGAGGTCGTTCCAAGGGACGATGCGGAAGCCGGGAACGAGAGGTTCGAAGGGCTCGCGGTAGCGGGCGTTGCCGGTCGCCGAAAGCGAGCCCATGGTGCGCCCGTGGAAACTGTCGGTGGTGGTGATGATTTCGTAGGCGCCGTTGCGGGCGTCCCGGCCCCAGCGACGGGCGAGCTTGATAGCCGCTTCGACCGCCTCGGTCCCGGAGTTGCAGAAAAAGGCCCGGTCAAGACCCGATGCCTCCACGAGGAGCCGCGCGAGCTCGATCATGGGCATGGAATAGAAAAGGTTGGACGTGTGGATGACGCGTGCGGCCTGCTCGTTTATGGCGCGAACGACGGCGGGGTGGCTATGGCCGAGGACGTTCACCGCCACACCGCCAACGAAGTCAAGGTACTCGTTTCCGTCGGTGTCCCAGACGCGCGTTCCTGCTCCCCGTTCGATGACGACTGGCTGTCGGCCGTAGGTTTGAAAAAGGTAGCGGTGTTCTTCGGCGATCCAGTCGGTCATCGGGGCCTCCTGCGGGCATGGTACGGTCTGCGGCTGGCCCGGTGAACCGCGGTCAGCTGAAGGGCGCGCGCTGCAGGAGGATAGCCTGACTACCCGGGGCGTCGACCGATGGGTCGCGGTGCCAGGTGTCGTCCTGCAGCCGCCAACCCTGGCGCACATCGTTGAGCTGCAGTTCGAGGAGGTCCATGAGCTGTGCGCGGTGCTCGGGCGTCCGCACGGGGGCGAGCACCTCGATACGCTCGTCGAGGTTGCGTTTCATCAGGTCGGCGCTCCCGATGAAAAATTCGGGGTCACCGTCGTTATGGAAGTAGTAGACGCGGGCGTGTTCGAGGAATCGGCCGATGATGCTGACGACGCGGACGTTTTCGGAGAGGCCGGGGAGCCCGGGACGAAGCCGGCAGATCCCGCGGATGATGAGGTCGACCTGTACGCCGGCCTGGGCAGCCTCGTAAAGGAGCCTGGTGCATTCGAAGTCTTCGAGCGCGTTCATCTTGAAGATGACGCGCGCCGGGCGTCCGGCACGAGCATTCGCGATTTCGCGGCGGACCCGCTCGGTTATGGCGTTGCGGAGATTCGTCGGAGCAGCGAGGACGACATCGGTGCGGAACTGCTCGCCGTAGCCGGTGAGCAGGTTGAAGATGCGCAGGATGTCCCCGCAGACGCGGGGGTCGGCTGTGAAGAGGCCGAGGTCGGTGTAGACGCGGGCAGTCCGTGAGTTGTAGTTGCCGGTGCCGATGTGGGCGTACATGGTGACGCCGCCAGCTTCTTCCCGCACGACGAGGCAGATCTTCGAGTGGATTTTGAGGTCCGGCTGCCCGTAGGCCACATGCACGCCGGCGGCCTCCAGCTTCCTGGCCCAGAGGATGTTGTTCGCTTCGTCGAAGCGAGCGGTGAGCTCGACGAGGACGGCGACCTGCTTGCCGCGCCCGGCGGCATCGATGAGGGCCTCGAGGATGGGGGAATCGGGAGAGGTCCGGTACATCGTCGCCTTGATGGCGAGCACCGCCGGGTCTTCCGCGGCCTCTTCGACGAACCGGACGACGGTCTGGTCGAATGATTCGTAGGGGTGGTGGACGAGGAGGTCGCGCTCCCGGACGGCAGCGAAGAACTCAGGCGCATCGCCGGTGCCCGCGAAGGTAGACGGCACTGCCGGGGTAAACGGGGCATCCCGGAGAGGCGCGAGGTCAAGGCTGGCCAGCTGGAAGAGGTCATGGAGCCCGAGCGGCCCGGGGGAACGGTAGACGTCCCGTTCGCTGACCTGGAGCTCTTCGAGGAGAAGCTCCATGCGGGCCGGCGGCAGGTCGCCGGTGACCTCGATAGAGACAGCCTCGGCGAGTCGCCGGCGGCGCAGTGCGCTTTCGATGAGCTCCAGCAGGTCATCGGCTTCTTCGCCAGGGGCACCGGTTTCTGCGCTGCGGAGGACCCGGAGCTCCTGCCACTCGGTGACCTCCATACCCGGGAAGAGCATGTCGAAGTGCGCAGCGATGAGGTCTTCGAGGAGGACGAAGCGCAGGTTTCCCGCATCGATGAACCGGGGTCGGTTGGGCGGGACCTTGACGCGGGCGAACCGGTCCTGCCCGGTCGATGGATGGCGAACGTTGAGCGCAAGCGAAAGCGAGCCTCCCGAGATGAACGGGAATGGATGGGCAGGGTCGACCACGAGGGGCGTCAGGACCGGGAAGATGGAGCGCTCGAAATACTCCCGAAGCTGCTGGCGGGCAGCTTCTTCGAGGTCGTCGAAGCGAACGACCCGAATGCCGTGGGAGAAAAGCTCGGGCAAGAGTTCGTTCCGCCATACCTCTTCGGCGCTGGCTCGCATCCGGTGGCAGCGGCCGACGACGAGGTCGTATTGCTCAGCGATGGTGAGGCCGTCGACCGTGCGGGTTCGGGCGTCGGTTGCAAGCATCCGCTTCAGCCAGCCGACGCGCTTGGCGAAAAACTCATCAAGGTTGCTGGCGGTGATAGCAAGGAACTTGACCCGCTCGAGGAGGGGATTGCGCGGGTCACTGGCCTCGACGAGGACGCGCTGATTGAACTCGAGCCAGCTGAGCTCGCGGTTGAGATACAGCGAGGGGTCGGAGAGGTCCCACAGCACTGGCGGCGCCAGGGGGGAAGGCTGCGGTGCGGACCCGGGGACCGGCGGAGAGTCGGTACCTTCCATGGTGATTCGAGTTTCCCCGAAAGTTACCACGGCAGGATACCGGGAAACTTCAACGCCCGTCAGGTGGTAACGAGCGTCCCGGCGCCTTCGAGCGTACGGAGCACCCCTGGCTGGCGGCCGTCGACGATCTGGGCCTGAACACCGAGGGAGACCGCGTGCAGGCACGCTTCCAGTTTCGGGATCATCCCGCCCGTGATCGTGCCATCGGCGATGAGCGCGCGGGCGCGCTCCGCCGCAAGGACGGGAATGCGCTGGCCTGCCGCATCGCGAACTCCCTCCACGTCGGTCAGGAAGACGAGCCGCCTGGCGCTGAGGGCAGCGGCGATGTTGCCTGCGACGGTATCGGCGTTGACGTTAACGAGCTGGTCGACGGGGGCACCCGGGACGCAGCCGACGGGGCCGATGACCGGGATGATGCCGGCCGCCAGGAGCGCGGTTATCGGGCCGGGATTGACCCGGACGGGCTCGCCGACGAACCCGAGCGATGGGTCGGCGAGCCGGCATTCGAGCAGGCGGGCATCGGCGCCGGTAAGGCCAACTGCTTGAGCACCGGCCGCATCGATGGCCGCGACGATCCGCTTGTTGACCAGCCCGGCGAACACTGCGACCACGACCGGGAGCACCCGCTCGTCGGTAACGCGGAGTCCGCGCTCGAAGCGCGACGGGACGCGCATCGCCTCGAGCCAGCGACTCGCCTCAGCCCCGCCACCATGAACCACGACGGGCACGTCGCCTGCTGCTGCAAATGCCGCGATGTCTGCGTAGGTCGTATCAGTCGAGCCCAGGGTGCTTCCGCCGATTTTGATGACAACCGGGCTCGCGTTCATGTGTGGTAATCCGCATTGATTGAGACGTATTCAGCTGAGAGGTCGCAGCCCCAGCCAGTCGCTGTTTCGGTCCCGACGCCGAGGTGCACACCGACAGTTACGTCCGGCCCCCGCATCGCCGCCGAAAGACCGACGGGGTCGAACTCTGTCGGGCGGCCGCGTTCATAGACACGCGTTCCGCAGAGGTCGATGGCGACTGCGTCTTGACGCAGGGCCACACCCGAGCGGCCGATCACGGCGGCGACCCGGCCCCAGTTCGGGTCAGCGCCGTGGACTGCCGACTTGAGGAGGTAGGAGGTGCTGAGGAGACGTACCAGTCGCCGGGCGTCTTCCCGGGTGGCCGCGCCGCTGACGGTGAATTCGATAAGCTTCGTGGCCCCTTCGCCATCCCGCGCGATTTCTTTCGCCAGGTGCACGCAAAGGGCCCGGAGGGCACCCTCGAATTCGGCTGAGAGGGGATGGCCGGCGCTGATTGCCTCGCCGCCCCCAGCCCCGTTTGCGAACACGATGGCGGTATCGCTGGGGCTCGTGTCCCCGTCGATTGAAACGAGATTGAAGGAATCATCGACGGCGCGGCGGAATACGGTTTGGAGGTAGCCTCGTTCGACCGGAGCATCGGTCGTGATGAATGCGAGCATGGTGGCCATGTCGGGGTGGATCATGCCGGACCCTTTGCACGCACCTCCGATGGTGTAGGGGCCGAACCGAACGGACCCGGTTTTAGGTCGAGTATCGGTAGTCAGGATGGCGCGGGCGAATTCGGGGCCGCCTGCCGGGGTGAGGTCGATGGCGGGCATGGCGGCGGCGAGCCTCTGCATGGGCAGGAAGTGCCCGATCACGCCGGTGCTGCAGACCAGCATCTCCTCCTCGGGAACTCCGGCGCGGCGAGCAGCGAGGCGAGCGAGTTCGTAACCGTCCGCCACTCCCCGGTCGCCGGTGCTCGCATTGGCGACCCCGGCATTGACGACGACGCCGCGCGCGGAACGGATGGCAAGCTTCGCGCGATCGATATCGACGGCTGCGGCGTGGAGCTGGCTTCGCGTGAAGACCGCGGCGGTCGAGCAGGCGCGTTCGGAGACGAGGATGGCGAGGTCGAGCTTGCCTTCGCCGTAGGTCTTGACGCCGGCATAGGCGGCGCCGGCCAGAAAGCCGCGAGGTGACGTGACGTGCCCGTCGGGGTCGACCTGCATCAGGGGTACACCGCCGGAAGCTGGAGGCCTGCGGCCTGGTCGAGGCCGAGCATGAGGTTCATGTTTTCTATCGCCTGCCCGGCAGCACCTTTCCCGAGGTTATCGAGCACGCTCGTCGCGATGAGCACTCCATTCCGGGCATCGACGACCGGGTGGACGAGGCAACGGTTCGTTCCCAGGGTGTACTTCGTATGAGGCGGCGTGGTCGTCACAGCGGTAAACGGCGCGTCGCAGTAAAACGCAAGGTAGAGGTCGGTAACTTCCGCCTGCGTCACCCGGCGTGCGAGGGGGGCATAGCAGGTGGCGTGGATGCCGCGAGTCATCGGGACGAGGTGCGGGACGAAGGTGACCCGGGGCTCCTCGCCCCCGCGGAGCGCCCCGAGCTCCTGGGCGATCTCCGGCTGGTGGTTATGGTTCGCGATTTTGTAGGCGGAGACGTCCTCGTTCACCTCGCTGTATCCGAAACCGCCGCCGCTCCCGCGCCCGGCACCCGAGATGCCGGACTTCGCATCGACGATGATAGCCGGTTCGATGATGCCGGCTTTCACAGCCGGTGCCAGGGCGAGGATGGCAGCGGCGGGGTAGCAGCCCGGGTTCGCGACCAGCCGGGCGGCGGCGATGCGGTCGCGGTTCAGTTCCGGGAGGCCGTAGACGGCCTCCATCAGGAGGTCGGGGGCGGGATGCGGCTGGCCGCCGCCCATCCATTGCTCGAACGCCCCGGGCGCTTTGAGGCGAAAATCCGCAGCGATGTCAACGACCTTCACGCCGGCACGGACGAACGGCGCGCAGGCCTTCGCGCTCTCAGCGGTCGGAAGCGAGGAGAAGACGATATCGACACTCTCTTCGATCGTTTCGGTGATGGGCAGTTCCGCGTAAAGGCCGAGCGAGGGAAAGGCATCGCCGAGGCGGCGGCCGGCAAGCGACCGGCCCGTAGCGGCAACGAGCTTCGCAGCGGGGTGGCTCCAGAGGAGGCGGGCGGCCTCCATGCCGGCGTAGCCAGTGACGTTGATGATGCCGACGCGGTAGGTCACGCGGGAATTGTTACGCGGCCCGGCGAACCGGGCCAGCGATGTCCAGCACGGCCGCGCCGGTTACCCGGCCCTCCCGGAGGGCCAGCAACGCCTCGTTTGCCGCTTCAAGCGGATAGACGTCGTACTCCGTCCGGACCGGAATAGTGGCGGCCAGTTCGAGGAACTGGCGGGCGTCCTCGCGGGTGAAGTTCGCGACGCTGCGGAGTGACCGCTCCCACCAGAGGCGGTCGTACGGGAACTCAGGGATACGGTCGAGGTGGATGGCGTTGATGGCCACCGTGCCGCCGCGGTCGACCGCTTCGAGCGCCCGGATGACGACGTCGCCGGCAGGGGCAAAGGTGACTGCCGCGTCGAGGGGAACCGGCACTGGTTCGCCGTAGCTGCCGGCCCAGCGGGCGCCGAGGCGGAGCGCGCGTTCCTGTTCGGCCCGGGAACGCGTGACAACGTACACGTCACAGCCCCAGTGGACAGCGACCTGGATGGCGAGCGACGCGGACGCCCCAAAGCCGAAGAGGCCGAGCCGGCCGCCGGGCTGGACACCGCTGACCCGGAGGGAGCGGTAGCCGATGACGCCGCCGCACAGCAGGGGCGCCGCGTCGAGGTCGGCGAAGCTGGGAGGCAGAGGCAGGCAAAAGTCGGCACGGGCTGTGATGTACTCGGCGTAGCCGCCGTCGCGGTCCCAGCCGGTGAATTCGGCCCGCTCGCACAGGTTCTCGCGTCGCGAAGTGCAGTATCGGCAGGCGCCGCAGGCGCCACCCAGCCAGGCCACGCCCGCGCGGTCCCCGACGGTCCACCCGGTCACGCCCTCCCCGATGGCCTCGACCGTGCCTACGACCTGATGGCCAGGGATGATGGGGAGACGACGGGCAGGGAGGTCGCCTTCAGTGAGCTGGAGGTCGGTCCGACAGACTCCGCAGGCCGTCACCCTGAGCAGGACCTCCCCGGTGCGCGGCGCGCGTGGTGCCGTCTCTTCAAGTCGAAGCGGCGAACGTTCGGCAGGAGCGGGCTGGTGAAGGCGGGCGGCGCGCATGGTCAGGCAACTGGAGCCGGGCGGGCGCAACCGATGATGTCGGTGATGCGTTCGACGCCGGACCGGATACACCACGCCTCGAGCCCCTCGACGACGTCGAGAAGCGCCCGTGGATTGGCGAAGGTCGCGGTCCCGACCTGCACTGCCGAGGCGCCGGCCATGAGGAATTCAAGAGCATCACGCGCGGTGCTGATGCCGCCGCAGCCGATGACGGGGATGCGGACAGCTCCGGCCACGTCGTAGACGATCCGGATGGCGATCGGCTTGATGGCCGGTCCGCTCAGGCCGCCGCGCGCGCGGGGCAGGACGGGACGCCGTCGTTCGACGTCGATAGCCATGCCGAGGACGGTGTTGATGGCACAGATGGCGGCTGCGCCTTCCGCCTCACAGGCCTTCGCGAGGGCGACCGGGTCGGTGACGTTGGGGGTAAGCTTGACGATAACCGGGAGGTCGGTGTTGCGGACGGCCGCACGGGTGGCGCGGGCGGAGGCCTCGACGCTCTGCCCGATCTCCATGCCCCCGGTATCGACGTTCGGGCAGCTGATGTTGAGTTCCAGGGCGGCTATCCCGGGCACGCCGTCCAGCATGCGCGCCATCTCGCCGAACTCTTCGACGCTGTCGCCAGCGACGTTGACGATGACGGGGGTCTCCCAGCGTGCCCACTGCGGCGCGAGGTCACGGATACAGGCTTCGATACCGACGTTCTGGAGGCCGATGGAGTTGAGCATCCCGGCGGGGGTTTCAGCGACGCGAGGCTGGCGGTTTCCTGCGCGGGGCTGCACGGTAATGCCTTTGGAGACGACCGCTCCGAGCCGGGCGATGCCATCCCGCCCGAAGTGATGCTCGAATTCGAACCCCCAGCTGAAGGTGCCGCTGGCGGGCATCACCGGGTTGCGAAGGACGAGGCCGCGCTTGTGACCGGGAGCCAGGTCGATGGAGAGGTCTGGGGTCACGGGTCAAGTGTACCGCGGAGACAGCAAGGGGAGCCGGGTTCGTGGCCCGGCTCCCCCTGGCGTTCGTCCCGGCCCGTCAGGAGTCGGTGGTGCGGCGCCCGCGATAGCGGGAGCCGTTCAGGCTGAAGCTGTCGCTGTCCCAGAGCGGGTCTTCCGAGGAGTTCCGGAAATCCCGGACGAGGCCGCAGCGCTTGCAGCGGCCGGTGCTGACGGCCCCGTTCGGGGTTTCGATAACCCAGTGATGGCGGCAGAGCGCCTGCCCGCCCTGTACCGTCGTGGTCGAGTGCGATTCGGTCATGCGATCTCCGATGCTATGCTTACCGGTCGGTAATCGTGAGTATAGCACCGACCGTGGGCGCGAAACTACGCTACGTGGTCACGGCGTAATGCGTGGTAAATGACGCCCGGGTTTGGCCCCGCTCGTGAAACCGGGTACGATCGAAGTGCAGCTGGCGCCGGCCCGGCACGCGGGACGGCCGGGCGCCATCCCGCGCCGCGAGCAATGGCAGAAAGGCTTCTCTCGGATGACTCCGGTTCCAACCATCGACCGCGACGCGGTCGTCGCCGCCCTCGAGAGCGTCAAGGACCCTGAGCTGCACGCCTCCATCGTCCGCCTTGGCATGGTGAAGGACCTCTCCGTCGAGGGCGACCGGGTCCAACTCACCGTCGAATTGACGACCCCGGCGTGCCCCCTTCGCGAGACCATCGAGCGGGACGTCAGGGAAGCGCTCGCAACAGTCGCCGGGGTTCGCGAGGTCGCCATAAGCTGGGGAGCGCAGGTCCGTGCTTCAAACCCGCGGGAGGGGCAGAAGCCGATCCCGGGCGTGCGGAACATCATCGCGGTCGCGTCGAACAAGGGGGGCGTGGGCAAATCGACGGTAGCCTCCAACATTGCGGTCGCCCTGGCCAAAGCGGGGGCGAATGTCGGTCTCATCGACGCGGATATCACCGGGCCGAACCTGCCGACGATGTTCGGCCTGCCGCCGGGACTGCAGGCAGGTTCGAGCGAGGGGCTGAAGCCCGTCGAGCGTTATGGCGTTCGGGTCGTCTCCATCGGCTTCCTGCTGCCGCGGGGCACCCCGGTGGTGTGGCGGGGGCCGATGATCGGAAGCGCCGTCCGGCAGTTGCTCCATGACGTTCCGTGGGGCGACACCGATTACCTCGTGATCGACCTGCCCCCTGGTACGAGCGACGCTTCGATGAGCATGGCGCAGGATGCGCCGATTACGGGCGTCATCATCGTGTCGAGCCCCCAGGCAGTTTCGGTAGAGGACGCGATGAAGGCGGTCGCGATGTTCGAGAAGCTCGGCGTTCCGGTCTTCGGGATGGTCGAGAACCTGAGCTACTTCGTGGCGCCCGATACCGGCAAGCGGTACGACATTTTCGGCCACGGCGGGGCACAGCAGGCGGCGGACGAGCTGGGCATCGACTTCCTCGGGGAGGTCCCGATCGACCCGGGCGTTCGCGAGGGCGCGGACCGTGGCGTGCCTATCGTCTACAGCGCGCCGGAGTCGGAATCGGCGCGAGCTTTCGACCGGATCGCCCGGAATGTGGCGGCCCGGATCAGTGTGTTGCAAAGGATGGGTGGGTAACCCCAAAACATGGCATTGAACATTTTCCCGCGGCGGGAGAAGCCCGCTGCACCAACGGCGGAACCGCCGGCTGCACCTCCGCCTCCCGAACCATCAGCCGAGGCCCTCGAGGACCCGCGACCGCGACGCCGGCGGGGGGCCAAGAGAGCGGCGGAGACAGCACCGGCCGAGCCCGTAGTCGCCGAGACAGCCCCGGTTGCCGAGGCCCAACCGGCAGCGGCGGAGCCCGAAGCTGGGCCCGCGCCCCGGAGGCGACGGTCGCGGGTCGCTGCCGTCATCGAGGAAGCCGCTGCGCCCGCACCGGTCCCGGCCGCGCCCCCTGCGCCGCCAGCGGAACCGGCTGAGCCAACCGAGGCCCGGGACACGGCGGCTCCATCCGCGCGCCGGGCACCGAGTGCAGCGCCAACTGTCCCGGAGGCCCCCCCGGCCAGAAAAGAACGTGCCCCAGGGGCCGTGCCGGCCGAGAAACAGCTGACCCAGCTGGCGCACGAAATTTCGACTCTGACCCGAACCCTGGAGACCCAGGCCGCGCAACTTGCGCAACTGGTCCGGGTCCAGGAGGACCTTGCTCGCCGTGTGGCGCACGCCCCGGGAGCGGCCCCTGCCCCCTCCCCGCGTATCGGCGTGTTCGTCGATGCGGCGAACATCGAGCTGGCGCTCGACCGGCTGAAGCACCGGGTCAACTGGCGCAAGATGCTGGATTACCTCTCGGAGGGTCGGCAGCTCGTCCGTGCGGTGGCCTATTCGCCGGTGCATGAGGACCCGGGCGTGAGCCTCGAGACGCAACGCTTCGCGGAACCGTTCCTGGACAACGGGTTCCGCGTAGTGACAAAGCCGTTCAAGCGATTCTCGGACGGGACGATCAAGGCCAACGTCGACATCGAGATGGCACTGGACATCATGGAGATGCTCGACCGCCTTGACGTGGTGGTGCTGGTCTCCGGCGACGGAGACTTTCAGCGGCTCGTCGAGGTAGTCCAGGCGAAGGGAGTCCGCGTCGAGGTCGTTTCTGTCGGCAGCAGCACGGCGTCGAACCTCCGCCACGCTGCGGACCGGTTCATCGACATCCAGGCCGTTCTCCCGAAGGTGAAGGCCTGACCGCACTCCTCTCAGGCCGGTTCGAAGACCGGTATGGAGATGCCCGTCGACTGGTCGAGCCAGGTGAGTTTCACGCGCTGCCCGATGAAGATGTCCCTGGTGGGGTCTTCGACGCCCACGATGTTGGTGAGGATTCGAAAGCCTTCGTCGAGGTCGACATAGGCGACGGCATAGGGGCCGAGCTCGGCAAACGCGGGGTGGCGATTGAGCCGCACGACGCTAAAGGTGTAGACGGTGCCGAGGCCCTTTGATTCGCGCCACTCGAGGTTCGACGAGCCGTTTTTGGGGTTGTGGCGGCGGGGGAAGAAGACCACGTCGCCGGTGTCGCGGTCGACGAGATACAGGAGGCGGTGTTCCTTCGTCGCCTCCCAGTAGGGCTGGGTATCGGGCTCGGGGAAACGCGGCTGGGGTCGGTCTGACATGGTCAATCCCTCGCGAGGACGATGGTGCCACCGGTATGGCTGGTGGCGAGCATACCGCCGTTGCCGTGCGCGACCGCGAGGCGGGCGCCCGGGACCTGCGACGTCGATTCGCCCCGGAGCTGCCGGGTCGCCTCGATGAGCAGAAAGATGCCGCGCATGCCGGGGTGATTCGAGCTGAGGCCGCCGCCGTCGGTGTTGAGCGCCGGCTTGAGCGGACTATCGAAGCGGAGGCGCTGCTCGGAGACGAAGTCTCCACCTTCGCCTTTTTTGCAGAAGCCGAGGTCCTCGAGCATCACGAGCACGGTGATGGTGAAGGAGTCGTAAATCATCGCGACGTCGATTTCGCCGGGGCGGACATCGGCTTCGGCCCAGGCTCGGGGTGCGGACTGGGCAGCGGCGCTAACCGTGATATCCGAGCCGTTCTCGGAGTAGCTGGTCGCCTCGCCGGAGCCGATGATCCAGACGGGCGTCTGGCGGCAATCGCGCGCGACCTCCGGGGCGGCGATGACGACGGCTCCCCCGCCATCGGAGACCATGCAGCAATCGAGCAGGTGGAGCGGGTCGGCGATCATGCGCGAGTTGAGGACATCCTCGACGGTGATTTCCCGGATGTCCTGGAATTCGAGGTCAGTCATCGCCTGGACGGCCTGGGGATTGCGCATGGCATGGACGCGAGTTGCAACGGCGATGCGGGCGAGCTGCTCGCTGGTGGTGCCGTACTGGTACATGTGGCGCCGGGCGACCATGGCGTAATTGGAGATGAGCGTCATGCCGTAGGGGTCGGTCATGTTCGAGAGCGGGCTGGGGGCGCCACCCCCGCCTCCACCCATCGTGCCGATGCGGCGGGCATCGCTGTGCGCGGTAGACCCGTAAGTGAGGAGGGCGACTCTGCAGCGGCCGGCGGCGATGTCCCGTTTCGCGTGGGCTGCGTGGAACTCGTACGAGCTGCCCCCGACTGCGGTCGTGTCGATGACGTTAGGGCGGAAGCCGAAGTACTCGGCCAGGCTGAGGCCGGCCATCCCGGCGCCATCCTGGGCGTCGTACAGGCCGTCGACGTCCTTCCAGCTGAGGCCGGCATCCTCGAGTGCCCGGGCCGCACACTCGGCCTTGATTTGGAGGGGGGTCACCCCGGGGGCCTTCCTCTTCGGGTACTCGTAGATGCCGACGATGGCGGCATCGCGCCGCTGAGTGGGCATGCAGCTGCTCCTGTCTGCGACTTGGTGGGGAGTCCTTGCCGCCGGACTCTACGGAGGGGCCCGCGGCGCGTCAAACGGTGCGCGGTCCGACCGAAGTCTGCTAGCCTCCAGCGCCGATGCTGCTGGTCGGGCTGGGCGTGGCATGGGTAGTCGGGCTCCTGCCTGTTGGGCTCTGGAGCGCCCCGTGGTGGATGGGCGCGGCGTGGATGGCAGCCTCGGGCGTTCCGGTCGCGCTCCGCGGCAGGGTTCGGCCGGCAGCTGTCGCTGCCGGGGTCGTCCTTGCAGGAGTGGCCGGCTGGCGACTCGACGGGGCGATGGGCGATGACCCGCCGCCGGTCGCTGCTTACACTGCGTTAGAGGCTGTCATCGTCGGGGTCGTCATAAGCGAGCCGGACCCTGGCGAGCTGACGACGGCCTACGACATCCGCGTCGAGCGACTCGACCTCGAGGGCCGCGGAGCAGTCCAGGACGCCGGTGTCATCCGGGCGTGGGTGCACCAGTACGACCGGTTCCTGCCCGGTGACCGGGTTCTGCTCGAGGGGGAGCTGGAAGAGGCGCCTGTCTTCGATGGCTTCGACTACCGGAGTTATCTCGCAAGCCGGGGCATCGGGGCGGTCATGTGGCGCCCGCGAACGACGCTGCTCGAGCCCGGCGGAAGGAGCCCGGCTCGCGAGCTGACCCGGCTGCGGCTTGAGCTTGACGCCGCGCTACAGCGATCCCTGCCCGAGCCCGAGGCATCACTGGGCAGCGGTATCGCATTCGGGCGCGATGGCGGGCTCTCGAGGGAGGTAAAAGACGCGTTCAACCGGAGTGGGCTGCGGCACCTGGTCGCCGTTTCGGGGGCGAACCTCGTGATGGTGGCGATGCTGACGCTGGCCGTACTCAGCCGAGCAATCGGCCGCAGCCGGGCGCTGGCGGCCGCGGCGGCAGCGGTCAGCTGCTACGTGCTCCTCGCGGGGTTCGAGCCCAGCGTCGCGCGGGCCACGGTGATGACGGCGGTGCTTTTCGTTGGAGAGGCCGTCGGGCGGCCGCAAAGCGGTCTCCCTGGGCTGGCATTTGCGCTCATCGTGCTGACCGCTGCATGGCCGCGACTTGCGCTCGACGCTGGCTTCCAGCTGAGCGCGGCGGCGACCGCCGGGCTGCTGACATTCGGGCCGTGGCTACGGTGGTCGTTCGAGCAGGCGAGGAGGTGGTGGCCCGCGAGCTGGCTTCCCGGGTGGGCCACAGAGGTTGCGGCGCTATCGCTCGCGGCGACGGTCGCAACGACGCCAATCACCTGGGCGCATTTCGGCGCCGTTTCCATTGTCGGCCCGCTAGCAAACATCGTCGTGCAGCCCGTGGTTGCTGTGGCGTTCTGGCTCTCGCTGGCGGCGGCCGGCGCAGGGCTCGCCTGGCGGGCGGCTGGCGAGGTCGCTGGCACCGTCGCGTTTTTGCCACTCAGGGTCGTGGTCGATGCGGCAGCAATGGCCGCTGCGCCTTCCTGGGCGGCGGTCGCGCCGGGCCACCTCGACCCGGGCGCTGCCGCGGCAGCTATGGCGATACCCGGGGCGGCTGCCGCTGTCGCCTACCGGTTCCCTCCTTCGCCGGTACCGATAACTGAGGCAGCGCGACGCCGGGCCAGACTCGGCGGGCGCCTGCTGCTGGCCGGGGCGGGCACAGCGATAGCGGTCTTCTTCGTACCCGGCACGATTGGCCGCAGCGCCGGGCTCACCGTCGACGTGCTGGATGTGGGGCAGGGCGATGCAGTGCTGCTGACGACCCCGGGGGGTGAGCAGGTGCTCATCGACACCGGCCCAAGTGGATTGCGCCTCGCACGCGAACTGGGCGACGTCATGCCGCCCTGGGACCGGAAGGTCGAGCTGGTGATCATCAGCCACCCGCAAGAGGACCATATCGGTGGCCTGCCGGCGCTGGCAGCCCGCTTCCGGCTTGGCAGCGTGGTGACAAATGGCGACCGGAACGCGACTCGAACCGGAATCCTGACCGCTCGGGCCGTCGACGGGCGGACCGTCGTTGCGCGCGCCGGCGACAGGTTCACGCTCGGCGGCGTGGAGTTTCATGTGCTCTGGCCGCACGACGAAGTTCCCGCCGGCGAGCTGAACCGGCGTTCGCTGGTCGTCCTGGCCCAGTACAACGGCGTCAGGCTCCTGTTCACGGGCGACATCGGCGCTGCCGAGCAGCGAGCACTGCTCGACCAGGTCGGGGGCGGGTTCGACGTCCTGAAGGTGCCGCACCACGGGTCGAAGAACAGCGACGTCGCATTCCTCGGCCTGGCGTCGGGCGGGGTGGCGGTCATTAGCGCCGGGGAAGGCAACCCCTTCGGCCATCCGCACCCGGCGACCCTCGAAGCGCTCCGCGGCGCCCTCGTGGCCCGGACCGACCAGGACGGGCGCATCCGGGTCGAGGTCAGAGACGGGGTCATCCGGGTCAGCTCGGTGCGATGATCATTTTGCCCGGGAGCGGCGGCAGGGCTACGCTCGGGACGGACCCTGCCTCGCCCGGAGCCCGAGATGACGACACGCATCGATGGGCGCGCTCCGCATGAGCTGCGCCGCGTTCACCTTGCAACGGACGTGCTTGATTTCGCCGAGGGGAGCTGCCTCGTTGAGTTCGGCAGGACGCGAGTGCTTTGCGCCGCGAGCGTTGAGGACCGGCAGCCGCCGTTCCTGCGGAACACGCAAAGCGGGTGGGTCACCGCCGAGTACGCCATGCTGCCCCGCGCGACGCATACCAGAAGCCAGCGAGAGGTGGAGCGGGGGCGGCCCGGCGGCCGAACGCAGGAGATCCAGCGGCTCATCGGCCGGTCGCTGCGTGGTGTGGTGGACCTCGAGCTACTGGGACCGAGGACTATTACGCTCGACTGCGACGTTCTCCAGGCTGATGGGGGCACCCGGACGGCGTCTATAACAGGCGCGTACGTCGCACTCCGGCTCGCCGTGCGGAAACTGGCAGCGGCCGGGCTGGTGAGCGAGACGTGCATCACGGCGCCGGTGGCGGCGGTCTCCGTCGGTATCGTCCGGGGCGTACCGATGCTCGACCTCTGCTACGAAGAGGATTCGACCGCCGAAGTGGATTTCAACGTGGTGATGACCGGCGAGGATGCGTTCGTAGAAGTGCAGGGTACGGCGGAAGGCAAGCCGTTTAGCCGGGCTTCGATGGATGCGCTCATCGACCTTGCCCGGGCGGGCATCATGCAGCTGTTCGAGAAGCAGCGGGAAGCGCTGGGAGACGACTAGCCGACGTAGTGGCCGAGGAACGTGCCTCCGAGGATGTGGAGATGGCCATGCTCCTGGCTCTGCATCGCGTCGTACCCGAAGTTGGAGAGCAGGCGGAAGCCTCCGGGACAGAGCTGGCGCCCAATCTCTGCGGCGATGGGGGCGACCTTGCCCATGTGGTAGGTCCAGAGCTCGGCCTGCGTGGTGTGTTGCTTGGTCATGGCGAGAAGCATGACCGGGACCCATCGAAGGATATTTTGAATGACGATGATTTCGTCATCCTCATAGATGATATTCGCGGGCTCGTTGCCCGCGACAATGTTGCAGAAGACGCAGTATGTTGGCATGGGGATTCGGATCTTACCGGTCCGGCGCCCCGCCGAACAAACCACGAGAATCCGCCCGGGAGACCCGATGCCCCAGTTCATGCCGTTCCGCGGCCTGCGCTACACGCCTGCTGCTGGGCCGCTCGACGAGCTGCTCGCACCACCGTACGACGTGATCACGCCTGCCATGCAGCGGGCGCTGGCCGCCAGGAACCCCTGCAACGCCGTTCACCTCGAACTCGCAGAAGGGGGAGACGAGCGGTACAGCCGGGTCGCCGCGCTCATCCGGGAGTGGCAAGAACGCGGTCTGCTCGCGCGGGACGAACGGCCCATGCTTTATGTCTATGAACAGGAGTTCCTCGAAGGGGGCCACGTCTATCGGCGGAGCGGGGTGATGGCCGCAGTCGAGGCGCAGCCGTGGGAGACCGGTGCGGTGAAACCGCACGAGTTCACGATGTCCGGGCCGAAAGAAGACCGGCTCCGGCTGTTGCAGGCAACCGGAGTCCAGTTCAGCCCGGTGTTTTGTATCGCGCGCGACCGGGCAGGGCAGCTGCGGGAGTTCATCGAGCTGACCGTCACGGGAACGCCGCCGACCGTGACGGCGACGAGTTTCGAGGGCGACCGGCACCGGTTCTGGGCCATCGAGGCGGGGCCCTACGAGATGCGAAGACTGGCGCCGCTGTTCGCGGAATCGTTCTACATTGCGGACGGACACCACCGGTACGAAACGGCAGTGACCTACCGAAACTGGCGACTCGAGCAGGGGCCGCTGCCGGCCAACCACCCGGCCCGGTTCACGATGGCTGCTATCGTGGCGAGCGAGGACCCGGGCCTCATCATCCGGCCGATTCACCGGCTGGTGCCGCGGCCAGCGCCAGCGGACTGGCGGCACCGACTCGGTGAAGCGTTCGAGGTGGAGCACGTCAAGCTGCCCCCCGGGGAACCCGAATCGCGCGAGGCGCTTCTCGCCGTGCTCGAGCGGTCGGACGTCGTGGCGCTGGAGCTGGAGCCGCGCCAGGTTTACGCCCTGCGCCGGGTGCCGGGCACCCCGCTCGCTGGAAACGTCCCTCCGGGCCGTTCAGACGCGTGGCTCGGCATCGGGCCCAACGTCCTGCGCTACGGCGTGCTCGAGCCGCTCTGGGGAATTTCGGATGGAGACCTCCAGGCCGGGGCCATCGCGTACTCGCACGACCTCGACGAGGTGTTCGCGTTCCTGGATGCCCGGCCCGGCGGCGCAGTTGCGTTCCTGCTCAACCCGATACGCATCGACGATGTGATGAAGCTGGCGGACGAGGGGCAGCGCATGCCGCAGAAGTCGACGTTCTTTCACCCCAAGCTGGGGACGGGACTGGTGTTCTATCCGCTGGAGCCGTGACCCCAGCCAGTCAGGCTTCGGTGCCGGCGGTCGAGAGCATGTAGCCGATGCCGGGTAGCGTCTTGATGATGCGCGGCTCCCCCGGTGCGTCCTCGAGCTTTGCGCGGAGCCGCGATATCCAGACGCGAAGGTACTGGAGGTCGTCGCGGTATTCGGGGCCCCAGACTTTGGAGAGGAGCTCGGGCGAGAGAATCACCTTATCCGGATTGCCAGCGAGGTGCTGGAGGAGAAGCCACTCTGTGCGGGTGAGGGAGACCTGCTGTCCGTTCTTCGTGACGAGCCGACGATTGAGGTCGATTTCGACGCTGCCGGCCCGGATGACCCGGTCGACATCAGCTGAAAAGGCCCGGCGGAGGACGGCACGAATCCGGGCCCCGAGCTCATCGGGGTTGAACGGCTTGACCACGTAGTCGTCGGCGCCGAGTTCGAGACCGCGGACCTTGTCGCTATCCTTGTCCTTCGCAGTGACGAGGATGATGGGCACATTAGCGCGCTCGCGCAGCCGCCGCATGACCTCGAGCCCGGAGATGTCCGGCATCATGACGTCGAGGACGATGGCGTCAGGCCGTTGCTCTTCGGCGAGGCGGAGCGCGTCTTCGCCGCCGGCCGCGGTGACGACGCGAAAACCCTGGGCGGTGAGTTCGAGCTTCATCAGGCGGAGGACGCCAGCCTCATCGTCGACCACCAGCACCAGCGGTTCAGCGCTCATCGTATTCTCCCGGGTCGGCGTAAGCGGGGAGCCAGAACGTAACGGCGAGCCCGCCTCCGTGCCGAAGTTCGGCCCGTATGGTACCGCCCATCCCTTCGATGAGCCTGCGGCAGACGGCGAGCCCGAGGCCGGCTCCCGGTGCGAGCCGCGCGGTCCGGGAGGAGCGGAAAAATCGCTCGAAGATCCGGTCGATATCCTCGGGCGGAACGCCGGGCCCCCGGTCAAGGACGGTGACCGTACCGCCGGAGGCGTCGCCCGCGACGACGACCTCGATGACTGAACCGTGCGGCGAGTACTTGGCCGCGTTCTGGATTAGGTTGCGCATGACGTGGTCGAGGTAGTCGGGGTCCCCAGCAACTGGCGGCGGAGATGCCTCGACGCGCAGCTCAACGGTGCAGCCGTTGCCGGGCTCGAGACCGGCAACGAGCCGGGCGATGAGGCGCTGAAGCAGAACGGGTTCAACCGGAACCTCGCGGTCGAGCTCTGCACGCGCGAGCGCGAGCAGATTTTCGAGCATACGCGAGAGCCGCTCCGCCTCCCGTTCGACGTCGGCCAGGATGCTGTCGGCGACTTCCGCCGGGAGCGTATCGCGGCGGGTGCGGAGGACGTGTGCGCCGCCATGGATGACGGTGATCGGTGTTCGGAGCTCGTGGGAGATGAAGCCGAGGAACTCGTCCTTGGCGTCGTTCGCGCGACGAGCCTCATCATAGAGACGGGCGTGGTCGATGGCGATGGCCGCGCGCGAGCCGACCTGGCGCGCGAGCTCCACATCCCGCCCATCGAACTGGGCTGAGCTGCCGACCCGGAGGAAGGTCATGGCGCCGAAGAGGCCGTCGCGCGATTCGATGGGCGCCACGATGATGGAGCTTACCCGGATGCGCCGGGCAGTTTCGAGCAGGCTGGGCGTGCCAGACAGACGACGGAGCATCTCGTCAGTGACTACCGGGACAAACCAGGCGTTTCCGGCTCGGACAGCATTGACGATAGCCGCGCGCAGGTCCTGGGCGGCGTCGATTGACTCGAACGCGTCGACTGCGGCGGCCAGGTCGGCAGTGGCGCAGGCGCGGGCCACGCGCCGGGGATGCCCATCCTCGACGAGGTCGACAAGGCAGATGTCAGCGAACCGCGGCACGACCAGCGCAGCGAGAGCGGTCATGGTCCGCTGGAGGTCGAGCGACTGGTTGAGGGCCACGCCGGCATCGGCGAGGAGCCGGAGCGCAACGTTGGCGCGGACCAGCTCATGCTCCTTGGCCAGGGCCTCGGCGTAGAGTTCGGAGATTTCGGCCTCGCGCTCAATGAAGCGGCGAAGTGTGCGGCGCATACGCCCGCCAAAGATGGCGATAACCGCTCCTTCGATGATGAAGACGACGAGGACGACGAGTTCGCTCGACGCGATCGCGAAGGCGGCGGTTTCACCGACGAAAAGGAAGTTGGCGACGAGCGCGGAGGCCGCGGTCGCCGCGAGGGCGGGCCCGGTCCCCGCGAGAAAGGCGGCGGCAACCGCAGCGCCGAAGAACATGACGAACGTCGGGGCGAGGCCCTCGAAGAGGAGGCCGAGCGCAGCACGGGAGGCGGTTGCCGCGACGACGAGCGCTGCTGCGATGATATACCGGCGAAGGCGGGCCGGCTGGTCCTCCTCGGCGAGCCAGCGGAGGAGGCCCCGGAGGCGGGGTGGGGCTCCTGGCAGGAGCGACGGGTCGCCGGAGGAGCGAACCGTCGAGCCGCTGCGCGATGCCATCAGTCGCCCGTCATACGGCGGTAGTCGAAGAGACGGTCGAGGGCGCGGTCATCGAGGCCGAGCTCCCTGCGGGCCGCCTCCCTGATGGTGATGCCCTCGGCGAGAGCGAGTTTGACGAGTTCGGCGGTCCGGTCGTAGCCGATATCAAGTGCGAGGGGGGTCGCAATTGCGAGGCCCTGTTCTACGAGCTCCGGCCCGCGCGCCGTTGCCCTGATTCCGGCGACGCATTTTTCCGCAAAGACGACGGAGGCGTTTCCGAGGAGGTCGACGGATTCCAGCAGGGCGGCACCGGCCACCGGCAGCATGGTATTGAGCTCGAAGAATCCCCACTGGCCAGCCATTCCGATGGTGGCATCATTCCCGACGACCCGGGCGGCAACCTGGATGACCGCCTCTGGGATGACCGGGTTGACCTTGCCGGGCATGATGCTGCTCCCGGGCTGGAGCGCCGGGATTTCGATCTCTGCGAGCCCGGCGCGAGGGCCCGAGGCCATCAGGCGGAGGTCGTTGGCGATTTTGACCAGCGCCACCGCTGCGGCGCGGAGGTGGCCGCTTGCCTCGACGACCGCATCGATGGATGCCTGTGCCTGGAAGTGGTTTGTCGTCTCGGTGAGCTGGACGCGGGCAACTTCTGAAACGTAGGCGAGCACGCGGCCGGCAAATTCGGGATGGGTATTGAGACCCGTGCCAACCGCCGTGCCGCCGAGGGCGACCTCGCGCAGAGCTTCAGCGGCCGCAGTCACACGGCGGCGCGCACGTTCGACCTGTCCTGCGTAACCGCGGAACTCCTGCCCGAGGCGGATGGGCACGGCGTCCATGAGGTGAGTGCGGCCGGTCTTGATGATGCTGTCGAATTCGGCGGACTTGGCCTGGAGCGCTGCTTCGAGGCGGTAGAGGCCGGGCAGGAGGTTCTCGCGGATGCGGCGGATGGCAGCCAGGTGGATAGCTGTGGGGACCACATCGTTAGAGGACTGGCCTCGATTGACGTGGTCGTTCGGGTGAACCGGTCGGTAGACGCCGCGAGGCCCGCCACCGAGGAGCTCGTTGGCCCGGTTGGCGATGACCTCGTTCACGTTCATGTTGCTAGAGGTGCCGGAGCCGGTCTGATACAGGTCGACCGGGAACTGGTCATCCCAGCGGCCGTCGGCGACCTCGCCTGCGGCCGTCATGATGGCGTCGGCAAGTTGCGCGTCGAGGAACCCGAGCTGGCGGTTCGCCCTCGCGGCACCGGCTTTGAGGAGCCCCAGGGCGTGGATGATCGGCAAGGGGAAGGGCTGGCCGGAAATGGGGAAGTTCTGCACTGCCCGGGCCGTGTCGATGCCGTAGAGGGCATCGGCGGGTACGGGGAATTCGCCGAGGGCATCACGCTCGGTGCGAGTGGCTTCAGCCATGGAGACACTCTAGCAGGCGGTCCCGGGAGGGTGCAGAGGCCCGCCCCTTGTTGAACGGGGAAGTCGGCGGGCATAGACTGAAGTGCGGCGGGTGGTTAGCTCAGATGGTTAGAGCGCGTCGTTCACACCGACGAGGCCACTGGTTCGAGTCCAGTACCGCCCACCAGCCGAGTCGTCGGACCATCGGTTGAACGGGGTGCCCCGTCAGCCGATAATCGAGGCAGGGCCGAAGTGGCGGAATGGCAGACGCGCTACGTTCAGGGCGTAGTGCCCCCTGTGGGCGTGTGAGTTCAAATCTCACCTTCGGCACCAGCGCTTACGTCGTGCGCCCGTAGCTCAGGGGATAGAGTGTTGGGTTGCGGACCCAAAGGTCGGAGGTTCGAATCCTCCCGGGCGTACCACGTTTTTCCCGTCACGGACTGCACCCAGGGTTCCGGTTGATGAATCGGGCAGCCGCGTTGCTTTTCCGCGGGCCTGACCACCGCGGGGCTCAATGCAGCTGGCGAGATGGCCCCGGCCGTTCGGGTGTTGCGCCTTCTTCGGCGGCAGCCAGTTCCCGGTTTCGCATGACGCTCACCGCATCGCGTACGGTTCGGGGAAGGTCACGCCAGTTCCAGGCTAGCAGGGCGACGCAGAGGACGGTGTAGGCGAGGCCGTAGAGCACCCGGGCGTGCTCGTTCGTTATGAAAAGCTGGGTAGCAAAGAGAGCGAAGAGAGTCGCTGCCTCGACCCGCGACATGCGGAGGTTGACGAAGACGGCGATGGCGAAGGCGCTCTGGGCGGCCGTGAGAAAGATTTCGTCGCGCTGGCGGGCATCGAGCGGGAGTCCGAGCGTCCATCCGAACTCCCCGGCGGAGACGAGGAACGCGACGGGGAGCGTCCCGATGAGCAGCGTCCACTGGTTCACCTTGGAAGAGATGAGGACGCCCATGCCGGCGGCCGCGCGGCCCCGCCAGGCCAGGAGGCAGGCGACCAGCACCTCCGGGGACTCCGACGCAAGGGGAGCGAGCCACTGGATGAGGAAGAATTCGCTGATTCCGAAACGCTCGCCGATGTGGACGAGGGATTCGGCGAACGGCTCGGCGGAGGCGAAGATCGCAAGGGCGCTGTAGACGAGCAGGATGCCCACAACGGTCCGCCGAGGCGCATTTTGCAGGGCACCGAGCGCCCTGGCCGGTCCAACGAGTTCGACCTCCTCGGTTTCGACCCGGGAGGTGAAGAACATGTACATCAGGAAGAGTGAGACGAGGACGACGGTGTCGATGACGGTAATGTGGTTCCGAAGCGGAATGAAGATGACGTAGGCCGTGGCGATGGCAAGGAAGGTGAGTTCGAGGCTGCGTTCGCGGTCGACGACCAGTTCGCGGATGCGCGTGCGGTAGAAGAACAGGAAGAAGACGATGGGCCAGCCAATGCCGATGAGCAGGCGGTTACCGCCGGTCATATTGGCCACAGCGAGGCCGCGCTCTGCCTCCGCCGGGTCGGCGCCGGCTCTCCAGGCGAGCACGAAGTCGACTGCGTACTCGGGAAGGACGGCGATGATGGCGATGATGGCGAGGGCGAGGCCCTGCGAGATATCCATCTCAGCGGTTTCGGCGCCCCAGGAGAGGAGAAAGGCCGCAGCGAGGATGGCGACGCCAAAGATCAGCCCGCCGGCGATATCCGGTGGATGGTATCCCATGATGCGGCACGTGATGCCGGGGACGCAGGCAAGTGCGGCGGCGCCGATGGCCAGCCAGGCGCGGCTGTCAGTCCGCACGGCGAGTCGCTCCCGGAGAAGGAGACGTCGTCATTCGTAAAACGGGATGGGCTCAGCGGTCTCCCAGTAATTCTCGAGTTTGCCCTCGGGGAGACCCCTGCCCGGGTAGAACCGGCCCTTGTGGAGCTGGTCGACCATGTGCTCCTGGCTCAGGAGCTCCTCTTCGAAAACGGCCGTGAAGTAGCCGATCCCCTGCGTGCTGTGCGCGTCGGAGCCGCCGGTTCCCGGCTTCCCGAGGACTTTCGCGACCTGGAGCGCGAAGTAGTTCTCGCGGGGAGTATTGCAGCCGTTGAGCACTTCGATGGCGTCGACGAGCTGGAAGACGGGAAGCCTCGCTGCTTCCTCCGGGGTGAGCCGGAAAGGTTCCTTGCCTTCGCGTTTGAAGTGGACGGGGTCGAAGAAGTGGCGAAAGGGGTGCGCGACGATGAGGAAGGCGCCCTGCTCGTCGGCGATTTCGCGGAGTTTTTCGAGCCGGCGAATGCCGGGCGCGTAGCCTTTGAGCCCGACGGCGAGGATGTGGCCCATGTCGGTGGAGACCTCCATGCCGTTGGAGACGAAGATGCCCTCGTGTTTCTTTCGGAAGGGATTGAGGTCCCAGGGCTCCCACATGCGGTCGTGTTCGGTGATGTTCACCCCGGTAAGCCCAACACGCCTGGCTTCGGCAATGAGGTCGTCGGGGTCGAGCATGGAGTCCGAGGCGCCCCGGGTGGTATGCAGATGCATGTCAATGATGGTGCCCGGCAAACGGCGCCCTCCGGAGATTCGTTCGGATTTTCACGAGTGCGGCGAGTATATCACCGCGCCCCGAGCAGGGGCATGGCCCAGCCAAAGAGCCCAACGAAAACGAGTGCCATGCCGAGCCACATCCACCAGAGGCGGCGTGAGACCAGCCAGAGGACGGGCACAGGGAGCCACGCGAGGGCAGCCATGAGCAGGAGCCAGGGACCGCTGGGGGCGCCGAGGGCGGGCGGCATGTCGGCAAAACCGCCGAGGATGTAGGCCGAGGCAAGTACGAGGCCGGTCATCGGCCAGAGGACGCCGGTCCCGATGGAGATAGGAACGGCGAGGAGCCAGCCGGGCACTTCGGGGTCGAAAACCTTCCGGACGAAGCGCTCGGCACCGGGCTGAACGGCGATGTAAGTCAGCGCGACGGTCGACACGATCGCCATGGCATGGCCCATCGCCAGGCCCGCGAGAACCGTGTAGATGGTCACGTGCGCCGGGCTGCCCGCGTGAGGATGACCGCGAGGCCGGCCGCCTGCGCCCGTTCCGCAAGCTTCTCGCCTTCTCCCGATGGACCGACCCAGAACCAAACCGGACCGGCTCCGGTGAGCACGACCGGCTGGCCGATGGCCGCCTCGACCCGGGCGCGGTGCCCACCGAGGTTGGGGAAAACGCGGAGGGCGGCGGGTTCGAGCGCATTTGCACCGAGCAGGTCGGCAGAACAGAGCTCGCCTGATGCGAGGCGACGAAGCACCCGCGGCACGGCCCGGGCTGCCGGCGGCAGCCCGGTAAACGCCTGGAAGACGGCAGCCGTTTTCCGCGACGTGGCGGCCTCGCCCGGGGGCGGCGGAAAGAGCAGGATGTCGACGGGAGCGGGGTCCTCGAGTCGCTCGAGCCGCTCGCCCCGGCCCTGACCGCGCGCCAGGCCGCCAACCAGGAAAAACGGCACGTCGCTGCCGAGCTGGAGCGCGAGGCCGGGGAGCAACGGTCCGACCGGAGGCCAGAGCGCGGCGGCCAGGCGGAGTACGGCAGCGGCGTTGGAGGAGCCCCCGGCGAGGCCGCCTGCCGGGGGCACCTGTTTGTGAAGCGTGAGCCGGAACGCCGGGGCTTCGCCGGCAGCGGCAGCAGCGAGTTCGAGGGCGCGCCATGCGAGATTCGAGCCGTCCGTCGGCGTCCCGGCGGACCAGGGTCCGAGAACATCGACACCGGGCTCGGCGGATGGGAGCATCTCGACCTCGTCGGCGAGCTCGAGCTCGAGGAAGATGGTATCGAGTTCGTGATAGCCGTCAGGGCGGCGCCCGAGGACATCGAGCGCGAGGTTGACTTTGGCGGGGGCCCTGGCGCGCAGCGGCTCAGGCAAGGGAAAGCACCTCTGCGGCGGCGCGCTGGAGTGCGCGCCATTCCGCAAGGTCGAGCGTCTCCGGACGCCGGGTGGGGTCGACCCCGGCCCGGTGCAGGGCCTCGCGGGCGCCACCGGGCGGCAGCCACACGCCTCGTGCGAGGCTGTTGTGAATCTGTTTACGCGGATTTCGGAAGACGCGGCTGACGAAGTCGAAGAAGGCTGGAATCTCGGCCGCCGGGAGAGCCGGCTCGGGCAGGAGTTCGAGGCGGATGACACTCGACCAGACGGCCGGCGGTGGGTCGAAAGCCTCGGGCGGGACATCGAACAGCAGTTCCGGGTGGGCGTACACCCGCACCGAGATGGTGAGAAGGGACCACTGGCCCGGCGGCGCAGTGATTTCCCGCGCGACCTCCCGCTGGACCATTACGACGAGCTCGGCAGGCTTTTGGCGGTTTTCGAGGGCGTTCCTGATGATCGGGTTTGCAGCGAAATACGGGAGGTTCCCGACGACGACGAAGGGCCGGGCGGCCGGCACGAGTTCGGCGAACTCCGCGAGCCGCGCATCGCCTTCGACGATGCGGAGGCGGGGATGCCGGCGGAATCGGTTACGCAGATATCCGATGAGGCGGGGTTCGATTTCGAGGGCGACGACCTCGTGCCCGGCGTCGAGAAGGGCGGCTGTGAGCTGCCCGGTGCCGGCGCCGATTTCGACGACAAGGCCGCCTTCCGGGACTCGCAGGGCGCCGGTGATATCGGCAAGGACGCCGGCATCACGGAGGAAATGCTGGCCGAGCGCCTTTCGCGGGCGCGGGCCGCTCTCGGATTTCGCACCAGGCATGAAATCATCGTAGGGGCCGGTCAAAGGGTCAGTCGAGGATATAGATATCGACGGTGCCGGTTCGCCACGGGTTCGGCCCGGCCGACTCGGGGAACCCGAGGTCGACTTTCCAGCCTTTGATGCCGCCGCCGACGTCGGCGGCGACGCAGAGGCCGTACCCTGGCACCACGAATCGGGTGCCGAGGGGGATGAAGTCAGGGTCGACGGCGCAGATGCCGCGGTCGACGATGACCCCGGTGGCGGTACGGCCGTACGCAGGGTGCTCGCGCGACCACGGACCGTGGCTGGCGTTGTACCAGGTGGCCCAGACGGTCACTTTCCTCCGGTAGGGGCCGGTGTATTCGGGACTGGCAAGGATAGGACCGGAACCGGCGGTGTCGAGTGTGCCGATGACCTGCCTCGCGGGGATGGGGGCGCGAGTGACGACCCGGGCGACGGCCTCCCGCCGTTCGAGGATGCCATTGCGGTAGGTAGCTTCGTAGAGCACCCGGACTTCACCGGCCTGCCCAGGGGTCAGCCGGACCTGACCTCTTGGGAGGTTTGGGTCCTCCTCCAGCAGGACTGGAGGGGGCACCGGCTCGGAGGCCTCTTCGCGAAGGGTGCGTAGTGTCCCGACCACGAGTGTGGCGCCTGCCGGGATGACGTCGCCGGGTTCATGCGAGAGTTCGATGACCAGGGCATCGCCGAGGTCCAGGAGCTCGAGCACCTCGCGGGCGGTCGCAGCTCGGGTGTAGAGGGCCTGGAGTTGCCCATCCAGGATGACGTTGATGGTACGGGCAGGAGCCAGGCGGATAGCCATGCCGGCGTCGAGCCTCGTGGGCAGGGCCGGCTCGACAAGGTCGGCCTCGCGGATGACGAGGCCGAGGTCGGCGACGAGCTCTTCGACGGTCGCCGCGGGGGATTGCACTTCGAGGCGGAGGTCATCGATGTAGACGACGAACCGCCGGGCGCGCTCCACGGAGACGAGAGGGGCGGTCGGCTGGCGGGAGCCCGCGGCGTGGTCGGCGATGCGGAAGCCCGAAAGCGGCGCAGCCAGCGAGGCAGTGACACCGTTCAGGCGGATGCGGTCACGGGGGCCAAGCGAGACCCCGGCTTCTGCGAGGGCCCCTCCGATGGTGGAGGCGGTGGTGACGAGGGCGAGTTCGCGGCCGTCGACGCTGATGGTGACCGCACGGGGCGCCTGGATACCGATGCCGGATAGCCCGGCGGTCTCGAATACGCGCGTGCGCTGGCCCTGTTCCGCCATGCCCGGAAGTGCGGCGAGTTCGCCCGGGAAGACGGTGTGATAGACCCGGGCGCTGCCGTCAGAGACCACGAGCGTATCGCGAGACGGGAACGCTACGACCCCGAGAACGATGACGGCAGCGACGGCGAGGACGGCGGCCGCGTGGTTGCGGCCCCGGAAGATGCGGGCGCGAGCGCGGCGGACGAACTGCCGGCGTTCGTGGCGGAGCCTGGAGGTGAGGTACGGCCGGGGCAGGGCCTGCGTCACACGCACTCCTCGTGGTGGATTGACGCGAGCCCGTGCGGGTCCGGGCCGGTCGAACGCTGGAGTAGGTGGCCGTGCACCTGCTGTCGAACTGGCTCCCGGGCTTGCTCTACGACAGCCGGCTCAGGCCCGGTTGGCTGCGGCACCCGAGGCAGACTCCTTATGGCTGCTTCCTTCCGGACCTGACCAGGTTCGGAGCGCCTCGCCGCGCAGGACCAGACCCTCGGCACCGACTGAAGAGGACAGTCCCCGAAAGCGCAGCCCTCGAGCAGGAATTCGACCCCGCTATAGCGGATTGCGGGTTCAGGGCACCGCTAGCTCCCCGTCTAGCACAGCCACACTTACCCTAGCGCCGGGCAGCGCGGGGGGTCAATAGGCCGGTCGGGCTCAGCCGAGGTGGAGTGCGACGAGGAGGTCGCCTGCGTTGACCCGCTGGCCGCCTGAGACCACGACCTGCTCGACGACGCCGGCCGCGGGGGAACGGAGCTCGTTGTTCATCTTCATCGATTCAATGACGAGCAGGACGTCGCCCTGGGCGACGCGGTCGCCGGGCTTGCAGCGAACTTCAACGATGGACCCGGTCATCGGCGCGGTGATACGGCGGAGGCCCGTCTGCACCTGCTGTGCGGCGAGTTTGGCAGACTGAGGACGCCAGCGTTCGACGTTGAAATCGAATGCGTGCCGACCGATGGTGGCCCGGGCGCCCCCTCGCCGCCGCTCGAGGTAAATCTCAACCGGGCGGTTTTCGACCATGAGGAGGTAAAGCTGCGAGTCGCCGACGCGCTGGAGCTCGACGCGAATCCATGTTTCCTGCCCCTCACGGCGGACCCGAACGCCCTCGTCGTCTCGCTCGAACTCCCAGGTAGACGCCGAGTCTTCGGTGCGGACTAGAAATTTCTTGGCCATCGGCCCATGCCACCTCCCCGGGATGTAAGGCCGGCCTGCTGCTGCCGCCATGCGCCGATAGCGGCGCGGTATCCGTTCGAAGGTGCCGACTGCCCGTTGAGCGGCTGGTCGCCGTTATCGCGGTCGCCACTGGTGACGAGGAGCAGGGCAGCGATTTCGGCTACCTCGCGCTGCTCCTCGAAGTGCTCTTCGGCGAGCACCTGATTCCGGTCGAGGAAGCCGGTATCGATGTCGCCGCTGATGAAGTCGGGCAGGTCGAGGATCTGCTGCAGGTAAGGGATGTTCGTCGCGACACCGACGACGCGGAACTCTGCGAGCGCGCGCTTCATCCGCTGCCGAGCACCCTCGCGGTTGCGGCCCCAGGCCGTCACCTTGGCAAGCAGGGAATCGTAGTACGGCGTCACCTCGACGCCGTCGTAGAGCGCGCTCTCGACACGGATGCCGGGTCCGGCAGGCTCACGAGCGAAAACGACCCGGCCGACCGACGGGAGGAAGTTATTGAACGGGTCCTCCGCCACGATGCGGCATTCGATAGCCCAACCTCGGGTGAGAAGGTCGGCCTCTTCGTAGGGCAGCTCCTCGCCGGCGGCGACGAGGATCTGGTCTTTGACGAGGTCGGTGCCCGTGACGATTTCGGTTACCGGGTGTTCGACCTGGAGGCGGGTATTCATTTCGAGGAAGTAATGCTGGCCGTCTTCGTTGAGGAGGAATTCGACCGTGCCTACGTTGTGGTACTTTGCCGCGCGCGCGATCCGGACGGCCGCACGGGAGAGGGTGCGGCGGAGCTGGGGGCTCACGGCGACGGAGGGGCATTCTTCGATGATCTTTTGGTGTCGCCGCTGGATGGAGCATTCCCGTTCGCCGAGCGGCACGATGTTGCCGTACCGGTCGCCGATGACCTGGACTTCGATGTGGCGAACCCGCTTGAGGTTCTTCTCAACGTAAATGGCGGGGTTCCCGAAGGCTGCGGCGGCTTCCTGCATCGCGCGGGCCGCGGCGGCCGGGAGCGCTTCGGGCGATTCGATCAGTCGGATTCCGCGGCCGCCGCCGCCGGCCGCCGCCTTGATCATGACGGGGTAGCCGATGCGTTCTGCGAACGCGAGGGCTTCGTCGATCGAGGTGAGCTCGCCACTGCCAGGGAGGACCGGAACCCCGGCCTGTTCTGCGATGCGGCGAGCGGCGATTTTGTCGCCAAGAAGCCGGATCGACTCCGGCGAGGGTCCGATGAAGACGAGGCCGGCGGCCTCGCAGGCCTCGGCGAACTCGGCATTTTCGGCAAGGAAGCCGTATCCGGGGTGGATTGCATCGGCGCCGCACTTCTTCGCGACGTCGATGATGCGCTCCACGTTCAGATAGCTCTGGCGGGCCTCGGCCGGGCCGATGTAGTGCGCCTCGTCCGCATACCGGACGTGCTGTGACAGGCGGTCGACATCGGAGTACACGGCCACCGATCGGATTTCGAGATCGCGCAATCCGCGGACGATGCGGAGGGCGATTTCGCCGCGGTTTGCCACGAGAACCTTCGCAAACATCGTAGGGGCCTTTACTTCTCTCAGGAACGTCGATAGCTCAACAGCATACGCGGACGCCCGCGGACAGGCGAACACCGTGTCGTGTTGGTCGCCACTTCGTGTAGCTCGTACACTAAGTCGCATGGCAGGCACGGCGCCACAGCGAGAGCGGTTCGCGGTCATCGTCGTCGGCAGCGGCATCTCCGGCCTCTTCGTCGCGCTGGAAGCGCGGCACCTCGGGCGGGTGCTCGTGCTGACGAAGGGAAGCATCGATGATTGCAACACGCGCTGGGCGCAGGGGGGCATCGCGGCCGCCGTGGGGCCGCTCGATTCCCCCGAGCAGCACCTCGCCGACACGATTGCGGCGGGCGCAGGGCTGGTCGACGAAGAGGCAGCACGGATCCTGTGCTACGAAGCGCCATCGAGGATTCGCGACCTCGTCCGCTACGGGGTGTCGTTCGATTCGCTCGGCGGCGAGGTTGCGCTCGGCCGAGAGGCGGCCCACAGCCGCGCTCGGGTGCTGCATGCCGGGGGTGACCGGACGGGCGCGGAGATCGAGACCGCGCTCTCCGAAGCGGCGAAAGACCCCTCTATCACCATCCTCGATCACACGCTGGTCACCCGCATCATCACGCGGAATGGCGAGGCAGCCGGCGTGGAGGCCGTGGCCCTGGAGACCGGGGCAGCGGAGGTCTACGAAGCCGATGCGGTCGTGCTCGGCACCGGTGGAGCGGGGCAACTCTTCTCGCACACCACCAACCCGGATGTGGCTACAGGTGATGGCGTGGCGCTCGCGTTCGACGCCGGCGCTGAGATCGCGGATCTCGAGTTTTACCAGTTCCACCCGACGGCGCTCCGCGTTCCGGGCGTGCCGACGTTCCTGATATCGGAAGCCGTCCGCGGTGAGGGGGCAGTGCTGCGCAATCGCTCGGGCGAGGCGTTCATGAAGCGGTACCATCCGCTGGCGGACCTCGCTCCGCGGGACGTCGTGGCGCGGGCGATCGTGCGGGAGATGCGCAACGAAGGGAGCGACCACGTCCTGCTCGACTGTACAGGGCTGAAATCAGTCGACCTCGCAGCGCGGTTCCCGGCGATATTCGCCTATTGCGCGGGGGCGGGCATTGACATCCGGGTGGACCCGATTCCAGTGGCCCCGGCGGCGCACTACCTGATGGGCGGGGTGCGAACCGATACCTGGGGCCGGACGACCGTCCCGCGGCTGTATGCGTGCGGTGAGTGCGCCTGCACTGGTGTTCACGGGGCGAACCGGCTGGCCAGTAATTCGCTGATGGAGACGGTAGTATTCGGCAAACGGGTGGTCGAGCACCTCGCCTCAGGAGGAGGCGGTGCGGCCGCCGGGACCCCGGGCCGGTCAGCCGTCCCGGTGCCGAGGACCGCTGCGCCCTCCCGTGCGGAGCTCCAGGCGATGATGTGGACGAGCGCAGGCATCGAGCGCGACGCGGCCGGGCTCGAGCGGGGTATCGAGAGCATCTCATGCTGGCCGCCGCGCGAGGAGGGGCCCGTTACCCGGGAGAGCTTCGAACGGCGGCAGATGACGACGGTAGCCACGCTGATGCTGGCCGCCGCGCTGCGGCGGACGGAGAGCCGCGGAAGCCACTACCGAAGTGACTTCCCGGAGACCGACGATATGCACTGGAAGCGCCGGCAGGTGTTCGTCCGTGAGCGCTGAGCTTGACCCTGGGCTGGTAGGGGGCATCGTCCGCGCTGCACTCGAAGAGGACCGCGCCTTCGACGATGTCACGACCCTCGCGACAGTCGACGCCAGCCTCGAGGGCCGTGCCATCTTCCTGGCCAAAGAGGCGGGGGTGCTGGCCGGGATGCCGGTGGCCGCAGCATGTTTCCAGGCGCTCGACCCTCGTTGTCGGCTCGAGCAGCAGGTCCGTGAAGGCGAGCGGTTCGACCGGGATGCTGTGCTGGCGTCCGTGAGCGGTCCGGTCCGGGCGCTCCTGCAGGCAGAACGGGTGGCGCTCAACTTCGTGCAACGGCTGAGCGGAACGGCCACACTGACCCGGGCGTTCGTGGACGCCGTGGCGGGCACCCGCGCGGTCATCCTGGATACCCGGAAAACGACCCCGGGACTGCGGGACCTGGAGAAATACGCCGTCCGATGCGGCGGGGGCATGAACCACCGACGCGACCTCGCGGCGATGGCGATGGTGAAGGATAACCACCGTGAGGCGATTCGCCGCGAGGGGCGGACACTGGCCGAGGCGACCGCGGCCATCCGAGCGATTCGTCCGAGTGTCGCCGTGGAGATCGAAATCGACGGACTCGAACAGCTGGATGAAGCGCTGGAGGCTCAGCCGGAGTGGATCCTGCTCGACAATATGCCGGTCGCGGCGATGGCGGAGGCGGTCCGCCGGGTCGGCGGCCGGGCGAAGCTGGAGGCGTCGGGCGGGGTTCGCCTCGAGTCGGTGCGCGCCATCGCTGAGACAGGGGTGGATGCGATCTCGGTGGGGGCACTGACCCACGGCGCGCGAGCGCTCGACATCAGCCTCGAGCTGGCGTTCTAGACGAGCCCCAGGCTGCTGAGGAACTGCCGGGCGCAGCGGACCCGTTCGTCCGGCTGATGCTGGTTGATTTCGAGGGTAAAACTCTCGAGGTGGCCGATACCGCGGACGATGTATTCCCAGGAGACATCCCCATCGCCCGGCGCGCGGTGGTCCCCGATGCCGTTGACATCGTGGAGGTGCGCACCGATGCAGCGGGACGCCCACCGGCCAAGCCATTCGAGCCGGTCGATGAGGCCGAGACGGTGCAGCACTTCCGCGTGGCCGACATCGTGCCAGTACCCTGCCTCGGAAAGGTCGAAACCGTCGAGGACCACTTCGTATTCGGCGGGGTGAGGGATTTCATGGTAGTGGTAGCGGTTTTCGATGCCGATGGCTATGCCGTGCGGGCGCGCAGCCGCTACGAGCTCCCCAAGGGAGCGACGAGCGGCGGCGAGGTGGGGCTCGGCGAGTGAGGCACGGCGCTGGATGAGCGCTGCCCTGAGAGCCTCGATGCGCGGGCCGCTACGTTCGCCGGAATCGAAGGCGCGGCGGAGGGCCAGCTCTTCTTCGAACTGCTCACCCGGGCTGCCGACATGGCCCAGGTGAACTACGACCCGATGAGCCCCAACCTCTGCAGCGAGGCGGATCGAGCGAAAGGCCGCAGCCACGGCCGCCGCTCGCTCGTCCTCCTCGAGGCCGGCGAGGTTGAGGCTGCCGTTGCCGCGGCCATTCGGGAGTTTCTCGTATGGCGCCGGCTGATGGACCGCAGTGATTGGCAGCAGCATCGCGTCCCGGATGGCTGCGATTTTCTCCGCGGGCGTGGAGTGGCTGATTTCGATGGCGTCGAAGCCGGCTTCGGCAGCGAAACGGGCAAATGCAGCGCCATCTGCAAAGCGGGGCTGCTGCGCGAACATCGTGGAGAGCGCGAGCGTTTTCATCGCTGCGGGGGCACCTCTGCCCGGGGGGTTGGGGCAGGGGACGGGAGGCGAGCCCAGTGACGGAGCGCCATCAGCATGAGCGGGACCAGGAACGCGGCGGCGAAGCTTCCGATAATGCCGGCCGCGCCGGTAGCGCCAACCAGCGGTACGGAGAGTGCGGCGACGATACCTCCGAACAGGCAAAGCGCCAGATTCCAGAGCCCGGCGCGGCCTCGGGTCGCCACGCTCCAGCCCAGCCACGGCAGGAAAGAGGCCAGGGCCCAGCCGAGGAGGTAAAGCGTGAGGAAGATGGCGGTGAACATCAGCTGATGAGCCGCGCAATGTCGAAGTAGGTGACAACCAGGACGCCGAACAGGAGGAGGGCGAAACCCATGAAATGGACGAGTGCCTCTTTTTCGGGGGCGATCCGTCGGCCTCCGCGCAGGATCTCGATGACCACGAAGAGCATACGCCCGCCGTCGAGCATCGGGATTGGGAGGGCGTTGAAGATAGCGAGATTGAGACTGAGGAGGGCCGCCAGCTCGATGAGCGGGCGCCAACCCTGCTGGTCGATGATAGTGCCCGTCGTCTCGGCGATGCCGACCGGTCCGGTAAAGGCGGGCTGACCGCTCGACATCGACGCGCCGGAGGTGCCAGCAATCATCACGCGGATTTCGTTGACGGTCAGGCGGAACGTTTCGCCGAGCGAACCGATTGCTTTCGGGAACGCGACCCAGGGCCAGTCCCAGACCTTCTCGGTATACGGATACAGGAGCTGGCACGAGGTTGGATTGCCATCGGCATCGAGGGCACAGCTGGCCGGCGCACCGATACGAATGCCGGTGGGGCCCTGGCCGGGCGGCGGGTCCCACCGCGCGTAGACGTAGGCAGTGAGGATTGCGCCGCCGCGGTTGATGACCCAACGCTGCGTTTCGCCGAGGTTCAGGCGGTTGGCGTAGACGAGCTCGGACGTATTGCGGATTTCCTTGCCTTCGACCTCGAGGACGATGTCGCCGGGCTGCAGCCCCTGCTGCGGGGCGGAGCCGTCGCGCATGACGCCTTCGATTCGAGCCTCGGCGGCTGGTGAGCCGGGAGCGACTTCGATGACCTGCGCCATCGTGAGCGCACGCTCGCGGGGGACCATAAAGCCAACCGCGAGGAGGACGATGGCGGCGGCGAGGTTCATCATCACCCCGGCAGACATCACGACGAGGCGTTTCCATGCCGCCTGGGCGGCAAGGCTGCGGGGGTCGGTTGGGTCCTCCTCGCCAAGCAGGCGAACGAAGCCGCCAATCGGGAGCCAGTTGAGAGTGTATTCGGTCTCACCTTTGCGGAGGAACGTCCATGCGCGAGGCGGGAAGCCGATGCCGAATTCGAGGACCTTGATGCCGAATGCTTTCGCGGCGAGGAAATGGCCGAACTCGTGGACCACGACGAGCACGACCAGCATGGCGAGAAATGGCACTGCGGCCTGCAGGATGGCGACCGGGTCGATGGTGAGGAAGGTCATGCCGACACCCCTGCGGGGACGGCCGCCGCGAGTCGGCGCGCTTCAGCATCGGCGGCGAGGACCTCCTCGAGCGAAGGGTCTGGGATTGGCTGGTGCCGCTCGAGGACGCGTTCGATGATGCGCGGGATATCGAGGAAGCCAATCTCGCGGCGAAGGAAACGTTCGACCGCGACCTCATCGGCCGCCGCCATCGCTGCAGGGACCGTGCCGCCGGCCTGACCGGCCTCCATCGCCAAGCGCAGGCAGGGGAATCGACCGGTATCGGGCGGAGCGAAATGGAGCGAGCCGACCGCGGCGAGCTCGAGCAGGGGCACCGCGGGCTCGGGCATCCGCTGGGGGTAGCTGAGCGCGAGCTGGATAGGCAGGCGCATGTCCGGGACACCGAGCTGGGCTTTGACGCTGCCGTCGGAGAATTCGACGAGGCTGTGGACGATGGACTCGCGGTGGAGCACGACCTCGACGGCCGACATCGGCACGTCGAACAGCCACATCGCCTCGATAGTCTCCATCCCCTTGTTCATGAGGGTCGCTGAATCGACGGTGATCTTCCGCCCCATCTTCCACGTGGGGTGGTCAAGGGCCTGTTCAGGGGTTACGGAGGCGAGCTCCGCGATGGACAGGTCGCGGAAGGCGCCGCCGCTTGCGGTGAGGATGACTCGGCGGACGCTGCCCGGGGCCTCGCCCCAGAGGCATTGCCAGATTGCGGAATGTTCGCTATCGACGGGCCGGAGCTCACCTCCTCCTTCGCGCATCGCGCGGCGCACGAGGTGCCCTGCCATCACGAGCACCTCTTTGTTCGCAATCGCCACGGGCTTCCCCGCGCGGAGCGCGGCGAGAGTCGGAAGGAGGCCCGCCGCCCCGGCGGTTGCGATGAGCACGACGTCAACGTCAGGCGCGGCAGCGACCTCCTCCGGGAGCGCAAACCGTGCGCCAGACCGGGCAACGGCCTGGCTGAGCTCCGCGCAGGGCGCGGGCGCGTGAACGTACCGGGGCCGGTGCAGGGTGACCTGCTCGGCCAGCAGTGCGGTGTTGGTCCCGCCCGCGAGGGCGACGGCCTGGAATTGGCCCCCGGAATGGGTGATGACATCGAGCGCCTGCCGCCCGATGGAACCGGTCGAGCCCAGGACGGCGATCCGGCGCGGTGTGGTCACGCTGCGATCGTACGGCGGTTGGATGGCAGCCTGCCAGTCAGCGGGCAAATGCCGGGATGACCTCCCCGGCCCAGGCATCCAGGGCCTCCTAATCGACCGGCAGCCGAACGGCGATGTTGACGCGGGCGGCGCCGGCCTCCCCGTATCGCGCGATGAGGTCGATGGCCTGGTGCGGAAGCCCGATGATGACGCCGCGGCCCCGCATCTCCCCAGCGGCCGGGCCCCAGGTCGCCCGGAACTGCTCTTCGACCCGGGGCAGGCTGGCAGTATTGGCAGCCATGTGGAAGGAGAGATTGACGTTTCGTTCGATGGCAGAAGGGTCTCGGCCTTCGGCTTCGCACCAGCAGTCCAGCACGCCCGAGAGACGCCCGACCTCGGCAGGGGACGTGTAGGGCGTATTCCAGCCGTCGGCGTGACGGGCGGCAATGCGGAGGGTGCGCTTTTCGCGGTTGCCGCCTACCCAGATGCGGGGGCGGGGCTGGACGGGCTTCGGGTTGCAGGCCGCGTTCGGGAGCTGGTAGAAGCGGCCTGAGAAGTCGGACCGTTCGCGGGTGGTCAAAAGCCGAATCACCTGAATGCCTTCTTCGAACATGTCCAGCCGGTCTTTGACAGGCGGGAACGGGATCCCGTAGGCGCGGTATTCAGGCTCATGCCAGCCGGCCCCGAGACCGATTTCGAGCCTCCCGCCGCTCAGGTGGTCGATGGTGCACGGGCGTTCCCGAGGACTGCCGGGTGGCGGTAGCCCACGCCAAGGACGAGTACGCCGACCCGGACGTTCGCGGTTTCGCGGGCCATGGCAGCCGTGCAGGTCGTGGCTTCGAAGCAAGAGCCGTTCCCGTGGACCGGCGGGGCTTCGTAGAAGTGATCCCACACATCCACCCAGTCGAAGCCGGCACCGTCTGCCCATCGCCAGAGACGGCGGAGCTCGCGCATCGATATGTTCTGCTGCCCGATATGGAGACCGAAGTTCATGCGGCACCCCCCGGAGGTGGCGCCGATTCTACGGGGCTGGCCCGAACCAGGCCCGGACCCGGTGGCGCTGAAGTTTGCCGCTCGTCGTTCTTGGGAGCTGGTCAGCCAGGCGCCACCTCCGGGGAACCTTGTAGGCCGCCAGCCGTTCCCGGAGCCAGCCCTCGAGGACGTCCCATCCGGTGGCGGCACCGGGCTCGAAGACGATTGCCGCGGCCACGATTTGACCCCACCGCTCGTCCGGCAGGCCAACGACGGCGGCTTCCCGGACGTTGGGATGGGCTTCCAGTGCCGCCTCGACTTCCGCGGGGTAGATGTTCTCGCCCCCGGAGACCACGAGGTCGTCGCGACGGTCGAGGACCGAGAGGAAGCCATCGGGGTCGATGCGGCCGATGTCGCCCGTGTGAAGCCAGCCGTCGCGGAGGGCGCGCTCGGTCGCCTGGGGGTCATCGAAGTAGCCGGCGAAGACAGTGGGGCCGGCCACGAGAATTTCCCCGGGCTCGCCCGGGGATGCATCGACCGCGACACGAATGGAGAAGAGGGGCTTGCCGGCAGACCCGAGGTGCCCGGGGGCGTCGGCGGGTGAAAGGGTGGTCACCTGACTCGTCGCTTCGGTGAGGCCGTAGGTCTGGAGGACAGGGAGGCCGCGACCCGCCGCCCGCTCCAGCAGCTCGCGCGACACCGGCCCGCCCCCGACCAGCACGGCCCGGACGGAGGCCGGGTAGGAGTCAGGGTCAGCGTCGAGCATGCGGGCGAGCATCGTCGGGACGACGGAGAGCAGGGTGATTCGCTCGTGTCGGAGGGCGCGGTTCACAGCCGCAGGGTCGAAGCCGGCGTGGATTACAACCGTCGTACCCTGGATGAGGGAGCGAGTCGCAATGGAGAGGCCGCCGACGTGGCAGAGCGGCATGCAGGCGAGCCACCGGTCGGCGGGGTCCACTCCGATGTTGAACGCGGAGGCGGCAGCGCTGGCGAAGAAATTCTCGAAGGTGAGGCGAGCCGCCTTCGGCCGGCCTGTGGTTCCCGAAGTAAACATCAGGATGAAGTCGCCGCTCCAGGTACCGGGCCACCCGCCAGCCGGTTGCGCGGGACAGCCCGTCTCCGTCTGAATCGGCAACGTCCGCGCCCCTGCGGAAGCAGCAGCCTGGAGGGCAGCATCCGCGAAGGTATCGTCGTGCAGGAGGAGCCGCGCCCCGACCCGCTGTACTTGCCAGGCGAGTTCGGCGGGGGTGAGCCGCCAGTTCAGCGGGGCGAGCTGGACGCCCGCCCGCGCAGCGCCGAAGAGGGCTGCCACGAAGGCGTTCGAATTCGCCGCCAGCAGGGCTGCGCGGTCGCCGGGGTGGAGGCCTGCGCCCAGCAAGCGCGCGGCGATGGCCGACGCACGGTGGTCCAGTTCGACGAAAGACCATACCTCCCCACCGAACTCGATTGCCGGATGACCCGGGAGCGCCGATGCGCGGTGGGCGAGCCAATCGAAGCCGGGGGCGAACGCAGAGGTCATCGCCGGACCTGCCTCCGGGCCGACATGATCTGCGGAAACACACCTGAACCGGGCAGCGCGATGGCCCCACCGGCCGGCTTCGGCACCCCTTCGACAGAGTCACCGACGACGGCGAGAGCCGTGGCGAGCCCATGGGCCGTACCGGGGGAGCCGAAAGCCGCGGCGAATTCGAGCACCGCAGCGAACCCGGCCGCAGATTCAAATGCGCCGGTGACGATGACGTCGACCCCGGCGGCACGGGCGCACCGGGCGAGCCGAGCAGCCGCGAGGAGGCCGAGCTGAGAGGGTTTGAGCGCGACGGCGTCACAGCTCTCCGGTGTGATGAGGAGTGGAGCTGCGTCGGGGTCAGCGAGGGACTCGTCGAGGGCGAGGCGAAGGGCGGTTCGCGCCCGCAGCTCAGCGAGCCGGCCGGGACGTGCCGCCTCCCCCGGGGGGACCGGCTGTTCGACGAGGTCGACTTTTGCGTCGACGAGCGCCGGCGCGAGCTCGAGGAACTCCTCCCCGGTCCAGGAACCATTGGCGTCGACCCGGAGCCCGGCCCCGGTTCCGAGGCGCTCCCGGAGGGTACGGACTAGCGCGAGGTCCCGCACCCGTCCGAGGCCGGCCTTCACCTTGAAGACCGTGTAGCCCTCAGACGCTGCGGTCTCGGCCTGGGCGAGCGCCTCCCCGGCGTCTTCTGCGTCGACGAGGGCGTTGACATTCAGCGACAAGGGGCGGGACGCGCCCGGGGCCAGGACTGCGGCAAGGGGAACACCGTGCTGCCGGGCGGCGAGGAACCCGGCCGCGCTTTCTAGAGCGAAGGCTACGGGCCCGGGCACTGGCAAGGCGTCAGCGGCACGGCGCTCGACGAGCTTAAGCGGGTCGATGCCGATGAGTCCCGGGAGGGTATCGCGGAGGGCCGCTGCCGCGGTTTCGAGCGGGCCGCCCGGCCCCGGGAGGGGACAGCAATCGCCGACGGCCGATCGCCCCTCGGCGTCGTCGAGCTCGAGCAGCACGCCTTCACGAACGGCGAAACCGCCGCGTGCATCGGCGTGCGGCGCGGCGAGTCGCAGCCGGTAGGGTCGGAGACGGGCGGCGGCGATCGGCGTCACGGTCGGCGGGGAAATTTTGCGAAATCGGAGTAGGCAGGCTCGCGTTTCTCGAGGAAGGCGTTGCGGCCCTCCTTCGCCTCGTCCGTCATGTAGAAGAGCATGTTGGCGTTGTGGGCGAGCTCGGTGATCCCGACCATGCCGTCGAGTTCGGCGTTGAAGGCGGACTTGAGCATGCGGAGAGCAAGCGGGCTCATCTTGAGAATCTGCTTCGCCCAGCGGACGCCCTCGGCTTCCAGTTCGTCCAGGGGCACGACAGCGTTCACGAGCCCCATCTCGAGCGCTTCGCGCGCGTCGTACTGGCGGCAGAGGTACCAGATCTCGCGAGCCTTCTTCTGGCCGACGTTTCGGGCGAGCTGGATGGCACCGAATCCGCCATCGAAGCTGCCGACCCTGGGTCCGGTCTGACCGAAGCGGGCGTTTTCTGCGGCGATGGTGAGGTCGCAGATGACGTGGAGGACGTGGCCGCCGCCAATCGCCCAACCGGCGACGAGCGCGATGACTGGCTTCGGAATCGAGCGGATCAGTTTGTGGAGGTCGGTAACGTTCAGGCGGGGGACGTTGTCCTCGCCGACGTATCCGCCGTGGCCGCGAACGCGCTGGTCGCCACCCGAACAGAAAGCGCGACCGCCTTCACCGGTGAAGAGGATGACGCCCACCTCTGGGTCCTCCCGCGCGCGCGAGAAGGCGTCGATGAGCTCGAACGTCGTCTTGGGACGGAAGGCGTTGTGCACCTCGGGCCGATTGATGCTGATGCGTGCGATGCCTTCTGCACGCTGGAAGATGATGTCGTCGTATTCGTGGACGGTTTGCCAGGCGACTGGCGTCACGGCGATGCCTCCAGGGGAAGGTGGATGGAGTGCGCGAGGAAGCGCGTAACGGCTGCGGCCGTTTGGGCAGGGGCTTCAAGCTGGGCCGCATGCCCGGCGCCGGCGATGATTTCGACCCTGCCGCGAGGGACCAGCGTGGCCATCTCGGCGGCTGCCCGGGCGTATTTTGAGTCTAGCTCCCCGGCGAGCGCGAGGAACGGCACACGAAGCCGGCGGAGTGCATCGTGGAACGGAGGCTGGGCGCCGGCTCCCATGCCGCGAAGGCTGTTCGCGAGCCCCCGGGGCGCGTTGGCGAGCCGGACTGCCCGCTGGGCTTCACGAAGGACGGCGGGGAGACGAGCCTGCGACGCCCAGAGCGGCAGCGATTCCCAGTAGGCGACGAAGGCTTCAATGCCCTCCTGCTCGATGCGGTCGGCGAGCGCGTCGTCGGCACGGCGCCGCGCGGTACGCTCGGCCTCGTCGGCGATGCCGGGCGAGGCGCCGATGGTTACGAGCGCGGAGACGGCCTCGGGCCGGGTGCATGCGACAGCGACCGCCGTGCGGCCGCCCATCGAATAGCCAAGCCAGGCCCCGCGTTCCACGCCCAAGCTGCGGACGGCCGCGACGGCATCCGCAGCGGCCTGCTCGATGCGATACCGCCAGAGGTCGCCCGGTGCGTCGGAATCGCCGTGGCCGACCAGGTCGACAGCGATACAGCGGAACGACCGGCCCAGCAACTCCCCAAACTCGGCCCATGCCCGCGATGAACCGGTGAATCCGTGGAGCAGCACCAGCGGCGCACCCTCGCCCCACGTCTCCACGTTGAGTGAGAACCCGGGAGCGACTTCGAAGCGGCTCACCGCGCGAATACCCCGGCTGCCGCGCGGCCGGCCGCATCCCACGCGCGGCGGTGCATGGCCACGTTTTCCGCCCGGTCGGTCCTGACCTCGAGCACAAGAGGACCGCCACGCTCGGCCCAGGCTGCCGTCCGCTGGCGAAATTCTCGCCAGCTCTCGACCCTCCATGCCGGCAGGTCGAAGAGCGCGGCGGAGCGGCAGACATCGATTCGCGGCGGCGTTGCGAACCACCGCTCGAACCGGCTCTCGTAGGCCGCCTGCGGCAGGTAATGAAAGATGCCGCCCCCGTCGTTATTGACCACCACGAGGAGGAGCGGCAGGGCGTACTCACGGACGAGCCACAGCGCATTCAGGTCGTGCAGGAAAGCAACGTCGCCTACCACCGCGGCCGTTGGCCGGCCGGCTGCCGCCGCGCCAGCGGCGCTCGACACGACTCCGTCGATGCCGTTCGCACCCCGGTTCGCGGCGACGTCGAGCGGCGCTTCACGAAGCCCAAAGAAATCATCCAGGTCCCGGACGGGCATGCTGTTGCCCGCAACGAGCGCCGACCCGGGCGGCAACAGCTCCCGGAGCTCGGCGAAGACCCGCCCCTCGAAGCCGCCGTCGTCCGCCCGGCACGCATCGTCAAGCGCGGTGCGCGCTGCACGGTCGGCTTCCACCCAGCGTGCGCACCACGCAGGGTCGGCGGGGTACCTGGCGCCGGCCAGCTCAGCGGCCACCGCCCCGGCGTCACCCGCGAGGACGATCGGGCTGAGACCGTTCGGCTCCCGGAAACCCCCGGGAAGGTCGACCAGTACTTGTGCGGCCGTCTCAGATGAAGCCAGGAACTGATTGAGTACCTTCGATGTGGGCGCAGCACCAAACCGTAGCACAAAATCCGGGGCCGGAGGCATCACGGAACGAAGCCAGGCATCATAAGCATCGAGCACCGGGGCATCCCGCTCGACGCCTGCCCGGAGCCCGCTCAGCGGGTCTGCCAGGACGGGTGCACCTAGAGCGCGCGCCAGGCAGAGCAGGGGGCCCGCCGGCAGACCGCCGGTCTCGGGCCCGGCCACGATGAGCGGCCTGCGCGCAGCTCCCATCAAGCGCCAAACCTCGGCGATTGCTGCCGGGTCGGGCGGGTGGGGCGTTTTCGGAAGTGGCCCCGGGACCGGACGCCAGTCAGGAGGGTGGTCGGCAGGCGACTCGACGAGTGGTTCATCGAACGGCGCGTTGACCTGGACCGGGCCGGGAAGGCCGGCCAGCGCCATCCGCACCGCGCGAGAGCCCGCGACCTCGAAAGCCGGGGCATCCGAGGATGCGGCGGGCGCCGGCAGGTCGACCGACCAGCGCACATGGCGGCCGAAGATATGAACCTGGTCGATGGTCTGGGCGGCGCCAAGGTCGCGGAGCCGTGGAGGACGGTCGGCGGTGAGGGCGACTAGCGGGATGCGGGAGAGATTCGCCTCTGCGATGGCAGGGAAGAGGTTGGCGACTGCCGTCCCGGACGTGCAGGCGACGGGCACGGGGGTTCCCGCTGCGCGGGCTAAGCCAAGCGCAAAAAATCCCGCGGAACGCTCGTCGATGACGAGCCACGGACGAATCACATCCTGGTCGGCCAGGGCGAACACGAGCGGGGTCGAGCGGCTGCCCGGCGTCACGACCGCGTACCTGACCCCGGCGCTGGCAAGTCCCGCGACGAGCGCACGGGCCGCGGCGGTGTTCGCCTGGGCGATACTCACTGGCCGATGACTCCCCGGAGCGCGTCGAGCTTGGTCTCGATTTCGTCGAGTTCGGCGGCCGGCGCCGAATCGGCGACGATGCCGGCGCCGGCGTAGAGACAGGCGGCATCGCGGCCGAGGAGCGCGGTACGAAGGCCAACGACGAATTCGCCGTCTCCGGCGGGGTTGATCCATCCAATGGGACCCGCGTACCAGCCGCGGTCAATCCTTTCGAGGCGTCGGATTGCATCGAGCGCTTCGGCACGCGGCCAGCCGCCGACGGCAGGGGTGGGGTGAAGCCGTTCGATGAGGTCGAGGAGGGTGGCGCCGGGCGTAAGGTGTCCCGTGATCGGCGTATACAGATGCTGGATGTTCGCAAGCTTCATGACGGAGGGTTCGGGCTGAGCCTCGAGTCCAGCCGCGAGTTCACCGGCGTCGCTGAGTATGGCATCGACCACGAGACGGTGTTCCCAGCGCTCCTTGCTGCTGCTCAGCAACTCGGTTTCGAGTTGCCGGTCGATTTCTGGCGAGGACCCACGCCGCCGGGAGCCGGCGAGCGATACGAGCTCGACCCGGCCAGAGACAACAGCGGCAAGCGGTTCGGGACTGGCGCCCAGCCAGGTGCTACCACCTGAACGGATGCTGAAGATGCAGCAGGTTGGGAACGCATCGGCAAGGCGGGAGAGAACTTCGGCTGGTGTTACGCCGTCAAGCGATACCAGGCGTGACGCTGCGAGGACGACTTTTTCGTACTGGCCGGCACGGATTTCGCCCACGGCGAGGGAGATGGCGCGTGCGAGCGTCGAGCGGTCGGAGTCGACCCTCGGGAACGCTGCAGCCTCGCCCGGGCCGGGGAAATCGCCCGTACATGCGGTCCCGGACCAGCGGTCGCCGTCGCGAATGATGGTGATGGCGGGAAGAAGCACCTGCCAGCCGCCAAAGGCATCCCATGCAGGGTCCCGGTGAGGAGCCCCGGGGTCGAAGCTCGCTCCGATGAAGACCAGCGGCGGGGCGGTGCCGTCCTCTACCTGGAGGCGGCACAGGAGGTCGGCCGCAGCGCGGCGCGCTGCGCTGAACCCTTCGCCCCGGTTACCTCGAGCGCGAACCGCAACGCCCAGGCCAAAAACCTGCAGGCCGCGCGATGGGCGCTCCCATGAAACGGCGGCGCGCTCCCGGAGCCAGCGCTCGCCGCGCCCGCGGTACCAGTCCAACGTTGCGGGCGACAGTGGCGTCGCCTGGATTCGGCCAGGATGCGCTGCGGGACAGGTCAGAAAGGGGGCGGACATCAACCGTTGAACTTCTTCCGGCGGGGTTCGACAACAGGCTACCGCGGGAGCCGGCTACGGGCTGTGCGTCCGCTCACCCCTCGTCCGCCGCGTGCGCGCGGGCGAATTCACGGCAGCGCAGCGCCCGCTCCATGTCGTCGACGAACTCCAGGACGGTGCGGCGGAGCAGGACGTCATCATCTGCGCGGTCGAGGAGCTGGCGGGCACGTTCGATGACGGGCCGTTCGACCAGATAGGCAGGCGCCAGGTTTCGGAAAAAATCGGTCGCGAACTCCTTATCGCGGTCAGCAAAGGTGGCTGGTACGGCATCGAAAAAGCGGTCGACGTACGGCGCGAGGAGGTCCTTCTGGTGGCGCCAATTGAACCCCGACATGGCGGCTGCGGTGAGATACAGCGACCCGTAGCCTTCACCGAGAAACTTCCGCCAGGCGGCTTCCTTCACCGCCGGGTCGGGCGTGGCGACCTCTGCCCGGAGGCGCGCACGGACGCCGCGGTCGGAGGGGTCGCGGGAGGCCTCCGCGGCGAGTCGTTCGGCAGCACTGGGCAGCCCCCATGCGGCGGCCTTGGCTGCAATCGTCCAGCGCATCTCCTGGTCGATGACGAGACCGGGGAAGACGAGCTCGCCGTCGGCGAGCCGCGTGAGGGTTTCTACATCGGCACGTGTTGCAGCCGCGCCGATGAGGGCCCGGGCCCAAATTTTTTGCAGGTCGCCCTCCGGGGCGTCTTCCAGGGCGTGCAGCGCTACCTCGAAGAACCGGTGCGCCTCGACGTCGATGCGTTCTTCGGGGACGTAACGGGCAATCGCAAGGAGCGCGTTCGACGTAATCGCCTCGAGCAGCTCGGGGTGGTACTCGCCGGGCGCCTTCGCGCGGATGAGCGCGAGGTAGCGCAGCGAGGGAAGCTGCTGGTCGCGGACCATGTTCCAGAGCGAGGTCCAGAGCTGGAGGCGCAGCAGCGTATCGGCGATGCGGTCGATGTGGCTGAGGACGTAGTCGAGCGAAGCCGGGTCGAGCTCGACCTTGCAGTAGCCGTGGTCGCCGTAATTCGGGAAGACGAAATCGGGCCGGGGGAATCCGACGGCCTCCGGGAGGTCGCAGCGCGGGCCGCTGATCGAAGCCGGGAGGACGGTCACGCGGAGACCGGCTTCTTCTTCGCGGGCGAGCCCCACGTCGAGGCGGTGCGGCCGGAGGAAGGGGAAGTCGGCGGGCGCGGTTTGCTCGAGAGCGAGTGCAACGATGCGCTCCCCTTCGACCGTCCAGCGCGCGGCGATGGTGTTGAGCGAAGGGGTCTCGAGCCAGAGATGCGCCCATTCGGCAAGGGGCGTTCCGCTCCCGTGCTCGATGGCTTCGAGGAAATCGGCAAGGGTGGCGTTGCCGTAGGCGTGGCGCCGGAAGTACTCCCGCATTCCTTCCCGGAAACCTTCGAGGCCAACGGTGGCAACGAGCTGCTTCAGGACCGAAGCGCCCTTGCCGTAGGTGATGCCGTCGAAGTTGAGGAAGGTTTGGTCCGTGTCCTCCACGATGCCGGCGATGGGGTGGGTCGTGACGAGCTGGTCCTGTCGGTAGGCCCAGTTCTTGATGGAGGATGCGAAGTCGAGCCAGCCGCTGTCGAACTTGGTCGCCCGCTCCAGGCAGAGGTAGGACATATAGGTGGCGAAGCTCTCGTTGAGCCAGAGGTCGTTCCACCACCGCATGGTGACGAGGTTGCCGAACCACATATGGGCCAGCTCGTGGAGAACGACTTCGGCGCGCGAGCGCCGCTGGTTCGTGGTCGGAGGGTCGCGGAAGACCATGTACTCGTTGTGCGTGACACAGGCGACGTTTTCCATGGCACCGGAGTTGAATTCAGGCACGAAGACCTGGTCGTATTTGCCAAACGGGTACGGGACACCGAAGAAGTCCGCATAGAAGTCGAGACCCTGTTTCGAGACCTCGAAGATCTCTTCGGCATCGAGGTAGCGGCTGAGCGACTTACGACAAAAGAGACCGAGCCCGACTTCGCCGTGGCGGTCGCGGACAACGTGATATGGGCCGGCGACGAGGGCAACGAGGTAAGTCGAGAAGCGGGCGGTTGGATAGAAGGCCCACCGGCGTCGGCCGTCGCTGGCCGGCTCGATCGACGCCGGGGCGGTGTTGTGGATGACCTCCCAGCCGGCGGGGGCGGTGACGGTCAGGCGGTAGGTGCCCTTGATATCGGGCTGGTCGAACTGGGGGAAGAGGCGGTGACTCTCGTAAGGCTCGAAGTTGGTGTAGAGGTACTCCTCACCGTCCTCCGGGTCGACGAACTGGTGAAAGCCGTCGCCTTCATGGTCGTAATCGTTTTCGTAAACGACGCGAACGGTATTCGAGGGGCTGAGAGCTTCAGCGGGGAGCCAGAGACGGTAACCGTTCCAGGCAGGTGATTCGATGAGGCGCCCGTTGACCTCGAGACGGTCGAGGCGGCGGCCGCGGAAGTCGAGGAAAAGGTCTCCCGTGCCGGCCAGGTCGAAGCGGAGGGTGGCGTCTCCGCGGTAGGAGGGAGCACCCCGGGCGAGGTCCAGTTCGATGACGTAGTCGCAGGTACGGACGCGTGCGGCGCGGGCCTCGGCTTCCCGGAGAGTGAGCACGTCGCGGGGCTGAGTATCGGGGTGGTTCGGTGGGGAATCGTTGGCCATCGAGGGCTCCAGCGCGGCCTGGTGCCGCTCACAAAAGGGTGACGCCGGTCAGCGTAGGCGATTTCCTGCGGTGGAGCACGGAAAACCGGCAAGGGAGCGGGCGGCCACGAGAGCGCGGTGACCGACATCGTGAACCGGGGTACAATCCGGCCGACCCCAGCGCAGGTGGCCGCCGCCCATGTCCCATATCCCCGCCGTCAACGCCCTGATTACCGCGATCAACTTCGACCGGTTTGCTGAGATCGAAGCGCGGCACCGGCCGGATGCGGTGTTCCAGTCGTTCCGCGGTCCGACCCTGCGCGACTCGGTATCGATTGCGGACTGGCACCGGGAGTTCCTCCGCGATTACCAGGACTGCAACTATGCTGACCTCGAATACATCGAGGAGGGGAACGCGGTTGCGGTGCGGGCGACCATCGAAGCCAAGGGCTACGACTGGCGTCCGTTCACCCAGCGGGTCATCGAGGTCTTCGAGTTCGATGACGAGGAGGATGAAGAGGTCGCCCGGCGTCGGCTGTATGCGACGCTTCGAGACATCACGCTCGACAAGCCTGCGACCGCGGCGCTGAATGATGCGCTCGGGTACCGGGGCGGGAACACGTCGCAGACGAAACAGGTCGTGGGGGCGTTTTACGATGCCCTCCTCGCCGGGAATCGTGAGGCCGCACTCGAGCAGCTCTCCGCGAAGGCGACGGTGATCGATGGCGTCTACGGAGTGGTGACCGGACCGGAAAACGTCCTGGGGCTGCTCGGGTCGATTCCGATGCCGGCCTTCGGCAAGCTCCGGGTCACCAACATGATGGCGGGCGACCATACAGCGATGGTGGAACTCGCCATCGACCCGTCGCGGCCGCGGTTTGCTGACTGGGTGCGGCTGGTCGACGGCAAGATCCAGGTCATCGAGGGGTATGCGATGCTGCGGGAACTGGGCATCAACCCCTATGAAAACTACGCACAGGACCGGCACCAGCGCCGCGTCATTATGCCGGCATAAGCGCGCGGGCCCCACGCCGGCACATCGCCGGCTGACCGCCGTCCCCCGAGACTCTCCACGAGGTAATCCCGGTATGGCAAAGATGTATTATGACGACGACGCGGACCTGAGCCTGCTGAACGGTCGAACGATCGCCATCATCGGGTTCGGGTCGCAGGGGCACGCGCACGCGCTCAATCTTCGCGACAGCGGCTGCGACGTCATCGTCGGGCTGTACCCCGGTTCCAAGTCCCGGGCTGCGGCCGAAGCCGCCGGCCTCCGTGTAGCGAGCGTGGAGGAGGCGGCGCGCGAAGCGGACATCATCATGGTCCTGGCGCCGGACCAGGTGCAGAAGCAAATCTACCAGGCAGGCATCGAGCCGAACCTTGCCGAGGGCAAGATGCTGATGTTCGCCCACGGGTTCAACATCCACTTCCAGCAGATTCAGCCGCCGCCGTTCGTCGACGTGACGATGATTGCGCCGAAGGGACCGGGGCACCTCGTGCGGCGGGTGTACACCGAGGGCGGCGGGGTGCCCTGCCTCGTGGCGGTACACCAGGATGCGAGCGAAGTCGCGCTCCAGCTGGCGCTCGCGTATGCGAAGGGCATCGGCGGCACCCGCGCAGGCGTGCTGGAAACCACCTTCCGCGAGGAAACCGAGACGGACCTGTTCGGGGAGCAGGTGATCCTGTGCGGTGGGCTATCGTCGCTGATCAAGGCAGCCTACGAGACGCTGGTCGAGGCCGGCTACCAGCCGGAGAGCGCGTTTTTCGAGACGATGCACGAGCTGAAGCTCATCGTGGACCTCATCTATGAGGGCGGACTTTCGCGGATGCGGTACTCCATCAGCGATACCGCGGAGTACGGCGACTACACCCGCGGGCCGCGCATCATCACCGACCAGACGCGGGCCGAGATGAAGAAGATTCTGCGAGAGATCCAAACCGGTCAGTTCGCGAAGGAGTTCATCCTCGAGAATATGGCGGGCCGGCCGCATTTCCTCGCGACCCGGCGGCTCGAAGCCGAGCACCCCGTGGAGAAGGTCGGCGCGGAGATGCGCTCCATGATGAGCTGGCTCAACAAGCCGAAAAACTGACTCGAAACGCGCAGCCCGCGCGGGGGAGGTGGCCGGTGGAGTTCGACGCGGCGACCCTCGTGGGTGCGTTCGACCGGGCCGGCATCGTGGCGTTCGCGTTCTCGGGCGTCGAGGTTGGGGTAAGGCGAAACCTGGACGTTTTTGGCCTGCTGGTGATGGGCGTCGTTACCGCGACGGGCGGCGGTGTGATGCGGGATGTCATCCTGGACCGGCTGCCGCTGATCCTGGCGCACCCGGACTATCTCGCGTGGGCGGTCGGGGGCGCTACCGCGGCGGCGGTGCTCATCTGGCGGCGGGCGCGGTACCCGCGGTTCGTGCTGCGGGTCGCGGAAGCCGGCGGACTTGGGGCCTTCGCCGTTGCGGGGGCCCTGGCGGCGGTCGGCGCGGGCCTCGGGTGGAGCGGTGCGATGCTGTTGGCGATCGTGACAGCAGTCGGCGGCGGCGTCATCCGGGACCTCCTGGCGGACCGGGTGCCGGTCGTGCTCCACAGCGAGGTGAACGCGACGGCAGCGGGCATCGGTGGACTTGCGAGCTGGGCAGCATACGACCAGTCGACCAGCCTGGCAGCACTGCTCGGCCTCTCTGCCGCTGCACTGGTGTACTCGGCGGGAGCTGCGTTCGACCTTCGCCTGCCGCGGCCCGCGGGCGACAGCCGGGCGCGGCGCTCCAAAGCGTGATGCGCGGTTCCGTTTTGGGTTGCCGGGGCGTAGGATAGAAAAGAGAACTTTCGGCGATCGTTCCGCCGGGGTATCACCCGTGTCATCTCGTATGACCGCCCTGGAGATTTCACATGCTGGCGATAACTTCGATTATCGTCGGCCTCGTGGGATTGCTGGTTGGAGCGGGGGCGGGCGTCCTGTACCGCCGCCGCGTCACCGAGACTTCGCTGCAGCAAGCAGAGGAACAGGCCAGCCGCATCCTCGCTGAGGCCGAGACACGACAGAAGGAGCTCCTGCTCCAGGCCAAGGAGGAGACGCTCGCCCTCCGGAATTCGCTCGAAGCGGAGATGCGAGAGCGGCGCGCGGAGATTTCGCGCATCGAGCAGCGGCTCGCCCAGAAGGAGGAGAATCTCGACCGGAAGCTCGAGACGCTCGAGCGGCGGGAGCAATCGCTACGGGACCGGGAGGTGCAGGTCGAAAAGCTGCGGGCCGACGCCGAGGAGCTCCGCCTGCGGCAGGCGGCCGAACTGGAGCGGGTGGCGAATCTTTCGGTTGAGGAGGCACGGCAGCAGCTGCTCGCAGCCGTCGAGGTCGAGATCCGAGAGGAGGCCTCTCGCCGGGTGCGCGAAATGGAAAAGGAGGTCGAGGCGACTGCGGCGCAGCGCGCGCGGAAGATCCTGGCCACGGCGATTCAGCGGTACACGTCGGAAGTGACCGCGGAGACGACGGTCTCGGTCGTGCCGATCCCGAGCGACGACATGAAGGGACGGATCATCGGACGCGAAGGGCGAAACATCCGGGCGATCGAAGCCGCGACCGGGGTGGACCTGATTATCGACGACACGCCAGATGCGGTCACAGTGAGCGCCTTCGACCCCGTTCGGCGGGAGATCGCGCGGCAAGCGCTCACGATGCTGGTACAAGACGGCCGCATCCATCCCACCCGCATCGAGGAGGCGGTGAACCGTGCCCGGCGGGACGTCGAAGCGACGATGGTGGAGGCCGCTGAGGCCGCTGCCGTTGAGGCCGGAGTGTTGAATCTCCACCCGGAGGTTCTGAAGATTTTTGGCCGGTTGAAGTACCGGACGAGCTACGGCCAGAACGTCATGCGGCATTCGGTCGAGACGGCGCACATCGCGGCGATGATTGCGCACGAGCTGGGCGCGGATGTCGAGGTCGCCCGTGCCGGGGGATTCCTGCACGACCTCGGCAAGGCAGTGGACCATGAGGTGGAAGGCACGCATGCCCTGATCGGGGCCGAGATTGCCCGACGCTACAAGGTCAAAGAGGCGGTTGCTCACTGTATCGAGGCGCACCACGAGGAAGTGGAGCCCCGCACCGTCGAGGCGATCATCGTCATGATGGCCGACGCCATCTCGGGCGGGCGGCCGGGTGCCAGGCGAGAATCGCTGGAAGCGTACATCAAGCGACTGGAAACGCTCGAGAGCATCGCCAAGAGCCACAAGGGCGTCGAGTCGGCATTCGCGATCCAGGCCGGGCGGGAAGTGCGCGTCATCGTAAAACCGGAGCTGGTGGACGACCTCGAGGCGATGCGAATCGCGCGTGACGTGAGTCAGAAGATAGAGGAGACGATGGAATACCCGGGCCAGATCAAGGTCACGGTGGTCCGGGAGACCCGCGCGACCGAGTACGCCCGGTAGTTCGCCGATGCGGCTGCTGTTCCTTGGGGATATCGTGGGCAGTTCGGGACGGGAAGCGGTGATCCGGACGGTGCCCCGGCTGCGGGACGAGCTCGGGCTCGATTATGTGGTAGCGAACGGCGAGAACTGCTCGGGGGGCAAGGGGCTCATTCCCCGGCACGCCGAAGAGCTGTTCGCGGCGGGCGTCGATGTTATCACTGGAGGGAACCACACGTTCCAGCACCGGGAGCTGTACCCGTACCTCGAATCGACCCGGGGCATCACCCGGCCGCTGAACTATCCCCCGGGGGCACCAGGGAGGGGCATCGCCGAGTGCGGCGACCTCGTGGTCATCAACCTGATCGGCAGGGCGTTCATGCCGGCCGATTATGATGACCCGTTTCGAGCGGTCGATGCGGCCCTCGCCGGGATATCTCCAAACCGTTTCATCGTGGTCGATTTTCACGCCGAGGCGACGAGCGAGAAGCAGGCGATGGGGTGGCACCTCGACGGCCGGGCGACACTCGTCGTTGGGACGCATACGCACGTGCCGACGGCAGATTGCCGCCTCTTGCGGCATGGGACGGCGTACTGTACCGACGTCGGGATGTGCGGGGCGAAGGATTCGGTCATTGGCGACGATATCCAGGCGGTGTTGAGCCGGTTCCTTACACAGCTTCCGACTCGACTGGCGCCCGCCGACGGCCCGGCCATCCTCAACGGAGTCTTCGTCGAGGCGGACGACCGGACGCGCAGGGCGATCCGCATCGAGCGGGTCGACCGGGAGGCAGGCTGATGGCGGTTGGGGATTTCCACCTGCATTCGACCGCGTCGGACGGTGTGCAAACGCCAACCTGGGTCATGGAGCGAGCGGCGGCGAACGGGGTACGGGTGCTTTCCCTGACCGACCACGATACGACGGAGGGCCTGGCAGAAGCCGCCGCTGCCGCGCACCGGCTCGGCCTACGCCTGGTCCCGGGGGTGGAGATCAGCACCGAGGTTGGGAAGGCAGACGTCCATCTCCTTGGTTTCGGCTTCGACCCCGCCGGTCGCCGGTTGCAGGAGTTCTTCCGCTGGCAGCGGGACGGACGACTCGCCCGGGTCGAGAGAATCGTCAGCATCCTGCGTGATCACGGCATGCCGCTGGAGACGAAACGGGTGCTGGAGATTGCGGGCGAGGCGACCGTTGGGCGACCGCATGTCGCGCGAGCGCTGGTGGAGAAAGGGTACGTCAGCAGCGTGCAGGAGGCTTTCGACCGCTGGCTGGGGAACGGCAAGCCGGCAGACGTCAACCGAGAAAAGCTGGACCCGAAGGACGCCATTTCCATCATCCACGAGCACGGCGGTGTGGTGTTCGTCGCCCACCCGGTCTTCATCGGGGAGGATTATGTCGAGATCATCCGAATGCTCCATGGGCTGGGTGCCGACGGTATCGAGGCGTTTTACAAGCACTATTCGCCGGAGACCATCGGGCGGCACACCGCGCTGGCGGATGAGCTGGGGATGACAGCCTCGGGCGGGAGCGACTTCCACGGGCTGGGTAACCCGGACGACCGGGACATCGGCGACATCCCGTTCCCTGAGGAGCGGGTGCGTGCGTTCGTCACGTTCATCGACGCGAACTGCGCCTGCGGCGCCATCGAGGTGTGACCATGACAATCGATATCGAAGAGATTCAGCGGGTCATCCCGCACCGATACCCGTTCCTGCTCGTGGACCGCATTGTCGAAGTCGAAGAGGGCCGGAGGGGTATCGGCATCAAGAACGTCACCGCGAACGAGTGGTTCTTCGAGGGGCACTTCCCGGGGCGGAAGATCATGCCGGGCGTATTGATCGTGGAGGCACTGGCCCAGGTCGCGGCCGTAACGCTGCTGCGGGGCACCGACACGGGCGGGAAGCTGCCGCTTTTCGGCGGGATCGAACAGCTCCGCTTCCGGCGGCCGGTAGTACCGGGCGACCAGCTCCGGCTGGAGTTCGAACTGGAGAGGATGCGGGGGCCAGTCGGCAAAGGGCGCGTGCGGGCGACGGTCGAAGGTCAGGTGGCTGCCGAGGGCACGATCACGTTTGCACTGGCCGAGCCGAAGGGGGCCTGAACGGCGCGGTGGTATACTCTAGGGAAGCGTGAGAGGACGTGGCGGTCCGCCAATGGCGGGCCGTCATCGTGTTCCGGGAGTTCGATGGACAAGACGGTGCTCGCACAGCTGGAGCGGGTGAACGCCCGCTTCGATGAGCTCACGGCGGAGATGGGCAGGCCGGAGGTTGCCGCTGACTTCGAGCAGGTCAGCCGGCTCGCAAAGGAGCGCGCGGAGATCGAGCCGGTCGTGGAGGTGTTCCGGCAGTACCGGGCGGCCACGGAGGCAGCCAGGGAGGCCCGCACGCTGCTGCAGGAAGGGGACGCCGAGATGAGAGAGCTGGCCCAGGCCGAGCTCGAGGATGCGGAGCAGCGCATCGAGCGGCTCGAAGGTCAGCTTCGGCGGATGCTCCTCCCAAAGGACCCCCGGGACAGCCGGAACGTCATCGTCGAAATCCGCGCGGGCGCCGGGGGCGAAGAGGCAGCGCTTTTCGCGCACGAGCTCTACCGGATGTACCAGCGGTATGCCGAGCGGAAGGGCTGGCAAACAGAAATCCTGAGCGCGTCCGAATCGGAGAAGGGGGGGTTCAAGGAGGTCGTCTTCGAGGTCCGGGGAGAAGGCGCATATTCGCGGCTGAAGTACGAAAGCGGGGTCCACCGGGTGCAGCGGGTGCCAGAGACGGAGGCCCAGGGGCGGATCCACACGTCCACGGCAACGGTGGCAGTGCTGCCGGAGGCCGAGGAGGTTGATATCGACATCGACGAGAAAGACCTGCGGGTCGACATTTTTCACTCCTCCGGGGCGGGCGGCCAGAACGTGAACAAGGTGGCCACGGCGGTCCGGATTACGCATATTCCGACGGGCATCGTAGTGGTCTGCCAGGACGAGCGTTCGCAATCCAAAAATCGCCTCAAGGCGATGACTCATCTCCGTTCACGGCTGTACGACCTCGAACAGCAAAGGCTGGAAGCTGAACTGACGGCCAGCCGCCGGAGCCAGGTCGGGACGGGCGACCGGAGCGAAAAGATCCGGACGTACAACTTTCCGCAGGACCGGATTACCGACCACCGTATCGGGCTGACGGTGCACAACATCTCCCAGCGGCTGGACGGCGACCTCGACGACATCATCGATGCGGTCGCGACGGCGGATGAGGCTGCCCGGCTCGAAGCGATGGCATGAACGCACGGGAGGTCGCAGGGGCGGCAGCGCGTCGGTTGGAGGCGGCCGGGCTAGAGGACGCGCGCTTCGAGGCGGAAGTCCTTGTGCGGGAGGCAGCAGGCATTTCGCGAGCCGCCTATTTCGCAGGGGCGGTGCTCGACGGCGAGGCGAGACGGCGCCTCGAGGGGTGGCTGGCACGACGCGAGCGCCGGGAACCTCTCGCTTACATCACCGGCTGGCGCGAATTCTTCGGTCGGCGGTTCGCGGTGGGCCGGGGAGTGCTCGTGCCGCGGCCTGAGACAGAACTCCTGGTCGAGGCTGGCCTCGATGCCGTGCGGGCCGACCCCGGGGCCGTCCTCCTCGACGTTGGGACCGGGAGCGGCGCAGTCGCGGTGTCGGTCGCGGCAGAAGCACCGGAGGTGACGGTGGTCGCGACGGAGATTAGCGAAGAGGCGCTCCGGTTCGCCGGGTTGAACGCTGCAGCACACGCGCCCCACGTCGGGCTCGTGCACTGCGACCTCGCGACGGCCGTCCGGCGGGCGGACGTGGTGCTCGCGAACCTGCCATATATCCCCAGCGGGGAAATCGAGGCACTCGAGCCGGAAGTGAGCGCGTGGGAACCGCGCATCGCGCTCGACGGGGGGAACGACGGCCTCGAGCTGATCCGGGAGCTGGTACGCGATTGCGCGGAGCGGTTGCGGCCGCGGCTCGTGGCACTGGAGGTCGGCTACGGACAGGCCGATGCCGTCGCCGAGGTCGGGCGCGGCTTCGGCGCGGAGGTCTCGACGATGCGCGACCTGGCCGGGATCGACCGGGTGGTGTGTTTGCGATGGGCGTGAAACTCGTCGCCCTCGATATCGACGGTACGGTCATCCCGCCGGGTAACGGCCACGGTGACCACACCCCTCCGCCGCGCGTTCGCGAAGCGATACGTCAGCTGACTGCTGCCGGCATCCCCGTCGTCCTCGCAAGCGGGCGGATGTTCCCGGGAACGCTCCGGGTTGCGCGGGAACTCCGGCTGGTGACGCCCGTAGTCTGTCAGCAGGGCTGTTCGGTGCACCGGCTGGACGGTGAGATGCTCCATGTCTTCCCCATCGACCGGGGGACAGCGGTCGAGGTGATCGACTACGCGCGGGCGATCGGACGGGACTACGAGTGGTTCAACCCCGTGCGATACCTGGCGAGCGCCCCTTCGGAGGCGACGCGGCGGTACGGCGAGGTGAGCGGTATCGAACCGGAGTACCGGGCCGACCCGGAGTATTCGGGCGTCATCCCGACCGGCGTCGGCATCATCTCCGACGCACAGGCGGCCGGGGTCATTCACCGCGAGCTGACGGCCCGGTTCGGCGACCGGCTGCACGTGCTGGACTTCCCGGAGGTCACGGTCGCGGTGGCACCCGAGGCGAACAAGGGACACGCCCTCTCCCTCCTGTGCGCGGACTGGGGTATCGGGCGGCATGAGGTCGTGGCCGTCGGGGATTCGGTCAACGACGCCTCGATGCTGGCGTGGGCTGGGACCGGGGCGGCCATGGCCCACGCCGATCGCTACGCACTGGATGCGGCGGACCTCGTCCTGGACCCTGGGGAAACCGGGCTGGCGGCGTTTCTCGAGTCGCTGGCGCGTTAGCTTGGGTCGATGCGGTGCCAGGTGCGCATGAGCACGAGGCCGATACCGAAGACGGCGAGGAGCAGCGCGCCGACGGGAAGGATAGTGCCGGTCCAGTCGATACCGGCGGCGGACTCGCCGCTCGACGGCGGGGCCGCCTGCTGCCCTGTGAGGGCGCGGATACGCTCCAGGAGCTCGACTGCCGACACCGGCGGCGCCTCGCCGTCCGAGCGAACGGCCGTGCCGTCCCGGATGACGTAGAGGGCGGAGGATGCGGGCCAGCTGGCACCGCCCCCCTCGGTAGAAAGGAATGCGAGCACGCGGGCACCGCGGGGGATGGCGGCTGGCTGGCAGGGAGGCGGCAGGGCCGGGCTGTTGAATCGGATTACCTGACCCGTCACGGTGCCTTTCAGGAAGGTCTCCGGTGCGAGCTCGGGGAAAGGCGAGGCTTCGCGGACCTCGGCAACGACGATGAGGTTCGCGGCGAGGACGGCGGGCTGGAGTTCTTCGGGGTCGGCGACGATACACGGGCCGGCGGCCCGGGACAGGTGGACCGGGGCCGCCAGCAGCAGGGCCAGGGCGAGAGCGAAGCTAGGTGCCAGCCTGCGCAAACTGATAGATCTTGCCTTCGGTCTTGATGGCTGGTGCGATGACCATCTCGGCCTGCTGAAATTCGCGGATCGTTCGGGCGCCGCACATGCCCATGGCCGTCCGGAGCGCACCGACGAGGTTTTCGGTGCCGTCGGTGCGGCTGGTCGGGCCGTAAAGGAGTTTTTGGAGGGTAGTGTTGACGCCCACGGCGACCCGGGTACCGCGCGGAAGATGGGCGTGTGGCGTGGCCATGCCCCAGTGATAGCCCCGGCCTGGCGCCTCGGTAGTGGCGGCGAACGGCGAGCCCATCATGACGGCATCGGCGCCGGCAGCGAAGCACTTGCAGACGTCCCCGCCGGTGCGGATGCCGCCGTCGGTGATGATGGGCACGTAGCGTCCGGATTCGCGGAGGTAGTACTCGCGGGCGGCAGCGCAATCGATGGTCGCGGTGACCTGCGGAACGCCGATGCCGAGCACTTCGCGGCTCGTGCAGGCCGCACCCGGGCCAACCCCGACGAGGACAGCCGCGACGCCAGTGCGCATCAATTCGAGCGTCGCTTCGAATCCGACCGTGTTGCCCACGACGACCGGGATATGAATCTCCTTGAGGAGCTTTTCGAAGCGCAGGCCCTCGATGCTGTTCGATTCGTGCCGGGCAGTGGTCACCGTGCTCTGGACGACGAGGATATCGGCTCCGGCTTCCTGGATGAGGGGCGCCCAGCGTTTGGTATTCATCGGCGTGACAGAAACCGCCGCCACAGCCCCGCCGGCCTTTATCTCCTCGATGCGGCGGCGGATGAGGTCCTCGCGGATGGGCTGCTGGTACGCGTGCTGGAGGAGGGCCGTCGCCTCATCCCGACTGACGGATGCGACCTCCTGCAGGATGGCCCGCGGGTCATCATACTTAGTCCAGACGCCCTCGAGGTTCAGGACCGCGAGGCCGCCAGCCTTGTGCATCGCGATCGCGAAGGAGGGGTCGACGACGGCATCCATCGCCGAGGCGATGAACGGGATGGCGAAGTGGTGCGGGCCAATATCGAGGCCGAGCTGGGTGAGTTCAGGGTTGACGGTTACTGTGCCGGGAACGATCGCGACTTCGTCGAAGCCGTACGCGCGTCGGAGCTGCTTGAAGGTGGGAACGGGCTGGTCCCCGTGCGGGTATGGCGCGTTGCCGCGCTCCGGCTCATCGGAGGCGGCGGAGGAGAGGTTGACGGCAGTACTCAATTCAGCGCAATCCCGGGGCTAAAATTTCGGCCTGAAAGCGGCCGCGGCGTTGTCATCGAGTGTAGGAGGGGCAGGTTGCCGGGTCAACACAATCCGGATTCGGCAGTGTCGCTTATGTGCAATAGCTCGGATTGGCCGGTTCGATGACATCGTGGCATCCCGGACTCTATGTGGTCGCTACGCCCCTCGGGAACCTGGAGGACCTCTCAGACCGCGCGAAGGAGGCGTTTCGGGTGGCCACGCTCGTCGCGGCTGAAGACACCCGGGTCACCGGACGGCTGGTACGGGCGGCCAGGGGTACCGCCCGGCTGGTGAGCCTGACGGAGTTCAACGTCCGGGAGCGGACACCGGAGGTGCTGGCAGCAGCAGGGAACGGCGTCGCCGTGCTGGCAAGCGATGCGGGGACGCCCGGCGTCTCGGACCCGGGAGCGCGGCTGGTGGCCGCGGCCCATGCAGCCGGCGTCCGCGTCGTACCTATCCCGGGGCCCTCGGCGCTGGCAGCAGCGGTCTCGGTCGCCGGGTTCGACGCGCCGGTCGTCGTCTTTGCGGGCTTCCTGTCCAGGAAGCGGGGGGAGCGAAGGGCGCAGCTCACCGCGCTTGCCGGGCGAGACCGGGTGGTGGTGTGTTTCGAATCGCCGGCCCGGGTGGGAGGCCTGCTGGCAGACACCGCTGAACTGCTGGACGACCCGGAGGTGGTGGTCTGCCGCGAGCTGACCAAGATTCATGAAGAGGTGGTCCGGGGCCGCAGCTCCGAACTGGCAGGGCGGTTCCGGGAGACGCGTGGCGAAATCACGGTCGTCATTGGCCCGGCGGAGTTCCGGGCAGAAGGTACGCCCATCGAGCCTTCGGTACTCTTGCAGGCATTTCGCCGGGCCGGTGCCCGCCGGGCGGCGGCAGCGGGGGAAGTCGCGCGGCTCACTGGCGCGGACCGTTCGGCGCTGTACGCGCTCTGGGAGGACGCCGCCGGGGACGTCGAACGGTGACCCTGTGGTAGCATTGGCCGGAGACCCCTCCCCAGGTGCACCGTGCCCGACCGAGTTCTCGTCTGCGTCGCGTGGCCGTACGCGAATTACCTGCTGCACGTCGGCCAGGCGGCCGGGGCCTACCTCCCGGCCGATATCTTCGCGCGCTACCAGCGGCTGCGGGGTCGGGAGGTACTGATGGTCTCCGGGTCGGACTGCCACGGGACGCCGATTACGGTCACGGCGGACCGCGAGGGAATCACGCCGCGCGAGGTCGTGGACCGGTACCACCCGAAGATCGTCGAAGTCTGGGAGCGATTCGGCATCTCGTTCGACCTGTACACGTCGACCCTGACTGAGAACCACTACGCCGTCACGCAGGACGTGTTTCTCAGGCTGCTCGACCGGGGCTACCTCTACCGGCGAACGGACGAGTACCTGTTCGACCCGGAGGTCAGCCGCTTCCTCCCCGACCGGTACGTGGAAGGGACCTGCCCGTATTGCGGGTTTACCGAAGCGCGCGGCGACCAGTGCGACAACTGCGGTAAGACGCTCGACGCGACGGAACTGCGCGACCCGCGGAGCAAGCTGAGCGGTACGCGGCCGGTGCTTCGGCCATCGGAGCACTTCTTCCTGAGGCTCTCGGCCTTCGAGGAGCAGCTCAAGCAGTGGGTGGGGCGGCAGCCCCACTGGAGGCGGAACGTCCAGAACTTCACGCTCGGGATGCTGAACGAGGGGCTCAAGGACCGTGCCATCACGCGCGACATTTCGTGGGGCGTTCCGGTACCTGTGCCGGGCTACGAAGACAAGCGCATCTACGTCTGGTTCGATGCGGTGATCGGGTACCTTTCCGCGAGCAAGGAGTGGGCAGCGGCTTCCGGGGACCGGGAGGCCTGGCGCCCGTTCTGGGAGGACACCGCGACGCGGTCATACTATTTCATCGGCAAAGATAATATCCCATTCCACACGATCATTTGGCCCGCGATGTTGCTCGGGTATGGCGGGCTGAATCTTCCGTATGACGTACCGGCGAACCAGTACGTGAACTTTGCGGCCGGGCAGAAGCAGAGCAAATCCAAGGGCACCGGCACGTGGATGCTGGACCTCCTGGACCAGTATGACGCAGACGTCATCAGGTTCTATCTGACGACGATCATGCCGGAGAGCAACGACAGCGTATTCAGTGAGGATGAGCTCATCCGGGCGAACAACGATGTGCTCATTGCGACGTGGGGGAATCTCGCCAACCGCGTGATTTCGATGCTGCACCGGAACTTCGACGGCGTGGTGCCGGCGGTCGGCGGGCGCTCGCCGGAAAGCACGGCCCTGCTCGCGGAGTGCGAGGCCACCTTCGACGCGGTGGGGGATGAGTTCGAGCGGTGCCACTTCCGGGGCGGGCTGCAGACGGCGCTGCAGCTGGCACAGTCAGCCAACAAATACCTGGATGAGCGCGCGCCTTGGAAGGCCGTCAGGGAGGACCGTGCGCATGCGGCGGAAACGCTGGCAACCGCGCTCGATGCGATCAACGCACTGAAGGTGCTGCTCCACCCGGTGCTGCCGTTTTCGACGGAACGGCTGCACGGCGACCTGGGGCTGGCAGGCACGCTGCGGGATTGGGGCTGGCGGTTCCAGCAGGTGGCCGCCGGGACGCAGCTCCAGCCGCCGCGCCCTCTTTACACGAAAATCGAGGCGCGCGAGGCCATGAGCCCGTGACAGCGTCGCTTTTCGACACGCATGCCCATCTCGCGGACCCGCAGCTCGCATTCGAGGCCGATACCGTCATCGAGCGCGCGGCCGCAGCCGGGGTGAGCGAGGTGCTGGCACTCGGGTACGACCTTTCCTCCAGCGAGAGCACGGTCGACCTCGCGCGACGCCACCCCGGGACCGTCTATGCCGCGGTCGGGCTCCATCCGCATGAGGCGGATACGGGCTGGGAGACGGCGCTCAGGCGGCTGGGCGAACTGGCCGCGGACCCGGCGGTCGTCGCCATCGGGGAGGTCGGACTCGACTTCTACCGCGGCTGGGCTTCGGAGGCGCGCCAGCGGGCGCTGCTCACGGCCCAGCTACGGATGGCACTGGAAGTCGGGAAGCCGGTTTGCGTGCATTCGCGCGGGGCGGAATCGGCCATCCTGGCGCCGCTACGGGAATTCGCGGCCGCCGCGGCACGGGCAGGGATGGCAACACCGGGGGTGATGCACTGTTTCGGCGGCACGCTGGAACAGGCGCTGCCGTTCGTCGAACTCGGATTCATGATTTCGGTCGCAGGCCCTGTGACGTATCCGAAAAATGGGCAAACCCGGGCACTTGCAGCCGGGTTGCCAGCGGGCTCACTTGTGATCGAAACGGACAGTCCGTACCTTCCACCCCAGGGGATGCGAGGAAAACGGAATGAACCAGCCCTGATCGTCGAGACCGCCCGAACGGTGGCGGCTGCCCGCGGCATTTCCTTCGAGGAATTGGCCAGGATGACCACGGACAACGCGCGACGGCTGTTGTTCGCGACCGTCAGCGGGGTTTCGCGGCCATGACGGCGACGCAGGTGACGGCGCTGTACGGGCCGGTGGCCGAGGACATGGTCCTCGTCGAGGACCTGCTCGAATCGACGAAGAATGTGGACCTCCCGCCGCTCAAGCGGATGCTTGACCACGCGCTCGAGGCGCGGGGGAAGCGTCTCCGCCCGGCCCTGGTCCTGCTGGCGGGACACCTGGGCGACTACAACCTCAACCGGCTCGTTCCGCTCGGGGCGGCCATCGAACTGCTTCATACGGCGAGCCTCGTCCACGACGACGTCGTGGACGGGGCAATGAGCCGGCGGGGCCGGCCGACCGCCAATGCGGTGTTCGACAATGCCCTCACGGTGCTGCTCGGCGACTATATGTTCGCGAACGCAGCCGAGATGGTCACGCGGACCGGGAGCCTCGCGGTCACGCGGCTGTTCGCGCTCGCCCTGATGAAGATGACGAGCGGTGAGCTTGACCAGGACGCGGCAGCGTTCGACGCCGGCAAGGACGTCCAGCACTACCTCTGGCGGATCGGGGGAAAGACGGCAGCCCTGTTCGCGAATGCGACCGAGGGCGGCGCCATGCTCGCAAACTGCGACGAGCGGACGGTCGAGGCGATGCGCACCTACGGCTACAGCTTCGGGATGGCCTTCCAAATCGTCGACGATGTGCTGGATTTCGTAGGGGACGAGGCGGTGATGGGGAAGCCGGTCGGCAGCGACCTGCTGGAGGGGACCATCACGCTGCCCGGGCTGCTCTTCCTTGAGCGCTACCCCAAGGACAACCCGATTCGGCGGTTCATCCTCGCACGACGGGAGCGCGAGGCCCGGCTGCGGGAGGCGATCGAGGCGGTCCGGAACTCCGACTGCATTGACGCTTCGATGGAGATGGCGCGGGACTACATCCGCAGGGCGCAACACGCGATCGGGTTCCTGCCCGAGTCGGAGACGAAGCGGTGCCTGGTCGACCTGAGCGATTACGTGCTCACGCGGACGAGTTAGCGGGGCTTTCGGTTCAGAGACCGCGTGGCGTCCCTTTCCGGACGACGCGGCCCTGCTCCACGACAGCGGGAACTTCCTCCGGCTTGATCTCGTTGCCGTAGAGGTCCACGAGCTCGCGCTTCGCGGCGAGCTCCTTCATGTCCCGGAGTTCCTGTTTCTCGCCCTTCGTCTTCCGCTTTTTGGGCTCCGGCTTGTTCACCTCGGGATGCTCGTTTGGCCGGGCGTGGGTAACGAGCTTCGAGACCTTCTTGCCGAGGTGCCAGTACTTGCCATCGTCGGGGATTCGGCGGGGGTAGCCATCGCGGAAGGTGAAGGCGGCGAACGACGTCGGCATGATGCGCCTGGCGTCTTTGTAGCAGACAGGGCAGGGCACGGGCTCGCTGGCTTCGCGCATCGGGCGAAGCTCTTCAAAGATACCGTTGCAGGGTTCGCAGTAGTACTCGTAAAGGGGCATCTTTTCCCCTCCTCACGGTGTGGGTAGCCTGGCGGCTCCCGGGTGATGCGGTGCATCAGCATTGTACAGGCACTCAAGGTACGGTGCGGGGGAGCGGGAAGTTTGCGCTTAGGGTCGGGAAACGGATTCGAAGAAGGTGCCGGAGCGGGGTTCGACGTCGACCACGGCACGGAGGGCCTCGGCCAGCGCGCCGCGGACCTCGGCAGCGGTTTCGGGCGGCACCCGCAAAGCGGCGAACTCGGCGACGGTGACACGACGCGCGAACCGAAGGACTTTCTGGGCTCGGACGGAGAGGAGACGCCCGGGAGTATCGGCGCGGCAGCCGCGACAGAGGATTCCGCCTGCCCCGGCGGCGAAGAAGGCTTCGGCTTCGGGCAGGTCAGCTCCGCAGGCGGCGCAGGCCACGACCTGGAGCTCGTAGCCGGATACCGCGAGCAGATGCAGCTCGAAGTAGCGCGCGGAGCCTTCGGGGTTCGCACCGGCATCGAGAGCCGCCAGAGTATCGGTGAGGAGGGCGTAGAGCTCGTGCTGAGGTGCGTGGACGGCGGAGAGGCGCTCAGCAAGCTCGCAGCAGTAGATGGCAGCGGCGAGCGCCTGGAGACTGGTCTTCAGCCGAAGGTAGGCGTCAAGAGTCACGGCCTGGGCGACGACATCGCGACCCCGGCCGCGTGCGATGAGAAAACGGGAGCGGGTGACGGGTTCGATGTGACCGCGGAGCCTGGCCTGGGGTTTTCGGACCCCGCGTGCGACGGCGTCGAGGCGGCCCTCTCCCGGCGTGAGCAGGACAAGCGTCGCATCGGCTTCGCCCGACGGACGGCGGCGGAGCACGATGCCTTCGGTGGCAAGGGAGCGGGGCGGCCTCGCGGCCATGTCAAAGCTCCTGTCGGCCCTCGAGAGCGCGAGCGAGCGTCATCGTGTCGGCGTACTCGAGGTCAGCGCCGGAGGGGAGCCCCCGCGCCAGGCGTGTGACGCGGGGGGGATAGGGGGCAAGGACGCGCTGAACGTACATGACGGTTGCCTCGCCTTCGAGGCTGGGGTTGGTGGCCATGATGACTTCACGGACGTTGCCGCTCTTGACGCGGGCTACGAGAGCGTCGATATGGAGGTGCTCAGGACCGACACCTTCCATCGGGTTGAGGATGCCGTGGAGCACGTGGTAGACGCCGCGGTAGACGCCAGCGCGTTCGATGGCGAGGACGTCGAGGGGCTGTTCGACGACGCAGATGGTGCTCGCATCACGGCGGGGGTCAGCGCAGACTGCGCACGGGTCCCGCTCGGTGAGGTTGACGCAGACGGAGCAGTACCGGATACGTTCGCGGGCCTCGATGACCGCGCGGGCGAGCCCCTCGGCCTCCTGCGGGGAGGTGCGGACGATGTGGTAGGCGAGCCGCTGAGCGGATTTCGGGCCGATTCCAGGCAGGCGGTGGAGCGCCTCGATGAGGCGCTGGATGGGCTCCGGGGTCGCGAGCGACTCAGGCATGAGGAGGAGGCGCCTCGCCTTTAGCCGAGGCCCGGGAGGCCGAGGCCGCCGGTAATGGCACCGAACGACTTCTGCTGGAGCTCGGCCGCCTTTTGGGTCGCGTCGGCGATTGCAGCCATGATGAGGTCCTGGAGCATCTCCACGTCATCCGGGTCGACGACCTCGGGTTGGAGCTGGATGTTGATGATTTTCTGCTCGCCGGACATGGTGACACGGACGGCGCCGCCACCAGCTGTGCCTTCGACCGTGGCGGCAGCGAGTTCGGCCTGGGCCCTGGCGAGGAGCTCCTGCGCCTGGGCAAGGGCGTTCGTGTTCCCGCCGGCCATCGCACTGCGGGCGGCGAGGCCGCCGCCGGCGCGGCGGAGATAACGGTTGTTGCCGCTTCCTTTGGCCATCAGGAGTCCTTTCCGACGGGCCGGCCGCCCATGGATTTCACGGCTTCTACGAGGTGACCGCGCCGCGGTGCGCGCTTTGGCTGGCCGGTTCCTTCGACGAGTTTGACGGTGAGCCGCACTTCGCGCCCGAGGATGGCGGCGGCCTGCTGCTCCACCATCGTGCGGCAGACGGTATCAACTTTTTCGAGAGGCATCTTCCGCTGGAAGCCGAGGATGAGTTCGTCGCCATCCATTTGCAGGACCTCGAACGACCCGTTGAGCCACATAGCGTGGGATGGGTTCACCATCTTGCAGTGCTCGTAGAGGTCCCGGGCGAAGCGTTCCTCACGGCTGAGGGCGCCGGCCCCTGACGCTGCGCGGCCGGGCGGTTCGGAGGCGCCGGGCGCCGGTCGGGTGGCGGCGGGGGCCAGTGCCGCCACGGTTGGAGCCGCAGCCGGACGCACGGCAGGGCCGAGGATGATGGTAGCGCAGGCGATTTCGAGCGGGATGGGGCTCGCGGGGTCGAGGCGAAAGTCGGCACGGGCGAGTTCGGAAAGTGCAGCGGCAAGCAACGGCACGGCATCGCCGCGGCGGCGGGCGAGGGCGAGCAGGTCATCTATGTCGGGAGCCGACCCGTCGCGGAGGACCGCGGCGAGCAGCTGCCGGACGATATCGACGGCAGCCCGGGTGAAGCGGGCGATATCGAGACCGTCATCGGCGACAGAACGGGCGATATCGAGCGCGGCGGCAAGGTCAGACTCCAGCAGGGCGCGCACCAGGCCTTCGACCCGGGGGTCGTGGACCTGGCCGAGCGCGGCCCGGATGTCCTCGACCGTGGGAGCAGCGCCGTAACGGGCGATGGCCTGTTCGAGCATGGTAATGGCATCGCGCAAGCCGCCGCGCGACTGGACGGCGATGGCGAGGAGCCCTTCACGGGGTACTGCGACACCCTCCTGGTCGCAAATGTAGGCGAGACGGTCGACGATGGCGTCGTTGGGAACGCGGTGGAAGTCGTAGCGCTGGCAGCGGGAGATGATGGTCGCCGGCACCTTGTGGAGGTCGGTTGTAGCAAGGATGAAGATGGCGTGCGGGGGCGGCTCCTCGAGCGTCTTGAGGAGCGCATTGAACGCGCCTTCGGTCAGCATGTGGACTTCGTCGAGGAGGTAGACCTTCCGGGCAAGGTCAGAGGGGGCGTAGGCGATTTTCTCGCGGAGCTCCCGGACGTCGTCAATGCCGCGGTTACTGGCGGCATCCATTTCGATGAGGTCGAGTGCGGAGCCGCCGAGGATGGCGCGGCAGGGGCCGCATGCATTGCATGGTTCGCCGTCGCGCAGGGCCTGGCAGTTGACGGCGCGGGCGAGGATCCGGGCAGTCGTGGTTTTGCCGGTACCGCGAGGGCCGCTGAAGAGATAGGCGTGAGCGACCTGCCCCGTGGCGAGGGCATTCTTCAAGGTGCGAACGATGTGGTCCTGTCCGACGACTTCGGCGAAGCCTTTCGGCCGCCACTTTCCGTAGAGCACGAGCGCTCCCGTACGCAGGGTACTCTGAGTATAGAACAGGTGTGCCACCCCGGCATCGGGACGGAGCGCCTCAATTGGCGTGGAAGTGCCGGAGGTCGCCCAGGTAGTGCTCCTCGCGGGCGCGCATTTCGGCCTCTTCTTCCGGGCTGTTCACATGGTCGTAGCCGCAGAGATGGAGGATGCCGTGGACGAGGAGGTGTGCGAGTTCGGACTGGAGCGGGTGGCCGAGCTGCGCGGCCTGCCGCCGCGCGGTGTCGATGGAGATGGCGATATCCCCGAGGCCGCGCGGGGCGTCGGGCGGCGCGACAAAGTCATCGTCACCGCCAGGGGACTCCTCAGGGAACGAGAGCACATCAGTTGGCTCATCGAGCCCGAGAAACTCGGCGTTGAGGCGGCGAATCTCCTCATCGTCGGTGACGACGACGGCGAGCGCTGTGCCAGGCGCAACACCCTCACCGGCCATGACGCGGGCGGCGAGCAGTTCGAGGGACTGGAGGTCGGCGTCCGGGGCATCGACCTCGATTTCGAACGAAATTTGGTACGCAGCGCCAGCGTCCACGGTTCAGCGGGCGAGGACTTCCACGGCGTCGCGGGCCGCCGACATCAGCGGCATCGGCAGGATGCCGAAGAGCAGGACACCGGCAGCCGTTGCGGTGAGAGCGACGGCGATGGATGGGGAGGCGCGGAAGCGCTGTTCGGTGCCGGGTTCGCCAAGGAACATGACACGAACGACACCGAGGTAGTAGTAGGCGGAGACGACCGAGTTGAGGACGCCGATGACCACGAGCCAAACGAGGTCGGCGCGGACGGCAGCGTTGAAGACGTAGAGCTTTGCCCAGAAGCCCACGGTCGGCGGGATGCCGGTGAGCGAGACGAGGCAGAACGCGAGCCCAAGGGCGAGGAACGGCGACGTTTTCCACATGCCGGCGTAATCAGCAATACGGTCAGAGTTGATGCGCTGCGAGATTGCGATCACGGCGACGAAGGCTCCGAGGTTCGTGAAGGCGTAGGCGGCAACGAAGAGGAGGATGCCGCTGGCACCGAGGATGAACTCTTCGCCGGCGACGGATATGGCAGCGAGGCCGACGAGGAAGTTCCCCGCCTGGGCGACCGATGAGTAGCCAAGCATCCGCTTGATATCGGATTGGACGATTGCCATGAGGTTGCCGAGCGTCATCGAGACGGCGGCGATGACCGCGAAAATCATCGACCAGTCGCTGCTCAGGAAGTCTGCGCCGAGCGCTTCGAAGAAGACGCGGATGGCGACGGCGAACGCCGCGGCCTTGGAGCCCACCGAAAGGAAGGCTGCGACGGGCGTCGGTGCGCCCTGGTAAACGTCAGGGACCCACATCTGGAAGGGGACGACGGCCATTTTGAACCCGAACCCGGCGATGAGCAGGGTCATCGCGACGACGAGGAGCGCCCGATACGACTCGCCGCCGGCTTCGATGGCAGCGGCGATTTCCGGCAGGATGGTCGTCCCGGTGACGCCATAGAGGAGCGCCATGCCGTAGAGAAGGAGCGAGGAGGCAACGGCACCGAGGAGAAGATACTTGAGACCGGCTTCCGACGACTTCGCATCCTTGCCCCAGCCGGCGAGGATGTACTGCGGTATGGACGAGAGTTCGAGCGCGATGAAGATGGTGATGAGGTCGCGGGCGCCGGCGAGGAGCATGAGCCCCGCACAGACGGTCAGGACAAGGGCGTAGTACTCGCTCTGGCGCCGCCCTTCCCGGTTGACCCAGTCGATGGAGGCGAGGATGACGGTCGCCGTGACCCCCGCGAAGACGTACTGGAAAAAGACGGCGTAGCGGTCGAGGACGATGGTTCCGTCGAAGACGGTCTGATAGTCGCCGCGGCCGACCCAGGAGGTGGTCCAGAGGGCGGCGGTCAGGAGGCCGGCGAGGGCGAGGAAGGGGAGAAGGCGGCGCTGGCCGGGGAACAGGGCATCGGCAACCAGGACGACGCCGGCCGCCACGAGGACGCTGATCTGCGGCCCGAGTACGTCGATTCCATTCATGCCTGCAACCTCGCAGCCAGGGTGGTCATAGCGGGTTCGATGACGTCCATGAGGAGAGCGGGGTAGACGCCGAGGAGGATGACCAGGCCGGCGAGGCCGGCGACGACAGCATGCTCCCACCAGTGGCGCTGGTCGGTCAGCCCATCCCACTCGTGACGGACCGGACCGAAGACTACCCGCTGGAGCATCCAGAGGATGTAGCCGGCCGAGAGCACGACGCCGGTGATGGCCGCAAGGACCGCCCATTCGAACTGCTGGAACGCGCCGAGGAAGACGGTCACCTCGGCGATGAATCCCGCGAGGGCAGGCAGGCCGAGCGAGGCCATCCCGGCGAAGACCATGCCGGTGGCGATGAGCGGCATCTGGCGGGCCAGGCCCCCGAGCCGGGCGATATCGCGCGTGTGCGTCCGCTCGTACATGAGGCCAATCATCACGAACATGAGGCCGGTGATAAGCCCGTGCGCCAGCATCTGGTAGGTCGCCCCCGTCAGCCCAGTAGCGCCGAGCGCCCCGATGCCGAGCAGTACGAGCCCCATGTGGGAGACCGATGAGTAGGCGATGAGGCGTTTGACGTCCGTCTGGCGGAGGGTGATGAAGCCGCCGTAAAGGACGCTGAATGCGCCGATGCCGGCCATCCAGGCGTCCCAGTCGTGAGCGACCTCGGGCATCAGGGTGACACAGAGACGGATGATCCCGTAGCCGCCCATCTTGAGCAGGACGCCCGCGAGCATGACGGAGACGGCGGTGGGTGCATCCGAGTGGGCGTCCGGCAGCCACGTGTGGAGCGGCACGATGGGCAGCTTCACTGCGAAGCCCACGAAGAGGAGGAAAAATACCCAGCCGAGCGGGAGGAGCGTATCGCGGAACTCCGCAGCGGCGAGCTGCTCCATGTCGAACGTGCGCGCGGCGAAGGCGAGCACGAGGATGCCGACGAGCATGAAGGCGGACCCGGCGATCGTGTAGAGGACGAATTTGGTCGCCGAGTACTCCTTGCGGCCCGAGCCCCAGATGGAGATGAGCAGGTACATGGGGAAGAGTTCGAGCTCCCAGAACAGGAAGAACAGCATCAAGTCCAGCGAGACGAACACCCCGATGACCGAGCTGGCGAGGATGAGGAGGCAGGCGAAGTAGGCGCGCGGCCGGTGGGTGATGCTGAAGGAGACGAGGACCGAGGCGAGGGTCAGACAGGTCGTCAGGACGACCAGCGGAAGGCTCAGACCGTCGACGCCGACGAAGTACTGGAGGTTGAAGGCGCCGATATCGACCCAGGAGCGGCGCTCGACGAACTGATAACCTGGTGCGTCGGGGTCGAAGCGGAAGAACGTGCCGATGGAGAGGGCAAACATGACGACGGCTGTCGCGAAGGCAACCCATTTCGCCTGCTGCTCCATCCGCTGCGGCAGGAGGAGGATGACGGCGGCCGCGATGGCGGGCAGGAAGATGAGGGCGCTCAGTTCCACCACGACCTCCTAGAGCGGATTCGCCACGATGACGGCGAGAAAGATGATGATGACGCCGGCCGCAACCCCGAGGCCGTACGACTGGACTTCGCCAACCTGGACGGCCCGGAGGCGGCTGCTCGCGGCGCGGCCGACCTGCCCGATGCCGTTCACGACGCCGTCGACGATGCGGCGGTCGACCGTCTCGAGCAGACGGCACCAGCCGCGGTAAAAGATGTTGCGCACGAAGAGACCTTCGTAGAGGTCGTCGAGAAAGTACTTCCGTTCGAAGACCAGGGCGAAGGGCGCAAAGGTGGCGCGGATGGAGCTCGAATCAACCCAGCGGCGGATGTAGATGACGTAGGCGGTGCCGATTCCGGCGAGGGCGATGATGGTCGACGAGACCGCGATACCGATTTCGAAGGAGCTGCCGTGGTGGCCCTCGTGGGGAAGGGCAGCCTCGATGAAATCCTTGAACATGTGGTCGTAGGCGAACCAGCCGGCGGCGATGGAGGGGATCGCGAGAGCGAGGAGCGGAGCCTTCATCGCCCACGGGGACTCGTGCGGGTGGGCGGGGTCGCCATGGAAATGGTTATCCGGGTCGTGATGGTCGACCGGCTCGCCGCCCCTGTAGGTGCCATGGAAGGTGAGGAAGATGGCCCGGAACATGTAGAAGGCGGTCATGAACGCGACGACGGCGCCGATGGCCCAGAGCGCACGGTCGTGGCGCCAAGCGTCCAGCAGGATTTCGTCCTTCGACCAGAAGCCGGCGAGGGGGAAGATGCCGGCAAGGCTGAGTGAGCCGATGACGAACGTCCAGTAAGTCACCGGCATGTGCTTGCGGAGCCCGCCCATCTTCTGCATGTCGAAGGTGTTCGTCGCGTGGTTGACGGAGCCACTGCCGAGGAAGAGGAGCGCCTTGAAGAAGGCATGGGTAAAGAGGTGGAAGATTGCGGCGACGTACCCGAGCGCACCGAGCGACAGCATCATGTACCCGAGCTGCGAGACCGTGGAGTAGGCGAGGACGCGCTTCAGGTCGGTCTGTACGAGGGCCATGGTCGCCGCGAGGATGGCCGTGATGGCTCCGACCCAGGCGACGACGTCTGCTGCATCGGGGGAGGCTTCGAACACCGGGAAGAAGCGGGCGACGAGGTAGACGCCGGCCGCGACCATGGTCGCGGCATGGATGAGGGCGGAGACCGGGGTCGGGCCCTCCATGGCGTCGGGGAGCCACACATGGAGCGGGAACTGGGCGGACTTGCCTGCGGCGCCGGCGAAGAGGCCGAGGGCGAAGAGTGTGACGAGGGCGCTCTTCGCTTCGCCGCTTGCGGCCCATTCCTGGATGGCAGTGACATCGAACGTCCCGGCGCGAGTCCAGACGAGGAGGAGCGCCGCGAGAAGGCCGAGGTCACCGATGCGCGTGACGATGAACGCCTTCTTGGCCGCCGCCGCTGCGCTGGGCTTGTGGAACCAGAATCCGATCAGCAGATAGGAGCAGAGGCCGACGAGCTCCCAGAAGATGAACATCTGGAAGAGGTTGTCCGCGAGGACGAGGCCGAGCATGGAGGTGGTGAACAGGCACATGTGGGCGAAGTAACGTCCGTAGCCGGGGTCACCCTGCATATAGCCCGTCGAATAGACCTGGACGAGGAAAGCGACAGTCGTGACGACCACGAGCATGACTGCCGTCAGGCCGTCGACCCGGACCCCGATCGGGACCGTGAGGTCACCCGCGGTGAACCACTCGCGGGTGTACTGGGCGACGCCCCCGCTGGCGTCGATCACGTTGAACAGTGTGACGTAGCTGAGAAGCATGGCTGCACCGATGCCAAGGATGGCGGCGTAGCCGGCGATAGCGGGGAGTTTGCGGAGGTAGAGTGCGATGAGCCCCCAGGCGGCGAGCGGGCAGCCCATGATGGCCCAGAGCACGGCCTGGTCGATCGTCGGCGTCAAAGCGGCGGACGGCTCGGCGGCGAGGAACAGCATCGGCCTAAATCTTCCTCAGGATTTCACGGGCAACGTGGGCCTTGCCCGTCGGCACATACAGCGTGCGCTCGTCGAGCATGGACGCCTTTTCCCCGTAGCCGATGGGCGGCACGATGCGCACCGAAAGGGCCTCGGCTGCGAACAGCTCAGCCCAGGTCTGGGCGACGTAGGCGTTGCGGACCGTCATGAATTCAACCCACATGCTGGCTCACGACCTGAGGAGATTGAGGCGGTCGACGTCGATCGTTTCGCGGTTGCGGTAGACGGCGACGGCAAGGGCAAGCGCTACCGCGGCCTCGGCCGCGGCTACGGTGAGGATGAAGACGACGAAGGTATGCCCGGAGACGGGATTCGGGCTCGCGGCGAAGCGAGAGAAGGTGATGAGGGTGAGGTTGACGGCGTTGAGCATCAATTCGACGCCCATGAGCACGCCGATGGCATTCCGCTTCGAAAGTGAGATGGCAAGCCCGAGACAGAAGAGGAGCGCACCGACGGTAAGGAAATGCTCGATGCCGGGGGTCATACGAGGGCATCCTCCGCTTCTTCCTCTGGGCTCCGGGTGAGCATGATGGCGCCGACGAGGGCGGCCGTGAGCAGTACGCTCGCGATTTCGAACGGCACGACCCACGTGGTAAGGAGCGCCGTGCCGAGGGCACGGGCATCGAGGCCGGCTGGCGCGTCACCAACCGTGTCCCAGGCGGTGTCATGCACGACGAACAGGAATATCGCTGCTAGGCAGACCGCAAGCAGGATGCCGGGGAGTGCCCAGCGGGTCTCGCCGTTGTCGCGGCCGGAGCGGGGCGTCAAGAGGATGGCGAACAGGACGAGCACGGCGATTGCGCCGACGTAGATGATGACCTGGGCCATGGCGATGAAATCGGCGGAAAGGAGGACGAAGAACCCGGCCACGCCGACGAAGGTGAGGATGAGGAACAGGACCGCGTGGAGGAGGTTGCGGGAGACCATCACGCCGCCTGCGGCGATGAGGGTGAGCGCCGACAGCACCCAGAAGGCGAGCGAGGGGCCGAAGCCTTCCATCAGGGCCTCTCCTCAATAGGGATGTAGCCGCCGACCTGTTTGACGAGGCGCGGGCGCGTTGGGGTTCGCTCGGGACGGTATCCGTTGAAGCGCGCCCAGGCGTACACCAGCGCGCCGGACAGGACGATGTTGATCAGGGCGAACAGGTAGATGAGTCCCTTCGCGTAGTCCTGCTCGGCCCAGAGCATGCGCTCCGTGCTGACGATGAGGAGATTGAACACGCCGAGCGGGAGGAGGAATTTCCAGGCGAATGCCATGAGCTGGTCGGCGCGGAGACGGGGGAGTGTGCCCCGCGTCCAGATGAAGAGGAAGTAGAAGAGGTGGGTCTTGGCGATGAAGATGAGCCAGCCGGGCACCCACTGCTCGAGCCCAAAGAAGGTCCAGCCGCCGAGGAAGACGGTCACGGCGAAGCCTGAGGCAGCGAGGGCGTAGCCGATGTCCATGCCATAGAAGAGGCCCCACTTCATGCCGGAATACTCAGTGAGGTAGCCGGCGACGATTTCGGATTCAGCCTCGGCGATGTCGACCGGGGTACGGTTGAGCTCGGCGCTGACGCAGATGAAGTAGATGACGAGGGCAAGGGGCTGGACGAACGCCATCCAGATATTGAACTCGTCGGCCCAGGCGACCATGCCGGAGAGGCTGATGGTCCCGGTCACGACGACGGCCCCGAGGAGGGCAAGGACGAGGGGTGATTCGTAGCTAATCGCCATGGAGACGATACGCATGGCGCCGAAGAGGCTGTACTTGTTGTTGGCGCTCCACCCGGCCATGAAGGTGGCGATGACCGGGAGGGAGGAGACGGCGAGGAAGTACAGGAGGCTGACGGGAATGTCAGCGATGACCATGTTTTCGCCGAAGGGGATGACCGCCCACAGGAGCACGGCCGGCATGACGAAGATGATGGGCGCGACGTACATGACCGCACGGTCGGCCTGGGTCGGGGTGAGGGCCTCTTTCTGGATGAGCTTGATGGCGTCGGCGATCGGCTGGAGAAGGCCGAAGGGGCCGACCCGGTTGGGACCGAGCCGCGACTGCATGCGGCCGATGATGCGGCGCTCGCCGTAGACGCCGACGAAGAGCTGCGACGGCAGGACGAAGAGCAAGAAGCTGGCGACGAAGCCGAGCACGGCAGCCAGCACGTAGACGACGCCGAACGGCAGGATGCGGTCAGCCGCTTCGAGGATCGCGCGGGAGAGGTTGCCGAGGTCGCGGATGTCGTACCACTTGTCGGAGACGAGGAACGGGGTCACCGGTCTATCTCCCCCACGACGATATCGATGGAGCCCAGGACGACAATCGCGTCGGCGACTGTCCCACCAACAGTCATCTCTTTGAGAGCGGAGAGGTTGATGAACGAGGGCGGCCGGATGTGGAAGCGGTACGGGGCAGGACTTTCGTCGGAGACGAGGTAGTAGCCGAGCTCACCGCGGGGGCTTTCGATGCGGGCATAGGCTTCGCCTTTGGGAGGCCGGAGCGCGAGCGGCACTTCGGTGCGGAACGGCCCGCCGGGAAGCCCGTCGAGGGCCTGCTGGATGATTTTCAGGCTCTGCCGCATCTCTTCGAGGCGGACGATGAATCGGTCGTAGCTGTCGCCGTTGTACCCGATGGGGATATCGAAGTCGTACTGTTCGTAGCCGCAGTACGGGTCAGCCTTGCGGATGTCCCAGGCGATGCCGCTACCGCGGAGCATGGGACCGGAGAGGGAGGAGTTGATGGCCATTTCGGGCGAGAGCACCCCGACGCCTCTGGTGCGGGCGATGAAGATTTCGTTGCCGGAGAGGAGACCCTCCATCTCGTCGATGAAGGGCGGGAACTCCCGGAGGACGCGGCGCACCATCGGCTCGAACTCAGGCCGGAGGTCGAAAGCAACCCCGCCGATGCGCATGTAGTTGCAGGTGAGCCGGGCTCCGGAGGTCACTTCGAAGATATCGAGGATCTTCTCGCGCTCGCGGAAGGCCCACATGACGGGCGTTTGCCACGCGCCGGTATCGTTGGCGAACGCCCCGACGGCCATGCAGTGGCTCGCGAGCCGCTGGAGTTCGGCCATGATGACGCGGATGGCGTTGCCGCGGGGCGGCACTTCGATGCCGGCGAGCTTTTCGACTGCAAGGCAGTAGCCCAGGTTATTGGACATACTGCTGAGGTAGTCGGTGCGGTCGGTGAAGGGGATGTTCTGGGTGTAGGTCCGCTCTTCGGCGAGCTTCTCCATCGAGCGATGGAGATAACCCATCACCATCTCGGCGTCGATGACCTTTTCGCCGTCAACCGTGGCTTTGATCCGGAAGACGCCGTGGGTGGAGGGGTGCTGGGGCCCGATATTGATGACGAACGGTTCGCTCTTGATGATGCCGCTCATTCGACCACCTTCACGGGCGGCTCCTGGCGGCGGGCGACGCCGGCGAATTCGCCGAGGCCGGGCTGGAGGCCGCCGGGCATCGCGAGGAAGTCCTTGCGGAGCGGCCAGCCGGGGTAGCCTTCCCAGAGGAGGATGCGGTAGAGGTTCGGGTGCCCGGTGAAGCGGATGCCGAAGAGGTCATAGGCTTCACACTCCTGCATCCAGGCGCCGTGGTAGACCGGCGTGACGCTCGGCACCTCGGGCTTTTCCCGGCCCCACGCCTCGACCTTGAAGCAGGCGAGGTGGTTCTTTTCGAACGACTGGATGTGGTAGACGACTTCGAAATGGTCCCAGTAGTCGACACCGCAGAGGTTGGTGAGGTGGACGAGGTTCGCGGCAGGGTCATCGCGAAGCGCGCGCAAGGTTTCCACGAGCATTTCAGGCTTCAGGTAGCAGGCGGTTTCCGACGTGCGGGCGACCGAGCCGGGGACGAGCGCCTCGGCCAGGGCGGCAGCTTCGGAACCGGTGAGTTCGCGGGTCACAGGCGCCACTCCAGGGCTCGTTTTCGCCAAGCGTAGATGCCGCCGATGACGAAGGTCGCAATGAAGAGCAGGCCTTTGCCGTAGCCGACCCAACCGACGGTGTCGAACACCATCGCCCAGGGGAAGAGGAAGATGATTTCGACGTCGAGCAGCACGAAGAGCAGGGCGATGTAGTAGTAGCGAAAGTTGAACTGGACGAGGCTCGGGCCCTCGGTGCGGAGGCCGCATTCATAAATGTCGTCACGAACGAGGTCGGGTCGGAATTTTGGCCGGATGCGGACGAATTGGAGTGCCCATGAGGTAACGACCGCGCCGAGGGGAAATATCAGCGCGATGATGACGAGGATGCCGATATGACCGTATTCGTACAGCACGCGGGGGCCGTTTGTGAAATTCGTCCCTAAGGACCGGCGCTGACTATAGCACGGGCTCCCCTGCCGGACAAAGGCAGTGGGGCCAGCGGCATCAGCGGCGGAGGCGGACGATGGGGCCTTCGGCGTAAAGCTGGCCGACCGGGATGCCGAGGCGCTGATGGACGTTCAGCGGGATGCCGATGTCGGCAAGGTAGAGCTCGCCGACCATGCCCCGAGCCTGCGGGGCGAGGCAGCCGCGCTTGGGCAGGTCGAGCATGAGGGTAGTGACGGCGCGGATGGCGGGCATGCTGACTTCGCCCGTCGTGGCGTTGACGCCGGTGGGGATGTCCAGTGCAAGGATCGGCCGCCGCGATTCGATGGCGAGACGGGTCACCGCTGCGGCGACGCCGACGGGCGGGCCTTCGAGGCCGTAACCGACGAGGGCATCGATGACGAGGTCGGCGCCGGCAAGCTGCTCTTCGAGGCGGACCTCGCTGGTTTCGAGGTCGGCGGGCCGGAGAAGGCCGGTCTGACGAAGGATGTGGAGCTGGCGACGGGCGGTGAAGGAGACCTCTTCTTCGACGCCGCCGATGACGGGTTCGACACGGCAGCCCCAGTTGGCGAGGTGACGGATGGCGGCCAGGCCAGCCGCGCCTTTGTTGCCGCCGCCCGCGAGGACGACGACGCGCTGGCCGCGGCCCCGGCCGCCGAGCATGGCGAAGGCGAGGACCGCGGCGCTACGGCCGGCATTTTCGGTGAGCTGGAGGATATCGAGACCGAATTCCTCCTGGGCCAGGCGCTGGACATCGCGCATTTGCGCGGCGGTGACGGAGCAGACGTCTGAGCAGCGACGCTGCGGGAACCCGGCAGGGTCGGGTTTGACGGGCATAGCGACCTCACGGCCCCACCGGGGGCCACGGGCTCTGGAGTCTACGGGGTCGCCTGGGGCCGCGTCATGCCCCGGCAGGCCGAGACGGGTACGAAGCGGTGACACGGGCGCTGATGCCTCCGCGGGTGTTGAATTCGCCGGTGACCGTCGCCGAGCGAGGCTGCACGGCGGCGACGATATCATCGAGGATGGTGTTCACGACGTCCTCGTAAAAGATGCCGCGATTGCGGAAGGCGTGGAGGTAGAACTTGAACGAGCGGAGCTCGATGCACTTCCGGTCCGGCACATAGGTCACGCGGATGGTACCGAAATCCGGCTGGCCGGTCATGGGACAGACGCTGGTGAATTCGGGGGCGATGAACTCGATGACGTAGTCACGCCCGGGGAACTGGTTTTCGAAGGCGTCGATGGAGCCGTCGGTGCGGAAGGTGTTCTTCGAATTCATAGGGGCCCACGTGCAGGTTCGGACGGAGGGCGCGGTCGTGCAAGGTCAGCCGCGGGGGAGGCCAAGCCCGCGGGTGGCGATGATATTCCGATTTACTTCGCTGGTTCCGCCGGCGATGGTATAGCTGGGAGCGGCGAGCGCCCATCGTTCGACTCTCCCCCGGAGGGGCGCCCAGCGCGAGCCGGGCTCGAGCTGGCCGGGCAAACCGAGGACGCGCAACCCCGTGATACCCATCTGCCGCTGGAGCTCGGTACCGAAAATCTTGGAAACTGACGCTTCGGCGTTCGGCACCCTGCCTTCGCTCTGCATCTGGGCGACGCGGTAGCAGAGCCACCGGCCGATTTCGAATTCAAGATACCGCTCGGCGAGTTCATGGCGAATTTCGCCGCGGCGGAGGTGCGGATGTTCGCGAACGTAGTCGATGAGGGCGAAGAGGGTGCTGCGCGTCATGACGACCCGGTTAATGCTGGAGCGTTCCTGGTCGAGCGTGGTGGTGGCGATATACCATCCGCGGTTTTCTTCGCCGACCATGCAATCCGCGGGCACGCGGACGTCATCAAAAAAGACTTCGCAGAAGTGGCGGCTCCCCATCAGGTTGACGAGGGGCCGGATGGTGATACCGGGCAACCGCATATCGACCATGAAGTAGCTGATACCGCGGTGTTTGGGGGCCTCGGGGTCGGTCCGGGCGAGCAGGATGCCCCAATCGGCCTCGTCGGCGCCGCTGGTCCAGATTTTCTGGCCATTGATGACATAGACGTCTCCATCCCGGACCGCGCGGGTCTGCAGACTTGCGAGGTCAGAGCCGGCACCGGGCTCGGAAAAGAGCTGGCACCAGTGGTCGTCCGCGGTTCGCATGCCGGGAAGCCAGCGCTGCTGCTGGGCAGGGGTACCGTGCATCATCAGGGCGGGCCCGGCGAGCCAGACCCCCTGGTCGTAGGCGCCGGGGGCGCCGGCCGAGCTCATCTCTTCCATGTAAACGGTCTGTGTCAGGTAGCTGGCGCCGGCACCACCGAACTCTTTCGGCCAGCCCATGGTGAGCCACCCGCGGGCCGCGAGCTTCTTTCGGAACTGGCGAGTGAACGCTTTCTCCTCGGCGGTCAACTCTTCCCGGTCGTTCCGCATATCCCACGTTTCGCGCGGGAGTTCAGCATCAAGGAACGCGCGCACCTCGGCGCGGAATGCCGCATGTTCGGGAGAGTCACGGAAGAGCATGGGGCGGTCCAGGCTGTCAGAATGTGGGTATGAGGAGTATAGCCCGGCGGGGCAGCAGGAGCCGGTGGGCAGGCACGCTGATAGCGCCGGCGGCCATTCTGCCTCGGCGGAGGCATCCGACGAAGGTTCGCGACATGAATTGCGACCTCGAGGCGCGTGTGACCGGGTCCACACCCGGAGGCCGGGAAGCAAAACGGAGCGCCACGATTTCTCCACGCCAGGTCCACCGATTCGTTTCCGCACCGGGAGGAAGGGCGGACGAAACTGACGGCATGAACCTGCTTTCTACCATCGCGCCGACGTCGGTGCTGGCGGACCCCGTGGAGGGGATTGCGGGCCGGGTCGCTTTTACGGCAGCTGTGAAGGCGGTCAAGGCGGCCACCGAAATGCATGCCGAGCTCGTCCGCCTGCTGGACCCGAACGTCGGGAAACACCTGGACCGGAGTGCCTGAGGAACGAGCGGGGTTCGGCTGCTACTCTCTGTGCATCACCATCGTGGGATGCGCATGCGAGAGGTTCCGGCTGAGCTGATTACGGAGACAGTGGCACGGCTCGCCATCGAGGCGACGCACTTTCTGCCTGAGGATGTGGAAGACGCCATCCGGGCAGCGCGCCACACCGAGCGGTCGCCGCTGGCGGTGCAGGTCATCGACGAGATCCTGGAAAACGCCCAGGTTGCACGGGAGCGAATGCTGCCCCTTTGCCAGGATACAGGGACGGCAGTCGTCATCCTCGAGATTGGCCAGGACGTACACATCACGGGCGGGTACGTCATCGACGCCGTGAACGAAGGCATCCGGCGGGGCTACCGCGAGGGGTACCTGCGGAAGTCGATCGCAGCCCGACCGTTCAGTGCGAGGGTGAATACCGGCGACAACACGCCGGGCGTCATCCATACCGAGATCGTGCCGGGCGACCGGGTCAAGGTGATGTTCATGCCGAAGGGCGGCGGCTGTGAAAACATGTCACGCTACCAGAATTTCCTCCCGGGCATGGGCAAGCAAGCGATTATCGATTTCGTTTGCGAGACGGTGGATATTTCAGGCGGCAACCCGTGCCCGCCGCTGGTCATCGGTGTTGGGGTGGGCGGAACGGCCGAGAAGGCGATGTCGATGGCGAAGCACGCGCTGTTCCGGAAGATCGGCGAGCGGAACCCGGACCCGGAAGTGGCCGAGCTGGAGCAGGAGCTGCTGCAGGCGGTGAACGAACTTGGGGTCGGTCCGCAGGCGGTTGGCGGGACTACGACGGCCCTCGATGTGTTCGTCGACACGTTTCCCACGCACATCACCGCGCTGCCCGTGGCGGTGAACATCCAGTGTCACAGCGCGCGGACGAAACTGGCGGTCATTTGACATGGCGCGGGAGGTGCCGCTCCGGCTGGTGTCGGCGGAGGCGGTGGACGCTGCGGCCGTAGCGGACCTCGTGAACCGGGCGTACGGACGGTACCGGCATCTGTTCGCCGGACAGCGGACTACGCCGAGCGAGCTGCTTGCGGAGGCCGGGCCGGGGGCGCGGTTCATTCTCGCGGAGGAGGAGGGCGTGCTCGTGGGGAGCGCGCTGCTGGCGGAGGCGGAGCGGTTCATCGAGCCGGACATGCTCGGACCTGCAGGCACACCGCGGCCATCACCCGGCGTCGTCCCGGCGGGCCACCCATGGGCAGGCGCCCTTTATTTCGGGATGGCCGCCGTTGAACCGGCGCGGATGAACGGCGGCCTGGGTCGGCGGATGCTCGGCTTCGCCGAGGAGCTGGGACGCGGGGAGGGCTACCGCGCGATGGCGCTGGGGACGATCCGGGAGTTCGGGCTCGTCGAGTATTACGAGCGGCTCGGCTACCGGGTCATCCACGAAGTCGAGCACCCCGCGGGGCACTGGGGCTTTCTCGTTCCCCACCGGTACTGCGAAATGGTGAAACCGCTGTGAACCCGAGAACTGTGGTCATCGAGGAGGCAGGCCCGTGCGATGCTGTCGAGCTGGTGCGCCTCATCAACCGCGCCTACCGGGTCGAGGACTTTTTCAAAGCGGCCGACCGGACGACGCTGGACGAGGTACGGACGCTGCTCGAACGCGAAACGTTCCTCATTGCGCGGGCCGCTGACGGGAGCATCCACGGCTGCGTGCGCGTCTCAGCTGCGCCGCCAGGGGGCCACCTTGGGATGCTCGCGGTAGACCCGGGAGCGCAGGGGAGGGGACTGGGACGGCGCCTCGTCGCGGCAGCGGAGTCGTGGGCGCGGGCCGCAGGGTGCTCGTGGATGTCGCTCGAGGTAGCGAGCCCTCGTTCAGAACTGCCGGGCTATTACGCGCAGTTCGGCTATGCGGTGGCCGGGACGAAGCCGTGGCCGCAGCAGGCGCTCCATGAACTCAAGGCGCCGGCGCATTTCATCGTCATGTCGAAAACACTTGGGGAGACTCCCCGGGAGGAACACCATGGCTGATTCGGTTCGGCTGACGACGCCCCTCACGGACGACGTCATCGATGGGCTGACCATTGGGACGCACGTCACGTTCAGCGGGGTGATCTATACGGCCCGTGACGCCGCGCACAAACGGATGATCGAGCTGATGCAGCGGGGAGAGCCGCTCCCCATCGACCTGCGCGGTCAGGTCATCTACTACGTGGGGCCGACGCCGCCGCGGCCCGGCGCGGTCATCGGGTCGGCGGGGCCGACGACGGCAATGCGGCTCGACCCCTACACCATCCCGATGCTGGAGGCCGGGCTGAAAGGCATCATCGGCAAGGGTGGACGGGGCCCGGCGGTACGCGAGGCGATCAAGCGGTACCACGCGGTGTACTGCATCGCCGTTGGGGGGACGGGTGCGCTCCTAAACCGGCACATCAAATCCGCCGAGGTCGTCGCCTTCGAGGACCTGGGGACGGAAGCGATCCGGCGGCTCGAGGTGGAAGATTTTCCCGCCATCGTGGCAAACGACTGCCACGGCGGTGACCTGCTTGAGGCCGGCAAGCGGCAATACCGGACCAGCCCGCGGCCGATCCCGACGGTGCAGGCGCTCGGCGGCTAGGCAACAGGGTTCAGCGGCGGCCGAACTGGCGTTCGATGGCTTCGGTCCCGAGGTGGACCAGCGTCGGACGGCCATGGGGACAGGTACGGGGCGTGGCCGTGGCGGCGAGGTCATCCACGAGCCGGCGCATCTCTTCCATCGAGAGCGCCATCCCGGCGCGCACACTGGAATGGCATGCGATGGTAGCGGCAGCCCGACCGAATCCCGGTGGCAGGCGGTCGTCCCGTTCTACGGCCTCGAGGACGGCCCTGACAGCCTCCGCGGGGTCGTCAGCGCGGAACCCCGCCGGGACCTGCCGAAGAAGGAGCGCCCCGTCCCCGAACGGCTCGAGGATGAGACCGAGCGCGCCCAGGTCGGCTTCGGCTGCCTCCGCGACGGCGGCGAGGGCGGCTCCGACTTCCACGAGAAACGGCTCGAGGAGAGGCTGGACCGGAGGCGCGCCTGCGGCGGTGCGGCGTGCGAGGATGCGGTCGAAGATGACGCGCTCGTGAGCCGCATGCTGGTCGACGAGGTACATGCCATCGGGACCCTCGGCCACGATGTAGGTCGCGTTGAGCTGGCCGACGACGCGGAGGAGGGGGAGGACGTCGCGATGGGGCGCCGGCACGGGGCCGGCGGGCGCAGACCGGGCGGGGCGGGTGAGCGCAAGCACGCCCTGGGTCGGCACCGGGCCGCGGAGGGCAGCCAGCCGTTCGGCAGGAGCGGCAGCGGCTCCGGGGAGCCAAGGTGCGAGAGGAGGGGACGGCAGAGGGCCGGCAGGTGCCGGTTCCCGCGCGGGGACGGCCGGGGTGAACTGGCTCCACGCGACGGGGGCCGCGGCTTCGAGAGCGGAGCGCACCGCCAGCCGGACCGCGCGGCTCACGAGCCGCTCGTCCCGGAAGCGTACCTCAGCCTTGGCCGGGTGCACGTTCACGTCGACTTCATCGTCCGGGAGGCGGAGGTGGAGGGCTGCGACCGGGAAACGGCCAACCGGCAGTTGTGACTGGTAGGCCTCGGTCACGGCGAAGAGGAGCGGGCGGCTCTGCACCCAGCGCCCGTTTACGAAGATGGAGATGCCTCCGCGGTTGCCGCGGTGGAGGCCAGGCGGGCCGATGAGCCCGGATACGCCCACGGGGCCTTCCACCGCATTTACGTCGAGCACCTGGCGGGCGAGGTCGGCGCCGTAGACCGCGGCGAACGCATGCCGCATGTCATCGTCGCCTGGTGTCCCAAGCACACGGCGACCGTTGTTGAGCACCAAAAAGGCGATACTGGGGTAGGCCAGGGCGTAGTGCGCGGCGAGGGTCGTAATGGCGCGAGCTTCAGCCGCGGCCGACCCGAGGAATTTGCGCCGAGCCGGCACACGAGCGAAGAGGTCACGCACGGTGACGGTGGTGCCCTCGGGCGCCGGCCGTGCGACGCGCCGAACGGGTCGGCCTTCGGTGAGAGCGAGGAAGACGCCGACCGGCTCGCCGCGTGCGCGCGTGAGGACCTCGACGTCAGCGGCAGCGGCGATCGACGGGAGCGCCTCGCCGCGGAAACCGAGCGTGTGGACCCGATGGAGGTCGTCCACGGAGGCGATTTTTGACGTCGCGTGCCGTTCGAAGGCGAGCTCGACGTCGGCCGGTGGTATGCCGCACCCATCGTCGCTGACTTCGATGCGGGCGATGCCGCCCTCGTCGAAGGCCAGCCGAATGCGCGACGCCCCCGCATCGATGGCGTTGTCGAGGAGCTCACGAACGACAGAGACGGGGCGTTCGACCACTTCGCCGGCGGCGATGCGGGCCGCGACCTCCGGCGGGAGGACGCGGATGTTGCCGGCGGTCACCGCATCACCCGGCCAGCGCGGGCCCGGGCGCGCAGCTCGTAGAGCTTTTGCATCGCTTCCAACGGCGTCATGCCGTCGATGTCGAGAGCGGCGAGCTCTTCTTCGAGTGGTGACGCGGTGGCGAAGAGTGCCGGCTGAAATCCTCGCGGCGATGCCCGGCCGTTGAGTCCGTCCGGCAGCGGTGAGCCAGGATGCGGGCGGGCTGCTTCGAGTTCGGAGAGGAGATGCTCCGCGCGGCTGATGACGGCACGGGGCAGGCCGGCAAGGCGGGCGACGTGGATGCCGTAGCTGCGGTCCGCTGCGCCCGGGACCACGCGGTGCTCGAAGACGACTTCACCGCTTTCCTCCCGAACGGCGACGTGAGCATTGCGAACGCGCGGGAGGATACCTTCGAGAGCGGTAAGCTCGTGGTAGTGGGTCGCGAAGAGGGTGAGCGCAGCACCTTCTTTGCGATTGTGGAGGAATTCGATGACGGCGCGGGCGATGGCCATGCCGTCGTAGGTGCTGGTGCCGCGGCCAACCTCGTCGAGGATCACGAGGGAGTTCGGCGTCGTCCGGTGGAGGATTTGCGCGGTTTCGACCATCTCGACCATGAAGGTCGACTGGCCGGCAGCGAGGTCGTCCTGCGCGCCGATGCGGCTAAAGATGCGGTCGAAAAGGGGGAGCCGCGCTTCAGCTGCGGGCACGAAGGAGCCGGCCTGGGCGAGGAGGGCGATGAGCGCGACCTGGCGGAGAAACGTGGATTTCCCGCTCATGTTCGGCCCGGTGATGACGAGAACCTGGGTGTCGCCGCCGAGGATGCAGTCATTTGGAACGAAGCGGCCGGCGCCGATCGCAGCCTCGACCACGGGATGGCGGCCGGCACGGATATAGAGTTGGCCCCGCGTAAACGTCGGCCGGGTATAGCCGCGCTCGGCGGCGGTCTCCGCAAGGCCGAGAACGGCGTCGACCATGGCGACTCCTTCCGCGATTGCCTGGAGGGAGCGCAGCCCGGCGGCAAGGGACTCGAGGAGAGTCGTGAAAGCCTGGCGTTCGAGTTCGACGAGCCGGTCGCGGGCGCCGATGAGGCGGGATTCGTACTCCTTCAGCTCCTCGGTCACATACCGTTCGGCCCCGACCAGCGTCTGGCGACGCTGGTAGTGGGGCGGAACCAGGGGCACGTTCGCGGCGGAGACTTCGATGTAGTAGCCGAAGACTTTGTTATGGCCGACCTTGAGCGATTTGATGCCGGTTCGCTCGCGCTCCTGTCGTTCGAGGCCGAGGAGGAAGCTGCGGGCATCGCGGGTGAGGGCGTGGAGTGAGTCGATTTCCGGGCTGAATCCGGGACGGATGACGCCGCCCTCATCGAACGAGCTCGGCGGGTCTTCGGCAAGGGCGGCGTCGAGCGCCACGAGCGGCTCGGCTGCGCCGGCGAATGCGGCGACGGCGTCGGCGAGAAGCGGCGGCAGGTCGCTCCTCGGGAGCAAAGCCCCGAGGTCGAGGACGGAGCGGAGGCCATGCCGCAGGGCGGTCAGGTCGCGGGGCGATGCCGACCGGGCGCCGACCTTGCCTGCGAGCCGGGCGATGTCGGGAATTCCGCGGAGGACGGACTGGGCGCGCTCGCGTTCAATGGGGCGGGCGAGGGCCCAGGCGACGGCATCGAGGCGCGCCTCGAGCGCTTCCCGGTCGCGCAGGGGGTGAGAGAGCCAGTGACGGAGCAGGCGGGTTCCCATGGGGGTACGGCAGCGGTCGATGACAGCAAGGAGTGAGGCGGAGCGGCCGGGTGCCGGGAAGACATCGAGGTTGCGGAGCGTGCGCTCGTCGACCTGGAGCTCGGCTTCCGGTCCTTCGACACGGATGCGTTGGATTGCACCGAGGGCGGCGGGGTAGGTCTCGCGCAGGTAGATGATGAGGTGGGCGACGGCCGCTGCAGCAGCTGGCCCGGGGAGGAGGCTCGCCTGCGCACGCTCTCCAAACTGACGGGCGACCTCTTCCTCGACGGCGAGGTCGCTGAGGAGCGGCCGGCGAACGGATGGGATGGGGACCGCGGGAGCGTCGGCGAGGTCCTCGAGAAGGAGCTCTGCGACGGGAGAGCGCCCGGCTTCGAGGAGCGCTTCCTCGCCCGGGACGACGCGGACCTCGCCGGTGGTGACGTCGGCGAGGGCGAGCGCGGCATCGCGGCCCCGGCGGACGAAGGCAGCGAGGTAGTTCGGCCGCCCGGCCTCGAGCGAGGCCTCGGCGGTGACGGTGCCGGCGGTGACGATGCGGACGACGTCGCGGGGAACGAGGCCCTTGACTTCGGCGGGGTCGGCGAGCTGCTCGCAGATAGCGACCCGGTGGCCGCGGGCGACGAGTTTCGCGACGTGCTGGTCGATGGCGTGGTAGGGCACACCGGCGAGCGGGACGCGAAGGTTCTTGCCCATGGGCTTGGAGGTCAGGGTGATTTGGAGCTCCTCGGCGACGAGCTTCGCGTCGTCGTCGAAGGTCTCGTAAAAATCGCCGAGGCGAAAGAAGAGGATGGTGCCCGGGTAGCGCTTGCGGAGGTCGAGGTACTGCTGCCGGATGGGCGTCGACACGCGGCGGAACTCCGGCCCCGCACGGGGGCGAAGGCCATTGTACCGCGGGCGAACGGATGTGCGCCGGGCTAGCTGGCTGCGGCAGCGGCGGGCTGGGGTGCGGCGCGGCGGGCCCAGCGGCCGGGCATCAGTCCTTTGCACACGCCCGCGCGGCAGACCTTATCGACGATATGTTCGATGTATTCGTCCCGGAAGGTTTTGAGCGACGTCTTGATGCTCGTCATGGCGAACTGGCCGTGGAGGCAGTTGGACCAGACGAGCGTGCCGATGAGGTTCTCGAAATTCTCGAGGTCGGCGTCGCGGCCGCCGCCGGCGGCGATGCGGCGGAGGATTTCGACGGCGCGCTGGGTGCCCCCGTGGCAGGTGGTGCAGCGGCCGCAGCTCTCGTCCTCACAGAAGCCGAGGAAGAAGAGGCAGAGGTCGAGGATACAGGCCGACTGGTCGAAGAACACGACGCCGCCGGACCCGAGGAACATGCCGCGCTCGCGGTACGGGTCGAGCGTGAGCGGGAGGTCGATATCGGAAGCGGGGAGGATGCCGGAGAGGGGGCCACCGGGCTGGAACCCTTTAAGGGGCAGGTCGCCGCTCAGGCCGCCGCCGTATTGCTCGAGGAGGGTGCGGACCTTCGGGCCGAAGGGGATTTCGATGCAGCCGGCCTGCTTCACGTGGCCGGAAAAGGTGAACATCTTGGTGCCCTTCTCCTTGGCATCGGAGACAGAGCTCCACCACTGGGCGCCGTTGCGGAGGATGAGCGGGGCATTGGCATAGGACTCGACGTTGTTGACGTTGGTTGGCCTGTTCCAGAGGCCGGCCTGGGCGGGGAAGGGCGGCTTGATTCGGGGCATGCCGCGATAGCCGTCAATCGAGTTGATCAGGCCGGTCTCTTCGCCGCAGACGTAAGACCCGGCGCCAAGGAAAACGATGAGCTCGAAATTCTTGCCGGTCCCGAGGATGTCCTTTCCGAGGAGGCCTTTTTCGTAGGCCTGGGCGACTGCCTTCTTCATCCGCTCGAAGGCGAGCGGATATTCGTAACGGATGTAGATGTAGCCCTCGTCGGCGTGGGACGCGAGCGCGGCGATGAGCATGCCCTCGATGATGAGGTGGGGGTCGCCCTCCATGAGGATGCGGTTGACCCAGGCGCCCGGGTCGCCTTCGTCTGCGTTGCAGATGAGGTAGCGAGGGGAGGAGGTGGCGTTGCGGAGGAAATCCCACTTGCGGCCGGTCGGGAAGCCGCCGCCGCCGCGGCCGCCGAGGCCGGAATCGAGTACTTCCTTCACGATGGCCTCGGCGTCCATCTCGAGGGCCTTGCCGAAGCCTTCGTAGCCGCCATGGGCGAGGTAGTGGTCGATGTTTTCGGGGTCGATGCGGCCGAGGTTGGCCATCAGGCGGCGAACCTGCCCCTTCATGAAGGGATGGTCCTCGAGGAGCGGGATTTCGGCGGTGGCGTTGCCTTCGATGACGCCGAGGGCGAGGGACGGGAGGTCCCGCCCGGCAGCGATGGCCTCGACCAGCTCGTTGACCCGGTCCGGGGTGACATTGCCGTAGAGGACGGCATGGGTTCCGGCGGCGGAACGGACCGAAACGCAGGGCTCGAGCCAGCAGAAACCCCACGACCCGGTGATGCCGACATCGGCGTCGATTTTTCGGCTGGCCGCGGCCTCCTGGAGCCGGGCGAGCGTTTCTTCCGCCCCCCGGGCGATGGAGGAGGTATCGAGGGTAACGCGGACGCGGATGCGGCCGGAGGATTGTTCCGCCTGCCATGCGGCTTTTGCGTCGGCGATGAGCTTTTGCAGGCGCGCGTTCATTCGCCATCCCTCAGTGAGCGGATGATGTCGCGGGCCGATTCGGGGGTGAGGTTGCCCCGGACGCGGCCGTTGACCCAGATTTGCGGGGCTTCGTGGCAGGTTCCGTTGCACTGCCCGACGTGGAGACCGAAGCGGTGGTCCGGCGTTTGTTCATCGAGGCCGATGCCCAGCTCTTCCTGGATCGCCTCGCGGATGGCCTCGCCGCCGCGCAGGCGGCAAGCGGGGCCGCAGCACCATGCCACCTCGAATTTCGCCGGGGGGTGCGTGCGGAAGTCACTGTAGAAGGTAACCGCCCCGTAGATGAGGGCGGGGGTGGTATTGAGCTGGCGGGCGATGGCTTCGATAGCCGCGCGGGGCACCCAGCCGTAGGTGCGCTGGACCTTGTGGAGCGCGGGCAGCACGTGCCCGCGCCCGGGCTGGAATTCGGCGACGAGCTCCCGGAGCTCCTGCAAACCGGGTTCAGCGGCCATCGACCGGACCTCTCGCTTGTGAAATTCGGTGCAACTGTAACAGAGCGCAGCCTAATCGGCGCGTGGGCGGGCGTGCCTCAGATGCCGGCGCCGCGCGAGGCAGCGACGCGTGCGGCATCCTCGTGGATGAGACGACCGACCTTTTCGCCGAGGAGGAGGCTGTAGTTTTGGCCGCGGTCCTCGGGGTACACCTGGGTGGTGTTCGAGAGGTAGAGGCCCTGGATGCCGGTCCGCATTTCGGGAATAGACCGGGAGTAGTGGGTGGTGATGACCGGCTGGCCGCCGGGGTCTTTGAAGAACCACATCTCGCGGACCCACGAGCGGTCGAAGCGCGGGTTGAGGCGGCGGATGCCGGTGAGGTAGTGCTCGAAGACCTGGTGCGCGTCCATTTGCAGGACGGGATGGCCGGGCGCGGTGTAGTTGGAGAGGTAGACGACGTGGTTGCCGCCATACCGCTCAGCGGGCATGAAGTTGGTGTGCTCGATACAGGCGACGAACGGCAGGTCATCGCCGATGGAAAGCCAGTAGTACGGGGTGAGGGGCCGGTCGAGGGCGAGGACGAGACAGGTGGCCCACTGGTAGCGAACCCGCTGGAGGATTTCCCGGTAGTCAGCCGGCAGGTCGGGGGCGATGCTTAGGGCGATGACATTCGGCACCGTGAGGAGGACGGCGTCGAACGGGTGGAACGTCCCGCCGGCCCGGAGTCCGACCGCCCGGCCGGCTTCGACTGCGACCTGTTCGACGGGGGTATCGAGGAGGATGGCGGCACCGCGGTCTTCGAGACGGTCGGCGAGCGCGCGGTAGTACCGCTTGAACGATCCTTCGAGGTAGCCGAGCACCTCCTTCGAGGAGCCGCCCTTCCGTGAAGCGAAGCGGAGATAGATTTTGTTCCAGAGCCAGACCATACCGACCTGGTCGGCCTGGTCGGCGAATTTGCCTTTGAGGAGCGGGCCCCAGAACGCATCGAAGGCCTCCTGGCCGACGGCACGCAACATCCATTCGCGGGCGGTCACGCCCTCGTAACGGGCCAACCCATCGGCACGGCGGCGGAGCCAGAGGGCGGCGAGGCCGAGGCGGATGCGACTCGTCAGCGGGATAGCAGTGAAGCGGAGGAGGTCGATCGGGGTGACGAAGGGGTACATCCGGCCGCGCACGAAGTGCGCGTTGCGGGGCTCGATCCAGCGAAGGTGCCGGCCAAGGCCGAGCTCCTCGATGTAGCGGATGACCGTCGTGTCGCTGGTGAAGATGTGGTGGTAGAAGCACTCGAGCTCTTCGCCGCCGACGGGGAAGGTGACGACCTGCCCGCCGACCTCGCTCCGGCCTTCGAAGATGGTTACCTCGTGGCCGGCCTCCTGGAGCACCTTTGCGGCAGCGAGCCCCGCGACCCCGGCACCGACGACCCCGACCTTCACGTGAGCGCTCCCTGCTCTTCGACCTCGACCCGAGCGATGCGCCGGAAGGAGACGCCGAAGCTCCAGAGGAGGACGAGCCCGAGCACGGTGGTCGGGATGAGGATGACGCCGTGGGCGACCACGGAATAGGCGGAGGCGACCGCAGGGTCCACGCTGGCGGAGATGAGGACGAGGCGGGCCGCCCATTCAAATGGGCCGGTCCCGCCGAAAAACGTCGGGACGATGATGGCGAGATTCGCCGCAGCGAGGAGGAGGCAGTAGTGGGCGAAGCTGACGTGGAGGTCGAAGCCGATGCCGATGACTGCGTAGGCGCCTGCTTCGATGGTCCACGCGAGGGCGGAAAAGAGGATGACGAGCGCGAGAGGGCCGGGCTGGTGGACGGAGCGGAGGCTGCGAACGAGGTTGTCCGCGACTGATTCGACGTGCGGTTCGAAGCGGTCGGGGAGCCAGCGGAGGAAGAAATGGATAACCCGGAAGGCGCGCTCCTCGTGGAGGGTGAGGACGTAGAAACCGATGACGGCTGCGAGGAAGAGGGCCGTCGAAGCGACCGCGATGACCCGCAGGCGGTCGTCTTCGAAACCGACCAGGGCCCCGGCGAGGAGCAGCATGAGGACGAGGGTGCAGCCATCGAAGAGGCGTTCGACGGCGATCGTGCCGAAGGTACCCATTTTGGAGACGCGCTCGCGGTCGCCGAGGACGTAGGCACGTACGACTTCGCCCGCGCGGGCGGGCAGGAGGTTATTCGCCATGTAGCCAATGATGGCGTAGGGGAAGAGGCGAACCGGGCTCATCGGCGCGACCGGGCGCATGAGAACGGACCAGCGGATGCAGCGGGCGACGATAGCGACGAAGAGGACGGCGGTTCCGGGGACCAGCCAGCGGTAATCGCCATCGCCGAGTGCGCTCGCGAGCTCGCGCGGGTGTGTGGCGCGGAGGAAGAGCGCGATGAGGATCGCGCTGACGGCGAGGCTGACCCAGAAGCGGAGGGAGCGGACCACAGGCGGCCTTTCGGGTTCAGTCGGGGACGTCGAAGAGGCGAACACGCGCTGCGCCGCCCTCGACGATCCAGAGCTTACCACCGGGGGTTTCGACCATCCCGTAGGGACGGGACAGGGGTTCGGCGCCGCCTCTTACGGTGGCGAGCGGCCGGCCATCGGGCGAGTAGAGGCGGACGACGCCGGCCGCCGGGAGGCTGACCGCTACGCGCCCGTCGTCGAGAACGCGCAGGTACGGCTTGTCGATGACGTCCTGGCCGCCCCAGCCTTCCACAGGAAACTCCCGGATGTAGCCGCCGTCGAGCCCGAGCACCTGGACGCGGCGGTTATACATGTCCGCGACGTAGACAGCGCCATCAGGGCCGAGCGCCAGGCCGACCGGCTCATCGAACTGGCCCGGGCCGGCACCCGGTCCGCCGATGGTTCGGAGGTATTCGCCCGTGAGCGTGTAGACCTGGATGCGGTCGTGGCCCGTGTCGGTGACCCAGACCTCGCCGGCAGAGGTGACAATCGCGTCGCGGGGCCCAAAGAGGTCGAAGGGGCCGGGCGCGGCGCCAGTGGGCGGCTGGCCGAACGTGACGAGCGGCCGAAGGGCGGCGTCGAAGATGCGGACGCGCCAGCCAAAGGTGTCGGCGACGATGATTTCCCCGTGCGGGCCGAGGGCGAGGCCCCAGGGTTCGGATTGCTCGGCGGGGTCCTGGGGGTTGAGACGGATGTCGACGGACTGGAGGAAGTTGCCCTCAGCGTCGAACTTTTGCAGCCGCCGGGTGGCGCTGTCGACCACGTACAGGTTGCCGGCGGCGTCGCGCTCGATATCGACCGGGCTGAAGAACTGCCCGGGCTGATGGCCCGCGCCGCCAAACACGGGTCGACCTTCCCGGTCGACGGTCGGGCGCGGCGGTTCGACGGGTACCGGGCGGAGACGGCCGCTCGAAGGGTCGAACATCGCGGGGAAAAACGCGTAGGCGTCGGTCGAGCCGGGCGGCCGACCAGGGTCATGGTCGCGCCAGTAGGCAGCCCAGGCGCTCAGCCAGCCGCGGTGCAGGAAGCCGGCGGCGATGTGCTTCCAGGTGGCAAGGCGGAACGGTCCGCAGTTGCCGCCCCGGGAGGTGCATGGCTGGCCGGGTTCGACATCCATCGCCCATTTGTAGGTCTCGTCGTACCACCAGCGGTGCGGGTAGCGGACGGGCGCGGCGTACGCGGTCGTCGTGGGCCGGGCGAGGTAGTCCTGGATGCGGCCGAGGTTGCCGGCGGCAACGAGCATGACCTCATACTGGCCCGGGGGCGGGCCGAGGGAGAAGTCGATGTATGAAACCCTTCGATAGTCGCGCAGGTACCAGGCCCAGGGCCAGGCGAAGGAGTCGGTGGTATCGACGGCGATGGGGAGGTCATACCCGAGGCCGGTTGCGGCGGCGAGCTGGTTGATCTGGTCGGCGACGTCCTTGAGCTGGGGCGAACTCTGGGTGTAAACGAGGAGGTCCTTCGGCACGTCACCGCGTTCGAAGGTGGCACGGACCATCGCCCGGACCGAGAACGGGGCGAGGGCGCCGACGAGGACCACGGCCAGGACGGCTGGCACGGCGGTGCGGCCAAACGGCCGGGCGGTCATTACGATGGCCGCTGCTGCGCAGGCGAGGAGACCGACCCTGGCACCGTGCATCGCTGTGCCGCCGGGCAGGTAGGCGATGGCGAGCAGTGGGCCGAAGCCGATGAGCGCCGAGGCCGCCAGCGTGAGGAGGAGGCGACGCGACAGCGGGGGCCGGTCGCTCCAGGCATCCCAGGCGCGCTGGATGCTCCAGGCGGCGAGCAGGCAGGCGGGGAGCGCGATGTGGGTGTTGAGCCAGGGCATCTTTTCGGCACCCCAGGAGAGCGCGAGCCAGATGCCGACCAGCCAGGCCGCGAGGAAACGGGAGAAGGCATCGCCACGCACGACTGCCCACCAGCCGCCGAGAAGGACCAGTGCGAGGGGCAAGAATTCGTAGGCGAACATGAGCAGGTGGTAGTAGAACCAGGGCTGCTCGCCGCGGTGCGCGTCCTGCTGGCTGTACCAGTAGTCGAGGGAGCCCCAGGGGCCACTGACCAGGCCGTGAAGGTTCGTCCAGAGCGACGTCATCAGGGTGAGGTAGACGAGGGCGCTCAGGGCGAAGGCGATGCCCCAGACCTTCGGGCGCCACTGGAGGCCGGCGAATGCGGCGAGGCTGGTGGTGACCGTAAACAGGCCGACCAGCGCGATGCGGTCGCGGAGGTCGACGGCGCCCTGGAGGCTTTTCTCCCAGCTGAGACGGTCCTTTTCGAGGAGACCCAGCGGTTCGAGGATGGTAACCCGGGCGACCGGGGTGAGGAGCGGGAGGCAGAAGGTGCCGAGGAGCAGGAGCACCTCGCCGGGCCGGGGCAGGTCGTCGCCCCAGTCGAGCCGGCGCCTGAGGCCGCCGATGAACGGCCAGAAGGCCGCGAGGAGCCACGCGTAAGGGGCAAAGGCGAGCGAGAGGACAAAGCGGCGGAATGGGGTATCGAGCCGGGCAGAGCCTCGGATACGGTCTTCCAGCGCGGCGCGCTCGGGCGGCGAGAGGTCGAGGCTGGCGAGCCGGGCGAAGTCTTCGCGAGCGAAGCGCTCGCTACGGCCTTCGAGGGTACGCCGGGCGAGGAGGGCGGCGAGGTAGAGGTCAAGGTAGACCAGCATCACCGCGAAGACGAGGAAGGAGCCTTCCTTCGTGAGGACGTTGCCCGTAAAACCGGCGGCGAAGACGTACAGCCAGCGGACCCGGCCCTCGTCGATGTAGCGCCACATGGCAGCAACCATGAGGAGCGTGAAGGCGGCCATGTAGATGTCTTCGCGGAAGAAGCGGCTGAAGTAGACGAGAGTTGGCGAGAAGGCGATGAGGGCGACGGCGGCGAAGGTGCCCACCGGGCCAAGGCGGCGCCGGAGGAGGAGCGGGAGGGCGACCAGCGCGGTACCGGCGATTGCCGCGGAGAGACGGCTGGTGTAATCGTTCGCTCCGAAGATGAAGAAGACCGCGGCCTGGAGGTGGTAGTAGAACGGGCCGTGGAAGATGGGGCTGTGGCGGTAGTTGCCCTGCAGGAGGCCCCACGACCACTGCGCGTGGATACTCTCGTCGTGGTGAAGGGCACGGGCGCCGAGGTCCCAGGTGCGGAGGAGGACGGCCGCCACGAGGACGAGGGCGTAAAGCACGACTTCGGCGGTGAGCGGAATGCGGAGGGCGAGGGCGCGCTCGACGCAGGTTGGACGGGCGGGGGCGGCGGCGGTCACGGCTGCTCCCGGATGTAAACGGCTGCGGGGAGGTCGCGCACGGGTAGAGTATTGCGGTTCGCCAGCCAGCGGAGATAGTCGAGGAAGCCTCCATCTGGACCGCGCCTTTCCTCGAGGACGGCCCAGCGGCCTTCGAACGTGCGGAAGCCGTCTGGCGGGGTGCCGCCGGCCTGCCAGATGACGATACCGGCGTTCGGCGGGATGCGGCTGGCGGCGACGAGCCCGCGGCTGCCGCGGAGGGGCCACGTAAGCGCGTCGGCGAGCGATGGATGGATGACGACGACGCCGGATGGGTCGCGTGCAGGGCCAGTGACGATGTCGCGGATTTCGCTGGCCTGGACGGTAGTGACGGGCGAGGGAAGCGGCTCGTTCGGGCTGCCGGCGGCGACGGCGAACCCCCCAGAGAGCCAGGGCACGGCCGCCGCAACAGCGAGGGGGAGGACGGCGACCGGGCGGGTTGCGGGCCGGCGCAGGAGGAGGGTCAGCCCGCCGGCGATGACGCCGGCGAGCACGACGACGGCGACGACCTCGCTGCCGGGGCCGACACGCCCGAGCCGGGCCCAGTCGAGCAGAGGTCCGAGCAGCGTGGCCGCAGCGAAGAGTACGCCGGCGAGAGGCCAGCCGGCCCGGCGCCAGTCGGCGCTGCCGAGTGCCTCGATGAGCCACGCGAAGCCCCGGCCGGCGAGCGGCGCGGCGCTGGCCACCAGGGCGAGAACGGGAAGCGGGTCTCGGGTGCCGCCGGCTACCACGCACCAGGAGATACAGAGGCCGAACCACGTCGCCGCGAGGCGGTCCACCGGGTCGTCCAGCAGCGAGGTGCGGTCGCGGGCGGCGCGTATGGCGAGGTAGCCCACGGCGAGGGCGGCCGGGCCCCAGGCGTAGAGCGCGACGAGGCGGCCCGTGGTCTCGGTCGACCAGGCCGCGTCGAAGCCGGCAGCGAAGAGATCGAACGGCGGCACCGTGATGCCCACCCAGCCGGAGCCGAAGCCGAAACTGGCGGCGAGGACGCCTGCGGCAGCTCCACCGACCGCTGGGGCAGCGGCACGCACGTTCCACTTCCCCAGCGAGCCCACCAGCGCTGCCGCCAGCAAGAAGGCCAGGGGCAGCGGCCCTGCGGTGGCCAGGAGAAACGCGGCAACCGCAACGACCGGCGGCCGGGGGCCGAGCGCCGACCACGCGGCGAGGCCACCTGCGAGAACTGGCAGGTCAAAGGCCGCGGCAGTTGCCGACGGGCCGAAAGCGAGCTGCAGCGGGTCGAATGCGAGGACGAGAACCGAGGCGATGGCTGCCGGCTCACCGATTCGACGGCGGAGGAGATAGAGGGAGACGGGCACGGTAAGTGAGGCCGCGAGGGCAGCAACGCGAGGGAGGGTCTCGCTGTCATCGATGCGAACAAGGGCGGCAGTGAGGGACTGGAAGAGCGTCGGGACGTAGCGGGGGTCGTCGAGCCCATCGCTGGCCTGCCATGCGCCGGAGAGCGACCACAGTTCGAGGCCGCCGACTGGCAGTTTCACGAAGGCGAGCAGCCGCATGGCGGCGTAGGTGGCGGCTGCAACCGCCCACGCGAGGGCGGCGGCACTGACGGTGCGGCGTGCGGAAACTGAGGGCGCTTGCATCGTCATGGAGGACTGACCGGTTCATAGTGCGGGAGGCGGTAGATACGATAACGGCCGGTTTCGAAGACCCGGTCGAGAAATGCGTCGAAGTCCGGGAAGGGCCCGGGGTAGCGGGAGAGCTCGACGCTGCCGACGACGAGGTATTCAGCACCGAACCCCCGCATCGTCTCGACCACCGCGCCGGGGCTGGAGGACTGGTAGACGAGGTCGACTGCTTCCTGGCGAGCCAAGAACCGTTCGCGGTTGGCAGGGGAGTCGCCACGCCACTGGATTTCATGGAAGTACCAGCCGATGGGGACCTGCCGGCCGGTGCGGGACGCGATACGGCCGGCGTCGGTGTAGTCGACGCCCGCATCGGCGAGTCGCCGGGTGCCGTCGGGGCCGAGCACCCAACGGCGGCCGGACGCTTCGACCAGGACCGCCCCGGGCGGAACGTGGTCCTGCACCCATCGCACGAGGTCGTATTCACCGGGGTCGGCCGTTCGCAGCCAGGCCAGCCCGTCGATTGCCGTCGGGCGGGCGAACCCGTCGGTACGGTTGAAGGCGGCGAGGAGGGGGTAGACGAGGCCAGCCGCAAGGAGGGCGGCGGCAACCGGCACTGTCAGCCGCGCGAGACTTCGAGCCGGGCTCGACGGGAGGCCCTGGGGAAGGGTGCGGGCCAGCAGGGCAGCGGCCCCCACTGACCCGGAGATGCCGAGCAGGAGCCACGCCTGGTAGCTGAGTTTGAAGACGGTGTTCAGCCGGGGGACGGAACCGTAGAAGACGTCGCGAACGAGGAGGAGTTCAGCGCCGTAAAGCAGGAGCACGCCTGCGGCTCCGAGCCCGGCCGCGGGAGCGGCACCGCTCCGGCGGGCAACGAGCGCCAGCGCAAGCGCTGCGAGTCCCCAGGTCAGCGCCCCGTAGAGGACGAGCGTCACCCAGCCGGCGGTGCCGCGGTTTCCGGCGGCGGTGCTGAGGTCGCCGCGCATCGCCGCGAGGACCACCCAGGTGATGAAGGGGAAGACGGCGGCCCAGCCGGCAATGGTGGCCGGCGGGCCGAGGCGCCGGGCTCCCGGCCAGAAGGTGAGCAGCCCGAGGCTGGCGAATGCCAGCGGGACTCCGAACTGGAGGAAGGCGTGGGCAGGCCGGGTACCCTCGCCAATGTAGGCGTAGAGGCCGCTGGCCTGGGAGCTGAACGTGAGCCACCACGGAGCGTACAGGGCCATCGCGAGGATGCCTCCCGGGACGAGCCAGCCCGCGGCAGCGAGGATGGCGCGTGCCGGGGGCTGCACCCGCCAGTTGCGGGCGACGGCAGCCAGGCTGAGCAGGGCGGAAAAGGTAACCACATCCCACGTGTTCTGGAAAGCGAGGCCGCCGAAGAGGATGGCCGCGGCGGCCGGCTGCCACGGAGAACGGAGCGCTGCCCGCCAGGAGAGGATGCCCCTCGCCCGCCAGAGCGCCGCGGTAAAGGCGGCTGCAAGGGTCATGAGCGGCAGGGCCATGACATGGGGATGGAGGTCACCGAGCAAGAAGCTAAAAAACGGAAACTCCGTGATGGTGCCGGGGATGACGCGGGAGCCGCGCCACCAGAACCAGTATTCGGTGGGGTACCAGGCCGACGTGCGCTGGCCCGGCGGGCCGGCGTAACAGTCGCCGGACTGGCCGGGTGCACAGGGGAGCAGGTTTTCGACCCCGAACGCGCGGTAGAGCGGCTCGCTGTAGTGCTCGTGGGCTGCCGCCCATTCAAACACCGCCGAGAGGGAGCCGACGAAGAGCACCAGTGCCAAGGCGACCGCCGGCGCCGCGGCAGCGAAGCGGCGGGAGGGACTGGGTAACGCCCAGCGGGCGAGCGCCCAGCTGAGCGATACGAGCGAAGAGGCGACGGAAGCGAAGGTCGCGGCGAGACCGAGGTTGTAGGCCGTAGAGGCCGGGACGCCAGCGATGGAGGCAAGGAGGCCGACCTGGAGGTAGCCGAAGTAGTAATAGCTGACGGGTTCGCCGGCGAGCCAGGGATCATGCGGCGGATACTCGGGCGCGACCATGGCCGCATTGAGGAAGAGCAGGTCCATGGGCTGTTCGGTGCCGGTGATGTCCGCGTTGTAGGAGCGGAACGCGGTGTAGACGAGAAACGCCCCGGTGAAGAGCCCCAGGGCGACCATGGCGCCGGCTGCGATGCGGCGGGACTCGCCCGGGCGCAGGCGGAGGCGCCGCGCGACCCGGGCCGCAACGGCCGCCATGAGGGCAGCAGCAAGGAGAAACCCGCCCCTCCCGGGCGGCAGGAGGTCGGCTACGCGGAGGAGGAAATACGGGAGGGAGACGAACAGGAGACCGAGGGGCACAGCGAACCCCGCCCCGGCATCGGGGAAGCGGCGGAAGAGGGAGACCGCGAACGGGAGGCCGACGGCGCCCAGCAGCATCGCGGCGAGCCAGGCGGCGAGAACGGCCTCCATGGCAGGTCAGGCGAGGAGTGAGTCGACGAACTCGACCGGGTCGAACGGTGCGAGGTCGTCCATGCGCTCGCCGGTGCCGATGAAGCGGACGGGAAGGCCGAGCTCGTGAGCGATCGCGAACGCGATGCCGCCCTTCGCGGTGCCGTCGAGCTTGGCGAGGACGATGCCGGTCACACCAACGGCCCCGGTGAACGTCCGCGCCTGGAGGAGCCCGTTCTGGCCGGTGGTGGCATCGAGGACGAGGAGTGTCTCGTGCGGCGCTGACGGGTCCTTCCTCTTGATGACGCGGTCGACCTTTTTCAGCTCCTCCATGAGGTTGGATTTGGTATGGAGGCGGCCGGCGGTATCGATGATGACGATATCCGCCTTCGACGACTCCGCGGCGGCGAGCGTGTCGAACGCGACGGCACCGGGGTCCGCCCCGGGCTGATGGGCGATGACGCGCACGCCGACCCGTTCGCCCCAGACCTTGAGCTGGTCCGAGGCAGCGGCGCGGAAGGTATCGGCCGCCCCGAGGATGACCGTTGCACCGTCTCGTTTGAAGGCATGGGCCATCTTTGCGATGGTCGTCGTCTTGCCGGCACCGTTGACACCGACGACGAGGATGACGAGCGGGGGCGGGATGTCGCCACGGGTCCAGGCCGGCGGCGTTTCGCCGGGTTCGCGGAGGATGGCGATGAGCTCTTCGCGCAGGAGTTCGCGCACGCGGGCGGACTGCTTGACGCCTTCCCTCTTCACCCGCTGACGGACGCGTTCGAGGACGGTGGCGGCCGTCTGCAGGCCGGCATCGGCGCCGATGAGGATTTCTTCGAGGTCGTCCCAGAGCGTGTCATCGAAGTCGGCGCGTTCGAACAGGGTGCTGAGGCGGCCGAAGAATCCGCGACGGGTGCGCTCGACCGCGCGGCCAGTTTGTTCGTGGAGTTCGGCGCGCTCGTCGGGTGTGGGTTCTTCCAGCTGCGGGGCGGTCGATTCGCCAGGCTGCTGGGGTTCAGCGGGCTTGCGGCGCCAGAACCTCAATGGGGCACTCCTCGCGAAGGACTGGGAGCGATGGTATCCGGGCGGCGGTTAGGGGACAGGGTCATGCCTGGGGAAGGTCGGACAGGCGCAGGCTAAGGACCTTCGATACGCCATCGCGCCCCATGGAGATGCCGTAGATGGCGTCGGCGACCTCGATGGTGCGCCGGTTGTGGGTGACGACGATGAACTGGGTCCGCTCGCTGAGCTTCCGCAGGGCGGACGTGAAACGGCCGATGTTGGCCTCATCGAGCGCGGCATCGACTTCGTCGAGGACGCAGAAGGGGGCTGGATTCGCGGTGAGGAGGGCGAAGAGGAGTGCCACGGCCGTAAGTGAGCGTTCGCCGCCGGAGAGCAGGGAGAGATTTTTGATGCGCTTGCCGGGCGGCTGGGCCTCAATGTCGATACCGGCTTCCGCGGGGCGCTCGGGGTCGGTGAGGGCGAGGCTCGCCTGGCCACCGCCAAAGAAGGCCTGGAAATACTCGCCGAACGCGCGGTTGACGGTTTCGAAGGTGACCGCAAAGCGCGAACGGACCTCCTCATTGAGCTCGGCGATGGCGGTCCGGAGCTGGTCGGCGGCGTCGGTGAGGTCGGCGAGCTGCGCGGTAAGGAATTCGTGGCGCTCCTTCAGCTCGTGGTAGTCCCCGGGGGCCTCTTCGTTGATAGCGCCGAGGCGGCGGATTTGCCGGCGAACCTCCTCGATTCGCTGACGGGTGGCTTCGACGTCGATGGCAGCGCCGCCCTGGATGCGGGGGGCTTCGGCCTCGGGCAGCGGCTCGCTGCGGTCCAGGTCGTCGAGGCTGACGATGTCGCCCGCGTCGGTCGGAGCGAGGCCCTCGCGCTCCATCTCGAGGCGGAGGCTCTCGAGGCGCTCATGCGCGCGGGCCAGCTCGTTTTCGAGGTCGAGCCGCTTACGGTCGATGGCGAGGAGCTGGTCCTGGGCGGCGGCATACTCTTCCTGTACGGCGCGCTCATGGTTTTCGAGGCGGTGGAGTTCGTCGCGGTCGGGCGCAGCGTCTTCGGCGAAGCGGGCCTGTTCACTTCGGATGGCTTCGAGTTCCCGGGCGAGCCGCTCGAGCCGCTCGTCAATAACCCCGGCCTCGAGTTCGAAGTTGCGGGCCTGGAGCTTTCGCGCCTGGACCTGGCTGTCGAGACGCTCGAGCGCCTTCTCGTGCTGCTCTCGCATAGCGATGAGGGTGCGGCGCTCACCTTCGGCGGCCGCGAGCCGGCCGGAGACCTCAGAGACGGCTGCGAGGGCAGCTTCGCGCCGGGCTGTGGCGAGGGCGAGCTCCTCCTCGAGGGAAGCGAGCTCCAGCCGCCGCTCGGCGGCGCGCTGCTGAAGCGCTTCGAGGGCGCGGCGCGCCTGCTCGGCCTGCTGGAGGCGCGCGGTGCGCTCGCGGTGGATGTCGGCACGCTTGGAGCGGAGAGCGTCGGCGTCGCGCCGGATGCGGTGGCGCCGCTCACGTTCGCGCTCGAGGTCCTGCCGTGCGGCTTCGACGGCGCGGCGGAGCATCTCGTAGTTCGCCTCGGCTTCGTGGGAACGTTTCGCGACCTGTTCGATGGCGAGTCGGGCCTGCGCGATACGCTGAGCGGCGACCTCGGCCCGCTTGCGCAGTTCTTCGATGCGCGCCGGGAGTTCTTCGAGCTCGCGCTGGCGGATGAACTCGCCTTCATCGGCGCCGGTAGACCCGCCAGCGATGACCCCGGTGGGCTCGATGTAGACACCGTCGAGCGTGACGACCGAGCCGAGCGCGCGGCGAATCATGCGGAGGGCGGTTTGGATGTCTTCGACGATGATGACCCGCCCGAGCAGGGTATCGACGAGCGGGCGGACCCGTTGTTCGCAGCGGACGAGCTTCGCGGCGACGCCGACGACCCCGCGCTCTTTCTGGAGGTTGAGCGGGTAGACATGGCGTACGGCATCGAGAGGCAGGAACTGGGCACGCCCTTGCCGGCGACGCTGGAGGATGGCGATGGCCTCGAGGGCAACCTGTTCGTGCTCGACGATGACGGCGTGGAGGCGGTGCTCGAGAGCGGCGTTGATGGCAGTCTCCAGCCCCGGGGGCACACGGAGCTGGCGGGAGAGGAGCCCGACCACCCCGGGGAGCTCGGGCGGCTCGCCGAGGGAGCCGGGCTCGAACTCCTGGAGGAGGGCCTGCCCCATGATGAGAACCTGGCGGGTGCCGGCGGCGACGCCGTCGTGCTCGGCCTGGACACGGCGGAGGGCATCGAGGCGGCCTTCCAGGTGGTCGAGTTCGCGGAGTTCCTGGTTGCCGGCGGCTTCGTATGCGCGAACTTCGTCCTGAATGCGCTGGAGCTGGTCGCGGGCAGCATCAGCTTCGCGGCGGGCTGCGGCGAGGTGGTCCTCCCCTTCTTCGACGGCGCGCCGGGCCTCGGCAATGCGACGCCGGCTGCCCAGGAGCTCGACGATGATAGCCTTGCGCCGGGCAACGAGCTGCTCCATTTCGCGGTCGAGGTCGGCGACGCGGCGTTCGGCGCTCTCGATATCGGCTCGGAAGGATGCTGCGCGCCGGTCGTCGCCATCGGCGCCGTCCCGGAGCTCCTGAACGCGGCTCCGGAGGCGGGAGTACTCCCGCTCGGCTGCATCGAGCTCGGCGCGGCAGCGGTCCATCTCAGCCCGGATAGCCTCGGCCTGACCGGCGATTTCGAGGTTGCGGCGGCCTTCGTCGATGTCGGCGGAGGCAAGCGAGCGTCGCTCGGCCTCGAGCGCTTCGATTTCGCGCTGCAGCTCCTCCCGCCGGGCTGCGACCATGGAGCGGCGTTCGCGGTCGAGTGCGATGGCCTGTTCGGTCGCGGCGATGCGCTGTTCGATTTCCGTGGAGCGGGAATCGCGGCGCGCGATGGCATCGCGGCGCTTGCGAATCTCATCGGAGAGGGTGCGCAGCTGTTCGCGGAGCTGGTGAACACGCCGGGCTGCGGCGTCGTTTTCGGCGACCCGCTGGTCGAGGGCCGCGCGGACCCGGACGACATGGTTCTGGGCTTCCGCCCAGAGATGGCCGTAGTAGAGCCGGAGCAGGGTTGAGAGCTCAGCGGTGAGGCGGCGATATTCGGCGGCGCGCTCGGCCTGGCGGCTGAGCTGGCTGAGCCGGGGTTCAATCTCCTGGATGATGAGGGCGACGCGTTCGATGTTGTCGCTGGTGGCAGCGAGCCGGTCCTGTGCTTCCCTGATGCGGAGGCGGAACCGTTTGACATCGGCGGCTTCATCGAGGAAGGCTCGGCGGTCCTCGGGAGACATGGACAGGACCTCATCGACGAGGCCCTGTCCCATGATGGAGTAGGAGTTCTGGCCGACCTCGCCTTTCATGAGGAGATCGAGGATGTCGCGCAGCCGAACGCGGGAGCCGTTGAGGAGGTACTCGCTCTCCCCGTTGCGGTAGAGGCGGCGTGCGATTTCGACTTCGGAGAAATCGAGCGGGAGCCAGCGCTCGGTGTTGTCGAGCGTGAGGGTGACTTCGGCCATGCCGACGGCGGCGCGGTTGCCGGCGCCGGCGAAGATCACGTCTTCCTGTCTTTTCGTGCGCAGGAGGCGGGCGCTCTGTTCACCGAGGACCCACCGGATGGCATCGGCGACGTTGCTTTTGCCGGAGCCGTTGGGGCCGACGATGGCGGTGATGCCGGGCCCGAACTCGAAGGTCGTGGTGTTGGCGAAGCTTTTGAAGCCGTGGATGGCGAGCCGCTTCAGATACACGCTGCGCCCTCCTCCCGGCTGAGCCCTTCGAGCGCGACCTCGGCGGCGCGCTGCTGGGCTTCGCGCTTGCTGCGTCCTTCGCCGCGGCCGAGCGGCTGCCCGGCAACTTTGACTTCGACGACGAAGCGGCGGTGGGGCGCATCCGCCGTATGCTCAACCGTCACATATTCGGGCGCTTCGTGCCAGCGGGCCTGGGCGAGGTGCTGGAGGGAGCTCTTGGCATCGGGCCGCGCGCCTTCGCGGAGTGCTCGGTCGATTTCTTCGCGGAGGAGGCGGCGAATGAGCGCCGCGGCGGAGGGGAAGCCGGCATCGAGATAGACGGCGCCGATCAGGGCCTCGAGGGCGCCGGCGAGGTTGCGGTCGCGGGTGCGGCCGCCGGCGGCTTCTTCTCCGCGACCGAGGACGAGGAAACGGCCGAGTTCGATTCGGCCGGCGGCACGGGCGAGGGTGCTCCCGCGGACGATGTCGGCGCGGATTCGCGTGAGCTCGCCTTCGCCTGCGGCAGGGCACCGTTCATAGAGAAATCGGGCCACGACGAGGCCGAGGACGGCGTCGCCGAGGAACTCGAGGCGCTCATTGGAGGCGAACGTCGAGGGGTTTTCGTTCAGGTACGAGGAGTGTGTGAGGGCCTGTTCGAGGAGGTCGGGCCGAAGCGAGCGGACCCGGAGGCGGGCGAGCAGCTCAGCGCGGTCTCCTCGTGCGGGTTCTCCCACGTCCCCTCCGGCCCTGGCCGCGGCGCCGGGCACGCTGTCGCTGCGGCGGGAAATGCTAAAGCGCTATGATCATAGGGAGCGGGTTCACGGCGAGTCAAGCCGTGGCGTATGCTCGAGGATGGTATGCAACGCGCGGACCTCAAGGTTTGTCATGTGTGCGCCCGGACGGTCGAGGCGCACATGGAGGCATGGTGCAACTGGTGCGGGAACCTGTATCACTTGAATTCCCGGGCGGACCTGCCCGGGAGCGATTGCGGGCAGGTGTGGATCAATGAGGAGCACCTCGCGCTGGAGTTCGCCTGCAACGTCTGCCTCGCCCCGCCGGCCGAACCTGGGACGCTGGATGATGTGCTCGACTTGCTGGAAGCAGCGGCGGCAGCGCAGATGACTCCGGCTGCGCTAGAGGCGCTTGCGGAGGCTGGGCAGGTGCGTCACCGACGGACGGCCGGCGGGGTGCTGCTTTTCCGACGCGGGGATTTGCCGGGGGGCGTCGCGCGGCGTGGATGAGGGCGCAGGTCTGCTGCGAGTGCAAGATGCCGATCGGGCCGGCGAGCGCGCTCGTTTGCGCGGATTGCGGCCAGCTGTTTCATTTCCCCGATGCCCGGAAAGGTGAAACCGGGAAGGAGTGCGGCGTGCACGTGATAGGGTTGCGGGAGCTGCTGGGCCGGGATGTGGTTCCCCTGTGCCGGCGGTGCGACATGGCGTTTCGGCTGCGATACGGGGTGCCGTCGTGAGCGCGGCATCACGCCGGCGGCGGCGGCCCGCCGGGGGCGGGGCCGCAGGGGGCAGTGCGGCGCCGGCTCCGGCCGCACCGAAGCCGATTCCGCTGCCCGAATGGAAGTGGCGGACGTTCCCGGTGTACTTTGCTTTCGCCCTCGGGGGCTTTCTCGGGCTGTACATGGGGCTCATCGCATCGGTCAACAGCGGGGCGTTCCTGTTCGCGAGCGTGGTGTGGGCGGTGCTGCTCGGCGCCGGCTTCTCCCGGCTCAGCACGCGGTGGATTCTCAGCCGGCGGTGGACGCGCGCGCAGCAGCGACGAAAAAGCTGAGCAGCGGGCGGCGATAGAAGCAGAATGTAGGGGCCCGCTCCAGGAGCGGGCCCCAGCTACGCGGCGGGCCGGGCCGAGCGGCTGGCGACCTACGCGTCTGCTTCCCGGAAGTAGGCAACCGACGCGGTGAGTTCACGCGCAAGGCGGCGCATGCGAGCGGCTGTCTCAGTGATACGACCCGCACGGCGCCCAATGCTCCGGGCGACCACGCCGGCCAGGATTGCGGCAACAGGAGCAGCGACGACGTCGATGAGCGCCCCGGATGGCCGCGACGGTTGCTGCGTTTGCTTCGGAAGGGGTCCCGCGCGCGTCGATGAACGAGCCGAGCCGGGCGCCGGGAGCGAGACAGCTTCGTGTCACGTTGACACGAAGCGCGTCTTTCGGCACAGTGGGAGCAAGGCTTAGTGTAGAGATGACACTAAGTGGGGAGGGAAACGATGGCTGCCACGCTGGCCCCGGCGGGGAAGACCTACGCAGAACTGCTCGTCATGTATTCGGACCCGGATACCTGCCCGGCGGATGCACTGGCGCCGGTGCCGCTCGCGCAGGAGCCCGCCTTCGTGAGCTGGCAGCAGGACATCCCGCGGGCGTACCTGCAGATGGGCCCCGAGGAGCTGGACCACCGGATTGCCGCGGCGCGGGCGAAGCTCGGCTCGAGGCTGGTCATCCTCGGACACCACTACCAGCGGGACGAGGTCATCAAGTACGCGGACTTTACGGGCGACAGCTTCAAACTGGCGCGGCACGCTGCGGAGCAGGAGGGCATCGAATACGTGCTCTTCTGCGGGGTGCATTTCATGGCGGAGTCGGCGGACATCCTGACGCCGGAGCACGTTCGCGTCATCCTGCCGAACATGGCTGCCGGCTGTTCAATGGCTGATATGGCCGACCCGGACGACGTCTACGCGGCGTGGGAGGAGATTCACGAGGTGCTGGGCGGGGATGCCGGCGTCATCCCGGTTACCTATATGAACAGCGCGGCTAGCCTCAAGGCCTTCACCGGCGAGCGTGGCGGCCTCGTGTGTACCTCGAGCAATGCGGACCGGGCGCTTCGCTGGGCATTCGAACGGGGTGAGAAAGTCCTGTTCTTCCCGGACCAGCACCTCGGCCGGAACACGGGGTATGCGATGGGCATCCCGCTCGATGAGATGGTTCTTTGGAACTGGCGTCTCCCCATGGGAGGCACGACGCCGGAGCAGTTGCGGAAGGCCAGGATGATCCTGTGGCAGGGGCACTGCAGCACCCACCAGCGGTTTACGGTGGAGCAAATCGAGAAGGCGCGGAAGGAGCACCCGGGCGTCAACGTCATCGTGCACCCGGAGTGCCGGTGGGAAGTGGTGCAGGCGGCCGACCAGTACGGGTCGACGGAGAAGATTGCGAAGACGATTCGGGAGGCGCCGGCGGGGACGACCTGGGCCGTCGGAACGGAGATTAACCTCGTCAACCGCCTGGCGAAGCAGAATCCGGATAAGACGGTGTTCTGCCTGGACCCGGTCGTTTGCCCCTGCAGCACGATGTACCGGATTCACCCGGCCTACGTGGCGTGGACGCTCGAAGCGCTGGTCCAGGGGCAGGTGGTCAACGAGGTGCGGGTGGACCCAGAGACCCGGAAGTGGTCGCTGGTGGCGCTGGAGCGGATGCTGGAGCTGGCCTGAGGCTGCGTTAGTTGGCGATGCCGAGCGCGCCGTATTTCTTGCGCCGGTGCTCGATGACGGCATCTTTCGTGCGAAGGATGAGGTCATCGAGGACCTCAGCGAGGTAGGCTACTCGGTCCTCGGCCGGTTCGATTTCGAGCAGGCGCTGCTTCACGTCCTCGCCCACCTGCAGCCACTCGCCGAGGAAGTCGACGAGCCGGTGGGGACGCTGCGGGAGGTCGAGACCGCGCGCCCACTGGTCGGTGAGGGAGAGGACGAGGCGGAAATAGAGCGGGAACGTTGCCCGGACGGTCTCGAGCGCTGCCTTGAGGCGAGGTGTCATGGGGCCATCGGCGTCGTCGAGCGGGACCACTTCACCGAAGGGGTAGGGCCGGGGCGGGAGGAGGCTGCGAATGCGAAATCGCCAGGTTCCCCGGGCAGTGATGAGGTAGCGGCCGCCATCGGTCTCTTCCCAGGACTCGATACGGGCGGCGGTGCCGACGTCGAACGGGACGGCGCCGGGACCGACTTCCGGACCTTCGCGGATGAGGACGACGCCGAACTCGCCGCCGGAGGCCAGCAGCTCCCGGACCATCACGCGGTAGCGCTCTTCGAAAATGCGGAGGGGCAGCCGCATCCCGGGGAAGAGCACGGTTCGGAGCGGGAAGAGGGGCAGTTGCAGCGGTGCCGACCTCCAGCGGCTGATGCGATTATGTCAGCGGCGCAGCTCGCCGACTATTCCGTTCTCGTCGGGCATTCCAGAGGTGGGGCCGGGGGCGCGGTTCATGACCGGGGAATGCCGAGCGAAATCCTGCGTCGAGCGAACCACGCCGAGAAATTTGACGCACCGGGCGGCGCGGAGACCGGCATCAAGAGCGCGGTCTTCGCCCGGGCGCCCCCGGAACGGTGCTGGCCGCGGTCGCCGAACGGCGGTGGCAGGAGGGGGCGAGACGACGACCCGTCCTAGCGGCGGGGACGAAACCGGCCGGGGCGGCGAACCGCGGCGGCAGGGCTGGGCGGAGCAGGGCGAGAGTCCTGCTCCCGGGGCTCACCGGCGACGGGTGGCGAGCCAGGCGTCGAGCTCGGGCTGGTGCTCCTCGAAGTGCCCGATGCCAGCGCCCTGGAGCAGGCGATTGCCGATGCGGGGCCGGCCCGTTTCCGGGTCGATGCCGTAGCGGTCCTCGGGCAGCGCCTCGGCGGCAGCGCGGTAGGCGGTGAATGCCGCGTCCCAGTCCTCAAGCGCTGCACGGCCCGGGAGAGCGGCCGCGGCGAAGCGCTGGTTCCACGGTTCGGGGTCGGAGTAGTCGACCCCTGGCGGAGCGGGGCGCTCCCCCCGGGCGACCCGCTCCAGGGCGCCGGCCATTTCCCGGTACCAGCCGGCCATGTGCGCGAGGAGCTGGGCGAGGTTCCACGTGCCGAGCCAGGTCTCGGCGTAGGCGGCGTCATCGAGGTCGGCGATGCCGGCGCGGAACCGCCGGTAGCCGTCATCGAGGGCGGCGAGGGCTTCGGATTTACTGGACACGTGGAGCCTCCTTCGTTGCCGGGCCGCCGGTCAGGCGATGCCGGCGAGCTTCTTTGCGTATTCGAGAGCGCGGCGGCCGTCGTAGGCGCGGCTGATCATGAGCTTTTCAGCTTCGAGTGAGCCTTCGGCGTGGATGGCGAGGACGGCATGATAGCCGCCGAAGTCACCGGTCGTGAGGTCGCTGACCATGTTCATGGCGCGGGTACGTGTCTCGCCATCGACGCCAGCCCGGCCCCCGAGGTACTTGCGCAGGAGGTCGCCCGTCTCCGGGTTGGCGAAATCCTCCGCGCCGGGGCCGGTGACGAGCATGCCGCCGGCGATGTCCTGCACGTGCTGGAGCGCTTCGTGGTAGCCATGGGCGAAGTGGTACTTCGCCATGTTGGTCGTCAGGGGGTCGGGCGCGAAGATGCCCTGGTCATCACCACGGGCACGGAGGGCAGCCATTTCGGTCAGCGCGCGGAGCGTTTCTGCGTAGCTAATCAGGCGGATGAGCTTGTCGCGAACGTGGGCCGCGCGGGAGATGCCGTTGAGGTCGGCCATGAGGAGCGCTGAGCCAACGAGCGCGTCGACGAGGGGAAGCTTGTAGGACACGGCCGTGAAGCGGTGGTATTCGACGAAGCCGAGCGCGAGCGGACCGGCAAAGTCGTGTTCCCCGGCGAGGAAGACGCGTTCCCACGGCACGAAGACGTCGTCGAATATGGTGATCGTCTCCATCATCTTCCGCTCGGCGGAGAGGGGCGCATCGAACTCGTTCTTGGCGCTGCCGCCGTAGGGGCTGGCGATGAGCTTGAGGCCGGGAGTGTCGACGGGGATGGCGAAGCTGACGGCATAGTCGGCGTCGGCCTCGGCCATGGCGCGCGTTGGGAGAACGATGAGTTCGTTGACGTTGGTGGTGCAGCTCGTGTGGATTTTGGCGCCCCGCACGACGATGCCGTCCGGCCGGCGCTCGACGATGCGGGTGTAGTAGTCGGGATGCGGCTGGTCGCGCGGGCCAAGCCCCCGGTCACCCTTCACGTCGGTCTGGGCGACGGAGACTGCAAGGTCGTTGTCGCGGCAGTGGCGGTAGAAGGCTTCGACGCGGCGGAGGTAATCGGTCTCATATTTCTGGTCCACCTGGCGGGCGATGCGGTGGAGGGCAAAGAGCGCGTCGGTGCCGATTTCTTTGACGAGCACGACCAGTGTCTTGCCGAGTGCGGTCGCGGTTTCGATGAGACGGGAGCGCTGGAGAAGGTCGTCCGTACTGGCTGGGATTTTGTAATAACGGGAGTAGGGCTGGCCGTCCTCCCCGACAACGACGGCGAGGTCGCGGTATTCCGGGTTCTCTGCCATTTCGAAATCGAGGCAGGCGTGGTGGACAGCCTTTTTGATCACCGGGTGCATCGTAACGTCGGGGACCCGTTGACCGCGGTAGTAAACGGTTCGGCCGTCCTTGAGGGAGTCGATGTACTGCTGAGGGGTACGGAGTCCCATATGGGGAGCTGTCCTCCGGGCGATGGGTGAGGCGTGGCCGCCGCGGAGGATTGTACGCCCCGGCGGGGGTTCGTTCTGCGGGCGCGAAGAAGGCCCCGCGTGTGCGGGGCCTTCGTACCCTGGTTTCATTCCCCCTCCCGACGACCCAGTCCCGCTCTTGCGCGCCTCACGAGAGGCATCTGGGGCATCAGCGCCGGACCTGAAACGACCGGGCGTGGGAGGCTGCGCTCGGCCCGCCGAACCGGGCCTTATATCGGACGGTGCCACCTCCGGAGCCAGGCATGGATGCGGTGCTTCACCTGGTCACCTCCTGAGCTTGAGTTGGGACCACCTGCCGCTTACCCCTGCACCACCCAGACCCCGTAGAGGGCGTGGAGCCGGAGCGTCTTTCGCTTCATCGCTCATCCCTCCTTGCCGGACGTTCGACTGGCTGTGAGCGACCGTCCTGCCTGCAGTATCGGCCCGGGCCCGGTGTGCGTCGTGGGCCATTTGGCGCAGTGAGGATGGGCCGGCCGGACCGGTTCTGCGAAGTTACATGCTGCGGAGGAGCCTGATGCGCTCTTCAACGGGCGGATGGGTGTTGAAGAGGTTGTTGAGGAAGCTCTGGTGCTCGCGCAGGGGGTTGTAGATGTAGAGGTGGGCCGTGGCCTTGTTCGCCGCCTCCAGGGGTTCGGGGTCGGCGGCGATCTTTTCGAGGGCGCGGGCGAGGGCTTCGGGGTGGCGGCAGAGGAGGGCGCCGGAGGCATCGGCGAGGTATTCCCGCTGGCGGCTGATGGCCAGTTTGAGGGCCTGGGCGACGATGGGAGCGAGGATAGCGGCAACGATGGCGAGAAGTACGAGGAGGGCCGCCCCGCCGCCGCCCCTTTGACGGCTGCCTCGGCGGGCGCCGGCGCCCCAGTAGGTCCACCGGAGGAAGAAGTCGCTGAGGAGGACGACGACGCCTACGAGGACGGTCGCGATGGTCATCACGCGGATGTCGTAGTTGCCGATGTGGGAGAGCTCGTGGGCGAGGACGGCTTCCAGCTCGATGGGCTCGAGCTTCTCAAGGAGGCCGCGGGTGACGACAACATGGGCGTGCTGGGGGTCGCGGCCGGTGGCGAAGGCGTTCGGCGCGCTGTCCTCGAGCACCCAGGTGCGGGGCATGGGGAGGCCGGCGCCGATGGCGAGGTTCTCGACGCGGCGAACGTACTCCCACTCTTGCTCTTTGGTGACTTCGTGCGCGCCGGAGATGGAGAGCACGACGCTGGAGGCGGCAAAGTAGCTGAAGATCGCATAGACGATGATGGCGATGCCGGCGATTCCGAGCGCGCCGATGGGCAGTCCGAGGGCATAGACGATCAGGCCGGCGAGGGCAGTGGTGATGGCGACGAACGCGGTCATGAGGACCCACGTCGTGCGCCGGTTGGCCGCGATGCGGTCGTAGATGAGGATGGAGCCCGGGACGGGGGCGGAGCTCATAAGCGGAGATTGGAGCCGCGTCGGCCTGACCGCAGGGTCAGTTGCTCACGAAGGAGACGCGGACGTCCTCGCGGGCAGCGTCTTCAGCCTCGTAGAACTCGGCGGGCTCGAAGTTGAACATCCCGGCGATGATGGAGCTCGGAACCGTCGCGATTTTCTCGTTGTAGACGCGGACGTTGGAGTTGTAGAACTGCCGCGCGTAGGCGATTTTGTCTTCGGTGTCGGTGAGCTCTCGCTGGAGCTCGAGGAAATTCTGGTTCGCCTTGAGGTCCGGGTAGGCTTCGGCGACGGCGAAAAGGGAGCGAAGCGCCCCGGTCAGGATGTTGTCGGCCTGGGCTGCCTGGCCGGGGGTTTGGGCCCGGTCGAGCATGGCACGCGCCCGGGTGACGTTTTCGAGTGTCTCCTTTTCGTGGGCGGCGTAACCTTTGACGGTCTCGACGAGATTGGGGATGAGGCTGGAGCGGCGCTTGAGCTGCACATCGATGCCGGACCACGCCTCTTTGACGCGGATGCGCGCGCGGGCGAGGGAGTTGTAGAGGCCGACGACCCAGAAGACGAGGAGGAGGACGGCGACGATGACGACGATGAGCGCGATGAGACCGGTCACGAAGACGCTCCGCGGGTTGCTGCGGGCATGCTACCACAGATAGGAGAGGGCGCCGGTAGCGGCGCCCCCAACGGTCGTGAAGCCGGGATACCGGCCTCAGACGAGGACCCCCTCGGCGAGGAGGTCTGCAACTTCGTCTGTGGTGAGCCCTATGACCCGTTCGCAGACGTCCATGGTGTGCTCGCCGAGGAGCGGCGCGGGACCGGGCACCGAACCGGGGGTAGCGCTGAGCCGGAAAGCGGGGCCGTCGTGGGCCTCGCGGCCAGCTTCGGGATGTTCGACGTACTGGTAGTAGCCGCGTGCGCGCATGTGCGGGTCCCGCTCCAGGAGGTCCTGGGCGTTCTGGACGACGCCGGCGGGGACGCCGGCCGCCTGGAGGGCAGCGACGACGTCCTCCGCTTTCCGGTCGCGGACCCAGCTGCTGATGAGCGCCTCGAGTTCGTCCTCGTTCGCCTTGCGGGCGTCGAAGGTGGCGAATTTCGGGTCGCGGGCAGCTTCGGGGTGTCCGAGGGCTTGGGCAGCGGCCGCCCATTCGCGGTCGTCGCGGCAGGCGATGACGACCCAGCGGTCGACGGAGCCAACAGATTCGGGGTCGTCGGCGCAGCGGAATGCGCCGTGGGGGCTGGCGTTGAGGCTGCGGTTGCCCATGCGCGAGGGGTTGTCGCCATTGACGAGGTACTCGAGCACGGCGGTGCCGAGCGTATTGATGACGGATTCGACCTGGGGGAGCTCGATGAGCTGGCCTTTCCCTGTGCGGTTGCGGTAGCGAAGCGCGGCAAGGATTGCGGTGACGGTATGGCCAGGGTTGATGACATAGTCGGGGTAGTTGGTGCCGACACCGATAGGCGGTCGGTGCGGGAACCCGCTCATGTGGCTGATGCCGGTCACGGGCGTGAGAACGGCGCCGAACCCGAGGAAATCGCGGTGGGGGCCCGTGAGCCCCTGCATCGGTGCGTAGGCAGCGATGATGCGGGGATTCCGCGCGCTAATCTGTTCGTAGCGGAGATTCCATTTCTCGATTACGCGGGGGGTGAAGTTGGTGAGGAAGATGTCGCATTTTTCGATGAGCCGGTAGGCAAGCTCCTGGCCCTTTGGAACGTTGAGGTTGAGCTGGAGGGAGAGTTTGCCGGTGTTGAAATTGTTGAAGTAGCCGGAGACGTTGTAGCCCGACTTGAAGGTGCCGTCCGGGTTCATCGCGAAGGGGTGGACCCGGCGGAGGCCGTCGGGCCGGGTCTCGGATTCGACGCGGATGACCTCGGCACCGAACTGGGAGAGGGTGTTGCCGGCGATGGGACCGGCGCCGTACCAAGAGAAATCGGCGACGCGAAGGCCTTCAAGAGGTTTCCTGGCCATCTGGTGCTCCTTAGCGCAGCTGCGCGAGGATGTCGGCGGTGTGTTCGCCGAGGCGCGGGGGCCGCCCGATGAGGGCGGGGGTTTCGGAGAGGCGGTAGGGCGGACCGGGGAATTCGACTGTCCCCCCGAGCGGAGACTCGATACGGACGAACCAGTCGCGGGCGCGAAGCTGCGTGTTCTCGGCGATGTCCTTCGGGGTGGAGACGATGCCGATGAGGAGCTGGCGCTGCTGGCCTTCCTCGTACGCTTCTCGCGCACTGAGCGTGGCGAAGAAGTCGAGGATTGTCTTCGTGATGACGGGAAGGTGGGGCAGGACGTCGGCGGCGGCAGCCGGGTCGGACATGAGCTGGGTGAGCCAGGCCATGTTGAGCTGGTTGACGATGGTGCGGTAGGGCTCGTCGTCGAGGGGGCCCTGCAGGCCCTTCTCGCGCATCCAGTCGACGAGGGCGGGGAGGTCCTTCCCGGCGGGGGCGAGGATGTAGAGGGAGACATAGCCGTCGGTGCACTTCGCGACGCCGGTGGCGGGGAGGGGGATGGGGAGCATCCCAAGCTCGCCGGTGCGGACGCGGTTGCGTTTCTGGAAATCCCAGGTCTGCATGGCCGTCTCCTGTGCCATGGACAGGGCTTCCTGTGCGGAGACGTCGACGAGCTGACCTTCGCCGGTTGCTTCGGCGTGGAGGAGCGCCATGAGGGTGCCCTGGGCAGCCTGGATGCTGGCAGAGATGTCGGCCTGGCGGCCATAGATCATGTTGGGGGGGTCAGCAGGTTCGCCGGCAAGCGTCATGATGCCGCCCATCGCCTGGCCAACGATGTCGGAATACGCCCAGCCGGCGTGGGGACCGTCCTGTCCGAAGCCGGTGACGGAGGTGTAGACCAGCGAGGGCTTTTCGGAGCGCAAGTCCTTGTAGCCCAGGCCGCGGGCGGCCAGGAAGCCGACGGGGTTATCCTCGAGGAGGATATCGGCGGTGAGGGCGAGGCGGCGAGCGAGTGCCCGACCTTCGTCCGTTTCGAGGTCGAGGACGACGGATTTTTTCGAGGTGTTGTGGACCCAGAACGCGAGTGAAGCGTTGGGGTCGCCGTCGTGGCCTTTGACGAATGGGCGGGCGTGGCGGAGCCGGCCTCCGCCGGGTGGTTCGACCTTGATGACCTCGGCTCCGAGGTCGGCAAGGAGGCGGCCGCAGTAGGCGGCGGTTTCATCGGCGAATTCGACGACGCGGACGCCGTCGAGGGCGCGGTCGGGCATGGGTCAGGACTCCGGGACGGCGGTGACGCGGGCGGGGAGGTCGCGCGCGAGGATGTGGGCGGCCTGTGCCACCATATCGTGGAGGATGTCCGCGGCGGGGCGGATGCGGTTCAGCATGCCGGAGACCTGGCCAGCGGCGTTCATGAGGAGGTCTTCGCGGCCGGCCTTTCGGCAGGAGTAGACGAGGTCCTGGATGAGGAGGCCCTGGAGCCCCATCGGGAGGGCCGGGATCCCGGCGGCCTCCCAGGCTTCGATGAGCGGATTGGTGATGTTGCGCATCGTTTTCCCGCTGTAGAGGCGGGTGACGCGGGTGTCTTCGTCGGTGGCGGCCAGGATGCGCTGTTTCTGAAGGTCGGGCTGGTTCGCCTCTTCGGAGACGAGGAAGGCCGTACCGCACCAGACGCCGATAGCGCCAAGGGCGAGGGCGGCGACGATGCCGCGGCCGTCGGCGATGCCGCCAGCGGCGACGACGGGCGTTGGCGCAACGGCATCGACCACCTGGGGGACGAGCGCCATGGTGGCGATGCGGCCGGTATGGCCGCCGGCCTCGGTGCCCTGGGCCACGACGATATCGACGCCGGCCGCGGCGACCCGCTTCGCGTTTTTCACGTTGCCGACGAGCGAGAGAACTTTCGTGCCGTTCGCCTTGAGGCGGTCGAGCCAGGGGGCCGGGCTTCCGAGGCCGCTGGCGAAGACCGGCACCTTCTCCTCGATGACGACTTCCATCTGCTCGTCGGACATCCCGCCGGTGCGGGGCCGGCGGGGCTCGGCAGCAGGTTCGCGGGGCATCTCCTGCCAGGGGACGCCCAGGTCTTCGACGATTTTCTTGAGGGCCTCGCGGGTGCCGGCCGGGATGAGTTCGCGAGGGTCGCGGGGCATTTCACCGGCGGCGGCACCCATGTAATTGGAGGGGAGGAGGAGGTCAACGCCGAAGGGCCTGTCGGTGAGGGAGCGGACCCTGCGAATCTCCTCTCGAAGGCGTTCTGCGCTGAAGCCAGCGCCGCCGATGACACCAAGTCCACCGGCGTTGGAGACGGCAGCGACGAGGGGCGCAGTCGCGACCGGTCCGGTCAGGCCGCCGGCGACGGGGCCCATGCCGGCGAGGATGACCGGGTATTCGATGCCCAGCAGGTCACACAACTCCGTGCGGAGCACGGGACGTCCCATAGGAGCCTCCGATGGGGGAGTTGGCGGCGAGTATACGGGACCGGCGGGGAAACCGCAGGGACGGTTGGACCCGGCCGCGCCCTCAGGCGAAACTGAAGTCATGCATACACCGGTCACCCCGTGGGTGCTGGCGGGGAGGATATTCGCCATCATCGGTATGGCATTCACTGCCGCCTGCGCCATCCTGTTCCTGGTGGTACCGCTCTGGTGGTGGGCGCTCGGCTCGGCGCTGGCATTCGCGCCGTTCTTCTTGCTGATCGTGCTCGTGGAGCGGTACCAGTCGAAGCACGGCCTGATCGGGCCGGGCCCTGCTCTCCCGGACGATGGGGATTCGGAGTAGCCTCGCGGCGCCTCTGATGGCCGTGGCGGTGCTGGCCGGCTGCCAGGCCTCACCGCGGTTCGACGGCCTGCCGCTCGACCCCTATCTCTGCGAGGCGGAGGACCTGCCGTTCGATGCCATCGAGCAAACCCGGGGGGACTTCACTGCCGCCGACCTCGGCGGGCTCTCACGGGACCCGGAGGCGCGCAAGGCGGAGTACCGTGCGGCCGGTATGGAGGGCGGGCGGTTCGTGTTCTGGAAGCAGGCCCTGCCGAGACCGCCGTTCGAGGCGCCGGTCAACGTGGTTTGCCAGGCGCTTTCGTTCGAATCGGCGGACCAGGCGGCGGCCTGGGTGGCGGGGCTGGCGGCGGAGCCGGGGGCAGTCCGGGATTCCGGGATGCTCTGGGCGCCGCTCGAGGGGTCGCAGGCGGAAGAGCTGCCGGCGCGAGAGGGGCGGTTGTTCCGGCTCGAAGCCGCAGAAGGCGACGCTCGGGTGAGGCTCTACGCGCTGCACGAGGCACGCGGCAAGGTAGTCCTGAGTGTGTTCGTCGGCGACCGGGACGGACGGACCGAGGCCGCGACGGCGCTCGCCATCGCGGCCTCGCGGGATGCCAGGTTCGGTAAGGGTGTTACTTCGGGGTCTCGGTGATTTCGATGGTCCGGATGCTGACGGGCTCGATGGGGCGGTCGCCCTGGCCGACCTGGACCCTGCCGATGGCTTCCACGACATCCATACCGGAAATGACTTCGCCGAAGGGGTAGAACTTGTTTGCGCTCGGGTTGTCGTAATCGAGCGAGGGGTTGTCTTTCAGGTTGATGAAGAACTGGCTGCCGAACTGCGTCTGGCCGGAGACCTTGGCCATGGAGATGGTGCCCTTTTTGTTGCGGAGTTCGTTCGGCTCGTCCTGGGTCTGGTACCCGGGGCCACCGGTACCAGTCGCGGTGGGGTCTCCGCCCTGGATGACGAAGTTCGAGACGACGCGGTGGAAGATGGTGTTGTCGAAGTAGCCCTGCTTCGCGAGGAAGACGAAGCTGTTGACCGTGTTGGGGGCGACGTCGGCGAAGAGGCGCACGGTGAAGTCGCCCTTGCTGGTTTTGAAGGTGGCCGTGTAGGTGTTCTTGGTCGCGTCGATGACCTGTTCTGCCTTTTCGAACTGTTTCGGCGCGGGGGTGGGGCTGCCGGTAGGGGACGCCTGGGCGGTTTCGGTCGCCGCGGGCGACGGACTCGGGAGGGCATCGGGATTGCCCTGGTCGAGGCCTCCGGTGGTGAGCACAGCGGTGACGACCATGGCGGCAGCGACGACGACGCCGATGACGGCGAACCAGCGGACATCGCCGAGGATGTTCATCGGAAAGCCCGGCCGGTAAATCTCGGACGGTGAAGCGTGGCTGAGCTGGTAGGTGCGGCGTCGCGATGGTTCCTGCCGCAGATGTTGCAGCTCGCGTCGTTTTCGCTTGGGCACGATGGTTCTCCGGGTGGACGGCTGCTGGGGTTGGTAGCCGGCTCGAGGCCAGTATACGGAGGGCGGGAATTGCGACCAATCGGAAGGTCGCCCGGCGGGAAAGGGTCAGTCTAGCGGCGGTAGCCGAGCCTGGCGAGTTCCTCGCGGGCGACGTCGCGGTCGTCCCAGGGGATGACCTGGTCTCCGTAGACCATCGATTTCTCGTGCCCCTTGCCAGCGATGACGACGATGTCGCCGAAGCGGGCCATAGCGAGGGCGGTGGCGATGGCTTCGCGACGGTCTTCGATTTCGAGGAAATCGGTCCCGCGCTTGCGGCCGGCGCTCTCGGCGTGGCGGCCGATTTCACGGACGATGGCGGCCGGGTCTTCGGAGCGCGGGTCTTCGCTGGTAAAGATGGCGACGTCGGCGCCTTCGGCAGCGGCCCGGCCGACACCGAAGCGGCGGCCCGGGTCTCGCTCGCCGGCGGCTCCCACCACGATGATGAGCCGGCCCTGGCAGACATCCCGGAGGACTGCGAGGACCTTCCGGACGGCGTCGCCGGTGTGAGCGTAATCGACGATGACATCGAATGGCTGGCCTGCCTCGATGCGCTCCATTCGTCCGGGGACGCCGGGGCATTGTCCGAGTCCGCGGGCGACGGCCTGGAGGTCGGCCCCGAGCGCGAGTGCTGCTGCGGCTGCTGCGAGGGCGTTCATGACGTTGAAGAGGGCCGGGAGTCGGATCGCGCACTCGGCCGTGCCCTGTGGGGTGAGGATGCGGAACGCCGTGCCGTCGGGACGGAGGATGATGTTGCGGGCGACGACGTCAGCGTCGCGAGCTTCGAGACCGAATCGGATGGCGTGGGCGCGAGGAGCGTGTGTGAGCATGTATTCGGCGCTGGGGTCGTCGGCATTGACGATGGCGTGCTTGCCTGCGCCCTTGTCGGCGGAGCGTTCCAGCGCCGAGAACAGGCGGGCCTTGGCATCGCGGTAGGCTTCGAACGTCTGGTGGAAATCGAGGTGGTCGCTGGTGATATTCGTGAAGACGGCGACGTCGTACTGCACGTGGTCGAGGCGGTGGAGGGCGAGGCCGTGGCTGGTGGATTCGACGACCGCGTAATCGCAGCGTGCATCGGCCATGCGGCGAAGGAGCCGCTGCACTTCCGGGGCTTCCGGCGTCGTCATCCGGGCCGTCACGTGGCCGGTCTCGCCCGGGAGGTAGGTGTCGACAGTGCCGAGCCGGCCGACGCGGGCACCGGCGGCTTCGAGGGCGCTGGTGAGGAGGTGGGAGGTGGTGGTCTTCCCGTCGGTGCCTGTGATACCGATGACCACGAGTTCGCGGCTGGGGTGGCCGTAGAACCAGGCTGAGGCGGCCGAGAGAGCAGGCCGCGTCGCCGGGACCTCGACGAGGGCGATCTCGCCCGGGAGCGGCGGAAGGTCGTGACCGGACTCAACGAGGGCGGCGGCGGCGCCGGCGGCGGCGACGTCCGGGAGAAAGCGATGTCCGTCGACGGTGAAGCCCTTGACTGCGACGAAGAGGCTGCCGGGGCCGGCGAGGCGCGAGTCATGGTGCACGGCGGAGATGGCCACACGGGGGTCGCCCTGGAGGAGGCGTGCTCCCGGCAGCTCCGGAAGGAGGCTGGCAAGGGTGCGGGGGGCGGGGTGGGAATCGGCGGCCACGGGTCGATGGTAGTGCGGCGGCCCGCTGGTGTCGCGGCCTAGTCGAGTGCACGCAGGAGGTCGAGGAAATTCCCGAGCATCCGGGCCGTGGCACCCCAGATGAGGTCGTCTCCGAAGCGATAGGCCTGGAGGACGTACTCCCGGCCGTTGATGATGCGGCGGTCGGGCACGACGGCCGCCGGGTCGCGGAGGTGGCTGAGGGGTACTTCGAGCAGGTAGGCGACTTCCTCGCTGCTGAACCGCCAGTCGTAGGGGTAGCGGTCGAGCCAGCCGACGAACGGCGTGACGAGGAAGTTGGAGACGGTGACCATCTGGTCGAGCTCGCCGAGGATTTCGACGTCGTCGGGGCGGACGCCGATCTCCTCGTGCGTCTCGCGGAGTGCGGTGGTACGGATGTCGGGGTCGCCGGGTTCCATGACTCCGCCCGGGAAGCTGACCTGGCCCTTGTGGTCGCGGACCCTGTCGGTGCGCTTTTGGAAGATGACGTGGGGGCCGCCGGGACGGTCGTGGAGGAGGAGGAGGACGCCGGCAGGCGGGAGCGGCGGGTCGGGCTGCTGGCGGGCGGGCTCATAGGCGGCGAGGAGACGCCGAACGTCGTCGCGCATCTGGCCTAGAGCCTGGCGGAGAGGTGGCGGCGGCGGGTCGATTCGACGAGCTCCTCCCAGATGCGCTCGTCGAGTTCGCGGGCGGTCGGAGCCGGCGATATTTCGACCGCAGCGTGGAGGTCGATGAGGGCCGCGCGGAGCACGTCGTTCTCCCGCTGGAGGTCGGAGACCCGGAGGGAGGCGGCAGCGGGGGTGTCGAGCGCGGCCGTGACGGTGGGCGGGACGGCCTCGCCGAGGATGTCGCGGCCGGCGGCGAGCAGCTCGCGGACGATGCGATTTTCGGTGACGAGGCGGTCGGCGGCGCGGTCGAACTCCTCGGCGACCATCATGTCGAGCATCGCGGCGATGCCGACGAGCTGCTGTCCGAAGGGGGTGGGGATACGCGGCAGGATTTCGGAGAGGAGGTTGGCCGCGACGCCCTGGAGGACGCGGGGCGGGGAGGGGTTCATGGGAGCCTCCCGATGGTGCGCAGGAGGTACTGGTCCTGGGCGTTGATGAGTGAGTAGGCGACGAGCGGGAGGATGAGCTCGTTGGTGCGGCCTTCGGCGAAGGAACGGGCGCCGGTGACCCAGATACCCTGGCATTTGACGTGGCTGAAGACCTCCCACCAGTAAAGCGCGTCCGGGTCGGCGCGGAGGCCGGAGTAGCGCTCCCAGTGGGCGATGGCCGTTTGCCGGTCGACGATGCCGCCGGGCCGGCCGTCCTTCGCCCAGTGCCAGGCCTGGTTGAAGGACCAGGCGAGGTCTTCGAGGGGGTCGCCGAGGTGGGCCATCTCCCAGTCGACGATGCCGTAGATGCCGCCGTCATCGCGGTAGAGGAAGTTGCCGACGCGGTAGTCGCCGTGGACCACGCTGATGCGCTGGGCCGGCGGCGGGGGGTTGGCGCGGAGCCAGCGGACGGCGGCTTTCATGATTGGCTGGGGCTCGAGCGCCTCGGTGTCGAGGATGCGCTCCCAGTGGTCGAGTTCGTGCTGCCAGGCCGTTTCCGGGGTGGGGATATGGGCGACACGCTCGATCTCGGTCCCGCGCCAGTCGAACGTCGCGATAGCGGCAAGAATGCGGTACATGTTCTCTGCGATCTGGGGCTGCACCGCGGTGTAGGGCGGGGCGATGATGCGGGCGGTCGCGCTTTCGCAGCCGAGGATGCGGTCCATGATGAAGAAGGGGCCGCCGAGGACGGACGGGTCGTTTTCGAGCCAGCGCATGCGAGGGACGGGCACGGCGGAGCCCCAGAAGGCCGAGTAGAAGGCATATTCGGCCTCACGGTCGGTTTCAAGAAGTGAGGCAGGCGGGTCCTTGCGGAGGACGAAGGGGGCGGAATGCCGGGCGCCGGCCGGGTCGGTCCACTCGGCGTCGAACATCCAGGTTTCGCGCGAGGCGCCGCCCGGGATGCGGAGGAGGTTGGTGACCCGGACGTCGGTCGCTTCGAGCCGGGGAGCGAGGTAGCGTGCGAGTGCGTCTTCCACTGGGCGGAGGGGAAGGTTACGGGCTCGCGGGGGAGTGTCAAGGCCGGGCCGGCTAGAGCGTGCCTTTCGTGCTGGGGATGTCGCCGCCACGACGCGGGTCGAGACGGGTGGCGGCATCGAGCGCGCGGGCCATCGCCTTGAAGGCGGCTTCGCATTTGTGGTGGTCGTTGACACCGTAGAGGACGCGGAGGTGGAGGTTGATTTTGGCGGCGAAGGCGAAGGATTCGAGGAAGTGGCTGAAGAGGTCGGGGGGCAGGCCGCCGAGTTCGCGGCCGAGGAGCTTGAGGTCGAGAACGGCGTAGGGCCGGCCGCTGAGGTCGACCACGGCGTGGGCGAGCGCTTCGTCGAGGGGCATGTAGGCGGAGCCGGCGCGAACGAGACCGGATTTGTCCCCGAGTGCTTTCACGAGGGCTTCGCCGAGGGTGATGCCGATGTCTTCGACGGTGTGGTGGTGGTCGACCCAGAGGTCGCCCTGGCAGCGGACATCCAGGTCGAAGACGCCGTGCTTGGCGATGTGGGAGAGCATGTGGTCGAGGAAGCCGACACCGGTGGCGCAGGAGAATCGACCGGAGCCGTCGAGGTTGAGGGTGATGTCGATGCTGGTCTCGGCGGTGCGCCGGGCGACGCTGGCGATGCGGGGTGCGTTCGGCCGGGTCATGGCTGGAGCTCCTGGAGGGCGTTGAGGAGGGCATCGGTATCGGCCGGGCGGCCGGCGCTGATGCGGATACAGTTCTGCAGGTCTGGCCGGTCGTAGTACCGGATGAGGACGCCCCGGCGCCGGAGCGCTTCGGCGACTGCGCGGGCGGGGCGGCCGCGGACCGCGAAGAGGACGAAGTTGGCGGCGGAGGGGTAAGGTTCGAGCCACCCGAGGGCAGCGACGAGCCGGGCCATGCGGTCCCGCTCTGCGACGAGGGCGGCGAGGTTTTTCGCGGTCTCGGCGCGATGCTCGAGGGCGGCGAGCGCGGCCGCCTCGCCGGCGACGTTGACGTTGTACGGCTGCTTGAGGGCCATCATGTGTTGAGCGAGAGCGGGGGAGGAGATGCTGTAGCCGACCCGGAGGCCGGCGAGGCCGGCCCATTTGCTGAAGGTGCGGAGCACAACGAGGTTTTCGTGCCTGGCGATGAGCGGGACGACGGTGTCGCCGCCGAACTCGATGTAGGCCTCATCGACGACGATGAGGGCGGGGAGGTCGAGCAGGGCTTCGAGCTCTGCCCGGTTGAGCGGGTTGCCGGTCGGGTTGTTCGGGTGGGTGAGGAAGACGATGCGGGCCTCATGCTGGGCGGCGGCCTGTCGGATGGCCACGACGTCGAGGTCGAAGTTCGGGCGGCGGGCCACCTCGATGGGTTGGGCGCGCATGATTTTTGCAAGGAAGCGGTACATTCCAAATGTCGGAGCGGGGATGACCACAGCAGGCGGTGCAACGAGCCGGATGAGGACATCGATGATGTCGTCGGCACCCGAACCGGCTACCACCTGCGAGGGGTCGACGCCGGCGTAACGGGCGATGGCGGCGCGAAGCCGGGCCTGGCCCGGGTCGGGGTAGATATGGAAAGCGGCGCGGGCGGCAGCTTCGCGGACGGCTGGGTGTGGGCCGTAGGGGTTTTCGTTTGCGTCGAGCTTGACGATGCGATCGACGGGAACACCGATTTCGTCGGCGAGGACGTGGAGCGGCTTGACGGGGACGTATTCCTCGAGGTTATCGAGGTCGGGGCGGAGCAGGGCGCGGAGGTCCACGTCAGCGGCCCTGGAGGCGGCGTTCGACGGCGTGGGCATGGCCGGTCAGGCCCTCGGCCCGGGCGATGATGGCCGCCATCCGGTTGAGCTCTTCGGACTCCTCGTCGGGGAGGTTGACGACGGCCATTTTTTTCAGGAAGTCATGGACGCCGAGTGGGCCGCTCCACCGGGCAGCGCCGCCGGTGGGCATGGTATGGCTGGGGCCGGCGGTGTAGTCGCCGACGGCCTCGGGGGAAGCCTCGCCGAGGAAAAGGCCGCCACAGTTCCGCACTTTCATAGCATAGGCGGTGGGGTTTTCGATGCAGAGGCAGAGGTGCTCGGGAGCGTACTCGTTGGCGAGGTCGATGGCGTGGTCGATGTCATTGACGAGGATGCAGCCGCCCCGGTTGTCGAGGGCGGCGCGGGCGATTTTCGCACGCTCGAGGGTGCGGAGCTGGCGCTCGATGGCGGCGGCGACGGCCTCGGCGAGGTAATGGGAGGGGGTGAGGAGGATGGGGCTGGCGAGGGGGTCGTGCTCGGCCTGGGCGATGAGGTCGGCAGCGACGAGCTCCGGGTTCGCGCTTTCGTCGGCGATGATCATCGTCTCGGTGGGTCCGTAGATGCTGTCGATGCCGACATCGCCGAACACCTGGCGCTTGGCGATGGTGACGAAGAGACCGCCGGGGCCAGCGACCTTGTCGACGCGGGGGATGGTCTCGGTGCCGTATGCGAACGCGGCGATGCCCTGGGCGCCGCCGGCCTTGAAGACGGCATCGACGCCGGCGATGTCGGCGGCGACCAGCTTGACGGGCGGGACCGAACCATCGGGGAGGACGGGGCTCGTGAGGTAGACCTCATCGACGCCGGCGACACGTGCCGGGATGGCGCACATGAGGACGGTGCTGGGGAGCGGGGCCCGGGTGCCAGGAACGTAGATGCCGGCGCGCTGGATGGGCCTCGTGAGCTGGCCGAGACCGTGCTGCTGGAAATCGATGGTGGCGCCGCGGAGCTGGGTTTCGTGGTAGCGGCGGATGCGCTCGGCGGCGAAGCGGAGGGCTTCGATGAGGTCGGGCGGCAGCGCTTCGTAAGCAGCACGGGTCTCTTCGGGCGTGACGCGGAGGTCGGGGGTGTGTGCGCCATCGATTGCGGAGTTGTAATAGCGGACGGCGTTGTCGCCGTCCTCGCGAACGTCGCGGATGATGCGCCGAACGACTTCTTCCGGGGTGAGCTCCTGGCCGAAGGTGCGGAAGGTGGTCTCACGGATCTCCATGGGGAGCTCTTCGATGTCGAGGGGCCGGCGGGCGAGGAGGGTCTTCCGGCCTTCTTCAGCGTTTCGGATTATGCGCATCCCAGGTACCTCTCGACGGCTGCGCGGGCGGTTTCCGTCGCGCGCTGCACGAAGGCTTCGACTTCGGCGTTGGTAACGTGGGCGATTGTCTCATCGAGGAGTTCGGGGAGCGAATCGAGGAAGCCGTCCAGGGTTTCGCGGTCTTCGAGGCCGGCGAAACGGAGGTGGTTGGCGATCATCGCACGGGCACGGTCCCAATCGAGGTTGCGGGCGGCGACGTCCCGGGAGACCTGGCGCCACCGTTCGAGGGTGTCGGCGTCGATGAAGCCCGTGTCGATATCGGCGATGGTACAGGCAAGGGCATCGCAGATGGCGGCCTTGAGCTGCGGGTCGGAGCCGTAGCGGCGGTCGAGGTCGAACTGCAGGAGGCGGTCCATGACGTTGGCGCGGATGGCGCCGCCGAGGTCGTCGTGGCGGAGGAAGTGGGGGCGGTAGACGGCGGTGATGTACTGCTCATCGAGGACGAGGTGGGAGATATAGCCGGCGGCCCAGGCGCGGGTGGGCGCGTTCAGGCGCTCGGGCGCGGCAAGGTGGCTGCAGGCGGAGAGGAAGGCCGCGACGGAGTCCTGGTGATTGTGTTGATTGAGGTCGAAGAAGTGCGTGCTGTACCGGTCCTGGCGTGTGAGGACGCGGATGTCGGGGGACGTCGCCCCAAGCAGGTAGGCGCCCGAGTCGGCCGGCAGGTCGGAGCGGCCGAGGTCGAGTGCGACCTGTCGCGCGACCACCATGTGGAGGGTGATGGGGGGCATGGCCCCATGGTAGCGAACGGGTGCGGTGGTTGGCCCGTGGCGGCTGGCGGCTAGATGCGGGCGCTCTCGATGTTGGTCAGGAGGATGCCGCGGCAACCGATGCTGGAGAGTTCGTCCATGATGCGATGGGCGTCTTTGCGGCGGACCATGGCTTTGACGGAGTACCAGCCCTCGCGCTGGAGCTGTGTGATGGTGGGCGATTCGAGGCCGGGTGTGATTTCGCAGGCGACCTGCAGGATGGTGCCCGGGCAGTCGTATTCGACCATCATGTAATCGAGCGCGACGAGGCGGCCTTCGATGCGGCTGCGAAGCACGCGGACCGGCAGCTGGTCGGCCCGCTCGGGGTGGGCGTAGAGGGCAGCGTTGGAAACGAAGAGCGGCTGGCCGACGATGCGGAGGCCTGCCTGGCGGAGGGTGTTCCCGGTATCGACGACATCGACGACGGCCTCGGCAATGCCCAGTGCGACCGAAATTTCGACTGCGCCCTCGAGTTCGATGAGGCGGAGTGTTCGCCCCGCGAAGAACTGGCGGACGATGTTGGGGAAGGAGGTAGCGATCCGGAGCGACGCCACCTCGTCGAGCGAGCGGACGGGCGAGGCTGCGGGGACGGCCGCGCAAAGCCTGGAATCGCCGAAATTCAGGTCGAGGAGGAGCGCGGGATGGTGGCCTCGCTCCGCGGCGAAGTCCTTGCCAGTGATTCCGGCGTCGAGGATGCCGTTGGCGACGTAAACCGGGATGTCGCCGGGGCGGAGGAAGTAGAACTCGACATCATTTTCGGGGTCAAGCGCTGAGAGCTGGCTGCCGCTCTTCCCAACGCGGTAGCCGCACGAGGCGAGGAGGTCGAGGGTGGGCTGGAAAAGGACGCCTTTGTTGGGGAGGGCAACCTTGATCACAGGGACCGGTACACCTCATCGAGCGAGAGGTCTGCGGCGGCCATCATGCAGGCGACGTAGTACAGCACCTGCGACAGCTCGCCAGCGAGGGCGTCACGGGATTCGTAGCGGGCAGCCATCCAGGCTTCGGCGGCTTCTTCGACGAGCTTTTTGCCGATGGCGTGGGGCCCGGCGGCGAGGAGGGCGGCGGTGCCAGAGCCGGGCGGCATCTCCCGCTTGCGCTGCGCGGCAAGCTCGACCATCTCTTCGAAGGTCACGGCTTCACGATAGCCGAAGCGGGCGAACGGGTCATGTTCCGGTCGGGCGGACGGTGACATCGGCGGCAGTTACCGTTTCGCGGCCGGCCCCGGGCCGTTCGACGATGAGACCGCCCGATTCGTCCAGGTCGACCGCACGGGCGACGAAGGGGTCGCCGCCGACGGGGCTGACGATGACCTCTCGGCCGAGGACCATGCTCCATTCCCGGTAACGGCCCATGAGGGCGTCGAACGGCGCTTCGAGGGCGAGCTCGAGTTCGTTGCAGAGACGCGCGAGGAGCGCTTCACGGTCGATCGGACGGCCGGCGGCCGCAGCGAGGGAGGTGGCGATGCCCTGGAGTTCGGGCCGGACGACGGCCGGGTCGAGGTTGACGTTGATGCCGATGCCGGGGAACGCGACGGGACCTGCCTCTCCGAGCTCGGCGTCGATGAGCATGCCGCAAACCTTTCGGTCGGCGACCCAGATGTCGTTGGGCCATTTGATGGCAGCCAGCGGGACGGCGTCGCGGATGGCGGCTGCGACGGCAAGGGGCACGCGTACGGGAAGGGTTCGATGGGTTTCGAGGTCGCAGCGAAGGACGAAGGTGATGTAGATGTTGGCACCTGCGGGGCTGGCGAAAGCGCGACCCCGCCGGCCGCGGCCGGCGGTTTGCTCTTCGGCGAAGACGGCGGTGCCGTGGATGGCGCCTTCGACGGCTTCGCGGCGAGCGAGGTCCATCGTCGACCCGACGACCGGGCGGTAGACGAGGGGGCGGCCGACGTCGCGGGTGCGGAGGAGCGACTGGAAGCGGGCGAGGTCGAGGGGGGGCGGGTGAGTCATCGCGGCGCGCTCGGGGGGACGTGAAAAGGGCCCCGGCGCTGCCGGGGCCCTGGCGTAGCTAAGACCGAAGTCTCAGGAAGGTCGGTGAACCCCAGACCGAGGTCTAGGAGGAGGTCACCTCCAGCGCAAAGGTACGGCCGTAGCTACGACTATGATGGTCCATGCGCATCACCTCCTTTCCTGCGGCGGAGGATGCATTGCCGGGCGGGCGCTGTCAAGCGGGAGTCGTTCGGAACGGCAAAGGTGCTTCCGCGCACGGCGCCGCCTGCTATTCTGGGATGCGTTGTGTCGAACGGCGGCGCTGTGGCCGGCCACCCGGTCAAATCTATGGTGCCGCAGGATGGAGGATTCCCCTGGTTACCCCTGTCAGCATGAAGCAACTGCTCGAGGCGGGCGTGCATTTCGGGCACCAAACTCGCCGCTGGAATCCCAAGATGCGGCAATTCATCTTCACCGAGCGGAACGGCATCCACATCATCGACCTGCAGCAGACGGTGACGCGGCTCGAGGCTGCGATGGCGTTCGTCCGGGACGTGGTTGCCTCGGGAGGGGAAGTGCTGATTATCGGCACGAAGAAACAGGCTCGTGAAACGGTGGAGATGGAGGCGAAGCGGGCCGGGTTGCCGTACGTGAACAACCGCTGGCTCGGGGGCACGCTGACGAACTTCCGCACGATCCAGCAGCGGACCCGACATCTCCGGGAGCTGGAGGCTGCGATGGAGCGGGGCGAGTTCGCCCGGCTGCCCAAGCGGGAGCAGCTGGAGATTCAAAACGAGATTGAGCGGATGAACCGCTATTTCGGCGGCATCAAGAACATGGACCGGCTGCCAGGGGCCGTCTTCATCATCGATACGGTGAAGGAGGCGATCGCCGTCTCCGAATGCGTCCGGCTCGGCATCCCGATCGTTTCGCTCGTGGATACGAACTGCGACCCGGACCCGATCGCCTACCCCATCCCGAGCAACGACGATGCGATCCGCGCCATCAAGCTCATTCTCGGGAAGATCGCCGATGCGGCGATCGAGGGCCGGGCGATGCGGGAATCCGGCGTTGCACCCGGGACGCAGGTCGAGGAGCTTGCGAAGGTTGCGGACGCCGGCGTGGCCACAGGAAGCTTCACCGCAACACCGGATGATGAGCCAGCGGGCGATGACCCGGGCACGCGGGTGACCGTGATCAGCATGCACGCGGCACAGGCCGCACCAACGCAGGAGTAAGAAGCAGGTGGCTGCAGTTACGACCGAGATGATCAAGGAGCTCCGGGAAGAGACCGGGGCGGGCGTCATGGATGCCAAGCGCGCGCTGGAAGAGGCTGGCGGCGACAAGGCGAAAGCGAAACAGATCCTCAGAGAGCGGGGCATCGCCGCGGCGGCGAAGCGGCAGGACCGGGAGACGAGCAACGGCGTGGTGGATTCGTATATCCACGCCGGGGGCCGCATCGGCGTGCTGGTCGAGGTGAACTGCGAGACGGATTTCGTGGCGAACACGGAGGAGTTCCGCCAGCTGGCGCGGAATATCGCCATGCAGGTCGCGGCAATGAACCCGCAGGTGGTTTCCGCCGAGGACCCCGAGCGGTCGAAGTTCGAGGGCCCGGATGAGGAGGTGGTGCTGCTGGCGCAGCCGTTCATCCGCGACGCGAGCAAGACGATCAAAGACCTCGTCCAGGATGCTATCGCGCGGACGGGAGAGAACATCCGAATCCGGCGGTTCGTCCGGTTCGAACTCGGTCGGTAGCGGGCGATGAGTACGAACGGCCGCGGGCGATACCGGCGCGCCCTTGTCAAGCTTTCGGGCGAAGCGCTGATGGGCTCGCGGCCGTTCGGCATCGACCCCGTGACGCTGAACGACCTCGCGCGGCAAATCAAGCAGGCGGTCGACGAGGGCGTTCAGGTCGCGGTTTCGGTCGGCGGGGGCAACTTCTGGCGGGGGGCTACCGTGGCGGAGACCGGGATGGACCGGGCGACGGCGGACTACGCCGGCATGCTCGGCACCATCATGAACGCGCTCGCGTTGCAGGATGCCCTCGAGAAACGGGGGGCGGTCGTCCGCACCCAGACGGCACTTCCCATCGCCCAGGTTGCGGAGCCGTACATTCGGCGCCGCGCAATCCGTCACCTTGAGAAGGGCCGCGTCGTCATTTTCGCTGCCGGGACGGGGAACCCCTTCATGACGACGGATACGGCCGGGGCGCTTCGGGCCATCGAAACCGACTGCGAAGTGTTGCTGATGGCGAAGAACGGAGTCGACGGCGTGTACGATGCTGACCCCGCGAAGGTGCCGACGGCGCGGAAGTTCGAACACGTCACCCACATCGAGGCGATCCAGCGGCGGCTGCAGGTGATGGATATCACCGCGCTGAGCATGTGCATGGAGCACCACATGCCGATCGTGGTGTTCGACGTTGCAGCGCCGGATGCGGTGTACCGGGCGCTCCGGGGCGATACCATTGGCACGCTGGTTTCGGCATCGCCGGAGCCCGCGGCCCATTCCTGACCAGCGGAGGGGCGCGATGGCGGACGCAGAGGAGATCCTGCTCGAGGCCGATGAGAAGATGGACCACTCGGTAGAGGCGCTCCGGAGGGAGCTGAACGGGGTACGGACGGGGCGAGCGCACCCGAGCCTGATCGAATCGTTGATGGTTGACTACTACGGGGCGCTGACGCCGCTGAAGCAGCTGGGGACGATCAACGCGCCGGAGCCGCGGTTGCTGACGGTGACGGTGTGGGACCGGAGCGCGGTCTCGGCCATCCAGAAGGCGATCCAGTCGAGCGACCTGGGGCTGAACCCGGCGATTGATGGGCAGGTGCTGCGGCTGCCGATCCCGCCGCTCACGGAGCAGCGACGGAAAGAGCTGGTGAAGCTGGTCCACCACAAGGCCGAAGATGCCCGAGTGGCAGTCCGGAACGTTCGGCGGCACGCCCATGATGAGCTGCGGAAGCTGGAAAAGGAGGGCGGGATGTCGCAGGATGAGCTGAAGCGAGCCGAGGACGAGCTGCAGAAGCTGACGGACCGGCACATCGCCACCATCGACGCCGAGAGTAAGAAGAAAGAGGCGGAGCTCCTTGAAGTCTGAAGCGGCGAAGTCCGGGGCCGCGTCGCGGCCAGCCGAGTACCTCGGGGACCTGATTTCGCCGATCACCGGGGGCCGCATCCCGCGCCACGTTGCCATCATCATGGACGGGAACGGGCGATGGGCGACGCAGCGCGGGCTACCGCGGGCGGCGGGTCACCGGGCCGGGACGGAGAACATCCGGCGGGTGATCGAGCGGTTCGCCGACCACGGGGTCCAGTACCTCACCCTGTACGCGTTCAGCACGGAGAACTGGAACCGGCCGCAGCGCGAGGTGCGGGCACTCATCCGCCTTCTGCGGTACTTCATCCGGCGGGAGCTGAACAACCTCCACCGGAACGGAATCCGGCTGCAGATGCTCGGTCACATCGAGACGCTCCCGGAATGGCTGCAGCAGCAGGTGCGGGACGCGATCGCGCTCACCCGGGAGAACGACCGGATGGTCCTGAACATCTGCTTCAGCTACGGCGGACGGGACGACATCGTGATGGCCATCCGCGGAATGCTGGAGAACGGAGTGAAGGCGGACGAGGTGACCGAAGAGCTGGTCGGCCGTTATGTGATGACGGCCGGGATGCCGGACCCGGACCTCGTGATCCGCACGGCGGGCGAACAGCGGATATCGAATTTTCTGCTTTGGCAGTCGGCCTACGCGGAGCTCTACTTTACGGACACCTACTGGCCGGACTTCGGGCGGGAGGACACCGACATCGCCCTGGCGGAGTACGGGCGACGGAAGCGGAAGTTCGGGGGCTTGCTCGAGGAGGACCTCGAAGCTTTCCGCGAGCGCGGCTCCTGAGCGGTCGACGGGAGCGCAGCAGGGTGTCGAACCTCCAGCTGCGCCTGCTGACCGCGGCGGTCGGTCTGCCGGTGGTCGTTGGGCTTGGATGGCTTGGGGGCTGGGCGTTCGCCCTCGGGCTGGCGGCCGTCGTGCTGCTGGCGTCGATCGAATTCGTTCACGGGTGGCTCCTGCCGAGCCGGCCGGTGATCGAAGGCATGCGGCACCTCTCGACCATCGCCATCGCACCGGTCACGGTAGCGGGGGCGCATATTGACGAGCGGTTCATCTTCGTGGGATTGGGGTTCGCGGCGGTATTCGCCGCGCTGGGGTATGCACCGACGAACGCCTTCGGGCCGCGGAAGCCGTTCCGCATCTTTGCGTGGTGCACGGTGTACCTGGGCGTGCTGCCGTCGACGCTCGTGCTGGTGCGCGATGCGGAGGGCGGGCGGGAGTGGTTCTTCATCGGGTTGCTGGCGACGTTCGCGACGGACACCGGGGCGTACGCCGTGGGCCGAGCGATCGGACGGCACCGAATGGCTCCGAAGGTCAGCCCGAAAAAGACGTGGGAGGGCGCAGCGGGGGGGTACGCGGCCGGCTTTGGCGCCGTGCTCGGGCTCAACGTGCTGTTCGACACGGGCGTGCGGGCAGCCACGGCTCTCCCCCTCGCGGCCGCGCTGCCCGCAGCCGCGGTGCTGGGCGACCTTTTCGAGAGCTGGATGAAGCGGCGGATGGGAGTCAAGGACGCGAGCGGCCTTCTGCCCGGGCACGGCGGGTTCATGGACCGGCTCGATTCGGTGCTGTTCGTGTTCCCGCTGGTCTACCTGTTCCTGCGGGTGTGGGTCCTCTGATAGCCTGAATGGCAGGGGCAGATAGCCCCGGGGAGCAGGGCAATGCGCAGTGATGCCTTCGAGCACCGGGAAGCGACGGTCAACGGAATCCGGATGCACTACGTCGAAGCCGGCGAAGGGGAACCGGTGGTACTGCTGCACGGGTTCCCGGAGTCGTGGTACTCGTGGCGGCACCAGCTGCGGGCGCTGGCCGCGGCCGGCTACCGGGCGGTCGCGCCGGACCAGCGGGGTTACAACCTGACCGAGGCCAAGGGGCCGTACGATACCGAGACGCTCCAGGCGGACATCCTCTGCCTGATGGACCACCTGGGCATCGAGCGGGCCCACGTGGTGGGGCACGACTGGGGCGGGGCAATTGCGTGGCTGCTGGGGATGCAGCACGGCGACCGCCTTAGGAGTCTGACCGTCTGCAACCTGCCGCACCCGGCGATTTTCCGGCGCGGTGTACGTCGGCCGAGGCAGGCGCTGCGCTCGTGGTACGTCCTGTTCTTCCAGGTGCCCTGGCTCCCGGAACGGCTGCTGGCGGCGCAGGGATACCACCGGCTCGCGCGGATGATGATCCGGGAGTGCCGGCCCGGTACCTTCACGAAAGACGACATCCGGGAGTTCTTGGCGAGTTGGCGGCGGCAGGGGCTGGGCGGGGGCATCAACTGGTACCGGGCCGTGCTTCGGCACCCGCCGCGTATCCCCGACCCCGTGCCGCTGGTGACGGTACCGACGCTCCTCATCTGGGGCGACGGGGACCGGTATCTCGGGCGGGAGCTGACCGAGGGAACGGAGGAGTACGTGGCAAGGCTGCGAGTGGAGCACCTCCCAGGCGTGAGCCACTGGGTCCAGCAGGAAGCACCGGACGACGTGAATCGGCTGTTACTCGAGCACCTGGCGGCGGCGGGCCGGTGACGAAGGCGCCTGAACGGCGAGGGGCATCGCTTGCAGAGATCGAGGAGCAGCTGGTCGCTGGGGGCGAGCCGCCGCTTCTCTTGCGGCGGAAGGTCGTGGGGGGCTTGGTGGTGGCCTTCGCCGCAGCGGTCATCGTGTACTGGGCGACGAGCGACTATCTCGGCATCTCGTACACGATCGATGAGGAGCCGTTCCGGAAATGGGTGGACGGGTTCGGGCTGCTCGGACCGCTGGTGTTCATCGTCATCATGGCGCTCTCCGTATTGTTCGCGCCGGTCCCGAACGCCCCGATTTTCATGGCCGCGGGGCTGGCCTGGGGGCCGGTCTTGGGGACGGCCTACTGTATGGCAGGGCTCATCCTCGGCTCGGCGATGGCGTTCTGGGTGGCACGGCGGTTCGGCCGCCGCCACCTGCCGCGGCTCATCGGCGCGAAGAACGCTGCCCGGGTCGATTCGCTCGTGCTCGAGATGGGGGGCAGGGTGGTGTTCTGGTCTCGGATGATCCCGGCCGTCAATTTTGACTGGATCAGCTTCGTGGCCGGGATGACAGCGATTCCCTTTCGGGTGTTCATCGTTTACTCGGCGCTGGGGATGCTGTTCCCGACGGCGATCTCGGTGGTTGCCGGGGACGGGCTTGGGCGCGATTTTCGCATCACGCTCGCGGCGGGGGGCGTGTGGGTGGCGGTCATCGTCGTGAGTGCGGCGGTGTACTGGCAGCGGCGGCGGAACGGGACCGGACAGGCCTGAAAAACGCAGGGGTGGCCTGCGGCCGTTTGCGGGAATCCGTTCCCGGCCGCTCGGGGATTCGCCTATCTCGGTGCGGCAGGGAGGCCGGGAGAATGCCGCTGTACGAGAGGAGGTGTTCCTGATGGTGGCCGCTCGGTTCCCTGCCCATCTGCGACCGCTCGAGGCCCCGGAGGGAGGGGCCTTCACCGGGGCTCCGCCCCGCACAGCGCGCCGGCTGCTCTCGCGGGTCGACCTGCTGCACCACCTGGACGCCGTGGCGGAGATCGCCGGCAGTGCTCCGCTGTCGTTCCTCGCGGTCCGGGTTGCAGGCCTCGAGGGGGTCGAACGGGAGCGGGGCGACGTCGGGGTTCGGTTCGTGGTGCGAGGGGTCGGGGATACGCTGAACGGGCTCTGCCGAGGGACGGATATCGCGGGCGAGCTCGGGGCAGGGAGCTTCGGGGTCATCCTCCAGGGTGCGGGCGCCACGGCAGCGGCCGCGACCGCTGCGCGGCTGACGCACCACCTGAATCGGCTGGCGTTTCTGCCGCCGTGCTGCAGCGTGCTGGTGGGAGCAGCGACAGGGACGGGCATCCACGGGCGCCGGCTGGCGTGGGCGGCGGTGGAGACGGTCGATGGGGGCTGCTGCGGGGGTTAAAGCAGCCGCGTTGCGATGGGCAGCGCCCAGCGGGTGAGCGCGGCCCGCCGCTGGAAGTTCTCCCGGGCTGCCGGCGGCGGGGTACGGGAGCGCTCCCAGGAGCCAAGGCTGTCGTACCAGGTGATGAGCAGCATGATGACGGCCCCCGTTTCGGCGTGGCGGGAGAGGAGGGCACGGGGCTCGGCGCGGTAGGCGGGGTCGTTCTCGAAGGACTCCCACGCAGCAGCGGAGAGGCGGATGAATTCATCCAGGTCGGGTGGCGCGATTTCGAACGAACGGAAGACGTAAACGCCCGGGGTCCGCTGGGGAACCGGCTCGGCCGGGCGGGCCGCGGAATGGAAGTCATCCTGTTCGATGACCTCGGCGCCGTCGAAGTGCGGGAGCGTCCATTCGCGGGCATCGCCGACCGCGACGAGAATGGCCTCATCGGTGCGGAGGCCGAGGAGGCCGCCGAACGCCCCCCAGGGCACCAGCCCGGCCTGGCGGCAGGCCCCGGCCCATTCCTCTGCGGGGCCGCGGAGGTGCGCGGCCGTTTGCGGCCCGTCGAACCGGACCCGCGCGACGCGGTAGACGGCTCGATGGTCGGTCATGGGGCCGCGTCCGGGGCAAGCGGAACGGAGAGGTCCGGGCCGCGGAGGTCGAACACGACGGCCACTTCTTTACAGTTCGTGAAGAAGGGGCAGCGGACGCACTCGTTCCAGACTTTCTGGGGGAACTCCATGACATTGGCGAGGCGGAAGCCCAGCTTCTGGAAGAAGCCGGGGCGATAGGTGAGAGCGAAGACACGCTCGAGGCCAAAGGCGCGTGCGTCTTCGATACAGGCGGCAACGATGGCGGCGCCGACTCCCCGTCCCTGGGCTGATTCGGCAACGGCGAGGGAACGGACTTCTGCGAGGTCGGGGCCCATGATGTGGAGGGAGCCGCAGCCGACGATTTCGCCGCCGAGGCGGGCGACTTTGAAATCGCGAATCGCCTCGTAGATTTCACCGATGGGGCGATGGAGCATATCGCCCCGGTCGGCCCAGTAGGTGACGAGCGCATGGATGGCGCCGGCATCGGCCAGCCGTGCTGGTTCGACGACAGTCATGGATGGGGAACGCTCCTGTGGTTCGGGCAGTGCTGGGTGCGGCACGGTCAGGAGCGCCGGCGAACGGGGGCGACGTGCGTGGCGTCGCCCGGGGTCACCTCGAACAGCTGGAGCGGTGGCATGGGAGCAGTGTACGCGAGCGCGGCCAGATGTCGCGAGCGGCGGTAGAGCGCGGCGCGGCCGCGCGGTAGGCTGGGGCAGCCGGGGTATCCGGCGGGGTGACTGCGATGCGTATCGTGGTGATGGGACAGGCGGCCTTCGGCGAGGCCGTGTTCCGGCGGCTCCGGGAAGACGGGTTCGAGGTCGCCGGGGTGAGCGCGCCGTGCCCGGAGGGGGGCCGGGAAGACCCGCTCTGGGCGGCGGCTTCGGCGGCGGGGATTCCGATTGTCGAAACGCGCCGTCTCAAAGAGGCCGATGGTCAGGAGGCCTGGGCTGCGCTACAGCCGGACCTCTGCGTGATGGCGTTCGTGACGGAGGTCATCCCGTACGACGTGCTGACGCTTCCGCGCCGGGGGAGCATCCAGTACCACCCGAGTCTCCTGCCGCTGCACCGGGGTTCCTCGGCGATCAACTGGGCGATTATTTACGGGCGCACGGAAACGGGGTTGACGATTTTCTGGCCGGACCGGGGCATCGACACCGGACCGATCCTCCTCCAGCGGAGCTGCCCGATTGGGCCGGACGACACGGTCGGGTCCGTGTACTTCGAGCGGCTCTTCCCGATGGGAGTGGAGGCGATGGCCGAGGCGGCAGCCCTCGTGCGAGACGGGAAGGCGCCCCGTATCGAGCAGGACCACGCGAGGGCGACGTACGAGCCCCCCTGTCGAGATGAGCATGCGGCGATTCGCTGGCATGAGCCGGCGGACCGGCTCTACGCGCTCATCCGGGGCTGCAATCCGCAGCCCGGTGCGTGGACGATGTTCGAGGGTCGGCGGCTGAGGGTCTTCGACTGCCGGTTGACAGGGGAAGAGGAACCGGGCATGCCGGGCCGCGTGTTGCGGGTCGAAGAAGGAAGTTTCGACGTTCGCCTGAACGGCGGCGTGTTGCGGGTGATGCGGGTGCAGCCGGAGGGCGGGAAGAAGATGCCCGCAGGCGATTGGGCGCGGGAGGCGGGCCTCGCGGCGGGCTACCGGTTCCGGTGACGTCCGCGGGCTAGAGATACGCGAGCAGGAAGTCGATAACTCGCTGCTCCTGATACTCGAGCCCGCGCCGGTCACGCGGCATATGCCGCTCCTCCGGGAAGATGAGGAGGTCGTACGGTTTCCCGGCTTCGGTGAGCGCCACGATGAGGCGGGCAGTGTGGCGAAAATGGACGTTTTCGTCGGTCATGCCGTGGACGAGCAGGAGGCGGCCCTCGAGGCAGTGGGCGTGGGCCAGGGCGGAGGCTTTGCGGTAGCCGTCCGGGTTTTCCGCAGGCGTGCCCATGTAGCGCTCGGTGTAGCCCGTGTCGTAGCCGTCCCAGTCGGTGACGGGCGCACCTGCCACGCCGACGCGGAATACTTCCGGGGCCTTGAGCAGGCACATGAGCGTCAGGTAGCCGCCGTAACTCCAGCCGTAGACCCCGACGCGGGAGCTATCGATGCCCGGCAGTCCAGCCAGGTAGCGGACGCCTGCGACCTGGTCTTCCACCTCGACAGTGCCCATGTGGCGGCTGATGTGGGCTTCGAAGGCGAGGCCCCGCCCGCTGCTCCCGCGATTATCGAGTTTGAAGACGGCCATGCCCTGCTGAGCGAGGTACTGGGCTCTGAGGTCGACCGTGAGGCTCCAGTCGTCGATGACGGTCTGGACGTGGGGGCCGCCATAGGCAGAGATGACGACGGGTGCCGGGCCCTCCGCGGCGGCCGGGCGGTAGAGGGCGCCGTAGAGCGGGGTGCCGTCGGAGGCGGTGACCTCGTGGAATTCGGGTACGGCGAGGCCAAGCGAAGCGGCATCGATAGGCTCGGCATCGTGGACGGGCAGAACGCGGCCGCCGCGGAGGTCCCGCGCGACGATGCGCGGCGGAACCTGGCGAGAGCTCCAGCGGTCGAGCAGCCAGGCACCGCCGGGCGCGAGCACCCCGGCGTGCCAGCCGGCTTCGGAGGTGAGGCGCTCGGGTTCTCCCCCGGTGAGCGGGACCCGGTACAGGTGACGCTGGAGCGGCGACTCGCGCGTGGCGGCAAAGTAGACGAGCGCCCGTTCTTCATCGACGCCGAGCACCGATGTGACCATCCAGGGGCCGGCGGTGAGCTGGCGTTCGATGGCGCCATCGGAGTTCCGGAGTTCGAGGTGGCGGTAGCCGGTTCGCTCGCTTGACCAGAGGATGCGGCCGTCGCGGAGGAAGATGGTGTCGCCGGCGAGGTTGATCCAGGGCTCCTGGCGCTCTTCGATGAGGACGCGTCCCGGCTCTTCGTGCTCGAAGAGCACGAGGCGGAGTGTGCGCTGGTCACGGGAGAGGACCTGGACGGCAAGCGCGCCATCGGGCCGCCAGCCGACGCGCGCGATGTAGATGTCACGGTCGGGGCCGAGGTCGAGCCATTCGACCCGGCCGGTCGCGACGTCAGCGATCGCGAGGTCCAGGACGGCGTTCGGCTGACCGGCGAAGGGGAAGCGGTGGCGCTCGATGTCGATGCCAGCCGTGCCCTGGTGGACGATAGGGTACTCGGGGATATGGCGGGAATCGGCACGGAGGAAGGCGATGCGCGTGCCGTCGGGGCTCCACCAGAAGCCGCGGTCGCGGCCGAGCTCCTCGTGGGCGATAAACTCGGCGAGACCGTTCGTCAGCCCGTCCTCGGCGTCGTGCGTCAGGCGGACAGGCTCGCCGCCGGAAATCGGGAGAACGTACAGGTCGCCGTCGCGGACGAAGGCGATGCGGCCGCCCGAGGGCGAGAGCATGGCATCGACGGCGCCTTCGGAACCGGGCACCGGTTTCAGCTGGCCGTCGCCGATGCGGAGCCAGAGCTGGCCGCCGCCGGGGACGAGGAGGGTGGGAACCGGTGCGTTTTCGGCGAACTGGTAGCTGGTCACGCCGAGTTCCCGGAGGCGGGCGCGCTCGCGGCGGAGCGCCTCTTCACGGGGAAGCTGTGCTTCATCGGTCGTGGCAGGCGGGGGGCCCGCGATGACACGGCGCTCGCCGGTTTCGAGGTCAAGCAGCCAGAGGCTGAGAATGAGGCTGCCTTCGGCGGAGTAGAGGTAGGTGACTGCGCGAGCATCCGGGGTGAAGCCGAGGCCGCTGGGGACGTTCATGCCCGGCCTCGGGAAGCGGGCGATGTCGGCGATGGTCAGTCGGCGAGGGGCCGTCACGGGGTGAAGGCCTCGCTGCGGAGTGCCTCGATAGCCGGGATGTCGGAAGGGAGGGCGGCGGTGAGCACTTCGGGAGCTCCTTCGGTCACGAGGACATCATCTTCAATGCGGATGCCGCCGAACCCGCGGAGGGTCTCGACGCGGTCCCAGTTGACTGCGTGGCGGTAATGCTGGCGGCGAACCGGGTCATCGAGGATGGCGGGGATGACATAGAAACCAGGCTCGATCGTTACGACATAGCCGGGCTGGAGGGGAAGGTCGGCGCGGAGCCATTTCAGGCCGAAGCGGTCGCTGGGGGTGCGGCCCTGGAGGCAGCCGCCCGCATCATGGGTGGCGAGGCCGAGGAGGTGGCCGAGCCCGTGGGGGAAGAAGAGGGCGTGGGCGTCGGCATCGACGAGGTCTGCGGGGGAGCCGCGGAGGATGCCCAAGTCGACGAGCCCGGCGGCGAGCCGCTCGCAGGCGCGGAGGTGGAGGTCGCGGTATTCGACTCCGGGGCGTGCTTGCTCGATGGCGGCGCGCTGGACGGCGTAGACGAGCTGGTAGAGGTCCCGCTGGATGCCCTCGAACCGGGGACCGGCAGGGAAGGTGCGGGTGACGTCGCTGGCGTAGCCGTCGACTTCGGCGCCGGCGTCGATGAGGACGAGGTCGCCGTCGCGAAGCTCACGGCGAGAGGGAGCGACGTGGAGGATGGCACCATTGGCGCCGGCGCCGACGATGGTGCCGTAGGCGGTACGGTCGGCACCGTGACGAAAGAGCTCGGCTTCGAGTTCGACCTGGAGGTCGCGCTCCGTGAGGCCGGGCCGGGCAGTGCGGAGGGCGAGGAGGTGGCCGGCCCGGCTGGCGGCGGCGGCCCTGCGCATGGCGTCGAGTTCCGCCGGGTCCTTGGCGCGACGGGCCTCACTGACCTGCCAGGAGAGCCTGGCCGCAAGGTCTTCGTCAAAGGTCGCCTCGAACCGTTCCAGGGGAGGAAGGCGGTAGCCTTCGGGACGGTCGGCGAGGTCGTGATTGCCGAGGAGGGCGAGGGGTTCGCCCCGGCGGGCTTCGAGCCACGCGGCGAGGCGTTCGACAGGCTGAACCGGGAGGCCGGCGAGCGATTCGAGGCGGTCGGGGTCGGGGCCTTCGCCGGTCCAGATGCGGTCTTCCAGCGTGGGGTGTGCGACGAACAGTGCCCAGCCCTCGGCGGGGTCGAAGGCGAGGACGCTCGCAGGCTCGGCGATACCGGCGAGGTAGCGAAACTCCGGGTGTGCGTGGAAGTCGTGGAACTGGTCGGTGCCGGCAATCGGGAGCGGCAGGCCGCTGGCGACCAGGACAGCACCGCGGTCGAGGGCCCAGGTGCGGGCGACGGCGCTACGGCGCTGAGCGGCTGCGGCGCGTTCCATGCGAGGGAGTGTAGCGGAGGAGTCAGCCGTACCGCTCGGCAGCGGCCCTGATGAGCCCGGCGACGCGGTCGCGGAGCTCGTCCGGGGCGACAACGACGGCCTCCGGCCCCCAGCTGAGGACCCATGGGGTAATCTCGAGCAGGCTCGGGAGGGAGACCTTCAGGCGGACGCCGCCCTCGGGGAGCATTTCGAGTTCCTGGGAGACGTGCCAGTAGCTTTCGCGGACCCGGTCGGCGACGGACGGCGAGAAATCGATGACGACGTCGTAACGAGATTCGCCGATGACGACACCACGCCAGCTGTTGCGGAGGGTATCGGCGAGCCGGTCCAGGTCGACGGGTGTGAACTCCCGAAGGGTTTGTTCGACGGCGCGGATGCGGTCAACCTTGAAGACGCGGACTTCGCCGTGTGCGTGCGAGAAGCCGATGAGGTAGGTGCCGCTTTCGGTGTGGTCGAGGATGTAGGGGTCGACTTCGTAGCGGCGGGGGCCGGGCGCGTGGGCGGAGCGGTACTCGATGACGATGGAGCGGCTGGTGGCCCAGGCCTCGGTGATGCGGGCGAGGATTTCAGTAGCCTCGCGGTTGAAGGGCAGCTGGCGGTATTCGCGGACGGTGCGCTGCATGTGCTCGGCCATGCCCTTTGGGAGCGCCTCGGCGACTTTTTCGAGGGCAGTGAGCGCGTCGGGGTCGTGCTCATCGGCCGTCCTGAGCATGAGACGCATGGCGAAATAGAGCGCCCGACCTTCCTGGAGCGTGAGCCGGACCGGGCCGAACAGCGGCTTGGCGCCGTCCATGACGCGCCAGCGGCGATTTTCGAAGACGAGGGGGACATTGAGCTCGCTTTCGATGGCAACGAGGTCTCGCTGGATGGTGCGCTGGGAGTAGCCGGTTTCGCGGGCGAGCTCGAGTGTGGTGACGCCGCTGGGCCGCCTGACGAGGATATCCCGGATGCGGATGAGGCGAGTCGAACGGCGGGTCTGTTCAGTCAAGTGGGCTCACCTCCTGTCGCTGGGCTGCGAAGCCGCACGATATGGCGCAAAGGCGACAACTTGTGTCGCGGCAATCCAGCATTACGCGGACTTTTGTGAATTTTCTGTGCTGCCAGGGGGCGGGTAAAGGATGGTTGGCGCGCGACGGGAGGAACGTGCTGCCCTAGGATCGGAGGGCATGGCGCGCACACATGACCTCGGGCGGCTGTTCCACATCTCGGCGGAGGCCATCGGGGAACCAGGACGGCGTCGGTTTCGGCTGTGCGTGGTGAACGCGGCGGGATTCGCGGCATCGATGTGGCTGGAGAAGGAGCAGCTGAGCGCGCTGGGCGACGCGATCGAGACCGTGCTCGCCGACGAAGGGTATGAGTACGTGCCGCTGCCGCCAGATGACGCTCCGGCACGGCTGGCGGATATCGAGTCGTTCGACGTCGATATCCGGCTGGCCCAGTTGAGCATGGGAGTGAACGCAGAAGAGCGGCACATCGTGCTCATCGCCGCGGACGGGCCGGCGGATGCGGATGAGACGACGGGCCTTACGATGGAGTTCGACTACCGTCGGGGGTATGAGCTGCGGCAACAGATTGCCGCGGTGATTGCCGCCGGGCGGCCGCTCTGCCCGCTGTGCACGGCGCCGGTGGACCCCGGCGGCCATATGTGCGTTCGGCGAAACGGGCACCATCGGGAAGGGTAAGGCACGGGCCGCGCCGCTACAGCGCGGGTTCGTATACTCCCGCACATGGAGTCCCCGTACATCCTCGCCATCGACCAGGGAACGACCAGCTCGCGCGCGCTCATCGTGGACGCCTCGGGCGGCATCGTTGGGACCGGGCAGCAGCCGCTGACCCAGCATTACCCGCAGCCCGGCTGGGTGGAGCACGACCCCGAGGAGGTCTGGACGACGACACTGGAAGCCATCGGCGTAGCGCTGGCGCAGGCGGGGCTGTCGCTGCGGGACATCGCCTGCATCGGGGTCACGAACCAGCGAGAGACGGCGGTCGTCTGGGAGCGGGCCACGGGAGCACCCGTCCACCGCGCTATCGTCTGGCAGGACCGGCGGACTGCGGGTATCTGCGAAGACCTTCGTTCCGCCGGCGCCGAGGAAGAGGTGCGGCAGGCGACGGGGCTGAAGCTGGACCCGTACTTTACGGGCACGAAGCTGACCTGGCTCTTCCGGCACGACCCTGCGCTCCACCGGCGGGCGATGCAAGGAGAGGTCTGTGCCGGCACGGTAGATAGCTGGCTGACGTGGAAACTGACCGGCGGAAAGGTGTTCGCGACGGACTTCACAAATGCTTCGCGGACCCTGCTGATGAATGTGAAGCGGGGGCGGTGGGACGACCGGCTGCTCGACCTGTTCGAGGTGCCGCGGACGGCGCTGCCGGCGGCCCTGCCTTCACGGGCGAGGTACGGGTTCACGAGCGAGGAGGTCTTCGGCTGCCGTGTGCCGATAACCGGGGTGGCCGGGGACCAGCAGGCAGCGCTGTTCGGACAGGCGGGTTTCGTCCCGGGGGTAGCGAAGAATACGTACGGCACCGGGTGTTTCTTGCTGTCGAACGCCGGCCGGCGGGCAACCGTGCCCGATTCCGGGCTGTTGCTCAGCCTCGGGGCGGGGACGAGCCTGAAGGGTCCGGAGTTCGTGGTTGAGGGGGCGGTCTTCGTGGCAGGCGCGCTGGTGCAGTGGCTCCGGGACGAGCTCGGAATCATCCGGGAATCGGCGGAGGTCGAGGACCTGGCAGCAAGCGTGCCCGATGCCGGCGGCGTGACCATCGTGCCGGCGTTCACCGGGCTGGGGGCACCGGACTGGGACCCGCACGCCCGGGGAGCCATCCTCGGGCTTACGCGGGGGGTCACGAAGGCGCACCTGGCCCGGGCCGCGCTGGAGGCGATCGCGCTCTCGAGTGCAGAGCTCATCGAGGTAATGAACGAATCGTTGCCGGAACCGGTCCGGGAGCTTCGTGTGGACGGGGGGGCGGCGGTGAACGACCTGCTGATGCAGCTCCAGGCGGATTTTGCCGGAATCCCGGTGCTTCGGCCGCAATCGACGGAGACGACGGCGCTGGGCGCGGCGTTCCTGGCGGGGCTCGAGGCAGGCATCTGGTCTGGCACCGAGGAAGTCGCCGAGCTGTGGCGGCCGGAGCGAATTTTCGAGCCACGGCTGGGGAGCGCTGAGCGTCACCGTCGCCTGCGGGACTGGCGGAAGGCCGTCGAGCGGACCCTCGGGTGGGCGAATTGACACCGGTGGAGCTGGCGAGCGGTCCGCCGCTCGATGTGGCGGTTGTCGGTGGAGGCATCAACGGGGCCGCCATCGCCCGCGCGGCGGCGGCCCACGGGCTGCGGGCGGCGCTCTTCGAGGCGTCGGATTACGGCTTTGGGACGACGTGGCGGTCGACGAAGCTCATCCACGGCGGGCTGCGCTATCTCGAACACGGCGACGTCGGCCTGGTGTTCGAATCGCTGCGGGAGCGGGCGTGGCTGCTTGCGACCCGGCCATACCTGGTGCGGCCGCAGCGGTTCCTGCTTCCGCTGCTGCCGTGGACGCGGCGGCCGGCGTGGCAGCTACGGATGGGGCTTGCCACCTACGACCTGCTGGCGCTCTACCGGGGTGTCCCCGGACATCGACGGCTCAGCGAGCGGGCCTTGCGGGAGCTTGCGCCATACCTGCCGGGGGAAACGCGCGGGGGGTTCGCGTTTTTCGACGCCCGGGTGATTGCGCCGGAACGGCTGACCTGGGAGCTCGTTCGCGAAGCGCGGCAGCTCGGAGCCGCGTGTTTCAATCACTGCCCGGTGACAGCGATCGAAACGCGCGCGGGCGCGGTTACGGCAGTCGAGGTCGAGCACCGGGGTGAGCGGGTGCGGGTGGGGACGCGGGCGGTCGTGAATGCGGCCGGCCCGTGGGTCGACGCGGTGAACCGGCTCGGCGACCTGCCGCCGCCCGAACTCCTCGGCGTGACCCGCGGCTCGCACATCGTGGTGGAGCTGGATGGCGACCCGGGCCACGACGCCGTGTTCAGCACGGCGAGGAGCGACGGCCGTGTGTTCTTCGCCGTGCCGCAGGACGGCCTGCTCCTCATCGGGACGACGGATGACCGGTACGAGGGCGACCCCGGGTCTGTGCAGCCGACGACGAGGGATATCGCGTACCTGCTCGAGGAGGGCGGCGCGCTTCTGCCCGGCCTGGACATTCGCAAGGAGCGGGTGCGGTACGCGTATGCGGGGCTTCGGCCGCTGCAGAAGGTGGCAGGCGGGCCGGAAGCCGCCATCACGCGGCGGCATGCCGTCATCGACCACGGGAAGCTGGGCGGGGCGGCGGGGATGTACAGCGTGGTCGGCGGGAAGCTCAGCACGTTCCGGCCGCTGGCAGGCGAAGTCGTAAGGAGGCTGACGGGCCGGAAGGCAGAGCGCTGGGAGGCCGCGGCGCCGGCGGGCTGGAGGGAGCAGCTCATTGGGCTGGGGTTCGACCACGCGTTGCGGAGGCACCTGCGACGGTACGGCGCGGGCGTACCCGCGGTGGCGGAGCTGGGCCGGGACATCCTGTGCCCGCATGCGCCGGCGGTCGAAGGCGAAGTCCGGTTCGCGGTGAAGTTCGAGCAGGCGGCGACAGTCGGCGACGCTCTGCTGCGGCGGACGGGCATCGGCTGGGCGTCGTGCCGCGGTCTCTGCTGTCACGAGCGCGCGGCTGAGCTGATGGGGGAGGAGCTGCAGTGGGACCGGGCCGAGCGGGAACGGCAGGCCGCCTCATACGCGGCCGAAGTGGCGTATCATCTCCCGGTAGAGGGGACGATTGACCGCCACGCACCCGGCCCTGGCTGACCCCACCGTCGAGCGCGCGCTTCGGCAGGCAGCGGCGCTTTTGCGGCGCAGCATGCACGCCGTTGCGCTCGTTGGAGCAGGGCTCTCGGCAGAGAGCGGCATCCCGACCTACCGGGGCTCGGGCGGGGTGTATGAGCGGTTCGGCGAACCGACGATCGACGGCTGGGAGCTGTTCACCCACGACCCTGCTGAGTGGTGGCGGCAGGCCATCGCCCACGAGACGTCGGGCTCGCCGTTTTCGGAAGCCATCGAACGGGCGGTGCCGAATGCCGGGCACTATGCCATGGCCGAGCTCGAGCAGATGGGCCGCCTGGCCCACGTCATCACCCAGAACATCGATAACCTGCATGCGGTTGCCGGTTCGCGACGGGTCACGGAGATTCACGGCAATCGGTACAAGGTGCGGTGCATCGCGTGCGGCGCGCGGGAGCGACTCGAGACCGTGAACCTCGACCGTCTGCCGCCCTCCTGCCCGGTTTGCGGGGGGCTGTACAAAAATGACGTGGTGATGTTCGGCGAGCCGATCCCGCGGGACGCGCTGGAGGAATGCTACCGGCAGGCACTGGCTGCCGACCTCTTCCTGACGGTTGGGACGAGCGCGGTCGTGTACCCGGCGGCCGATTTCCCAGTGCTGGCAAAGCGACGGGGCGCGCCGCTCATCGAGGTCAACCCGGAAGAGACGGCGCTGTCGGGGATTGCGGACGTTATCATCCGTGCGCCGGCGGGGGTCGCGCTGCCTGCACTGGTCGACCTGCTGCTGGTGCCTTGAGGGCGATTGCGAACCGGCGTGCCGCCGTGTCTTGACCGTCAACGGGGCGGCCGAGATGCTCGAAGGGTGCGCCTCGACCCCGCCGGGGAACCCGAGGCAGGCAGAACCCACAGCCTGGGAAGGTGAGACATGACAGCGCCGGTTGCTGAGGAACCGCGCTTTTTGACGTATCCCGGTGCGCGGCGGCCTGCGAGGCACCGCTGGGTCGACTCGTACGGCGTCCGCCTGCATGTATGCGAATGGGGCGACGCGGACGGGCCGCCGCTGTTCCTGGTGCACGGCGGGTCCGATTTTGCAGGGACGTTCGACGTCTTCGCCCCGCTGCTGGCAGATGCCGGCTGGCGGGTGATTTCGTGGGACCACCGGGGGCACGGCGATTCGGACCACGCTGCGCTGTACAGCTGGGACGCTGACGTCCGCGATGCGCTCTCGGTGCTGGATTCGACGACACCGGACGCGGTGCCGGTGGTGGCGCATTCGAAGGGCGGCGGCATGATGCTGCAGCTGGCGGAGGCGCTGCCGTATCGGCTTTCGAAGCTCGTCGTGGTCGACGGGCTGCCGAGCCGGGACCCGGCACCGGACGTTTCGGATCACGAGCACCGGAAGTTCACGCAGAAGACGCTGGCTGAGTGGCTGGACCACCGGCGCGCTGCGCACATCAACTTGCGGAAGCCGGGGACACTGGAGGAGCTGGCACGCCGCCGGAAGCGGATGAATCCGCGCCTTTCGGATGACTGGCTGCGCTACCTGGTGACGATCGGAGCTCGGCGGGACCCGGATGGCTGGCGGTGGAAGCTGGACCCTGCAATCCGGTTCGGCGGCTTCGGGCCGTGGAGCCCCGAGTGGTCACTGCAGCGGCTGAAGGGGTTGAAGGTACCCCTGTTGGGGCTGACGGCAACGGTGGAGGAGGAGATGGGCTGGGGCACGAACCACCGCGCACTGTTGCCGTACCTGCCGCCCCAGGCGGAGATCATCCCTTTTGAGAATACGGGGCACTTCATCCACATCGAACACCCCCACCGGGTGGCCGAGCTCGTGCTGGAGTTCCTGCGATGACCGTCTTCCTGCAGCACAACCGGGTGAAGCTGGCGCTTCACACCCTGCGGGATGGAACGGGGCCGCGCCTGCTCCTGCTGCACGCGCTCGGCGACCGCTCGCCGGAGCGGGTGCCGGCTGAACTGGAGGGGTGGCCTGGTTCCATCTATGCGCTCGACTTTACCGGTCATGGCTCATCGACGGTCCCGGCGGGCGGCGGCTACACGGCCGAGGCGCTGATGGGAGATGCCGACGTGGGGCTGGCGGCCACCGGGCCGGCGACCGTCGTTGGCAGGGGGCTCGGGGGCTATATCGGCCTGCTGCTGGCCGGCGCGCGGCCGGGTGAGGTGCGGGGCGTGGCGATCCTCGACGGCCCGGGCCTCGCCGGCGGCGGTGACCGGCCGGGGCCGGCGGTGGTGCGGGGGGTGCCAGGCGCGCTTTCCGCGCCCGACCCGTTCGCGCTGGTGGAGCTCGGGTCCGACCTCCGTCCGCGTGAGTACGTACGACGGTTCGCGGTGCTGGCGACGGAGCACTCGCCGTACGCGAACCCGGTCGCGGTGTGCGGACGGCAGCGGCCGGCGTGGCTGGAGGCTGTCCTCGAGGTTCCCGGCGTCGTCGAGGAGCCCCTGGAGGCGGCACTGCGGCGGTTCGCAGTGTTCGGCTAAAGGCAAGGACTGAGGCACGAAACGGCTCCGGCCCTTGCGGGCCGGCGCGTGTGAGGGCGACGGGTATCGCCGATCAGGCGGACTTGGTGATGGTTTTCAGGCAGCGCGTGCAGATGTTGACGCGCAGGGAAGCACCGCCGAAGTAGATGCGGTGTTTGTGGACGTTCGGTCGGAACGTCCTCGACTTCTTGGTGGCCTTGCGCTCCCAGCGGCCGCCGTGGGTGTGGCGAATATGCCGGCCGAACTGGGTCGTCTTGCCGCAAACGTCGCACGCTCCACTGGCCATGCGTGATGTTTCCTTCCGTGGCAGAATCAAGTGCCCATGCTAGCACCGGGTTTCGATAGCGGCCAAACGCTGCCGGGTGGCAGCGCGTGAGCGGGGAGATGCGCCCCATCGAGCGGGTCGACGGCAGCGGACTCCGCGCGCTCTTCGAGGCGGCAGCGGCAGCGCTGGCGGCCGGGGCAGATGCGATCGACGCCATCAACGTGTACCCGGTCCCGGACGGGGACACGGGTTCGAACATGGCAGCGACGATGCGGGAGGCCGTGGCCCAGGCGAGGGCTGGGGATAGCGATGATGCGGCGTCGGTGGCGGCAGCGGCGGCACGCGGCGCGCTCTACGGCGCCCGGGGAAACTCCGGGGTCATCCTGTCGCAGGCGCTGCGAGGCTTTGCCGACGGCATTGCGGGGGCCACGGATATCGACGCCGCGCGCCTGGCGGGGGCGCTGGCGCATGCGGCTGCGGCAGCCTACCGGGCGGTGAGTCAGCCACAGGAAGGCACCATGCTGACCGTGCTCCGCGAGGCGGCGGCAGCAGCAGCGGCAGCGGCACGTGAGTTGCCCGGCGGCGGTGCCGGCCTGGCCTGCCTTCCGGTGCTGGAGCGGGCCCTGGCCGCAGCAACGGTTGCGGAGGCGCGGACCATGGAGATGCTGCCATCCCTTCGGGAGGCGGGCGTCCCTGATGCTGGGGGCGAGGGGGTCTGTGTGCTGCTGGAGGGGATGCTTGCACGGCTCCGGGGTGAACCGCTCGACCTTTCGCACCTCGCAGGGGACGGCCACGCGCGGGAGTTCGCGGCGGCCCACGAGGAGGATGCGACGGGCTTCTGCACCGAGTTCGTCCTGGAGCCGGAGCCCGGGGCGGAGGTGGACATGGCGAAGCTGCGGGCGCTGGCAGAATCGTTTGGGGAGAGTGTCGTCATCGTGGGGGATGAGCAGCTGGCCCGGGTCCACGTGCACACGGGACAGCCGGAGGCGCTGCTGGAAGCAGCCGGCCGGCTGGGCACGCCGCGCCGGGTGAAGGTCGACGACATGGGGGTACAGCGGGTCCGGTTCGAAGCTATCGGCAGCGGCGCAACGGCGGCCGTGGGACTGCTGGCGGTGAGCCGCGGCGAGGGATTCGACCGGTTGTTCGAAAGCCTCGGGGCGCGAGCGGTGGACCTTGGCGAGCGGGAGAAGCCGGCCGCGGGTGAAATCGCCCGGGCGGCCGAAGAGATTGGGGCGGCGGACGTCATCGTGCTGCCGAACCACAAGAATGTGCTGCTGGCGGCCGAACAGGCGCGGCAGCTGGCCCGGTGCACGCTGCACGTCGTACCGACGGCTACGCTGCCTCAGGGCGTGGCGGCGGCACTGCTCTTCGACCCGGGCCAGCGGGGGCCGGAACTGGCCGCACGGATGGCGGAGGCCGCCCGGCGGGTGCGGACGGTTGAAGTCACCGTCGCGGCTGCATCGCGGACGGTCGACGGGGTCGCGGTGAAGGCGGGGCAGGGTATCGCCGTGGTCGATGGGCGGCTGGTCGCGGCACGCGCTACGCCCGAGGAGGCGCTGGCCGCCGGGCTGCGTGCAGCGGGAGCCGCCGAGGACACGCTCGTCACAGTGTACGTAGGGACAGGAGGCGATGCGGGGGCTGCGCGGGCCGCCGCGGGGGCTGCTGCTCCCGGGGCCGAGCTGGAGGTCATCGAGGGCGGGCAGCCGGTCTATCTCTACATCGCTTCGGTGGAAGCGTGAGGATGCGGAGGGTCGCAGCGCTGGCGCTCGGAGCGATGCTCGCCGCGGCAGCGTGCAGCGGGGATGCCGGGGGCCCGGTTCCGACCCCGACGAAGCCCGGGGCGCTGCCGGCCAGCCTGACCACCGTCACGGTGACGGACTTCCGGTTCCAGCCGCGGAGCCTGCAGGTGCCGGTTGGCACGCGGGTGACATGGACGTTCCGCGGACAGGCGGAACACCAGGTGGCGGGGAATTTCAACGGCGCGGAGGTGGCCTCGGGCGTCATGCGGACGGGGAACTTCGAGCATGAGTTCACCGAGCCGGGGACGTTCTCGTACCGGTGCGGGGTTCACGGTGACGCGATGAGCGGACTCGTGACGGTCCGCTGAGGTCCAGCGAGACGCCGGGGGCGAGTTCAGGAGTAGCGCTGCTCCTGCCACGGGTCGCCGTAGTTGTGGTAGCCGTAAGTTTCCCAGAACCCGGGCCGGTCGCGGTCGAGGAACTGGATGCCACCGACCCATTTCGCGCTCTTCCAGAAGTAGAGGTGGGGGACGACGAGGCGCATCGGCCACCCGTGCTCCTTCGTGAGCGGCTGGCCATTGTGGGAGTGGGCGAACAGGACGCCTTCCCGGAGGAGGTCCTCGAGCGGAAGGTTCGTGGTGTAGCCGCCGTAGCAGTGGACCATGGCGTACTTCGCCTCCGGCTTGAGCCGAATGGCATCGTAGAGGGCGCGGAACGGCACGCCCTGCCAGGTGTTATCGAACTTGCTCCAGGTGGTAACGCAGTGGATATCACTGGTGTCCGTGACCTGGCCGAGGGCGTTGAACTCCTCCCAGGTGAAGGACTTCTCCTCTTCGACGAGACCCCACACGTGGAAACGCCACGAGTCGAGGTCGATGCGAGGGATGCTGCCGTAGTGGAGCACGGGCCAGCCGGTGGTGAGGTGCTGGCCGGGTGGGAGGCGGAGTTTGCCGTCGGGGCGCAGTTCTTTCGATGTCGTCGTGGACATTCGCGATTCCTCGGGCGCAGGTGGGGGCCCGAAGTGAGCGTAGCGGTTCGAAACCGGGGCAGGCAAGGCGGGTTTGCCGCGGTAAGGAGGGCGAGGGGGTACACTGGAGCTGATGGAAGAAGCGCGCGCGGGGGGCAGGGTCGGCCCGCGGCTGGCGGTCGCCCGGCGCGACGGGTGGTTCCTTCTGCTGGCCGCGGCCATCGTTGGTGCCGACCAGCTCACGAAGTGGCTCATCAGGACGAACCTGGAGCGCGGCGACAGTGTCGAGGTGCTGCCGTTCTTCCGCATCGTGCACGTGACGAACACGGGGGCGGCGTTCGGCATTCTGCAGGGAGCCGGGCCGTTGCTCGTCATCGCGAGCGTCGCAGGGCTGGCCGCGATCCTGGTTTACCTCTTCAACCCGGGGTTCGCGCAGCCGGTCATGCGGCTTGGGCTGGCCCTGATGCTGGGCGGGGCGGTGGGCAACCTGGTCGACCGGGTGAGCGAAGGCCGCGTCGTGGACTTCCTGAAAGTGCCGAACTGGCCGGCGTTCAATGTAGCCGATTCGGCAATCAGCATCGGGGTGGTGATCCTGCTGTGGACCATGGTGTTCCAGCCACCGGAGAACGAACGGTCATCGAGCTCGTAGCGGGGGAACGCTGCCGACTGGACGCGTTCGTGGCTGGCTCGCTGCCGGGGTTCTCACGGGCACGCGTTCAGCGGCTCATCGAACGCGGGCTGGTGGAGGTGAACGGCGCGGGGGCTCGCAAATCGGCTGTGCTGACTGCTGGCGACCGGGTGGTCGTGATGATGGAGCCGGCCGCCCGGGAGGCTGGCGACCCGGGCGTGGAGCTGCACATCATCTACGAGGACGAGGTGATGGCGGCGGTCGACAAGCCGGCAGGGCTGGCCGTCCACGGGGCGCCAGGCGATACCGGGCCGTCGGTCGCAGGATGGTGGCTGGCGCAACTGGGCGACGCAGCGGGGGCGTTCGAGGCGGAGCGCGCGGGCATCGTGCATCGACTGGACAAGGACACGAGCGGGGTGCTGCTGCTGGCGAAGACCCCAGCGGCGCAGGCTGCGCTCAGCCGAGCGTTCGAAGAACGACGGGCGAAGAAAGTCTACCTGGCGGTGGTCGAAGGGGTGCCATCGCAGCCGCACGCCGTGATCGAGGCGGCGATCGACCGCGACCCGCGGGACCGGACGCGGATGGCGGTGACGAGCCGGGGTCGGCGTGCCCGGACGGAGTACCGCATGGTGGCGAGCGGGGAGGGCCGCGCGGTGCTGGAGGTGTACCCCGAGACGGGGCGGACCCACCAGATTCGCGTGCACCTCGCGGCGGCGGGGACGCCGGTAGCGTTCGATGCGGTGTACGGGCGGGCCGAGCCCGGCGGGCGGCAGCTGCTGCATGCGCTGCGAATCGCCGTGCCGCACCCGGAGGGCGGGACGCTGAGCGTCGGCGCGCCAGCACCACCCGACCTCCTCGCGGCGATTCGCGCCATCGCGGGGGAGGCGGTAGCCTCTCGGTACGCGGCGGTTCCGCCGGCGACCCTCGAGCAAGGCGAGGCTTCGTGACCGAACGGCCAGTGCGCACCCGCTACGCCCCGAGCCCGACGGGGAATCCTCACGTTGGCAACATCCGCTCGGCGCTGTTCAGCTGGGCGTTCGCGCGGGCCCGCGGGGGACAGTTCATCCTGCGGATTGAGGACACTGACCGGAACCGGTACGTGGAGGGAGCGGTTGAGGCGATTATGGAGAGCCTCCGCTGGCTCGGCATCGACTGGGACGAGGGGCCGGATATCGGCGGGCCGCACGGGCCGTATTTCCAGTCGGCGCGGCTGCCGCGCTACCGGGAGGCCGCCGAGCTGCTCATCGAGCGGGGCCGGGCCTACCGCTGCTTCTGCACGCCCGAGCGGCTCGATGCGCTGCGGGCTGCGCAGGCAGCGGCGAAACGGCCGCCGGGCTACGACGGGCTTTGCCGCCGGGTCGACCCGGCGGAATCGGCGGCCCGGGCGAAAGACGAACCGCACGTCATCCGCTTCGCCATGAAGCAGGAGGGCGTGACCGTGCTGCAGGACGTCGTGCGCGGGGAGGTCGTATTCGAGAACGCGCTGCAGGACGACTTCGTGATGCTGAAGTCGGACGGCTTCCCGACGTATCACCTGGCGGTGGTGGTCGACGACAGGGCGATGGCGATCAGTCACTGCATCCGGGGCGACGAGTGGATTTCGAGCGCGCCGAAGCACATCCAGCTCTACGAGGCGCTGGGGTGGGAGCAACCGGCGTGGGCCCATCTGCCGCTCATCCTGGGGCCGGACCACAAGAAGCTGAGCAAGCGTTCGGGGGATACGGCACTGCTCGACTACCGGGAACGCGGGTATCTGCCAGAGGCGATGCTGAACTTCCTCGCCTTCCTCGGCTGGTCGCTCGACGACCACACCACGATCATCAGCGCGGACGAGCTGACGCGACATTTCGACCTGGCGCGGGTGGTGCCCAACCCGGCGGTTTTCGACATCGAGCGGCTGAACTTCCTGAACGGGCACTACATCCGGGCGATGGACGAGCAGCGGTGGGTACGGCTGGTGGCGGAATGGGCCGACCGGGGCCTGCCGGCTTCGGTCCCGCGACCGCTTGACGAGACGGTCGTCCGGGCAGCAGCACCGCTGCTGCGGGAGCGGGTGACGCTGCTCGGCGAGATTCCGGGGCTCATCGGCTTCCTGTTCACGTACGACGCGCCGGAGTACGAAACGGCGCTGCTGACGGAGCGGCTCGGCGACCCTGCGGTTGCGGTAAGGGTGCTGGACGAAGCGCTCGTGCGGCTGGACGCCATCGGCGCCGAGCAATGGACGACGGCCGCGGTGGAGGCGGCGCTGCGGAGCCTGGAAGAGCCGTTGGGAATGAAGCTGCGGAAGTTCATCCCGGTGCTGTACGTGGCGGTGATGGGCCGGCCAACGGGCATCCCGCTGTTCGATTCGGCGGCGATTCTCGGGCGGGAGCGAACGCTGGCGCGGCTGCGGGCGGCGCGGGCACGGCTCGGGTAGCGAAAACTTGGCGCAGGCGCGAGAGGATTGGTAATCTGGAGGCCGCGCTGGGGATTCGTCTAAGGGTAGGACAGCAGACTCTGGATCTGTATGTGGGGGTTCGAATCCTCCATCCCCAGCCAGCGAATGGACGGCAACTGGCCCCCGGGCAGAGCTCCGGGGGTCGTCATTTTTCCACGGTGGGCAGCTCAGGCGTCGCGCCAGGCGGGGTCGCGCTTTTCGAACCACGCCTGCCTGGCTTCGCGGGCATCCAGCGTCTGGCTGGCGAGGATCTGGTTGCGGTTCTCGAGCTTGAGCGCAGCCTGGAGCGAAATGCCGTTGACGGTCTCGTTCAGCACCTGCTTCGTGAGCCGGAGGCCGAGGGGGCTGGCCTTTCGGACGATGCTTTCAGCGACGGCGAGCGCCGCTGGAAGGAGGTCGTCTGGCTCGACGATGCGGGTCAGGAGGCCGATTTCGCGGGCTTCCTGCGCATCGACGAGGCGGCCGGAGTAGAGCATATCGGCGGCATGGGCCATACCGACGATTTTCGGGAGGAAGTAGGAGGAGCCAACATCTGCTCCGCCGAGACCGAGGTTGAGGTAGGAGCAGGCGAAGCGGGCGGCGGCAGTCCCGATGCGCATGTCGCAGGCGAGCGCGATGGAGAGGCCGCCGCCGGTGGCGGGGCCGTTGACTGCGGCGATGAGGGCCTGGGGGCATTCGCGCATCTTGACCATCAGGTCAGCGATATCTTCCTGGAAAGCCAGGGCATCCTGGACCGGGCCGACACCGGGCTGCCATGGGCCCTGTTCGGGTCCCGCTTTGAGGTCGAGGCCGGCACAAAAACCGCGGCCGGCGCCGGTGATGATGATGACGCGGGTTGCGAAGTCGCGATGCCGCTCGTCGAAGAAGGCGCGAAGGGCGCGGAGCATCGCGTGGTCGATTGCGTTGAGGCGCTCTGGCCGGTTGAGGGTGAGGATACCGATGGGACCGCGGGATTCGAAGTGCAGGGGCTGTTCCATGGAGAGCGATTCTACGCCGCGGGCCGGGCATAGGCCCCCTGAGCCGGAGCTGGACCGGCTGTACCGGGAGGCGGTGTACGAGGTAGAGCTGCCGGGCGGCGGCGCCGTGTTCCGCATCGGTGAGGCGGTGGCCGGGGCGCCGGGTACGTTCGCGGTGGTGACGGCGTGGAACCCGGGTCGAGAACGGCCGGGCAGGGAGGAGAACGAAGCGCGCAACCGGGCGCTGCGCGCGGAGATCGAACGGCGGGGATGGCAGTGGGCGAGGGCGGAGGGACGTTCGCCGGACGGGACGCACCGGGAGCCGTCGTTTGCGGTCTTCGGGGCGGCACTGGAGGAGGTGCGGACGCTGGCGCGGGCGTTCGGGCAGGCGGCAATCGTGTGGTTCGATGGCCGGGAGGCGGTGCTGGAGTGGTGCTGAGAGCGGAAACGGTGCCCAGCGTTGCCCCAATTGTTCGGTGGACACGAACTATGTACGCTCGGAGTCACCGTTTACGCTGACGTGAACGTAGGAGGGGATGGATGACTGCAGGGCCGGCTTCTCAGCCGCTCGGCGACAGGCTGACGCCGCGCCAGAAGTGGCTCCTCCTTGGGAGCCTGATGGTGTCGCTGTTCATCGGGGCGCTGGACCAGACGGTCGTTTCGACGGCGACGCCGCGAATCCTGGCAGACCTGGGCGGTTTCGCACTGCTCTCGTGGCTGTTTACGAGCTACATGCTGACATCGACGGTCGTCATCCCGCTGGTGGGGAAGCTCGGCGATATCTACGGCCGGAAGCTGTTCCTCATCGGGGGTGTGGTCCTGTTCATGGTCGCATCGGCGGCGTGCGGGGCAGCTCCGAACATGCCGGTGCTTATCTGGATGCGGGCGCTGCAGGGGCTCGGCGGGGGCATGATTTTTGCGTCGGTCTTCGCGACGATGGGCGACCTTTTCGCGCCCGCTGAACGTGGGAAGTACATCGGGCTCTTCACCGGGGTGTTCAGTCTCGCGAGCGTGGTTGGCCCCACGTTCGGGGGGTTTCTGACGGACACACTGAGCTGGCGCTGGGTGTTCTACATCAATATCCCGGTCGGGCTCATCGCAATCCCGGCAATCTGGTTCAACCTGCCAGCGAAGGCGCGGAGCGGTACTCCGAGGCTGGACTTCCTCGGCGCGGCGCTGCTTTCGGCGGCGTCGGTCATGGCGCTGCTGGCGCTGGTGTGGGCCGGGGAGAAGTACGCGTGGGGTTCGCCGCAGATCGTGGGGCTGCTGGCGGGGTCCGTGGTGCTGGTCGGGCTTTTCGTCCTGCAGGAGTTGCGCCACCCGGAGCCGACGCTGCCGCTGCACCTGTTCCGCAATCGGGTGTTCCTGCTCTCGAACCTGGTGGTGTTCACGTTCGGGTTTGGTGTGTTCGGGGCGTTCCAGTTCCTGGGGCTTTATGTCCAGACGGCGCTGGGCGCCTCGGCGACGGTTTCAGGCGTCATCACGACGCCGCAGAGCCTGGGGGTTCTGGTTTCCAGCGTAGTCGGGGGACAGGTCATCGCTCGGACCGGTCGGTACAGGTGGCAGACGTTCTTCGGGACGGTGCTCATCGCGGCAGCGCTGGGGCTGCTGACGCAGGTGAGCCTGGACACGAAGCTGTGGCAGATAAGCGCGACGATGGTCGTGCTGGGATTGGGTTTCGGGCTGGTGCTGCCGACGATGTCGCTCGTCGTGCAGAACGCGGTCGGGTACCAGTACATTGGGGTTGCGAGCTCGGCGAACCAGTTCTTCCGCCAGATTGGGAGCGTGCTCGGTATCGCGGTGTTCGGCGCGATTCTCGCGAACACGTACCATGCAGAGTTCTCGGCGCGGCTGACGGCGGAGGACAAGACGACGCTTGGGCCGCAACTCGTGCAGCAGCTGGACGACCCGACGGTCCGGCTGAACGAGACCGTCTACGCGCGCATCGAGCAGGCGATCCTGCAGATGCCGGACGGGCAAATCCTGCTGACGCGCACGCGCGAGGCGCAGGGAGAAGGGGTCGTCATCGCGGTACGGCACATCTACTGGGGGGCGGTGGCGGCCGCGGTCCTGTGCGCCGTGCTTGCATTCATGATGCCGGAGCTGCCGCTGCGGCGGACGGTGGCGGGCGGGCCGCCCGGGGAACCGGGACGCGAAGGCCAGGGAGGGCGGGCGCCGCTGCCGGTCGCGGGCGCGCTCGGCGAATAGCCCGGCGAGGACGGAGAGGAAAGCAAGAGGCCCGGGAGAAATCTCCCGGGCCTCTGCCGTCGTGGCCGTACAGCGGCGGGACGAACTTACCGCTTCTCCTTGATGCGGGCGGCTTTGCCGGTGAGGCCGCGGAGGTAGTAGAGGTTCTTGCGGCGGACCTTGCCCCGGCGGACGACTTCGATTTTGTCGACGCGGGGGCTGTGGAGCGGGAAGGTCCGCTCGACGCCGACCTGGCCGGCCGCGATTTTTCGCACGGTGAAGTTCGAGGCAAGGCCCTTGTTCCGCTTGCGGATGACCACGCCTTCGAAGACCTGGATGCGCTCCCGGTTGCCTTCGACGACTTTGGCGTGGACGCGGACCGTATCGCCGCTGTTGAAGTCAGGGCGTTCTGCCGGCGCCGCGTTCGGCACGAGCGTATCGAGTTCGTAGGACATGGTGAGAACCCCGGGTCAGGTAACCAAATCAGGATACCGGCCTGCTGGCTACGTTCCAGCGGGAGCTACGATAGCGTGCGGGCGACGATGGCGCCGGCCCAGACCCCCAGGACGCCGACGAAGAGGGAGAGGCCGGCGTAGGCAGCCGCTGTCCACGGTTCAGAGACCTTCACGAGGTCGTACGTCTCCCAGCCGAAGGCCGAAAAGGTGGTGTAGCTACCAAGAAAACCGGTGACGACGAAGAGCCGGGCTTCGCGAGACAGGGAGCCGCGCCCGGCAGCGTATTCGAGGAACAGCCCGATGATGAAGCAGCCGGTGACGTTGACGATGAAGGTCCCGAGGGGGAAGTTGCCGACGAGGCCGGGCTTGACGTGGCTCCCGACGAAGTAGCGCAGGGGAGCGCCGATGACGGCGCCGAGCGCGACGTAGAGGTAGCTCACCGGCCGGTGCTCCCGTGGCCGCCGTCGCCGCGGACGGTCGCCGCAAGGTCAGCAGCGAGTTCAAGGCGTGCCGGGACGAGGAGGCCGAAGACGAGCTGTGCGATGCGGTCGCCGGGTTCGACGACGTGTTCGATGCCGGGCGCGATCGTGTAGAGGGTGACGAGGAGTTCGCCACGGTAGTCGGCGTCGATGGTGCCAAGGGTGCAGAGGACGCCGCTGCGTGCGAGGCCGCTCCGGGGACGGACCTGGGCATCGACACCGGGCGGGACTTCGAGGGCGACACCGGTTGGGACGACGACCGGGCGGTTACCGACCGTGAGAGGGGCTTCGATGCAGGCGGCGAGGTCGAACCCGGAGGCGAACTCGGTGGCGCGTGTGGGGAGTCGGGCGCCATCGCGAACGAGCTTCACGCGCACGGTCGCTGGTTCCACGGTGTGATGGTAGCAGGGGCCGTGGCAGGCGTCAGGGCCGGACAGCTTGACGGTTCGAAACGGGGTAGCCACGATGTGGCCACGGGGTCTCATCGTGATCCGGAAAATTGGTGTCCGGCAGCTGAAGAATGAGGCGACGCAAGTCGTGCGCGCGGTTCGCGATGAGCGGGCGGTGTACGTCATCACAGTGAATGGGGAGCCGGTCGCCCTCCTGCGCCCGTATTCGGAACGGGACATCGCCGGGGTCGAACCGGGCCAGGCTCAGGCCGAGATCGCGGCGATCGAGCGGCTTGCCGAGGCGGTGGGGGCGGCATGGCTGACGCTGCCGTCCCTGCCGGACGGCGCGGGCGGTGAACGCTGATGGCCACGGTCGACGCGAGCGTCTTCGTTTCGCTTTTCAATGCGAGGGACCGGCAGCACGAGGCGACGGTCGCGTGGCTGCGGGAGGCGGTCGCAGTCGGCGAGCCGCTCCGGTCGCCGGTGATTGCGCTGGCGGAGACGTCGGCAGCAATCGCGGCGGGCACGGGCGACGGCGGGCTGGCGCGACAGGTCGAGCAGCATTTGCGAGTCTCACCGCTGTTCGAGTTCCTGCCGGTAGCGCTGCCGCTGGCGGAGCGTGCGGCAGCGCTGGCTGCCGAGCACCAGCTGCGGGGGAGCGATGCGCTGTACTTCGCGGTAGCAGAGACGCTGGGCGACCGACTGGTGACGCTCAATCCGCGGCAGCTGCAGCGAGCAGGCCGGCTGGTGGAGGCGGTCCGGCCGCGGCCGTCGGGGCTTTCCGGTTCCTGAATTCTTTCCCCCTGCGGGGCCGGGAGAGCGAAGAGAGGAGCAACCCGGACGGTGGGCGCCCCAGCCCGTGACGATGACCCCCTGCGACGGGACATCCGACGCATCGGCGGGCGTCCCCACGACAGCAGCGGCGGCACGGGCGCCCGGCGCAGTGCCCCACGACAAGTTTGCGCGTGGGGCTCGAGGCGGGTCCTAGCGGAAGAGGTCGCGCTCGGGTTCGCGGATGATGAGCTGCATGGTGGCCTCCTCATTGGGCTGCCACGGGAGGCCCCGGATGACCGCCGCGGGGACACGCGAAAGGTTGCCTTTCACCAGCTCGGCGGCACCGGCGAGTTCATCGGCAGTGCAGAGCGCCTGCACGCGGAATTCGTGGCCGTGGGGGTCGACCTGGCCGATGTAGCTGGTGACCGGGTGCATGCCGGCGATGCCGATGGCGACATCGGTCTGGCCTTCGCGCCAGGGGCGGCCGAAGGTATCGGAGATGATAACGGCGACGTCAACGCCGCGGGCTTTGAGGCCCTGCCGGATGCGGCGGGCGCTCGCGTCGGGGTCTTCGGGCAGGAGGACGGCGAGCCCGTGGCCGCCGGACGAAGACTGGTCGACGCCGGAGTTGGCACAGACGAACCCGTGACGGGTCTCGGTAATGAGGACAGGACCGACCTGCCGGACGACGCGGCGGGCCTCCCGCAGGACGAGCTCGATGACGGCGGGGTCCTTGTCCCAGCGCTCGGCGTACTGGCGGGCGAAGGGCGAGACCTCGACGGTGGCGAGCTCGACGACGCGGCCCTCCGCCTTGGAGACCACTTTCGAGGTGACGACGAGGATGTCGCCATCCCGGAGGGGTGTGCCGGCTGCCGCGGCGGCGTCCGCGATGGCGGCGGCGAGGTCGGTACCGGGGGTGATTTCGGGCAGGCCCGGGATGCCGAAGATTTCGAGGGAGTTCACGGGGTCACCTCCGGACCGCCACTCAGGGGACGGTGTCGAGAAAATCGAGGAGGACTTCTGCCGAGCGGAGGGGGTCGTGTGACCAGAAGTTATGGCTGTCGCCTTCGAGCCAGGCGAGCCGCGCGCGGGGAACCTGCCTGGCGAGCAGCTCCGCATTGGCCGGGGGGACGAGGCGGTCGATGGTGCCGTGCATGATGAGGACCGGGAACGAGGCAGCATCGACGGCCGGGTTGGGGTCGGGCGCCGCCTGCGCGGCCTGGAGCTGGAACTGGAACGTGCGGGCGGGGGTCGGGTTCTCCATGGAAAGTTCGAAGCGGCGAATGAGCTCGGCTTCGTTGGCGGCGATCCATGCGGGCGGGTGGATGATGGGCCAGGCGGCGCGTGCGGATTCGATGAGCGGTTTCGTCCGGTCCCAGAACAGGGCGGTGCGGAGGTCTTCCTCGGTCGCGGGGATGCCGTTTGGAGGGCAGAGGAGGCTCAGCGAGCGGATGCGGTCCGGGCCGTATTCGCGGACGACGTGGCGGACGATGATAGAGCCGAGCGAACAGCCGAGGAGGTGGAACTGCTCGAGGCCGAGTTCATCGGCGACGGCCATGACGTCAGCGGTCATGTCCGACATGGTCCACGGCGAGGCGGGTTTTTCGGAGTTGCCGGTGCCACGGTTGTCGACCAGGACGAGGCGATAGCGGCGGGCGAGGAGGGCGGGGAATGCATCCCACCAGTCGGCGGAGTGGCCGCCGATACCGTAGACCATGACGAGAGGGTCACCCTCTCCCCGGGTGTCGTACCAGACGCGGACGCCGGAGCGCTCGGTGGAGGGCATTTCAGATTCCCACGATGCGGATGCTGGTCTGAGTCTTGTGCTTGCGGTTGAGGTTGATGAGCAGGGCAGTGAGCATCTCGACGTAGCGGCTTTGTGACGGGCCGCCGGCGTCGATGCCGCGGACGCCGGCGATTTCGTTTGCGAGGCCGATGATGACCTGCTTCGCCTCGGCGTCCTTGCCGCAAACGAGGACGTCGGCCTCGATGGGGTGGTCGAGGTGCTGGAGCTCTTCGGCGCTGAGGTTTTGGAAGGCGGAGACCACGCGGGATTCGGGCAGCTGGGCGATAGCTTCCTGGAGAGCGCTCCCCCCGGGAACGTCCAGGGCGACGGCGCCAACGCCCTGGCGGAATTCGAGGGGGGCGACGACGTTGCAGACGATTTTGCCGGCGAGTTCGGTCCTGAGGGCCTCGAGCGTGGCGGCCTGGCCGCTGTAGGGGAAGGTGAGGAAGACCACGTCGGCGTCGCGGACGACGGAGGCGTTGTCGCCACCGGAAGCGGCAGCGCCCGGTACGGCCTCACGGACTTTGGCGGCAGCTTCCTCGCCGCGCTCGGCCGAGCGTGAACCGATGGCGACGGCGTGGCCGGCGCGGGCGAATCGCATGGCGAGCCCGAGGCCTTCGGGACCGGTACCGCCGACGAATGCGAGCTTCATGGAGCAGGAGCCTCCTGAGGGTGAGCGGGTGCGGGGATGGGCTACAGCGTAGCCGCTGGAGCGACAGGGGGCGATTGGGGCGCGTCTTCACTGGTGGGAAGGGATGCGCCGGGACGCTTACGGTGACGTAGTGTAGACAGGGGGCCCAGCACGGTGGGGGTGTACAGGCGCGCTTACGTCGCCCACAGGCACGGCGGAGGCCCTCTGCTATACTCGGAACGAGCGCAGCCCCCGACTGCGCCGCACGGAGACCCTCATTGTATTCCCGCTGGATTCGCAATAGTTTCTTCTGGCTCCTCGTCATCGTCGCAGTCATCGCTATCTTTTTCGCGTTCTTCGCGAACGGGAGCGACCACCAGTCGGTCGATTTCGGGCAGGTCATCACGGATGCCGAGCGCGGGCGAATCGAGAAGATCGAAGTCGACGGGCGGAACCTGACCGTCACGTACATCCGGCAGCCGAATGAGGACACCGGAAAAGTCGTGACGGCCAAGGTGGGGCCGAACACGATCATCGAAGACATCCTGACGCAGCGGGGTGTTGCGCTGAGCCGGGCCCCGGGAACGGCTGAGGGTGTGCCGGCGGTCAATCTCGAATACAAGGACAGCTCCGGCTTCGGGCCGTTCCTGGGACTGCTGCTGAACATCCTGCCGTTCCTGCTGTTCGGCCTCTTCCTGCTGCTAATCATGCGGCAGGCGCAGGGGTCGAATTCGCAGGCGATGAGCTTCGGCAAGAGCCGGGCCAGGCTTTTCACCGGGAGCAAGGTGACGGTGACTTTCGCCGACGTCGCGGGCGTGGACGAGGCGAAGGAGGAGCTGGCGGAGGTGGTGGAGTTCCTGAAGTACCCGGAGAAGTTCGCGGCGCTGGGCGCGCGGATCCCGAAAGGCGTGCTGCTGGTGGGCCCGCCGGGCACGGGGAAGACGCTCCTCTCACGCGCGGTGGCGGGCGAGGCCGGGGTGCCGTTCTTCAGCATCTCGGGGTCGGAATTCGTGGAGATGTTCGTTGGCGTTGGTGCGAGCCGCGTGCGCGACCTGTTCGACCAGGCGAAGAAGAACGCGCCCTGCATCGTTTTCATCGACGAGATCGATGCCGTAGGGCGACAGCGCGGCGCGGGGCTCGGCGGCTCGCACGACGAGCGGGAGCAGACGCTGAACCAGATTCTCGTCGAGATGGACGGCTTCGATACCGGCACGAACGTCATCGTGATCGCGGCGACCAACCGGCCGGATATCCTGGACCCGGCGCTGCTGCGCCCGGGTCGGTTCGACCGGAAAGTGGTGCTGGATGCGCCGGACATCAAGGGGCGCGAGGCGATCCTGAACGTGCACATGAAGGGGAAGCCGGTCGCGGACGACGTTGAGGTTGCCGTGCTGGCGAAGGCGACGTCGGGCTTCTCGGGCGCGGACCTGGCCAACCTGGTGAACGAGGCGGCGATCCTGGCAGCGCGGCGGAACAAGAAGATCATCACGATGAAGGAGTTCCTCGAGGCGATCGACCGGGTCATCCTGGGTCCGGAGCGGAAGAGCAAGGTGATGACCGACCTCGAGAAGAAGGTCACCGCGTACCATGAAGGCGGGCACGTGATCGTGGCGCACTTCTTGAAGCATCACGACCCGGTGTACAAGGTGACGATCGTGTCGCGGGGGATGAGCGGCGGGCATACCCGGTTCCTGGGCGAGGACACGAGTTACCACACGCCATCGATGTTCAAGGACCGGATGGCGAGCGCGCTCGGCGGCCTCGCGGCGGAGGAGATCGTCTTCGGCGAGGCGTCGACGGGACCTTCGAGCGACATCCAGCAGGTGACACGCATTGCGCGGTCAATGGTGACCCGCTGGGGGATGAGCAAGAGGCTCGGGCCGCGGACCTTCGGGAAGACGGAGGAGCTGATCTTCCTCGGGCGGGAGATTTCGGAGACGCGCGACTACAGCGAGAAGATCGCGGAGGAGATCGACGAGGAGGTCCGGGAGCTGATCGACGAGGCGCACGCGACGGCCACGAAGATCCTGCTCGAGCACCGCGCGCTGCTGGACAAACTGGCCAGCGTGCTGATCGAGGTGGAGACGCTCGAAGGCGACGCGCTCGTGCGGCTGCTGAACAGCGACCCGCACGAGCCGTGGCCGCCGCCCGACCTGGCGGAGCCGAAGCAGGAGGCGGCACCGAAGCCCGCTGCTGACGAGGCGCCCCGGCGGCCGGCGTTCGAGCCGAAGCCGGCTCCCGGGCTCGCGTGGGAGGCCGGGAACCAGGCCAGGACGGACTGGGACAGAGGCTGATTCGCCGGGGTGCGTGCGGGAGGTTGCCCGGGTTCGTTGACTGGACCCGGGGCTGACGCGACACTTGAAGGACCGCCTCGGTACTCCGGGAGTTTTGAGCTATGGAAGCGATCGTTCGCGCCGATGGGCGCCAGTTGCGCCTCGTCGAGGGGCAGGAATTCGAAGTGAACCGGCTCGCGGGCGAGCCCGGGGACGTCGTGGACCTCGATGTGATGATGGTCCTGGACGGGCCGAACGTGACGGTCGGCACGCCGCTGGTGGAGGGCGCCAGGGTCCGGGCGCGGATTACGCAGCATGGCCGGGCGCCAAAGCTGGTGTTCATGAAGTACAAGAACAAGGTGCGCTACCGGCGGAAGTTCGGGCATCGACAGCCGGTGACGCGGCTGGTGGTCGAGTCGATTACGAAGGGGTAGCGAGATGGCGCACAAGAAGGGTGTCGGCAGCTCGAAGAACGGCCGCGACAGCAACAGCAAGCGGCTCGGGGTGAAGCATTTCGATGGCGAGGTCGTGAGGCCGGGTGCGATCCTCATCCGGCAGAGGGGGACGCGGTTCCACCCGGGCGAGAACGTCGGGCTGGGGCGGGATTACACGATTTTCTCGCTCATCGATGGCCGGGTGAAGTTCGAGCCGTTCGCCAAGGGGCGGCGGAAGAAGGTGAGCGTGTACGCGCTCGAGGAAGCCTGAGGGACGACGACATGAAGGCAGGGATACATCCGCAGTACGTCGAGGCGACGATCCACTGCTCCTGCGGGAACGAGATCAAGACGCGCTCGACGAAGCCGACGATTCACATCGACGTGTGCAACGTGTGCCACCCATTCTTTACAGGTGAGCAGCGCATCGTGGATACGGCGGGCCGGGTGGAGCGGTTCAACCGGCGGTTCCAGCGCGGCTAGGCGGCTGGAGAAGGATGCGAGGGGCGCCCCGCGGGCGCCCCTTTTCCATTTCGGGGGCCGTGGATGGGAGCAGAACCAGCCCAGGTGTACTACGGCGGCCAGGCCGTCATCGAGGGGGTGATGATCCGGGGGCCGGAGCACATGGCGGTCGCCGTGCGGCACCCGAAAGGCCACATCGTGACCCATTCGGAGCGGCTGAGCGGGATTTACACAGGGCGGAGCCGGCGGATCCCGCTCGTGCGAGGGGTGGTCGTGCTGTGGGAGACGCTGGCACTGGGAATGCGGGCACTGAACTTCTCTTCGCGGGTTGCCTTCGAAGAAGAGGGTGAGGATGGGCAGCCGGTGGAGTTCCCGGAGAAGGCGTTTTTCGGGACGATGGTCCTGGCGCTGGTGTTCGTGGTCGCGGTGTTTTTTGCGGGGCCGATTTTGCTGGCGAACGTGCTGGAGCGCTGGGACGTCCCGCGGTTCTGGGTCGTCCTGGTGGAGGGCGTGCTGCGGCTGGGGATGTTCGTAGGCTACATCGCGGCGATCGGACGCATCCCGGATATCCGGCGGGTGTTCCAGTACCACGGTGCGGAGCACATGACGATCCACGCCTACGAAGCAGGGCGGCCGCTGACGGTGGCGGAGGTGCGGCAATTCCCGAAGGAGCACCAGCGATGCGGGACGAGCTTCCTGCTCGTTGTGGTGGTCATCGCGCTGCTGACGTTCTTCGTGTTCGACCTGGTGGTGGATATGGGGCTGGCGGTGCGGACGGCCTCCCGGGTTCTGCTGGTGCCGCTGATCGCGGGGGTGAGTTATGAAATCCTGCGGTTCGGGGCGCGGTATCGGGAGAACGGCTTCGTGCGGGCGCTGTTTGCACCGAACATCGCGCTGCAGGGGCTGACCACGAAGATGCCGGATGATAGCCAGGTGGAGGTGGCGATCGCCTCGTTCGAGGCGACGCTGGCGGCGGCGAGGCTGGGGGGAGGAGAGCGGGAGGCGCCCTGAGGGGTGCGAAATTTTCGCGCCCGGGCTCTTCCGAGTTTAGAACTTTTGTTCTATTCTCGGAAGTCCGATGGACTTCGCCTGCATCCAGGTGCCGTGGTTTGCGATAGCGGTCGCGCGGCGGGATGACCCGCGCCTGGCGGGGCGGCCGGTGGTCGTCGGGGGCTCACCGGAGGAGCACGCGGAGGTGACGGCGTGCTCGGCGGAGGCGATGGCGGCGGGGGTGACGCCGGGGATGAGCCTGCGGCGGGCGCTGGCCCTCTGCCCGGGGGCGGTCTTCCTGCCGCTGGCGGCATCGGTCATCCGGGCGGAGGCTGAGCGGCTGGCGAATCTGCTCCGGGAGCGGAGCCCGGCGGTGGAGGAGGTGAGTGAGGGGCACCTGCACTGTGAGGTCCGGGGGCTGGCACAGCTGGCCGGGATGGGAGCGGGTGCATACCTGGGGGCGCTGCAGGAGAGCCTGGCAGGCGCGACCGGGCTTCCGGTGCTGGCGGGGGCGGCGACGACGGTGTTTGCGGCGCATGCGGCCTGCAGTGCGCTGGGGCTGGGCTTCCGGGTGGCAGGGGAGGGCGGCAGGCCGCGCCAGGCGATCGTGGTCGTGCCCGGGCGGGAGCGGGAGTTCCTCGCGCACCTGCCGGTGGAGGTGCTTCCGGTGGAGCCAGCGATGCACCAGCGGCTGCGGCTGTTCGGCATCGACCGGCTGGGGCAGCTGGCCGGGCTGCCGCTCTCGGCGCTGCAGGCGCAGTTCGGGCCAGCCGGCCGGCGGGCCTGGGAGCTGGCGAACGGGCGAGACGATGCGCGCCTGCAGCCGACGGCGGCGGAGCTGCGGGTGCAGGAGGAGGTGGAACTGCCGGCGCCAGCGGTTTGCCTGGGAGCGCTGCTGGCGGGGAGCGAGGCAGCGCTGGGCCGGGCGTTCGGGAGTGATGAGCTCCGGGGCCGGGCGGTGCGCATCGTCACCTGGTGGGCGGGGCTGGAGGATGGTACCCGGGTGAGCCGGCGGCTGGCCTTGCGGGAACCGACGGCGGACCCGCGACACGTGCTCTTCGTGCTGCGGGGGAAGCTGGAGACGTTGCGGCTGCCGGCACCGGCTGTGCGTGTGGGGGTGGAGCTGAACGGGGTGTGCAGCGAGTACGCGCACCAGCAGCTGCTCTGGGCGGCCGGGCAGGGCCGGCGGCGGGAGCTCGACGAGGCGATTGCGCAGCTGCACGCGCGGGCTGGCGAGGCACTGGTCTTCCGCATCGTGGAGGTTCAGCCATGGTCGAGAATCCCGGAGCGTCAGCTGGCGCTCGTAACCTACGGTTCCTGAACCGGCCGCGCGGGCTGGCGGTAGAGGCAGACGGGGAGGGTGAGCCGCGGGCAATCGCCTGGCAGGGGCGTTTCCGGCGGGTGACGGCGATTCACGACCGGTGGCGAATCGATGATGAGTGGTGGCGGGAGGAGATTGCGCGGCTCTACTTCGAGGTGGAGCTGGAGGGCGGACGGCGGCTGACGGTCTTCCGCGACCTGGTGGCGGGCGGCTGGTTTCTCCAGTCGTACCGGGCACCGGTCGTTACAGCCGGGCCGCTCGGAGCCGGCGGGCGAACGCTGTGACGCGAGCGCCGAGGGCGCGGGCCTGGGCTTCGTCATCGGGGGTGACTTCGCCGTGGGCGGTGGCGCCGTAGTAGGAGCCGGAACGGCGCATGCGCTCGCTCCAGGGGAGGCCGACGACGACCATGCCGTGGGCGAGCAGGAGGTGGAGGAGCTGGAGGAGGGTGGCTTCCGTGCCAGCCGAGCGGGAGAACCCGGCGGTGAAGGCGCCGGCGGGCAGGCCGGCCAGTTCGCCGGACTCCCAGAGGTCGCCGCTGTCGTCGAAGTACTGCTTCAGGCGGCCGGTGATGCCGCTCCAGTTCGGCGAACCAACGACCAGACCATCGCAGGCGAGGAGGTCTCCCGGGACGGCCTCCTCGACGGTGCGGCGCAGGGATTCGCCGCCGGCGTCGCGGATACCGGCCTCGACGGCATCGGCGAGACGGGCCGTCAGTCCTCCGCGGGAGTCATAGAGGAGGAGAATGCGAACCACCGGGGAGCCTCCTGTTCGAGCACGGCGATGACGTCGTGGAACGTTTCGAAGGGATAGAGCCGGGGGTGTTCGCCTTGGAGCCGTTCGCGGAGGGTGCTGCGGGCGAAGACGGCAGGGGCGAGACGGGCCGCCGGGAGGTCGCTGGCGCCATCGCCGATGTAGACGACGAAATCGCCGAGGTCGCGGAAAGCGCGGGCGTAGGCCAGCTTGAAGCCGGCCTGGAGTTCGACACCGCGGGGGCTGTCGTAGCGGACGCGCCAGCGGTAGGCAAACCAGGTGCGGCCGCAGTGGCGGATGAGTCGGTCGAGCCGGTGGGCGTCGAGGACAGGGTCGACATAGAGGTCGAAACCGTTGCTGACAACGACGGGGAGCCAGTCGTTCCAGTGGGCCCAGTCGAGGAGTTCGAGGAACCCGGGGCGGAGGCGGGCAGATTCGAGGGCGAAGGCGCGGAGCGTGGCGGCATCGGCCTCGACGAGGTCGAGGGCGGCGGCGTTGTACTGCTCGACGGTGAGGTCGCCGGCGCGCAGCCGGGATTCAAGGTCGCGCCAGCCGGGGGCGGCGAAGCGCTCGAAGAGCTGGCGGGCGGTATTGTCGAGGACGATAGTGTCGTCGAAGTCGAGGCAGATGATGTTTGCCACGGGACCAGTTTTGCACGGACGGCGAGCAGGCGGAGAGGGATGAGGCCGGAGCGGGCACGGTGGCTGGCGAGCCGGGCCGGACGGGAGGCGCTGGAAGGTCTCGGGGCAGGGCTGGAGGGATTGGACCCGGCGGGGCTGGCCGGGCGGCTCCGGCGGACGTTCCCGGCGGAGGTGGCGGCTGCGCTTGGCGAGCAGCTGGCCTTGCGGCAGCGTGCGCGGGAGCGGTTCGGAGAGCTGCCGGTGATGCTCTACACCGCAGAGGGGCTGGAGATGATGACGCACCCGCTGGTGGCGCGGCGTCGGGCGGCTCGGGTGGCCGGGCTGGGCCTCGCAGCGGCGGACCTGACGTGCGGTCTTGGCGGTGACCTCGCGGCGCTCGCGGGGGCGGGTGTCGAGGTGCTCGGGGTGGAGCGGGAGGAGGCTACGGCGGTCCTCGCCGGGGCGAACGTGCGGGGACGGGTGGCACGGGGAGATGCGGCCCGGCCGCCGTGCGACCTGCAGCGGCTCGCGGTCCTCGTGGACCCGGGGCGGCGGCGCGACGGGAGGCGCACGTTCGACCCGGCTGCGTTTTCGCCGCCGTGGGGGAGGTGCCTCGAGCTGCTGCGGTCGGCCCGGTCGGGGTCGCTCAAGGGGCCGCCGGGGCTGGAGCGGGGGGCGGTCCCGGGGTGGTGCGAGCTGGAGGCGGTCCAGGTGGGACGCGACCTGCGGGAGCTGACGCTCTGGGCGGGGGAGGGGGCCGAGCCGGGGCTTCGGCGGGCGGTGCTGCTGCCGGGCGGGTACGAGCTCGATTCGCGCGCCCCGGCAAGCGGCAGGGTAGAACCGCGGCTTGGGCGATACCTGTTCGACCCGGAATCGTGCGTGACGCGGGCGGGGCTGGTAGAGCAGCTTGCGGCGGCTCTCGGTGCCTGGCGGCTGGATGGGCAGGTAGCCTATCTCTCGAGCGATACGGCGGCACGCCATCCGCTGAGCGCGGCGTTCGAAGTCCTGGAGACGGTACCGTTCGGGGTGAAACGGCTGCGAGCACTGCTCCGGGCGCGGGGATGGCGACCGGCGGAAATCCGGAAGCGGGCCTTCCCGGTCGAACCGGAGGCGCTCCGCCGGGAGCTGGGCCGGCTGGACGGGACGCCGGTAACGCTCGTCTGTACGACGGTGGGGGGAAGGCGGGTGGCAGCCATTTGCCGGGCAGCCCGGGAGGGGCGCCCGGAGGGGAGCGAAGGGAGATAATCGCGGGCATGCCGACACTCCTCGTTTCCCCTTTCATCGAACGGACCTACCGGGCGGCCATCGAGGCGGCGTGGCCGGGCATCGACCTGCTCGTGCTGCCCGCCGACCCGGCTGAACGGCTGCCGGCGGCGGAGCTGGAACGGGTCGACTTCGCGTACTTCTCGGGTGACGTTTACCCGGAGTACTCGCGGTCATTCTTCGCGGCGACGCTGGGCGCACCGAAGCTGCGCTGGCTGCACACGTTCAACGCCGGCGTCGACAACCCGGTCTTCCGGCGGTTCCTCGACCGCGGGGTGGTCCTCTCGACCTCGTCGGGGTCGACGGCGCAGCCGATTGCGCAGTCGGTCATCGGCGGGATGCTGTTGCTGGCGCGTCCGTTTTTGCGCTGGGGTGAGGCACAGCGGCGTCGGGCATGGGAGCCAGTCCCGGCCGCTGAGGCGCCGCCGGACCTGACCGGGCAACGGATGACGGTCGTCGGACTGGGCGCCATTGGGTCGGAGGTGGCGCGGCTGGCGCGGGCGTTCGGGCTGGAGGTGACGGGCGTGCGGCGCAGTCCGCGGCGGGAGGGCGACCCCGTGGAACGGGTGGAGCGGCCTGACCGGCTTGAGGCGCTGGCGCGGGAGACAGACTGGCTGGTGCTCGCCTGTCCGCTGACGGACGAGACGCGGGGACTGGTCAGCGAACGGGTGCTGCGGGCGCTGCCGCGGGGGTCGTTCGTGCTGAACGTGGCGCGGGGCGAGGTGGTCGATGAGGGAGCGCTCATCGAGGCACTCCGGGATGGGCACCTGGGCGGTGCGTACCTCGACGTTTTCGCGACGGAACCGCTGCCGGCGGAGTCGCCGCTCTGGGCGATGCCAACGGTGGTGATTTCGCCTCACAACTCGGCTGTCGCGGCCGGGAATGAACGGCGAGCAACGGAGGGGTATTTCCTGCCGAACCTGGTGCGGATGCGGCGGGGGGAACCGCTGCTGAACGAGGTTCGCGGGTGAGGGGAATTGCTCAGGGGTGTAGACAATAATATCGGGGCTCTGCTAGGGTCTCATGTGCCTAAGCAGTTCAGCGATTCGGCGGACCCTCGATGAAGGTTGCCTCATGGCCTCGGTGACACCGTTCGACGATTATTACGACCTCGTGGAGGCGGCGCGGGAGCTCGCCATTCACCCGCAGAGCCTGCGCCGGCTGATCAAGCAGAACAAGATCCCGGCGACGATGTTCGCGGGGAAGTATCTGATCGCGCGGGACAAGCTGGAGATGTTCAAGAGCAACTACGACCCGCGCCCGGGCAGGAAGCCGATTCGGCGGCTGTTGTAGGCGTGTTCCCGGCAGGGTGGAGGGGCGCCCCCAGGGACGGGGGTGCCCGTCTCGCGTCGTCGCAGCGAGGGATATTGGGGCTCAGCTGAAGATGCGGCCCTGGCTGGTCAGAACGACGAGGGTAACGAGGACGGCTGCTTCGATGAGCAGGATACTGCCGCTGACGGCTGCCCAGATCGCCTGCGTGCGGCCCCGGGTGGCGAAGACCGGGATGGTGATGATCACCGCGGACCCGAGGAAGATGAGCAGGTTGATGACGCCGAGGCTCAGGGCGCTGATCAAGAAGGGCAGGAAAGCAGCCATCACGTCTCCAGGGCACACGGGGCGAACCGGCCCCGCTGAGTCGTTCGAGACGCGATCTTAGCGCCGGCGGCGTAACGGGCTACCGGCCTCACGGTCCCGGCGTGGCGGTCGATGGTTCGGGCGATGCGGTGTGGTCGGCGGTCGCGGCGGGTGTCGGCGTCGGCGGTAGTGCCGTCGCTTCGGGGGACGGCGCCGGCGTGGCAGTCGCGGGCGGCTCGGGCTCGGAGGTCGGGGAGGGAGGCGGTACGTCGTCATCAGCCGTTGCGGGGCCCGGCGGCGGAGGGGTGTACTTCGGCAGCGGGGGGAGGTCGGCCGCGCTGGCGGTGATGGTGAACTCGCTCTGCGGACCGAGGACCTCGATGAAAATCGGGCCCCGTTCGAACGGTATCTCGTTGCCGCCAGCGTCGTAGAAGCGGGTCCGGGCTTTCCGGTCGGTTTTGCGCCAGGTGCCCTCGATAGCGCGGCCGCCGGTGAAGACGGTGGCGGGGCCTTCGCCGATTTGGTCGAGCAGGACGTGACCTGATGTATCGACGACGCGCGCGTCCACACGCATGACGATGACGGTGGCGAAGAAGAGCTGCTCACCGGTGTTGCCATCGACCTGCGGGCCGCCGAACTGGTACCGGCCGTAGGCCTTCCGCGCGTCGTCCCAGCGCCACTGGATGAGCTGCCAGCCGTACATGCGGCCGGAGAAATCGACCTGGATGCCACCGGCAGGGGGGCCTGCAAGGGGGTCGCCGGGGTTGCGGAATCTCCAGGATTCGACGGCTGGCGGTCCCTGGAAGCCGAGTGCGGCCGCGACGGCACGAAGGCGGGCGGTGCTGGTGGCGAGGTTGTAGGGGGCATAGCGAGTCGGGTCGCGATAGTAGGCCGAATTGGAGCCGGGCTTGAAGGCGTCGAGGTCTTTGATGCCCCACTCGATGATCTGACCGGCGGCGTTGGCCTCGTTGTTCGTCGTCGCGGAACCGGCATGGGCAAAGAGGGCGCCGAGCTCATCGACCCAGATGACGAAAGGGGTCCGGGCGGACCGGACGGCCATGACCGGGTCGGCCTCATTCCGCCAGAAGACGGCCATGAGACGCGTGATGCCCCCTTCGACGAAGGCTTCGTAGACGAGGTCGGCGCTGCCGATGCCGTGATGGGGGATCGAGTTCGGCGTGTTGTCGAACATCACGGCGAGGGGGAGGAGGTCTTTGCGGGCGGCCCACTCGTCGGACGTCATCGGGGTGCCGTCGAGGATGCCGGCGAAGGGGGTCGCAGTGGCGGTGACGGTCGCGGTGGACGTGGCGGCGCGGGCAGCGGTGGCCGTCGCGGTGGCGGTCGGTGGCTGGTCGGCGGGTGAGGCGGAAGAGCCACTGCGGGCGAGGACGACAGTGACGATGGCTGCAAGTGCGAGGACGAGGAGGCCGGCGGCGAAGATGACAGGCCAGCGCCGCAGGGTCTGATGGGTGCCCGCCATAGCAGGATGCTAGCAGCGGACCCGGTGCGTTCAATGGGGGTTGCCGGGTTCATGGGTTGGGCCGCAGAGTTGGGGGTATGAAGCGCATCGGGATTTTGACCAGTGGCGGCGACGCACCGGGGATGAATGCAGCAATCCGGGCGGCAGTCCGGACGGCGACGCGGCTGGGCATCGGGACCGTCGGGTACCTCGACGGGTACAGCGGGCTCGTGCGGGGCGCATTCGTGGAGCTGGACGACCGCGCAGTCGGGAACATCATCCAGCGCGGGGGGACAGTCATCGGGACGTCGCGGTGCCCGGAGTTCCACGACCCGGCGGTGCGGGCGAAAGCTGCGGAGCAGATGCGGGCGGACGGCGTCGAGGGCCTCGTCGTCATCGGGGGGGACGGGAGCTTCCGGGGGGCGCTGGCACTGCAGGATGAGTGCGGCGTGGCCGTCGCGGGCCTCCCGGGAACGATCGACAACGACGTATGGGGCACGGAGGAGTCGATCGGGTTCGATACGGCGGTGAACACGGCCCTGCTGGCGATCGACCAGCTGCGGGATACCGGCGAATCGACGGGGATGATGTTTTTCGTCGAGGTGATGGGGCGGACGAGCGGGGCGATTGCGCTGCACACGGCAGTGGCGGGGGGCGCGGCTGGCGTCGTGGTCCCGGAGGCGCACGCGGAGATCGACCATGTCATCGAGCGGGTGCGCGAGACCATGGCAAAGGGGAAGCGAAGCCACATCATCGTGGTGGCAGAGGGAGACGAGGCCGGCGGGGCGTTCGGCGTGGCGCCGGTGGTCGGAGCTGCGCTCGGGCGGCCGTACCGGGTGGTGGTGCTGGGGCACACACAGCGGGGCGGCCGGCCGACGATGCGCGACCGGCTGGTCGCCTCGGAGGGCGGCGCGATGGCTGTCGAGGCGCTGGCAGCGGGCAGAACGGGGGTGATGATCGGACGCCAGGGCGGCCGGTCGGTGGAGGTGCCGCTGCGGGAGGTGGTGGCCAACGCCCACCCGCCAGTGAACGCGGGGCTGTTGCGGCTGGCGCAGCAACTCTCCGGCTGACGGAAGCTGGCAGCGCGCGCGTACGATCAGCGAGAGCTCTTGCTGGAGGTTCGGCCAGATGTCGATGCCTGAAGTCGGCGCCGCTGCGCCCGCGTTTTCTCTGCCCGACCAGGACGGGAGGGTCGTGTCCCTGGCGGATTTTGCCGGGAAGTGGGTAGTGGTCTATTTCTACCCGAAGGACGACACGCCGGGCTGCACGAAGGAGGCGTGCAGCTTCAGGGACAGCCACGAGGCGCTGCAGGCGAAGGGCGCGGTGGTGCTGGGGGTGAGCGCGGACAGCAGCGCATCGCACCGGAAGTTTGCGGATAAGTATGGACTGCCCTTCCCGCTCCTGGCGGATACCGAGCATGAGGTAGCCCGGGCCTACGGCGCCTGGGGTACGAAGCGGATGTACGGCAAAGAGTACGAGGGCATGATCCGTTCGACCGTCGTGATCGACCCGGCAGGGAAGGTGGCGAAGACGTGGCCGAAAGTGAAGCCCGAGGGGCACGGGGCCGAGGTGCTCGCCTGGCTGGAGTCGAACGCGAACTAGACGGCGCGGTCGCCCGTAGGTCGGCCCCTCCGTAGGATGGCGGGCCAGAACACCCGGAGGGGGACGGGGCCATGTCGTTCCTGTTTGGTGAACGCATTTCCTGCGGGCGGCTGGAATCGGGCCTGGACGAGCCGCGGACCCCGCCCCATGCGCTGCCCGGCGATCGGCCGAACTGGCCGCGCGACCGGGCCGTCGACATCCTGCACGTGAAGGTCGAGGTTCGGCTCGACGTCGAGGCGAAGAAGGTCCGAGGGACGGTCACTCACACGGTCGCGCCGCTGAACGACGGTACTCGCTTCGTCTCGTTCGATGCGGTCGACATGACGATTCACGGGGTGATTGTCGGGAAGCGGGAGGCACCTTTCGATTATGACGGTACGCGGCTGACGGTGGACCTCGGGAATCGGCGGAGGCGGGGGCAGGAGCTGCAGGTCAGCATCAGCTACGAGGCCGCACCCCGGATCGGCATGTACTTCATCGGCCCCGACGAGGCATACCCGGACAAGCCGCGGCAGGTGTGGACGCAGTGCCAGGATGAGGACACGCGGTACTGGCTGCCGTGCTTCGACCACCCGAGCGATAAGTTTACGTCGGACGTGGCGGTGACGGTCCCGGGCGGCTGGTTCGCGCTATCAAACGGGCGATTACTCCAGGAGAAGGCGAACCGGGACGGGACCCGGACGTACCACTGGCACCAGGACCGGCCGCATCCCGCTTATCTTTTGACAATCGCAGCGGGCGAGTTCGTGCGGGTCGAGGGGTCTGCCGAGCGGGTCCCCATCGACTATTATGTCGAGCAGAAAGACGTGGAGGCGGCGAGACGGACGTTTGGGAACACGCCCGCGATGATGGCGCTGTTCGAGAAGCTGACCGGGATGCCGTACCCGTGGGCGAAGTACAGCCAGGTAGTGGTGCGGGACTTCGTATTCGGCGGGATGGAGAACACGAGCGCCACGACGATGACGGAGAACATCCTGCTCGATGCGAAGGCGAGTCAGGATTTCGACAGTGACGACCTGGTATCGCACGAGCTCGCGCACCAGTGGTTCGGGGACCTGCTGACCTGCCGGGACTGGTCGCACGGGTGGCTGAATGAGGGATTCGCGACGTATTTCGAGATGCTTTGGGATGAGCACCACCACGGCATCGATGGGTACCGACAGTGCGTCATCGAGAACACGCGGCTGTACCTGGATGAGCGGTACCGGCGCCCGGTCGTGACGAACGTCTACCGCGACCCGATCGACATCTTCGACCGGCACCTGTACGAGAAAGGGTCGCTGGTGCTGCACATGCTGCGGGCGGAGCTGGGGGACGAGGCTTTCTTCCGCTCCATCCAGCGGTACGTGCGGGAGCACGCGGACCAGAACGTGATCACGCAGGACCTTGTCGACGCCATCGCGGACGAGACGGGGCGGAACCTCGAATGGTTTTTCGACCAGTGGGTCTACAAGCCGGGGCATCCGAAACTGAAAGTAACCTGGAGCTGGGACGATACGACGGGGCTGGCGAGCGTTTCGGTGAAGCAGACGCAGGACCTGTCGGACGGCACGCCGGTTTTCCGTTTCTCGACCACGGTCGACTTCCGGAAGGGGCGGGAGAAGCCGCAATCGTTCCGGGTCGAGGTCACGCGGGCAGAGGAGCAGTTCGTCTTTCCGCTTCCGTGGAAGCCGGACCTCTGCCGGTTCGACCCGTACGGGACGGTGCTGAAGGAGCTCGAGTGGGAGAAGTCGCCCGGGGAGCTGCGCCTGCAGCTGCGGGACGATGACAGCGTTATCGGGCGGCAGTGGGCAGCCGCGGAGCTGGGGAAAAAGGGCGGCGCGGAGGCCGTGGCAGCGCTGGAGGCTGCAGTGACGGGTGACCGGTGGTGGGGCGTGCAGGCCGCAGCGGCGCGGGCGCTCGGGGAGGTTCGGACGACGGCGGCCCGTGATGCGCTGTTGCGCTGCCTGGGCGTGCGACAGCCGCGCACACGGCGGGCCGTGGTGGCTGCGCTGGGCGAATTCCGCGGGGACGAGGCGGTGCTGGAAGCACTGCGACCGCTCTCCCTCCGTGATGCTTCGTGGTTCGTCGAGGCGGAGGCGTGCCGGAGTATCGGCAAACTCCGGCTGCCGGGTTCGTTCGAGGCGATCGCGTCGCAGTTCGACCGGCCGTCGTTCCGGCAGGTGGTGCGGGTCGGGTGTATCGACGGGCTGGTCGAGCTTCGCGATGAGCGCGGTTTCGACCTGCTTCGGCGGGCAGCCCGGTATGGGGAGCCGTTCCAGGCGCGGCCTCCGGCGGTCAACGGACTGGCACGGCTGGGGCAGTTCTTCCCGGAGCGGAAGAAACCGCTCGGCGAGGAGCTGGCCGTTTTCCTCCTGGACCCGGACTTCCGGGTGCGTATCGCGGCGGCGAACGCCCTGAAGACGCTCGGCGACGAAAGCCAGGTGCCTGCGCTCGAGCGGATGGCCGCCCGGGAGCTGGACGGCCGCGGCGTTCGCACGGCACGAGAAAACGCGCTGGCGCTTCGCAAGGGGGCTGCGACCGCCGACGAAGTCCGCAAGCTCCGGGAAGAGTTCGAGAAGCTGCGCGAGGAGAACTCGAAGCTGCGGGACCGGGTAGAGCGCCTGGAAGCGCGGAAGTAGGAGGTCAGCTCCCCGGCGGTAGCAGCCGGAAGACGACGGTCCCGAGCTGAATCCGCTCACCCCCGGCGAGAAGGACCCCACCGGGCGGCACGGGCCGACCTTCGACATAGGTGCCGTTCGTGCTGCCGAGGTCACGCAGGAGCCAGCCACGGGCGACGCGTTCGAGGCGAGCATGGCGGGCTGAAACGGAAGGGTCACCGATGACGATACTGGATGCGCCATCTCGGCCGATTTCCATGAGGGCGGCAAGGCGGTAGCTGGTGCCGGGCGGAAGGCCCGACTCGCCCGGCGCTTCGAGGAGGAGCCGCCAGGGCCGGGGCTCCGCCTGGGCAGAAGCCGAGGCGCGCCGGGGAAGGTAGTTCGACCGGAGCGAGCGGACGACCGCCGCACAGGTGCCGAAGATGACGGCAAAGATCGCGAGGCGGAGGACCAGCAGCTCGACGGAGTCGGTCACGCCCGGTCCTCGAGGATGAGCTCGACGGGGCCGAGTGCGAGGCGGTCACCGGGCTGGAGCGGCGCGGCGACGATTCGTTCGCCGTTGCGGAAGGTCCCGTTTCGGCTGCCGAGGTCGTGAATTTCCAAACCACCCCCCGACGCTGTCCGGATTTCAGCATGGCGGCGGGATACCGCGAGGTCGGGGATGACGGCGTCGCATCCCGGCGCGCGGCCCAAGAGGAAGGGGACGTGGGTGAGCGCCAGGGTCCCGCCCCCCGGGAGCCGGAACCTCAGGCCGCTCAGCCGGCGGATGCGGGCAGTTTCGCGAACGGGGGCAGCACTCGACGGGGCAGCGGGGTCGCTGAAGTCCGCGCGGACCGAGGGCTCGCCGACGGGGAGGGCAGCGGCGACGGTGAAGCGGAGCTGCCAGGGGGCGAAGGGCCGCAGCCCGGCGGCCCGGCAGGCGTCTTCGAGGGCGCCAGCCAGCGCAGCCTCGAGTTCGGGGAGGACAGGGCTGAGCCTGCGGGCATCCTCGGGGCTGAGGCGGACGGCTACGCGGTTCGGGGCTTCGCCGCCACGTGCTCCCGCGAGGACGGCGTCGACGACGGCCTGGGCGAGCGCTGCCGGGTGGAGGGCCGCGGGAAGGCCGAGGCGAAGGGCGCGCGAGACGAGTCGTTCGAGGGCAGGACGGTGGGTCACCGCTGCACCGCCGCGCGAATGACCTGCCCCGCGATGGGGGCTGCGACAGCCCCGCCCTGGCCCCCGGACTCGACGATGACGGCAACGGCGACCCGCGGGCGTTCGACCGGGGCGAAGGCGATGAACCAGGCGTGGGAGGTGCCGTCGCCGGCCTCGGCCGTGCCGGTCTTTCCTGCGACGGTGATGCCCGGTATGGCGACGCCGGCAGCCTGTCCGGCCTCGACGACACCCGCCATCATCGCAGCGACCTCGTCCGCGACCTTCGGGTCGAATGCACGGGCGGACGAGGGGCGTGAAAGCGCAGCAATGGGTTTGCCGCTGTGCCAGGCGTCGAGGGCGATGCGGGGCGCGGGCAGCTGGCCGCGGTTGGCCACTGTGGCGGCAACGAGCGCCATCTGGAGCGGGGTTGCGAGCAGTTCGCCCTGGCCGAAGGCGGTTGAGGCGAGGAGCACGGCGGTGCGGGGGGAGCCGGGCGAACGGAGCTGGGAGGCAGCTGTATCGAGGCCGAAGGTGAGTTCGCGGCCGAATCCCAGCCGACCGGATGCTTCTTCGAGCCGCTGCCAGCCCAGCTCGACACCGAGCTTTGCGAAGACAGCGTTGACCGAATAGATGAACGCATGGCTGAAGGGGTACGTGCCAGCACCCTGGGGGGTATTCCGGCAGGAGATGGGAAAGCCATCGATGATGATTTCGCCCGGGCACTCGACGGTGGTCTGCGGGGTGATGATGCCAGCTTCGAGGGCGGCAAGTGCGGTGACGGTCTTGAAGGTGGAGCCCGGCGGGTAGAGGCCCTGCGTGGCCCGGTTGAGGAGAGGCGAGCCGGGGTCCCGGAGGAGCGCTTCCCCGGTGCTGCCGAGGGCTCCGGGGTCAAAGGTGGGGACGCTGACCATGGCGAGGATGTCGCCGGAACCGGGGTCGAGGGCGACTACGGCGCCCTTCCTGCCCCCGAGGGCGGCGCGGGCGGCGGCCTGGAGTGAGGGGTCGATGGCCAGGCGGACATCATCGCCACGGAGAGGTTCGCGGAGGAGTTCGTAGCGGAGGGCAGCCAGCCACCCGCTGCCGGCACGGCCGGAGAGAATCGCATCGTAGGCGCGTTCGATACCCTGGGAGCCGTAGCGCGGGTCGAGGTAGCCGATGACGTGGGCGAGCGAGGCGTCGTAGAGGTAGCGGCGGCCGTCGGGGAGGGTTTCGACGACGACGTTGCCGTCGCGGTCGAGGATGCGGCCGCGATTTGGGTCATAGAATCGGGAAAGGCGACGGGGATTTCGGTCCTCTGATGCGAGGCTGGTGTCGAGGACCTGCCACCAGGCGAGCGCGGCGAGGGATGCAAGGAGGAACGCAACCGCCAGGGCGGAGAAGACGCGGAGGCGGCGCTCGAAATCCGCCGGGGTGAGCACGAGGAGATTGTAGCGCCGGGATGCGGGGCGGGGGCTGAGGCGTGCGGCGCCCCCGCCCCGCATGCCGGCCTGCCGATTAGCCGCGAGGCAGGCCGAGGCCCCGGGTGGCGATGATATTCCGCTGGATTTCGTTCGTGCCCGAATAGATGGTGGAGGGTACGGACATGAGGTAAGACTCGGGGAGCTCGCCGCGGAGCGGCGCGCGCGGCTCCTCGGGGCGCAGCTGGCCGCCGAGGCCGAGCATGTTGACGCCAAAGTTGTAAATCTTTTGGCCGAGCTCGGACTGGAAGATTTTAACCACCGAAGCTTCGTAATTCGGCACCTGGCCCTTCGACTGGATGTCGCCGATGCGGTAGCCGAGGTAGCGGCCGACGTTGTTGGCGATGACGAGGTCGGCGAGGCGGGTGCGGTACTTCGCGCGGCGGTCGGCCGGGCCTTCCCGGAGATTGCGGGCGAGCTTTTCGAGGGTGCGCTTCTGGGAGGCGGTGGTGCCGATGCCGGAACGCTCGAAGTCGAGGAGGGTCATGCCGACATACCAGCCCCGATTCTCTTCACCGACGAGGTTCTTCGCGGGGACGCGAACGTCTTCGAAGAAGACTTCGTTGAAGTGGTGGCGGTTCGCCATGTTGATGAGGGGCCGGATGGTGAGGCCGGGGGTGTTCTTGATGTCGTCGATGAGGAGGAAGCTGATGCCGCGGTGTTTGGGTGCATCGGGGTCGGTGCGGACGAGGCAGAACATCTGGTTGGCGCGGTGACCGCCGGAAGTCCAGATCTTCTGGCCGTTGATGATATAGTCGTCGCCGTCGCGGACGGCCCGGGTCTGGAGCGAGGCGAGGTCGGAGCCGGCGCCCGGTTCGGAGTAGCCCTGGCACCAGATGTGCTCGCCGCTGGTGATTTTTGGGAGGTAGTAGCGCTTCTGTTCTTCGGTGCCGTGAATGATGAGGGTTGGCCCGATCATGCCGACGCCGAAGCCGCGGGTGCCGGTATCGGGGGCGCCCCAGTAGCCGAACTCTTCGTTGAAGACCATCTGCTCGTAAATGGAGGCGCCGAGTCCGCCGTATTCTTTTGGCCAGGCAGGGGCGATCCAGCCGCGCTCGGCGAGCTTGCGGTTGAAGGCCTGGGCGAATTCAAACTCTTCGTCTGAGCGGCTGCCGAGCTGCTCGCCGCCTTCCTCGAGGCGGCTGCCGAGCGTCTCGTGAAGGAACTTCCGGACCTCCGCGCGGAGGGCCTCTTCCTTTTCGCCAAAGCGCAATTCCATGGGGTGAACCAACCTCCGGTGCCGGCCGGCGCGGAGCGGCCGAGGATGACATGCCCGCGGATTCTGCCAGACTTCGGGGCCGCTGGGTATCGCGGGCGCCTCAGGGTGCGTCGACCGGGTCTTGGCCGGCGGATTCACCGGGCGCGCCGAGCTGCTCCCAGGCGAGGCGGAGCGCCTCGGCGGTGACCTGGTAGTTGAAGCCTCGGCGGCGGAGGAAGCCGCCGACTTTCGCGAGGAACTCGTCGTGGCTGCGGCCGGCGAACCGGCGCCCGCGCTGGAGGGCGAGGCCGGTGGCGAGCTCCAGGTCATCGATGCCGTCGATGGCGGCGGCGACGGCTTCGGGGTCGATGCCGCGGCCAAGGAGCTCGTAACGGAGCATCGCCGACCCGCGCGGGGAGACGCGCTTGCGGTCCTCGACCCAGGCGCGAGCGAAGCGTGCGTCATCGAGCAGGCCGGCGTTGCGCAAGCGTTCGATTTCGAAAGCGATGGTTTCGGGGTCGAAGCCGCGAAGCGCCAGCCGGGTGCGCATTTCGTGTTCGGAGCGGGGCCGGGCATCGAGGAGGCGGAGCGCGGACTCGTGGGCTCTGGCACGGCGCTCTTCGCGGTCGAGGAGCTCGAGGAGCGCGGAATCAGCGGGCATGCCCTCGGCGGCGCCGGCGCGCTCGCAGGCCTCATCGGAGAAGATGAGCTCGCGGCCGTCGCTGAGAGTGACGATGCGGAGGCGCCCGCGGCCCGCGGGGCTCATGGAGGCGATGTACGGGACCTGAGTACCGGGTTCGGCGTCCATAGTGCCGGGGAGCTAGCGCTCCACCAGCTGCTCTCCTCTCACGTGGCGGACTGGCAGGCCGACCTGTCGGCGGATTTCATCTTCGATTTCGCTGGCGAGTTCGGGGTTGTCGTCGAGGAACTGCTTCGCATTTTCGCGCCCCTGGCCGATGCGCATGTCGCCGTAACTATAGAAGGCGCCGCTTTTGGTGAGGATGCCATGTTCGACGCCAAGGTCGATGATATCGCCGGTGCGGGAGATACCGCGTGGCGGCTCGAACATGATATCGAATTCTGCCTGGCGGAACGGCGGTGCGACTTTGTTTTTGACGATCTTGGCTTTGACACGGCGGCCGACGATATCCGGCCCGCGTTTGATGGAGTCGACGGGGCGGATATCGATACGAACGGAGGCGTAGAACTTGAGGGCGCGGCCGCCGGGGGTGACCTCGGGATTGCCGAAGACGACACCGACCTTCTCGCGCAGCTGATTGATGAAGATGACCGCGGTGCTCGTGCGGGCGATGGTGGCGGTCAGCTTCCGAAGGGCCTGCGACATGAGGCGGGCCTGGAGACCTACGTGGGCATCGCCCATTTCACCTTCGATCTCGGCGCGGGGGACGAGGGCCGCGACGGAGTCGACGACGATGACGTCGACTGCGTTGGAGCGGACGAGCGTTTCGCAGATTTCGAGGGCCTGTTCGCCGGTGTCGGGCTGGGCCACGAGGAGGTCTTCGAGCCGGATGCCGAGGTCGCGGGCGTAGCCGGGGTCCATGGCGTGCTCGACATCGATGTAGGCGGCGGTGCCGCCCATCTTCTGGGCCTCGGCCATGACGTGCTGCGCGAGGGTGCTCTTACCGGCAGATTCGGGACCGAAAATCTCGGTGACGCGGCCGCGGGGGATGCCGCCGACGCCGAGGGCGATGTCGAGGGCGAGTGAGCCGGAGGAGATCACTTCGGTCTGGTTCGCGTCGGCGTCGCCGAGCTTGATGATGGCACCGCGGCCGAATTGCTTTTCGATTTGGGAGAGTGCGAGCTCGAGCGCGCGAGCGCGGTCCTGGTCTGGCATGCGTCTGGCCACCCGCCGGGTTCGTTCGGCGCCGGATGATACCATCGCGGCCGCCGCCGTGGTGTACGATATCATGCGGCGCACATTTGTTCTAGCGGGAGGGCCGCGATGGCGTCGCTGACGGTGCGCGTGACGCCGAGGGCTGGCCGGGACGCCATCGAGGGGTTCGATGAGATGGGCGTCCTGCGGGTGCGCGTGCGGGCGGCGCCGGCTGAGGGTGCGGCGAACGCGGCGGTCGCGGGGCTGCTGGCCAGGGCGCTGGGGTTGCCGGGTCGAGAGGTTGTGCTGCTGCAGGGCGCGGCGAGCCGCGTGAAGGTGTTCGATGTCGGGCTGTCGACGGAGGAGGTGGCGGCGCGACTCAGGAGAACGGGCGGACCAGCAGGTAAGCGCGGCCCGCGGTAACGTGGAGGTTCAGCGGCGCGCCAGCCGGGCGCGCCGACTTTTCGGACCGGGCAGGGTATCGTGCCAGCACCAGACCTCGAAACGATTGTGTCGCTCGCCAAGCGGCGGGGCTTCGTGTTCCCTTCGGCGGAGATATACGGTGGGTTCGCCAATGCGTACGACTACGGCCCGCTTGGCGTTGAGCTGAAACGGAATATCCGCGAGGCATGGTGGCGGACGATGGTGATGGAGCGGGATGACGTGGTGGGGCTCGACGCGGCGCTGATCACGAATCCGCAGGTGTGGGTGGGCAGCGGGCACGTGGCGAACTTCACGGACCCGCTCGTGGACTGCAAGCGGTGCCAGCGGCGGTTCCGGGCGGACCACCTGGCGGAGGGGATGTACGGGGACGTTCAACGGGACACGGAGGGGCGACTCCGCTGCCCGTTCGACGGCGGCGAGCTGACGGAGCCGCGGCAGTTCAACATGATGTTTCGGACGCAGGTGGGGCCGGTCGCCGATGAAGCGAACATGGCGTACCTGCCGCCCGAGACGGCGCAGGGCATCTTCGTGAATTTCGTGAACGTGCAGCAGACGATGCGGCGGAAGCTGCCATTCGGGATTGCGCAGACGCGGGTGAGCTTCCGGAACGAAATCACGCCGGGACGGTTCATCTTCCGGACGCTCGAGTTCGAGCAGATGGAGATGGAGTACTTCTGCATGCCGCCGAAGGACCGCGACAACCCGGCGGAGTACCTGGCACTCCACCGCCAATGGGTGGAGGAGCGGCTGCGGTGGTACGTCGACGTGATCGGGATTGCGCCGGAGCGGCTGCGGCTGCGGGACCACGAGAAAGAGGAGCTCTCGCACTACAGCGCGGCGACGACGGATATCGAGTACCTGTTCCCCTGGGGCTGGGGTGAGCTGGAGGGCATCGCGGCACGGACGGATTTCGACCTCCGTTCGCACGCAGAGCTGAGCGGCCAGCCGCTGACCTACTTCGATGAGGAGAGCGGGGAGCATGTCGTCCCGTGGGTCATCGAGCCAGCTGCGGGGCTCACGCGGACGCTGGCGGTCGTGCTGCTGGACGCCTACACCGAGGAGCCGGATGAGAAAGGCGAGAAGCGGGTCATCCTGAAGTTTCGGCCGCGGATTGCGCCGGTGAAGGTGGCGGTGCTGCCGCTTTCGAAGAATGATGCGCTGCGGCCAACGGCCCGCCGGGTGTACGACCTGCTGCGGCCGCTGTGGATGACGCAGTACGACGAGACGCAGAGCATCGGGCGGCGGTACCGGCGGCAGGACGAAATCGGGACGCCCTGCTGCGTTACGATCGACTTCCAGACGGTGGGAGAAGAAGGCCAGCCCGGGGACGACTGCGTCACGATTCGCGACCGGGACACGCAGGAGCAGGTGCGGGTGCCCATCAGCGGTCTGGTGGCGGCGCTGGAAGAGCGCATCCCCCGCTGCTAGACGGCGGCGGGCTGCGGGGGAGCCGACGCCAGCATTCGGCGGAACGAGAAACGCCCGGCGGAGGACCGCCGGGCGCCCTGGAGCTGGGACCGGCAGGCTTTAGGCCTGGCGGACGCCGGCACGCCGGCAGGCTTCGCCGTATTCGGCGAGGGCCCTGACGACGGGGTCATTGGCGGCGAGGTCCCGGGGGCCAAAATGGTGGGTCAGGGCTTCGTAGACGTGGCGGCTGGCGACCTCCTGCCCGGCCTCGTCGTGCTCGCGGCAGCGCTGCCCGTACTCGGAGATGGCCCGGACGATCGGCTGATGCGCTGCCAGGTCGAGGGGGCCGAAGTGGTGGGTGAGTGCTTCGTAGAGATGGGCGGACGCTTGCTTGACGGCCTCTTCGGGGTCGGTCACGACGGTACTCCTCATGGGTTCTCTGCCCTCCGTGCAGATTTAATGCAAATGTAACACAGGCGAAACACGAGCGAAACAGGATGCGCGGGGGGAGGCCGCTGGTGTAGATTTCGGCGGATGCCGGGACGACTGCAGGTGCGGCCAACCGAGGCGGGCGACGCGGATGCGTGCGGAGCGCTCCTTGCAGCGCGACACCGGGCCGACCGGGCACGTCTGCCTTTCCTGGAGCCTGCGCTGGACGACGCGGCCGCAGCAGCTGAGGCGGTGCGGCAGCTGCTGGGCCGTCCCGGGGCGAGCGGCGTCGTCGCGGTACGCCATGGGCGCATCGCGGGGTTCTGCATCGGGATGCGGCTGACGTTTTCGGCAGCCGATTTCGCGTCCCAGTTCCTGCCGCTCCGGCTGGCGATGCTCCCCGCGGTGGGACACGCCGTCGCACCGGGGGAGGACGCAACGGAGGTCTACCGGCTGCTCTACGCGGCGCTTGCGGAAGGGTGGGTAGGGGATGGGGTGCTGGTCCACCGGGTGCACACGGTGCCCGGGGACGCCGCTGTGGAGGAGGCGTGGGTCAGTCTCGGCTTCGGCCGTGCGATGACGGCCGGGACGCGCGAGACTGCGCGCCCGGTCGAGGGCGCGGGAGCGGCGACCGTGCGGGTGGACCAGGCGACGCCGGAGGATTTCGCAGCCGTTCGGCGGCTGAGCCGGGAGCTGGCTGCCTACCATCGACGCTCGCCGATGTTCTGGCCGCCAGTCATCGAGGCAGAGACGGCGCTGGACGGCTTCCTGCAGGCGAGCCTTGCGGGGCCGGCGCCGACGTTCCTCGCGTGGGACGGCGAAAACGCTATCGGGATGCAGCTGTTCCTCGTGCCGGGATTCACGCCGGAGCATGTGCGGCGGGACCAGCGGCTCTACCTGTTCGAAGGGGTGGTAAGTGCGGGGACGCGCGGCGTCGGCGTCGGCACGGCCCTGCTGCGGGCCTCGATGGCGTGGGCGGCTTCGAACGGCCATGAGCTGTGCACCCTGCACTGGGCCTCGGGCAATTACCTCGGGGCGCCGTTCTGGCTGGGACACGGGTTCGTGCCGGTAGAGCACACGATGGAGCGGCGCATCGACGAGCGGGCGCTCTGGGGGCGGGCTGTACCGGGCCATGTCGGATGACAGGCGTACCATGGATTCGTGAGTGTTCGACGATCGGCGCCGGCCGACCTGGTGCTGGCCGGCGCGACGGCGGCGGCGCTGGCGGGCGTGCCGGCCGTCTTCTGGCATCCGCTGTATGACGATTTCACACTGCCAAAGCAGGCGCTCCTGCTGGCCACGGGCGGCATCGTCGCGCTGGGGTTCCTGTGGGGAGGGTGGTGGAAGACCGTACCCCGCTGGCTGGGCGCGCTGCTGCTCGGCTGGGCAGGCGTGCTGGCGCTGAGCACCGCTTTCGGGCTCGACTGGCGGGGGAGCATCCTCGGGTACTACCAGTACCGGCAGGGACTGGCGACCCAGCTGGGCTACCTCGGGCTGTTCGCGGGCGGCTGGGCGCTGGCAGGGATGGGCCGCTGGCGAGTCTTCGCAGCCGGGTACATTGGGCTGGGGGCGGCGTTCGCGTACACGGCGGTGCAGGCCGCCGGGCTGGACCCGTTCGACTGGTGGATTGACACCTCCGACCGGGCGATCGGGACGATCGGCAATGCGAACGAGCTCTCGGCGTTCGCGGTGCTCTCGATGGGGCTGGTGGCGTTCGTCCCGGAGCGCCGGTTCGCCCTGGGGGCGGCGGCGACCTGGGGCAGCGCGCTATTCATCGTACTCGAGGCCGAGAGCCGTTCGGGCCTGGCTGCGGTCGCGCTGTTTTTCCTGCTGCTGCCGGCGGCGCGGTGGCTGGGCGGGCGTCCGGGCCGGGCGGTGCTCCGGGCGGCCCCGGCGGTTGCCGTCGGGCTGGTCCTCGTGACCGCGGCGTCGCTCGCGGCCGGGGGGCTGGAAGGGACCGCGGCGCGGGTTTCGGGCCAGGCGACGGCAGCGGAGCACGGGGGCTCGACGCGGCTGGCGCTCTGGGAAGGCACGCTGCACGTGGTCTCTGCACGTCCGCTGACCGGTGCCGGGCCGGATGGGCTCCACCTCGGTTTCCCCCGGTGGAGGCCAGCGGACCTCGGCGGCGCGTTCACCGAATACGACCTTACTGCCCAGAGCTCACACGACTACGTGCTCGACGTCGCTGCGAATACCGGGTTGGCAGGCCTGGCTGTGCTGGCGGCACTGGTCGGCAGCTGCGCCTGGGCCTCGCTGCGCCACGAGCGGCGGCGGGCACCCTTCGGTGCGCCGGACTGGACGATTGTGTGGGCGGCGATGGGGGCCTACGGTGCGCTGACCCTGGTGAACCCGCTTTCGCTGGCCGCGCACGGCCTGTTCTTTGCGCTGCTCGGAGCGATGGCAGGGGCTGCGCTTGCGCGGCAGGAGCGGGCGCGTTCTTCGGTCCGCGGGCTGGCGGTCGGCCTGCCGATTGCCGGGGCGGGGCTGGTGCTCGCAGCCGTCCTGCCGGTGGCCGACCTGCGGGCGCAGGCGGGATGGGATGCCTTCGCAGCGGGCCGGTTCGAGGAAGCCGGGATGTCGTACGGCGACGCGTCCCGGCTGGTGCCCTTCGAGCGGGACTATGCGCGACGGCGGACGGTCGCGCTGGTGGCGGCAGCCTCGCAGAACCCTGAGCGACTGGTTACCGCGGAGGCTGCCTTGCGTGAGTTCGACCGGCAGTTCGGGTTCGCTTCCGGGGACGCATTCAACCTGGCGGCGGTCCTGGCGGGCCGCGGACGCCCTCCGGGTGAGATTACCGAGGTCGTCGTGCGGGCAGTCTCCCTGAACCCGCACGGGGTGGCGACGGCGTGGTACGCCGAGCAGGTGACCAGGGCCGCCCACGATGGCGGGGTGCTCGTCTACGACGAGACGGACCGGTGGACCTACGTGGTGCCGCTGCCGGCGCTGCCGGACGAGATGACCCCCTGAATGGCCGGGCTCAGGCGGCCGCAGTCGAGGCGTAGTGGTTGCCGGCCGAGTCGTGGGCGAGCGCGCCGAAGCGGGCGAGGAAGGCCGCCATCTGGCGAGAGACGTCGGAGAGACGCTGGGCGATGCCGGCTATCTCTGCCACCTGGGCGGAGACTTCCTCGACGCTCGCGGAAACCTGCTGGGCGGCGGCGGCGGACTCCTCTGAGACGGCCGAGGCAGAGGCGATGGCCTCGACGGCCGAGTCGCTCCTGGCCCGCATGTCGGTTGCGATAGCGGCGAGGCGGTCCGCGATTTCCGCCACGTCCGCGACCTGGGCGGCGAGACCGTCGACGCTCCCCTGCATGGCCGTGGCTGCCGCGGAGATGCGGTCGATCTCGGCGTTGACCTCAGTCGCGGAGTCGACGATACGGGCGAGGGCCGCCCCGGCTTCGCTGGCCCGTGCGGCGCCGACCTCGACGTCGCGGACGGACGCTTCCATGGCGCGGACGGCCTGGCCGGTACCCTGCTGGACGGCCGAAATGAGGCCGGCGATTTCCTTCGTCGCGACCGCGGTGCGCTCGGCAAGGGAGCGGACGTTCTCGGCAACGACCGCGAAGCCGCGGCCCTGTTCCCCGGCGCGGGCGGCCTCGATCGCAGCGTTGAGAGCGAGGAGATTGGTCTGGCTGGCGATGTCTTCGATGACCTGGATGATGGCGCCGATCTCGGAGCCGCGGCGGCCGAGCTCTTCGACCTCGCCGGCGGTGCCGCGGACCGCGTCCCGGATGGTGTTCATCGCCTCGACGGTTTGCTGGACCGCGGCCATCCCGTCGCGGGCTGCGGCCAGGGAGTTCTGGCCCTTCTCGGCGGCGGCTGCTGCGGACTTTGCGACGTCCTGCAGCGCCTCACGGACGCGCCCGGCCCCCTGCGAGGCCGTCCGGAGGGCGGCTGCCTGTGAGTCAGCCCCGCTCGCGACCTGCCCGGTCGCCTCAGCGAGAGAACGCATGAGGGCGTTGAGCTCGGCGATTGCCGACGACTGGTCGGTGGCGCCGCGGGCGACCTCCTGGGTGGCGTTCGCGATTTCCCTGGCGGCGGCGTCGACCTGGCCGGTGCCCTCGCGGATGGAGGAGACGGCCCCGGTCACCACGACGCACGTATCGACCAGCTCCTTGAGGACCCCTTCGCTGATGTAGGTCTCCACGGCGAGTGATGCGTCGAGGATGAACGCCTTCAGGAAGGCGAGGAAGGTATCGAGGAGCTTCTGGCCCTTGAGTTTGCGGGAGAGCTCATCGGCGATGATGACGGCATAGAGCGC
>CALLPC010000007.1 GCA_938015525.1 uncultured Dehalococcoidia bacterium
ATCTTTCATCTGCCAGGCCAGAAAGTGCTTGTCCTTGTCAAAGGGCTTGCCTTTCTCCGCCTTCACCTGCATCTCGTGGAAGATCTCGTGGCCGTAATCTTTCGTGACCCCGATGGATTTGAAAATCGGCGTGAGAGCGACCCAGTTCCCGACGAGGATGAACAAAAAGAAGGTGCCGACCACGGGGAAGAAGCGGCGGGCGTTCTGTTCGCCTGCAATGCCTTCGACCTGTCCGTAAAGGAAGTCGATGACAGACTCGATGAAGTTCTGCGCCCCGGACGGGATCAGTTTCATCGAACGGGTCATCAAATAGCTCCCGACGATCAAGACAAGCATCGCCAGCCAAGCGGCCATGAGCGTCGAGGTAATGGGGAAGAATCCGACCTTCCAGAGGACTTCGCCCGGAATGACGATGTGCGGCTCCGGTCCGGCAGCGATGAAAAAGCCGGAGAGGACGAGGGCGAGGGCGATGACCGCGATGACGATGATCTTCAAGCCGACTTCACTCCGGTGGCTCGTCGTCGAGCCGGCTCAGCAGGGGCTGTACCATCCGGTAGCCGCCATACAGCGCGACGGCCAAGCCAAGCACAATCCCGATGAGCGTAAATGTGGGCTCGAGCCCGGTTTTGTCATCGGCCCACCGGCCAATGACGACCCCCGCGATGACGGCGGTTGCAAAGAACCACCCCGCGCCCAGCAGGCTCGCAGCCGGTACGAGCCAGGCCTTCACGCGGCCACCACAGGGCACCCGGCCTCCAAACCCCGCGCATCATAGGCTGATTGTGAAGCAATGCGCAAGCGGAACCGGGACGCTGAAGGCCCGCGGTTGCCGCGGGCCTTCGGGCTATCGCTTGTCGAAGTCATCGAGGTCGAGCCCCTCGATGAATTCCTTGAACACCCCAAGCTTTTCGAGTTCTTCCGGGTCCGCCGGTTTCGTCTCCTCGAGCGGCTGCGCCGACGGCTTCCCTTCGCTGCCCTCAGCTTCTCCTCCTTCCTCGAGGACCACGCCCGCGCGGTCGAGGACCGACTCCTCGGCGAAAATCGGCGCATCCACCCGCACCGCCAGGGCAATCGCGTCGGACGGCCGACTGTCGACCTCGAGCGTCTTCCCGTTCACATCGAGCACGATGCGGGCGTAGAAGGTGTCGTTCTCCAGGTCGTTGACCACGATGTAGGCGACGCGGGCACCAAGCTGCTCGATCATGTTCCGGAGCAGGTCATGGGTGAGCGGCCTCGCCACCGAGACGTCCTGCAGCCGAACGGCGATCGCGTCCGCTTCCGCCGGGCCGATCCAGATGGGGAGATAGCGGTCCGAGTTTTTCTCCCGCAGGATGACCACGCGCTGGTAGTTCATCAGGCTCAGCCGGATGCTTTCGATGCTCAGCTCTCTCACGTCGAGCCCTCCCGGGAGCCTGCGGCCTTCCGGCTCCCGAGTTCGATGATAGGTTCGCCCGGATCGGCGAGTCAACGAATCGGTTCAGCGATGGGACGCAGCCACCAGTCGCGGTCCGCGGTCGGCACCGCGGCCGCGCCGCAAGTTCGTTACGGCCACGAACCCCGTTGCGAGCGCCACGATGCCGAAGACCGGCGCGACGCCGATCCAGTCACTGAGCACTCCAGCAACGACCACGGGAACCGATGAAGCCAGGGCGGCCATGGCGGCCTGCGTCGCGCCGACGCGGCCCCGCAGCGCAAGTGGCACCCGGTCGTCGATGACGGTCTGCCCGGCCACGGAGACGGTGGCGTAAGCGAAACCGAGCGGCAGCATGACGAGCATGGCGATGACGCCGCCTCCGTCGAACCGCCCGATGGAAACGCTGTTCAGCCAGCTGAACAGCCCGAACCCGCCGAGGAAGCTGGCCAGCTGGTTCACCACCGCGAGCAGCCCCAGGGACACGACGAAGACGAGAAAGCCGCTACTGCTGAGCAGCGAATGCGGCACTCGGCGAGCCAGGAAGCCCGCGACCCGCAGGCCGGCCGCGACCCCGATAACCGCCGGCAGGAGCACGATTGCCCCGAAGTCGATGCGTACGCCGAGGACGTCCGTGATATACGTCGGGATGAGGCCGCTCAGGATGATCACCGTCGCTGAAATGAGTGTCAGTTCGACGGCAGCGTGCATCACGGCCCGGTCACCGCGCATCGCCCGCCACCCGGCAGTCCACCAGCGCCCGCTTGGCTCGCCCCCCACCTCCTGCCGTGCCGGTGCCGCGGTGCTGCCGATGAGCAACGCCTGCACCGCGGCGATGGCGAACAGCCCGGCGCTCAGCCCGAAGAGCGCGTCGCGGGAATCGATCAGCCGCAAAACTACGGGCGTCACGACGCCCAGTCCGATCGCCTGCGCAGCCCCGCCAACCGCCTGTCCGATGGCGTTCGCGCGCGCGAGCTCGTCCCGGCGCACGATAGCGGGCAGGATGGCGCTCTCTGCCGTTCCAGCGAACTGTGACGTGGCCGCGAGCAGCACGGCAAAGAGGTAATAACTCAGGGCACTTCCGCCTTCCCGCAGGAAGAGGATGCAGATGGCAACCCTCGCGAGGTCTGCCGTAAACACGATGAGGCGCTTGGGCAGGATATCGGCGGCCGTCCCCGCGACGAGACCGGCCACCGTGGAGGGCACCACCAGCGCGAGGACGAGCAGTGAGGTGTAGACGGCCTTTCCGGTCTCCTCCGTGATGAGGAGGACGAGCGCGAAGTTGAGCGCATTCTGCGCCACCCGCGAGAAGAACCGGGTGTAACTCAGCATCCGGAACGGGCGCTGCTGCCACAGAGGAACCGCCCCCGGGACTGCGACGTCACGCACCATGCCGCAGGACCGCCTTCAGCCGGCGCTCGAACTCCGGCCGCTCCAGCATGACCCGCCTGCCGCAAGTGAGGCACTGGAGGCCGATATCCGCGCCCACGCGATACACCTTCCACTCCCACCCGCCGCAGGGATGGCGGCGCTTCAACCGAACGACCGCCCCTTCGCGAGCCTCAGCCGGCACGGCGGGCAGCCCGGAGTTCATCGCGGAGCTCCCGCGCCGCGCCGGCCGCCGCGTCAGCAGCCGCCGGGCCGGCGCCGGCGTAAACGATGCTCCGGGAGGCGTTGACCAGGACCTGGCCTGGCCGATACCCCGCAGCCTGAACGACTTCGGCCGCGGACCCGCCCTGCGCACCGACTCCCGGGACCAGGAGGGGCGTCACCGGGACGAGCTCCGCCACCCGCCGCAGCTCGGACGGCGCCGTGGCGCCGACCACGAGGCCCGCGTTCGGTCCCCACCGCGCAGCCGTCACCGCGACGCTCTCGTAAAGCCGGCCTCCCGTGTCCAGTTCGAGTAACTGGAACTCCGCCGCACCCGGGTTCGACGTGCGGCAGAGGATGTAGACCCCGCGGTCGCGGTAGGCGAGAAATGGCTCCGTCGCATCGCGTCCGAGGTAGGGGCTCACCGTTACCGCATCGAACCGCCACACCTCGAACAGTGCGCGCGCGTAGGCCTCGGCGGTGCTGCCGACGTCGCCCCGCTTCGCGTCGCCAATGACCGGAATGCCTGAAGGGATAGCGGCCAGGACCCGTTCGAGCGCGCGGAGTCCCGGGATGCCCCACTGTTCGAAAAACGCGAGGTTCGGCTTGTACGCGGCGGCGAACGGCGCCGTCGCGTCGATGATGGCTGCCAGGTAGTCGGCCGCGCCCTCCGCCGTGTGTCTGCGGAAGTCAGGGTCGAGGCCGACGCAAAGCAGGGAGTCAACCTCCCGGGAACGCGCGGCGAGCCGTTCGAAAAACGTCACCGCGTGGCCTCCTCCCGCTGAGGGATGACTCCGAGTCTCGACGCGCGCGCCCGGAACCCTTCCGGGTCGAGACTGGCGATGATGCTCAAACCCCCGGGGCCGGGAGAGCACGCATCGGCCGCCTGAAGCAGGTCTAGCGCGCGGCGTGCCACCGCCTCCGACGTGTCGACGACCTCGATACTCGGGAACTCGTCCCTGATGACCGGGGCGAGGAATGCGTAGTGGGTGCATCCGAGCACGACAGTATCGGCGCCGCGGGTGACTTCCGGGGCAAGCAGTTCCCGTACCCGTGCCCGGGTCGAAGGCGCCTCGTACTCCCCGCGTTCGACAGCTTCGGCAAGCCCACGGCCGACGACCCGCGAAACCAGCGCACCGCGCCCGAACTCTTCGACGACCCGCTCGAAGAGGCCGCCATCGAACGTACCTTCGGTCGCCAGGACGACGACGTGCCGGCTGCGGGACCGCGCCGCGGCCGGCTTCACGCCGGGCACCATCCCAACGAACGGCACGGCCGGGAACGCCTGCCGCAATTCAGCCAGAGCAGCAGCAGAGGCCGTATTGCAGGCGACGACGATGAGCTTGGCCTCCTCTTCGAGCAGGCGGTGGGCAATGGCGAATGCGCGTTTCCGGACCTCGGCGGCCGGCCGCGGCCCGTAAGGAAACCAGGCCGTATCGGCGAAATACAGCACGTGCTCATCGGGGGCAGCCTGGCGCAGCGCCCGGGCCACGGCGAGGCCGCCGACACCCGAGTCGAACATCCCAACGGGCCGGGAATCCACGGTCCGAAGCGTACCACGGGGCGAGTTAGTGGCCCGGTCGTGCCATCTACACGATGGTTACGATAGTTCCTTCATGGTCAGCGAAATCCGGCTTGCCCTCGTCCCCCCGGGCAGGACATGGCCCCGCGCGGGGGCGGTCGCCGTCGTCGACACGCTCCGTGCTACGACGACGATCGCCATGCTGCTGGCGGCCGGTGCGAGGGCCGTCATCGCCGCCGATGCGGAGCGGCGAGCCCGTCAGCTGGCTGCGGCGCGTCGAGCGCTGCTTGCGGGCGAGGTCGGGGGATTGCCGCCACCCGGCTTCGACCTCGGCAACAGCCCGGCCGCCATCAATCCGCAAGCGCTGTACGGGAGGGAGGTCGTGCTTTTCACCACCAACGGGACGAAGGCGCTCTGCGCCGCGGCCGCGGTCGGGCCAACAATCGCCGCGGCAGCCGTCAACGCCGCAGCAGCGGCCGCCTGGCTCGCCCGTGCCGAGAGGGTCCTCATCGTCTGCTCCGGCGAGGCCGGCGGCACAGCCTTTGCGCTCGAAGACTTCGCGACTGCAGCCCATCTCGTGCAGCTGCTGGCCAGCGCCAATCCCGGAGTTCGGCTCGATGATGCCGCCCGGCTCGGGCTCGAACTGCCTTCGCCCTTGCGCCTCGTGCGCGAAGCCGCCCACGCTGCCGACCTCACATTGCTCGGCCTGGCAGCCGATATCGAGACAGCGTCCAGGCCCGACCTGACGGACGTCGTGCCGCAGGTCACGGCGGCCGGAGCGGGGTGGGCCCGCCTCGAACCTACCCGCGCCTGACCTGGCGCCAGCGCGCTTCCAGCTCGGCGACGGCCCGCGGGTTCGGCTCTCGGCCCCCGTAACGCGCCTCTTCGAAGAGCTCCGTGATGTCGACGGCAACGTCCGACCGGTAGGTCTCGTGGAGCTCCGGCGCGAACTCGTGCGGAGTGAGAGACGGGCGGCGCGGATGACCTCGCCGGTCCGCATCCTGCAGCAGGTCGAAATAGAGCCGCGCAGCGGCCGAGGCGCCCGGGTCACCGCCCGGCGACCGGCGACCGGGACGCCAGCCCCGGAGCAGCCCGAGCACGTCCTCGCGCAGGCTCCCCGTCCCCTCGCCCCGCGCGGGGCGCTCCCGCAGAGCTGCGTAGCGTCGCCGGGCTCGGGTCCAGGCCAGCACCAGTCCGGCAACCAGTGCGCCGAACAGGAGCAGTGCCGCCGTCCGGATGCCGAACAGGCCGACCCGCTCCGGAAGCGATGGCTCACCCGCCGACCCGCCGGGCTGCTCGGTGGCTGGACGTTCGAGGATGCGCTCCAGCCCCTGTAACGGGTCGACACCGCTGAACAGACGCTCGAAGAGCGCCGTGAGGACCCAGGCGACCGGTGTCAGCAGGATGATGAGCGCCCGCTCCGCAGCGGCGCCGAGCGGTGGTCCGACGATCGGCCCGAGATACCGCGCGGCGATGCCGAAGAGCACGAACGCCGCGAATGCCACGGTCACCACCCCCGCGAGGAGGGCTGCCGTGACCCCGCCGGACCGGAGCGTGCCGAGCGTCGCGCCGCCGAGCGCCAGTTGGGAGAGTGCCAGCGAGACAACGGCCGCAGCGACGAATCCCGCCGTGAGCGTCGCGAGGTCTCCCGCCTGCGCCGACCCCGCGCCGAGCACGGCGCTCGAGACCACAACGGTAAACGGCAGCACCATCGTGCGGGGATGATGTTCCAGTTCGAAATCCTGTTCGGCCCGCGCGGCCCCACGTGCCCAGGCCGCGGCGAAGAGCAGCACGGCAGCCAGCATCGGCGCCCCGGCTTCCATCGTCTGTTCCGGGTCGCGGTAGAAATCCGCCAGCCAGCCGAACGTCCACGCACGAAGGTCGCCGGCCGCAGCCAGACTCGCAGCCGTGAGCACGAACGCCAGCGCCGTTGCCGCGGCGGCGAGCGTCGCGCGCGCCGGCTCGAGCCAGGCCCCAGCGAACCTCGGCACGAAAAATCCTGCAAGCAAAAGAGCGACCAGCAGCGGGAATCCTGCGGACGGACTGCCTCGAGCAAAGACCAGGCTCACCGTGGAGGACAGTGCCGCGAGCGCCAGGGCATCGGCCAGCAGCGCAGCAGCCATCGCGGACGCGGCGATCACGCCAGCACCTCTGCAGCCCGGAATGCGCCGCCCACCCGCGAGACCACCACCCCCGGGATGTCGGCGCGGGCCGCACGGTCCGTCGTCGCAACGAGGTGAACCCGGTGGCCTTCGCTCCTGAGCCGTTCCAGCGCTTCGGCGAGCGGCTGCGGCACGAGGGCCGCGACCGCCACGATGGTCGAGCCTCGCTCGAGCCTTCCGCTCTCCCGCCGGACCGCCCCCGCCAGGTCACCCAACGTGAGCGGCTGAATGACTGCGAGGGCCTCGAGCAGCCGCGCATGCTGGTCGCGAGCGCGGGACGGCGGCAGTCGGATGGGCCGGTCCGCGTCAGGGTAGGCGCCGTTCGCGAGCAGGCCAACCGCGTACCGGGCGCCGGCCGCCCACGTAATCACCGAAGCGGCGACCGAGACGAGCCGCTCCAGTTCATCGGAAATGTATCCCTCCCAGGCGTGCTCGAGCGTATCGACGTTCAGGAGCACGTACACCTGGCGGGTGGCCGACGGTTCGTACACCCGAGAACGCAGCTCCGAAGACCGGGCCGTTGCCTTCCAGTCGATCCTTCGCAGGGGGTCGCCCGGGCGGTACTCCCGGAGCCCGGCGACGCGCAGTGGGTCTTCGAAAATCCGCTCGCCGCCGCGAACGTCACCGAAGGGGCGCTCCGCCGGCAGCCCAAGCTCGGGCAGCCGGTACACCCGCGGATAGACGACGAGGTGGTCGATGTCGTCGTCCTCGTTCCGCGAAGGCCATGCGCCCATGAGGTCGGAGGAGCGAATCGATGCCGGGCCTACGGGGTGATACCCCCGCCGCGCTGCGCTCAGCGTGAATTGCCAGCGCTGCACGGAATACCAGCCGGCGGCGCCCCGCCGGACGAGGTAGTGCAGCCCGGGCACCGCGTTTGCTGCCAGCCGCTCACCGGTCACGGCGATGTGCTCGCCGAGCGCGAGCCGCCACTCGAACCACGGCAGCGGCAGCAGCTTCCGGTTCTCGAGTTCGACGGTAAAGCCGACCGGCTCGCCGTGGAAAACGCGGCGCTCAGCCAGTTGCCGCCGGAGCGTAACCCGGTCGAAGAGGCGGCTCGCCCACCAGCGTGAACCGAGACCGATGACCATTACCGCGATACCCACCAGCGCCACGAGCGGCAGACCTGCCCCGAACCCCACCAGGAACAGCAGACCCCCAATGAGCGGCCACGAATCCCGAAACGGCACCTGTCAGCCCTCCAGCGGGACCGGCACCCGCTCCACGACCTCGGCAAGGAGCGCATCGACGTCGCGTCCCCGGAGCCTGGCCTGCGTCGAAAGGAGCACGCGGTGGCCGAGGACGTAGGGGACGAGCGATTTCGCGTCGTCAGGCAGGACGTAGTCGCGCCCTTGCAGCACCGCCCGCGCCCGCGCAGCGCGGAAGAGCGCCAGCGTGGCTCGCGGGCTGCCGCCCAGCTCGAACGCGGGCTCCGCACGGGTCGCCTGCACCAGCCGGACGATGTAGCGCCGCACGGGAGCCGCAACGTACAGACGGCGCAGACGAGCCGCCATCTCCAGGAGGGTTGACGCTTCGATGACGGGACGCAGCGTCTCGAGCGGGCTCGCGGCCTCGAACCGCTGGAGAATCTCGTCCTCCTCGGCTTCTCCGGGGTAGCCAAGCCGAAGTCTCAGCAAAAAGCGGTCCAGCTGTGCCTCAGGAAGCGGGAACGTCCCCTCGAGCTCGACCGGGTTCTGCGTCGCGATGACCAGGAACGGAGCCGGCATCCGGAGAGTCGTCCCCTCCACCGTGAGCTGCCGCTCCTCCATCGCCTCCAGCAGCGCCGACTGGGTCCTCGGCGTCGCCCGGTTGATTTCGTCAGCCAGGACCACCTGAGCGAGCAACGGCCCCTCCCGGAAGACGAACTCCCCGAGTTTCTGGTTGTAATAGGTGATGCCCGTGATATCGCTCGGCATGAGGTCGGGCGTGAACTGGATCCGCTTGAAGGAGCAGTCGAGCGAGCGGGCGAGAGCCTTCGCGAGGGTGGTCTTCCCAGTCCCCGGCACGTCTTCCAGCAGCAAGTGTCCCTCGCACAGCAGGGCAATGAGGGCGAGGTCGATGACCTCCCGCTGGCCGACGATGACGCGCTCGACATTGGCGCGGAGGCGCTCGGCGGTGTCCCGGATGGCGGTAGCCTCAGCCGGGCTGAGGCGCTGGTGGAGGGATGCGTCGGTCATGGTGCAGCGATGTTACGCCGCTCACAGGGCCGCTGGAATTCCGGCATAGCGGGGTGGCTCCGTAGACTTGTCGGTCGTGACGGCCGTTCAGCCTATCTCGCTCGGAGACAACACCGTCTACCTCATCGACCTCGGAGGCAGCCGGGTCCTCATCGACACGGGACCAGACTACCGGGGTGCCGCCGGTGAGCTCGTCGAAGCCATCCGCGGCCGCCTGCCGGACCTGGTGGTGGCAACCCACGGGCACCTCGACCATGCGGGCCTCGGAAGCTGGTGGCAGGAGCGCGGTGTGCCCGTGGCGGTCCACCCCGCCGACTGGCCGCTCGCTACGGGCGAAGCACCATCCGATGCGGAGTTCGAGGCGCTCCAGCGATTCCCGCAAGAATCCGGGGCGCCGCCGGATGTCGCGATACCGGCCGCTGCGGCCATTGCGGCCCGCCGTGCCTGGGTCCGCGCGTCTCGCACGGCGGACGGCTATCCCCCGGGCGGCCGCGACCGCCGCTGGCCGACCGGGCTCCGTTACCGGCCTTTCACCCCCCGTCTACGGCTCGACGAGGTATGCGTTCCGGGGATCGAGCTGCTCCACCTCCCCGGACACACCCCCGGCAACGCAGTCGCCTGGCTGCCAAGCGAAGGCTGGCTTTTCTCCGGCGACCAGCTCCTTCTTGGCCTCACCCCTACACCCGCACTGCAGGCGCACCATGACGCCTCCGGGCCGGACTGGCGATTCCGCAGCTTCCCGGCGTTTCTGGGTGCATTACGAAAGCTCGAAAGCCTTCACCCCGCGCGCTGCTTCCCAGGACATGGCTCGCCGTTTGGGGATGTCAACGCGGTCATCGCCGCCAATCTCGAGCAGGCAGAACAACGCATCCAGCGAACCCTCGAAGTGCTCATGAACGACGGCCCGCTGTCCCTGTACGACGTTGCAGCGAGGCTCTACCCGCGCGCGCTCAGGCGGCGGTTCTGGCAAATCGCGGCGACCGTGCAGGGGTTTCTCGATGCCCTCGAATCCGAAGGCCTGGCAGCTTCCCGGGGCGGCCGCTGGCACGCCGTTCAAGCCGCAAGCGCGCCTCTCTCGTAGCCCGCACCGACGACGTCCCCGGGCTCGACCCAGCCAACGAGGTCGCCGTGTCGCTTCAGTACCAGGTGCTCCCGGCCGCCCGGCAGGCGGACGAGCTCGAAATCGCCGGCCGGGATAATCGCAACTTCGTCGACCGAATCGACGAGCAGCGCAGCCGTTTCGTTGCCCGCCGAAACGACCACCAGCCGACGGTCGGGAGTGAGAGCGGTCGCTCCGAAGCCCAGGCGCGCAGCAAGGTCGACGACGGGAAGTGCGTGCCCCCGCACCTGGGTCAGGCCGAGCACCCCCGGCGGTGCACCCGGTGCCGGGGTCAGCGGACCCGGCACGAGAATCTCCCGGACCGCGTCGATGGGCAGCGCGTGGCGGCAGCCGCCGGCAGCGAAAATTACGCACTGGACAGGCTGTTCGGGCAGAACCTGGTACGCCATGACACTCCACCTCCCACCGGGGGTATCGGCACACGGCGCCACGCGTGGAGCTCGCCGACCGCGGTTTGCTAGGATTGTCACGTGAGCTTTACCGAGCTGGCGAACTCTCGCCTCGAGACCATCGGGTTCAGGTGGACGGCGCCGCGACGAGCCGTCCTTCGTGCCATCGAAGCCGCCGGTGCTCCATTTACGGTCGAGGAGCTTCTCGAGTCGCTTCCAGAGGTGGGGCGGGCCACCGTTTTCCGGACGGTTAAGCTCCTCCATGAGCTGGACCTCCTCTGCCGGGTTCCGCTCGAGGACGGCAGCATCCGCTACCAGCTGAGCGAGGGCGGCCACCACCATCACCTCATCTGCCGCCGGTGCGGCCAGTTCACGGAATTTACTGACCTCGAGCTGGATGCCGGCATCCAAGAGCAGGCGCGGGCGCACGGCTTCACACTGGAGGGTCACGCGGTGGAGCTGTATGGCATATGCGCCGCCTGCTCGGCGGCTGGCGCGTAAGGCCGGGGTGGCGAAATGGCAGACGCAGCCGGCTTAAACCCGGCGGCCGCGAGGCATGTGGGTTCGAATCCCGCCCCCGGCATCAACCGAGCGGACAATGGGGATTCGGACCGAGGGCCGGCTCCCGTCCCTCGAGTCCCCGGGCATCCCGCCGCCGAGAGTCCTACGCCGGCGATTCAGGCTTCCCCTCCCGAGCCAAGGGTGCGACGGCCCATACCGGCGTCCCGGCACCGACCCTCGGTCTCGCCTCAGCGGCCCGGCGCCACGTCCTGCTCGTAGGGCGTCGCCGAGTGGGCGACCTGCCGGAACGGCTCGAACATGGTGTCGAAGCGGCGCACCTCCGCCGGCCGGCGGATGCCCTGGTGTTCACATGCCGAGCCGACGGAGCAGCTCGCACAGCAGTACTTCCTGCCGGCCATGATGTGCGGCCGCGATGTGTAGACTGCGTGGCAGCGGATACAGCGCTCTGGCTCGGCGTTGCTCATCAGGGCTCCTCTCTCGTGCGCTTCGCCGTCATTCTGCCGAGCACGCATCCTCCGCGAAAGCCAACCTCAGCAGGTGAGCATGGTCAGGATCAATCGCGTCTATACCCGCACCGGAGATACCGGCACGACGGCGCTTGGCGGCGGCCAGCGCGTCCCGAAGGAGAGCCTCCGCATCGACGCCTACGGCACCGTGGATGAGCTGAACAGTGTCATCGGGGTAGCAGTAGCCGCAGGACTGCACGACTCCATGCGGGAGCGCTTCCACGTCATCCAGCAGGTGCTCTTCAACCTCGGCTCCGACCTCTGCATCCTCGAGGAAGACAAGGAGCGACTGCCAGTGCCCCGCATCGAGCCCCGGCACGTTGAACAGCTCGAGCAATGGATCGACGAGTGGAACGACGAGCTCGAACCTCTGACCAGCTTCATCCTCCCCGGCGGCGACCTCGCTGCGGCCCAGCTCCACGTCGCACGGACCGTCTGCCGGCGCGCGGAACGCGCGGTCATCGCCCTCTCACGCCAGGAAGCAATAGGAGCCCAGGTCGTTCCCTACCTGAACCGGCTTTCGGACCTCCTGTTCGTCGCCGCCCGGTACCAGGCGAAACTCGCCGGGGTCGGTGATATCACGTGGGACAGCCGGAAGTACTGAGGAGCAGCAGATGGGACGGTTCGACGGGAAAGTTGGGTTCGTGACGGGCGGCGGGACCGGCATCGGCTTCGCCTGCGCCCGGGCCATCGTCGCGGGCGGCGGACGCGTGGTCATCGCCGGCAGGCGCGAACAGGTCCTCCGTGAGGCGTGCGGCCGCCTGGGCCCCGCGGCCAGCTTCGTCGTCTGCGATGTCGCGAGCGACGCCTCCGTCGCGGCGGCCTTCGAGCTGGTCGAACGCCAGTGCGGAGCACTCCACCTTGCGGTCAACGCCGCCGGCACCGGCACCGTGGGCAGCGTGCTCAACGGTCCGGTGAGCGAGTTCGTGCGCGTCCTGGATACGAACCTCACCGGTGTCTACCGCGTCCTGCAACGCGAGGCGCGGCTCATGGCTGCCTCCGGCGGCGGCAGTATCGTCAACATCAGCTCCATTGCCGGCACCCACACTCACCGCTGGATGACCGCCTATTGCGCCGCCAAGGCGGGGCTCAACATGCTCACGCGCTGTGCCGCCGACGACCTCGGCGAGCTGGGCATCCGCGTCAACGCCGTCGCCCCGGGCCTCGTGCCCACCGACCTCGCCGCGGGTCTCGTCGCCAACGATGATACCGTCGCCGAGTATCTCCGCCGGATGCCGCTCGGAAGGCTCGGAACCACCGACGACATCGCCCATGCCGTCGCGTTCCTCCTCAGCGACGAGTCCAGCTGGATTACCGGCATGGTCGTCGCCGTCGACGGCGGGCACCACCTTCGCCAGGGTCCGGACCTTCTCCACCAGTTCCGGCCGATGTTCGGCGGTGTGCCGGGTTCACCGGCGACCGGTGCTTGACACCGGATGAGGGCTCACTACGCTTAGCGATCCCGGCAGCCCCCATACCTACCGGCCGGGAAACAAGGAGCAGGCACATGGCGGATCTCAAGGAAGCGGCAGAGCAGTTCGCGAAGGACCTCGTCAGCCAGAACATCGCGGGCCTCATGATGGCCTTTACACCGAACGGCATGGGGCAGGCGATGGCACTCCAGTCCCAGATGCAGGCGGCTGGCGGTCCGCAGCCGACGGGCACGCCGACGGTCACCGTTGAGCTCCAGGGCCAGGAGGGTGACGACCATCTCGTCGACATCGTCATGTCATCCGACGCCGGCTCCCGCACCATCGCGACCCGATGGAAGGACGTCGCCGGCTCCTGGAAGGTCGACGGCATCGCGCTCAAGGCCTGACGAGCGCACAGGGTAACCCAGACCCACCAGGAAAGGCCGCCCGCGTGGGCGGCCTTTCCTGATTCCCCGCCCCAACTTGCTAAGGTTGTAGCCAATGGGAACGACCGCCACCGGCGCCCGTCCGCTGCCCTGGCCCCAGCGCATCCGCCGATTCCTCGACGTCGGCTGGACGTTCGTCGTCATCTACCTCACCTATAAGCGGCTGCAGAAGTTCCCCGCCAAAGACCCCAAGGAACGCGAACGGCGCCTCGCCAATGCCCACGTTTCCGCCGCTCGCCGAATCTACGCCCTGGCGACGCGGATGGAAGGCCTGCTGATAAAGACCTGCCAGTTCATCTCCAGCCGGGCCGACGTCGCCCCGCCCGAGTACGTCAGCATCCTCAGCCGTCTGCAGGACCGGGTGCCCTCGCGCCCTTTCCGGGAGGTGGCCGAGCAAGTCCGCCGGGAGCTAGGGGCCCATCCCGATGCCATCTTCGCTGAATTCAGCCGGGCGCCCATCGCCTCAGCGTCGCTGGCCCAGGTGCACCGGGCGCGGACGAAGGACGGGCACGACGTCGCCGTCAAGGTGCAGTACCCGGGAATCGACCGTGTGCTGGAAACGGACCTCCGCAACATTTCGCTCCTCGTGCGCATCCTCGCCCGGATCGAACCGAACTTCGACTTTCGCGTAATCATGGACGAGCTCAACCGGCAGGTTCCGCGCGAGCTCGATTTCGTTCTCGAAGGTCAGAGCGCCGAACGGGTCGCGCGTGACCTCGCCCACCGCCCCGATGTCCGCGTCCCCAAGGTCTACTGGGACTACACCAGCCGGCGCGTTCTCACGACAGAGTTCATCGAAGCGACCAAGATTTCAGACATTCCCGCCCTGCTCGCCCGGGGCATCGACCCGAACCACGTCGCCCTCATCATGACGGAGGCCTACTGCGAGCAAATCCTCGTCCACGGCTACTTCCACGCCGACCCCCACCCGGGCAACCTCCTCGTGTTACCCGGGCCAGTTGTCGTGTTCCTCGATTTCGGGCTCTCCAAGGAGCTTCCCGAGGACTTCCGTCTCAACTACGCCCGGCTCGTGGTGGCAATGATGAGGCAGGATGAGGAGGAAATGGTCCGCGCCTTCCGGGCGATCGGATTCAAGACGAAATCCGACGACCCTGAGTCCCTCATTGCGCTCGGCAAATCGTTTTTCGAGGCCTCAGGGCCGGAACAGAAGCCGTATATCGACGCGGACGTCATGCCCGAGGTGAACGAGCGGCTGGCCCGCATCCTGAAAGCCAACCCGGTGACCGAGGTCCCGGGCGATATCCTGCTCATTTTCCGGGTGCTCGGCTTGATGAGCGGACTTCAGAAGCGCCTCGACAGCCGGGTCAACATGTTCGAAACGATCACGCCCTACGCCGAAGAACAGGCCCGGCAGCTCGAAACGAGGTCAGCGGGAGAGGCCGCCGGCTGACGCAGGCCGCGACGGGGCCTACATCAGCCAATCGGCGAGCGCCCGGAACAGCCCGGTAGCACTATCCCAGCCGAGGTAGAGGAGCGCCGCCGCCTGGACCGCCACGACCAGCCCGAGCGCCCCGACCAGGAGATTCCCTGCGATGGTCCGCCGCCGCTGCGCCGCCCGCGCCTCCCTCTCCAGCCGCTCCAGTTCAGCTCGGAAGAAGGCCCGGTCATACTCCCGCCGCAGCTCCGGTTTCGAGAGTACGGCGTACGCTTCATTGAGCCGCTGCATCGCCTCGCGCGTAGAGTCGTCGTACTGCGACTGCCGCATCAGGTCATCCGAGAGGCGGGCGTACGCCGCTTCGATACCGGCGAGGTCGGCCTTCGGCGGTAGATTGAGGATGGAGTAGTAATCGACGAGGCGTGACTCGGCCATGGCATGCCTTCCTACAGGAATAAGACGGCACCCAGGGCGAAAAAATGAGGGCGACGTCCCCACCCGGTGCGTCAGGCCGGGCAGGCGAGGCCGGTAATGTAGTAGCGTACCTGCCGAAGCGGCGTTTCGCGGTCGATGGGAGCGCCCCCGAAGACGTGCGCAAGGATGAACATGTTCAAGATGCCGGTGATGGCCGTCGCGCAAAGCGGCACCGAATCCTGCCGAAGCTGCCCGGAGGCCATACCTCTCGCGAGGATTTCATCGAGCGGAAGCCGGACTCGCTCACCAAGCGCCTGCGCAAACTCCGCCATCGGCACGCCGCCCAGCCCAAAGACCTCGCGAAGCACGAGTGCGATGATCTCTTCCTGCTGCAGGAAGTAATCCAGGTAGCGCTCGCAGTACGCGAGCACCTGCTCGCTCACCGACGCCTCGACGGGGAGCTGGGCCCGGATCGTGTCGGCCATCTCCTCGAGGATCTGGCGGACGATGCCGGCATAGAGCCCCTCCTTGGAGCCGAAATAGTAGTAGATCATCGGTTTGGTCGTGCCGGCATCTTCCGAGACTTCGCGCAACGAGGTGGCGGCGTACCCCTTCTGCGAGAAGTGGCGCAGCGCGCTCGCGAAGATACGGTCGCGAACGTCGGACTCTTTCGCCTGGTCAGGACCAGGGGACGACGACACGGTCGGGCTCCGGGCAGGAGGATCGGCACCAGCAGGTAAAGTGAGTATACGTCCGGGCTGGAGCAGGGTCATTCGAACCAGCTGGCGTACCCGCGGGTACAGGTGTATCCTTTCGTAAACCCTTTAAGGTGGTCCCGTGAGGCCACCAAGGGAGGAGGTGCCGGCATGCCCGGCGTCAGGATTGCCAGCATCAGCGCCTTCTCCGCCGACCGGGGGAGGCGTTTTTCGTGAGCGCCGCGCGCTACCTCGGCCCGGAGGAGATGAGCCGCACCATCCGGCGGCTCGGCCACGAAATCATCGAAGCCAATCGCGGCACCGGCGACCTCGTGCTGGTCGGCATGTTGTCGCGCGGGTATCCGCTCGCGAGGCGTCTCGCGGCGGCCATCCGCGAGTTCGAGGGCGTCGACGTGCCGGTCGGGTCGCTCGATATCGGCCTCTACCGCGACGATGTGGCGCGGCGGGGCGCCCCACCGCCCGTTCGACCCTCGGACATCCCGTTCCCCATCGACGGCAAAACGGTCGTGCTCGTCGATGACGTGCTCTTCACCGGCCGTTCGGCGCGTGCTGCGCTTGATGCTTTGCTCGATTTCGGGCGGCCCGCCCGGGTACGCCTCTGCGTCCTCATCGACCGCGGTCACCGCGAGCTGCCCATCCGGCCCGATTTCGTCGGGAAGAACATCCCCACGGCGCTCGTCCAGCGCGTCCGCGTCCGGCTGAGCGAGACCGACGGGGAAGACGCGGTCTACGTCTACGGCGAGGAGGCTGCCAGTGCTTGATGCCCCGCTCGCCGAAGCTGACAGCACCCATGGCGTGGCCTGGACCCGGAAAGACCTCCTCGACACCGATACCCTGACCCGGGCCGAGATCGACCTCGTCCTCCAAACGGCCCGCGGGATGCGCGAAGTCCGCTCGCGGCCGGTGTCGAAGGTCTCGACCCTCCGCGGCACGACGGTGGCCACACTCTTTTACGAGCAGAGCACGCGAACCCGCGCGAGCTTCGAGGTCGCTGCGAAGGCGCTGGGGGCGGACGTCGTGAACCTGACCGCCTCCGGCTCGTCAGTTGAAAAAGGCGAAACCCTGATCGACACCGTGAGCACCCTCGAGGCGATAGGAACGGACGTGATCGTCATGCGGCACCACCGTTCGGGGGCGCCCTTCCTGGCTGCTCGGCACACCTCCGCGTCGATCATCAACGGCGGCGACGGCACCCACGCACACCCCACCCAGGCACTCCTCGACCTTTTCACGATGGTCGACCGCCTCGGCTCGCTCGAAGGCCGGAAGGTCGTCATCGTTGGCGACGTCTTCCACTCACGGGTCGCCCGGTCCAACGCCTGGGCACTCCTGAAGTACGGTGCCGACGTTACGTTCTGCGGGCCGCCCACCCTGTTGCCGCGGTATTTTGTTCCCACGGTCGACGGGCGGCGCTGCACCATGGCGACCGACCTCGACGAAGCCATCGAGGACGCCGACGTCGTAATGGCCCTCCGCCTGCAGAAGGAGCGGCAGCGGCACGGCCTCATCCCGTCGCTGCGAGAATACATCTCCCGGTATCAGGTCAATCCCGCGCGGCTCCGGAAGGCAAAACCGGACGCTCTGCTGATGCACCCTGGTCCGGTTAACGAGGGCATCGAGCTCTCCCCCGAGGTCGCACACGGCGCCCAGTCCCTCATCGAAGCGCAGGTCGCAAACGGCGTGGCGGTCCGCATGGCGCTGCTCTATCTCATCGCCGCCAGGAGCCGAGTATGAACGAACGCCTCGTGGTCCGCGGCGGGCGCGTCATCGACCCCGCGCGCGGGATCGACGGTATCCTCGACGTGCTCATCGCCGACGGGCGGGTCGTCGAGGTGCGCCCTGGCATCGATGTGGCTCCTGCCCGCGTCCTGGACGCACGGGGATGCATCGTTGCGCCCGGTTTCGTTGACCTCCACGCCCATCTTCGTGAGCCGGGTTTCGAGCAGAAAGGCACCATCGCTACCGAGACAGGAGCGGCCCTGCGGGGCGGGTTCACCACCATCTGCGCGATGCCGAACACCCGGCCCGCGCCCGATTGCGGGCCGGTGCTCGAAAGTGTCCTCGAAAGATTCCAGCGCGATGGTCGCAACCGCATCCTGCCCATCGGTTGCATCACCCGCAGTCGGGAAGGACGCGAGCTGGCGGAGCTCGCGGAGCTGGCGGCGGGCGGCGTCATCGCCTTCAGTGACGACGGCAACCCCGTCGCCGACCCGCGCCTCATGCGCAACGCCCTGGCCCTCGCCGGTGCGCTCGGCCTGCCCATCACCGAACACTGCGACAGCCCCGAGATGCACGGGCAGGGCGCAATGAACGAGGGCGCCGTGAGCGAGCGGCTGGGGCTGAGCGGGCAGCCGGCCGCCGCCGAGGCCGCCGCCATCGCCCGGAACATCGAGCTCGCGGCCGCCGCCGGGGCGAGGCTCCACATCGCCCATGTCACGACCCGCCGGGGCATCGAGATTATCGCCGAAGCGAAGCAGCGCGGTCTCCCGGTCACCTGCGAGGTCACCCCGAGCCACCTCTTCCTGACCGAGGACGCGGTGTCCGGGGATGGGCCCGAGCCGGCGTACGATACGAACGCGAAAATCAACCCACCCTTGCGAACCGAAGCGGACCGGCGGGCCCTCCTGGCAGCGCTGGATGCCGGCATCATCGATGCCATTGCAACCGACCATGCGCCGCACGCCATCGAAGATAAGCTCGTCGAGTTCGAGGACGCCGCATTCGGCATCAGCTGTTTCGAGTCAGCAGCCTCGACTCTCCTCACCCTCGTGGCGCGCGGAGAGCTCCGGGCCGAACGGATGGTCGAGGCGCTGACCAGCCGACCGGCAGCATGCTTCGGCATCGACCGCCGCATCCCGGGGGCTGGCCGGCTCGAGCCGGGGGTCTCGCGCGACGTGGTCATCCTCGACCCGTCCGCCGAGGTCACGGTCGACCCAACGCGCTGGGTTTCCAAGGGAAAAAACACACCGCTGGCCGGCAAACTCCTCCGGGGCGAAGTCCGGGCGGTGATTTTCGACGGGATGCTCGCGCAGGAGCGGGAGGGCGCACATGTCTGATGCCTGGCTCGTGCTTGCCGACGGGTCTGCCTACCGCGGGCGAGCTGCCGGGGCTCTGGGCCGCGCGGATGGCGAGGTCGTCTTCAACACATCGATGACCGGCTACCAGGAGATGCTGACCGACCCCTCATACGCCGGGCAGCTGCTCGTGCTCACCTACCCGCTCATCGGAAACTACGGCGTCGATGAGCGAGTCGAAGAGTCGGCAAGAATCCAGCCCTCCGGGCTCATCGTCCGGCAGGCGACTGACCAGCCGAGCCACCTCCGGTCCCATCAAACCCTCCGTGAGTATCTCGAGGCCCGGGGCGTCGTGGCCATCGACGGCGTCGATACCCGGGCGGTTACCCGCCGTATCCGCCACCACGGCGTGATGCTGGGCACCATCACCACGAACGAATCGCCGGAACAGGCACTCGCCCGGGTGCGCGACCTGCCCGGGTACGACGAGGTCAACTGGGTCGCATCGGTAACGACACAGCGCGTCTACGATTGGTCGATTCCCCTTGGCGAAGGGCGCTACCGGATCGCGCTCCTCGATGGCGGCGTCAAGCGGAACATCATGCGGCTGCTCGAACGGCGCGGCTGCGCAGTCCGTGTCTTCCCCGCCGGCACCCCGGCGCGAGACATCCTCGCCCTCCACCCGGATGGCGTATGCCTTTCGCCCGGGCCCGGCGACCCGCGGCTGCTCGACCACATGGTGCGCGAAGTCCGCCAGCTCATCGGCAGGGTCCCAGTCTTCGGTATCTGCCTGGGCCACCAGGTCGCCGCGCGTGCGCTGGGTGCGGGAACGTTCAAGCTGCCGTTCGGTCACCGCGGGGGGAACCACCCGGTGAAAGACCTCGTTTCCGGGCGCGTCACGATCACGGCCCAGAATCACGGCTACGCGGTGGACCCGGACGGGCTCGAGGCCGGCGCCTTCGTCAGTCACGTCAACCTGAACGACGGCACCGTCGAGGGCATCGCCTCGCGGACGGACCCGCTCATGACCATCCAGTACCACAGCGAAGCGTGTCCCGGCCCGCTGGACAATGAATACATTTTCGACCGCTTCATCGAGATGATGGCGGCCGTCAAAGGAGGGGTTAGATGACCCGTGCAACGGAGATTCGCCGGGCCACCGCCGCTGATGCCGAGGGTATCGCGGCAATCCTGCGAGGTATGGGCTCCGAAAACGTCGGGCTCGAAGGCCCCTTCGACTCCGGCCGCATCGAAGCCTGGTTGCGCCGGCTCGGCGATGACGGAGCGCTTTTCGTCGCGTATGACGGGAGCATCCCCGTGGCGTTCGGCGCCCTCGATTTCGATACGGCGGAGCCAGGAACGGGCCTCCTGGGGGTCTGGGTGCTTCCCGACCACCGCCGCCGAGGCATCGCCACGGACCTGGCCGAGGCGCTCCTCGAGTTCGCCCGACAACGCGGCTACAAACGGATTCGCGGGCGCCTGCCGGAAGGCAACGAGCCTGCCCTGAGCTTCCTCTCCAGCATCGGCGCGATGGTGCCGCTGCGGAACCCGAATATGCGCTTCGAGCTTCCGCTCTGAAATGCCAGCCGCCGCAGAGACGCAGGGCATGACCATCCGCCGGCGGAACAACGCCCCCATCCGCCCCCGCCCCGGGGCTCCACTCGCGGCAGACCTCGCCTTCGCGTTCGGCAGCGCCGCGCTGATGATGGCCGCCGTCTTCGGCATCGCAAGCTTCACCGGGCCGGGTTTCGCGGGCGGCAAGGCAGGCGCCGACCTCGCGCGGCTGTTCGCGGCATCGCTCGCCGTCGCTGCCGTCTGCAGTCTGCTCATCGGCGCACTCCTCGCCGCGGGAGCGCCCGATGCCGCCGGCCACATCGTTGCTCCGACCGCGCTGGGCGCAGCCATCGGGATACTCGAGGCGCTACTCCTCCTCGATTCGCGCGTCGTTCTGCTCCCGTTTCCGCTCGCGCTGTTGCTTTTCGTGCCGCTGCCGGTGCGGCGCATCCTGCGGGGCGGACGGGGGCGCTGACCATGACGACGACCCCGCCCGGTAGCCCGCGCCCCGCGCCGCGGGGCGGCTACGGCCGGTCTTCACACCTCGACCTCACCGGGAGATGGAATCCTTGAAACCCTCGAGCGTCCTCATCATCGGGTCCGGCCCGATCGTCATCGGCCAGGCAGCCGAATTCGATTACGCGGGAACGCAGGCCTGCAAAGCCATGCGGGAGGAGGGTGTCCGCAGCATCCTCGTCAACTCCAACCCCGCGACGATCATGACGGACCTCGACATCGCCGATGCCGTCTACATCGAGCCGCTCACCGTACCGGTGCTGGAGCGGGTCATCGCCCGCGAGCGGCCGGAAGGGCTCCTGCCGACCCTGGGCGGCCAGACAGGGCTGAACCTCGCGGTCGAGCTCTCGAAAGCGGGCATCCTCGAGAAGTACGGTGTTCGGCTGCTCGGCACCCCGCTCGATGCTATCCGCCGCGCCGAGGACCGGGAGCTCTTCCGTGAAATGCTTGCCAAGCTGGGCGAACCCGTCCTCGAGAGTGAAATCTGCCACACCGTCGAGGAGTGCGTGGCCGCCGCCGAGAAGATCGGCCTGCCGGTCGTCGTCAGGCCCGCCTTTACCCTCGGCGGCACTGGTGGCGGCATGGCCTTCACCATGGACCAGCTGCGGGCCGTGGCCGCCTCGGGTCTCGCTGCCAGCCCTATCAGCCAGGTCCTGGTCGAGAAGAACCTCCTCGGGTGGAAAGAGATTGAGTATGAAGTGATGCGGGACAGCGCGGGCAACTGCATCACCATCTGCAACATGGAAAACATGGACCCGATGGGGGTCCATACCGGCGACTCGATCGTCGTCGCCCCCTCGCAAACGCTGAGCGACAAGGACTACCAGATGCTCCGCTCAGCAGCGCTCCGGATTATTTCTGAGCTCGGCATCGAAGGCGGATGCAACGTCCAGTTCTCGCTGGCACCCCGTAAAGATGTTTGCGACTGGCGCGGCGACCCTGATGCCCCTCTTCCGTATTACGTCATCGAAGTCAACCCGCGCGTCAGCCGTTCGTCGGCGCTCGCGTCCAAGGCCACCGGGTACCCGATCGCCCGGGTCGCGGCGAAGATCGCCTGCGGCCGAACGCTCGATGAAATCCCCAACGCCGTCACCAGGAAAACGACGGCGGCATTCGAACCGGCGCTCGATTATGTCGTTGTCAAAATCCCGCGCTGGCCGTTCGATAAGTTTGCGCTCGGCGACCGCACGCTCGGCACGCAGATGAAGGCGACCGGTGAAGTGATGGCGATCGACCGGACCTTCGAGGCGGCCCTGAACAAAGCCGTCCGCTCCCTCGAGTTCGGCGGCCGCAGCCTCCTTTGGGAGCGACCCGAGTGGCGGGAGGCGGCCGAAATCCCGGTCCATGCGACGGACGAGCGGCTGTGGGCGCTGATGGCTGCACTCCGACGGGGCGAGGACATCCTCGAGCTCTCCCGCCGCTCGCGAGGCGTCGACCCCTGGTTTCTCGAGCGCCTGCAAAACATCATCCGGATGGAGCGGCGGCTGCTGGAGGAGCCGCTCCATCCCGAACTCCTCCGGGAGGCCAAACGGATGGGCTTCAGCGACGAGATGGTGGGGCAGCTCGCCGACCGCCTTCCTGAGCAGATCCGGGCGCTTCGCCACGAATGGGGCATCCGGCCCGTGTACAAGATGGTCGATACGTGTGCAGCGGAGTTCGATGCCGAAACCCCCTACTTTTACAGCACCTACGAACAGGAGAACGAGGCCGTTCCCGAAGAAGGCCGCGCCGCACTCGTCGTCGGAAGCGGCCCCATCCGCATCGGGCAGGGCATCGAGTTCGACTACGCCAGCGTCCATGCGGCCTGGGCGCTGCAGGATGCCGGTCTCCGGGCCATCATGGTCAACTCCAACCCGGAGACGGTTTCGACCGACTTCGACACTTCGGACCGGCTCTACTTCGAGCCGCTGGACGAAGAAGCCATCCGCGATATCCTCGAGAACGAGGGCGAAGGCCCTTCCGGTATACCGCCCAGCATCGTGCAATTCGGCGGACAGACAGCCATCAACGAAGCCGGCCCTCTCCGGCGAGCCGGCCTCCCCATCATCGGCTCCGATGCGGACGCAATCGACATCGCCGAGGACCGGCGCCGCTTCGAGCGGTTTCTGCAAGACCTCGGTATCCCCCAGCCGCCAGGCGCCGCTATCACCACGCTCGAAGAGGCGATGAAGACCGCCCAGCAGATCGGCTACCCCGTCCTCGTGCGGCCGTCTTACGTCCTCGGCGGCCGGGCCATGGAAATCGTCCAGAACGCAACCGAGCTGGTAACGTTTGTCGGAGCGGCTGCCGAAGTGGCCGCCGGCCGCCCTATCCTCATCGATAAATTCCTCGAGGGCGCCGAAGTCGAAGTCGACGCTATTTGCGACGGCGAGCGGGTGCTCGTCCCCGGCATCATGGAGCACATCGAGCGCGCCGGCGTCCACTCCGGCGACTCCATGGCCGTCTATCCCCCTGTTCACCTCGATGAGGAAGAAAAGGCGGTCATCGTCGAGTACACCCGGCGGATCGTCCTCGGCATGGGTGCCATCGGCCTCACCAACATCCAGTACGTCGTCCTGCCCCGGCGGCCTGGCGAGGCGCCCCGCGTTTTCGTCCTGGAAGTGAACCCCCGCGCGAGCCGCACGGTGCCCTTCCTCTCGAAGGTCACCGGCGTGCCGATGGTGCAGCTCGCCGTCGGCGCCATGCTCGGCCGGAAGCTGGCCGACCAGGGCTACCCGGACGGCCTCTGGCCGGAACGGAGCCTGTACGCAGTCAAGGCGCCCGTCTTCTCCATGTCGAAGCTCACCGGAGTGGATACCTACCTCGGCCCCGAAATGAAAAGCACCGGTGAGGTGATGGGCATCGACCGGAACTTCGAGGCTGCGCTCGCCAAGGCTCTCATCGCGGCCGACATGGCGCTACCACCGAAAGCGTCTATCCTCCTCAGCATTTCGGACCGCACCAAAGCTGATGCCCTTCCGCTCATCCATCAGCTCGCTGAGGCTGGCTACCGCCTCTACGCGACCGAAGGAACGAGCCGGATGATCGCCGCGCTCGGCCTCCCGGTAACGACCGTCACGAAAGTCCTCAGCGGGGGCCACCCGAACGTGGTCGACGTCATCATGGACGGCACGGTGCAGTGTGTCATCAACACGCCCGAAGGCCGGATGACGGGGTCGCTCCGCGACGGCTTCCACATTCGTCGGGCCGCCGCCGAACGCCGTATCCCCTGCTTCACGAGCATCGATACGGCCCGGGCCGCCATCCAGGCGCTCGCACGGCCGACAGACTACGATGTCGCCACGGTGCGGGAGTACCTCGGTGCAGATTGAGGACGCCGTGATTCTCGAGACGCGACAGGCGTGGGAAGGCGCATACATCACCTGGTTCCATGCACCGGCCCTCAGCCGCGGCATCGAGCCCGGTCAGTTCGTCATGGTCCACTGCAGCCACGAACGAACCGACCCGATGTTTGCCCGGGCGTTCAGTTACTACCGCGTCGACGGAGAGCGGTTCGCGCTGTGCTATGCCGTCGTGGGCCGGGGCACCCGCTGGCTGAGCGCGCAGCCGCCCGGCACGTCGGTGCGCGCCTACGGACCGCTCGGCCGCGGTTTCCGTCTCCCCGATGCGGCGTCGAACCTGCTTCTCATCGGCGGGGGCGTGGGCATCGCGCCGCTCGTCGAGACGGCCCACCAGGCGGTCGCTGCGGGGCACCACGTCGTGGCGATGATGGGCGCCCGGTCGTCGGCCCACCTGCTCCCGGCATCCGAATGGCCCCGCGAGGTCGAATACGTCGTCGTCACCGAGGACGGCTCAGCAGGCCCCCGCGGATATGTCACACAGCACCTCGGCGACTACCAGGAATGGGCTAACCGCATCTACGCATGCGGGCCGAACCCGATGTTCCAGGCGCTCGCCGATGCCCTCCGCGGGAACGGCCGGCGGCAATCACCGGAAATCCTGATGGAAGAGCATATGCCCTGCGGCTGGGGCATGTGCTACGGCTGCGCTATCTTCACTCGGCACGGCGTCCGCCTCTGCTGCAAAGACGGCCCGCGGTTTAAGCTCTTTGACGTCTTCTAGCCGCGCGTCGAGCCGGCAGCTTCCAGCGAAACACGCAAGAGCTGAAGCGCACGCTCCGCAATCTGCACCATCACCTCGACCCGCGTCCCGGGAAAGAGGTGCTCCTCCGTCAGTGTGCCTGCGGGTCCGGCCAGCGCGATGACAACGGCGCCGACGGGCTTGGGTGAGCGGCGGCTCCCCTGCGGCCCCGCGATGCCGCTCTCTGCGAGGGCCCAGGCACAGCCGAGGGCGCGCCGCAGCCCCTCCGCCGTCGCGGCAACCCACGGACCGCTCACGGCGCCGTGCCGGCGGACGATTTCGATGTCGAGGCCCAGCTGCTGCCAGCGGTGGGCACCCGCGTACGGGATGATACCCCCGTCGTACCAGCGCGACGCGCCCGGCACGCTCAACATCCGCGCACTGATGAGGCCCCCGGCCGTCGTCTCCGAGACCGCGACCTTCTCGCCGCGGGCGACCAGCAGCTCACCGACCGCAGCCGCGAGCGCATCGTAATCAAGAGGAAGACCGGGCATCGCGCCACCTCTCCCCGCCGTGCCGGGCGGGCCTGCTATCCTTCCGGCCATGCCGGAGTACCAGGTCAAGATTGTGGATGCGTTCACCGCCCGGCGCTACGCGGGCAACCCGTGCGGCGTCGTCACCCGCGCCAATGGCCTCAGCGACGAACAGATGCAGGCCATCGCTCGCGAGCTGAACGCGAGCGAAACCGCCTTCGTGTTGCCGTCTCACCGGGCGATGTTCCGCGTCCGCTTCTTTACCCCAGCGAAGGAGATTCCGCTCGCCGGCCACCCAACTATCGCGACGATGCACGCCCTCGTCGAAGAGGGCCGCATCGACCTTTCGGCCGGCCCCGTCCGCGTCACACAGGAGCTGAACATCGGGCTCCTGCCCGTCGACATCTCGCGGGATGCCGGGCGGAACGTCAGGGTGGTCATGACGCAGGGCCGGCCGGAATTCGGGCGGCGGCTGGACCGGAGCGTGGTCGCCGATGCGCTCGGGATCGCGCCATCCGACATCCTCCCGGATGCGCCGGTCCAGGTCGTTTCGACCGGGACGCCGCAGGCGATGGTCCCGGTCCGGTCGCTCGAGGTGCTCCGGCGACTCCGGCCGAACTACCAGCACCTGGGAGACCTCGAGGAAGTGGGCCACTACTTCAGCACCCATGTGTTTTGTCTGGAGGTCATCGAGCCGGGCCATCGCGCTCATGCACGGCACTTCGCGGCCAGCGCGGGTGTCCCGGAGGACCCCGTGACGGGGAGCGCAACCGGGGCGATGGCCGCCTACCTGTGGAAGTACGGGCTCGTGCGCGAACCGCGGTACACCGTCGAGCAGGGCCATCTGATGGGCCGGCCGGGGCTCGTCGATGTCGAGGTCGACGCCGAAGGCGACGAACCGGTCGGTATCCGCATCGCCGGGACGGCCGTCACGGTGCTGCGCGGGACCATCACGGTTTGACGCCCGCCGCGCGCCGCCGGTCCTTCTGCTAGGCTCGGATCGGATGGACACCGCCAGCCTCGATGCAGTAGAAGCCGAGCTCCTGGGAGCCGAGTTCGCCGGCTGCCGCCCCGTCTGGTACTCCTCCAACTACGTCTTTCTCGCGCAGCTCCGGACCCGAGCGCGCGAGTTCCTCGCCATCTACAAGCCGCGCGACGGCGAGACGCCGCTCTGGGACTTCCCCCAGGGGACGCTCTTCCTGCGCGAGGCAGCCGCCTACCGGCTGGCGAAACTCCTCCGCTGGGCGGTCGTCCCGCCGACCGTCGTCCGCGACGGTCCGTCCGGCATCGGTTCTGTCCAGCTCTTCATCGACCACGACCCGGAGCACCATTTTTTCGTTCAACGCGAGAACCCGGGCTTCTGGCCACAGCTGCAGCGGCTCTGCCTGTTCGATGCCATCGCGAACAACGCCGACCGGAAGGGCGGCCATTGCCTGCTCGACGCTTCGGGCCACATCTGGGCAATCGACAACGGCCTCTGTTTCCACGAGCAGGACAAGCTGCGGACCGTCATCTGGGACTGGGCGGGGGAACCGATCCCGCCGGAGCTGCTGGCCGACCTCGAGGCGGCGGCAGCGCGCATCGACGACCCCGCCGGCGAAGCGTCGGCACTCCGCGAGCTCCTCACGGAAGCCGAGTTCCGTGCCACCGTCCGCCGGCTCGAGCGGCTCATCGCGCGCCGGGCGTTCCCCGTGCCTGGGGCCGCTCGGCATTATCCGTGGCCGCTCGTGTAAGGCCGCGCGCCCGCATCCCTTGCGCCCGCTCAGCTCCCGTTCGTAATGTGTACGGCGCCCCCGGGGGGCCAGCTCGCAGGGAGGTATTGCGATGTTCCCCAGCACGATGATGGACTTGCCGCTGACGGTCCAGAGCATCTTCTGGCGGGTCGAGCGACTCTTTTATGACAAGCCGCTCGCGACCTACACCGAATCCGGAGATGCCGTCCGTTCGACCTACGGCGAGCTCGCGCGCAATGTCCACCGCCTGGCCAGCGCCCTGGCGAAGGAAGGCGTCACCGAGGGCACCCGGGTGGCGACCTTCGGCTGGAACACCCAGCGCCACCTCGAGTGCTACTTCGCCATCCCCTGCATGGGGGCCGTGCTCCACACCCTCAACGTCCGGCTCTTCGCCGACCAGCTCGAGTACATCATCAACCACGCTCAGGACGAGGTAATCTTCTGCGACCGTTCGGTGCTGCCGGTTCTCGAAGGGCTGGCGGGCAGAATCCCGTCCGTTCGCCTCGTGGTCCTCATGAACGAGGGACCTCAGCCGACCGGCAGGCTGCCGCGGACAGTCGACTACTTCGAATTCCTCTCCTCTGGCGACGAGCGGTTCGCCTGGCCGTCCATCGACGAGCGCGCTGCCGCGGCCATGTGCTACACCTCCGGGACGACCGGCAACCCCAAAGGCGTCGTCTACAGCCACCGGTCCACGATGATCCACAGCCTCGTCGCGGCCCTGCCCGATTCGGTCAATATCTCCGAGACGGACACTCTCATGTATGCGGTGCCGATGTTCCACGCCAACGCATGGGGACTTCCCTATGCCGCCGCGAACGCAGGCGCCTCACAGGTCTTCTCCGACCGCTTCCTCGATGCCGAGCGGGTCGTCAACCTCCTCGACCGCGAAGGCGTCACCATCTCGGCCGGGGTTCCCACGGTCTGGCTTCCCGTCCTGAATCTGCTCGACCAGACGGGCAGGAAGCTTCCGAAGCTGCAGCGTGTCCTCTGCGGCGGCTCCGCGGCGCCTCCTGCGCTCATCGCCGGCCTTCGCCGGCACGGCATCCGCCTCGTCCATGCCTGGGGCATGACGGAGACCTCGCCGCTCGCCTCGCTCACCCGCATCCGTTCCACGATGCAGGAGTACAGCGAAGAGAAGCAGCTCGAAGTGCTGGCGAAGCAAGGCGTCATCGTCCCGACCCTCGAATGGCGCATCGTCGACCTCGAGACCGGCAAGGAACAGCCGTGGGACGGCAAGTCCATCGGCGAACTGCAGATTCGCGGCCCTTACATCACCGGCACCTACTACAACGACCCGACCGCTGCGGAAAAGTTCATGGACGGCTGGCTCCGGACCGGCGATGTCGCGACCATCGACCCGCTCGGCTACGTGCAGCTGGTGGACCGGACGAAGGACCTGGTCAAGTCCGGCGGCGAATGGATTTCGTCAGTCGAGCTGGAGAACCTGATCATGGCCCACCCGAAGGTCCTCGAGGCGGCGGTCGTTGGGCTGCCGCACCCCCGCTGGCAGGAACGCCCGGTCGCGGCGGTCGTCCCGAAACCGGAATACAGGGGACAGCTGACCGCCGACGAGATTCGCGACTACCTCGCCGAGAAGGTCGCTAAATGGTGGCTGCCGGACGAGGTCGTCTTCCTCGATGCCCTGCCTCGGACGAGCGTCGGTAAGTTCGCGAAGAACCAGCTGCGGGTGCAGCTCGCCGAGGTCGCGAACCGCTGGGCCGCCTCGCCGGCCGGGTGATGCTCTTATGGAGGCTGACCCTGCCCCGGTGCTACGCGGGGAGCCCGGACACGCCGAGGCGCTCCAAGGCGCGTCCGCGATGATTTGCGCCCGTGCGTGAACCCGCTACCGAGGCGCCGCACGGCATCCTCACCGCGCGGATGGTGGGACAGCGGCGGCGCCCGGCCGTCAGCAGCGGCGTCATGCGGCTTGCCGCTGGCTTCGGTCTCATTTTGCTCGTCGGAACCCTCATCCTCTGCACCCCCGCTGCCTCCGAACACGGCACCTGGGTCCACCCGAAGGATGCGCTGTTCACTGCCGTATCTGCGGTCTGCGTCACGGGCCTCACCGTCGTCGATACCCCAACGCACTGGAGCACCCTGGGGGAAATCGTCATCCTCCTCCTCATCCAGGTCGGCGGCCTCGGCTACATGGTCGGCACCACGGTCGTCATGTGGGCACTCGGTCGTCAGATCGGTATCCGCGACCGGAACATGCTGCGGCTCTACTACGGCGCGCCCAGCATGCATGAGACGTTCTCCTTCGCGCGCGGAGTGGCCCTCTTCACGCTCCTCGCGGAGGCGGCCGGCGCCCTCGTCCTCTGGGGGGCGTTCCGCGGCGAAGGGGTGCCTTCCGGGCAGGCAGCGTGGTGGGGGGTCTTCCACTCCGTCTCGGCGTTCAACAACGCCGGCTTCAGCCTGACGGGACGGGACATGACCCCGTACACCGGTAACCCGGTCATCCTCGGCACGCTCATGGTCCTGATCATCCTGGGCGGCATCGGCTTCCTCCCCGTCGTCAACCTCATGCGGCGTCGCTCATTCGCCCGGCTGCCGCTCGACAACAAATTGATTTACCTCACGAGCGCCGTGCTGCTCGCCCTGGGCATGCTTTTCACAGCAGCGGTTGAGTGGAACAACCAGCGCACTCTCGGGTCGCTCGACCCGGTCGAGCGACCGCTCGCTGCTCTCTTCCAGAGCACCAGTGCGCGGACCGCCGGCTTCAGCACCATCGACATGTCCGGCCTGCACGACCAGACGAAGCTTGCGACCATCGGCCTGATGTTCGTCGGCGCGGCTGCCGGCTCGACGGGCGGCGGCCTCAAAGTCGGGGCGTTCTCCCTCCTTTTTGTCGTCATGGTCGCCACCATCCGGGGAACGGACGACGTCTCGGCCTTCCGCAAGCGCATCCCCCATGCTGTCATCCAGCAGGCAACAACCCTGGCGCTCTACCACGTCGCGCTGCTTTTCGGCTTCGGCCTCGCGCTGACGTTTACGGTCGACCGGCCGTTCATCGACGTGCTGTTCGAGGCCCAGTCGGCCATCTCAACGGTCGGCCTTTCGACAGCGGGAACCGTGAGTTTTGGCTCGGACGGCCACTTCGTGCTCATCCTCGCGATGCTGGCGGGGCGTTTCAGTCCCGTAATGCTCGTGCTCTACATGACCCGTCCCCGCCGGCGCGTCCCCTACCATCATCCTATCGACAGCGTGAGGTTGAGCTAGTCATGAACGTCGCCATCCTCGGCCTCGGCCGGTTCGGTTCGCAGCTGGCGGAGGAACTGGTCGCCATCGGCGTTGAAGTTCTGGCGGTCGACCGGGACGACGCCCGCGTCAATGCGCTCGCTGAGACAGCGACGCTTGCAGCTGCGGGAGACCTTACCGATTTCGAGTTTCTCCAGAGCCTCTCGCTGGGAGACTACGACGCAGTCGTCGTCGCGATCGGCTCAGCGATTGCCACCTCGGTGCTGCTTACCCTGACGCTCAAGCGACGGCTCTCCCTGAAACATGTCGTGGCGAAGGCCAGCACGAAAGACCATGCCGAGGCTCTTCGGCTCGCGGGCGCCGACCTCGTGGTCTCACCGGAGCAGGAGGCAGCCATCCGGCTGGCCCACACCCTGGGTCCCTCGAGCCACCTCCAGGAGTACCTTTCGCTCGGGCCGACCTACGGCGTTGCGAAACTCCAGGCGCCAATCACGGCCGTCGGCCGGACGATCGGCTCGCTCGAAGCGTTCACACGCCACAATGTCGTGCTCCTCGCCATGGTGCGGAACCAGCTCGTGACCTTCCGACCGGACAGGGACGTCGTCGTGGAGGATGGCGATGTCTGGCTCATCGCGGGGGAGGACGACCAGCTCCGGAAAGCGGGCAGTTAAAAGGCTCGCGCAGCCGGCGCTCCGGTGGTTGCCGAGCAGGGATTCGAACCCCGACCATAGGCTCCAAAGGCCCGTGTGCTACCGTTACACCACTCGGCACCGCAGGAAGTCGAGCGGGTTGACCCGCTGGTGCCGAAGGTGGGATTCGAACCCACACGAGCTTGCACTCAGCGGTTTTTGAGACCGCCGCGTCTGCCATTCCGCCACTTCGGCTCCCGTCGCGATTTTACCCGGACAGCGCAAAAGAAACGCCCGCCGTAGAGGCGGGCGGGCCTTTCACGTGGAGCGGAAGACGAGGTTCGAACTCGCGACCTCCTCCTTGGCAAGGAGGCGCTCTACCACTGAGCTACTTCCGCCTGACACTCTGGAGTATAGCACGGTCCGAACTTGCGCCAAGCACCGTTGCCTGTCAGTCCCCGAGGAGGGTGGTGTAGCCGAGGCCGATGACCTCCTCCACGTACTGGCTCCGCCAGCCCGGGTCCGGAATCGGTACACCGTGTTCACGGAACCAGCGGTGCAGCTGCAGGTACTCCTCCTCCAGCCGCATTCGCCAGGCATCCTCTTCCCGGAACAGCTCTGGGTCGACTTCGTGGAGCCCCTTCTTCATCTCCTCGTAGCTGACGTCCGTCTCTTCCTTCCAGTAGGTGGAGAGGTAGTCGATGGAGTCCTCCAGGTTCCGGCGGCATTCCTCGAGCATCATCGTCATCATGCCCGTCTCGTCCATCAGCTCACCGTTCACCCGATGGCGGCGGGCGCACGGTTCGCAGACGACGACGAGTTTCCGGGCATCGCAATCCGATTTATCCGCGCAATCGCGGCAGCGCGCCGCGAATTCAGCCGCGGAGGGCTCACGCGTGTACCCGACGATCATCTCATCGCCGAGTGCACCGCAGGCCTGGCAGGTGAGCTTCGCGGAGAGGATCTCGTTGATGGTCTTGTCCCAGTCGAGCTGCATGGGAATCCTCCGGATCGAAGCGGAACGGGCCGCTCACACTTCCAGTGTATACCAGCCGACCTGCCCGGGCATTTCTTCGATGCCCACGGTGATGCGCCGCAGGTGCGTGGCACCTTGCTGCTGGAGCCGCTCCAGCAGCTCCCCCGTGAACCACTCGGCAAGACACTCGGCTGTCGAGTTCGGAATCGGCAGCGGGAGCACGTCGCTCGCCGGGAATCGGTACGTCCTGTCCTGGAACGAAACCTCCCACCCGTCGGGCGTTTCCCGGATGTCGAGGTGGGCACTCTTCCGCTGAAGCAGAAACTTGTGGTCGAGCAGCTCGACGAGCTCCCGCGCGGCTCGCTTCACTGCCCCAAAGTCCCAGACCCACCCATCCTCCGTGAGCGGTCCCTCGAGCTCGACGATGACATCGTAGTTGTGACCGTGCAGCGGCTCACAGGCGCCACCGAACGTTGCCATATGAGCGGCAGCGAAACGGAGCCGATTACGTTCGACAGAGACCCTGCGGGTGGTGCGCATCCATTTGGATTGTAACGGCCCCGGCACGAACGGTGCGCGTTGCCGCAATCCGTTCGGTTCGTCACAATCCATGCTGGCGCCAACCGGCGCAGGAGCCTGCCGCGTGAGCATCATCGCCGTGACCTCCGCTGAACCCGGTGCCGGCAAGACCGGGGTCGCCGCTGCCGTCGCCCGCTGGCTGGCCTACAGCGGCCGCCCGGTGCGACTGGTGCGGCTCGCCGAGCCCGGAGGCCGAGCGGCCGAGGATGCGGCGTGGTTCGCGACGCTCGATTTCGCTCCCGGCAGCCCGGCGGAGCCGCTCGATGGGTCGCCGGCCCCGGCTGCGGGAGAGACACTCGTCGTGGAGTGTCACGCCGCTGCCGCGCCGGGCGGGGCCGCCATCGTCACGGTCGCCCGGGCCGGCAAGGCTATCCCGGCGCCCGGCGCTTCCGCCGTCATCACCACGGCCGTGCCAGGCCTCCGCGGCGTCCGCGTCCACGAAGGCTCGCCGCTCCGAATCGACGTTGGGGAGTCCCGAACCCTTGCCGGCTTCGCTCTCGACGAGGCGCTGCGCTGGCTCCATGCCGAGGTGCTGCTGCCCGGCGACCTGCCGGCCGACACCACGTCCGACCATCTCGTCATCGCGCCGATCGGCTCCGATGCTGGCCAGCCGTACTTTCGGAGATTTCCCTCGATGACCGTCGTTGCCCGGTTCGACCGAACCGACATGCACCTCGCGGCACTGCGGGCCAGCCCCAACGCCCTGGTCCTGACAGGCGGCCGTCACCCGAGCGGGTACACCCTCGATGCCGCCTCGGCGAGCGGCGTCCCCGTCGTGCTCTCCCGGACCGACACGGAGAACACGGTCATCGCCCTCGAGCGGGTCTTCGAGGGTACCCGGTTCCGCGGCCAACGGAAGCTCGACCAGATGAGCGAGCTGCTGAGCGGCACCCCGCTCTTCGACGTGCTCCTCGGGACGAGGGCCGCTACCCCAGCCTGACCTGCCCCCGAGCCGCGGTCGACACGTGACCGGCCAGGCCTGGGCGCCAGTCCCGGCCGTCAGCCGCCGATGATGGGGCCTTCCTCGCCGCCGGGCCTGGGCTGTGTTTCCGCCGGGCGCGCACCGAAAGGGTCGCGGTTCGGCTGCGGCACGACCGGCGGACGGCCCTGGACCGTCGGCTGCTGCCTGGGAGGCGGCGCGCCGTACTGGCGTGCCTGCGGCGGGCGAACCGGCCTCGCGCCGAACCCTTCGCGCGGCGGCTTCTCCAGCCCACAGTACGGGCAGGCGACCCATGCGTAGCTGAGCGGCCGCCCGCACTGCCTGCATGGCTCCTTCAACTGCGTCCTGCACGAGGGACAAACGAGGAAGTCTTCCTGCACCCGCCGCTTGCAGGTGGGACAGGCCTTTTGGTCCTCGAGCTCCTGCAGCAGCGCTTCCTCTTCCAGCGAGCGCTCATACAGCTCGGACAGCGTGTATCGCGGCCGAACGATGAGATAGACCCAGTGACCGGGGAGGAAAAAGAGCAGCACGAGCAGGACGGCGACCGTCTGCAGGACCGGGTCGCGGGTCCGCTGGCGAATGTCCCGGTAGGTCCAGAACACGAGCGCGACCCAGACCGCCGCAAGGTAAAGCACGAGCACGGCGACGACGTACCGGACCGTCGCTTCCCAGGAGCCCCCGGGCCATGAATCGAACATCCTCAAGCTCCGGCAGGGGCGCTGGCCCCGCATCACCTTACCGCAGCCGTTGACAACATGCAGCGCAGTAATCGCTCAGACGGGTGATCGAATGGTAGGATCCGGGGGTGGACCCCGTCCTCACCGCTGCCGACATCCTCGCCGGCCTGAACGACGCTCAGCGCGCCGCAGTGACCCAGGGCGATGGAGCGCTCCTCATCCTCGCAGGGCCCGGCAGCGGCAAAACCCGCGTCATCACCCACCGCATCGCGTGGCTCATCCGGGAGCGCCGTATCCCCCCGTGGCAGATCCTGGCGGTCACGTTTACCAACAAAGCGGCCCGAGAGATGCGCGACCGCGCTGCCCGCCTCATCGGCGAAGACGCAGCTCACCTCCACATGGGGACATTCCATGCGATGTGCGCGCGCTGGCTGCGGGTCGACGGCGAGGCCGTCGGCGTTCCCCGGGATTTCGCGATTTATGACGACTCCGACCAGCTTAGCGTGATGAAGCGCGTCCTCGAGGAGCTTCGCATCGACCCGCGGCAGTTTCCCCCCCGCTCCGTCCTGTCGCACATCTCCGCCGCCAAAAGCGAGATGCTCAGCCCTGGTGAACTCCTCACCCGCGCGCGGACCTACCCGGAGGAGGTAGCAGCCCGCGCCTACGAACGGTATGAGGCGGCACTCGCCCGCGCCGGCGGCCTGGACTTCGATGACCTCCTGCTGCGCGCCCTCGACCTTTTCCGCCTGCCCGCGCTGCGCGAAAAGTGGGCCGGCCGCTACCGGCACGTCCTGGTCGACGAATTCCAGGACACGAACCCGGCGCAGTATGTGCTCGCGCGCGAGCTCGCCGGCGTCCACGGGAACATCACCGTCGTCGGGGACCCGGACCAGGGGATCTACTCGTGGCGGAGCGCTGACATCCGCAACGTCGAGCACTTCCGCCGGGACTTCCCAGGGGCTGCCGTCGCCCTGCTCGAACAGAACTACCGCTCGACTGCGCCCATCCTCGCCGCTGCAGAGGCCGTCATTACACGAAACCCCGGCCGCCACCCGCGTCGCCTGTGGACGGAACGGAACGGCGGGGAGCCGCTCATCACCTACGAGGCCTATAACGACGAAGACGAAGGGGAGTTCGTCGCGCGGGAAATCGGCCGGCTCATCGCCGCAGGCCGGAGCGCCGCAGACATCGCCGTCATGTACCGCACGAACGCCCAATCGCGCCCCTTCGAAGAGGCCCTGGTCCGCTACCGCATTCCCTACCGGCTCGTGGGCGGCGTGCGCTTTTACGAGCGACGGGAGGTCCGCGACCTCCTGGCGTACCTCCGGGTCATCCATAACCCCGCCGATGAGGCGAGCTTGCTCCGCATCATCAACGTTCCGGGCCGGGGCATCGGCGACCGGACCATCGACCGCCTGCGGGACCTCGCCGCGGCCCACGGGGTCAGCACGTGGGAAGCCTGCAGGATTGCCGCCGAGGGAAGGGCAGAAGGCATTGCTGGCCGGGCCGCCTCAGCCCTCCGCGGCTTCATCGCCACCATCGACGAGCTTCGAGCTCATCGGCAGGCCCCGCTCGGTTGCCTTTTCGAACGCCTCATCGAGACCGTCGGGTACGTCCAGTATCTCCGGGAAGGCGACGGAGCAGAGGAGCGGCTCGAGAACGTCATCCAACTGCAATCGCTCCTCGCCGAGTACGAAGAGGCAGCCGGAGAGGGCAACGACCTGGCCACCTTCCTCCAGGACGTCGCCCTCGTCACCGACCAGGACACTCTCGACGGTCGCGCACCCGGGGTTACCCTCATCACCCTCCACGCGGCGAAAGGGCTCGAGTTCCCCGTGGTCTTCCTCGTCGGGCTGGAGGAAGGGCTCCTGCCTCACATCCGTGCGTTCGATGACCCGGCGCAAATGGCAGAGGAGCGGCGCTTGTGCTATGTCGGGATAACCCGCGCGATGGACCTCCTTTACCTCACTCGCGCCTACCGCAGGCAAACCTTCGGCGTGAGCCTGGCCAACCCGCCCTCGCGCTTCCTCGCAGATATCCCTGGTGAACTCCGCCGGCCCGCGGGCAGCGCGCCCCGCGGCTATCTCGAGACCGCATCCGCATCCCTGGCGCCCGAGCTCGAACCGGCACGGGAAGCTGCATTCGCAGCCGGGACCCGCGTCCTCCACCCAAAGTTCGGCGCAGGGACAGTGACTGACGCCCGGAACAACGGCGGCGACGTCGAGTACGTGGTCGAGTTCGACACGGCCGGGACACGGCGCCTCCTCCAGAGTTACGCCAGGCTCAGGGCGATATGAGAACCCCCGTCCCCTTTCTCATCCCCACGACCGCCGACGCCTGGGAGGAGTGGCTCCGTGAAAACGGCGTCACGATCGTCGCCGTCATCGCCGGCCTCGTGGTCCTCCGCGTCGTCGTCCAGCGGGTGCTGAGCCGACTGATCCGCTCGGCCTCGCTCCGGGCCGCGAAGGCGCGCGCCGAAAACCCGGAGGTGGTCGAGCGGCGCGTCGACACCCTGATGGCGACACTTGGCTGGCTGTTCAACATCTTTCTCGCGTTCCTCGGCGCTGCGATCGTGCTGGACCAGCTTGGCGTCCAGGTCTCGGCGCTCATCGCAGGCGTCGGCGTTGCCGGCATCGCTATCGGCCTCGGCGCTCAAACGCTCATCAAAGATGTCATCAACGGCCTCTTCATCCTGGTCGAAGGGCAGTATGCCGTCGGCGACGTGGTGCGGGTGGCCGGTGTGAGCGGCCAGGTGATCGAAATCACGCCCCGGCGCACTGTCCTGCGTGACCTCGACGGCAACGTCCACGTCATCCCCAACAGCGCAATCACGGTGGCGACCAACATGACGCAGGGCTTCAGCCGGGTGAACCTGAACGTGCTCGTTGCATACGAGGAGAACCTGGACCGCGTCATCCCGGTCATCAATGAGGAGTGTCAACAGCTGGCCGCCGACCGCCCCGACGATTTCCTCAGCACGCCATCCGTCGTGCGCGTCGACCGGCTGGCGGAAGATGGGGTAGAGCTCAAAATCGTGGGCGACGTTAAGGTCTTCAGGCAGTGGGAGCTGGCAGGTGAACTCCGGCGTCGCATCAAAGACCGGTTCGACCGCGAGGGCATCGAGATTCCCTACCGCCATGAAGTGCAGGTGCTCCCTCGCGAACGGAGCCCTCAAGAGCGACGGAGCCGAGGAGCCGAATAAGCCCGCTCAGGCCTGATATCCCGACGCCGACCCATTCCACTCGGCCCGAACCTTCCTCGGGTCGAGGGCTTCGCCGCAGCTTCCGCAGACCAGCCTGGCCCCGAGCGGGCTGCCGCAGTCGTGGACGAGCGTCAGCGGCGGGCCCTCCGGCCCAGCCATCCAGCGGTCCCCCCAGGAGAGCATCGCAACGAGGACGGGGTAGAGGTCCCGGCCCTTATCTGTGAGCCGGTACTCGCAGCGGGGCGGTCGGTCCTGGTACTGACGGCGTTCCAGCACGCCATGCTCGACCAGTCGCTGGAGCCGGGCCGCCAAGACGTTCCGCGCAATCCCGAGACGTGCCTGAAAGTCATCGAACCGCCGCACGCCGTTGAACGCCTCGCGGATGACCAGCATCGTCCACCACTCGCCGATGACCTCGAGTGTGCGGGCGACCGAGCATGGCATCTCGGCGAAGCTGGTCCGGCGCATGGTCCGAGCATACCACAGGCGGCATCCCGGGTTGCAGAGTACAACCGACCCCCGGTCGAACGGGAGGTGCCCGGGGAGTAAGCTTCTGCCAACGGAGACTTCTCAGGGGGCACATCCGCATGACCTACGACCCACGAGCCCGCAGCCGCATTCTCGTCGATGGCCCCGGCCGGGCGCCCGCACGCTCCTACTTCAAGTCCGTCGGCTTTACGAGCGAAGACCTTCGGCGCCCGCTCGTCATGGTGGCGCATTCGTGGATCGGCACGATGCCGTGCAACTTCAACCACCGTGAGCTGGCCGCCGAGGTGATGGCCGGCGTGCGGGCGGCCGGTGGCACCCCCATGGAAGTGAATACCATCTCGATCTCCGACGGCATCTCGATGGGCACCGAGGGCATGAAAGCATCCCTCGTCTCCCGCGAAATCATCGCCGACTCAATCGAGCTCGCTGCGGTCGGCTACTCGTTCGACGCGGCGGTCATCATCGTGGGCTGCGACAAGACGATCCCTGCCGCCGCGATGGCTCTCGCCCGGCTCAACATCCCGGGGCTCGTGCTCTACGGCGGCTCCATCGCCCCAGGCCGCTACCGGGGCCGCGACATCACCATCCAGGACGTCTTCGAAGGAGTCGGCCAGCAAGCGGCTGGGAAGATCACCGAAGAGGAACTGGAAGAGATTGTCGACGCGGCCTGCCCCGGCGCCGGCGCCTGCGGCGCCCAGTACACTGCCAACACGATGGCTACAGCGCTCGAATTCATGGGGCTCTCGCCAATGGGAAGCGCAACCGTCGGCGCGACCGACCCTCGTAAGCGGCAGGTCGCCTTCCGGGCGGGTGAACTCGTGATGAAGGTGCTGAATGAAGGGCTCCTCCCGCGCCAGGTCCTCACGCGCGAGGCGTTTGAGAACGGCATCATCTGCGCCGCCTCTACCGGCGGCTCCACCAATGTCGTCCTCCACCTCTTGGCGATTGCGCACGAGGCCGGCGTCCCGCTCGACATCGATGACTTCGACCGTGTCTCCGAACAGACGCCGCTCATCGGCGATATGCGGCCGGGCGGTCGCTACGTAGCACTGGACATGGACCGCGCAGGCGGCACGCGGCTCCTTGCTAAGCGCCTGCTCGAGGCCGGCAAGCTCCACGGCGGCGTCCTCACGGTTACCGGCCGGACCATCGCCGAAGAGGCCGAAGAGGCCGTGGAATCGCCCGGCCAGGACGTCATCTTGCCGGTCGAAAAAGCCCTGAAGCCCACCGGCGGGCTCGTCATCCTGAAAGGCAATCTCGCCCCGGAAGGATGCGTCATCAAGGTTGCCGGCCACGAGCGGATGTACCACGAAGGCCCCGCGCGGGTGTTCGAATGCGAGGAAGACGCGTTCCAGGCAGTCACCGGCCGCCAGGTCCGCGCGGGCGACGTCGTCGTCATCCGGAACGAAGGGCCGAAAGGCGGCCCCGGTATGCGCGAGATGCTCGGCGTCACCGCTGCGCTCGTCGGTGAAGGCCTCGGCGAATCCGTCGCGCTGCTCACCGACGGCCGCTTCAGCGGCGCCACCCGCGGCCTGATGGCAGGGCACGTTGCCCCGGAGGCTGCCGTCGGCGGGCCAATCGCCCTCGTCCAGGAAGGCGACATCATCAGCTTCGACGTGAAGAACCGGAAGCTCACCCTCCACGTCGACGACGCAGAACTGGAGCGCCGCAGAAAGGCGTGGACGCCCCCGCCACCAAAGTACCAGCGGGGGGTGTTCGCCAAGTACGCGGCCCAGGTCTCGAGCGCTTCGAAGGGGGCGGTCACCTCTTAGACCCGCAGCCCGCCGGAGCCGGTCAGCGAGACTGGACCCGGAGCTCCTGCGCGGCCGGCAGCACGGCGCCGGGGTTCGTCCCGGGGTCGATTTCCGGCATGTCGTGCGCGAAGACGCCGCCACGCGTCGGGAACGTCCAAACGTGCAGCTGCCATGGAGTGCGCGGCGTGAAGACCCCAGGGCATTGCTCACGGGTGGCCGTCGTGCGGACTCCGCTGCCTACGAAGCAGAGGTTTTCGTGGTAGTGCCACGCGTCGAGCGGCCCGAAGTACGATGGCGGTTCTTCCGTCACGCCCTCCGCAAGGAACATCGCGCCGACGAGACGCCACGTCCCGTCCAGCCGTTTCGTGTAGAGCAGAACCTCGGGCCGTTCGGGGTCCATCTCGCGGCCGTCGCGCTGGTAGTCGAGCCGGATGAAGTGCGCCGCGATGCCGGGGAGGTCCTGCGTGATCTGGATGTACCCGTCCGCGATCGCGCTTCGGATGTCCTCGTACCTCGCGATAGCGATGCGGAGCCGTCCCACGAAGGCGGCCGCCGCCTCCAGCTGCTCTGCCGTCACCGGCACCTCAGCGTGATGCTGATGAGCTGAGCGGTCGCTCATAGCGGTCTCAGTCCCGGCTGGGCCGTTTGGCGGGTGGCCGTGGCGATCACTCGAAACGGCGAAGCGCCCTGCCGTTTCGCTGCCCACCGCCCGCGCGAGGGGCAGGTCGAGGACGATTACCTGCGCCGGGTCGTGGCGGTGAGAGGTGTCGTGGACGTGGCCCCCGGCGTCCGCGCGCGAAGCGAGCCAGATCGAGCCCGCGGCAGCGACGCCCACGGCAGGCAGACCGGCGCCCCGGAGTAGCCCGCCGATGGCGCCCTCGCCCCCGAAGCGGCGCTCGTTCATCCAGGCCACCGCCAACCCCAGCAGGCAGGCAGCCATTACCGCAGTCCCGCCCACGATCAGCAGGTGCGATGGGTTCGCCAGGGAAAGAACGTCCTCCCGCTGGGCGAGCGTCACGTCCCGGGAGTGGCGGTAGACATCCCAGCCGAGCCCGGTCAGGTGCATGGCCAGCCCAACGAACGCCCCGGACCACAACAGCCTGTAGTGCATTGACAAACTCCTCGCCGGCAAGCCTAGCCAAATCGCGGTCCAGTTGGTAGGCGGGGAGCGCAGTGACGGCGCTGCCGGTATGCTTGCGCCCACGACGCTGCACCGACGACGAGCGCATGCCGATTCGCCGACTCCTCATCGCTAATCGCGGGGAAATCGCCCTGCGCATCATCCGGGCCGCGGCCGACCTCGGCATCGAGACCGTGGCCGTTGCGCCTGTCGATGACACGGGGAGTTTGCACCTCAAGCGAGCCGACCGGGCCGCCCGGATCCCGGGAACGGGTGTTGCCGCCTACCTCGACCCGGAGGCGATGGTGCGCGCCGCACTGGAAACCGGCTGCGACGCCATCCACCCCGGCTACGGTTTCTTGAGCGAGCGCGCCGATTTCGCCTCTGCCTGCGAAGCCGCCGGCCTGGTGTTCGTCGGTCCGGACCCGGCCACGCTCGCTGCCCTCGGCGACAAACTCGCAGCGCGCGGGCTCGCGGTACGGTGCGGAGTGCCGGTCATCCCCGGCTCAAACGGGCCGCTCGACATCGAAGGCGCCCGTGCGTTCTTCGCGAGCCTCGAGGGCGCCCCGGTCCTGCTGAAAGCCGTCGCGGGAGGCGGCGGACGCGGCGTTCGGGTCGTGCGGTCTCTTGATGAACTCGCGCACGCCTTCGCCCGGGCAACCTCCGAAGCTGCAGCCGGCTTCGGCAACGGAGCACTTTACGCCGAGCGCTACATCGAGCGGGCGCGCCACATCGAAGTGCAGGTGGTAGGCGACGGGAGCGGTGCTGTGACGCACGCATGGGAGCGGGAGTGCAGCCTCCAGCGGCGCTTCCAGAAAGTCATCGAAATCGCGCCGGCCCCCGGCCTCCCAGCGCAGCTTCGCCGCCGGCTCATCGATGCGGCCCTCGCCATGGCGCGGCAGCTCGCCTACCGCGGGCTGGGTACGTTCGAATTCCTCATCGACGTTTCCCGCGGCCTCGACGAGCACTCGCCCTGGTTCTTCATCGAAGCGAACGCCCGCCTCCAAGTCGAGCACACGGTCACCGAGGAGGTAACGGGCCTCGACCTCGTCGCGACCCAACTGCTCATCGCTGCCGGCGCTTCCCTGGGAGACCTCCGCCTCGCTGAGGTCCCACCGTCCCCCTGGGGGTTCGCCATCCAGGCGAGGGTGAACACGGAGCGGATGATGCCGACCGGGGCCAGCCACCCCGCCGCCGGCGTGCTGACCCGGTTCGTCCCACCCTCCGGGCCTCACCTCCGGGTCGACACTGCGGGTTACCCGGGCCTCGTCATCAGTCCGTCTTTCGACTCGCTGCTCGCCAAGGTCATCGCTCGCGCGCCCGGTGGTGAGCTCGATGCCGCCATCCGGCGCCTCAACCGCGCCCTCGGGGAGTTCGACATCGCGGGGGTCGAGACAAACCTCGCATTTCTGCGGGCATTGGTCGAACGGCCAGAACTGCCCGCCGGGGGGCTCCACACCCGGTTCATCGATGAGCACGCCGAGGAGCTCGCCGAAGCCGCCGCCCGTTTCGCACTGCCTGGAGTCCCTGGCTCGAGCGCACACGAGTCGACCGCGCTCACTGTCGCCGGGGCCCGCATCGACACCAGCGACCCGCTGGCCGTTATCGAGTACGGGAAGCGGCAGGCCGCTGCGCGGAAGCCTGACGGCACTTCGCCTGTCGAGGAGGGCCATCAGGCCGTCCGGGCCCCGCTCCAGGGCACCGTCATCGCCATCGCTGTCGAGCCCGGCACCGCTGTCCGGGCCGGGCAGGTGCTTGCAATCCTGGAGGCGATGAAGATGGAGCACGAGGTGACGGCGCCCTGCGCCGGCACGGTCGTCCGTATCTACGCCGCGGCAGGGCTCCCAGTCATCGAGGGCGCGCTGCTCCTGTCCATCGCCCCCGAGCTCGAAACCGAGAGCGTTCAGGCCGCAGAGGAGCCCGTCGACCTCGACGCGGTCCGACCCGACCTCGCCGAAGTGCTCGAGCGGCGCGCGAGGACACGCGACGAGCGAAGGCCGGAGGCCGTGGCACGCCGCCACGCGACAGGCCACCGCACGGCCCGGGAAAACATCGCCCACCTCTGCGACCCGGGGACCTTCATCGAATACGGACCGCTCGTACTGGCTGCTCAGCGCGCCCGCCGTTCACTCGAAGAACTGATCGACAAGACGCCGGCCGATGGCCTCATCACGGGCGTGGGCAGCGTCAACGGTTCCATCTTCGGCGACCCGACGAGCCGTTGCGCCATCATGGCCTACGACTACACCGTCCTCGCGGGCACGCAAGGCGGCCAGAACCACCGGAAGACCGACCGGATCATCGACGTGGCCGAGAAAGGTCGGATGCCGTTCATCCTTTTCGCGGAAGGGGGAGGCGGCCGGCCCGGCGATACCGACATCGTGGCCAGTGCGCTCTCACCTCCAACGTTCACCCGGTTCGCACAGCTATCCGCTCTCGTTCCCATCATCGGCATCACGACGGGTCGCTGTTTCGCCGGGAACGCGGCACTGCTGGGCTGCTGCGACGTGGTAATCGCGACCGAAGACGCCAACATCGGGATGGGAGGGCCCGCGATGATCGAAGGCGGCGGGCTCGGCGTCTTCGCGCCCGAGGAGATCGGTCCGACGGCCGTCCAGGTGCCCAACGGCGTCATCGACATCCTCGTCAGGGACGAGGCCGAGGCCGTCGAAGTCGCCAAACGATACCTCTCCTACTTCCAGGGGCCGCTCCAAGAGTGGGCGGCGGCCGATCAGCGTCTCTTGCGCCATGTAGTCCCCGAGAACCGGCTGCGCGTCTACGACATCCGAAAGGCAATCCATCTCCTGTTTGACACAGGCTCGGTGCTCGAGCTCCGCCCGAAGTTCGGAGTTGGCATCATCACGGCACTTGCCCGCGTCGAAGGCCGGCCGGTCGGCGTCGTGGCGAACAACCCCGCCCACCTTGGCGGCGCCATCGATGCCGATGGTGCTGATAAGGCGGCACGATTCATCCAGCTGTGCGATGCGTTCGACCTCCCGGTCGTTTACCTGTGCGACACCCCCGGCATTATGGTCGGGCCCGAGGCGGAGAAAACGGCGCTGGTTCGCCACGCTGCCCGGGTATTCCTCACGGGGGCAAACATCACCGTGCCCACGTTCACGGTCATCCTCCGCAAGGCCTACGGGCTCGGAGCGATCGCGATGGCCGGCGGGACCTATCACCGGCCCTTTTTCACCGTCGCCTGGCCGACCGCTGAGTTCGGTGGCATGGGGCTCGAGGGCTCGGTCAAGCTGGGCTACCGGGATGAGCTGGCTGCCATCAAGGACCCCGAGAAACGCCGGCAGTTCTACGAGGAGATGGTTGCCCGCGCCTACGCTCGCGGGAAGGCGCTCAACCAGGCCTCGCTCTTCGAGGTCGACGACGCAATCGACCCGGCCGAGACACGCTCGTGGCTCACGGCACTACTTTCGGCCATCCGCCCGCCGGCAGCCCGCGCAGGGAAAAAGCGGCCAAACATCGACAGCTGGTGAAGTCGGCCCGGCGGAATGACGGACGGGACAATAAGGGCCCGCATCATGTCGGGACCGGATTCGAATCATTGGTAGCGCGTAGGGGATTCGAACCCCTGATCTCCACCTTGAAAGGGTGGCGTCCTAGGCCTCTAGACGAACGCGCCTTCCGCTTTGCTCTCGAGGCTATCACGTCCGGGCCTTCCGGGCACGCGTCGGAGCCCGAAAGTCCGCCCCGGCCGGCGGGCCAGACGCGCTGTTGCCGCCCCCTCCGGCGTTAGAGTCCCTGGTTGAAATCCGCAAATGTGAAAAATTCGTTCAGCGCCGCGAGACGGCCGCTCACGAGCAGCACTCCCACCGTGATCAGCATAAGGCCGCTGACGACCTCGATAACCGGTCCGAACCGCTGAATGCGCCGGATCGTCCGCTGCGCATCCGAGACGGCGAGCCCGGCGATGAGGAACGGCACTGCAAGCCCCGCCGCGTACCACGCGAGGAGATACGTCCCGCGGACGGCTTCGCCGGTAGTGGCGGCGAGCGTGAGGATGGAACCCAGGATCGGCCCGACGCACGGGGTCCACCCAAGGGCAAACGCCCCGCCGACGAAGGCCGAGCGGAGGTAGCCGACACCATGGTTGCGAGCAATCGGCACTTCAAAGGAGCGTTGAAAGAAGGCGAGCTGCACGTAGCCTGCGAATCGCAGCCAGACGAGAAGGAGCACGGCTCCGAGCGCAGCCAGTCGGAGCCGGTCCTCCTGCAGATTCCCGAGGTCGGCCAGCACGATGAACACGCCGGTCAGGACGAGGAGGAGCATCGCCGACAGCAGCGGTTCGGCACGTCCCCTCGGCGGGATGATGAGGACGCCCATCAGGACGAGAACCGACCCGGCAATCTCGCCGAGCCGCTCCTGGTTATCGACCAGGATGTAGGAGCCGAGGAGGCCCGCCGTAGCGCCGAGCGCGATGAAGACGAGGGACAGCCCGGTCACGAACGCGACGGCATGGGTAAAGGTTGTGCGACGGCTGGCCACCACGCGGCCGTTTCGGATGCTGGCTCCCGAGATTTGCGCGAGGAAAATCGGGACGAGGGGGAGCACGCACGGGGAGACGAACGAGAGCACGCCGGCCGAGAAGGCGAGAAACGGTCCCCCCGGCCCGCGCAGGCTGAAACTCGAGCTGGTCAGCGGTCCGGCGGCGAAGGCGATGACCGGGATGGCGGCGAGGGCGGTCAAGAGCGCGTACGCAGCAGTCCGGTTCCAGCGCAACGGCGACAGGGTTCCGTGGCGTGCCATCTCATTGCCATTGTAGGGGCCTCGCCCGCTCCGGTCGGGGCCATCCGGGCCGGGCTCCGCGAGTCAACCGACCGAGCTGCGGCCAGGGTCCGCGGCGCCGGGGCCGGGCAGTTCCGGTTCAAGCCCGAGCAGCCTTCGACGGGCAGCCTCCCACTGCTCCTTGGCGCGAGCCTCCCGGCCGAGCAGCCCCTTCAGCTGCTCTGGCCGAATTGGGTCGCCCTCGAGGAACACCCGGTGCAGATGCCGGAGCTGCTTCTGCCAGGCGTCCCAGGCTTCGCGATAGGCTGCGATCGTCTCTTCATCGGCGAACGGCATTGGAGTTTCCTCAGCCTCCCCAGTGGCAACGCGCGTCACGTATTCTTGCCGGCCCGGTCGGCCTGACCCCCGGTCACCCCGGCAGGAATGAAAACGGGCTCGACGACGTCGAGCCCGCCTGTGGTGATGGTAGCGCATAGGGGATTCGAACCCCTGATCTCCGCCTTGAGAGGGCGGTGTCCTAGGCCACTAGACGAATGCGCCGTTTCTCCGAGGATAGCCAACGTGCGACGATTCGGGCAAGGTTCAAACGCTGTGGCGCGTCTACGACCGATGCTCCTTGCTACGCTGGCGTGTGCCGCGCTTGCGGGTGCCGCCTGCCGGGGCGGCGACACCGCGCATCCTGAGGCCGTCCCGCTCCCTGACGCCTACCGCCTGCTCCTCGAAGAGATTGCGGATGTTCGCGGCCTGCAGCCGCCTTCCTCGCTGCGAATCAGGGTGGTCGACCGCAATAGGCTGCCGCTGCTGCTGCGCGAAGAAGCGGTCCGCGACGACAGACACTTCGCCGGGGAACTGGACCGTCTCTATCGCCTGCTCGGTCTGCTCCAGCCGGGACAGGATTACGCCAGCGCGCGCCGGGCCCTCCTCGAGTCCGCTGCGGGCGCGCTCTACATCCCGGGCAGGCGGGAAATCTGGCTCATCCGAGAAGGCGAACTTCCCGCTTCGCCGAGCGACCTGGAACCCTGGGAACAACGGCTGCTCGCCCACGAGTTCGTCCACGCGCTACAGGATTACCACTTTGATATCGAGCGGCTCCAGCGCAGGGCTGCAACGCTCGATAGTCACCTTGCCCTCGCCGCGCTCCTCGAAGGAGACGCGACCTGGACCGAGAGCCGATGGACCGCGCGGTATCTGATGCCCGGGCTTCAGCCGGGGCAGGCAACGGGACTGGAACCACCGCCTGCGGCTCCAGCCCCGCCGCCTGCTCTCGCGAGGGAGGCCGCGTTTCAGTACGTCAATGGCACTGAGTGGGTGAGCCTGCTGCTCGCAGACGACCCCAGTGCAGTCGACCGGCTGCTGCGGGAAGGCGGGCCAGCGGCTACGGCGCTCATCCTCCACCCCAACCTCGCGCGGACCGGCTGGCAGCCCGGCGGAGCGGCCCTCCCTCCCGGGCCGCCAGGGACGAACTGGCGAGTGGGCCAGGTTGAAACCGTCGGCGAGTTCCTGCTGGCGAGCTACCTCCAGACCGGTCTCCCGGCGCTGGCCGCGCTGCAGGCTGCCGCTGGCTGGGCGGCGGACGCCGCGCGCGCCTACGGCGCTCCGGGCGGCGATGCACTCGCGCTCCGCATCAGATTCACCGACCCGAAGGAAGCTGGTGAGTTCGCCGGCCGCCACCGGGACCTGCTCGGCGCGCGGGCACCCGCCGTTCAGCAGGAGCCAGGGCAGCTCGTGGCAACCCGGCGCGATGGAGTGACGGTCATTCAGCTCGAGCCCGATGGGGCGCTCGTCACGCTCGTCTTTGCCGACACCGAGGCTGATGCGCGACTGCTCGCTGCGTTTCTTCGGAACCGATGAGTCCCGAGCACTCGCAGCGCGGCACTGGATGGAGCAGCCCGGCCGCGTAGAATGCCGGCGCATGGCAGATGACATCACGCTTCCCAGGTTCGACCAGCTCCCGGCGGTGGACGGGGCACCGCCGAAATCCGCCTGGTGGCTCTTCGGCAGGGACGACCAGGTCGGTATGTTCAATCTCCAGACGCCCGAACGAATCGCCAGGGCGGCGCGGCTCGTGCAACGGGGCGCGATGTTTCCCCTCAACTGGAACATCGAGCTTCCGAATCCGCCCCTATTCAACCGGGGGGCCATCCGCCAGACGATTTTCGGCGGCGCCATTCACCACGACGACGTACTCGACAACTTTTACCCACAGGCAAGCAGCCAGTGGGATACGCTGGTCCACGTTGGCAATTCGCAATACGGCTTTTACAACGGCATTCGGAAGGAAGACGTCACCGGGAAGCCGGGGTCGAAGGGCGGAATCGACCAGTGGGCGCGGCGCGGCATCGCCGGCCGGGCGGTGCTCCTCGACATCGGTCGCTACCTGGCATCGTGCGGCGAGCAGGTCGATTTCACGACTGACCGGCGCCTCTCGGTTGACGACCTCGAGGCGTGCCGGGAAGCGCAGGGCGTCGAGTTCGAAACCGGCGACGTGCTCCTCCTGCGGACCGGGTGGACCGAGTGGTACGAGGGGCTCGATGAGCGGGCGCGTGCCGGGCTCGCGAACATGGCAACGTTCCGCGCGCCAGGCATCGCGGCGGGCGAACCGATGGCGGAGTATCTCTGGAATCTCCGTATTTGCGCTATCGCCAGCGACCTGCCCTCCGTCGAGGCCTGGCCACCCAGGCGCGAACATGGCGGGTTCCTCCACGAATGGCTGCTCGGTCTGTTCGGCATCGCCATCGGAGAACTCTGGAATCTCTCCCGGCTGGCAGCGGACTGCGCGGCTGACGGCCGCTACGAGACGTTCCTCGTCTCGGCGCCGCTGAACAAGACGGGCGGAATCGGGTCACCGCCGAACGCTATCGCCTTCAAATAGGAAGGTATTTCGGAAGCGGATTCAGCCAGGAGCGTAGGGTCAGCCGTCACCCTCGGCGAACATCGGCAATCGCCGCATGAGGTGAGAGACAAGGGCATCCTCGGCATGGCGGGCGGCCAACTCGAGCTCGAAGCCGTCCTGGTCGAGCAGCCACTGGAACACGATGCCGATGACGGTGCCGATATGGTTCGCGGCGGCAGCCTCAGGGTCGACGTCGAGCCGGAAGAAGCCGTTCCGCTGGCCGTCACGGATGGCGCCGGCGACGCCGCGTCGGAAGTCACGGTAGAGGTCGCGCAGCCGGTCGGCGAGCTGCGGCTCGGTGCGGGCGCTCGCGGTGAAGTGGAGGAAGACGTCGTAGGTCAGGGCTTCCTTCCGGGCCATAAGAATCGCAGTACGCGTCACCATCCGGAGACGGTAGACGGGGTCGAGGCCGGGGCCGATGGAGACGGCGACTGTATCCACGAAGACCTCACGGCAGCGCTCGAGGACGCCGGCGAGGAGGGCGGCCTTGTCCCCGAAGTGGTAGGAGACGAGCCCGCGGCTCACGCCCGCGGCCTTGCTAATCTCCTCGATGGAGGCTTCCTGCCAGCCCTTCTGCCCCATGACCCGGACGGTGGCATCGATGATCTGGCGGCGCCGCTCGGCCGTGACGCTGGAACGTCCCATCTGGTGGACTCCGGGAAGACGGGTACGCGCTAGGGGCCGGTCGCGTCCGGCGCCACTTTACCATTTCGATCGATGTACCGAAACATCCCGCAATGCGGGCATCGTCGGGGCGTTCAGCCGGCCGTCCACGCGCCCGCTACCGAACGCCCGGCTTCGACATCATCGAGGAAGCGAAGCGTTTCCCGCGCGAACGCTTGGGGCGCGAGAACGGGTACCCCGTGACCCGTGCCCCGGAAGGTGACCACGCGGGCTTCAGGGAGCTCGGCCGCCATGACCCGAGAGGCGCTCCGCACCGGGTCCTCTTCGCCGATGGCGATGAGCACCGGCACGGTGACTCGTTCGCGAAGCTGCGGCAGGAGGTTCGGGCGCTCCTTGCGTACCCGTGCGCAGCCGAGCCAACCCGCGGCGGAAAGCCTCGCATACCGTTCCCGAACCCCCCGGGCAAGGAACGGGTCGCCGAGGGAGGCTGCCAGCCGCTTCCCGAGTTCAGCCGTCCCGAACTTGCGGACGATTTCGGTCGATGCGTCGATGTCCCGTTCACGGTTCCAGTAGTGCTCGTCGTAATCCGGGTGGGCGTAGGCCGCAGAGGTATCGCTGAGGACGAGCGCCGCAAGGCGGCCCGGCCAGGTTACCGCGAACTGGAGCGCAATCATGCCGCCGAAGCTGGAACCAACGAGGGCACACAGGTCTATGCCGAGGTGGTCGAGCAGGGCCCGGACATCGGCTGCCAGTTTCTCTGCCGCATAGGCGTCGAGGTCCTCCGGCGCGCTACTTCGGCCGTGTCCCCGAAGGTCCAGGGCTACGACGAAATACCGCCTGGCGAATTCGCCGACGAGCTCATACCACATGCGGAGGTCACTCGTGAACCCGTGCAAAAGGACCACGGCCGGGGCCGCGGGGTCGCCTGCCGTTTCGTACGCGAACGTGAGGCCTTCGTGGTCGAACGTCTGCACCGGCTGATGGAACACCGGAGGGCCTGAAGGCGCAAGCCACGAGAATGCCCGCGTACAATCGGGGGCTACTCCCCTGCCGGGAGACGCCATGGAACGGACCGTCTACGTCGTCCCGCATACGCACTGGGACCGGGAATGGTATCAGCCGCACGAGCTCTTTCGCTGGCGGCTCGTCCAGATGATCGACGAGCTCCTTGAGCATATGGAGCGGCACCCGCAGTACCGCTGCTTCAACCTCGATGGCCAGAGCATCGTCATCGCGGATTATCTCGAGCTCCGACCGGAGAACGAAGGCCGGCTCCGCGCGCTCATCGAGGCCGGCCGCGTCGTCATCGGGCCGTGGTGGGTGCAGCCCGATGAGTTCCTGCCCTCGGGCGAATCCCACATCCGAAGCCTCCAGCGCGGCATCCGGTTCGCAGAACGGATGGGAGGGGGCCTCCGTATCGGCCACTGCGCCGACCAGTTCGGCCACGTCGCCCAGATGCCGCAGTTGATGCGCCAGCTCGGTCTCACGAGCGCCTGTCTCTGGAGGGGTGTACCGGACAGCATCCCGGGCTGGAGCTTCTGGTGGGAGGCACCAGACGGTACACGCATCCCCGTCCTGTACCTTCGGAACAGCTACTCGAGCGGGTGGCGGCTGCCGACCGATGTTGAAGATTTCCTCGAGCGTGTTCGCCGGCAGGAACGCGACCTCCGCGAAGGGCTGCCCGCGCTGCTCATGAATGGTACTGACCATTCACGGATGGAGCCGCACGTACCGGGTCTCCTGGCCCGGGCTGCGGGGCACGGCTACCGGTTCGAGATGGCGACCCTCGCCGAGTACGAGCGCGCGGTTCTCGCCGCCGGCATCGACGAGGTCATCCACCGGGGCGAACTCCGCTCCGCGGACCGCTCGAACGTGCTCGCAGGTGTGCTCTCGTCGCGCATGGTCATCAAGCAGCGGGATTTCGAGGTGGCGCGCGCCCTCGAACGGTACGCAGAGCCGCTTGAGCTGCTGGCGCACCTCCACGGCGGACCGGACGGCTCCCCCGCATTGCGGCACGCCTGGAGCCTCGCCCTCGAAAACACGCCGCACGATTCGATCTGCGGCTGCAGCGTGGACCAGGTGCACCGAGAGATGCTGCCGCGTTACGACCGGGCGGAACAACTGGCGGTGCAGGTCGCCCGCGATTCGGCCGCCCACCTCATCCGGCGGATGGACGTGCCGGCACAGGGAGGCCTCGCCGTTTTCCGGCCGGTGCAGGGCGCACCGGCTGCCATCCAGGCCAATGTACCTGCAGCGTGGGCGGCGTTCGATGGGCTGCGGCTGCCGGGCGGCGAGGTAGTCCCGTTCACGCTGGAGCCGCTCAGCGGCGGTGCCGAGCTCCTCCGTGAAGGGGTCTCACCGGCGGGAGCGCTGCGCCACCTGGACTTCCTCCGCGAGCAGCGGTACGACGTCCACGCCATCGAGGCGATGGAATGGGAACTGAGCGACAGGCAGCTGCGGGTCACGACGACGGTCGGCCCCGACATCACTGTTATCGATGACGAGGGGTTCCGCCGGGAGGTCCGCACCATCGTCCGCGCCGGGGTGGCCGAGACGGCCGAGGTCGTCGTGCGCGAGAGCGCGCGGGCGCAGCTGACGGCAGCCCTCCCGCCGGCGCAGGCGGTTGGGCTCGAGCTGGCCATCCCGGTCTACAGCCCGGCGGCAGCACCGGAAGCAGCTCCAGGAAACAGGCGGATTCACTCCGGACGCTTCGATGTTCGCCTCATCGGCGCTTCGCTTCGCATCCGCGACCGGGAGACCGGACTTGACCTGGACCCGGGGCTGGTGTTCATCTCCGAAGGAGACCGCGGAGACGAATACAACGCCGATATCCTCGATGACGCGGTCGATGAGCCCGCCTCCCTCACGGTACACGGAACCGTCAGCACGCCCGCCTGGCAGGAACTGCGCTTTACGCCGGCCTACGACCTCCCGGCGCGCCTCGGAGCGAAGCGCCGCCGCCGCACGCGTCGGGAGCGAGTGCTCCAGCCGGTCGCCGTCGCCGTCCGGGTTTGGTGGGGGCTGCCCGTCGTTGAATTCCGCGTCGCGGTGGAGAACCTCGCCCAGGACCACCGGTTGCGGGCGCTGATTCCGCTGCCTTTCGAGCCGGAACGGCTGCTGACCGAAAACCACTTCCATGTGGCCGAGCGTCCGCTGGCGCCGCCGCCCTGGAACGGGGTGAGCGCCGAACGACCGCCCTCGACCTTCCCGCAGAAGACCTTTTCGGCCGTGGAACGGGAGGACCGCGGCCTGGCTCTGTTCAACCGCGGCCTTCCCGAAGGCGAACTCGTCGACTGGCGTGGCCAGAAGGCCCTGGCCGTTACCCTCCTCCGGTGTGTTGGCTGGCTCTCGCGGCCGGACCTGCGCAGCCGCCGGGGCGGCGCCGGGCCGACGGTCCAGACCTTCGACAGCCAGTGCCTCGGTCGCCACGAATTCGCCTTCGCCCTCGCCCCGTATGCGGGCAGCTGGCACACAGCCGGCATCCTGCGGCTGGCCCACGCGTGGGCGTTTCCGCCCATCGGGTGGGCGACGAACGGGCACGAAGGCCCGCTTGGGAGTTCCCTTCCGCTAGTGCGGACCGGGGACGCGGTGCACCTCAGCGCGGCCTATCGGAGCGAGGTCGACGGCGCACCGGCGGTACGCGTCTACGCCGGCCCGGAGGGCGGGCCGACGGTCGTCGATGCCCCGGCCCTCAGTCCCGCCGTCGCGGACCGGGTGGACCTCCTGGAGCGGAACCCGGCGCCGATAGACGGGGATGGCGGGCGGTGGACCGTCCTGCTCCGGCCGTGGGAGATTGCGACGGTCCGTTTCGAAGCCGGGAAACGCCCGTAGCCAGGGACCGCCGTAGCATGCGCGCATGTTGCCCAGCGCTCACGGGAAGCGAACCGTACGGTCCGCGAGCGGCGGCCTGGCGCTGGCCGCGGTCATCGTGGCCTTTGGGTTCATCGGCTCCCGGCTTCTCGGCATCATCCGCACCATCGTCATCGCGAACGCGTTCGGCGCTTCGCCGGAACTCGACGCCTACAACGTCGCCTTCCGCATCCCGGACCTGATTTTCCAGGTGCTCGCCGGGGCGACGCTGGGGAGCGCTTTCATCCCGGTGTTCGCCCGCAAGTTCGAACGGGAAGGCGCCCCCGAGGCCTGGCTGCTCGCAAGCCGGGTGCTGAATCTCGTCGTCCTGGCGACGGCACTGCTCTGCTCCGGGGCGTTCGTCCTGGCACCGAGGCTCGTGCCGGCGATTGCACCGGGCCTCGGCGACGACATCGGCCGCTCTGAGGAGCTGACCGCGACTGCCGTCCGGTTGACTCGCGTGATGCTGCTCTCGACGCTGCTCTTCGCAGCGAGCGGCATGCTCACGGGCATGCTCAACGGGCGGGAACGCTTCCTCCTGCCGGCGCTCGCCCCGATGGCCTATAACCTCGGCATCATCTTTGGAGCGGTCGCACTGGCCGACCGGTGGGGCGTGAACGGGCTCGCCTTTGGCGTGGTGCTCGGCGCCGCGATGCACCTCGGCATCCAGGTGCCCGGTGTGTTCGCCGAAGGGTTCCGTTACCGGCTCTCGCTCGGCTGGGGCGAACCGGCCGTGATGGAGGTCGCCCGGTTGATGGCGCCGCGCGTCGTCGGGCTCGCGGCGGCACAGGTGAATTTCGTCGTCACGGGCTTCTTCGCCTCGAAGGTGGGCGCCTCGGCGATTTCGAACATCACCTACGCCTGGCTGCTGGCCGGGCTCCCGCTGGCGATATTCGGGATGGCGCTCTCGACTGCCGTCTTTCCGCGGCTCGCGGGGCAGGTCGCGCGGGAAGAGCTGGACGAGCTGAACGTGACCGTGTCGCGGGTGCTGCGGCTCATCATGTTCCTGACAATTCCGGCGGCACTTGGCCTCGCCATGCTCCGCGAACCCGCAGCGATCACGCTGCTCGAACGCGGCGCGTTCACCCGCGCTGATTCGCTGATGACGGCTGCTGCGCTGGGCTGGTACTGCCTCGGCATCGTCCCGCAGGCAGGGACCGAAATCCACAGCCGCGGCTTCTACGCGCTGGGAGATACCCGGACGCCGGTGGCGCTGGCCGTCGCGGCCGTCGGCGTCAACCTCCTGCTCGGGGCACTCGTGTGGGAACCCTTCGGCGTGGGCGGACTGGCCTTTGCCGTGGGTGCCGCCTCATGGGCGGAGTGGCTGGGACTGTACGCGCTCTTCGTCCGCCGGACCGGCTGGAACGCCGCAGAAGACCTGGGCGCGATCGCGAGGGTCGCGCTCGCTGGCGCACTGATGGCCGCGGTCCTCGCTGCAGCCACCGTCGTGCTGGGCTCCGAACGCCGGTCCGATGCAGCGGTTACCGCAGCGGCCGGCGTTGCCGTTGGGGGGCTGTGCTACGCCGCCGTATGCCGGGCACTCGGGGTTCCCGAACTGGGCGACGTTACCGCCCGGCTGGTGGCGCGGATTCGCCGAGCACCGGTCGGGGGGTGAGCCCGGGACGCTCGCCTCGGAGCCCCCGGAGTGCGAGCTCGACGCCACCGAGCCTGCGGCCCCCTTTCGTCCGGGCTTCGCCCCGGTTCGCCATCATCACGAGATAGTCCGATAGGCCGGCATCGAGGAAAGCGCTGTAGCCCATGAGGTCCTGAGCCCGGTTCGCAGCGGCCTTCGAGAGGCGCACGACCACCGGGTTGTTCTCGGCGACCCGGAGGGCGTAGCCCACGGTTTCGCGTTCGAGGTCTTCCGATTCGAAGACGCGATTGACGAACCCGAGCTCGCATGCCTCCTCGGCCGTCAGGAAGCGGCTCTCGAACATGAGCTCCTTGGCTTTGCGGATGCCGACGTCAAAAGGAAGGGAGAAGTACTCGAGCATCGCGGGCAGAAAGAGCGCGTCCCGGGCAGCGAAGACGATGTCGACGCAGGCCGCCATCATCCACCCGGCGAAGATACAGAACCCCTCCACCATGGCGATGGTCGGCTTAGGGGCGTTTCGCCATTTCACGAGGATGTCGAGGTTGTAGTGGCGGAAGTTCTCGTAAAACTCGATGCCAGCTTCGCCAATCCCCCGGGCTTCCCGGTCGGCGAGCTGTTCCGGCGTCCCCAGGTCGTGGCCGCTGGAGAAGTTGCCCCCGGCGCCGCGGGTAATGATGACGCGAACGGCCGGGTCCGCGACAGCGAGGTCCATCGCGCGGTCGTATTCATCGAGGAGCCGCCACGACTGGGCGTTCCGATACTGCGGCCGATTGAAGGTAATCCAGGCGAGCGGGCCGTCGACCCGGTACTCGATGTCGCGGAACTCCACGAGAGTCTCCTCGGAGCGGTGGGCCGGAGTGTACCCGGGACGGGGACGCCTTGCGAATTCACCGGGCGGTGAGCAGCCCGTACCATGAGCGGAAATGTTTGTCGCACCGGGAGCGCCCTATGGAGGCCTACAACATCACCGTCGTCGGCGCGAGCGGCATCGTCGGCCGGGAGTTTCTTAAAATCCTCGACGAGCGGCAGGTGCCCGTCGGCAGGCTCCGGCTGCTGGCAACCGCCCGCTCGGCCGGCAAGACGCTCGTATTCCGCGGCGCGGAGATCGTGATCGAGGAGACGGCGCCCGAGAGCTTCACGCCGGACGACCACATCGTTTTCCTCTCGGCCTCTGGCTCGGCGTCGAAGCAGTATGCACCGATTGCCGCCGCCAACGGCAGCTTCGTCATCGATGATTCGAGCGCGTTTCGGATGGACCCGGAGGTGCCGCTGGTCATCCCGGAGGTAAACCCGGAGGACCTGGAGTGGCACCGGGGCATCGTGAGCCAGCCAAACTGCACCACGACGCCGATGGTGCTCGCGCTTGCGCCGATTCACCGCGTGAACCCCTTGCGGCGCGTCATCGTCAGCACGTACCAGGCCGTTGCCGGCGCTGGCGCGGCAGCTGTGGAAGGGCTTCGGAAAGAGACCGCAGCGGCCCTCGCCGGGCGCCGCGAGCCAAGCGGCACCCAGAAAAGAGAAATCGCCTTCAATGCAGTGCCCCAGATCGACCAGTTCGCCGACGACGGCTACACGAAAGAAGAGCTCAAGATGGCGAACGAAACGCGCAAAATCCTCCACGCTCCCGAAGTCGGTGTGAGCGCCACGTGCGTGCGCATCCCGACCTTCTTCGGCCACGCGATGAGCGTCTGGGCAGAGTTCGAGCGGCCAGTCTCGGTCGAGGAGGCGCGGGCGCTGATGACGGCCGCTCCCGGGGTGGAGCTCATGGATGACCCGGCGGCCGAGCAGTACCCGACGCCAATGGATGTCGCAGGGACCGACCGCGTGCTCGTCGGCAGGCTGCGGCCGGACCATTCGCGGCCGGGGGCCATCGCCTTCTGGACGGTGACGGACAGCATCCGGAAGGGGGCAGCGACCAACGTGGTCCAGGTCATCGAGGAAGCGGCCCGCCGGGGGCTGATACGACCGCGCGCCCGGGTCCGGTAACGCCACCCAAACGCTCTCCTATAGGCCGGAGCTCTGCCATAATGCGGACCAATACCTTTGGAGTTCGCACATGGCATTCACGGTCAACCCCGACAAGTTCCGCTACCCGCCTGAGTTCGGTGCAGGCGTCAAGGGCAAGCGAGTTCTCATCTCGGGCGCAGGCAAGGACGGCGGCCTCGGCCAGTCGTTTGCACTTGCCGCCGGCCTCAATGGCGCAGAGAGCGTCGCCGTCCATTTTCACTCGTCGTATGACGATGGTCTCGACCTCGTCGATTACCTGCGCAGCCAGGGGGTGAATGCCTTCCCGCTCCAGGCCGACGTGACGAACATGGGTGACCTCTGGGCGAGCCGCAGTTATGTCATAGAGAAGATGGGCGGCATCCCCAATCTCGTCATCTGCAACTCGGGCCTGACCGAAAAGGGCTACTCCTTCGGCCGCGCGCTGCGCGAAATCGAGGGCGAATCCATGGCGATGCGGCGCGCCCGCGTGCGGCAGGCGTTCATCAACAACCTGAACGAGACGCGGCTCGTGCTCGACACGAAGATCGATGGGTTCATCGCGATGACCCACCTCTGGTCGGGCGAGGCGGTCTACGCGAACGAGCCGATCCAGTTTGTCTACATCTCATCCCGTCAGGCGATCGACCCTGGCGTCAGCGTCCCGGGCTACGCCATCGCCAACTGGGCCGTGCTGCAGCTCCCGAAGGTGCTGCAAGTCAACCTCGGGCGGAGCGCCGACCTCGTGTCGGCGTACTCGGTCCTCTATCCGTTCGTTCGGACCGGGATGACGAACGAGTATGCCGAGAATCCCAAGGTCTTCGGCCGGTGGCAACCGCGCATGCTGGAGACCCACGAAGCCGCCGAGGGGTTCATGCAGCTCCTCGCGCAGCCGAAAGAGGTCACCAACCAGGGGATGTTCGAGGCCATCGTCGAACCCCTCCCCGAGCGGGGCGACCGGGCAGTGAGGTTCACGTGGAAGCAGGTGAAGTTCACCATCGAGGAAGAGCTCACCCCGTTCAGCGCCCGGCACCCGCTCGAATTCGCGTAGTCGACGATAACTGCTACGGGAGCCCAGCGACATTCTGTCGACTTCGAACCCGGCCGGGCGGCCTCTCTTCGGCTAGTGTCAACGCTTCGTGAAAGCGACGGCGACGTGTCATAAATTGCTTGGCCGGCGACAGGGTGTCTCGCTACATTGCCGCCCGTTGGAGGCGGGGTAGTCGGGTGCGCAGGCCGGCGCAGCGGACACGCCCCGCTTGCGCCGGTCCCGGGTCGGTGTCACGGCGCCGTCCCGGGGCACCGCCGGGCCGGCTGGCGCAGGAGTATTCCGGGCGCAGCAAAGGCCGGCAGGCCGGGGCACCGCCCGTTCCGCAGGTGGGCCCAGCGCCCGATAGTCGCGCTCCAACCTTCGCAAGGGGCCACTCTCGCCTCCAGGGGGCGCGGGGTGGCCCCTTCGCCTGTCGTCCTTCTCTTTGCTCATAGGCAGAGAGGGGCAGGGCGCGCTAGCATCCGGGGCATACTGTCGCAGGGGGTGCGCACGTGGGCTCCGAGCTACCTTCCCCAATGACCGGCACCGTCAAGGAGGTCCTCACTCGCCCCGGTGAGCGAATTGCGCCCGGCCAGGAGGTCTTGATCGTCGAGGCGATGAAGATGGAGCTGCCGGTCGAGGCCGAATCGGGCGGTACGGTCGCCGAGGTGCTCGTCCAGCCAGGGGACCGGGTGGAGCAGGGCCAGGCACTTTTGCGGCTGGCCTGAGCGGCCGTTTGCGCGTCGGCATGGCCGGCGTAGCATGAGCGGTGGACTCGTCGCCCGCCTCGCCATGCGCACTGCCAACCTCGTGTTCTCCGTCATTTCGATCGTCCTCGGCGTCGTCCTGATCCTCTTCCTTCTCACCCAGGCGGTAGAGTGGAACATCGGGATGGCGATAGGCGTCGTCCTCATCCTGAACGGCGCCGTACGCCTCTGGTTCGCACAGGACGACCGCTGAGCAGCGCGGGGCGCGAAAGGGGGAGCAGCAGCCTGATGGAAGCGTGGCAGACGTTCCTCGTCCCGGTCTCCGGAGACCGCGCGAGCATGGAGGCTATCGCCGTGGCGGCAGCGGCCGCGAGGGTCCGTCGCGGACGGCTGAACCTTTTGCACATCATCCAGGTCAGCCGGTCCATGCCGCTGAACGTCGAGCTCGAACAGGAGTCCCGGCGGGCGCAGCAAATCATCGAGAAGGCCGAGGCCATCGCCGCCGAGCTTGGCTGCCAGGGCGTACGCTCCCTCGTCGTGCAGGCGCGCGAGGCGGGGCCCGCCATCATCGAGGAAGCGCGAGCGCAGAAGGTTGACGTCATCGTTCTCGGCCTGCCGCCGTTCGAAGGAGAGGACCGCCCGTTCACGCTCGGGCAAACGGCGGAGTACCTGCTCCGCCACGCTCCCTGCGAGGTCTGGCTCATCCGCCGGCCGATGCGCGATGCTAACCGCGGAGGAGGTCACGAGACGCGATGAACGTCGTCATCATGGGCTGCGGGCGCCTCGGCTCGCGCATCGCGACCATGCTCGAGCGCCAGGGCCACGCCGTCACGGTCATCGATATCACCGAGAGCGCGTTTCGGCGGCTCCCGGAGGGCTTCGGCGGCCGCCGGGTCGTCGGCAACGGTATGGACCTCGCGACGCTCGAGCGAGCAGGCATCCGCGAGGCGGATGCCTTTTTTGCCGTAACCCAGGGCGACAACCGGAACTACTTCGCGAGCCAGGTGGCCCGTGAGATTTTCGGCGTCCGCCGGGTCCTCTGCCGCGTGTACGACCCGGTCCGGGAGAGCATCTTCCGGGACCTCGGCATCGAAACGTTCAGCCCAACCAGCTACGGGGCGCAGGTCATGGTCGATATGCTCCTCAACGAGCCAGTGCGGAGGTAGCCCGTGTACATCATCGTTGGCGGCGGCGGGAAAGTCGGCTTCCACCTCGCTCTCGAACTGATCCAGCAAGACCACGAAGTACTCGTCATCGAGCAGGACCCGAACCGGGTCGCGAACATCCGGGAGGAACTGGCGGGCAACGTGCTGTTCGGCGATGCCTGCGAGGCAACCACGCTCGACGCTGCCGGCGTGAGCCGGGCCGATTTGGTCGCCGCCGTCACGGGCGACGACGAAGACAACCTCGTCATCTGCGATATCGCACGCTACCGAGGTGTGAAGCGGACGATTGCGCGCATCAATAATCCCCGGAATGAATTGATCTTCCGGAAGCGCGGCATCGAAACGACCATCTCGGCGACCCAGGCCGTGCTTGCGCAGATCGAGCAAGAGCTCCCGACTCAGGCGATGATCCCGCTGCTCCAGCTCCACTCGGGGCTCGAACTCATCGAGGTCAAGCTCCCCGAGACTTCACCCGTCGTCGGCCGGTCGGTCCGGGAGATTTTGCTGCCGGCGGAGTCACTCATCTCGCTCATCGTCGACCCGGGCGGCGTGCCGAGAATGCCGAGCGGCGACACCCGGCTCCACGCCGGCGACGCTCTCGTCGTGGTCGCCCCGAAGGAGAGCCTCGACATGCTGCGGGAGCAGCTCGTCGGGTCGACCCATGGGCTGGATACCTGATGCAGGGGCCGGCATGACGCGGATCGCCTACCTGGGACCGCCTGGCACGTTTGGCGAGCTCGCCGCTCTGCAGTTCGACGCCGGGGCCGAGCTGATGCCGTTCCCCTCCCACGCCGCCGTGGCAGCAGCCGTGGAGTCAGGCATGGCCGACCTCGGCATCGTCGCGATCGAGAACCTCATCAGCGGTTCCGTACAGGAAACGCTCGACATCCTCATTCACGAGACGGACCTGACTATCCAGTCCGAACTCATCGTGCCGGTGCGGCACAACCTGGTCGCAAAGCCCGGCACCCGCCCGGCTGAGGTCCGCGTGATTTTTTCGCACCCGCAAGCCTTGGGCCAGTGCCGGAAGTTCCTGGAGCGGTGCTTCCCCCGAGCCCAGGCAGAAGCCGCTCTGTCGACGACGGAGGCCGTCGAACTGGCGCTGAAGCGGGACGGCGACGCCGCGGCCATCGCGACTGAGCGCGCCGCAGAACTGCTGGGCGCCGAGGTCCTCGCTCGGGACATCCAGGATTCGGAGAACAACGTAACCCGGTTCCTGGTGCTCGGCCGCGGGACGCCGAAGCCGACGGGCCGCGACCGGACCTCGATCGCATTCACCTTCGCCGAGGACCGGCCCGGGGCGCTCGCCAGCGTCCTGAACGCCTTCGCCGATGCAGGTATCAACTGCAACAAGATCGAGAGCCGGCCCACGAAGGCTACGCTCGGCGACTATGTCTTTCTCATCGACTTCGAAGGGCACCAGGAGGACCCCAGAGTCCGGGTTGTGCTCGACCGAATCCGTCCGCTTTGTGCAGAGCTGAAGGTCTTCGGCAGCTATCCCCGGGCGCTTTGAGCGCGGCACTTCAGGGTACGTACGTCTCGCAGCCGGAAACCACCGCAAACGTTGCGAGCCCGCGGTAGCAGGTATCCGTACCGGCGCCGCCCTGCAGGTTGACGAGAGGCACCGGGCCGCCGATGAGGACGTCATTGCCCCCCTGGCCGCGCAGCGTCGTGCTTCCCGCCCCGCCGACGATGCAATCGTTCCCACCACCGCCGGAAAGGGTCGCGGGTGAACCGGCCGTCCCGAGCACGAGGTCATTGCCAGTGCCGCCGGTCCCCGAGTACACCACCGCAGTGAGCGCAAGGTGGGCACACTGCGGCGGTGCCAGCTGCATGATGGTCAGTGGGACGTCAGTGACGCCGATGCGGGTCGCGGGCACCGTGTTGGTAGCCGCTGACGCCGAAAGGGCGGCAAGGAGCGCCGTCCCGGCAAGTGCCGCGGTCCCGATGCGGACGAGGCGCGACGGCCTCACGCGACCTGCTCCGTGCTGTACTCTGCCGTCCCAGGCGTGAACCGGTAGACGACCGTACCGTCGCGGACGTAGCAGACGTGACTCCCGGGCCCGGCTTCCTGCAGGATGAGACCCCCCGTCCGCTCGGCGACCCGTTCGAGGTCGGCCATACTGGCGACATCGACCACCTCGGCGGACTCGAACCGCCCGCTGGCCGCGATGCGGATGGGCTCCGCGAGGCCGGCCGCGCCGGCTGGCTGGCCCCAGCCGCTGCGCGCAGCGCCGAACAGGAGACCGCCGACCGCAGCGACGGCCGCAACAGCCCCGGCCGCGCCCGCAATCCGAGCAGCGATTACCGGGATGCTCACGAACCACACCTGCACTTGGTTGCCGATCGTCCGTTTCGCGGAGACGGAGCCAGTTTCGGAAGGCCGGAGCAGCGCTGCCGGTTCGGCGCTGTTCAGCCAGAGGCGCGAGCGGTCGAGCGACATCGGCAGGGCCGCTGCGTCGAAGCGGGTCTCAAACGGCAGGCCGTCGAGCTCGCCGCTGATGCGCACCCGCGGCTTGATCGTCACCAAGTAGCGGTCGTTGACGACGCCGGACTGTGTCTCGAGGGCAGCGATATGGTCCCGGACTGCCTGCAGGTCGAGCGTACCTTTCGCCTCGAATGCCGTGCCTTCGAATGACCCCGGCTCTCCGATGGGAATGGTCCGCTTCCATCCGCTCGCATCACCCAGTTCTGCGACCAGCTGGTAGCTGCCGGCAATAGTGGCGGGGGAAGAGGCCAAGAACTCGTACGAAAACCCGAAGGTCACACGGTCGCTCAGCCGCAGGAAGACTGGCTCCCCGGTGCTGGCCCGCCCGGCGTCGTAGATACTGCCATCGGCAGCGGCGGCGTCGTAGGAAAACTCCCCGCGCTGGGTGTACTCCCATTCGCCCGGAACGGCTTTTTCGAGACCGCGGCTGAAGCCGGCCCATGCGAGAGCGGCGAAACCAACGGCAACGGCGAGCAACAGCACGACGGTGTCCTGCCAGTTGCGATAGATGGTAGCCATGGGGTGTCCTCCTCCCCGTTGGTGATTGCGCCCGTCGGGACGGGGAGCCGTGGAGCGGGTCCCCGCGGCGCCCCCCAGGAGCCCGGCGAATGCAACGAACAGCACCAGACCTCCCCAAACGGGGTCCCGAAGGTGCCAGAGCAGCCGGCCGGCGCCGGGCACCCTGAACCAAAGCCGGCCGACGACCTCGCCGCGCCCCGGCCGGTACGAATCGTCGAAATCGTTGTGGTCGCCTCGCAGCGTGTACCGGCCGCTATTCTCCTCGATGATGCGGTGGATGACGTAGCCGATGTCAGGGTGCCGGTAGGTCACGACGTCGCCGGGCCGATAATCGTCCGCCGGCCGTACGAGGGCGAGGTCGCCCCGTTTCATCCCGGGCTCCATCGAGTTACCGTTCACGATGACATAGGCGGTCTGTCCGCCCAGCTGTTGAGGAGCGAACAGGATCCATCCGGCGCCCGCCAGCAGGAACAGGAGCGCCGCAGCGGCGGCATGGGGCAGCCGGCGGCAGGACCGGCGGGCAAAGGTCGCTGCAGCGCTCCCGCTCATCGGTCCCTCCGTAGCCTACTGCGCCGCCACGACGCGCAGCCCCAGGATGGACGAGACCGCGGCCGTCGAGGTGCAGGTGATGCTCGTGCCGGTACTGCATGGCGCCGTCCAGGTGACGCCGCCATCCGTGGAGACGCGAACCGTGCCACCGCTCGGCACGGCGGGCGAAATGGTGAAGGTAATGGAACTGAGCTGCTGCGGGTTCACCGCATCGAGGTTGTAGTGGACGTTGGTGATGGTGTACCCGCTGACGGCAGCCGAGCCGTCGCCCGCCCGGCTCGCGGGAACCGTGTTGGCGGCAGCATACCCGTACACCGCCGCGCCGCTGACTGCCAGGAGGCCCGCCAGGAGGAGGCGGCGGAACGGAAGGGACAGGAGCCCGCGCATCAGTGTCCTCCCTGCTGGTGGGCCGCCCGGGAAACCCGTCCCGGGCGGCCGTGCTGCGGTTCGCTCGGCGTGACCAGCGCCAGGCGCTCGGGGTCCTCGCGTGTTACTGGGCGGCGACGACCCGCAGGCTGGTGAACGCGGCGCCGATTGACTGCGGCGTCGAGAACGTGCACGTGATGGTCGACCCCGTGGAGCAGGCGTTCGACCAGGTCGTGCCGCCATCGAACGAGACGTGCGCCGTGCCGCCTGCCGGCAGCGCCGGCGAGATGTCGAAAGTGACCGAGTTCGCGGTCGCCGGGTTGGTCGGGTTCAGGTTGTAGTGGACGTTGGAAATCGTGTAGCCGGAGACGGTGTTGGTGCCATCGCCGGCGTTGGTGGCCGGCACGGTGTTCGTGGCGGCGAAACCAAGCGCCGAAACGGCGACGATGGAGAAGACCGCGATGGCGGCCAGCCGACGCGGGCTCCTCAGGGAACGAAAGACCATGGTGCACTCCTCCAGGTTTGGTGACGGGAGCCAACGCCCCGTTCGAGGCTTTGGACCTCTCACTCGCTGGAGTCGGACAGCCGCCCCGGTCGCAACAGCGCCGCCGTGGCAATTATGGCTATTCGTCTTATGCGGTAAGGCTAAAGTGGTATTAAGTCGCGACGTCGGCTGTCGATATGAGCTCTGCGCACTGCCCCCGGGAAACCCCGGGGAAACGTGTGAAGACGGTGCCTCTTGCGGGACCGCTCCAGGCCGGCGCAGGATCTGGAGCGTGGATGCAGTGCTGTATCGCGAAATTGCACGCGCACTCGAAGCTGGGGAACCTGTCGCCCTCGCCACCGTGACCTGGACACGCGGCTCGACGCCCCGGAAGCCCGGCGCGAAGATGCTCATCCGCGCCGACGGAAGCTTTGCCGGCACCATCGGGGGCGGTTGTGGCGAGGCCGAGGTTTGGCAGGAAGCGATGGCGACGCTCGAGGACGGTCGGCCGCGTACCGTGACGGTCGACCTCACGGAACCAACCGACGGCGAGGACAAGATCTGCGGCGGCGTAATGAACGTATTCGTTGAACGGCTGGATGCGCAGGCTCGTGATGGTCGCGCGCTCCGGCCGACGTGATAGCATCAGAGGAGCCGGCCCGGGCAGCCGGGCAGCAGGAAGAAGGTAGCCATGTTCGGTTCGCTCGGAGCCCCGGAGCTCATCATCATCGCCCTCGTCATCATCCTCATCTTCGGTGTTGGCAAGATTTCCGGGCTTGGGCGGGAGCTCGGCACTTCAATCAAGGAGTTCCGCCGCGCGGTGAAGGACGAGGACGAGGCGGCCCGCCAGCAAGCGGCAGCGCCGCCGCCTCAGCACCAGCAAACGGTGCAGGCACCGCCCCCGCCGCCCGTCGCTGCCCAGCCGCCCGCTGCCGCGCCACCCCCGAACAGCGACCCGAACAAGCCGAATACGCCGAACGTCTTCTGAACCGGCAGCGCGACCTCATCAAATGCCCCGCCCCCGCTCATGAGCGGGGGCGGGGCATTTGACGGCAAACGCGGAATCGGCGTGCGGGGATGCGTTCTCCGTTCCGCGGCGCGACTCCGACCGCGAAGGTGCGCTCCAGTGAAATTCAGCGGATGAACCTGGCCGCCGGGTATCGTCGCGGGCCTGGCCCCGCTTCGCGGTCACACGCTCTCGGCAGGAGCCGGGCCAAGAACACCCGGGGGACGGGTACGCTCCGTACGGACAGTGCGGAAGCTGACAGCGGCGATGATGACCGCTCCGCCGATGACGGCATACCAGCCAGGCGTTTCCCCGAGCGCGACGTACACCCACACCGGATTGAGCACCGGCTCGAGCATACCGATGAGCGAGGCTTCGAGCGCACCAACGGTCCGCATGGCATAACCGAACAGCAGGTAGGCGAACCCGATCTGCACGACGCCCAGGAAGATGAGTCCGCCGAGGTCGCGGAGCCCCGGGGCGAAAATGCTCAGCTCACCACGGGCGAGGTTGATGGGGATGAGGGCGTACACAAGGAGAGCATTGCCGAGGAGGATGGCCCGCGGCCGCGTCTCTGCCGTGCAGCCCGGCGCCCTGAGCAGAAGGAACATCGCCGCGAGCGTGACGCCCGAGGCCGCCGCGAGCAGGTTGCCGCCCAGCGCATTGCTGTCAAGCCGGCCGGCGAAAAAGAGCGTCATACCAGCAAAGGCCGCAGCGACGGTCGCAGCGTCCAGCCGGGTCACCCGTTCGCGGAGAAGGAGGGGACCCGCAAAGACCAGGTACAACGGTGCCGTGTACTGGAGGAATATCGCGCTGGCGGCGGTGGTGAGCTTCGTCGCTGCGACAAACATTACGAGCGTGAGCGCATAGACAGCAGCGATGGCCCACGTAAGTCGGGGGAGCTTCCACGGGGCTGCCGGGCGGGGCCGCACGAGGACCGCGATGGTCAGCCCAGCGAAGAGCGACCGCCACATCGTGACCCCGAGCGCGTCGAGTGAGACCCACTTGATGAAGAGACCGCCCGTACTCCACAGCACGGCTGCTCCGAGGACGGCAAGCAGCCCCCGCTGGCGGGCGGTGAGCGCGGCGACGCGACCCCGGGCGGCGGCAACGTCCACACCGGGAAGTGTGCGGCCCGCCGGCGCACGTGGAAAGGCCGCATGGACGCGGCTCCCGCGAATGGCTATGATCTCGATAGTGCAAGGGATGGGCAAGCTCATCCCGAGCCTGCCACCATCGAGGAGGTCGTCGAATGTCCGCAGATTCCGGCGCGTCGGTCGCGCTCGTCAACATCACCGAACGTGCGGCAGAGAAGGCCCGCGCCCTGCTGGAAGCCCGCGAGCTCCCCAATGGGGCGCTGCGTGTCTTCGTTGCCGGCGGCGGCTGCTCTGGCTACCAGTATGGCATGGCGCTCGCCCGCTCCTCGGAGGAGGACGACATCGTCATCGAGCAATTTGGGGTCCGCATTCTCGTCGACCCGGAGAGCGCCCGCTACCTGGAAGGCGCGGAGATTGACTATGTCGACGACATCATGAAGAGCGGGTTCAGCATCTACAATCCGAACGCGGTAAAGAGCTGCGCCTGCGGCTCGAGCTTCCAGACGGCGGACGGCAGCGGACAACCCCGCGCCTGCTGCTAAGGCGCCGGGGCCGAGAGCCGACGGAGACTGCTACAGGGAGGCGTTTGAACGCCTCCCTGTTTTTTTCATTTACCCCCGATCTCCGTGGCCCCCTGGCGCACCTCGCCGGGGCCCGGCCGGATGCCGATTACATGAGCCTGCGGAGCAGATTTGTTTTTGTCGTGAGGAAGACCATCGAAGCGCGCGTCGCAGCGCGCAGCCGCGCGAACTCTGCATCGGTGACTGCCATTTCATCAAACTTCTCCAGTTCGGCCAGCGAATCGAACTCGGCGACGATCGCGACCCCGCTGGTGTGTCCCGTCATCGCGCTCCACACGCTAGTCGTCGCGTCGATGCCGCGCTGCTTTTGGTAATCGAGCGCTTGCGAAACAGAAAGGACGAACTCACGGTGGTGGCCGGGCTGGACTTCCCCAGTGAGCACCCGCATGAACTTGCGCGGTGCCGTCGCCTCCTCCGAGGTCATCAGACCTTCGGAGTGGTAGGCGAGCCGGTGGATGGAGACCTCCACGTCGTCATAGACCATGTGGGTGCGGACGGCACGGCGCACCTGGGCGAAGCGGGCATCCTCGGCGGCCATGTCGGTCCACCGCTCGAGGTCTTCGAGCGTGTTGAAATCGGCAGCGATGAGGACGCCGTTGTTGCGCCCCGTCATCGACCCCCAGACGGCCGTGCGGGCGCGGATGCCGCGCTCGAGCTGGTAGTCGGTCGCGATACGCATCGCGTCGAGGAACTCTCGCGTTTTGCCCTGGGCAACGATGCCCGAGAGAAGGCGTCGGTACATGGCACGTCTCCGGGCGCCCCGGCTCGGGGGCCGGCACGCGCGGCAAGTCTACCAGAGGGACGGGCTTCGGTCGGCGGTACGGGTATAATCACCGCGATGCCGCTGTACGTGGCCTACTTTACGTTCAAGCCAGGGACGAACGTCCTGCGGGGGCTCGAAGCGTTCGAACGGCGGAAAACGTTCCAGCACCCGCGGGGCGCCGAAGTCTTGGCCGAGCTCTGGGTGAATGCGCCCGAGGGGTTGCCGCAGGTCGTGCTCGCGTGGGAGGCTGCCGACGAAGGGCCCGGCGACTACTATGAAGCGGCTTGGGGCGACATTTTCGACATCACCATCGCGCCGGCGACGCGGCCAGTGATGGAGCTCCCGGCCGAGCTGCCGCCGTCGGTCCAGCAGCGGCTCCCGTAATCGATGGACACCGAGGAGCGGTCGCCCGGGCCGGCGGGCAAGCGGATGGTGATCGTTGGCCTGAGCAGGTCGGGAACTCGGAGCCCGGCCTGGAACCGGGGCAACTGCTCGGTTTGCCGCTCATCGTGCGGTGCGCGCCTCTTTTGTTTCAGAACTGGGGCCGGTTCCGCCTTGATGACCGCTGCCGCCTGCCGCGGGGACGCACAGGAGGAGCGATGCGCAGGTCGGCCCGGGGAATTGACTTAGCCACGTCTCCCTTTTCACGCGGCCCGTTGCTGATGCCTCGACCCGGCTCGACGCCGGCCGGCCGGTGGACAACGTAGCCCGTTCTGCCCCATCCGAAAGCCGCTGCCTGAGTCCGGAGCTGCCCGGAGCACGCGCAGCGGAAGGTCGTGCGCCGGCCTGCTCTGCGAGGCGAGCACCGCTTGCTATGCCCTACGTCGCTGCCCGGCAGACGAGGTTGCGCGAAATGTCACCGGTTCCGCGGGAACGTCCTGCCTGCAGCTTCGGCTGCGTCGCAGGGTCTAACCCCCTCCCGGCACAAGCCCGCGGGAGGGGTCGGCTAGCGGCCCTTGAAGACCGGCTCCCGCCGCTCCGCGAACGCTGCGAGGCCTTCACGGAAGTCTTCGCTCTGGAAGAGCGGCAGGAGCTGCAGGTAGATATGGTCGACAGCAGCCTCGAACGTTTCTTCCATCCCGAGGCGCATCATGCGCTTGGTGGCCTGCACGCTGAGGGGCGCGTTGTTGGCGATTTTCTTCGCCCAGGCGCGGGCTTCGGTCATCAGCTCGTCGTGCGGCACCACTTTGTTCACGAGACCGAGCTCGAGCGAGCGCTGCGCATCGAGCACGTCGCCGAGGAAAGCAACCTCGGCGGCGCGGGCCCAGCCGATGAGCCGCGGGAGATACCAGCAGCCGCCGCTCTCGGGCAGGACGCCGCGCTTGGCGAATACAGCACCGAGTTTTGCGTGCTCGCTGGCGATGCGGATGTCGCAGCCGAGCGCGAGGTCCATTCCGTAGCCCGCAGCAGCCCCGTTGAGGGCGCAAATCATCGGTTTGTCCATCCGGTTGATGACGATGGGCGGCGAGTTGTGGAGGTCGAACAGCTGATATCCGCCGCGGCCCGGCTGGATTGCGCCTTCGCTACCGCCGTTCGACATCTGGTCTTTGAGGTCGAGCCCGGCACAAAACCCGCGGCCGGCACCCGTGAGGATGACGCAGCGGACATCGCGGGTAATGTTCGCTTCCTGGAGCGTCTTCGAGAGCGCGCTGAGCATCGGCCCGCTGATGGCGTTGAGCCGGTCGGGTCGGTTTAGGGTAACGGTGAGGATGTAGTCGCTGTGCTCGACGAGCAGGTCCGGGGTCGGGGAAGGCGAAACCAAGAAAGAACTCCTGCAGGGGCGATGAGGTTGCTGCCGGAGTGTGGCACCCGGGGAAGCGGCCGGCAAGGGCCGGGGCTCAGCGCTGAAGCAGGAACTCCCGGAGCGTGAGGCCGGAGCGGTGGACCTCAGCCGCAACGTCCTTGCCGACATAGCGGATGTGCCACGGCTCGTAGGCATAGCCCGTGATGTGCTCTTTGCCCTCCGGGTAGCTGACGATGAAACCGTACTTCCAGCTGTTGGCCGCGAGCCACGCGGCCTCCGGGGTGCCCGCGAAGTTCTCGAGGAAGAGGCCCCGCGCACCGATATCCGCCGTCGTACCGAGTTGATGCTCGGAATGCCCCGGGCGTGCGCTCGTCCGGTCGGCATACTCCTGCCCGTTCAGCCGAACCCAGGTTGCGTACGTTTGCGCCTGGGTGTCGTAGCTGCGGTAACTGCTGTTAACGACGAGGATGAAGCCATCCTCCCGGGCAGCTTCGAACAGCTCGAGCAGCGCGTCGAGCGCTTCGCGGCGGAGGTACTGGGCGCCGCCGAAGCTGATTTCTGCCGGGAGCTGGACGAGGTCCGACGGTTCGCAATCGGCAGGCAGGCGGTGCTGCTTGTCGAGTGGCACGAGGATGTCGCCGCAGGCAACGATGACGGTGCCGTCAGCTCCTCGCGTTGGACTCGGAGTGGATGAAGCCGCCCCGCTCGGCGTCGGGGAACCTCGGCCGAGTTCGGCCGGTGAGGCGGCTGGCTCCTCAGCCGGGTCGGCGGGCGCTCCGCCTGGGGGCGAAGCGGGACCCTGGCCGAGGCTGTCGGCGGCGACGACGAGCAGGACGATGATGCTGACGACGACGGCCATCATTGAGGCGAAAAACACCGGCCGCCAAGCATCACCGCCCCTGCTCCGGCCGACGGTCTGCCCGTTCCGGGCCGGGGTTTGCTTCCGCGTCCGCGACCCTGCCATCACGGCTACCTTACCGCGGATGCCTCGAAGGGCCTACGAGGGCCGCCTGCGTCACCGGAGGCGCGGGTCGGCAGCCACGTCGTCGAGGAAGGCACGCAGGAGCGCATTCGTCCGTTCGGGCTGCTCCAGTTGGAAGAAATGGCCGGCGCCGGGGATGGGCTCCTGCCTCGCGAACCTCGTCGTGTTGCGCAGCCAGGACGGGTCACCGAGCGGGCGTTCCGCCCAGATGGCCATGAACGGCTTCTCGTCAGCTTTGCGCACGAGGTCGCCCATTCGGCTCATCACCTCCGGAGCATCCTCGAGCATGCCCGCTGCGACTTCTGCCGGGCAGTCATACATGACGCTCTCCGCGTATTCGCGGGCGGCGGCCGGAGTTTCCGGAGTGAAGAAGGTGTCAACCAGCGGGCGAAGGCCCTCCCTGGTGCCGAGCTCTCGGATGCGCTGGACGAGAGGGTTCGCCCCGTCTCCCCGTGGCGCTGAAATGGGCGAGTCGCCCGTCACGATGCCGAGGACGAGGTCCGGGCGCTGTTCGTTGAGGACGAGCGCGGTGATTCCCCCGAGGCTGTGGCCGACGATGACAGACGGCCCGAGCCGGAGCTGTTCAGCCAGGGCAGCGACGTCCTGGGCAGCCCGGGCGATGCCGAACGGCGGCACCGCGGGTGTGTCGCCGCGCCCCCGGAGGTCTACGGCGATGCAGCGGTGGTCGCGGGCGAGGTCTTCGAACTGGGGCTGCCAGGCCTTGCGGTCGCAGCAGAGGCCATGGATGAAGACGATCGCCGGCCCACCGGAGCCGGCGGACGCATGGGCGAGGGCGACGTCCATCGTCACGCCAGCCAGCCGAACCGTCGAGCTTTGCGGCGGCGCACCCGGTGTGGCAGCAGGGCGAGCACGCGGTGACCGATGCCGCGCTTTGCGGGGCGCCGGGCCGCCGGGGCGACCAGCTGCACGGTCCCCCGGAGCACTTCGGGCGCATGACGGCCCGTTTCGCCGAGTGCTGCGAGCACTTCCGCCGCTGCCGCACGGGCACGCGCCAGGTCGACCTCATCGACAGCCTGCCGGGCGCGCTTCGTTCCGCGGGCTGCCGCTTCGGCGAGGCGCGCCACGGTCTCGGTGGCGCGGGCACGGGCGAGTTCGAGGTCGACTGGCGGCATAGGGGGAGCTGAAGTTTTGACAGCCTCGGTGAGCCGCCGCGCCGGAGCCCGCCGCTGGCGCCGGCGTTCTGAGGCTTTTCGGGCGGCAAAGCCGACCCCGGCAAGGGCGATAACCGCACCGGCACCGACGATGACGAGCGCGATCATCCCCGGTCCCCGATGCCGGGCCTCGCTTTGCTCCTTCACCAGGCGGTCCAGCGGGGGCTCGGCTGCAGCTGCGGACGGCGGGAACTCGCCTCGCTCGACTTCAGCGAGGAAGCTCGCGACGGCTTCGGTGAACGCATCGGGGTTGTCGCCCGGCACACTGTGCCCGGCCCCTGGGATGGTGACGAGCCGGGCTGCCGGCATCTCCTGGGCGCAGCGCTCGGCGACTTCCGGGGACAGGACATCGCTCTCCGCTCCGCGGACGAGGAGGGTCGGGACCTCGATGGTGCGAAAGAGCTGCCAGAGTTCGTCGCTGCTGAGCTGCCAGCCGATGGTGAGCCCGCTCTCGGGCTCGCGGAAGCGCCTGTCGAACTTCCAGGTCCATTTCCCGCTTCCGGTAGGCTTCAACCGATGCCGCATCCGCTCGCGAATGTTCTCCAGCGTTCGCCGGGGGTTGAACCGGTGGGCCATCTCGACGAACTCTTCGAACTCCAGCTCATCCGGCCCGCGGGTGAAGCGGACGATATTGTCGACGCCCTGCTTCGACGCTTCGGGCCCGACATCGACGAGCACGAGAGCCGTGACGTGTCCGGGGTAGCGGTTCACGTAGGAGACCGCATTGAGGCCGCCCATCGAATGGCCGATGAGGACGAACTTCTCGAGGCCGAGCGCCTGGCGGAACCCCTCGAGGTCTTCGACGAACGCGTCGCGGGAGTAATCGCCGCTTTCCGACCAGTCGCTGTCGCCGTGCCCGCGCTGGTCGAGGGCGAAAAGGCGATACCTATCCTGCATGCGCTCGGCGAATTCATCGAACATGTGGCCGGAGACGCCGAAGCCGTGCAGCATGACGATGGGCGGAGCCGAAGGGTCGCCCCATTCCTGGTAGGCGAGCTTCAGCCCATTGACGGTGACGGAGCGCTCGATATAGCCGGCCGTTACCACAGGTCACCTCCCGGTTCGGCGCGTAGGGACACGCCCGTTCCGATGATACCACCCGAGGATGGCCGCAGCGGGTTTCAGGAAAGCGGTAGAAGTCCCTGCTCGGCGAGAAGCCGGTTGTAGGTGCGGACGAGGGCGTCGCCCTGGTGAGCGAAGCCGCCGCCAGGGTTGAACGTGTCGTCGTAGGCCGCGCGGACGGCATACTCGCCGGTGTAGCCTGCGTCCCGGACCTTCCGCCAGGAGGCGGCGAGCCCGCGGGCTGCCCGGTCGGCGTTTGCCTCCGGGTCGAACCGGAGGTCGCCCATCCCGTGGCCGTAGCCCTGGTCGTGGAGCTGAAAGAGGCCGACGGAATGTCCGCCGTCGCCGATGGCATCCGGGCGGCCGCCGCTTTCGATGAGCATCACGGCCTTGAGGAAGAGCGGCGGGACGCCGTACTTCTGGCCGACCCGGTTGAGCAGCCCGTCCCAGCGGTCGGCGTCACCTCCCTCCGACCGAGACGCGATGGGCATCTGCGGCTCCGCCGTTCGGCCGCGCGCCGGGGAAACCTGCCGACTGGCACGGGGTGGCAGTGGAGTGTCGCTGGCTTGCACCCCGGCAGCTTCGAGGGCGCGGGAGAAACTGTTGCCCCGCAGCGCCCGCGCATGCTGGCCTGCCACGGGCAGGGCGACGTGGAGCGGCGAAGGCACGCCGTCTGCGAGCGGGTCGATCGCCACGTTTCGATAGTAGTACGCTCGCCTTGCCCTGCCTCCGCGGGTTTTCCCGGAAGCGGAGGCGGGACGACACCAGTTCCGAGGTGCTGCGATGGAACGACGCATCCCCGACCCGACCCTCATGGCCCGCCTCCAGCTCAGCGTGAAGGGGGTGGACTGGGCGGCGGGGCTCGTTCGGCGCTGGCAGCACGAGACGCCGCCCGGGGGCGGCTGGACTCCCCATCAGCACGTGGCGCACCTGCTTGCTGCTGAGCGGCAGGTCTTCCATGATCGCGTCCCGCGAATCCTCGCCGAGGAGCGGCCGGCCTTCGAGGACTGGGACGAGGAGAAGCACATGGCCCAGGACTACCGGCCCGAGGGCGACATCGACGTGCTGGCCGAGGCGTTCATGAAAGCGCGGGAGCATACGGTGAGCTACTTCAAAGACCTCACCCCGGAACAATGGACGCGTACGGCGGTATGGCCGGGAGCGGGCGAGGTCGACCTCGGGTGGGTGGCCGAGCGGGCGCTCGCGCACGCGCTCGAGCATTTCGTGGCGCTGCTGAACCTGCACCAGCAATTCGACCGACACCACGCGCGGAGGTGGCTCGGCGATGCGGGAGGCTGACGATCCGAGCGGTCAGGGGCTGAGCTGGACGGCCTCGTAGGCGCCCGCCCGGAGGGCATCGATGAGGTCGCGGGCAGACCGCAGGGGCGCGGTGAATCGGGTTGCTGCCCGGCCAACCTCGTTGGCGGTGTGCGCATCCGACCCGCCGATCCCCGGGAGACGAAAGCCTTTTGCGAGCCCGGCCGCAGCGATGTTCTGCAGCCGGGAATCGGAGCCATTCGCGGCCTCGACGGAAACGAAGTACTCGACTGTCTCACGGGTGACCCGCAGGAGGCCGTCCCGAGCAGGGTGGGCCAGGTAGAGCAATGCGCCGTGACGCTCGGCTGCAGCTGCAAGCTCGCCGGCGTCGGCTGAGAACGCCGTCGCGGGAAGTCCGAAGGCGAGCACGTGACCGAAGTTCGTCGTGAGTTCGGCGGCGCCGAACACGGCGATTGGCGCGGCGCGGCCAAGCGCATCGAGCGCATCGGCATCCCACGCCCTGTCGTGTTCGGTCAGGCAGACGCCGTCGAGCCCGCGGTCCGCCGCAAGCCGGACCAGCTCCAGCGGCTCCAGCGCGCTGCAGGCGGAGAACGGGAACGTATGGCAATGGAGGTCGATAAGCACGGCTCAGCGCGGCAGGCGGACGCCGTAGATTTCGCCAAGGAGGTCGAGGAACCCGGCCATCGGGCCGGACTGCGGCTTGTTGCGGCGGTACATCACGGCGATGTCCCGCTGGACCGGCTCCGCGGACTCGATGTGGACTTTGTGAAGCGTGCCAAGCCGAATCTCTCGTTCGACGGAAACCTCAGGCAGCAGCGCGATGCCGAGATTCGCCTCGACCATCTTCTTCGTCGCTTCGATGGAATCGAGCTGCATCTGCTGGTGAGGCACGACCCCGAGGTCCCGGAAGAGCCCCATGATCATTCCGTAATAGCCAGAATCTCGGTCAAACAGAATGAGCGAGTCTTCGGCCAAATCTTCGACGCGGACGGACCCCCTTTTCGCGTACCGGTGCTGGGCTGACACGACGAGCACCAGCTCGTCGCGGTAAAGCACAACCGTGCGGACATCGGGATGGTTGATGGGGCGTCCAAGGCCCACCTGGACGTCATCGTCGAGGACGAGCTGAAGTATTTCGTCGCTGTGGCCAGTGCGGACGAGTACGTCCACGCCCGGGTGGGTATCGCAGAAGACCTTGAGGAGGCGCGGGAGGACGTACGTGCCGACGGCCGGGGCAGTACCGATGAGCAGGCGGCCGGCCGTGCCATCCCGCGTCCCTTCGAGCATCATGAGGCCATCACTGAGGGTGCGCATCACACGCTGGGCGTAAGGGAGGAAGGCTCGCCCGGCATCGGTGAGCTTGACGCCGCGGCCCATCCGTTCGAAGAGGGGCTGGCCAACTTCCCGCTCGAGGGCCTGGATTCGGTTGCTGAGCGAGGGCTGGGCGACGTTGAGCAGCTCAGCAGCCCGGCTGAAACTGCCGCAATCTGCCGCCGTGATAAAGGCTTCCAGCTGGGCGAGTTCCATATGGCTCTGCCCCTACCGATAGAGTGTGACTATGGAACGAGCATACGCTCCCCGTGAGCCATACGCGAGTCCCATGAATCCATCGATGGCAAGCAGAGCTGGGGCTGAGCCGCTACCTCAGTCGAAGTACCGGCCCATCACCCAGCTGAGGACGTCTCGCCCGGTGAGGATGCCGACCAGCTCTCCATCCCGCACGACGGGGATGTGGCGGAAACCCCCGACACCCATCTTGTTCAAGGCGTAGGCCATCATGTCGTCTTCGCGGAGGACGACGGGGTCGGGCGTCATCACCGTCTCCACGGGCCGGTCGAGCGCTGCCGGGTCCAGCGCGACCCTGGTCAGCACGTCGCGGTCGGTGAAGATGCCCGCGATAGCGCTGCCGCGGAGGACGACGACGGCGCCGCTCCGTTGCAGCTGCATCAGCCGGACCGCCTCACGGACGGTGGCGCCGACCTGGGTGGTGGCGGGCTTGCTCCAGCGCACGGCAGAAATCGGCAGGGTCAGGTCAGACTCCCCGAGGACCTGGGCCGCCTCCGGCACGTCGATGCTGCTGAGGTCCATCAGGCAGCGCTCGCAGTAGTCGGCTCCCTCGATGTTCTCGGCTCCGCAACTGGGGCAGACGATGACGTTAGCAGGCTCGGTCGCCACGGCGCATCCCTCCTCCGATGGGCCCCAAGAACGCCGCCGGGGCCTCTTGCGAGACCCCGACGATAGCAGATTCTCCGGAACGGCGAGGCAGGCCAGTGCGTGTTACTCGACGACCCACGTCTCGCCGGAGCGGAGCACTTCCTCGAGGGAGCCGCGGCCCTTCGCAATCGCCTCATCGACCTGCTGCTGGACGAGCTGATCAAAGGTTGGCGCATCGACGTCGCGGAAAACGCCAACCGGCACCGGGAATTCCGGGTAATCCATGCCCACGAGAATGTTGGCCAGGGTGATGTTCTCGGCGTGCGCGTCGTGTACGAGCAGGCCTTCGTCGCTTTCTGCATTTTCGACGACTTCTGGCGTGAAGCCGTTGAGACGGATGCCGTGCTCGTTGTTCTTGCCGAAGCGGAGGGGCTTGCCGTGCTCGAGGTAGACCATCCGCTCGGCGCGGACTTCCTTCTCAGCAAACGCCGCGAAGGCGCCGTCGTTGAAGATGTTGCAGTTCTGGTAGACCTCGACGAACGAGACGCCGCGGTGTTTCGCGGCCCGGTACAGCATCTCCTCGAGGTGCTTCGTGTCGCGGTCGACGGAACGGGCTACGAAGGTCGCCCCGGCGGCAAGTGCGATGCGGATCGGGTTGAGCGGGCGCTCCGTGGTCCCGTACGGGGAGGATTTCGTGATTTTGCCGAATTCGGACGTAGGCGAATACTGACCTTTCGTGAGCCCGTAGATGCGGTTGTTGAAGAGGATGATATTGAGATCGACGTTCCGGCGCATGGCGTGCAACAGGTGGTTGCCGCCGATGCTGAGACCGTCGCCGTCACCCGTAATCACGAAGACGGTGAGCTCGGGCCGGGCCGTCTTCAAGCCCGTCGCGATCGTCGGAGCGCGGCCGTGGATGCTGTGGAAGCCGTAGGTGTTGACGTAGTAGGGGAACCGGCTGGAGCAGCCGATACCGCTGATGAAGACGATGTTCTCGCGAGCAATCCCGAGCTCGGGGAGCATCTTTTGCATCTGGGCGAGGATGGAGTAGTCGCCACAGCCCGGGCACCAGCGGACCTCCTGGTCAGTGACGAAGTCCTTCCGGGTGAGCACGGGGAGGTCGGCGGAGATGAGCCCGTCGTTCGGTACGGTTGGTGCGGTCATATCAGCCTCCACTGACGCCGGCGCTGCGGGTGAATTCGAGGACGTATTCATCGCGGAGGCCGAGCACCTCATCGATTTTGCCCTCGATTTCGGCGATTTTGAACGGCTGGCCGGAGATTTTGTTGAAGCCTATGGCATCGACGAGGAAGCGGCCGCGGATGAGGAGGGCGAGCTGACCCGTGTTGAGCTCGGGGATGAGCACCTTCCTGTACCGCTTGAGCACGTCGCCGAGGTTCGCAGGGAAGGGGTTGAGGTAACGGAGGTGGGCGGATGCCACGCTAAGGCCGCGCTTCCTGGCGTTTTCGCAGGCACTCGTGATCGAACCGTACGTGCCGCCCCAGCCGAGTACGAGGAGGTCGCCCTCTTCAGGGCCGATCACCTCAAGGGGCGGAATGTCGTCGACGATGCGGTCCACTTTCGCCTTGCGGGCGAGCGTCATCTCATGGTGGTTGCGTGGGTCATAGCTGATGTCCCCGGTTTCACCGGATTTTTCGAGGCCGCCGATGCGGTGCTCGAGCCCCTTCTGCCCGGGAACCGCCCACGGCCGGGCAAGCGTCTTCGGGTCGCGGAGGTACGGATTGAACTTGCCTTCCTGCGGGTCGGCGTATTTCCACTCGATGCGCGGGAGTTCGGAGATATCGGGAATGCGCCACGGTTCCGAGCCGTTACCGAGGTAGCCATCGGAGAGAAAGACGACCGGGACCATGTGCTTGAGGGCGATGCGGAAGGCCTCGATGGCCATGATGAAGCAGTCCGAGGGCGTGCACGGTGCAACGATGGCGACGTAGCTGTCGCCATTGCGCCCGAACATCGCCTGGAGGAGGTCGGCCTGCTCCGTCTTCGTGGGCATGCCGGTCGAGGGACCGGCGCGCTGGACGTCGATGACGACGATGGGCAGCTCGGTCATCACGGCCAGGTTCAGCGCTTCGCTCTTGAGCGCCAGACCGGGCCCGCTGGTGCCGGTGAGACCGAGATGGCCGCCGTAGGCCGCGCCAATAGCCGCCCCGATAGCCGCGATTTCGTCCTCCGCCTGGAATGTCTTGATGCCGAAGTTCTTGAGCTTCGAAAGCTCGTGGAGGATGTCGCTGGCCGGGGTAATCGGATAGCTGCCGTAGAAGAGCGGGAGGCCGCTCAGCACGGAGGCCGCGACGAACCCGAGCGCCGTCGCTTCATTGCCGCTGATGTGCCGATAGGTCCCGGGTGGGACCTTGGCCGGCGGAACGCGGTACTGGACACGGAAGAGCTCGGTGGTTTCGCCAAAGTTGTAGCCGGCACGCAGGGCGCGGAGGTTCGCCTCCAGAATATCGGGCCGACGCTTGAACTGCTCCGTTGCCCATTTGATGGTGGTATCGAGGGTACGCCCGTAGAGCCAGAGGATGAGCCCGAGGGCGTAAAAGTTGCGGCAGCGGAACTTGTCCTTGGCACTGAGGGGAAGGCCCTCGAGGGCGAGCTCGTTTTGGCGCGTGATGGAAATGGGTACGACCTGGTAGCCGGCGAGGGAGCCATCCTCGAGGGGGTTCGTATCGTACGCCGCCTTTTTCAGGTTGGTGGGCTCGAATTCGTCCTTGTCGACGATGAGAAGGCCTCCCGGCTTCAGGTCGCCGAGGTTCGTCTTCAGGGCGGCGGGGTTCATCGCGACGAGCACATCAGGCCGGTCGCCGGGGGTGTAGATTTCGGTACTCGCGAAGGAGATCTGGAAGCCGGAGACCCCGGGAAGGGAGCCGGCGGGCGCGCGAATCTCGGCCGGGAAGTCGGGCAGGGTCGCCAGGTCGTTGCCGAAGACGGCAGCAGTGCGGGTGAACTGCGTCCCGGTGAGCTGCATACCGTCGCCGGAGTCACCGGCGAAGCGGATGGTGACGCGTTCGAGCTCTTCGACGCTGTGTTCGGATTTGAGCTGCGTTTCGGTAGTCATGAATCTCTGCTTCTATCCACCCTCTGGTTGCTCCATCACCTGGTGAGGGCGAGGAGGCAGGTTCAGGACGTCTTCGGGATAGGCCTCCGCGAGGTCGCGGAGGAGGTCGCCGAGCCGCAACACCCCAACCACCCGGCCGCCCTCCACCACGGGCAGGTTCCGGTAGTGATGCTGCTGCATCAGGGCGATTGCTTCGGCCACCGTCCCTGTGGAGGCAATCACCCGGGGCTGCTTCGTGAGGACCGAAGCACCGAGCGGCTGGTCCCAATCGAACCCATCCACCATGCATTTCGTAAGGACGTCGCGTTCCGTGAAGATGCCGCGCAGCTCGCCCTGCTCCATAGCGAGCACGCAGGTGGTGCCGACTCGGTTCATGGTGGCGACGGCCTGGCGAACGGAGATGAATGGCGAAACGGTGGCTGGCTCGCTGAGGGTCAGCTCGGAGAGGCGTTGGTTGACGAACCGGCTGAGCCGGGTGCGGTCCATCTGCGCTGTCGTTCGCCTGGATGGAATGGTGCGGTCCGGCCTCGCCGGGCGCCACGAAACAAGTGTACGCCCTTTCGCAAAGTCGTGCAGGCCGGACGGGATGCAGAGGACCTCTCGTACTCCCCCGATACGGACTACGACGCTTCCCTATTTCCCGTGCCCGTCACCTGCCCATCCCTGCAGGTCCACACAGCCGGGGCCGATATTCCGAATACGCCCTGCAACCTGCGGGATTCGGGGAATCATGGCTTCCAAGGCGCAGATCCAGACGGTCAAGGCGGACTTTCTCGATCCCTCGCTGTACGAAGACACGGGCCTCTCCGGCGTGCCCCGGCTGAGCCGCGGCGCCGTCATCGGGGCGCTCAGCCGCGCGTTCGACCTCGCGGAGGGCCGAAAACCGGGCCACGCCCAGCGGGTCGCCTACATCGGCGTCTATCTCGCAAGTGACCTGGGGCTCGAGGCCGGTCGGATCGAAGAGGTTTTCTTCGCCAGTCTCCTCCACGACATCGGCATGGCGGTGATGGACCCGGTCGCCGTGCCGATGGTGAAACCTTCCCGCCACTGGGGCAGTAACGTGCGCCGGTCGAAACCGGCTGACGTCACGTCGCGGAGTGGCTGGGTGGAGGTCATCGATGCGATCGCCCGGCATTGTGAGACCGGCGCCGAGGTAGCCCGGCGGATGGGCTTCGCCGAAGCCGTCGCCCGCGCGGTGCTGGGCCACCATGACTGCTGGGACGGGTCCGGACGTCCGGGCGCCACGCCGGGGCCGGCAACGCCGCTCGTCAGCCGTATCGTCGCCCTCGCTGACCGGTTCGAGACCCTGCTCGACGGGGATGCGCCACCCCTCGTGCTCCGCCGGAGCGGGCCAGACCTCCTGCGCGACATGGCCGGGCAGGAACTGGACCCCGAATTGGCTGAACGAATGGCGGCTATCGCTTCACGCGATGACTTCTGGCTCGGACTGTATGACCACGACCTCGGCGCCGGGCTGATGGCCCTCAACTACGGGGGAGTGCTGGCCAGGGACGAGCTGTTCGACCTGCTCGGCGTCCTTGCGGACGTCATCGACGTGCGCAACGGGCGCTCCGAGGGGTCCGGACGCCGCGTCGCCGACCTCGCGCGGAAAGTTGCATTGCACTGCGACATGACGGAGCGCCGCGCTGACCTCCTGAAGGTGGCCACGCTGCTCCACGATATCGGGACGCTTGGTGTGCCAGCCCGGTATCTGCGTAAGCCGGACATCCTGAGTGTGGACGAGATGTCGGCTGTGCAGATGCACCCGGTCTATGCCCGCGACATCCTGGGTGAGATTCCTGGGCTCGGTGCGGCGGCCTGGTGGGTCGGCTGCCACCACGAACGGGTCGACGGTAAAGGTTACCCCGGCATGCTCGAGGGCAGCGAAGTGCCGGCCGAGGCCCAGATCATCGGCATGTGCGAAACCTTCGACGCACTCACCAACGACCGGCCATACCGGCGGGCGCTGCCCCGGTCGGAGGCCTTCGAAATCATGCGGGGGCTGGCCGGGAACCGGTTCGACCCCTACCTGCTTGCGCGCTTCGAAAGCGTCGCGGGCCCGTTCGACGCCTGAGACGGGCGCCATCCCGTCCGGAAGGCACTTCCCGCTGAGCCGGGGCCGGCGAAATCGCCGGCCCCGGCAGCATTCATCCGCGGTTCGAACGGGCGGCGCTACAATGCCGGCCACGACCCTTTCGGTGGAGCGCATGTATGGCGACGCGGGTCATCTCTATCTCCCGGCAGGTCGGGACGGCGGGCGAAGAAGTGGCGCGGGGAGTCGCCGACCGGCTGGGCTTCCGATACGTCGACTACCAGGTAATCCAGGAGGCAGCAGCGGAAGCCGGCGTCTCACCGGAGACCGTCTCCGAAGCAGAGCACACCCCATCGCTCCTGACACGCATCCTCGAGTCCCTGGCCAGAAACCCAGCGATGCCCGCCGCGGGGTGGGCAGACCCGGTGCCGCTGACCACCAGCCCGCTCCACACCTCGGCTGATTATCGCCGGTTCCTCGAGCAGGTCATCCGCGACCTCGCCGACCGGGGTGAATGCGTCATCGTGGGCCATGCGGCCCAGGTCATCCTTCGGGACCGGAGTGACGCTGTCCGTGCACTCATCACGGGCTCGCCCAAATACCGCGCCCGGCGCATCATGACCGGTATGGGCGTCGACGAGAAGGAGGCGCTCAAAATCATCGAAAGGACCGATAACGAACGGTTGGAGTATTTCCGCCGCTTTTACGAAACCGGATGGCTGACTCCGAGCACCTACGACCTGTGCATCAACACGGACCACCTCTCACCCGGGCAGGCGGCCGAGGTCATCGTGCATTTCGCCTCGCTGCCGCGGGGATTCTCCTGATCGCCGCAGGGACGGCGAGCTGCGGAAGAGGGGACGAGGGCCACCGTAAAACAACCGCGACCGTTGCCCCGGCGTCGACCGCTGCCGACCTCGTGCCGGACCTTTCCGCCGAGGGATTCCGACTGGAGGCCAGCGGTAAGCTCCCGGCAATTACGCCGGGTCAGGACGCTTTTATCGCGATTTTTGCCGGTTCGAAGTCTGCCGTCTCGAGCATCCGGGTGGAGGTCAATCTGCTGCCGGCCGCCGATGCCGCGAAGGCGCAGTTCGGCGCCATTGCCGATGCCCTCCGCAATCCTCCGCCCGACCTTTTCGGACCGGGGACTACCCAGGCCGATGGTATTCCCGTTTACCAGGCGGACGAGGCGCGCAGTTACGTCACCTCGAAACCAGATGCACAGGGAAATCTCGTCTACTCTGACGCGTACCGGATGGGCCGCGCGATCGTCATCGTGTACACACTGGGAAATGACCCAGCAATCGCGAACGCCGCCCGGGAGCTGGTCGCGAAACGCATCGACAGCCGGGCACCGCGATAGCCTGCCGGCCCACACTGGGCAGTGCTAGGATGCCGGGCATGTCCCACGCACTCGAAGCCCGCGGCCGCCGCCTCCCTTTTTCGTTCACCGCGCTCGACGCTGCCGTCCGACGCGAGGTCGTCTACCTCGAAGCCAGTGACACCGCGCAGAGCTTCGGCATCCTCTACCTGCCTCCGAATCACCAGCCGCGAACCGTCGTGTACCTGATGCACCCCCGGGGCGAATTCACCCGCCACTACGTCGTACCCGGGCTTGTCGCCCGCGGTTACGCAGTCTTTGGGCAGAACAGCCGCTACCTAAACAACGACACGGACATGGTCCATGAGCGGATTCTGCTGGACATTGCCGCCGGGATGCGGTGGCTGCGGGAGCGGGCGTTTGAACACATCGTGCTGCTCGGGAACTCGGGCGGCGGCTCGCTGCTCGCCTTCTACCAGTCGCAGGCCTCGCGGCCGCCAGCCGAACGGCTCACCTCGACCCCCTCGGGCGAGGCGATCGACCTCGCATCGGAGGTGATGCCCGCGGGCGACCTGTACATCGCCGTAGCAGCTCATCTCGGCGAGGGGCGATTCATGCTGAACGTCCTCGACCCGAGTGTCACGAACGAATCGGACCCGGCGAGCTACGACCCTGCGTGGGACATGTACAACCCGGAGAACGGCTACCGGCCCTATCCGGAGCCGAGCCGCTATGACCCCACCTGGCTGGCCGAATACCGGCGGCGCCAGCGCGAGCGAAGCCTTCGCCTCGACGCAATCGCGCGTGAGTACCTCGCTGAACATCTCTTTTTCCGGGGCGAGCTCCGCTCCGACCGGTTCGCGACGCTTCCGGCCGCCACGCGGGGCCTCATCGCCCGGCGGGCACGCCTCGGGCGGTATATGGTCATCTACCGCACCCTGGCAAACCCGGCGTATCTCGACCCGTCTCTCGACCCCAGCCGGCGGCCGCTAGGCAGTATCTTTTCGCCCGGGGACCCCATCATCGGGAACTACGGCTACGGCGGTCTCGCTCGGGTGATGACACCCCGCGGCTGGCTGAGCACCTGGAGCGGCACCAGCTCCCAGGCCGACCTCCCGGACACGATCCGCTACGTGCAAGTGCCGACCCTCATCGTTTACGCGGACGGCGACTGCGACATCTTCCCATCCGAACAGCAGGAGATCCTGGAGCGGAGCGGTGCTGCCGATAAGCAGCTGGTGACGCTGGAGTGGGCCGACCACTACCTGAACCCGGTCGGAGAGGAGGGGCGAAAGCTCGCGGACCCGAGGGAGCGGCTACTCGACATCATCGTGCCCTGGGTCGAGGCGCGCATCGGGGACCCGTAGGCAGGGGCTCCCGCCGGAGGCCAGGACAAAGAGTCGCCAGGTCTGCCGGGGCAGCCTTTGCATACCCGGCCCGCGGCGGGTATTGCGGAGGCTAACCGCGGTGCTCCCAGCCCTGGGCCGGACAGTGGCCCGCCTGGGTCGGCGCAGCCGCAGCATCGACTGCTACGCTGAAGACCTCGTCATCGGCAACGGTGCCATCCGGGCGCAGGACCTGGCAGGGCTACGCGTGGAGCCGGAGGACGTGGCCATGATGGACAAGCCCGGGGCAGCCGGCGCGCGAGCCGTCCGGTGCGGAGATTGTGCCCGTTTGCGTCGGCGAAAGGTCAGGGCGCTGCCCGGCCGGACCGCGGAAATCCGGATATGCCCTTCGCGCCAGTTGACCCCTGCGCCGGGCGGCTGGCTACAATCCGGCGATGCTCGCCCGCGTCCTGAGCTGTGCGGTCGTCGGGCTCGATGGCGAGCTCGTCGAAGTCGAAATCGATATCACCCGGGCCCAGCTCCCGGCGATGACCGTGGTGGGCCTGCCGGATACGGCGGTGCAGGAGTCGCGGGAGCGCGTCCGGGCCGCCATCCGGAACAGCGGACTGGCCTGGCCGGCGAACAACCGCATCACCGTGAACCTGGCCCCTGCGGACCTGCGGAAAGAAGGTCCTGCCTACGACCTGCCCATCGCCGTCGGCATCCTGCTCGCCTCCGGCCAGGTCGCGGCCGAGCCCCATGACGCGGTGTTTCTCGGCGAGCTGGCGCTGACCGGGGACGTTCGGCCGGTGCGAGGCGTGTTGCCGATGGCGATGACCGCGGCGGCGCGCGGGATACGCCGCGCTTTCGTGCCGGCCGAGAATGCCGCCGAGGCGGCCCTGGTGGAAGGCCTCGACGTCTTTCCGGTGCCCTCATTGAGCGCACTGGCCGCCCACCTCAACGGGGTGTTGGACCTCGCGCGGTTCGTGTCGAGCGGCGAGCCGACCGACGACCCGCTCGCGGCGGCGGTGACGGATTTCGCGGACATCGTCGGGCAGGAGCATGTGAAGCGCGCGCTCGAGGTCGCGGCGGCGGGCGGTCACAACCTCGTGATGAAGGGGCCGCCCGGCAGCGGGAAGACGCTGCTGGCGCGCGCCGTGCCGGGCATCCTCCCGCCGCTCACGGCTGCCGAGGCGATGGAAGTGACCCGCATCTATAGCGTGGCGGGGCTGCTGCCACCGGGCGCCGGCCTGGTAGGGAGCCGGCCGTTCCGATCGCCGCACCACACCATTTCGAACGCCGGGCTCGTGGGCGGGGGTTCGGTGCCGCGGCCCGGCGAAATCACCCTCGCCCACCGCGGCGTGCTGTTCCTCGATGAGCTTCTGGAGTTCGACCCGCATGTGCTGGAGATGCTTCGCCAGCCGCTGGAGGACAAGACGGTCACCATCAGCCGGGCGAAACAGGCGGTCACGTTCCCGGCGAGCTTCATGCTCTGCGGAGCGCTCAACCCGTGCCCCTGCGGCTATCTCGGCGACCCTGAGCGGCCGTGCACCTGCCCCCCGGCCGTGGTCGGGAGGTATCAGCGCCGCCTCAGCGGCCCCCTCATGGACCGTATCGACATCTTCGTCGACGTGCCCCGCGTCCCGCTCGAGAAGCTGACGGCTGCCGCGCGGGGCGAACCCTCGTGGGCCGTGCGGGAGCGGGTAGCCAGGGCGCGCGAGGTCCAGGCTGAACGCTTCGCCGGGACCAGGACCGCAACGAACGGCGAGATGTCGCCAGCACAGGTGCGCGATTTTGCGCAGGGGGCACTCGAACCGGCAGCAGCAGAGCTGCTGAAGCGGGCAGTGGAGCGGCTGAATCTTTCTGCCCGGGCGTTCCACCGGGTGCTGAAAGTGGCGCGAACGATTGCCGACCTGGCCGGGTCGGCGCAGATCGGCCCGGCGCACATGGCCGAGAGCATCCAGTACCGGGCGCGGCTGGACTAATCGCTCGGCGGCTCCTTGCCGGGGGAAGTCCCAAGAGATTCCATGAACCTCTGAAACGCCTCGGGGCTCGCCCACGCAAACGGGGCCTCACGGGCGCGCTGGAGCCAGGCCTCGAAATCGGCCGCAGCCTCCGCCGCGAGTTCGCCGAGCCGCACGTTCGCTTCCACCAGCAAACTCGCCGAAGCGAACAGGTCGGACCAGCGCTGGAGAACGACGGCATACTGGCGGCCAAACTCGAGCGCGCGGTCCGAGGGAGCGAGGAACGGCGAGCGCCCGCGTGCCATGGGGGGAGTATACGCCGGCGGCGGCGTCACCTGCTGACGATGTTCGAACATTTGTGTTGACACCAGCACATCCGTTCGCCTAGGCTCTGTTCCACGTTTCGAACGGATGTGCGCATCATGGCGAACCCTCTTCTCACCGTCCTCGTCGACCTCGCCCTCATCGGTTCCGCGCTGGGCATTCTCAGCGCAATGCTGGCGGAAGCGTGCATCGACCGTCGGCCGCGCATCGGCACCCACCGGCCTCGACCGGTCCATCGGCCGCTCAGCTCGGCCGCACCAAAGCGGGACCGCGGGCTTCAGCTCACGGTGGGAGGCCGCCGCATTGCCTGAGTCAGGTGGCCGTGCGGCGGAGCGGCAAGGGCGCCTCTTCGGGGAGCGGTTTTCGCCGGCGTTCCTGCACCCGTTCGACGGAGCGGATACCGCGGACGATTTCGATCCGGGCCAGGAGCCGGGAAAGCTGCTCGACTCCGGTCGTCTCGAGCGTCGTGGTGATCGTGACCGAGCCGTCACCATTCTCCACGGTTCGCACGCCGACCATGTTGACCTTCTCATCGGTCACCACGGTGGTGATGTCGCGGAGGAGCCCGACGCGGTCCCACGCATCGATGCGGATGGAGACCGGATAGGTGCGCGTGACGGTTCCCCACTCGACTTCGACGATTCGCTCACGCTCCGCTTCGTTGAGGATGTTGAGACAATCGGCCCGGTGAACCGTGACCCCGCGGGAGCGGGTGACATATCCGATAATCTGGTCGCCGGGGACAGGGTTGCAGCAGCGGGCCATCGTCGTCAGCAGGTTGCCCACGCCGAGCACCCGCATGCCCGGACCGCCGAGCTTCGCGGGCTCCTGCTTCTGCGGGAGCTCGGGCGGTTCCTCGGCCTCCTCCCGCTCGATGACGGCGGCGACTTTGCGGGCGATGCTGTTCGTGCTCACCCCGCCGTAGCCGATGGCCGCGAGGAAATCGTCCCAGTTCGAATAGTTGAAGAGCTGGAGGAGCTGCTCCTGCCTCTCGGCAACGTCCCATCCAAGACGCTTGAGCTCCTTCTCGAGCATCTCGCGGCCGCGCTCGATGTTCTCGGCCCGTTCCTGCTTTCGGAACCACTGCCGGATCTTTTCGCGCGAATGCGCGGTCCGGATGTACCCGAGATTCTGGTTGAGCCAGTCTCGCGAAGGCCCTTTGCTGGTCCGACTGCGGAGAATTTCGACGACATCGCCCGTTTTGAGCGGCGAGTTGAGTGCGACCATCCGGCCGTTCACCTTCGCGCCGACCGTCTGGTGGCCGAGGTCGGTGTGGATGCGGTAGGCGAAGTCGAGCGGAGTCGCGCCCGCGGGCAGATCGAGCACGTCCCCTTTGGGGGTATACACAAAAACCTGGTCGTGGAAGATGTCGGTTTTGACTGATTCGACGAACTCGTCGGCGCCGGCGAGGTCGCGCTGCCATTCGATGAGCTGGCGCAGCCATGCGATTCGCTCCTCGTCGCGGCCAGCCTGCTTCCCGCCCTCCTTGTACCGCCAGTGGGCCGCGATGCCGTACTCGGCGACGCGGTGCATCTCCCACGTCCGGATCTGGATTTCGAGAGGACGCCCGCCCGGCCCGACGACCGTGGTGTGGAGCGACTGGTACATCGAGTCCTTCGGGTTGCCGATGTAGTCGTCGAACTGACCGGGTATCGGCCGCCAGAGCGCGTGGATGACGCCGAGCGCGTGGTAGCACTCTGAGACGGTATCGACGAAAACGCGCATGGCGAGCAGGTCGTAAATCTGGTCGAAGCTCTTCGACTGTGCCGAATAGCGCCGCATCTTCTGATAGATGCTGTAGATGTGCTTCGCCCGGCCTGTGACTTCGGCTTTTATCCCGGCTGCGGCGAGGTGTTCTTTGAGAATGGCCGAGGCCTCCGCGATGACCCGCTCGCGAGTGACACGCTTGGAGGCCAGGAGCTCGGCGATCTCGCGGTACTTCTCGGGCTCGAGGTAGCGGAAAGCGAGGTCTTCGAGCTCCCATTTGATCTGCCAGACGCCCAGGCGGCTGGCGAGCGGGGCGAAAATCTCCTGCGTCTCGAGGGCGATACGCCGCTGCTTCTCCGGCGGAAAGGCCCAGAGCGTACGCATGTTGTGGAGCCGGTCGCACAGCTTGATGAGGACGACGCTCAGGTCCTCCGCCATAGCGAGGAACATCTTCCGGAGGTTTTGCGCCTGGGTGGTCCCCCGCATCGGGTCGAGGTCGGCCACGTTCATCGGCAGCTTATCGAGTTTGGTGAGCGCTTCGACGAGCTTTGCGACCCGGGGACCGAACCGTTCCGCGATCTCCTCGTTGCGGACTCCGCAATCTTCCTGGACGTCATGGAGCAGGGCGGCGGCAATCGCGAGGTGGTCAAGCTCGAGGTTGGCAACGAGTTCAGCGACCGCCACGGGGTGGGTAATGTACGGGTCGCCCGTTTTTCGGAATTGCCCTTCGTGATGTCGGGCCGCGAAGGCGAAGGCGTCGCGGATGATGTCGAGGCGTTCCGCCGGGAGGTACTGGCTGGCGCGCGTGAGCACGGCATCGATGGTGACGCTGGCTACGGCGGGCTCTCCGGGGCTTACGGACATCGGCGGCGGCCTCTTTGCCGGGGCAATCCTTCTCCTTATCCTAACATGCTGTCACCCCCGCTCGTCAGGACAGCGCCATGCCCCGTTTCCAGGCCCCCCGCGGCACGCAGGATGTCCTGCCCGCGATGCAGCCCTACTGGCATGCCGTCCTCGATGCCGTGCGCGAGGTGGCGCGGCTCCATGGGTTCCAGCGCATCGATACGCCGATGTTCGAAGATGCCGGCGTCTTCGAAAAAGGGAGCGGCGACACGACCGACATCGTCGAAAAAGAGATGTACGTCTTCGAGGACCGGGGAGGCGACCGGCTCGCGCTGACACCCGAGGGCACCCCGGCCATCGTCCGCGCCTATCTCGAGCATGGGATGGGCAGCTGGCCGCACCCTGTGCGGCTTTACACCACCCACCCGATGTTTCGCTACGACCGGCCGCAAAAAGGCCGCTACCGCCAGCACACCCAGTTCGATGCGGAAGTGCTCGGCTCGGCCGACCCGCTCGTCGATGCCGAAGTCATTTCGATGCTCTGGCGGCTGTACGGGATGCTCGGCATCCGCGGCATCACCGTGCGCCTCGGGTCACTCGACGACCTCGAACCCCGCCGGGCTTATGTCGAGCGCCTGAAGGAGTACTACCGGCCTGTCCTCAGCCGCCTATCGGAGGATAGCCAGCGGCGCTTCGAGCGAAACCCGCTGCGGCTGCTCGACAGCAAGGACGAGCGGGACCAGGCATTCAAGGAAGCGGCGCCGAAGCTGGTTGACCAGCTCAGCCCAGCTGCCCGGGAGCACCACGAAGCCGTGCAGGCGGCTCTCACGGCTGCCGGCGTCAGGTTCATCGTGGACCCGCTGCTCGTGCGAGGACTCGACTACTACAACCGAACCGTGTTCGAAGTGGTGCCAGACGACGACGACCGGGCCCAGGGCACGATCGGCGGTGGCGGCCGGTACGACGGGCTCGTCGAATTGCTCGGCGGTCCGCCCACCCCGGGCATCGGGTTCGGGACGGGCATCGAGCGTGTCATCCTGGAAATGCAGAAAAACGGCGTCGTCTTCGAACCGGCGCCAACGGCCGAGGTCTTCATCGTCCACAGGGGCGAGGGCTCAGGGCCGGCCGCCATCCGCCTCGCGGCTGCTCTCCGGGACCGCGGTGTCGCAGCGGTCATCGGCGAGGGCAGCCGTTCGTTCAAGGCGCAGCTCCGCTCGGCGAATGCCGCCGGAGCGAGGCTGGCGCTCATCCTCGGCGAGGAGGAGCTGGCCAAGGGCGCTGTGCTGCTGAAGCTGCTCGACCGGGAGGGAGAGCAGGCACCAGTGCCGCTGGACCGCGCCGCAGCCGAGGCGACGGAGCGGCTCCGGGCCGGCTGAAACCGGGTCTTTCCGTTCCGCTTTACGGCCCCGCCGGTACGATTGAGCAATGCCGGGGGAAAATGGCGGCGCGCAGCCCGACTGGTACGAAGTCCTCGAGGTTTCGCCCAACGCGAGCCCTGAGGTGATAGACGCAGCCTATCGAAGCCTCTCGGCACGATGCGCCGCAGACCCTGACCCGGCCGTTCGAGAGCGGCGTCAGTTGCTGGATGCCGCATGGGAAATCCTGGGTGACGCGAGGCGGCGGGCCGAGTACGACGCCCGCAGGAACGGAGGTTTCGCGCAGCCGGCCGTCGAGGCGCCGCCCCCCGGCGCCCTGGTGGCGTGCCCGCGCGACCCCGGCGTCGAGACGGGGCTCCGCTGCAGCCGCTGCGGCACACCGATCTGTCCCCGGTGCCTCGTCCAGACGCCCGTCGGGGCCCGCTGCCGCGACTGTGCAAGGATTGCGAAGAACCCCATCTATACACTGACGGCCGGGGGAATGGCACGGGCCGCCGCTGCGTCTCTGGTCGGCGGAGTGGCGATGGGACTCATCTGGGGCCTCGTGCTGCTACCGTTCACCTTCGGGTTCTTCGCGATTTTCGTCGGCGCCGGGCTGGGGTATGCATTCACCCGCGTGCTGGAGTTCGCGACCGGGCGAAAGCGCGGACCCGCCGTCGTCAGCTTTGCCATCGCGGGGATCCTGGTCGCCTGGGGCGTGATGGCACTGCTCGTTCCCCAGGTATGGCTGTACGGCGCCCTGCCGGCAGGAATCGCCGCATACCTCGCGTACGCAAGCCTGCGCTGACAGGCGAGCATTCAGGGGATGGCGGGAGGGTGCTACTGGACGATGAAGCTCATCACACCGATGAAGCCGAGGCTGATGAGACCGACGACGAGGATGCCGAGGAGGTCGCGGCGAACGTAGCCGTAATCCCGCGTGATGTGGTGCGCACGGACCTGGGGGTGGTGCGGCCGGGATCGGCGGGCAGCGGGCGCCGGAGGAGCGTCAGCGGCAGCGGGCCGGGGGAGGGTGGAGGCCGGGGCATCGACGCGCCGGCGCCGGCGGGGACGTTCGGTGCTGCTCACGGACGTGATAGTACCCCCGGCATGAGCAACGCTCTAGGCAGACTCAGACCTCTTTGATCGCGATGTCGATATTGAATTCACCGAAAGACACCACGAGGGGGATGACGAGACGCGTGAGGTTGAGCGTGGCGATGCTGCTGCCCCTCCCGAGGAGAAGGACCGGCGGCGACATATCGCTCGGGAACCCGTTCTTTTCGAGCGCGATGCCTGCCTGGCCGGTGATCATGTTGGCCAGCTCGGCGATGGCACTCTGGGGCAGTGCATCGAACTCGCCCACCGGCTCGCCGATCATCCGGGAAGCGAATTCCTTCGCCGTCTGCTCTGACATCGAGTAGATGACGAGGCCAGCGACTCCGCCCGTGATGGCGATGAGCACGGAGACCTCGTTTGACGTCTGGGGTGAGCGGACGCGGTGGAGCTGGCCGCGGGTGACCCGCTCGCCGCATTCCTGCTGGATGACCCGGGCAGCCGCCTCGACGAACGGGGCGATGAGTTCGACCCTGGCCTTTTCCCCGGCTTCGGCGGCGGCCTGGGCGGCCTCGGCGACGGTGATCCTGGCGTGCATGGCTTCCTCCTGGCGGTGCGCCCGAACAGGTTGCAACAGTGCCCGCGCCGTCAACCGACCTGGAGCGTGCGCCCGAGGTCGGAGGCGTAGGCGCCGAAATCGTCGATATCCCGTGAGGTAATGGTCACCGTCGCCGGGAGGATACCGTGCTCTTCGAGGCGCATCGCCAGCTCCCAGCGCGCCCACGTCTTGAGCAGTGTCGCTCGCTCGACCGGGGCGAAACGGGCGCGGGCCATCTGCTGCACGATTTTCCGGTGCGCGTCCTGGGAGATGAGGACCGTGACGGTGCTCATGCCCGCCCGGCCCCCGTCGACCTTGAAGACGAGCCGGTGGAACCCGGACCCGCCGTTCATGAACTCCGAGGACATGAGAACCGCGCGGATGGGAATCGTGCTAGCCATCGGCAACATCCTCGAACGGTTTCACCCAACCATCATCGTCAACGATACCCGTCACCTGTAGGGCCAGCCGCCTCCCGCGGGTGCCCGGAACGCCGGCGAAGCGCTCGCAGTTGCCGACCAGAAGCCGAAGGGGCTCATCGACCTCCCGGTCGAGGACGATGACGTCACCCGGTTCCAGCCGCGCGAGGTCGACGGCGGGCACCTTCGCCGAGCCGAGGATCGCGCGCAGGAGGACGCTCATCGGCAGGACCTGCTCCTCGCGAACACGTTCATCCTCCTTGGCCTTTCGCGCCGGCCGGTTATCAAACAGACTCTGGCCGGTGAGCTTGGGGAGAATCTGCTCGAGGATGGTGAGCGGGAAGCAAAGCGAGATGCCGCCCGTCTGCTCCGCCAGGCGGATTTCGTACCAGGCGGTGATGACGAACTCAGACGGGGGAATGGCGTGCATCACCTGGGGACCGAGCGCCAGCTCGGAGACGTCGGGGGTGAGCTCGACGATTCGCGCCCATGGCTCGATTAGCGAGCGGGCCACGTCCATCCCGATGTGGCGGATGAGGGCAATCTCGATATCGGTCAGGTCACGGTTGAGCACCCGGGGGGCCCGCTTTCCTTTGCCGCCGAGGAGCCTGTCGATGATGCCGAAGGCGACATCCAGGCCGAAGGCCGTGACGGCGTAGCCCTGCAGCGGGGACATATCGATGATGATGACGACGGACTGGGTGCCGAGCTGGCTAACGTACTCCTCGTAGATGCCCCGCTCGAGGGCGCTGAGGCGAGATTCGACCGGGGCCCGGAGCCGGGCGGAGAAGTTCGCCGCCATGGAGCTGGCGACGCCCTGCTGGATGATCTGGAGACCGCGCAGCTGTTCCTTGGAAAGTTTCTCAGGGTGACGGAAGTCGTACGGTTTTACCCTTCGGCCGCCGGAGTCTTTCCGGGAAGGCGGCGGCATGGCGACGATCGTGTCGGCGTCGAGCTGGCTCACGTCGGCGCTGAGCAGCGCATCGATTTCGCGCTGGGTGAGGACGGCGTTCTCGGATGCCATCGGCTGCCTGCCTCCTCCCGCAGTGTCCCTGTAGTCACTATCGGCACGAAATCCGCGGATCCCCTACCCCGGGAGTGACGATTCCCCCACCTCGGGGAGACGGGTTAGGGGAGATCCGGAGGCGCATCGGGGGAGCCGCCGATGCCCGGGGTTCGTCGTCGACTCGTAGCTTTTTGTAGCGCCCCGGCTGTGAGCCGGGATCCCTGAGGAGGACCGACCGTGGCCAGGTTCGAAGCTGCCCCTGAATCGACCGCGTTCCCAGCGAGCGAGGAACACGTCGTCATTTTCAAGCTCGCCGACGAGTATTACGCGCTCGATATCCAGGCGGTACAGGAAATCGTCCGCATGCAGACGATCACGAGCATCCCCGGTGCCGACTTCTGGGTGGAGGGCATCACCAACCTCCGCGGCCGGGTCGTGCCGGTCATCGACCTGCGCAAGCGATGCGGCGTACCCGCGAGCGAGTACACGCCGGAGACGCGCATCGTGGTCGTCAGCAGTTCCACCGGGATGGTTGGGCTCATCGTGGATGCCGTGAGCGAGGTGATGCGCATCCCGGGCGACCAGGTGGAGCCGCCGAGCGCCATCGTTGCCGGGCCGGAGAACGGCTATCTCCGCGGGGTAGCGAAGCTCGAAGACCGACTCGTCTCGCTGGTCGACCTCGAGGGTGTGCTGCCGGCATCGGCGGACGAGTATGGCAGTTTCTCCCGGGCAGCCTGAAAGGGCACGGCAGAAGCGCGCGGGTACACCGCCGGAACCTGATTCCTTGACCGCGAGGAGTGCCGCCGCATGACCAGCACGAAGGGAACTCCCCTCCAGTTCGACCTCGACGACGAGGATTTGAAGCTCTTCCTCGAAGAAGCAGAGGAGCAAATCGAACTGCTCGACCAGTCGCTCGTCCAGCTCGAAGGCGAGCCCGACCCGGCGCTCGTCCAGCGAATCTTCCGGGCTGCGCATACCCTGAAGGGCTCGAGCGCGACCATCGGCCACAAGAAGATGGCCTCCCTGACGCATGCAATGGAGACCGTGCTGGATGCGGTGCGCCAGGGCCGGCGCGCTCCGACCTCGGAGGTCGTCGATGCGCTGCTGGCCGGGCTCGATGCACTCCGCGTGCTCGCGAACGAAGTGGTCACCCGGGTGGATTCGGGCATCGTGACGGAGCGCCTCGAAGCCGACCTCATGGCAGTCCTCGATAGTGAAGGCCCGGCAGCTGCCTCGCCGGAGGCGCAGGACGTCCCGGTCTACGTCGTCCCGGCCGGCGCGCTCGAATGCTGCTGGGAGGAAGTCGAGCAGGGGCACGGCATCTTTTTCGTCGACGTCGTGGTCGCATCCGACTGTCAGCTGCCATCGATCCGCTGCTACCAGGTGCTCCAGGAGATGGAAAGCATCGGCCGGCTGGCCGCTTGCTGGCCGGAGCGGGACGTCATCGAGGCTGGCGGCGGCGAATATCGGATGGCGGGCCTCCTCGTGACGCGCCAGACCGAGGAACAAATCGCCGCCGCGCTCAAGGCTGTGAGTGATGTGGCAGCGGTGCGTTTGCGCGCGGTCCCACCCTCGGAGGCGACCGGGCCAATCGAGGGCTTCCGCGACGAGCCGCAGCAACCCGCGGCCTCCAGTTCGGAGGCGGCCGAAGCGCGAGACGAAGCCCCGCCGGAGACGCTGCGCGGCGGCAGCGCCCGGAAGGCCTCGCAGTCCGTTCGCATCGACGTCGAGCGACTGGACGGGCTGATGAATCTCGTGGGTGAACTGGTCATCGACCGCACCCGACTCCAGCAGGTTCGCGAGCAGCTCAGCAGTGTGCTCCGAGACGCCAGCCTGAGTGAGTTGATGGATAACTTCGAAGAGACGACCTCCCACCTCGCCAGGGTGACCGACGAGCTCCAGGAGCAGATCATGCGCAGCCGCATGCTGCCGGTGCGTTCCGTACTCTCTCGGCTGCCCCGACTGGTGCGCGACGTCGCCGTGAAGTGTGGGAAGAAGGTGGACCTCGTCACGGCCGGCGAAGAGACGGAGCTCGACCGGTCCGTCATCGAGGAGATTTCTGATCCTCTGGTCCACATCCTCCGCAACGCCGTCGACCACGGCATCGAATCACCGGAAGAGCGGCGGGCCGCCGGCAAGCCGGAAACCGGCACCATTTCAGTCACCGCATGGAATCAGGAGACCTACATCTACCTGGCAGTGCGCGACGATGGACGCGGGATCGATACTGCAGCACTCCGCCGAAAGGTCGTGGAGAAGGGCTTGATGACGCGCGAAGCCGCCGAAGCTGCGCCCGACGAACAGGTCGTCCAGTGGATCTTCATGCCCGGCCTCTCGACGGCGAAACAGGTCACCGACGTCTCGGGCCGCGGCGTGGGGATGGACATCGTCCGGACCAACATCGAGCGGCTGAACGGCCAAATCACCGTGAGCAGCGTGCAGGGGAAGGGCACGGAGGTCATCATCCAGCTGCCGCTCACACTGGCAACGACGAAAGCGCTCATGGTCTCGGCTAACGGGACCGTCTATGCGATCCCGCTCGTCTCGGTGACGGAGGCGCTGGCGGACCACGAGGCGGACATCCACACCGTCGGCGGGCGGAAGACGCTGCGGCTGCGCCACCGGCTGCTGCCGATGATTGACCTCGCGGCGGCGCTGGGTGATGCGCGGCCGCGGATGCTACCGACCGACGGCTACTTCGTCGTCGCGGCACGCCACGGCGACCGACAGGCCGCGTTCATCGTCGACCGGCTGCTCGGTGAGCAGGACGTCGTCGTCAAGTCGCTGGGCGACATGCTCGGCGCACGGAAGGGGCTCACGGGTGCCACCATCCTGGGCGATGGCACCCTCGGGCTCATCGTCGACATCGCCAGCCTGGTGACCGAGCAGGCGGCGGTTTCTGTCCCCGCGTAGCCCGCGCGGGACTGGCGGCCCGAAATCGGGAGCATGAGGAAGGAGCGCAAATGGCTGTCGACGACTTGATTCCATTGCTGCAGGAGGTGGCTTCCGATGGTGCCGCCCGGGCCGGCCGGGGGCTCAGCGGGCTCATGGGCCAGGAGATTGCCATCCACGTCCCCAACATCCGGGTCGGTACGAAAAACGATGCCTGTGATGCCGTCGGCGGTGAAGAGGCAGTCGTCATCGGCTCCTACCTGTCTATCTCGGGCGACATCACCGGCCATGTCATGCTCCTGTTCCCGGAGCCGCGGGCGCTGGAGTGCGTAGACCTCATGATGGGGCAGGACCCGGGCACGACGACTGAACCGGATGAAATGGCCTGCTCAGCTATTTCGGAACTCGGGAACATCGTCGGGTCGGCCTTCGTGAATGCGCTCGCCGACCAGCTGAACCTCGTGCTTCACCCGAGCCCCCCGGAAGTCCTCCACGACATGGCGATTGCGCTCGTCGAGTCCGTCTACGCGGAGGTGCTGTCGCAGGGGAGTGACGTCGTGATGATGGACGCCGTCTTCGAGGACCAAAAGGGACGCGCTGCCGGCCTCCTCATCGTAGCCCCGGACCCGGCGTCGCTCGGGGCGCTGCAGAGGGTGGCAGCGTGACGACCACGACTGCCGAGGCCCGGCGAATCTCTGTGGGCATCGGCCAGCTCGCCGTCAGCCGCGATGCACGGGATGTGCTCGTGGCCTATGGACTCGGCTCGTGCGTCGGCATCGCCTGCTTCGACCCCGAGGCGAAGGTAGCGGCACTCGCCCACATCCTGCTGCCTTCGTCGGAGGGAAAGCGAGTCGACGACCGCGAGCCTGCCAGGTTCGCCGATACGGGAATCGACCTGCTTCTGCAGCGGCTTGCCGAAGCCGGGGCAGTGAAGCGGCGGCTCATCGTGAAGGTGGCGGGCGGTGCGGCAGTCCTCGGCGCTGCCAACGCCGAGAAATTCAAGATCGGCGTCCGAAATGCCGAAGCCATAACCGAACGGTTGAAGCACCACGGGCTCCGCGTTGCCTCCGCCGACCTCGGCGGCACCAGAGGGCGCACGATGGAGCTTCACGTAGCGACCGGCAAGACCTTCGTCCGAACGGCCGCATCACCGGCCAGCGAACTGTAGGAGACACACGATGGCAACCATTCTCGTTGTCGACGATGCCGCCTTCATGCGCATGAGGATGTCCAAGATCCTCACGGAGGCCGGGTACGAAGTCATCCAGGCCGAGAACGGCCTCGAAGCGGTCGAGAAATACCGGTCGGCGAAGCCTGATGCGGTGCTGATGGATATCACCATGCCCGAGATGGACGGCCTTACCGCGCTCAAGGAGATCCGAAAAGTGGACCCGAACGCCAAAGTCGCGATGGTGACCGCGCTCGGGCAGCAGCAAATCGTCCTCGAGGCCGTGAAGAGCGGGGCGAAGGACTTTCTCGTGAAACCTGCCGAAGCCGACCGCGTCCTCGCCGCCGTCAGCAAGCTCTGCAACTGAGGGGGAGGCGCGACGATGGCGTTGCCGGCCCAGTCCCCCGCTCGCCCTTTGCGGGTCCTGATCGTCGACGATTCCGCGTTCATGCGGCGGGCGATCGAGCGGCTGCTCACCGTCCACCCTGGCATCACCATCGTAGGCCAGGCCGCCGATGGCATGGAGGCCGTGCAGAAGGCGCTCCAGCTCCGTCCGGACGTCATCACGATGGACGTGGAGATGCCGAGGATGGACGGCGTCTCTGCAGTGACCGAGATCATGCAGACGGTTCCCACACCGATCGTAATGGTCTCGACCCTCACTCACGAGGGCACCACCACGGCCATCCGGGCACTCGAAGCCGGGGCCGTCGAATGCGTCGGGAAGCCATCCGGGCTGAGCGCCGACCTTGTCAACGTGGGCGAGAAGCTGTTCGAAGCCGTCCAGCGAGCGAGCCAGGCGCGGCTCGTCCGGCGGCGGCCCGCCGCGGCGAACCCGGCCCCGTCCGTCGTGCGGCTTCCGGAACGCCCGGTCATGCCCTCCAGCCGGCAGCCGGCGAAATACGCCGTCATCATCGGCTCGTCGACGGGCGGTCCTCCGGCCCTCACCCAGGTCGTTCCCCACCTGCCGGCTGACCTGAACGCGGCCGTGGTCGTGGTCCAGCACATGCCGCCGGGCTTCACGGGCGCCCTCGCCCGGCGGCTCGATGGCCTTTCGCCGCTTCCCGTAGCCGAGGCCAGGGAGGGGGACCTCCTCGTACCGGGCCGGGTGCTCATCGCACCTGGGGATTACCACCTGATAATCGGGAACGATCGGCGGGTTCGCCTGGACCATGGGCCCACCGTCCACGGGGTGAGGCCGAGCGTGGACGTAACCCTGTTCTCGGCCGCGGAAGCCTTCGGCGGCGCCCTGAGCGTTGCCATCCTTACGGGCATGGGGCGCGACGGGGCCGACGGCGCGGCACGCGTCGAAGCCGCCGGCGGTCAGATATTCGCGCAGGACGAGGCAACGAGCGTGGTGTACGGCATGCCGCGCGTCACGGTCGAACGAACGAAGTCGGCACGCCAGCTGCCCATCGAGCGCATCGCCGCGGCCCTGGCGGCGAGCGTCCCCGGAAGGCGCGTATGACGATGCAAGACACCGCTTCAGACCCGCAGTGGCTATCGTTCCGACGGGCGCTCGAGGCCGCCATCGGCGTGCCCCTCGGCCAGTACAAAGAGCCGCAGATGAAGCGGCGGCTCGGCAGCCTCATGACCCGTCGCGGCATCGGTTCCTGGACGGCCTTCTCCCGCGCCATCGCGAATGACCCAAAGCTGCTCGAGGAGGTGCGGGACACGCTGACCATCAATGTCAGCGAATTCTTCCGCCAGCCGGAACGATTCCGTGAATTGGAGACGCGCTGGTTTCCTCAGCTGCTGAAAGAGCGGCGCAGCCTGAAGATTTGGAGTGCCGGCTGCTCCATCGGCTGCGAGCCGTACACCATCGCGATGATTCTCGACCGGCTCGACCCCATGGGCCGCCACAGCATCCTCGCCACGGACGTCGATATGCCTGTCCTCTCGCGCGCGAAGGACGGCTCCGGCTACCTGGCCTCCGAAGTGCGGTCGGTGCCTCCGGAGTATCTCCGGAAATACTTCATACACGAGGACGGCACATACCGCGTCGTCGACGAGATTCGCCGCAGGGTCACGTTCCGCCGGCACGACCTCCTGAAGGACGCGTACCCCTCGGACCTGGACCTTATCGCCTGCCGCAACGTGGTCATCTACTTCACCGACGAGGCGAAATCGCACATCTACGCCGGCTTCAGCAAAGCGCTGCGGCCGGGGGGCGTCCTCTTCGTCGGCGGGAGCGAGATGATCATGCGCTCGGGAGAGCTCGGGCTCAGGACGGCCGGCGTGAACCTGTATCAGCGAGCCGCGTAGCCGCCTCGGGAATCTCCGGCGCGAAACGGCTCGCGGCGACCCAGGCCGCCGCTGCGCAGGCGACCCCCACGAGCAGGTCAGACACGTAGTGTTCGCCGAGATAGACGAGCGACACCGCCATGACGGCCGAGTAAGCGAGCAGCCACGATGCGAGCGCCGGGATGTGGCGCCGCGCCCAGAGGTACATGGCAAACGTCACCGCCATGTGGATCGAGGGCATCGCGGCAACGGAATTAGGTTCGCCTAGCGCAGCGTACAACGACGAATAGGCGCTCCCGTGGATAGAGCCGCCCACGTAGTCCATAATCCGGCGAACACCCGCGAGCGCGCCGAGTTCGCCCGCGAGCCACGGAGGGGCGGTGGGCACCACGAAGAACAGCACCAGCCCGAGCCACATCGTTCCGACCATGAGAAGCGCAAAGCGCGGAAAATGACGGCGGTCCATCAGGAACACGCCCAGGGCGAGCGCGTGAGGTGCGATGAAAAACGACCAGTGGGTGGCGACCGCTGCATAGTCGACGAACCCGATGCCGCGGGGGTCAAAGGCCTCCCGCTGGAGCCAGAGCGTCGGGTCCGTGCCGAGGAAAAGCCAGCGGTCCAAACGAATCGGGTAGTCGATGCGGATGGGCACGCCGGTTTCGTCGGCGTAGGCCCTGAGCAGGGTGTACACGAAGATCCCGGCGACGTACACAAACCACCAGCGGCGGACCCTGTGCTGCCGGGCCTCCGGAGCCCAGAGGAGAACGGCCACGCCAACGAGAAGGAAGCCGAGCCAGAGGTGGTCCTGCCAGGTCCGCGTGGCCACCGACAGAGTCATGGCCAGCAGGATACCGGCCTGTGCGGCGAGGAGGAGGCGTCCCCGCCCGGTGGCCGGGGGCTCTGGAAGAGGCGGGAACCGCAGACGGGCCCATCCACGGGAGCGGCCTGATTCGGCGATCACCGACACGACATCCAGCGTATCCCGGGCGTTCCCCTTGGGGAAGGCTTGTGGCACGCTGGTGGTGAAGGGACTGAGCCGTGATTCGTTCGCTCGCCAGCTCAGCGCCCGGGTTCGTCGTCACCGCAACCTCGGTGGCACTCCTGTGGCAGCTGATCCCGTGGACGCCCACGGTCGCATCGCTGCGCACCGCGGACCCGCTGTTCGTTGCCCTCGCCATCGCCTGTCTCGTCGCTTCGCTCATCGCGAAAACATTGCGCTGGCGGCTGCTGTTACCCGATTCGGCGCCGGTTACTACGAGGCGGCTCTACCGCATCCTCCACATCAGCTTCCTTCTGAACAACGTGCTCCCGGCCCGCCTCGGCGATGTGGCGCGCATCGCGATGACCGCACGCCAGCCGGGCATTCGCCTGGGACACGTCATCTCGTCGATGCTGACTGAACGGGTTACGGACACGATCACGCTGCTCCTGTGCTTCCTTGCGGTCAGCCCGTTCCTGCCCATCCCCGCGCGGTATGAGGGGTGGAAGACGGTTGCGTGGGGAATAGTCGCCGCGCTCGCGGCGGCGGTCGTGCTCGGCGCGCTCTTCCGGGCACGGCTCGAGGCGGTCGCACGGTCCGAGCGGCTCCACCGGAGGCTGCCCGCCAATCATCGCGTCCGGGCGGAAGCCGCATCCTTTGCCGACGGCCTCGGCAGACTTTTCCGCCGGGAGCGGGTCGTGCACATCTGGGGCTGGTCATGGACCGCCTGGGCGGGCGCGTTCGCCATCAACTACCTGCTCATGCGGGCCCTTGCCATCGATGCGCCGCTGGCGGTGGCCGTTCTGCTGACCTGCACCACGAACCTGGCGATGCTGCTGCCGAGCTCACCGGGCGCCATTGGCGTCTTCCACATCGCAGCAACCGCCTCGCTGCTGCCCTTCGGCGTGCCCGAGACCCGGGCACTGAGCTTCGCCATCCTCGCGCATCTCGTGAACGTCGTACCCGTGAGTCTCATCGGTGCCGCTCTGCTGCTCGCAAGTCGGGAAAGGCTCTCCCCCGCGGTCCTGCGCCGCGGGGCGAGCCCTGCGGCGCAGCCCATCCGCGACGACTGACGCTCTCGCCTCACCCCCAGAGCTCTTTCGCCTCTCGCCGGAGCTCCGCCCGGAAATCCGGGTGGGCAATGGAGATGAGCTCCTCCGCCCGCTGGCGGTGGTTCTTGTCCAGCAGCCTCGCCACCCCGTACTCAGTGATGATCGTATCAGCGAGATAGCGCGGAATCGTGACCAGCGTGCCGGCGTCGTGGCGGGCAACGACTTTCGAGATGGTGCCGTCCATCGCCGTCGAGCGCATGACGGTAACGGCGCGGCCGTTCTTGCACATCGCCGCTGCCATGTGCGCGTCCGGCTGGCCGCCGGTGCCGTTGACCATATGGCCCCCGAACCGGTCCTCGCTTGCAATCTGCCCCAGGAGATCAACGGCGATTGCGCTATTGATCGCCGTCATCTGGTGGTTCTGAGACATGAACGCAGGGTTGAGGATGACGTCGTGCTGATGAAGTTCGAAGGCCGGGTTGCCGGCAATGATTTTCAAGTCCTCCCCGTCGCAGCCTGTCCAGGCTACAGCCACGCACTTGCCCGGGAAGAGGGTCTTCTTCGACCCGTCGATGATGCCGCGGGCCCAGAGTTTCGCAAGGCCGGGCGACCCGAGCTCGGTGTGGACGCCAAGATGTTTGGCATCGTCGAAGGCACCGGCGAGGAACATCAGCTGACTCGGCTGGCCCACGCCGACCTGGATGGTATCGCCGTCGCGGATGATCTGCCGGAGGTTATCGGCGATAGCCTGCGCCGCCGGGTCGACTTCCTGGATGCCGAGGGCGGCACCGAGCAGGGAGGGCGGGAAGGTGTGAAAGGTGTGTTCGACGAGCGCGAGCTGGTCCGGCGTGGCACGCTTCATGATGTCGAGCAGGGCTTGCCGGTCCTCCTCTTTCGCCAGGGTGCGAACCCGCTCCTCCATCGCCGGGATATCGACCGGTTTTAGCACCCCATCGATGAACGTCTCGATTTCGGAAACGTGCATCCAGACGTCGCCGTACACCGGCGTGATGTTTGGGTCGACAATCGCGATAGTGTGCTTGCAGCGCTTTGCGTAACTCTTCCGCTGCCACATGTGGGGACCAAAGTGGACGTAGCCGTGCTCGTTCGGCGGGCTGCAGGGCGTAAGGAAGACATCGGGGATACGGGCCTCAGGCCGGCCGTTGTCGAATGCCTTCATCCCGAGCATGAAGGTGTTCGGGAGATAGGTGGCGATTTTCGCATCGTGTGCGGGGCGCATCGCATCGCCAATGAAGAGCTCGATCTCGCGCTCGCCCCGGAAGAGTTCCGGGTTGAACAGGTCCGGGTAGTTCGGTGCCAGGGTGCGGACAGAGACATTGCCAAGCTGCCTTGCCCGGTCGACGAACGCCTGAACGAGCGGCGCAGGGCAGAGGATGGTGACGCCGACGAGGTCGCCCTCCTGGATGACCTCCATCGCCTCGGCGAGGGACTTCTGCCGGGATTCGTACTCGTCGCGCCAGTTCTGATAGCGGATTGCCACGGGCACTCCTTGAAGGGGATTCGGCCGGGTGCGGCGCCCGGCAGCCTGAGGCCGGATTCTACATTCCTGAATCGGAAGGGGCAGTTCACCGACCTCCTGCCCTCTGGTAGAGTTCCGCGATGCCGCCGGGCAGGCGGGATGAGCAGGAGGTGGGACGAATGCAGGCGCTGGATGACCTCTGCATCCTCGACCTGACGCACCATATCGCGGGCCCCTACGCGACACGGCTGCTCGCCGACCTCGGGGCCGACGTCATCAAGGTCGAACCGCCGGGCGGCGATATCGCTCGCCAGCTGCCTCCGTTCAAAGGAGGAGTTCCGCACGCCGAGCGAAGCGGTCTGTTTTTCTATCTCAATTGCAACAAACGGTCCGTCGTCCTCGACCTGAAGCAGCCGGCCGGCAAAGCCGCATTGGAAGCGATCGCGAAGCGGGCCCACGCCGTGGTGGAGAACTTTGCCCCGGGAACGCTCGACCGGCTGGGCGTCGGGGTCGAATTCTTCCGGCGCATCAACCCGGCGCTGCCCGTCATCTCCATCTCGAATTTCGGGCAGACGGGACCGTACCGCGACTATCGGCTGAGCGAGCTGACGCTGTACGGCTTCGCCGGCGAGATGTATTCGATGGGGCTGACGGAGCGCGAGCCGGTCAAAATGGCGGGGACAGCGGCCCTCTTCGAATCCGGGGCCGCAGCGTCCGTGGCGATCATGGCTGCACTCTGGGCGTCGAAGCGGTTCGGGATTGGACAGCACGTCGACGTCTCCCTTGCGGAGACCCATTTCGGCGGGGTCGACCGACGCCACGCGACCGCAATCGCCTATCAGTTCAGCGGGCGGAAAACCATCCGGGCGGCCGGCGGCGGTGCCGGGATGCCGCAGGGCATCTACCCCTGCGCGGATGGCTACGTCGAGTTCACGAACGCCGCTCTGCGGCCCGACCGCGTCGACGATATGCTCGGGCACCCGGAGTGGAACCAGGACCCTCGCTTCAACGACCCGGTTCAGCGACTCGACCCGGCCGTCATCGAAGAGTGGAACGTCTACTTCCTGACCTGGTGCCTCGAGCGGACGAAGCGCGAAATCTGGGCCGAGGCTCGCCGGGCGAAGGTGCTCTGCGGACCGCTTTTCAGCATGGAAGACCTCTTCGAAGACCGCCACTTCCGTGATCGGGGTTTCTGGGCACGAGCAGAACACCCGGAGCTCGGGGAGGTCGAGTTCCCGGGCCGGCCGTTCATCATGGGCAAGGGTGGGTGGCAGCTGCGCCGAGTCGCTCCCCTGCTCGGTCAGCATACGGAAGAGGTACTCCGCGAGGCCGGCCTCGATGACGACACCATGAGGCAGGTGCTCGCTGCCGGAGGTGCGCAATGACTCACAAGCCGCTCGAAGGCGTCCGTGTCGTCGACCTTTGCGTCGTCTGGGCCGGTCCGTTCGCTACCATGTTGCTCGGCGACCTCGGCGCAGAAGTCATCAAGCCGGAAAACCCGTTCGTCTTCCAGCCGATGACCCGCGGCGCCATGGCCCGCCCGCCGCAGCTCCTGCTCGAGCGGTCAATCGCCTGGAGCGGCGGCTTGCCCCGCAACGAGGTCGGCCCGCGGCCGTGGAACTACAATCCCACGTTCGTCAGCCTCTACCGGAACAAGAAGAGCTTTACTGTCGATTTGCGCCGGCCCGAAGGGAAGGACATCCTCCGGCGCCTCGTAGCCATCTCGGATGTGGTCTACGAGAACAATGCCGTGGGCACGCTCGAGAAGCTGGGCATCACCGAGAGCTGGCTCCGGGATGCGAACCCCCGCATCATCCTCGTCCGCGTGCCGGCCTACGGGCTGACGGGCCCGTATCACGACGCCCGCGCGCTCGGCGTGCACCTCGAAGCGGTGATGGGGCACACCCTCCTCCGTGGCTACGAGGATGCCGACCCCTCGGCTAATACGGCCATTTACTCCGGCGACTACATGGCCGGCGCGCAGGGCGCCCTCGCCGTGATGGCTGCGCTCTGGTATCGGGAGCGAACGGGCGAGGGTCAGACGATTGAAATCGCCCAGGCAGAGAACGCCGCCGCGATGTTCACCCACGCCATCATGGACTACTCACTCAACGGGAACGTGCAGGGCGCCATCGGCAACCGGGACGTCCACGGCCGCGCTCCCTGCGGTGTCTACCCCGCCCGGTCGCCTGGCGATGCCACGACGATGGACGACCGCTGGATCGCCATCCACATCGAGGACGACGCCCAGTGGCAGCGGTTCGTCGAAGCGATGGGGTCGCCCGCATGGGCCCTCGACCCGCGGTACGCGACCAACGAGGGCCGGGCCGAGCATTACCGCGAGATTGACGCCCGCATTGCGGAGTGGACTCGAGAGCGGGACGACTACGAGCTGATGCACGAGCTCCAGGCGCTCGGCATCGCCGCGGCTCCGGTCCTCGAAGCATCCCGGATGTTCGACGACCCGCACCTCCGGGCGCGGGACTTCTTCAAAACACAGACCGTTCGCGATGCCGGGACCCACGAATACGTCGGGCCGCTCTGGAAGTTCGAGCAGACGCCAGTCGAGTTCTATCAGCCGCCCGTCTGCTTCGGAGAGCACAACACGTACGTTTACCGCGAGTTGCTCAAGGTCAGCGATGAGGAATACTCCGCCCTGCAGGCCGCCGGCCACATCGCAGAAGAGTACGACCCGAGCGTGCCGTAAGAGGGCGGATTTCGCCCGCCGGCACCGGTAGAATGCGCCGCAACACCTGAGCCCCTGCACTGGAGGAAGTGGCATGGCCGACGTTGGCCTTCCCGTCGACGAGCGCTACGACCCGCCCGCGCGCGTCCGCGAGGGCGCACTCGTCGCCGACATGGAGACGTACCGCGAGATGTATCGCCGGTCGGTCGAGGACCGGGAGAACTTCTGGCGGGAGATGGCGGAGCAGTTCCTCACCTTCTCGAAGCCGTTCGAGCGCATCGTTGATGAGGACCTGCGCGCCGGGAAAATCGCCTGGTTCATCGGCGGCAAACTCAACGCTTCGGTGAACTGCGTCGATCGTCACCTCGCCAGCCGAGCGGAAAAGACGGCCATTCTCTGGGAGGGCGACGAGCCTGGCACGAACCGGCGGGTCACCTACCGCGAGCTCTCCGGTATGGTCAACCGCCTGGCCAACGCGCTGCGGCGGAAGGGCGTGAAGAAAGGCGACCGCGTCGCCATCTACATGGGGATGGTGCCCGAGCTGGCAGCCGCGATGCTCGCCTGCGCCCGCATCGGCGCCATCCACTCCGTGATTTTCGGCGGTTTTTCGCCTCGCTCTATCCGCGACCGCGTGGACGATTCGAGCTGCAAGGCGGTCATCACCCAGGACGAAGGCCGGCGCGGCGGGCGCCCGGTCCCGCTCAAGGCGAACGTCGACGAGGCGCTGGCCGCACCGGGGCACACGGTCGAATTCGTCATCGTCTACCGGCACACCGGGACGCCGGTGAACATGGTCGATGGCCGCGATACGTGGTGGCACGACGAACTCGCCGGGGAATCGGACGGGTGCCCGCCCGAGGAGATGGACAGCGAGGACCCGCTCTTCATTTTGTACACCTCCGGTTCGACCGGTAAGCCGAAGGGCGTCCTCCACACCCATGCCGGCTACTTGCTCCATGTGACCATGAGCCACCGGTACGTCTTCGACGTGCGCGAAGACGACGTTTACTGCTGCGCGGCGGACGTCGGCTGGATCACCGGTCACAGCTACATCGTCTATGGGCCGCTCGGGAATGGCTCCACGAGCGTCATGTTCGAATCGGTGCCGACCTACCCCGACGCCGGGCGCTACTGGGACATGGTGGACCGGCTCGGCATCAACGTCTTCTACACCGCTCCGACCGCCATCCGGGCCATCGCGCGCGAGGGGAACGACTACGTCACGAAGTACCGGCGCACGTCGCTCCGCGTGCTCGGCACGGTCGGCGAGCCGATTAACCCCGAGGCCTGGCGCTGGTATTTCAACGTGGTCGGCGAAGGTCGGTGTTCTATCGTCGATACCTACTGGCAAACGGAAACGGGCGGGCACATGATTACCGGGCTGGCGGGCTGCACGCCGATGAAACCAGGCTCCGGCTCCCTCCCGTTTTTCGGCGTCCAGCCGTGCGTCGTTGACGAGAACGGCAACGAACTCGAAGGGAACGGGGTCACGGGCCGGCTCTGCATGAAGGCCTCGTGGCCGGGGATGATGCGGACGGTCTACGGGGACCATCAGCGGTTCGTGGAGACGTACCTCACCACCTACCCGGGCAAGTACTTCACCGGCGATGGCTGCCACCGGGACCAGGACGGCTACTACTGGATCACGGGCCGGGTGGATGATGTGCTCAACGTCGCGGGGCACCGGCTGGGGACCGCCGAGATCGAAGGAGCTCTCGTCGGACACCCGGCCGTCGCCGAGGCGGCAGTCGTGGGCTACCCGCACGAGGTGAAGGGCACGGGCATCTACGCATACGTGCTGCTGAAATCCGGGTTCACCGGCTCACCGGAGCTGGCGAAGGAGCTCCGGGACGCGGTGCGGAAAGAGATTAGCCCGATCGCGACCCCGGACCGGATCCAGTTCGTGGAAGGGCTCCCGAAGACGCGGTCGGGCAAGATCATGCGCCGCATCCTCCGCAAAATCGCCGAGGGCGAGCCGGAAAACGTGGGCGACGTGACGACGCTGGCCGACCCGGCGGTCGTCCAGGACATTATCGCGGGGGCCGCAAAAGCAGACTGACCCGCCCGCGGGCCGGTTCGCACCGTGCGAAACATCCTGTTACAATCCGGGCCGCAACAGGACGCCAGCCCGAACCGGGTTCGGCAGACCGCGAGCTTGCGGTCACGACACATCGAAAGGGACGCAGAACGAATGGACCTTGGCCTCAGCGAAGAACAGGAACTGCTGAAGAACTCCGCCCGCGAATTCCTCGAGAAGGAGTGCCCGGAAGAGCACGTCCGCGCCATGGAGGACGACGAGAAGGGCTACAGCCCTGAGCTGTGGAAAAAGATGGCCGATCTGGGCTGGCAGGGCCTCATGATTCCCGAGGAGTACGGCGGCGCCGGGTTCTCGTTCCTCGACCTGTGCATCCTCGTGGAGGAATTCGGCCGGGCGCTGGTGCCGGGTCCGTTCATCCCGAATGCGGTGTGCGCCGCGGAGCTCATCCTCGCGGGCACGGAGGAGCAGAAAAAGAAATACCTGCCAAACATCGCCAACGGCACCGCCATTCACACCTACGCCATCACGGAGCCGTCCGGGCGCTGGGACCGTGAAGGCATCGAAATGAAGGCGACCCAGAGTGGCAGCGATTTCGTCCTCAACGGCACCAAGCTCTTCGTGCCCGATGCGCACGTCGCCGATTACCTCCACGTCGTCGCCTGGAAACCGGACGGCCGGTTGAGCACCTTCATCGTGCCCCGCACCGCAGAGGGCATCAGCATCACCGTCCTGAAGACCATCGCCAGCGACAAGCAGTGCGAGGTCGTCTTCAAGGACGTGAAAGTGCCGGCCGCTGACGTCATCGACATGGACGACAAGACGGCCGCGCGCCTGCGGAACATGGCCACCTGCCTCGAGTGCGCGTATCTCGTCGGCCTCGCCCAGCGGGACTTCGAGATCTCCGTCAACTATGCCAAGGAGCGCGTCCAGTTCGGCCGGCCGATCGGTTCCTTCCAGGCCATCCAGCACAAGGCCGCCGATATGGTGACCGACGTCGACGGCATGCGGTTCATCATGTACAAGGCTGCCTGGGCGACCAGCGAAAACGAAGACTCGCAGGACATGGACACGGCCATGGCGAAGGCCTGGTGCAGCGACGCCAGCCGGCGGGTGGTGGCCCATGGCCAGCAGATCCACGGCGGCATCGGCTTCACCAAGGACTACATCATCCAGCTCTACTTCCGCCGCCAGAAGCGGGCGGAGCTCTTCTGGGGCGACGGCGATTACCACCGCGAGCGGGTCGCACAGATGCTGGAGATCTAGGACACTGGCCATCAGCCGAACAAACGAGGCCCGCGGTCGCGGGCCTCGTCGTTTTTCCACGGCTGCGGGCACGCCGAGTCGAGGCGGACCCGCGACGCCAGCCCGACCGGCCGGGCGATTGCACGTACGACGAGCGAGGGTCAGGATTGGCCCGGCGGGAGCCATCTAAAGGAGAACATGTCCATGCGATTCCAACGGTTGAAGTTCGGGGCGGCCCTGCTCCCCGCCGTGCTGGCCGCCAGCCTGCTCGTTGCGTGCGGGGGGAGCAGCGAGGGCGGTGGAACCGGCTCCGACGAAAAGTTCGTCGCCGATGTCTGCAAAGCCGGCGCCAAGTTCCAGGATGACCTGACCGGGCTGATTGCGAAGCTTGCGACCATCCAGAGCGAAACAGATGCGGCCAAGGAAGTTGCCAGGCCGTTCGAGGAGTTTGCCGTGTCGTTTAAGAAAGCGAAGCCGCCGGCCGACCTGAAGGAGTGGCACACCGAGGCGGGCAAGTCGCTGGACCGGGCGGTCGCAGCGCTCAAGAAGGGCGACACCTCCGCGTTCGACGGCGACCCGTTCCCTGAGCCGCCCTCGGGGGCTGCCGACCGGTTGAACAAGGTCGCCGAGAAGAACGCGGACTGTCAGAAGGCTCAGCTTTTTTCCGAGTAACCTTCCACGAGACACGTCTTTGCCCGCCGACAGGGGCCGGCTGATGGCCGGCCCTTTCTCGTCGACCCGCGCCGTCCCCGCGGGCATTCGTAGCCCCGTTCGCGGCGGTCGGGCATAGTGTCCTCCATGCGGCGCGCTGGCGCGGCCCCGCATCTCCCATCGACCCGGGCCCTCGCCTGGTCGGTCGGGCTCGCGCTGCTCGTGCTGGCGGGCGTCTTCGCCATGCCCGGGGTCGCCGGGCCCGCGCCACACACATCGCTTGGGGATTACGAGGTCCGCATCCACGTCCTGACCTGGGACGGGAGCGACCCGGAGCTGGCGCCGGCCGCCGATGCAGGGGCCGCGTTCAAGCTCAACGCCAACCGCTGGGCGCCATCGGCGATACCGGTGCGGGTGTGGCTCAACCCCGCCGGCGGCCCACCCGCCCTGCCCATTGAGGAGCTGGTCGAGAGCGCTCTCGGCCAGTGGAACGGCATCGAGGGCTCGGCGTTCCGGTTCGCATACGCCGGGGTCACCACGGCCGAGGCGGGCGCGTGCAACTTCACCAGCCGGGAGCTCGACGGGCGGAACACCGTTGCGTTTACGACGTCCCTGCCGCCGGGGACGCTCGGCATCACCTGCAGCGTCTGGGGCAGCGACGGCAACCTGCGAGAGTTCGACATTCACCTGAACGCCAGCGTGAACTGGGGCCCGAGCGGGAGCCTCGGCGCCGGGCAGTTCGACCTCGCCTCGACGATTCTTCACGAACTGGGCCATGGAGCCGGGCTCGGCCACCCCTGCGAGAGTACCAGCCGGTGTACCGACGACGAGCGGCGGGCCGTCATGTACCCCTCGCTCAGGCCGCGGGAAGAGCGGAACGTGCTCCAGGCGGATGACCGGGCGGCGATGGTCGAAGCGTACCCGGCGCCGGGCGGCCAGGTCAGCGGCTTCCGACTGGTCCTGCCCATCGTAAGCCGGGACTGAGAAGTTCAGTCGTCTCCCAGGTCGAGGTCGTCCCAGCTGTGGGAATGTGAATGGCCGCCCGGCCCATGGCTGTGCCCGTGCGAGTGTCCGCCCCATTCGTGGCTATGCCCGTGGCCGCCCTCATCGACATCGCCTCCGCTCTCCTCCCACGGCGCGGGGCCGTCTTCGACGCCCGGCTGGGCCCGGCCGACGAGAACGAAGCGACCGAACGACTTCTGCGCCTGCTTGCCGCACGCCGGGCAGGGGACGAACTGGAGGACATCGGACATCGGCATCCGCTTCTCGATGCGGGTGCCGCAGGAAGCACAGACGTATTCGTACAGCGCCATGACTCAATCGTCGGCCGGCGAAGCGCGGCCGTCAACGTGGGGCGAGGTGCGGACGATACGCCCAGTCGCGGAGCTCCCAGGGTTCGGGCGGCACCACCGCCCAGCCTCGGGGCAGCTCCGGAATCGTCCACCTGGACGGCGGCTGCCAGCGGGACCACTCCCCCTCAAACACGCCGGTGCGCCGCTCGAGTTCAGACAGGACGAGTTCCGATTCGGCGCGCACCGCGCGCGCGAAGGCCTCGGTAAAAACCCCCTGCCTGGCCAGCGCCTCGAATTCGTCGAGGTCCTTCCATTCCCAGCGATAGTCGGGCCAGACGACGATGTCGAGGGCGTGGTCGTTGGTGTCGAACCCGATGGCCGTCCGCCGAAAGGGCTCCTCGAAGTTGATGTAGTACATCCGAAAGGTCCGAGACGGTCCCTCCCAGGAGCACCAGACAGAGTGTGCCCGCCCCGGGAACATGAGCCGCAGCGTTTCACGCCGCCAGCGGGCCGGGGCGAGGCGGCGAGCCCCCCCGGGCAGCCGCTCCCAGGCCCGGTATTCGGCGCCCTCGGGAATCCAGAGCGCAACCAGCTCCTCCTGGTCGCACACGATGCGTGCCGGCCAGGTCATCCCGACCGCGCTTTCGGCGCGGGTGATGTAGCGCAGGGCAACGGTTTGCCCGGGCTCGAATCGGCGCATCCGTCACCGATCGTCGGGGTAGGGCCGCCCGGCCGCAAGTCGTCAGTACGCTCGGGGCAGCGGCGTCGGCGTCGCCTTCGGCGGGATGGGTGTCCGCGTCGGCGTGGGTGTGCGGGTCGGGGTCGGCGTGACGGTCGGTGTCGGAGTTGGGGGTTCAGGTGTCGGCGTCGCCGTCGGCGGAACCGGGTCGGGGGTATTCGGCTCGGGCGGCGGGCTGCCGCTGCCATCGTCGCGGGGCGCGCTGCCTCCGGGTCGCGGGATGGCCGTCGTGACGGGCTCGGGCGTCGGCGTATCGTCGGGCTTCGGCGTCGGGGTAGGGGTCGGTGTCCACGGGATGACCTCGCGCCCGGGCACCTGGACGAAGTCGGCAGGGTCGACTGGCACGCCGAGATACCTGATCTCGAAGTGGAGGAAGCCGCCGGGCTCGCCGGTGCCAATGACGGTTGACTTGCTGACGAGGTTACCCTTCGCGACGCGCAGGCCCTGGAGCCATCCGTAGACCGTCTCGAAGCCGCCGCCGCAGTCGATGACCACGTGGGTGCCATACCGCTCATCGGTGCCCGTTGCCGTGACTTCGCCGTCGCAGGCCGACTGGACAGGAATGTTCTTGAGACCGACGAGCGAAAAATCAACGCCGGCATGGCGGAGGCCATTGCCGCGGTTCGTGCCGAAGTAGTCCTCCACGCCGGCGTGTGCCGAAAGGGGAAGGGCGAACCGCCTGCCGCCAGCGATGAGGTACTCGCGGATGTCGGGCTTCGGCGGATTCGCCGGGGGCCGGTACGTTCCTTCTTCCACGCCGCCGGCACGAGAGGAAGGGTGGCGAGTCGGGGCTGGGGCGAACGGGGGCGCGCTTTCCGGCCTTCCCTCGGCATCGGTGGCCGCAGGGGGTGCGCTGGCTGGCGCCGGAGCCCCGGCCCCGCCGCCGGCCAGCAGCATGCCCGCAGCCGCGAACAAGGCCAGGACCGGCACGGCCGCGAGCAGGTAGAACGGCGCCATGCGACGCTCGTTGCGCCGGGAGCGAAATTCTTTCCCATAGAAACCGCGACCGGGCGGCATGGGTCCCCCTCGTCGGTGGGCGCGACCAGCGCAGGCGCCTTGGCCTGGAGCGCCTCCTGTAAGAGAATCTCGGCTGTCCGGTCCCGGGCGGACAGGGGCGCACCCGGGGGTAAAGGCAGCACGCGCCTCAGGGACGACATCGCAAGACGGCGAATCGCGGTGACCATCGGACGCCGGGATAGTTCGGGTTCGCACGCCTGCTCGTCAGAGGGACTCTGCCCTGGCCCCGCCACGGCCTGAACCGGAGCCTGAGGCCTGCTTTCCGCCCGGCCGGTCCGACCCCCCAGCCAGCCGAGAGCTGACGTGTGTCGCGGGCCGATGGGGATGACCCCGGAGCGGCAGGTGAGGCGGAAGTAGCGCGCACACGGGCCATTTCGGCTACTATTTCGGCCGACGCTAATGACCGCCTCGCAGGGCGGCGCAGCGGAGGGACAGCACCATGACCTACCGGCCCGCGCGCATGCGCTTCGGCATCTTCCTCGCTCCATTCCATCGCCTCGGTGAGAACCCGACGGTCGCCCTCCAGCGCGACCTCGAGCTGGTCGACCACCTCGACCGGCTGGACTTCGACGAGGCCTGGTTCGGTGAGCACCACAGCGCCGGCTGGGAGCTGATCGCTTCGCCCGAGCTGATGATCGCGGCCGCAGCTCAGCGGACGAAACACATCAAGCTCGGCACGGGCGTGAGCTCGCTCCCATACCACCACCCCTTCATGCTCGCTGACCGGATGGTGCAGCTCGACCACATGACGCGCGGCCGCGCCATGTTCGGCGTTGGGCCGGGCGCGCTCACATCGGATGCCTACATGCTGGGCATCGACCCGCTCACGCAGCGCCCACGGATGGACGAAGCCCTGGGCGTCATCCTGCGGCTGTTCCGCGGTGAGACGATCACGATGGAGACCGAGTGGTTCACGTTGCGGGAGGCTCGGCTGCAGCTGGCGCCGTACACCCATCCCCACATGCCGGTCGCAGTCGCCAGCACCTTCTCTCCGGCCGGCCCGGTAACGGCCGGGAAGCACGGAGTTGGCATCCTGAGTGTGGCCGTCTCCCAGCCGGGCGGGCTCATCTCGCTCTCGAAGACCTGGGAGATGGCGGAGGAAGCTGCAGCCAAGGCCGGGAAGACGATCAGCCGCGACGACTGGCGGCTCGTCATGCCCATCCACCTCGCTGAGTCCCGCGAGCAGGCCTTCGCCGATGTCGCCGAGGGGATGTTCAGGTGGAACAAGGAGTACTTCGAAGAGACACTCGGGCGCCCGGCTGACCCCTCAAACCCGGGCGACGTCGAATCAACGGTCGCGCGCGGCGGCGCGATCATCGGGACGCCGGATGATGCCATCGCAGCGATCGAGCGGCTCCTCGAGCTCTCCGGCGGATTCGGCTGCCTGCTCGGGCTCGCGCACGAATGGACCACGTGGGAGAAAACCATCCATAGCTACGAGCTGTGGGCCCGGTACGTCGCGCCGCGTTTCCAGGGCCAGTACGAGCGGCTCGCCGCCAGCCAGAAGTTCGTTTCCGACAACCGCACGACCATCTTTGGCCCGAACGCCGCGGCAATCGGCAAAGCGTTCATCGACGCCGGCGTGCAGCTCCCGGCCGAGATGCTGAACCGGATGCAGCGCGGCAACGTCTGACCCCCGCGGCGGTTGCCCCTCCCGGAGCGCCCGGCCAAGATGCCGGGTGTGATGCGCCGTCTCCCGTCCATCATCCGGGGACTGGCGGCCGCCGCCTTCGCTGCCGCCCTTCCCCTGCTCATCGTGACCAGCACGGTCCGCTGGGTCGCAGGCGACGCGGCCTACTACCGGCACGGCTTCCGTGCCTTCGACGCGGCGGAACGGACAGGCCTGCCGCTGGCGGAGCTGGACCGCGCCGGCCGGCAGATTATCGACTACTTCGAAAACGACGCCGATGCCCTCCGCATCATCGTGACCATCGACGGCGCGGAGGAGCCGCTCTTCGGCGAGCGGGAGGTGGCCCACATGCGCGACGTGAAGACACTCATGCGGGCGCTCTTCCGCGCGCACGAGCTGTCGCTGGTCGTGGTGCTCGGCTATCTTGCTCTGCCCGTGCTCTGGGCCGGTGAGCGTTCCGTCAGGAGCCTCGCAAAGCTCGTCCTCGCCGCACTGGCAGCCGGTGCAGTGGTTGTTGGCGTCATCGCAGGCTTCGCCGTCGTCGGGTTCGACCGGGCCTGGACGACGTTCCACGAGGTCGCCTTTCGGAATGAGCTCTGGCGGCTGGACCCAACGACCGACCGGCTCATCCAGATGTTTCCCGAGCCGTTCTGGCAGCAGACGACGTACCTGGTGGGGGCACTCATCGCCGTGCAGGCAGCGGCCGTTGCCGCCGCCGCCGGGATTTTCCTCCTCCGGACCCGGCGCGCCGGCGAGGAGCCACCTTCAGTTCGCTGACCCGCAGGCGCAGCCGCCGCCTCCGCAGCAGCCCCCGGCGGGTGCTTCGGCCACGGCTGCCGAGCTCTTCGGCGCTGCGAACATGGAAAGAACGCGCTCGGCACGGTGCCCGCGAGCGCAGGTGGCAGGCTCAGCGGCACTCGCCATTGGGCGACGCTGTTCGAACTTCTCACGGCATGTCGGGCAGTAGAATTCGTAGATCGCCATGCCCCAAGTATACGGCGGCCCGCAGATGCGTCAGGCGGCCCGGCTGGCGCGGCGGCGGCGAATCCGCTGAGCTGTCCTCGTCGGCGGCTGCTGCCGGGCGTTGAGCGCGATGATGCCCGCAGCGCGGTGCTTCCGACGGACCGGCGGTTCGACGGGAGGCAGGCAAATCGAGGCCGGCGCGGTGAGCACGGCGCGGGTAATCGCGTTCGACGGCTCGACCCACGCATCCTCGTTCGAACGCCGCAGGAGGGCATCGAGCAGCGACCGGAAGAGTCGGATGAACCACGCCATGGGAGGTAGACCATAACCGGGCCGTTCACCTACTGGCAACGGCTCATCTCCTCAGCCATTTACCCGGCGGCCGAGGCGAGAAATTCGCTGACGACTGCGTTCCACTCCGCCGCGCGTTCGAAGTAGCAGGAATGCCCGGCGCCAGCGATGACGTGCACCCGGGCGCCGCGAACGAGAGAAGCGGCCTCCCGGATCATGGCAGGCGGGGTGATGGCATCGTGTTCACCGACGATGTAGAGGACCGGCACCCCGAGGCCTCCTAGCACCTCGTGCATCGATCCCCGGTAGGTCGGCGGGGGCGGTCCGAGGAGCCCCGGCGGCCGCGGCGGGTTGAGCGCATTGATCTGCCGGTAAAGCAGCGCCAGCCCGGGCTCCTCGGCTTCGAAGCCGGGCGCAAGCGCCTGTTCACGGAGGCTGGTATCGCCGCGCTCTGCCCGGAGCGCAGCCTGCATCGCACGGATGCGGTCATTCGTCGCGCCAGCGGTCGTCCCGCAGAGGACCAGCGAGGCGACCCGGCGGGGTGCCAGCCGGGCGAGCCCGGCCACCGCTCGGCCGCCCATCGACTGTGCAACGAGGTGAGCTTGGCCAATGCCAAGATGGTCGAGCAACGCAAGGAGGTCCGTCCCGAGCGTCGTGCGCCCCACTGCCATCTCGCCCCGGGAGAGGCCCCAGCCTCGTGCATCGTAGACGGTGACCCGGTAGGACCTGGCAAAGAAGGCCGTCTGCTGCCACCATGCGAGGTGGTTGCCTCCCGCGCCGTGGATGAAGACGAGGTCCGGCCCCGAACCGTGCTGCCGGTAGTAAAGACGGGCTCCGTTGATGGCGGCATAAGGCATGGGCGGAAGTCTACCGCGCCTCTCCGCTTCACCGGAGTGCTGCGGTTGCGTAGTCTGCTCTGCCGGGAGAGAGGAGGTCGAACAGCATGAAGATCGGCATCGGCATCGGGGTCACCGGCAGTGAAGGGCTGCCTGAGGTCATACGGCAAATCCAGCGGGCGGAGGAGAACGGATTCGATGCTGCCTGGCTGCCCAACATTTTCGGGCTCGACGCTGTGACGACACTGGCGCTCGCAGGGCGCGAGACGTCCCGGATCGAGCTGGGGACGTTCGTGGTCCCGACGTACCCGCGCCACCCGATGGCGCTGGCTCAGCAGGCGCTCACGGCCTCCGCAGCGGCCAGCGGCCGATTCACCCTCGGCATCGGACTGAGTCACCGCATCGTCATCGAGGGAATGTTCGGCCTCGACTACTCGAAGCCGGTGCGGCACATGCGGGAGTACCTCTCGGTCCTCGTTCCGCTCCTCGATGGGAAACCGGTCCAGTTCCACGGCGAGGAGTACCGCGTCCAGGGCCAGGTCACGGTCCCGGGAGCCGGCCGGGTCCCTGTCATCGTCGCCGCGCTCGGGCCGCAGATGCTGAAGGTGGCCGGACGGCTTGCCCACGGCACGGCGACGTGGATGGGCGGCCCGGTCTACCTGCGCGACATGGCCATCCCTGCAATCCGGGCGGCTGCGGCGGAGGCCGGCCGGCCCGCCCCGCGCATCGTGGCCGGGTTCCCGGTCGCGGTTACCCGCAACGCCTCGGCGGCGCGGGCTTCGGCAGCAAGCGTGTTCGCCGTGTACGGAACGCTGCCCTCCTACCGTGCGGTGCTCGATGCAGAGGGAGCCGCGGGACCTGCCGACGTCGCGATCGTCGGCACTGAGGACGAGGTCGCCGAGCAGCTGCGAAGCCTCGCCGCGGCGGGCGTGACGGACCTCAACGCCTCGCCCTTCCCTGTCGAGGGGGACTCGGCCGCCATCGGCCGGACATTCGAGTTCCTCGCAGCGTTCCGACACACCGCAGGAGCCTGACGGGGTTCGCCTGCGGTCCCGGCGTCCGATACGCTGGATTCGAATGAACGACCACACGCTGCGGGTCCTCGAGTTCGACCGGGTCCTGGAGCTGCTGGCGGCCGAGGCAGCATTCAGCCTCGGCGCGGAAAAGGCGCGCGCCCTGCGGCCGGCGACGGACTTCGCCGCGGCGAGCCAGCTCGCCGCAGAGACGGCAGAAATGCGGCTGCTGGACCGGCTGGGCATCGATATCCCGTTCTCCGGGGCGCGCGATATCCGGGCTCACCTCAGGGCAGCTGCCATTGGCCAGGTGCTCGAGCCCGGCGCCCTGCTCGAATGCGCACAGGTGCTGACTACGGCGCGGCGCGCCCGGCTCGTCCTCGACAAAGTGCGGGACCGGGTCCCTGTCCTCGCCGCCATCGCTGAACGCATCGGGGATTTTCGGGCCTTCGCCGGCGATGTCGACGCCGCAATCTCTCCCCGCGGCGAGGTGCTGGACAGTGCGAGCGACCAGCTGGCGCTCGTGCGCCGCGAGCTGCGCGCGGCCGAGGCCCGGCTCGAACAGCGGGCGCAGGCCGCCCTGGCCGAGGCGGTCCGGCGCGGAGCCGCACAGGAAGGGCTGCTGACGGAGCGGAACGGCCGAAAGGTCATCCCGGTCAGGTCCGACAGCCGGTCGCTCGTCCCCGGCATCGTCCACGATGTTTCCTCGAGCGGGGCAACGCTTTTCATCGAGCCGTTCGCCGTCGTGGAAGCGGGAAACGCGGTCCGGGAGCTTCGGCTGGCGGAAGAGCGGGAGGTCCGCCGCGTGCTCCAGCGGCTCACTGACCAATTGGGGAGCCGGGCGGACGAAGCGTTCCGCTCGCTCGACGCCCTCGCCGAGCTCGACCTTATCAACGCCCGGGCGCGGCTCGCGCGGAAGATGCGTGCAGCGCTCCCGCCGCCCGGCGACGCCCAGAGCTGGCTCGGCGAACAGGGGCCGACGCGGCTGATTCGCGCCCGTCACCCGCTCCTCCGGGGCGAGGTGGTGCCGATCGACGTCGAGGTCGGCGAATCACCGCAGGGCATCCTCATCACGGGGCCGAACACTGGCGGCAAGACGGTCGCCCTCAAGACTGTCGGCCTGCTCACGCTGATGGCCCAGGCCGGCCTGGGAGTCCCCTGCGACGAGGGCAGCCGGATGCGGTTCTACCCCAGGGTCTTCGCCGACGTCGGCGACGAACAATCGATCGAGCAGAGTCTTTCCACCTTCTCGTCGCACCTCCGGAACATCATCGGCATCCTGCGGGAGGCAGACGGCTCGACGCTCGTCCTGCTCGATGAGCTCGGCGCGGGGACCGACCCCGCGGAGGGCGCTGCCCTGGCCCGCGCGGTCATCGAGGAGCTGCTCGACCGGGGAGCGACACTGGTGGCGACGACGCACCACGGCGAGCTGAAGGTCTTCGCCCACGGAGACCCGCGGCTGGCGAATGCCTCGGTGGAGTTCGACCTCGAAACCCTGAGCCCAACCTTTCATCTCGTCGTCGGGCTGCCGGGCCAGTCCAACGCGCTCGCGATCGCGCGCCGGCTCGGGCTCGATGAGGGCATCGTTGCGCGTGCGGCCGAAAAGCTGACGCCAGGGCATTTCGAGCTCGAATCGCTGCTCCAAGAGATCCGTGCGCAGCGCCGGGAGGCGGAGGCCATCCGCGCCGCAGCCGATGCCGTGCTGGAGGAGGCGGAGCGAACCCGGCGGGAGCTCGCGGTGGAGCGGGAGCGCATCGAGGAGGAGCGGGCGGCTGTCCTGGCCGAGGCGAGGCGAGATGCGGAGGATACGCTCGCACAGATGCGCCGGGAGATCGAGCGTCTGCGCCGGCAAAGTGCAGAGCGGCAGTTCGACCTGCAAGCAGCGCAGGAGGCGCTTCGTAAGGCGGCCCGGGAGAGTGAGCGCCTGGCGCGGGCCGCCGTCCCGCGCCGGGCTGCGGCTGCGTCGCCGGTCATCACCCGAGAGGTCGAGCCCGGCGACTTGGTGCACGTGCGGGACATCCCCCAGCTCGGGGAAGCGCTCACCGCACCGGGCGAAGACGGCCGGCTCGAGGTGCAGTTCGGGAGCATCCGAATGAAAGTCAGCATCGACCGAATCGACCGCATCGAGAAGCCGAAGCCCGGCGGCGGGAGCGTCGTCGTGCCGGCCGGCCCGCCGGTGAGCCACGAAATCGACCTCCGCGGCCAGCGTGCCGAAGCGGCGCTCGAACGGTTCGAAAGTTTCCTCGATGCGGCCTTTCGCGCCGGGCTGCCGTATGTCCGCATCATCCACGGCAAGGGCACGGGCGCGCTCCGCGCGGCGGTCCGCGAGGCGCTCACGCGCCATCCGCTCGTCCGGGGCTACGAATCGGCTCCGGCAGCCGAAGGCGGCGACGGCGTGACCATCGTCCTGCTCGCGGGTTGACGGGTCATGGCAAACGACGCGCTGCAGGGCGGGTTCGACTTCAGAGACAGGCCGTCCGGGCCGGTATCCCCGGACGCGCCACTGGCAGCGCGGATGCGCCCCCGCACGCTCGACGAGGTGGCGGGACAGGAGGCAGCTCTCGGCCCCGGGTCGCTGCTGCGGGAGCTGGTACGGCGCGGCCGTCTTCCTTCCATCATCCTTTGGGGGCCGCCGGGGTGCGGGAAGACCACGACCGCCCGTCTGCTGGCCGCCTCGGTCGGTGCTGCCTTCGTCCAGCTCTCCGCCGTCACGTCCGGCATTCCCGACCTTCGGCGGGTGATCGACGAGGCTGCACGCAACCGCCGCGGCGGCCGGCGGACCGTCCTGTTCGTCGATGAACTCCACCGGTTCAATCGCGCGCAGCAGGACGTCATCCTTCCCCACGTCGAGGAAGGGACATTCACGTTCATCGGCGCGACGACGGAGAATCCCTCGTTCGAAGTGGTCGCGCCGCTGCTGAGCCGGGTCCGGGTTGTGCGCCTGCAGCCGCTGAGCGAGGACGCGATTCGCCGGCTCGTGGAGCAGGCGCTCCAGGATGCCGAGCGCGGGCTCGGTACGCTCGGGCTATGTATCGACGAGGATGCGGCAGCCTATCTCGCCCGGGCTGCAAACGGCGACGCCCGGGCCGCGCTTACCGTGCTCGAGGTCGCGGCCGAATTCGTGGCCGCCTGCGGCCGCGACCGGATAGAGCCCGGCGATATCGCGGCAGCGCTGCAGGACCGGAGGCCTCCCTACGACCGCGCGGGTGATGCCCATTACGACACCATCTCGGCGTTCATCAAGTCCGTCCGAGGGAGCGACCCCGATGCCGCGCTCTACTGGCTCGCCCGGATGGTCGAGGCGGGAGAGGACCCGGTGTTCATCGCCCGCCGGCTGGTCATCCTCGCTGCCGAAGACATCGGACTGGCAGACCCGGAGGCGCTTGTCCTCGCTACCGCCTGCCAGCAGGCAGTGCATCTCGTCGGCATGCCAGAAGGTGCCATCCCGCTGGCAGCGTGTGCCGTCTACCTCTCACTGGCGCCAAAGAGCAACAGTGTCTACGCGGCGCTCGGTCGGGCGCTCGCCAGCGCACGCGAATCGGCTGGCGAACCCGTGCCGCTCCACCTTCGGAATGCCGCCACAGGGCTGATGGCTGCCTTCGGCTACGGCCAGGGGTACCGATACGCGCACGATGAGCCTGGGCATGTCGCCGCGAACCAGGATTATTTGCCCGAAGCGCTGCGCGGCGCCGAGTATTACCGGGCAGGCACGCTCGGGGCTGAAGCTTCCCTGGCCGCTCGCTGGCGCGAGGCGCTGGAGGCCGCCCGGAGGCGAGCCGGCCGCCCCATTCCTGAACACGAGGAGGACGGCAGCAGTGGCCGTGAAAATTGAGTTCCTGTACTCCAAGGCGACCGGGAGAAGTCCGGAGGCGGAGGAGGCCCTTCGGCTCGCTCTCGAGGCAACCGACCCATCAATCGAAGTCGTTTACACCGAGGTGGACGGGATGGAGGACGCGCGGGCGAAGCGGTTCCTCGGCTCGCCCTCGATTCGGGTAAACGGGGTCGATGTGGAGTACGGCGAGCGCGAGCCAGACGAGTACCAGAGCGGGACGCGATACTACAACACGCCGCAGGGCTGGAAGCCGTACCCGCACGCCCGCCTCATCGCGAACGCAATTCTCGAGCAGCAGGCCCGGGAGGGAGCGACGCGGAGCTGAGCCCGGGCGGGGCCGGTCATCGCCCTCTTGCGGCGAAGGTGGGCAGCCTGACCGGGTGACAGCAGCCCCCGTGGAGACTTGTCCCTAGCCGGCCGCGGCCCTCGAGTACGGCCTCGATGGCAGAGCAGTGCCGACACGCATTGGCCCGCAGCGAAAGAGGTCGGCACCGAGCACGGGGTGGCCTGCGGTCGAAGTCGCGCCGCCCTCGCTGAGGGCGAAGGTCATACGCTCGAGCTGCACGGCCCGTTCGAGCCGGGCCGGCGCGTGAGCAGCGACGTTCTTGCGGCGCTCTTCGCCGGGAAACTGACAGGGTACCCGCGGGGCCGGGGGCGAAGGGGCACCTGGAACCGGGTACGGACGTCCGCGGGCACGAAGTCGTCGCACCTCTGCCGTCCTGGAAGGAGTCCGGCCCCCGTCGGAACGCGGCGGGCCGCGCCACCGGGCGTGGCGGCCATCTCGAATGCGCCGCTAAGCGCTCGACCGCAGGCAGTCGACCCGCGCACTTGCGAGGAGGGGTGCGCGGAGCTTCGCCTGCCAGCCGCCCGCGCGCGGCGAGCCCGGGATTGAGCGCCCCTGGAAGACGCCGGCGTTCCTTTCGATGCGCCGCCTGGCGAACGAGCCTGAGCCGTCCCGCTACTCGGTGAGCCGCCGGTAGAGCGTCGGCAGGCGGCTCGGCAGCGATTCGATGTCAGCCACGACCTCGTACCCCATGTCCTCACACATCGTCTTGAGGTAGTCGTGCCCAGCCCGGTCGACGGTAAGCGCGAAGGGCGTGATGCCTTCGCGCTTCGCCTCATTCAGCGCCTGCTTCGTATCGTGGATCGCGTACTCCTTTTCGGTGCGGTCACGGCCGTAACCGTGGTCCTGCGGACGTCCGTCGCTGAGGAGGAACAGGATTTTTACCTTGGCGTCCGTCTGCATGAGCTTGAAGGTGGCGTGTCGGATGGCGGGGCCCATGCGGGTCGACCGGATCGGGGTAATCTTGTCGAGACGGTTCTTGATTTTTTGGTCGAGCGTCTCATCAAAATCTTTGATGACAAAGAACTCGACGTTGTCGCGGCCGTATCCCGAGAAGCCGTAGATCCCGTACTGGTCGCCAATGGTCTCGAGTGCGGTCATCAGGAGAACCGTCGACTCCTTTTCGAGATCGATGATCCGCTTCGGGGGCGAAGTGAGCTCCTGGCGGCGCTTCGAGACCCACCAGCTCAGGTACTTCCTCGGGTCGTCGTCATAATCGTCATCATCATGCTTCTTGTCGCGCTTGTTGATTTCCTCATCCGTGCTGGCCGACATATCGATGAGGAAGGCGACAGCAACGTCACGCTCGATCTTATTCCGCCGCCAGTAGATTTTTTCGGTTGGATTGGCCCCGGCCCGCTTTTCGACCATCCACTCGATGGCGGAGTCGAGGTCGAAATCCTCGCCGTCGGGAAGCCGCTTGATCTTGCGGAACATCTCCGGCTTCATCAGCTCGAACTGCTTGCGCGTCTGGGCAACGAGCCCGGCGTGCTCCTTGAGCGCTTTTTCATAGAACCCTTCGTCGCCTTCTTCGAGCTTGGCTTCCTTGACGGCGCACCAGCGGGGCTTGTAGTCCTGGGCGCGGAAGTCCCACTCGTCGTAGTAGTACACAGTGACGACGGGCTTGAGCGGTTCCTCTCCTTCCCCTTCACCGGTCGAATTGTCGCTGGTGGGCTGTCCGCCCTGGTCACCCTTCTCGGAGGCCGGTGTACCGGCCTCTTTCATGAGGTTGGAAAGGAACATGCCGGTCGAGGCATCGAGGTCCCCCTCGTCCATGGCGCCGAGGTCGATTTCGACGCTCTTCGCGAGGAGCTCAGCGAGCTGCTCGGGGGTGAGCGGCATCGTCTGCTGCTGGCCGGCCTGTCCACCCTGGGCGTTCTCGCGCAGCTTCATGAGGAGGTCGACGAGTTCGGGTTTGAAGTCGCCGCGGAAGTCGATTTCCTGGGGGCTTTCGTACTCTTCTTCGCCTGGCCCCGAACCGCCGAGCTGGGCCTGAGAACCCGCAGCGCCTTCGTCGCCGGCCACCTCCATCGGCATCGCCTGGCCGGCCTCCATCGGCTCCACGGCGCCCCAGGAGCCCGGGTCGACGTCGTCGTAGATGTTGGGGATGGAGACAGCAATTTCGTACAGCGCAAGCGCGGCCTCAGCAGCGTCTTCGACCGTGGCACCGGGCGCCTGGAGGGCATTGAGGATACCGAGCGCGCGGCTCATGGCTTCCGCGCGGTCGCGCGGCCAGCGGACGAGGTGGAGACCGTCGAGGCTGGCGCGGACGAGGTTCTCAACGAAGGCGTTGCGGAGCGGGAGCATTTCGACTGGCGGCCGCCGTTCCAGCTCCTCGGCCTGCATTCGCACCAGGTGGCGGCGGATGCCGCCGTATTCGGCCTTGATGCGGGCGTCGATTCGGGCGTCTTCGGCGATGGTGAACAAATCGCTGGCGAGCTGCCGGTCCGGGAAGAGGTCGAAGAACGCCTCCATATCGGTAGTGGCCGGCCGCTCTCGCTCGCGGGCAAACGCGTGCCGCCGGGTGGGGAAGATGCTTCCGGCCCGGTCGAAATCGAACATGAAGCTGCCGAATTCGATGTGCGCCGCCTGGTGGGTCGCGAACACCTTCATCGCCGCGAAGTTCTCTTCTTTATTCGGGAAGCGCTCCATCAGCTCCGGCAGGAAGATCGTCGAGCCGTCGGTGCTCGCGCGATGCTCATCGACCCAGCCGATACCCTTTTCGGCCAGCGACTCGGCGGTCTGGATGCTGACGTTTCGGCCCGTCAGCGCTTTGCAGTACAGGCGGAGCACTTCGCCCACCCGGGAGAGTTCGACCCGCGAGGAGAGGTTTTCGAGGATATCCTCGGCACGGGTGGACTGGAGGCGGAAGTACGCCTCTCCGCCCTCGGCCGAGGCCTGCAGGATACGGAGGCCGGCCTGTTGCCAGGCCTCCAGTTCGTCGATGCGGATGCGCTGGAGGACGGTCGGCATCGCCGTGAGGAAGTCCATGGCCGCGAACGGCGAATAGGGCGCGAGCTGCTCTGCGAGCATGATGACCTGCTGGTGGTCGTTTGGGTCGACCTCGCCCAGCGCGTTGGCTGCTTCCTCGAAGTATTGATAGGCGGACCGCTGGTGGTGGCCGCGGGCGGCCTGCGCCGCGAGGAGGAGAAACCGCTCGCGGAGGGCCGAGTGGACTTTTTCGATGAGCGGGACGCCGCGGTCGAAGTAGAGGCGCGAATCGGCCCAGGAGGTCTGCGCCAGCTCGGTCGCGAACGTAATGAAGGGCAGCCGGTCGTCTTCTTCGAGCCGCGAGAGGACCGCCGGCGCGGAGGCAAGGCAGGCGCTCGCAAGTTCGTAGCTGTGCCGGGCGAGCTCATCGATGAAGATAACGAGCCGCGTCGCCTGCCCGATGCGCAGCACGCGAAACAGCTCTGGGGCGACTTCGTAGAACTGTGCTGCGAGGGAGGAGCTCTTCCAGTTCCCTTTGTAGAGTCTGCGGCCGAGCTCGGCCCAGGCGTGGACGTTGGTCGGCCCGATGACCTCCATCGCGCCGGGCGCGGCCCGGAGGAAAGAAACGGCCAGCGGAGCCGACTCTGCAGCCATCTGGAGGGCGTCCCGGCCGACGGTTTCGATGGCGTCCCAGGCGGCCTGGGGCGGGTAGCTCGTCCCGGCTCTGAAGTATTCGACGGCGGCTTCCCAGGAGCGGAGGCTGAGAGCGGTGAGCTCGACTCCGGTCTCCGCCCACGCCTGGAGCTGGGAGGGCGTCAGCCGGTTCGCGAGCGCCCGGAGACCGGCTTCGAACTGCTGCCCGAGCGGCGCGGGGAAGCCGGAGAGACGCTCGTGGTAGCGAGCGAGGAGTTCGGTCACGATGGACACAGGCATGGCGCGGCGGCGACCTCCTTGCCGTAGCTTGGCGCCGTAAAGGCGCCGATAGCGGTCGGCGGATGCGGGGCCCGGCTCACTGCTCCCCCGAATGTCGGACGAAGTGACGGGTCGGATCGGGATAATCGTAGAAGACGACTTCTCCGGTTGTCGTGTCCCAGGTCGCGCAGGAGAGCTGGAAGTCATTTCGGTGGTCGCGCGGGTCGCCGGCCGAGCCGGGATTGATGATGAGAACCCGTCCAACCCGGAGCGCCATCTTGTAGTGGGTGTGGCCGACGATGAGGGCGTCGCAATCCAGCTCGGCGGCCCGCGACCAGACTGCCTCGTGCGGGTAGTGGTACTCCTTCCAGGGCTCCCACGGGGACCCGTGGGTCATCACGACCTTTTTCCCATCGACCTGTCGCTCCACCCGGTAGGGCTGCTGCCGGAGCCAGGCAACGAGCTCCTGGTCGACCTTAGGATTCGAGAGGGCGCGCTGGCCGTCCGGCCCGAAGAGGGTCTCTTCGTGGTTTCCGAGGACGACGACGGCTTCGAGCTCCCGCAGGCGGCGAACGACGTCATTCGACCAGCGGAACTGGAAGACGCTGTCGCCGGCGCACCAGAGCTGGTCGAACGGGGCCATGAGGTCGAGGGCCCGTTCGAGACCCTGGATATTGCAGTGGATATCGGAGACGATGCCGAGGCGCACCCGCGCTCCCTATTCGAAGATGCTCGTCACCACCTCTTCGATGGAGCGCTGCACTTCGGAGTCGTCGGTCAGGGCCCAGGTGATGGCGACCTGGCAGGCGCGGCGGGCGGGGATGCCCTGCGCGATGAGGCGGCCGGCATACACGAGGAGCCGGGTGCTGACCCCTTCGCCGAGGCCGTGCTCCTTCAGGTTACGGACCTTCTCGCCGAGGCGGGCGAGGTCCATCGCGGTACGGTCATCACAGCCCGATTCATGCGCGATGATCTGTGCTTCGGCATCGCGCGGAGGGTAGTTGAACTCGATGGCGATGAAGCGCTGTCGGGTGGAGTGCTTCAGGTCCTTCAGGGCGCTCTGGTAGCCGGGGTTATAGCTGATGACGAGGAGGAAGCCCTCGGCCGCTTCGATGACCTGGCCCAGCTTCTCGATTGGGAGGAGGCGGCGGTAGTCGGTGAGCGGGTGGATGAGGACAGTGGTGTCCTTCCTCGCCTCGACGACCTCGTCGAGATAGCAGATGGCGCCGACCTTGACGGCGCGGGTCAGCGGGCCATCGACCCAGCGGGTGCCGTCAGTATCCAGCAGGTAGCGGCCGACGAGGTCGCTGGCGGTCAGGTCTTCGTGGCAGGCGACGGTGATGAGCGGCATGCGGTGCTCGACTTCTTCGCCCGTGCGGGAGGATACCTTCAGCATCGGGCGGCCGAGGCGGTAGGCCATATACTCGACGAATCGCGTCTTGCCTGCCCCGGTCGGGCCCTTCAGCAGGACGGGAATGCGCTGACGGTAGGCGGTTTCGAAGAGCTGGACCTCGTCCCCGATGGGAAGGTAGTAGGGCTCCTCGTGGACGCTGTACTCCTCGACGGCGTAGATGGTTGCGCCCTGGACGGACCCGTTCTCGGCCACTGGCTAGTTCCTCCCGGCTGCGGTCCGCAGCCGCTCTTGAAGTGCTTCCCAGGCCTGCTGGATGCGCCCGTGCAGCTCTTCCAGCGTGCCGTTGTTCTCGATGATGACGTGCCCCCGGCGGATGCGCTCTTCGTTCGTGAGCTGAGAGGCTATCCGGGCGCGTGCGGCTTCCGAGTCCAGCCCGTTCCGGGCCGCCAGCCGCTGGACGGCAATCTCCGGGTCCACGACCACCACCCAGACCTCGTCGACGAGGTCCTCCCAGCCAGCCTCGAGGAGAACGGCAGCCTCGAGCACGACGACCTCCTCGTCCGCCGCCTCGAACGCGGCGAGCTGTTCACTTGCGAGCCGGCGGATGCCGGGCCAGACGATATCTGTGAGCTTCTTGAGTTCCTCGGGCTTGCCGAACACCTTGGCGCCCAGCGCCTTTCGGTCGATGGTCCCGTCGGGAGCGACCACCTCCTGCCCGAAGGTTTCGATGACCTTCCGGTACGTTTCAGTGCCGGGTTCATAGGTTCGATGGCCGAGCACGTCGGCGTCGATGACGGGGATGCCGCGGTCGCGGAAAAAGCTGGTCACGGTCGATTTGCCGCTGGCGATGCCGCCCGTCAGCCCGATTACGTGCACGAAGGACTCCGGCTGTGGTGGTCTGAACTTACAGTGTACGCCCGGAGGGGGAGGGTCACAAACCGGGGGCGGGACCGAGACCGGCGCCCTTGCCTGCACAGGATGTGCCGCCGAATGCCCGCAGGAGGCAGGCGTATCCAGCCCGGATGAGCGGCCCGCCGACTGCGCCGGTAATGTCCTCGAATACGTCATCCGCCCGGGCGAGGCCGACGGCGAGGCCGAGAATGTCTGTCAGGCTGGAGCCGAGCCGGAGGACATCGAGTTTGGCCGGGAAGATGGGGCGCGGGGCGATTCATGTCTGCCCGTGACCATACCGGGCCTCGAGCTGCGCCGCCTCATCGAGGATGTGACGGTAGCGGGCGTGAATCTCCCGGTCGGCAGCGAGGGCCGCGGCGCGGTCGCGCGGCGTCAGCGCCCCGCTGGCAACGAGGTGCTGGAACTCGTCCCGGTCCTCCTCGAGCAGGACATCGCCGGGGAGCACCCACCAATCGAGCACGAGGTCGCGATAGCTTACGCCCGCGGGTCCGATATCCACATCGGTGACGGCGTCGAAGCGGTGGGCAAGCAGTTCGCCGCCAGGGCTGCGCCAGCGGTACAGGCTGTACGGCCGCCGCGTCCAAAAGTAGCCAAGCGAAATCGAGCCCGGCGGCACGGCGACCGGGATCTCGGGCGGGCCGCCACCTCGCAGCATGCGGAAGCGGACGAGCGCGAAGCCCCGGCCGAGGTGGAGCAGCTCGGTGGAGTACTCCCGGACCGTCCCGTCCGGCTTCACTTTTCGTTCGAGGTACGCATCCATCGCAGCGGCAGCCCTCGCGCGTTATTCTGCCGCCGAACACCACCTGGAGTCCGAGCCCATGAATGAACCCGACTACACGAACATCCGTTACGAAAAGCAGGACGCCATCGCCATCATCACCATCAATCGCGAGCAGGCGCTGAACGCCATCGACGCAAAAACGTCGAGCGAGATGTACCGCGCCTGGTGCGACTTCCGCGACGACGATGCGCTGCGGGTCGCTATCCTCACCGGCATAGGCGAGAAAGCCTTCTCGACCGGCATGGACCTGGTCGCCACAGCCCGGGGCGAGAACCAGTTCGAAGGCGGGAAGCCAGTACCGTTCGGCGGCTTCACCAAGCGGATGACGATCGACAAGCCGATCATCGCCGCCATCAACGGCTACTGCCTGGCGGGCGGGCTCGAGCTGGCGCTCGCCTGCGATATTCGCATCTGCACGCCGGAAGCGAGGTTCGGCCTGCCGGAGGTTCGCTGGGCGATCATGCCCGGGGCGGGCGGCACCCAGCGGCTCCCCCGCGCCGTCCCGCAGGCGTGGGCGAACTACCTGATCCTCACCGGTGAGCAGATCGATGCCGAAACCGCAATGCGCATCGGCCTCGTCTCCCATGTGGTGCCCCGGGGGGAGCTGATGGACCGCGCTCTCCAGATCGCCGGGGTCATCTGCGAGCGGGGGCCGCTTGCCGTCCGGGCGGCGAAAGAGGCGATTCGGCGCGGGCTTGATATGCCGCTCGAGCACGGGCTCGCATTCGAAGACCTGCTCCTCGGTCGGCTGTTCGCCACCGAAGATGCGAAGGAGGGGCCACGGGCCTTCGCCGAGAAGCGGAAGCCGAACTACATAGGGAGGTGACCGATGGGGAGGGCTGCCAGCCGGCTGACGGCCATACTGGGCGGCTGGCTCCTGTTCACCCTGCTGCCGGCCTGTTCCGGCGAGGCCCGGCAAGTCTCCGTCCCGGCGAGTGCGGAGGCCCGCGCCGAGCGCATCCGGGAAAACGGCCTTGCCACCCTCCGGAGCCGGGTGGTCGTGACCTTCGATAGGCCGGTGGAACCTGCCGGGACGCGCCTTCCGCTTGCGTCGCACTTCGAGCTGCGAATCGCCCTCGCTGACGGAAGCAGCCGACGGCAGCTGGTCGCCTCAGCCGAGCGTAGCGGGACGAGCCGGCGTGAGGTGGTCCTGACGGTCGATGCGCTCGTGACCGAGGGGAGCGTCCTCTCCGTCTCCCGCAGGGCATTCGACTCTCGGGCCGATGGGAACCTCGAGGTCGCCGTTTCCGCTGACCTCAGCCCTCTCGCCGCACTGCTCGCCTCGCAGGCCCTCGTCCCGGCGGACCCGGCCTTCTTCGACCCGCCCGCGGCGCGTGAGCCGGACCCCGCAGCCGATGACCCGGCGGTGATGCGAGAAGCACTTCGCCGCCACCTGGCCCTCCGAGGGTCGGATGCCGCGACAAAAGCGGACGCGCTCGCCATGTTCGACGCCATCCCAGGCGGGGTCGTGCCTTCGCCGAAAGTCCGCGCGGCGCTCGCGGCACTGACGGGGACGTTCGCCGAGCCGGTGCTGGCGGACCTGCTCACGGCACAAAACTGTACGCGAATGCCGGCGGCCAGCATCGATTTTCGGGAGCCTCCCGGCATGAACCGGCTCCTCGCCCGGGTGACGTATACCGGGACCGGCGCGCGCGTCGTCTCCATCCACCCGTCGTTGCGGGACGAGCGGTTCGAGCTGCTTATGCCGCTGCTCGTCCACGAGGCGGTTCACTGTGACCAGTTCGACAGCCGGGTCGAAGAGGTTGCCGCCACGGCGTTCGACACGTTCCTCTACCTCCGCCTGGTGGCCGCCGACCCCACCCTCGCCGCCGAGCAAACGCGACTCGCCCGTGAGCTGCGAATCGATGCCCTCGCCATGATCAACAGCGGCGCCGTCCTGCCGGAATCGGTCGGCGTGCTTCGCTCGCCGGGCGTGGACGCTGCGCTGCCCGGGACGACCGCGCCGCACCGCTCGTTCGCCGAACTGGTGGCAGCAGCGTACCCGTCGGTCACGTCGCTGCAATCCCCGGTGGAGCCGCTGGCCGTGGCATACATGGCAGCGCTGGCCGCCGAGGCCGGCGCCGCTCCTGGAGACCCATTCGACCTTCGCTACCTGGACGGGGTGCTGGCGCAGGCGTTCGACGCCCCCAGCCTCATCGCAGTCATCCGCGCATTCGGCTTCGTGCCCGCGGAGTGATGATGGGCTTGCCGCGCTAACCGGGACGCGTGCTAGCATGTTGGGAAATCCCGCGAACGTGGCCGCTCGTATCGAGATGGGGTTGAGGGACCGGCCCGGTGAAACCCCGGCAACCTGCCCGGCAGGGTAAGGTGCCAAATCCGGCCTCCCGGGGATGCCCTGGGGGAAAGATGAGAGCGACTTCGCTCCGAAACACGGCCCACGCGGAACGAGGAGTTGCCGAGATGGTTGAGTTCCTGGGCCGAATGGTCATGCTCTAGCCCCTCACCCGAAGGGGCCTCCCGCATCGACTTCGCCGACCGAAAGCCCGTGCGGCACCCTGCCCCGCGCGGGTCCAAGTTTCGAGGGAGGAAGAGCATGAGCTATGCCAAAAATCTCCGCTGCCGCGAATGCCATCGCGAATATCCGCTCGAAGCGCGCCATGTGTGCGATTTCTGCTTCGGGCCGGTCGAGGTGACGTACGACTACGACGCTATCCGCAAGGCCGTCAGCCGGGAGCGGATCGAGCGAGGCCCGGCCTCACTCTGGCGCTACCGCGATTATCTGCCCTGCGATGCCGCCTCGGCGATTGACATCGGCGCCGGTTTCACGCCCCTCATCCGGGCAAAGAACCTCGGCAAGGCTCTGGGACTGAACAACCTCTACATCAAAAACGATACGGTGAACCCGACCTGGTCGTTCAAGGACCGCGTGGTGGCCGTCGCGAGCAGCCGGGCGCGGGAGCTCGGCTACGACAAGCTCGCCTGCGCGAGCACGGGCAACCTCGCGAACAGCGTCAGCGCCCACGCCGCAGCCGCCGGGATGGAGGCCGTCGTCTTCATCCCGCATGACCTCGAACTCGGCAAAGTGCTCGGCTCCAGCATCTACGGGCCGACGCTGGTGAAGGTGCGCGGCAATTATGACGCGGTGAACCGGCTGTGCGCCGAGCTGGCTGGCGCCTATAACTGGGCATTCGTCAACGTGAACGTACGCCCCTACTACTCCGAAGGTTCGAAGACGCTCGGATTCGAGGTGGCGGAACAGCTCGGCTGGCGGGCACCGGACCATTGCGTAGTGCCGATCGCCTCCGGCTCGCTCTTCGTGAAGATCCGGAAGGGGCTGCAGGAATTGTGGAAGACGGGTCTCATCGATGAGCCGAAGACACGGATGAGCGGGGCGCAGGCCTCCGGCTGCTCGCCCGTGGCAACGGCCTGGCAGGAGGGGACGATGAATTTCCGGCCCCAGCGCCCGAACACCATCGCGAAGTCCCTAGCCATCGGCAACCCGGCCGATGGCTACTACAGCCTCGTCCAGCTGAAGGAAACCGGCGGCGCCTGCGGGAGCGTGACCGATGAAGAGATCGTCGCGGGGATGAAACTGCTCGCCGAAACGGAGGGGATCTTCGCGGAGACGGCGGGCGGCGTGACGGTCGCTTCGCTGAAGCAGCTCGCCGAGCAGGGGCGAATCGACCCCGACGAGCTCACGGTGGCGTTCATCACCGGGGCCGGCTTCAAGACGGTGGAGGCCGTCGCCGAGGCGCTCAACCCGCCGCTTGAGATCGAGCCAACCATCGAGAGCTTCGAAGCGGCATACAATGCCCGCGTGGCGCAAGGAGTCGCGTGATGGCCGTCAAGCGCGTCCGCTTCACGTTTCCCGAGAACCTGATCCGCGAACCGATCATCTACCGGCTCGGACACGAGTTCCAGGTCATCACGAACGTCCGCATGGCAGACGTCGACGAAAAAACCGGCTGGGTCGTGCTCGAACTGGAGGGCGACCCGCAGGAGATCGAGCGCAGCCTCGCCTGGGCCCAGGAGCGAGGCGTCCGGGTCGACCCGGTTACCGGCGATATCGTCGAAGGTTGAATTCGGCCCTTCTGCACCGCATCACCACCAATTCCGCAGAGGAAGGAATTGCCCACGTGCCTGTAAATGTCCGCATTCCGCAGCCGCTCCGCCCCCTTACCGGCAACCAGTCGACGGTTACAGCCGACGGAGCCACCCTCGAAGCGCTCGTCGCCAACCTCGAATCTGCCTACCCGGGAATCCGGGAGCGGATGGTCGACGAGGCCGGCCAGCTCCGCCGCTTCGTCAATATTTATGTCAATGGCGATGACGTCCGGTTCCTCGCCGGAATGCAAACGCCGCTCAAGGATGGTGATGAAGTGAGCATCGTCCCGGCGGTTGCAGGCGGCGCCTGAAGACAGGACGGCGCTCAGGCATTTCTGACGGCTTCCTCGAGCCGCTCCGTGGCCTCCTGATAGGAGGTGCCGGGGTCGAACCGGATCGGCTCGCCGATGCTGACACGCACGCGCGCCCGGGGGTGAGGAAGCCACTTGCCTTCATAGAATCCGGGGCGAAGCACGTCGATGCGCATCGGGAGCACCGGCACGCCGGTTTCGACGGCCAGCAGGCCGGTGCCGGATTTGAACGGCTGCATCGGGCCGATGACCGTGAGCTTGCCCTCGGGAAAGATGAGGACGTTCCAGCCCTCGCCGAGCATCTTTGCGACGTACTCGAGGCTCTCGCGGACGCCGGAGCCCTCTTTCGCGAACGGGAACGCGTTGCCGAGCAGGCTCGCGAAGAAGCCGCGCAGGCGGTTGCCGAAAATGTCGCTCGCCGCTGCGGCGATGGCCACCCGCCGACGAAACCCCGGCGGCATGCTGCGGAGCAGCATCGCCTGGTCCAGGTGCATGTTGTGGTTCGAGACGATGAGGCAGGGCTGCTGGACCGTGGCGAACCGCTCCCGGCCCCGCACCTCGACGCTGTAGCCGATGCGCAGGAGCGGGAAGACGAACCAGGAAAGCAGGGCGTGCCGGAGCCATTGGACCGTGCGCCAGCGCGGCCAGGTGGGGAATTTGCGAATCCGTACCTTCCGTTCGCCTTTGGCTACCATGCGCCGAAGCTCACCGATGGTAGTCTGCGGACCGACCTCGGCATCGTCCACGTAGACGCCGATATCATCTTCGATGGCCGACAGGAGTTCGACCCGCGCCAGGGAATCGAGTCCGAGGTCAGGGCCGAGATTCGTCTCGTCGGTGAGGGGAGACCCGGGCCGGGCGATGGCGGCGATGATGCGCAGCAGCGGGTCTCCAGTTTCGATGGTCTGGACTGAAGGTGCGGGCCGCTGGTCGCGCAGCCATGCCTCCACTAGCGGCCGGCGCACCTTCAGCGTGTGGGTCCGCGGGAAGTCGGACTCCGGCCAGGTGCTCCAGGCGAGGACCTGCTGGCGCGCATCGAGCAGGCGATTGGCGAGGCGGACCGCTTGTGCGGCGGAACCGGGCTCCGATTCGGCGATGACCGCGTGGAGGATGACCTGCCCGCCCTGGGCCATACCGAGTACCACGGCATCGGTCACTCCCGGCTGGCGGCGCAGCACGGCCTCGATATCCTCCGGGTAGACGTTCTGACCGTCGGCGAGGACGATGAGGTCCTTTTTCCGCCCCTTGAGATAGAGGTAACCGTCCTGCAGGTAGCCGAGGTCCCCAGTGCGATACCAGCCGTCGACGAACGATGCAGCGGTCGCCTCGGGTGCTTCCCAGTAGCCGGCGAAGACATTCTCACCCCGGGTCAGGACCTCGCCGTCATCGGCGATGCGAACCTGCTGGCCGGGGAGCGGACGGCCGACGCTTCCCACACGTCGGTCCTCCCGCGGGTTGATGGTCACGATGGGAGCGCACTCGGTGGTGCCGTAGCCCTCGACGACCGCGATGCCCATCGCCTCCCACTTCAGCTGCACCTCGGGGTCGATCGCCGCACCGCCGCTCGCGACGAAGTCGAGCGCGCCGCCAAACCGGGAAAGCACCGGGCGAAAAAGCAGCCGCCGGGCGGGGGCAGGCAGGGGCTGCCCGAGGGTGCGGAGCAGGCGAAGCAGGCCGAGGCGGTGCCTCGCGGCGGCCTCCCGCTCGATGCCAGCCATGAAGAGGCTGAGCACCTGCGGCACCCCGATGATGACCGTCGGCTTCCATTCCTGCATGGTCCGGCTGAGCGAGGCGGGCTGGCGGCTCGTCGGGTAGCAGACTGCAGCCCCGGCGGCGATTGCCGCGAAGCAGCCGGCCGTCTGCTCGAACATGTGGCTGAGCGGCAGGAGCGAAAGCATCCGGGTCCTGGGCCCGATGTCGATGACTGCGAGGCCGGCTTCCACGTTCGCGACGATGTTCCGGTGGGTCAGCATGACGCCCTTCGGGTCGCCGGTGGTGCCAGAGGTGAAGATGACCTCAGCGAGGTCTCCCCCTGCGAGCGGCGGCCCATCGAAGTGGCCGTCGAGGGGCGGCCGGGCATCCTCCAGCACGATGACTGGCACTTCGAGCCCGGCGAGCGCCTCGGCCTGCGTGCGGCCGGCTACTGCGATTTTCGGCCGGACGCGCTCTAGTACCCGGGCAGCAAACTCCGGGGAGCTGCGCACGTCGAGCGGGACCAGGACACCGCCCGCGATGAACGTGCCGAACATGGCAGCGACCCATTCGGGCTGGTTCGGCGCCCAGGCGATGACGCGGTCGCCCTTCTCGATGCCCCGCTCGGCGAGCATCCGGGCCCACGCGTGAGCGCGGCGGGCGAGGTCCGCGTAGGTGTAGCGGGTCGTTCGGACACCGAGCCGCATCGCCAGCGCGAGACGGTCCGCGTGGCGCTCAGCCGAGCGTTCGAGCAGCTCGACGAGCGTGTTCATGCGGGCAGGGCGCGGGCGAACTCACGCACGCGAAGGTCGGCGTCACGGACGATTGGGCGGAAGTGGCTGAAGCAGAGGGTGTCGAAATCGAGCAGGGCGAGCCGGCGGATGGAGGCTGCGGCCTGGGCCATATCCTGCGTGAAGAGCCGGTGAGGCAGCATCAGCCGCCCGAACCGGTACTGCATCGCATCGCCGACGATGAGCACGCCGCGCTCCTCGAAATGCAGCGCGATGGACCCGGGCGTGTGTCCCGGGACGTGAACGATGCGCATGCCGCCGAGTGCCGGGAACTCGTCGCCGTCCCGCAGGTAAACGTCGATTCGCGCCCGGCCAGGGTCGACCCACTGGAGATACGGCTCGCAGATGCGCGCGAGAAGCGGGTGGGTGAACGGGTTCGGCAGCGGCTCGTCGCTGTCGATGTGGTGGGCTTCGGCGAGGTGGATGCCCGCCCGGGCTGGCACCCGCCGCTGGAGTTCGGGGAGACCACCGACGTGGTCGAGATGACCGTGGGTGATGATGATGTCGGTGACGTCGTCCGGCGAGCGGCCGAGGTCCCGGATCGCCTCGAGAATGCGCGCGCCCGAGCCGGGCGCTCCAGTATCGATAACCGTGATCCGCTCTTCGACGGCGAGGTAGGCGCGGGAGGCCCGGGTTCGGACCTGGTAGAGCCCCGGCGCGACTTCCACGCAGGGACGAAGGGGTTCCGGGCGCAGCTCCTGCCACCGCTCGTGCCAGGCGTTGCGGCGTATCTCTGGCGGTCGGTCCATCGCGAAGGTCAGGATACCAGCAAAGGAGGGCGGTGCGGTGGCCGGCCGGAGGGCAGATGGAAGCAGAGCAGTAGGAGAAGGGACAGAACCGAAAGCCGGCCACCGCACCCGGGTGGGACAATGTGAAGAGTATCACGAGCGGACCTGCTCGGGAAGGCCGCAAGCCATCGAAGTTTCCGCGGGCCGCCATCGAGCGCGCGCTCACTAAACCCGAACGGAATTCGCTTGCAGGCCGGGGACCCTTCCCCCACAATCGGGACACACGGCACGAGCCGCACGACTCGACAGCACGAAGGAATCCGCATGGCGATCAATCTCGGCGACAACGAACGCGAAGCAGCGTGGCGCAAGGAGGTGCGCGAGTTCATCGAGAAGGAGGCCCCGGCAGCGCTCCGCTCCGGGGGCGACGGCGGCGAAGGCGGCCTCTTCGCCCGCATGGGGGCCATCAAAGAGTGGCGCGATAAGCTGGCCGCGCGCGGCTGGATCGCGCCGGCGTGGCCGAAGAAGTACGGCGGCGCCGACATGACCGTCGTTGAGCAGTTCATCATGAACGAGGAGTTCGCCGAGGCTGGGGTGCCGGCGAACGTCGGCGGCTTCGGCGTCATGATGATCGGTCCAACGCTCATCGAGCACGGAACCGAGGAGCAGAAGGAGGAGCACCTCGGCAAAATCCTCCGCGGTGAGGTGATCTGGTGCCAGGGCTACAGCGAGCCCGGCGCCGGCTCCGACCTCGCCAGCCTCCAGACCCGCGCCGTCCGAGACGGCGACGACTACGTCATCAACGGACAGAAGATCTGGACCACCGGGGCCCAGTTCGCCGATTGGATGTACATGCTCGTCCGCACCGACCCGGATGCGCCGAAGCACCGCGGCATCACCTACCTCCTCGTCGACATGAAGTCACCCGGGATTACGGTGCGGCCGCTCACGACGCTCGCCGGGACGCAGACGTTCAACGAAGTCTTCTTCGAGGACGTCCGCGTGCCAGTCAAGAACCGGGTCGGCGAGGAGAACCGCGGCTGGTACGTCGGCACGACAACGCTCGACTTCGAACGCTCCTCCATCGGTTCCGCCGTCGGCATCCGCAAGCAGCTCGAGGGGCTGATGCGGCAGGCGAAAGAGGGCAAGGAGGCGAAGTTCCGCAGCGACTCTGTCCGCCGCGAGTTCGCCGACCGCTGGATTGAGGCCGAGGTGGCGAAGATGCTGAGCTACCGCGTGGTCTCGATGCAGGCGGCCGGCAAGATCCCGAACTACGAGGCCAGCATGTGCAAGCTCTTCACCAGCGAGCTGAGCCAGCGCATCGCCAACCTCTCGATGCACCTCTACGGCATGTACGGGAACATCCGGAACCGCGCCTCGATGGGCTACATGCAGGCGGTCTCCGCCACCATCGCGGGCGGCACCACTGAGGTGCAGAAGAACATCATCGCGACGCGAGGTCTCGGCCTGCCGCGCGGCTGACACCGACCCCCACTTCATCCTGGCGAGCCCCCGGCCGCCCGCCCGGGGGCTCGCCTTTCCCGAGGAGCGGGTCGTTCGACGAGACGCGCGGCCCGGGCATAATGGCCGGCGTGGCATCCGCGCTGCGCTGGCTCCGCCTTGGCATCCGCACCGCCGAAGCGGCCGTCCTGGCGGTATCGGCGTACCAGTCGGCGGTAACCCTTGCCGGCTACCTCAAACACCGTGAACCAGGGCCCCCGCCGGCGGGCTGGCGGCCACGGTTCGCCCTGGTGGTCTGTGCCCGCGACGAGGAGGCCGTCATCGGCCGGGTCGTCCGTGACCTGCTCGACCAGGAATACCCTCCCGAGCTGCGGGAGGTGTTCGTCGTTGCCCACAACTGCACGGACGGGACCGCGGCCGCGGCCCGCGCGGCCGGGGCGAAGGTCATCGAGACCTCGTCCCCTACGCCAGGCAAGGCCTGGGCGATCCGTGCTGCGCTGGACGCGGTCGGCGCCGGGTACGATTACCTGGGCGTGTTCGACGCCGACGCACGCGTCGAAACGCGAATGCTGGCAGCAGTCGCCGGGCGCGGCCCCGGAACAGCCTGCCTCCAGGTCGAGACGGTCCCTATCAGCGACCCGGAATGGATCGCCGAGGGCTACGGCTTCGGCCGCCGCGCGCGGAACCTGTTCTGGTGGCGGCCGCGGGAGGCCCTCGGCCTCGGGACGACGATCAGCGGCTGCGGCTGGTTCATCCGGCCTGACCTGCTTCGCCAGGAACTCCCGCGCATCACGACGCTCACCGAAGATCTCGAACTGACCGTGCGGCTGGCGCTCCGCGGTATACCGGTGGCCTACGTACCCGAGGCGCGGGTTGCGGTCGGGGAAGCGCGCGACCTCGGGACCTCGGTGCGGCAGCGCCTTCGGTGGGTCCGGGGCCACCTCCTCGTGACCCGCCGCCTCTGGCTCGGGCTGGCTTTGCGGGCGGCGCGCGGTGATGCGCGGGCGCTAGACCTGGCGGTTTACCTCATTGCGCCGACTCGTATGCTGACGCGGGTGGGGGCCAGCGCGGCTGCCCTGCACGCACTGGCGGGCGTTCCTGCTGCACTCCCCCGCGGAGCCGTCCTGCCGGTCGCTGCCGCCGAGTGGTTCGTTCCGGCGGTCATCGGGCTGCGCGAACGGCTCATCACCTTCAGCCGGGAGGGACTCGAGCTCGCCCTGCGGCATAGCGTGCTGAGCCTGCTCTGGTTCCCGATCGGGCTGTGGGCGCTGGCGACCGCACAGGCGCAGTCCTGGGCGCCGACACGCCGTAATCTTCGGGAGGTGACGCATGGGGAAGCAGCCGCCGGGCGGTGAAGTGCCGGCCCCGTCGAGCCCGGTCGCTCCCTGGCTGTTCTCAGGTTCCATCGGTGTCTTGGCGGGCGTGCTCTTCTTCGGGATCGCCACTCGGGTCAGCCTCGCGAACGACATCGATATCGTCGCGCGGGCCGGCATCTCCCGTGTACTCCGGGGCGGCATCCCCGACCTGGTCGATACCTTCCTGCTCATCGTCCTGACGTTCGCTGCCTACGCCGCCGCGCTGCGGGCGCTGTGGCTTGGGTTCCGGCATGCATTCGCGTCGGTTGCAGCCGGGATCGTGCTCTGCAGCCTCGCCATGCTGCCGGCGATGCCGCTCACCTCACCGGACGCCGTCCACCTCGCTGCCGACGTGCGTACGTTCTGGCTGCATGGCAAATGGCCCGCCGATTCGAGTGGCACTCCCGACAAGGTGGATGACCCGGTGGCGAACGAGGTCCGCGTCTACCGCTCGAACCCGAGCGGCTACGGACCGCTCGCGTATGTCATCGGCGGCGCAGCGCTGCCATTCGTCGGCGATTCGTTCCGGGCCAACCTGGTGGGCCAGAAGGTGATCGCCGGGCTCTTCCTGCTCGGAACCGCGCTTGCCGCGGGCATCATCGCGCGCCGGTTCGGCAGCAACCCAGCCTTCACCGCTGGCATCATCGGCCTGAACCCGATGATGCTCTGGCAATACCCGGGCGACGGCCACAACGACTCGCTGATGGCGTTCTTCGGCGTGGTCGCGCTCGGGCTCGCGACGCTTCCGGGCTGGAGAATGCGGGCGGGCGCTGCGCTATCCGGCCTGGCCTCAGCACTGTGTAAGTACGCCCTCCTCATCGCAGCGCCGCTCCTCGCGGCCTACTGGTTCCCGCGCTGGAGGCTCGCCGTAGCAGGGACAGCGGCCGGCCTCGGGATGATGCTACTGCTCGCCTACGCCTTCGACGTGGCCCCGGTCCGGAATGGGACCCTCGGGCCAGCCACGGCCGTCGCTCCTTCGAACCCGTGGGGCGTCATCGCAGACCTGTTCTCCCTGTCCGGGACAGGAAGGAACCGGATGGTGTTCTTCGGCTACGTCATCGCCCTCGGCATCCTCGCTGCCGTCGCGGCGCGCCATTCGCTCGCAACGGGCCGCGACCTTGCGCGGGCGGTCGCCCTCGTGATGGGGCTGTTCCTGTTTGCCGCCTTTCCCGGGTTCCTGCCGTGGTATCTCATCTGGTTCCTTCCCTTTGCCGCCATCGGTGGCGACCGGCGGCAGCTGTGGTGGGCGGCGGGCTGGAGCGCCGCTGCCTTCCTGCCTATCCTCGCGCTCAACTGGCAGATTTCTATCAACCGGGCATGGAACATCCCGGAGCCGGTCCGCTGGTCGGTCGTGCTCGCATGGGTGCTGACGCTGCTTGCGGCCTGGCTGGGGCCGCGGCTCACCCCGGGCGCGCCGGCGCGGCCGGTGCGGGCCGCCTCCCGGCCCCGGGGCGCGCGCAGCCGGGCCGGCGTCACTGCTCCCGGGCCAGCACGCCGGGGCTAAGCACCGGGGCGCCGCACCAGCCGCGTGAGTTCGCGAGCGAGCGCGGGGTAACGTTCGAGGTCGGCCCGCCGGAGACGCCAGAGGTCGCGCGTACCCACCGGCGCGAGCCAGAGGAAGAGGCTGATGGCCGCGGCACCGGAGATGAGGTAGCTCGCGGTCGTCGCCCAGGCCGCACCGACGAAGCCGAGCCCCGGGATGAGCGCGAGGCCGAGGACTACGCTGACGACGAGCGAGAGCAGCCCCAGTGCCAGCGCGATACCCGGCCGCCCGAGCTGATTGGCGAAATAGTTGTTGAGTAGAGCTTGCGGAGCGTAGAGCAAGGTGCCAATGCACAGGATGCGCAGCGGCAGGGCGGCAGCCCGGTAATCGGACCCAAAAAGGAGAACCATCGCCCAGGGCGCGACCGCTGCCAGGAGGCCCGCGCCGACCGTCACGATGAGCAGGGTGTGGCGGACCCCGGCGGCCGTAATCCGCGCCGCCTCAGCGCGGGACTCGGCTCCGACTCGCGCGAATGAGGCCATCGCGATGGCCGAGGAGAACAGCCAGAGGGCCTCGGCGCCGGCGATGGCCGAGGCGTAGATGCCGGCCCCTTCCCGGCTGTCCAGCGTCACCACCAGCAGCAGGTCGATGCGGTAGTTGAGCAAGCCAACGGCCCCGGCCAGTCCGCTGACGGCGGTGAAGCTGAGCATGCCCCGGAGGAGCCGCCCATCCGGCCGGTGCCGTAATGGCCAGGACCACCAGCGCCTGCCCCAGATGACCAGCGGGAGGAGGCCGAGGTACTGGGCCGCGGTCCAGGCTGCGAGCGCCGCGACGGCAGACCGCTCGCCGATACCAACCAGGACCGCGAGGAGCAGCAGGAACCCGGCACCCACCGGCAGGTTGGCGGAGAGGTTGAACTGTACGAGCTTTCCTTCGGCCAGGAGCACCCCGTTGAGCGTGTTGCGGACGATGTTCGGCGGGAGGAGCAGGCCCGCGAAGAAGCCGAACCGACCGGGCTCGCCGGGAATGAGGAGCCACGCCGCTGCCCCGGCGGCCGCCGCGAGGAGAGACATTGGGAGGGCGATGAGCAGCGCGTTCCCGGCCACGTCAGCAGGGAGGCGCTTCCGGTTGGCAACGAAGAATCCGGTCGCCGCGCCGAGGCTCGTTATCCCGCCTGCTGCGGAGGTGAAGACGACTGCCGACGCATAGGCCCCCCGGTCTTCGACCGAGAGAGCGCGCGCGGTGAGGACCCCGATGGCAGCCCACAGAAACGTCGCCCCAAATCGGAATGTGAGGGCGAGGAAGCTGCCGGCGGCAATACCCACGGCGGCATGGTAGCGCGGCGCCGGGTTACGCCATCGAGCGGTATGCCTGGAGGAGATGACGACCGACCGCCTCGGTCGAGAAGGCGGCAGCGCGTGCTGCGCCGGCCTCCCGCAGTCGGTCGGCCAGGTGGGCGTCCTCGAGCAGTGCCGCGATGGCGCGGGCAAACGTTGCGGAGAAGTCCGGGACCGCGAGCGAGACGATGACGGCAGCGCTTCCTGCGACTTCGGGGAGAGCGCCGCCATCGCTCGACACCACCGGGAGCCGCATCTGCATCGCCTCGAGGACCGGGTAGCCGAATCCCTCCGCGAGCGATGGCTGGGCGAGGACGTCGGACGCCGCATACAGCGGCACGAGCACCTGGTCGGGGACCGGGCCAAGCTCGACGAGGCGACCTTCGGCCGCGAGCAACCGGACGGCTGGGAACCGGCGGGGGTCGAGCCTCGTGCCCGCGCGGACGAGGCAGGCATGCCCGAGGCCGGGCCACTGCATCGCCTCGAGGAGCGCGTGGAGGTTCTTGTAGGTGCCATCGTGCCCGACGGAAAGGACCCGTGGGCGTTCGGGAAGGCGGATGTGGAATTCGCGGAGCGCGGATTCCGCTTGGCGCCGCTCCATCGGTTGGAATGCGGGGTCCACGGGATTGGGGACTACGAGCGCGCGGGAGGGGTCGACGCTGGGCCATTCGTGGAGGACTGCTTCTCGGCTGAAGCTCGACGGTGCGAGGAGAAGTTCGGCGTCGCCCAGCCGTCCGAGGGGATGACGCAGGAAGGTACGCTTCAGCGGACCGAGCGGGCGCCGGAAGTAGCCGGGCATAGTCTTCGCGAGGACATCGTGGACCGTGACGACGACCCGGGCACGACCCTTGAACCGGCCGGCGTGGTGGGCGAGCGCGTGGTCAGCGATATGGACGATGTCGAACTCACCGGAGGTCACTGACCGGACGGCCAGCGCTCGCCACCAGCGACGGCGGATGCCTTGGAGGATAGCCGGGGGATTCCACCAGGGGGCGAAGGCACGCACGACGTGGAGCCCTGCAAGATGGAGTGAAGCCTCCAGCCCGTCGGCATACCGGGTGATGCTGCGCCAGCGCTGACCGGGGAACGGCTCGAGGATGAGGACACGCACCGGCATCGATGGTAGGGGATCGGGCGCGGCGAACGAAGGGCGAGGCTCTGGTAGGATGTGGAGGGAGCGGGATTCCGCTTTTCCGGACAGGCGGGCGTGGCGTAGTGGCAGCGCGCGACCCTTCCAAGGTTGAGGTGCGGGTTCGATTCCCGCCGCCCGCTCCA
>CALLPC010000008.1 GCA_938015525.1 uncultured Dehalococcoidia bacterium
GCGGGCTGCGCGAAACCAGACTTCCTGCAGGCTGACCTCTCCGAGCCGGCCTCGGCTGAAATGAAGGAGGCCGTGGCGAAGGCGGACCTGGTCGTCGCGAGCTATATCCTCAACGAGCTCCGTGATGCTGGCCGAACGACGCAGCACTTCGAGCGCCTGCTCGAGGCCGCGCGCCCTGGCTGCCTCATATTGCTCCTCGAGCCCGGGGACCGGTACGACGCCGGCGGCCTGATGGGCTGGCGGAGGGCATTTCTCGAATGGCGCGGGGGTTGGGAGGTCGTGAGCCCCTGCGGAGACCGCTTCGGGCAGAGCCTCCCGGACTTTTGCCACCGGTGCTGGCCATCGCGGCGGGAAGCATTCTACCCAACACCGCTGTACGGGGAGTTCGTGAGGCACCTGCCGATGGGGGCGACTCGACCGCTCAGCGAGGAGGGCGATGAGAAGCACCTGAGCTGGACGTACACCGTGTTGCGACGCAAGGCATCGTGGAGCTCGCCACGGCGAGAGCGCTGGAACGGCCGCCTCGACAATGCGTACGAGTCAGTCGTCGTGGGGAATTACCCAGCGGACGGGTCACGGATGCATGCTGGTCGCGGCGTGCCGATGGAGGTCGTCAAGCTTTGCCCGGCGGAAATCGGCGCTCGGAACTCCGCCGAACTCGAATACCCCGCTGCGAGGGCTCCGCGCTGGCTGACATTCGGTCAGCGCATCGTCTTCCGGGGGTTCGCAGCTGCCTCGACGAGCGACGGGAGCGTACGGTTCACGGAAGTCCCGGGTGCGCGGCTGGAACCTGCGGATGACATGGCGACCGAGGATGTCAGCACGGTGGCCAGCGGCGACGAGACCGGGCGGGAGTGGCTCGACTACGCCTTTCCGGAAGTCGCGTGGACGTGAAGCGCACTGCCGCGGCCGGTGAGCGGGACGTCCTGCCAGGCCGACCCGCGCCATGAACCCGGCGCGCTCACCGGAATTTCCCCCCGAAACGAGGGATTTCCCGCGCCCGGCTCTGCGACGGCTCCGCGGTCAGGGTGAGGTCGACAACTGGGCCGTGCAGCGCCGCGCAACGCCCCCGGGTGCCGGCGGTGCGCCGAAGACGCGGGCCGTGGTAGATTGACAGGTGAGGAAGTGAGCTGAGGCAGGGTAGCTCAGCCGGTCAGAGCGCACGACTCATAATCGTGAGGTCGGGAGTTCGAGCCTCCCCCCTGCTACCACGGCCACCCGGCGCGGGGAGCGAGTCCCGGCTCCCCGGGTGCGGCGAATTGGGATTCGAGGTTCGTGTTCGAGGTGCGCCGAAGCGCGGGCGGAACGCACGCGCGGGGAGCGGGCGGCTGGGGGAGTAAGCGCTCCGTGGGCCGGCGGCCTCCGCCAGGTGGCGGAGACCCAGGTGTTCCCATGGTAGCTGCACGCCGTTTGCCGTTTGCGGCGTACGCCTGCGGGATTCGGCCAACTCCGCGAGGGCGGGGAACGGGATGAGCCCGCCGTGGTAGTTGACCGAGTTGGTCAACTTAGTTAGTGTATCGACCATGGCTGTCGCTGAAAGTCCTGCTCCGACTCCGTCGGTGCGCGACCGCGCTCTCGTGAAGCCGCTCGTGCTCGGCGCTGGCATCGCCGCGGTGTGGCTGCTGCTCGACCAGCGCGGCTTCGCGGTCGGAGCCTTCTGGCTCATCGGCGTGGCGTTCGGGGTCATCCTCCAGCGGAGCCGGTTGTGCTTCGCGGGGGCGTTCCGCGACCTCATCCTGCTGGGGGACGGCCGCCTGTTCCGGGCGATTCTCCTCGGGCTGGCTGTGGCGACAGCGGGGTTCGTCCTGCTCGAGGCGCGGCTGGCGCCGGACCCGGGATTCGGTATCGCACCGGCAGGGCCGCACATCCAGCCGGTCGGGATTGCGACGGTGGTCGGCGGAGTGCTGTTCGGGGTTGGGATGGTGCTGGCTGGCGGGTGTGTTTCGGGTTCGCTCTGGCGGATGGGCGAGGGATACGTGGCATCGTGGGTGGCAATGGCGGGCATCGCTGCGGGGACAGTCGTGGCGAACCGGCAGTGGGCGTGGTGGTACGACAACGATATCCGGGAGCGAACGGCGGTTTGGCTCCCGGCGGAGCTGGGCGGCTACCCGGCGGCCCTGGGGCTGACGCTGGCGGGGCTGGCCGCGCTCTACGTTGCCGTGCTGTGGTGGGAATCGCGGACGCCGAAGATGCCGGAGTTCCCAGCGCTGCCGCCAGAGCCGTCCTTCGGCTGGCGCGAACAGCTTCGGCAGGGCTGGGAGAAGGTCTGGGGCGGGCACGGCTGGAGCTACACGACTGGTGCCATCGCCCTGGGCGTGGTGTCGGTGTTCGCACTCGGGCTCCAGGTGCCGCTTGGGGTGACGGGCGGGATTTCGCTGTGGAGCGATAACGTGCTCGGCTGGTTCGACGCGAGCGCGCTTCCGCTGAAAGGGAGCGAGCTGCTGGCCGGGTGCACACCCGGGGGAGCGGACAGGTGGTTCACGGCGAGGACGGCGACGATGCTGGGGCTGGTGGCCGGCGCCTTCGCGGCCTCGATGCTCTCGGGGGAGTTTCGGATTCGCCGGCCGCGCCAGTGGAGCCGGTACGTCCAGGCTGGCGCTGGCGGGCTGCTGATGGGCTACGCGTCGGTGATCGCCATCGGCTGCACGATCGGCGCGTTCTTTTCGTCCATCCCGTCGCTCGCGCTGGCGGGGTGGGTGTATGGGGTCGCGCTCTTCGGCGGGGCATGGGTCGGCGTCGCGCTGATTCGGCGCCTGCCGTAATCGACGAGCAAGGAGGGAACGATGGAACTCGACGTACGCGGGGAGATGTGCCCCTACCCGGCGATGAAGGCGCGGGAGGCGCTCGGGAAGCTTCCAGCGGGCGAGTGTCTCGAGGTGCTGACCGACCACGCGCCGGCGCTTTCGACGGTGCCGTGGGAGGGGGCGAAGCTGAACTTTCGTTCGACGATCGAGCCAGCCGGGCGGGGGACGTGGCGCATCCGCCTCGAACCCGCGGAGGGCAAGCTCGACCAGAAACAGGCGCTCGCGGAGATTTCGCGCCGCGCCGCGGAACTTTCCAAGGGATAGAGGAGTTCTCACGATGGAACGATGGATTCGATTGCGACTGACGTGGCTCGGGCTCGCGCTGGCGGTGCTGCTGGCGCTGCCGCTGGCGGCGGCTTGCGGCGGGGACGACGACGACGCGGGGAAGACGCCGTCGGATGGCGGCAGCGCGGAGCCGGTCGGCTACGCCGAGCCGGACCTGCTCGCGGAGACGGACTGGCTCGCGGGGCAGCTCGGCAACGCCTCGCTCGTTGTGGTGGATATTCGAAAAAAGGAAGCGTATGACGCCGGCCACATCCCGGGCGCGGTCTGGTACGACCAGGCAGCGCTGAAGGACCCGGACGAGAAGCTGTACGTGATTCGCGAGCGCCTGTTCGCCGAAAAGGTCGGCGCGCTCGGAATCGACAATTCGAAAGACGTCGTTATCTACGACGACGGGACCGGGCTCTGGGCGACACGGCTGTGGTGGGTACTCGACTACTACGGCCACGACAAGGCGCGGGTGCTGAATGGCGGCTGGGCGAAGTGGGAGAAGGAAGGCCGGGCCGTCTCGAAGGAGGTCCCGACGCCCGCGAAGGCGACGTTCGTCGCGAAGCCGAACCCGGATGTCATCTGCGCCCTGGATTATGTCAAAGAGAAGGCGACCAACCCGAACCCAAACGTGGTCATCCTGGACGTCCGCTCGCAGGCGGAGTACACGGGAGCCGATGTGCGCGCAGCGCGCGGGGGCCATGTGCCGAATGCGGTGAATCTCGACTGGCAGGCATCCCTCACGGAAACGGACCCGAAGGTATGGAAACCGGCCGACCAGCTGCGGGCGCAGTTTGCGAAGGCGGGCATCACGAAGGACACGGAGGTCATCACGTATTGCCAGACGGGCGTGCGGGCGGCCCATTCGCTGTTCACGCTGCGGCTCGTCGGGCTCGGCAAGGGGAACAAAGTCTACGACGGCTCCTGGGCCGAGTGGGGCAACTCGAAAGACACGCCGGTCCAGCAGTAGCCCTTTTTGAGTCCTGGGCCTTCGAAAGGGGGAGGCGCGCGCGCCTCCCCCTTTCGTGCGTGTGCAGCGGCGGAGCATTGCGGACTCACGACGGACGCCGCGCAGGGCTGGCACGCGTGTGGCGTCGGCACCCCGTTGCGCCCGGCCTGGGGCCGGGCAGGGAAGGGAAAACGACCGGCTGCAGAGGGACCCTGCGGAGGCGACCTTTTCCTGAGACAGAGGCCGGTTCGGCGGCGGCGATGCGGGCGGCGAGCGAGGGAGCCCTTCGGAGAGCCGCCGGAGTCTTGGCAGCCGAGTCGACGGGCGCAGCGTGGCGCGTCGGCGGTCCAGCACCCCGGGTGGGCTGTTCGTGTTCGACCGGGACCGCGGGGGCGGGCTACGGGGGCTGCAAGGCGGGTTCGAAGCGGAGGGTTTCGCCTTCGGCGATGCTGATGGCGGTGCCTGCCGGGAGTTCGAGGACGGCATGAGCCCCGCGGACGGCGGCGAGGCCGAGCCATGGTCGAACGCCCCGGGCGACCCGGAGAACACGTCCCTCGCGGTCGATGAAGACGGCATCGATGGCGAAGCGCATGAAGAGCATGTGAATGGAGGAGCAGGGCTGCATCAGGAGGCCCTGGCCGGGCTGCAGGGGCGCGCGGAGCATCAGGCCGCGGAACCGGCCCCAGAACGAATCGGCAACGGCAACGTTCTCGGCTACGGTCTCACCGGTCCCGGCATCGACGACGCGGACGGTCCGTGCCACGGAAGGAGCGTACAGGGCGTCCGGGCGGGGTGCTACGGCCTGGAGCCGACCGGGAAGACCCGTTCGTGGCGGAGGAGCTCGACGCCTCGCCAGTTGCGGCCGCTGAAGGTGACGCGAATTTCCGTACCGGCGTCTTCGACCGTCAGGAGGCCGAACTGTCCGCCGCCCGGGTAGGCGCCTTCACTGTAGGGCCCGCCCTTGACGGAGCCGCGGCGGTCGAGCGCGGCGGCATGGTAGACGGGGAAGCCGGGTCCGCTGCGGTCGGAGGCGTAGCGGTTGTTGGAGCCGTCATCGGCGGCGAGCATGTGCGCGTCACCGCTCAGCATGACCAGGTTCTCGATGCGATGCTCGACGAGGAAGTCGGCGATGCGGCGGCGTTCCTCGGAATAGGCGGCCCAGCTGTCGCTGCTGGGGTCGTTCGAAATCCAGGGGACGCTGTTGACCCAGATGATGAGTGCGGCCTCGTCGCGGGCGCGGAGGAGCTCGTCGAGGAGCCAGGCGAGCTGAGCCTGGCCGAGCATCGATTTCCCCGGACCGCCGGGCGCCCGGGACGGGTCGCGCTCTGAGCGGCCATCGGTGACGATGACGCGGACGCGCCCGACAGTGACGGCCTGAGCGACCGGGCCCTCGAGCGGCAGGGGATAGTGAGGGACGAGCTCACGGTAGACGGTCCGTGCCGCATCGCGGGACCGGGTGGTGCGGTCGCTATCGTTGCCTCCGTAGTCGTGGTCATCCCAGGTGTAGAGGACAGGGACTTCGAGCCAGAGGCTCTGCTGCGCGGGGGCGCGCAGCGAGCGGGCGTAGGCCCTGCGGATGGCAGCCGGGGCGTCGTCGTCGATATCTTCGTAGTGGAAGTCGCCCGCGTGGATGAAAAGCAGCGGTGCTGCCTCGCGGATACGGTCGAACACCTGCCCGCTGGAACCGGTGCTGGCGCAGGAGCCGAAGGCCAGGGTGAACGACGCTGGCCCGGCCGGGAGCGTGGTGAGCGTGCCGGTACGGTAGCGCTCTTGGCGGCCGCGGGCGGCAATTGCCCAGCGGTAGCGGGTCGCGGGTTCGAGCCCGCTGACGTCGAACCGGGCGACCCCGGCCGTGCTGATGGCGGCGGGCGGAAATCGGCCGACCTCACCGGCGCCGGGTTCGCGCCGGACGACGAGGACGACATCGGCGGCAGCGGCGACACCGCCGGCGAGCTGCGCCGTGACGGTGAAGGATTCAGGAGAAACGGCACCGGCCCAGGCCCATTCGACGAGGTCGACGGGCGCTGCGCGAAGAGGCGAGGGCGGGTGGGTGGGACCAAGGTAAGTGTCGTGGATACGCAGGCCGGCGAACGTCGCGCCGGCAGCGACGGCGGCGGTAACGGCGAGGGCGATTGCGACCGTGCGGGGACGGCGGCGAGCGGCCGCGACAGCGAAACGGAGGCTGGCTGCCGCCAGCGCTGCGCCGCCGGCCAGCCCGATGGCGGGGACCGCGCCGAGGACAGCGATGACGCAAGCGGCCCAGGCAGCGGCGAGGAGGAGGACTGCGCCGGCGAGGGCAGAGCGGAGCCCGGCGGCGCTGCCCGCAAACGCCACGAGCGCGGCCCAGGTGAGCGCTGAGGCATCCCAGGGGCGCTCGAGCAGGGAGAATTCGCCGGAGCGGAGGCGGGCGGCTACGACGAGGGCGATGCCCCCCGCGGCGGCCAGCAGGCTCCCCGGTGCGCGGGCAGACGGGGAAGGCGTCATCGTCCGACGAAGAGCGACGCGGGTGGCGCAGCGCCGCCGATCAGGCGGTGGCCCTGGGGCGGTCCGGGATGGCGGAGAGGTCTTCGAGGCCGCGCGGGACGCGAGGGACCTCGACCTTCCGGACCTGCTCGATGATGTGTTTCGCGCGCTCGCGCTCTTCGGGGGTGCCGGCCGGGAGCATGAGGGTCATGCGGGACGCGTATTCGCGGTGGCTGGCGATGAACTCGGGGAGCCTGTCGTAGGTCGAGGTCTGGGCGAATACGCGGAGGACGTCTTCGGGAATGACGCGCTGCATTTCGTCCCACTTGCCCTGGAGCGAGAGCTCATGGAGTTGCATGCCGAGGCTCTTGAGGCCGTGGACTTCGAAGACCTCGTGGTAGGAGCGGGTGGAGCCGTAGAAGGAGATGGGCTGGCGGAGGCGCTCGAGGCCCTGTTCGATCTCGGACTCGGTTTCGCCGAAGACAGTGAATCCGCCGCCGGCGATCTCGATGTCCTGCCAGGTGCGGCCGGACCGCTTGAGGCCGATGGCGACATTGGGAAGGACGACCTCCCGCATGTACTTATCCGTCATGAAGCCGTGGGGCATGACGACGTCGGCGACTTCTCCGGCAACACGGGCCATGGCATCGCCCACGCAGGCGAGGCCGACTTTCGGACGTGGGTAGGGGATAGGCCCGGGATTGAAGTTCGGAGTCATGAGGGTGAAGTGGTAGAACCTGCCGATGAACTCGGGCTTTTTGCCGTCCTGGAAGGAGTCCCAGACGGCATGGAGCATCTTGATGTACTCCTTCATGCGCGTCGCCGGGGCGCCGGGCCAGTCAACGCTGAAGCGGTGCTGGTTGTGGCCCTTGACCTGGGAGCCGAGGCCGAGAACGAAGCGGCCTTTGCTCAGGTGCTGGATGTCCCAGGCCTCCATGGCGAGGACGGTGGGACTGCGGGGGAAGGCGATGGTGACGCTCGTCTGGACTTCGAGCTTTTCGGTGGCGTAAGCAGCGAGCGTGGCGGCGAGGATGGAATCGTGCTGGGTTTCGGGGGTGCTTGCGAAGTCGTAGCCGAGCTCTTCGGCGCGGCGTGCCTGCTCGGGGACTGCCGTGAGCCAGGTGCCGCCGAAGCCTGAACCGACCTTCATGGGTGCTGTCCTTTCTGGGGGTGGGGTAGGTGCGGGCGAAGTCTACGCGGACCGCGAAGGGTGTGCACGACGAAGGGTGGCCGGCGGGACCTTTCCCTTTACGTCAGGGTTTCGGTTCGTTACAGTTCCGCAAAGCCCCTAACGACACGGCAGGAGAAGGCCATGGATTTCCGGGATACGCCTGAACAGGCGGCGTGGCGGGCCGAGGTGCGCGAGTTCCTCGAGCGGGAGCGACCGCGGGTCGACCCTGACATCAACCCCGTGGAGCTGGCGCGGGAGCGTGGCGGCGTGCTCCGGGAGTGGCGCGACAAGCTGGCGAAGAAGGGGTGGATTGCGCCGGCGTGGCCGAAGGAGTACGGCGGCGCGGGCCTCGGGGTGATGGAGCAGTTCATCATGAATGAGGAGTTCGCCGAGGCGCGGGCGCCACAGGTGGGCGGTATGGGCGTCTCGATGATCGGCCCTACGCTCATCATCCACGGGAACGACGACCAGAAACGGGAGCACCTCGGGGCGATTCTGCGGGGCGAGGTACAGTGGTGCCAGGGGTACAGCGAGCCGGGCGCCGGTTCTGACCTCGCGAGCCTCCAGACGCGGGCGGTCCGGGACGGAGACGACTTCGTGATCAACGGGCAGAAGATTTGGACCTCTGGGGCGCATACCGCGGACTGGATGTTCATGCTGGCGCGGACCGACCCGGACGCGCCGAAGCACCGGGGCATCACGTACTTCCTCGTGGATATGAAGAGCCCGGGCATCACCGTGCGGCCGCTGATCAACATGGCGGGCGGCCACCAGTTCAATGAGGTCTTCTTCGAAGACGTTCGGGTGCCGGCGCGAAATGTGGTCGGCGAGGTCAACCGGGGCTGGTACATCGGGACGACGACGCTGGACTTCGAACGTTCGTCGATCGGCAATGCGGTTGGCCAGCGGCAGACCCTGGAGTACTACCTGCGGTACTGGAAGGAGCACCGCGGGAAGCCGGAGACGGCGAGCGCGAGCGCTGCTTTCGCTGGTGAGTTCGCGGACCGGTGGATCGAGGCCGCGACGGCGAAGATGCTGAGCTATCGGGTGGTCAGCATCCAGGCTGCCGGCCGGGTGCCGAATCATGAAGCGTCGATTGCGAAGCTGTTCAACACGGAGCTGAGCCAGCGCATCGCGCGGACGGCGATGAAGGCGCTTGGGACGTCGGCGCTGCTCACGGGGCGCGATGCGCCGATGAAGGGGCGGGCGCCGGCCAGTTATCTCCAGACGGTCTCTTCGACGATCGCCGGCGGGACGAGCGAAATTCAGCGGAACATCATCGCAACGCGCGGGCTCGGGCTGCCCCGCGGCTGATTCGAGGAGGTCCCTCCCTCCCTGCCGGCCCGGCGTCGACGCCGGGCCGGTTCGCTCCCGGGAACGAGGTGCGGCGGCCTCCCGGCAGCTTGTCGGCCGGGGGCGACGAGCTAAGCTGATAATGGATGAAGGTCGCGGGGCTGGTCGTCGCGGGAGCGCTGGGCCTGGGCCTGGCTGCGGGAGCGCTGGCGCATGCGGAGCCGCGCCGGGCGACGCCGGGGGACGGGGCCGTGTTGAACAGGCCGCCGGCCGAGGTGGTGCTGGTGATGACGCAGGAGATGGCCCGGCAGGCGGGGGCCAACGAAATCAGGGTGTTCGCGGCGGCCGGGAACGAGGTCACCCGGGAGGCTGCCGTGGTCGACCCGAATGACCGGCGGCGGCTGTCCGTTGCGCTGCCGCGGGACCTCGCGCCTGGGGATTATGTCGTTCACTGGAAGACGCTGAGCGCTGAGGATGGCGATACGGCCAGCGGCGAGCTGCGCTTCCGATACGACCCGGCGGCGGAGCCGAACCCGGGACGCGAGGTGCTGTATGAGCCGTTGCTCGGCGGGGCGCCGACGCCGGCCCCGGCTGCGGCCATCCCGCGGGGGGGCTCGGAGGGGACGGGGTGGGTGCTGGCGGCGGCGGTGGGAGCGCTCATGCTCCTCGTGGGCATCGGTGCGGGCGTGGTGTTCAGCAGGCGGGGGGAATGAGGCGGGCGCTCCTCGCAGCGTTTGCACTGGCCGCGGTGCTCATGCTGGCGGTGCCGGCACGCGGGGTTCGGGCGCACGCGGCCCTGGCGGCCTCGGAGCCGGCCCCGAACGCCTTCCTGCGGCAGTCACCGCCGGAGGTCATCCTCGATTTCACCGAGCCGATCGACCCGCGGGCGAGCAGTATCCGGGTGCTCGATGGGGCGGGGCGCGAAATCGCGGTCGGCGCGGCGGTAGTGACGCAGGGACGGATGCGGGCAAGTCTGCCGAAGCTCGAGCCGGGTATCTACAACGTAATCTGGAACAACGTCTCCCGGGTGGATGGGCACGCGCTGACGGGCTCGTACCCGTTCACGGTGTTGAACCCGGACGGGACGGTGCCGGACGCAGTGAACGTGCTGGCTGCGGTCGGTTCGGGGTCGGACCGGCTGGGGCGGGCCGACGGAACGGCAACGCGGTTGCTGGCGCTTCTCGGGCTGATGCTCACGGCCGGGGCGGCGCTGGTGACCGTGCTTTGGCCGGAGGCACCGGCGGCGACGCAGCGGCGGCTGGGCCAGGCGGCAGCGGTCGGGGCGGCGGCGGGGGTGGTGGCGGCGGGGCTCAGCCTGGTGCTCCTGCTCGAGACCTACTCGGGGCTGGGACCGGGTGCTGCAGTCTTCGGGACGCAGTTCGGGCGGTACTGGCTGGTGCGGGCTGTGCTCGCGGCAGGGGTTGCCGGGGCGGCTGCGCTGTACCAGCGGCGTCCGCGTTCTGCTGCGGCGCTGCTCCTCGCGTTCGCCGCAGGGCAGCTGGCGACGTTTACGGCGACGAGCCATGCGGCGGCGGTTGCCGGGAGCGCGTGGGCGATGACCATCGACCTGGTGCACGCGGCAGCCGGGGTGGGCTGGCTCGGGGCGGTCGCCGGGGCGGTCGTGGCGGCGCGGTTTGGCCGGCGGAGGGACCCCTGGCGGGCCCTGATGCGCCGATTTGCCCGGGTGGCCTCGGTGCTCGTGTTCGTGTTGCTGGCGACCGGGCTGCTGGGCGCGCTCATCCACGTCGATTCGGTGCAGAAGCTGACCGAGACGCGATACGGGCTCGTACTGCTGGCGAAGCTGGCGCTCGCGCTGCCCCTGCTGGCCGTGGCGCTGTACAACGCGCGCCGGGGGAAGGCGCGGCTGGTGGGGGAACGGCCGGGCGAGCCGGGGCGGTTCATGCTCGGCGCGGCGGCAGAGGTAGGGCTCGGCGTGGCGGTCGTCGCTGCGGCGGCGCTGATGAGCCAGACGACGACGAGCCGGTCGGTCGTGCTCGAGCCGGAGCGGCGGCCGTTCGACATGACGGCGCCGGCGAGCAACCTGCGGGTCACGCTGCGCATCGACCCGAACCGGACCGGCCTGAACACGTTTCGAGTCTCGCTGGCCGACCAGTCAGGGGCTCCGGCGGAGGCCCAGGCGGTGCGGCTCGTCTTCAGGTACCAGGAGGACCAGTCCCTTGGGCCGTCGGTCCTCGTGCTCTCGAGGGACAGGACGGGGGAGTTCATCGGCCAGGGTCCGTACATGCCGCTGGAGGGGAGGTGGCGGGTGGAAGCGGAGGTGCGACGGGCCGATGCTGATGACGCACGGACGTTCTTCGACGTACGGCCAGCCGGGGCGTTTGCGGCAGCGGTGATGCCCCGGGGTGGGGCGTGGTCGCTGCCGACCGCGGGGCTGACGTGGAACCAGTTCGGCGGGCTCGTGCTGCTGCTTGCGGGCCTGGGATTCGCGCTCGGCCGCGGGGCGGCCCGTGAGCTGAACCGGCGGCTCGGCTGGGTCGCGAGCACGGGCACGATGGCGGGGTTCGGGCTCGGGGTGCTGCTACTTTTCGGGGTGCATGCGCACGAGCCGCGGTCGGGGCTGCCGACGAACCCGGTCTTCCCGGATGCCGATTCGCTCGCCCGGGGACGGGCGCTGTACGAGGCGAACTGCATTGCCTGCCACGGGCGGACGGGCGTACCACCGCCGGGGCTGGATTTGAACCCGTACCCGCTCGACCTCACGGTGCACGTGCCGCAGCACCCCGACGGTCAGCTGTTCCGGTTCATCGCGGACGGCATCCCGGGGACGGCGATGCCTGCATGGACGGAGCAGGGGCTGACGGACGAGGAGATATGGCATCTCGTGAACTATCTTCGGACGCTGGCGCCGACGACGGAGTGACGGGCAGGCGGGACGCCGCTCGGGTATGATCCGGGCCTGCCGAGAGACAGCACCGGCAGGAGGTTGGAACGATGGTCACCATCATCGGCAACGTAAAGCCTGAAGACGACTACACTCACCCGCTCGGGCCCGAGGAGAACTTCAACGAATCGGTCTACTTCAATTTCTTCGACCCTGCGCAGCAGCTTGGGGGCTTCTTGCGCATCGGCAACCGGGCGAACGAGGGGTACGCCGAGGTCACCGTCATCGTCTACCAGCCGGATGGTTCGGCGCTGTTCAACTACAAGCGACCGCAGATTACGAGCAACGAGGGCTGGAACGCCGGGGGGCTGAGGGTCGAGGTGCTGGAACCGGGAGAGCGGCTGCGGACGACCTACGAGGGCTCCGTGGTCTATCTCAAGGACCCGCGGGAGATGCGGGAGCCGAGCGTTGCGTTCAAGGAGAACCCGCACCGGCGGATTCATATCGACCTCGTACATGAGGGGGTTGGCCCCATTTACGGGCATGTGGCGGAGCCGGGGGGCGCGGGGTCGCAGAACGAGTTCGCGCGGGCGCACTATGAGCAGCACATGCGGGTGACCGGGACGCTGCAGGTGGAGGACGGCCCCGTGCTGCAGTTCCACGGGCATGGGCTGCGGGACCATTCGTGGGGGCCCCGGTACTGGCAATCGACTCCGAGCTACCGGTGGATCACCGGGAATTTCGGCGACGACCTCGGGATGGTGCTCTCGATCGTGGGCGACCGCATCGGCGGGGTGTTCCACAAGGGGAAGGACACCATCGTGCAGGTCAAGAATATCGAGCTCGAAACCGAGTACGAGGGCGACACGAACTATCACAAAGCGCTAAAGGCGACGGTGACCCTGGCGAACGGCGAGGTGCACCGGGTCGAAGGGACGGTGCGGGGCTTCATCCCACTGCGGAACCGGCGCGCGGGGAAGTTCACCCATATCGGCGAGGGGATGACGGAGTACCTCCTCGATGGCGAGCGCAAGGGCTATGGCCTGAGCGAGTACCTCGACCAGGTTGAGTAGGGCTGTGCGAAAAGAGGAGGTCCAGGAGGGACTGGAACGGTTCATCGCAGCGCGGACCGGGGGGCCGGTGACGGTTTCGAACCTGGTGCGGCTCTCAGGCGGTGCGTCGCGGGAGACGTGGTCGTTCGATGCCGAGACGCCCGGGGGGAGCATCGAGGGCATCCTCCGGGCGGACCCGGTCCCCGGGGCGCCGACGATCCCGGGGCGGGAGCTCGAGTATCACCTGCTCAAGGCGGCCTGGGATGCCGGCGTCACGGTGCCGGAGCCGCTCTGGGACGGGGACGATACGTTCCCCGTGAAGTTTTTCGTGATGCGCCGGGTTCCGGGCGAGACGCTCGGGGCGCGACTCATCCGGGGGGAGCAGTATGCGAAGGCGCGCGAGGTGGTGCCGGGCCAGCTCGCGCGTGACCTCGCGCGCATCCACAGCATCCGGGAAGCCGACCACCCGGAGCTCGCGCGGCTGGAGCGCCCCCCGGCCGGCAAGAGCGCGGCCGAGGCGCAGCTCGACTATTACGAGAACAGCTACCGGACTGCCGAGCTCGACCCGCACCCGGTGTTCGAGCTGGCGATTCGGTGGCTGCGGCAGCACCTGCCGCCCGCGGGGGAGGAGGTGCTGGTGCACGGGGACTTCCGGCTCGGCAATTTCATCTTCGATGAAACTGGTGTACGAGGGATCCTCGACTGGGAACTGGCACACTGGGGCGACCCGATGGAGGACCTCGGCTGGCTGGCGGTGAAGTCGTGGCGGTTCGGGGGGAGACAGCCGATCGCCGGGGTCGGGACGCGGGAGGCCTTTATCGAGGCGTACGAGGCAGCCGGCGGCCGGCCCGTCAACCGGCAACACTTCCTCTGGTACGAGATGTTCGGGAACCTGAAATGGGGCGTCATCACGATGACGCAGGCCGCGACGTACCTGACGGGCCGGAACCGGAGCGTCGAGCTGGCGGCGATCGGCCGGCGGACGGCGGAGACGGAGATCGTGCTGCTGGAGCTGCTGGAAGGGAGGTGGGACTGATGCAGGACCGGCCGACGTTCGACGAGCTTTTGGAGGCGGTAGCGGGATATCTGCGGGATGACGTGATGCCGAATACGCAAGGGCGTTTGAGTTTTCATGCGCGCGTTTCCATGAACGTCATCGAAATGCTGCGTCGCGAGCTGGCGACGATGGAGGAGCACCTGGCCCGGGAGTGGGATGGGCTGGACAGGCTGCTCGGCGTGGAGCCGATGCCGCCGCGGCTGGCGGCGGTGCGGGAGGCGCTGCTCCGGCGGAACGGAGAGCTGTGCGAACGGATTCGGAAAGGCGATGCGGATGGGGGGCCGTGGCGACTGGCCGTGCTCAGTCATCTCCGGATGGTGACGCTCGACAAGCTGGACGTTTCGAACCCGGGCCTTGCGGCGGAGTACCGGGAGCGGGCCTGACGGCTCCGCAGCCTCAGGCGGGCATGGGGGTGCCAGCGGCGGCGCGCTGAGCGGCTTCGCGAGCTGCGGCGTCGGCGGCCTTCTTCGCTTCGGCGCGCTCCTTGCGCGTGAATTGGGGCATCACTTCCCGGGCGAACAGGCGGAGGCTGTTGAGCACCTGGTCCTGTGGGATGGTCTCCCCGGTGTTGATGAGGAAGACCATGCGGTCGACGCCGACCTCCTCCCACCATTTCAACGCTTCGATGCAGGCTTTGGGATCGCCGATGGGGGTGCCTTCGCGCACCGGGCCGACGACATCGCCCGGCCGGTTCCGCAGCGGGGCAGCGCTGGCATGGGCGTGGTAGGCAGGCGAGGGGTAGATGCCGCCGACACCGACGAGGTGGGCTGCGCGGAGGCCGAACTGGAGGGCGGCCATGCCGCCGACGGCTTTCGCGCGGGCGTCATCTTCGTCGCAATACATGAAGGCGACCCCGTTGACCTGTTCGTTGACGGATTCGCCGACGGGTTCGCAGGTGCGGATGGCGCGGCGGTAGTCCTTCACCATCTGCTGGTAGTCGAGCGGGGCTCCGAGAGTGACGCCGAGCATTCCCATGCCGCGCTCGCCGGCCTGGACCGCGGTCTCTGGCGACTGGACGGCGACCCAGAGGGGCGGGTGGGGCTTCTGGAGGGGTTTGGGGATGACGTTCCGCTGAGGCATTTTGAAGTGCCGGCCATTCCAAGAGAAGTTGTCGGTGGTCCACATCTTGACCACGGCGCGGGTGCATTCGTCCCACATCTCCTTGGTCAGGTCGGGTTCGCAGCCGAAGGCGGCGAGCTCTGTCCAGGTGGCGGAGCGGCCCGTGCCAAATTCGAGGCGGCCATCGCTGAGGATATCGAGGGTTGCGGCACGTTCGGCGACGCGGGCGGGGTGGTTGATGGGCGGCAACATCAGGGCGATGCCGTGGCCGAAGCGGATCTGCTTCGTCTTCGCGGCGCAGTAGGAGAGGAAGACCTCAGGAGCGGAGGAGTGGGAGTACTCTTCGAGGAAGTGATGCTCGACCTCCCACACCTGGTCGAAGCCCAGCTCATCGGCGAGCACGACCTGTTCGACGGCCTGGCGGAGCACGCGATACTCGGAGCGGTCGTCCCAGGGCTTGAGGACGGAGTGTTCGTAGAAGATGCCGAACTTCACTGGTGCATCACCCGGGGGAGGTCGTAAGCCGAAGGCTAACGATTATGCTAGCATCCTGCCAGCCCGCTTCGAGGGTTCGTGTGGCGAAGGTCCAGCTGGTCACGGATTCGACGACATGCCTCGGTGCCGAAGCCGCCCGGGAACTCGGCGTCCTGGTCGCGGCGGGGAGTTTCGCGTTCGAGGACGAGCGGATAGGGGACGGGGAGGATGCGTGGCGGGCTGCGTATGAGCGCGTCCGGGCAGGTGGGAGGTTGCCGCGGACGTTCGCGCCGCCGGAGAGCGCCTACGTGGCACATTTCCGCCCGGCGGCCGAGGCGGGACGACCGGTGCTTTGCCTCGTGACACCGTTCGACGTGAGTCCGAGTTTCACGACCGCCTCTGCGGCGATGCTGACGGTCCAGGACGAGGTGCCGAGCGCGCGAGTCAAGATTTCGAACCCGGGCGTGGGTCATGCGGGGCTGGGGGCGCTGCTGACGACGCTCGCACGGCTCGCCCGGGCCGGGGCCGGGCTGGATGACCTGCTGACTGCGCTGGAGGAGCTCGAGCCGATGACGGATGCGCTGGTGGTGCCGGCTGAGACGCGGTGGCTGGAGGCGTGCGGCCGCCTGGCTTTGGTCGAGGAGAAGCTGGGCGAGCTCGACGGGGACGTCCCGGTGCTGCGGGTGGGCACGCGCGTGACGGGAGTCGCGCGGGCGGCGAGCCACGAGGCGGCGCTGGCGGAAGCGGTAAGGCGGGTCGGCCAGCGGGCGGACGGGGCACCGCTGAATGTCGTGGTGGCCCATGCGGCAGCGCCGGGGCTGGCGGAAGAGGCGGCCGACCGGGTACGGCGGCAGTACCCGGTCGGGCGGCTCATCGTGACGGAGCTATCGATGGCGATTGGCGCGGTCGTGGGGCCGGGCGCGGTCGCGATCGGCGTTGCGCCATCCGGCGCGGGAGGGGACTGAGATGCCGGACCGGGGCACCCGGGCAATCGACGGGCTGGCACCGGCGGACTTCGAGGCAGGGCCGCTGGTGCTCCAAGGCCGCTTGCTGCAGCTGACGTTCGAGGTCGACCGGGACATGGCGCTGCGCTGGATGCCGGCCGATGTCACCCGTCCCATCCCGTGCTACGCACGGCTGCTCGTTGCAGAGGGTGAGACGCCGGCGGGTGCGCTGCGGTTTGCGGCGCTCGGCGTCGGCGGCCGGTTCCGGATGATGCCGCGGAACGTGCTGGCGGCGGCGGTCGTCGAGGGCCCCGCGCGGCTCCCCGCGCTGACCGGGCCGGCTGAGCCCGGGGAAGTCCGCATCGAACAGGTGGGCGACGACCTGGTGGTGCAAATCGCCGGAATCGGCGGTGCGCTGGCAGAGGCACGGTTGCCGGCGCCGTACGCCATCGACCCGGCGATGCTGCGGTGGGACGGGTGGGTAGTGTATGCACCGGAGGGCGGGCGAACCGTGCTGGCAGAGTCGCCGATGAGCGTGGAGGCAGCAGCGGCGCGGCTTTCGAAGGGCGCAGCGGTGACGCCGGCGCCAGGGGTGGAGCGGGGCAGCCCGTGGCGGCAGCTGCGGACGCTGCTGCCGATTTCGGCGTGCATCGTCGAGGGGACGCTGCGGGTGGGGCCGGCGGCGGTGCCTGCGCCGATGCTGCCGGGCTGAACTGGGGCAGATGCGGCGGGCAGGGTATCCGCCGCTGTGTTAGATTCCGCCAACCGGGCGGGCAGACAGCACGGAGAAGGGAGCCAGCAGGATGAAGTTCGGCATCTTCTACGAGATTTCGGTACCGCGGCCGTGGGGACCAAGGACCGAATACGAGGTGTACCAGAACTGCCTCGAGCAGGTGAAGCTGGCGGACGAGCTGGGCTTCGACCAGGTGTGGGCCGTGGAGCATCACTTCCTCGAGGAGTACTCCCACTGCTCGGCGCCGGAGGTGTTCCTGACAGCGTGCGCCATGGTGACGAAGAACATCCGGATTGGGCGCGGCATCGTGGTCTGCGTGCCGGAGTTCAACAGTCCGGTCAAGGCCGCCGAGGTGGCGGCGACGATGGACATCGTTTCGGGCGGCCGACTGGAGTTCGGCACCGGGCGATCGGCGACGTGGACGGAGCTGGGCGGGATGTCGGCGGACCCGGACGAGACGAAGAAGACGTGGGACGAGTGGGTACGGATTATCCCGAGGATGTGGACGGAGGAGCGGTTCGGCTACCAGGGGCGGGCGTTCAGCATGCCGCAGCGGGCGGTGCTGCCGAAACCGCTGCAGAAGCCGCACCCGCCGATGTGGGTGGCGGTGACGAGCCCGGGCACGGAGCTCGACGCGGCCGACCGCGGGATGGGCAGCCTCGGACTGACGTTCGGGGGCTTCGCGGAGCAGGAGAAGAAGATCGCGGAGTATCGCCGGCGGATTCGGTACTGCGACCCGGTCGGTTCGTTCGTGAACGAGCAGGTGAACACGGTGAATTTCCTGTTCTGCCATGAGGACAACGAGTACGGGGCGAAGACGGGGCAGCGGCTGGCCGGGACGTTCAACTACCTCGCGGAGCAGCTGCTGGCAGCGCGGCAAGCCTACCCGACCCGGTCATACCCGAACCTGGGGCTGCTGCCGGCGCTGCGCCGCGAGGCGACGAGCGCACCGGAGGGGCAGATTCCGGAAGGGCTGTGCATCGGGAACCCGGACCGCATCGTCGAGGTCATCAAGAAGTGGGAGTCGGTGGGCGTCGACCGGATCAACTTCTTGCTGAATGCGATCGAGACGGTGCCGCAGGAGGAGGTGCTGGCGAGCCTGCGGCTGTTCGCGAAAGAAGTGATGCCGAAGTTCGCGGAAAAGCCGGCGCCCAGGGCCCCGGCGGCGGTGGGAGGAGACTGATGCCGCTGACGGGGACGAGGGCGACGACTGATTTCGAGCACGGGCCGCTGCTGCAGCCCGGTGGGGACCCGTGGACACTGCCAGGGGTCCAGGTACTGCAGGTGATGTATGAGCTGGAGCAGGCGGCGATGACGAGCCTCCTGCCGCCGGCGCTCCACCCGACAATCCCGCCGACACTGGTCATCACGGCGTGGCGGGTGCCGGAGAGCCCGGCCGGGCCGTTTACGCTGGCCGAGGCGAAGGTCGGCTGCCGCGCTGGGGCACGCCCGCGGGCGCTATCCGTGGAGGCATTTTGCGATTCTGCTGAGGCGCGGGGGGCGCTTGCGGCGCGCTGGGGCTACCCGGTGCGCGACGCGGAGGTCGAGTTTGCGCGGCGATACGACCGGTGCTGGGTAACGGTACGGTCGGGCGGCCGTATCGTCCTGGACGCGCACCTGGTCGACCCGGAAGCGATCAGCGGAAACGATATCCAGTACCTGGCAACGCTGAACACGGCGCGGGTGGAGCGCGACGGTGCGACCGTGGCGCGGCTCGTCCAGGTGGACCCGGAATACCAGTTCCACAGCGCCGACCGGGGGATGCCGGAGCTGCTGGCATTCGACGGGGAGGCGTGGGGCCTGCCGGGCGCCGAGCCGTACTGGCCGGTGAGCGCCTCGTTCGCGGTAGCCGACGTGACGATGCCGGAGCTGCGGTATCTCGTCGACCCGGCGAAGCCGCCGCTGGCAGCGGTCGAGCGGCTGCACGCCTGACCCGGTGCCGATTCAGGCGAAGGCCGGCGCCGGGCCAAGCTGGCGTTCGAGTTCGGCTGGCGATTCGGCGGGCGCCATGCAGGCCATGTCTTGGCAGACGTAGGCGCGCGCGGGCCCTGCCGGTTCGCGCCCTTCGAACAGGGGCAGGCCTTTGGCGTCGGCCGTGGGCGCGAGGACGGTGAAGGGAAGGTACCGGGCGGCGAGGACGCCTTCGAATGGGGCGCGGGCTGCTTTTTCGCCGACGAGAACGATTTCGCGATGGGGCGCGAGGGCGAATTCGATGGCCTGGAGGATGGTGCCGAATCCGGTGACGGCGCGGAGCAGGTGGTCGGCGACGGCTGCGACGATGTCCTCGACGGCACGCTCCCACTCGGCGAGGCCGTAGTAGCGGCCGAGCCAGAGGCCGAGGAGCGCCGCGGCGCCGTTGCCTGAGGGCGTTGCCGCATCGAAGAAGCTGCGCTGGCGGACGATGAGCTGCTCAGCGTCGTTTGCGGTGTCGAAGAAGGTGCCCGATTGCGGGTCGCGGAAGCGGGTGAGTGCAGCCTGCCAGAGGTCACGGGCCCAATCGAGCCAGGGGAGTTCGCCGGTCGTCTTGTAGAGTTCGATGAGACCGAGGCCGAGGTAGACGTAGTCTTCGAGCATGCCGGGGACGCGCGGCTGACCGGCCTTCCAGGTGTGGTAGAGGACACCATCCCGCCAGAGGTCGGCGCGCAGGAATTCTGCCAGGCGGGCAGCAGCCAGGGCGTAGGCCGGTTCTTCGAGCACGCGGGCGGACTCCGCGAGGGCGGCGAGGGCGAGGCCGTTCCAGTTCGTGAGCACCTTGTCGTCGAGGCCCGGGGGGACGCGCTCCTGGCGGGCGTAGAAGAGTTTCTCCTGGATGGTTTCGATGCGGTCGAGGAGGTCGTCCTGGGAGAGCCCGAAGCGGCGCTCGAGGTCTTCGATGTCGGGGCGGGCGGTGAGGACGCTGCGGCCGGTGAGCTCAGGGTGGTGGGGGTCTCGGAAGTTGCCTTCGGGGGTGACGCCGTACCAGGCCATGGCGAGGGGAGCGTCGGGACCGAGGACCCGTTCGAGCTCGGGGACAGTCCAGAGGTAGTACTTGCCCTCGACGCCCTCGCTGTCCGCGTCGAGGGCAGCGTAGAAGCCGCCGGCGGGGTCCTGCAATTCGCGGAGGAGGAATTCGAGGGTCTCGTGGACGATGCGGGCGAAGCCGCCATCGCCGGTGAGCTGGTAACCGTGGAGGTAAACGCGTGCGAGCTGGGCGTTGTCGTAGAGCATCTTTTCGAAATGGGGGACGACCCAGGCTTCGTCGACGCTGTAGCGAGCGAACCCGCCGCCGACCTGGTCGTACATGCCGCCGGTCGCCATCGCGCGGAGCGTATGGAGTGCCATAGCCGCGGCGGCCTGGCCGGTGTCGGTCCCGGGGTTGGCGGCGAAGTGGGCGAGGAGGAACTCGAGGTTGGAAGGAGAGGGGAACTTCGGCGCCATGCCGAAGCCGCCCCAGGAGCTGTCGAAGGCCTCGGCGAAGCGCTCGACGGCGCGGGCGGGCGTCGACGGGGTGATGCCATCGCCGGGGCCGGCCGTACGCGCAGCGGCGGCGCGGAGATGCTCGGTGAGGCCGCGGGCGGACTCGAGGACCCGTTCGCGGTCGGTCTGCCATTTCTCGGCGAGGAACTGGAGGACGCGGGGGAAGCCGGGGCGGCCGTGGGCGTCCTCCGGGGGGAAGTAGGTCCCGGCGTAGAAGGGCTCGCCTTCGGGGGTGAGGAAGACGGTCATGGGCCAGCCGCCCTGTCCAGAGATAGCCTGGACGGCGGCCATGTAGACGGCATCGACGTCGGGGCGCTCTTCGCGGTCGACCTTGACGTTGACGAAGTAGCGGTTCATGAGCTCGGCGATGGCCGGGTTTTCAAAGGACTCGTGGGCCATGACGTGGCACCAGTGGCAGGAGCTGTAGCCGACGGAGAGGAGGATAGGCTTCTGTTCGGCCCGGGCGCGTTCAAACGCCTCGCTGCCCCAGGGGTACCAATCGACGGGGTTGTCGGCGTGCTGGAGGAGGTAGGGGCTGGTTTCGCTGGCGAGACGGTTCGGCATGGGTTCCACGGTACAGGATTCGCGCGAGCGATGCTGTCGACAGGAGGGGAGGGTGCAGGCAGAATGCCGCGCATGGCAATGGACCTGGTGTTTCGGCACGCGCTGGTGCTCGACGGGTCTGGTGCGCCGGGGTTCGAGGCAGACGTCGGGGTGGAGGGCGACCGCATCGCGACGGTGGGTGAGGCACCACCGGGGCGCCGAGAGGTGGATGCGCGGGGTCTCGTCCTTTGTCCCGGCTTCGTGGACACGCATTCGCACGACGACGGCGCGTTTTTGCGGCACCCGGGTATGGAGTTCAAGGTGGCGCAGGGGGTCACCACGGACGTGAGCGGCAATTGCGGTTTCAGCACGGTGCCGAATGAGCCGGGGCGGGCGTACATGCCGGGGGACATCTCCGGGCCGGGCGCGGGATGGACGGACCTCGAGAGCTACTTTTCGGCCTGCATGGCGAAGCGGCCGGCGATCAACAACCTGATGCTGGTGGGGCACAACCGGGTGCGGGCGCATGTGCTGGGGATGGAACGGCGGGCACCGGCGGCTGAAGAGCTGGCGGCGATGCGGGGGCACGTGGCGCGGGCGATGGCGCAGGGCGCGGCGGGGCTCTCGACGGGGCTCATTTACGAACCCGGGCGGTACGCACGGACGGAGGAGGTCATCGCGCTCGCCCGGGAGGCGGCGTCTTACGGGGGGCTGTACGTCACCCACATGCGGAACGAGGCGGACCGGCTGCTGGATGCGGTGGACGAGGCGGTCACCGTCGCGCGAGAGGCGAGCGTGGGGCTCCACATTTCGCACCACAAGGCGGCCGGCCGGCGGAATTGGGGCCGGGTGGCCGAGTCGCTGGCGAAGGCGGACGCGGCCCACCGGGCAGGGACGAGCGTGACCCTGGACGTCTACCCGTACACTGCGGGCAGCGGGCCGATGTGGCAGTACGTGAACCTCGACGCCATCGACCGGGAGTGGGCCGAGTGCGTGATGATCGCGAGCTGCCCGGACCGGCGGGAGTTCGAAGGGCGGATGGTTCCGGACATCGCCGCGGGCGAGGGGTGGACGGTGGAGGAAGCGGTGCAGCGGATTTTGACGGCGCCGCGGGGAAAGGAGGTCATCTGCATCCAGTTCATCATCGATGAAGGGGATATCGAGACGAACCTGCGCCACCCGCGGACGTTCATCGGCTCGGACGGCATCCCGGTGCTGAAGGGGAACCCGCATCCACGGCTGTTCGGCACGATGCCGCGGGTGCTGGCGCGGTACGTGCGGGAGCGCGGCGTGCTGACGCTCGAGGAGGCCATCCGGAAGATGACCTCGGCGCCGTGCGAGCGATTCGGGCTGGTGAAGCGGGGGCTGGTCCGGGAGGGGTGGTTCGCGGACCTGGTGCTGTTCGACCCGGCGACGGTGGAAGACCTCGCGACCTATGAGCAGCCGAAGCGGGAGCCGCGCGGCATCCAGATGGTGATAGTCAACGGGCAGGTGGCGTTTGAGGACGGCCGCCACACGGGGGCCGGGAGCGGGCGGATGCTGCGATACCGGAGGGAGGCTTGAGCCCCCGGGCCGGTAAGGGCCGGGGGCCGTATAGTCGCCGGCACGACGATCTACCAGGAGAGGATTCGCATGCAGAAGCCGGCAGTAGCGCTGGCGGCGGCGGTGGGCCGCCGGAAATGGACCGTCGAGACGGCCAAGAAGCTGGAAGAAGCCGGGTTCCCCGGGATTTACTGCGCGAGCTTCGGCGACGGGATGGGGCTGTGCCTTTCGATCGCACACGCGACGTCGACGATCCGGTTTGGGACGTCGATCATCCCGATTTACTACCGGGTGCCGTTCGACCTTGCGCAGTCGGCGGCGTACATCCATGAGATCAGTGACGGCCGGTTCTCCCTCGGCATCGGGGTGAGCCACGCGCCCGCAAATGCGCGCATCGGGGTGAAGCCAGGGAAGCCGCTGAGCGATATGCGACAGTACGTCGAGGCGATGCGGGCGGCGTCGCAGCAGGTTGGGCCGCTGCCGCCAATCGTGCTGGCGGCGCTGCGAAAGAAGATGGTGGAGCTGGCGGTGGAAATCGCGGAAGGGGCGGTGTGGGCGAACGCCGCGCGGAGCCACATGCCGGAATCGCTTTCACACATCCCGCTGGAGAAGCGGGAGGGGGACTTCTTCATCGGCGATATGATCCCGATGTGCATCGACGACGATGACCCGGCGGCAGCGGCGGCCGTGATGAAGCGGGTGCTGTCCGGCTACGTGATGCTGCCGAACTACCGGAACTACTGGAAGGAGGCCGGGTACGTCGAGGAGATGGAGGCTATCGAGTCGGCGCTGGCGCGGGGTGACCGGGAGGCGCTGCCGGGCCTGATGTCGGAGCGGTGGCTTTCGGACTGTACGCTCTACGGGACGCGGAAGCAGGTGCTGGAGGGGCTGGAGGCGTGGTTGGCGGCAGGGGTGAAGACGCCGATCGTTGTGCCGTCCTCGACGAAGGGCGGGCAGGTGAAGGCGTTCGAGGAGCTGTTCGCTGCCTTCGCCTGACCCCGGGAAGCGCGCCGTCCCTACAATGGACGGTGTGTTCGAACGGGAGCTGGAGGCAGCAAAGGAGGCCGCACTGGCCGCCGGTGAGGTGGTCGAGCGGCTGCGGCGGGAGGGCGTGCGATACGGCCGGAAGGCGGGGCGGGAGCTCGTGACGGAGGCTGACCTCGCAGCGGCGGCGCTGCTGGAACGGCGGCTGCTCGGGGAATTCCCCGGCGACGGCTGGCTGAGCGAGGAGCACCGCGATTCGCCTGAGCGGCTCCGGGCGGCGCGGACCTGGGTAGTCGACCCGATCGACGGGACGCGGGAGTACCTGCAGGGGGTGCCCGAGTTCGCGGTGTCGGTCGCGCTGGTCGTGAACGGCGCGCCGGTCCTGGGGGTGGTCCACAACCCGGCGACCGGCGAGCTGTACGCGGCGACCTGCTGCAGTGCGGAGGAGCGGCCTCCGACCGAGCCGACGGGTCAGCCGTTCGAGGCGCTCGTAGGGCGGGGGGAGCACGCCTGGGACGACCTGCCGCCGCTGCCGGAAGGCACGCTGGTGCGTCCGGTGGGGAGCGTGGCCTACCGGCTGGCGCTGCTGGCCCAGGGGGAGGGGAACGCAACGCTGACAGGCTTCGGGCGGGCCGAGTGGGATGTGGCCGCCGGCGCGGCGCTCTGCCTGGCAGCGGGCCTGCGGGTGACCGGGGTGCTCGGCGAGCCGCTGCGGTTCAACCAGCCGCGGCCGGTGGTTCGCGGATTGCTGGCGGCGGAGCCCGGGCTGCATCGGCGGCTCACGCAGTTCTTCACGCAGTTCGTGCGGGGGTAGCCCCGCCGGGAGGCTCGTCATGGGCATCGGCATTGGGTTCGGCATCGCAGGGGTTCCGTTTTCGTCGGCAGCCGCGTTCGGGAGATGGGTCGACCTGCTCGAGGAGCGGGGCGCCGACTCGGTGTGGTTCAGCGAGCGGCTCGTTTCGAGCGCGCCAACTCTCGAGCCGATGGCGGCGATCGGGATGGTACTGGGGCGAACGCGGCGGCTGAAGGCAGGGATGAATGCGGTCGTCGTGCCGTTGCGCGACCCGCTCGTGCTTGCGAAGGAATGCGCGACGCTCGACTACCTGAGCGGCGGGCGGCTGCTGCCGGTGTTCGGGGTCGGTGACGAGCGGGCACCGGAGTGGCGGGCGACTGGCCGCGACCCGCGGGGGCGGGGTGCAGCGGCTGACGAGGCGCTCGAGATCATGGCGCGGCTGTGGGCGGGCGAGCGGCTGACGTTCGAGGGGCGGTATTACCGGTACACTGAGGCGGTGATCTCGCCGCTGCCGGTGCAGCAGCCGCTGCCGCTGTGGGTTGGCGGGAGCTCGGAGGCGGCCATCCGGCGGACGGCGCGGCTCGGGACGGGGTGGCTGGCAGGGCTCCAGACGCCGGCGGAGGTGGCGCCCATCGTAGCTGCTATCCGCAGGGCGGCTGCGGAGGCGGGCCGCACGATCGACGAGGACCACTATGGCGCCGGGTTCTGGTACCGGTTTGGGAGCATCGAGGAGCCGGTGGTGCAGCGGCAGCTGGCGGGGCTGGCGCGCGTGCGCGCGGTGTCCGACCCGGCCGGGCTGGTCGCGGTGGGCGACGGGACGGAGGTCGCCCGGCGGTTCCAGGAGTTCCTCGATGCGGGCATTTCGAAATTCGTCGTGCGCCCGGTGGCGGAGGACGATGACGACTTAATGGCGCAGACGGCGCGGCTGCTCGAGGAGGTCGTACCGCTCTTTTCGCCGGCGAAGGTCAGCGGGGGAGCGGGGCGAGCCTGACCCAGAGGTCCGGCGGCTCTGCGGCATCGCGGATGAAGACGCGGGAGGCGGTAAAGACCGCGGCGGGCCCACCGGCATCGGCGATGACGACAGCAGCGCGGCGCTCCCAGACGGGGACTTTCTCACCGATGAACAGGTCGGCGACCTTCCGTGTGTGGCCGCGCCAGGCGACGCGGTCCCCGGGCTGGAGGTCACGGGCGCGGAGGGCGCCGCGGAGGCCAGGGGCGGCGAGGCCGGCGACGGGCGACTGCGGGGTGGAGTCCGCGGGGGAGGTGAGGACGTCGACCCGCCAGCTTCCGAATCGCCGGCTCCCGGGTACATCCAGGATGACGGGCGCGCGGGGCTCGACCGGTTCGAGGCGGGGGCCGATGCGCACTTTGGAAGCGGAGACATCGACGGCGGTATCGCCGAAGGCGACCGTGCCGGAACCTCGACGGAGGACCTGGCGGAGGTTTTCGAGCCGGGTGCGGTTGACGGACGGGTCGAGGTGAAAGAAGGCGGCCTCCCGCTCGATGACGAGCCAGAGGGACTCGGCAGGGAGACCGTCGAGGGCGACGGTCTCGTAGATGGCGCCGATGGGCCCGCGCTCCAGCGCGCGCGCCTCAAAGGAGCGGCGTTCGAGGAAGGCGAACGCTTCACGGGCGCTGGCGGCGAGGCCGAGAAGCGCGTCGTCGATGGCGGGGTTGAATTCCGCGAGGGCTGGCAGAAGTTGGGAGCGGATGCGGTTCCGGGTGTGGGCAGGGTCTCGGTTGGATTCGTCGCTGCGCGGCTGGAGGCTGAGCTCCCGGCAGATGGCAGCCGTGTCGGCGCGCCGCAGACAGAGGAGCGGGCGAAGGAGGGTGCGGCCGGGGGCGCCGGGCACGTGCGCGACGGCCAGCATGCCGCGGAGCCCGCGCACGCCGGCGCCGCGGAGGAGGTGCAGGAGGACGGTTTCGACCTGGTCGTCGGCGGTGTGGCCGGTGACGACGGCGTCGCACTGCTCCTTTTCGGCGGCGAAGGCGAGGAACTGGTACCGCATGAGGCGTGCAGTTTCTTCGATGCCGCGGTGCCGCTGCACGGCGACTTCGCGAACGGGGCCTTCGCCGGTGACGACTTCGAGGCCGAGGGCGGCCGCGTGGTCGCGGACGAACTGGAGGTCGGCGGCCGAGCCGGGCCGGAGCTGGTGGTCGAAATGGGCCACTTTCAGCTCGAGGCGGAACCGTTCGCGGAGGGCGAGCAGGAGATGGAGGAGGGCGAGGGAGTCGGGCCCGCCGGAGACTGCGACGAGAAGGCGAGTGCGGCCGCGGAAGAGGCGTTCTTCGGAGGCGAACCGCGCGACACGGCGAAGGGCGTGCCGAAACGCCCGGGGCAGGGGCGGGGACGGCTGCGGCGGTTCGGGGGCGCCGGGGAAGGGGGCGAAGCCGGGAGAGGGCTCAGCGGGGGAAGAGTCGCTGCCACCAGGTACCTGTGGGCTGCTCTTCTTCGGCTGCCGGGGGGCTGATGACGACAAACGGGATTTCCCCTTCGCGGATGTAGCCGTAGCGGCGGCGGGCCTCCTGCTCGACGTAGGCATCTGAGGCCACATAGGCGCGGACGGCTTCGAGGTACGCCTTCTCCTCCTGGAGCGCGCGAAGCTGCTCTTCGGCCTCGGCGCGGGAGGCGCCGAGCTGGCTGGAGCGGTACATGCCGAGGACGGCGGTGTACACGAAATAGCCGCCGATGAGGAGGCTGACGGCGATGATGACGCGGGAGCGGCTCAGCAGGGGCGGGGCCATGATTCAGGTGGAGACGCTACGCGTGGGGGCAACAAGGTTCAAGGGTCCTTCGACATGGCAGAGGTCATTGAGGGCCTGGATGGCGGCGCGGCCGTGTTGAATGGAGACCGTCGTGACGGACGCGAGGTCGAGGCGGAAGTTGCGGAAGGAGGCGACGGGGATGCCGAGCAGCTGGCAGACCAGAACGCGAAGGGTGAAGTTGTGGGAGACGATGACAGCCACGCGGTCGGGGCCCCTGAGGAGTTCGGCGGCGAGCGGTGCGAGGCGGGTGGCGAGGTCGGCGAGCGATTCGCCCCCAGGCATGGCTGCATCGGCGGGGTCGTCGCCGGACCAGGCGCGGTAGAACTCGGGAAAACGCTGGCGGATTTCGGCGTAGGTAAGCCCTTCCGTCTCGCCGACGTCGAGCTCGGTGAGCTCGGGCCGCACGTCGACGGCGAGGGCGTGGTGGCCGGCGATGGTGCGGGCGATGACGAAGGCACGCTGGAGCGGGGACGAGAGGACGGCGTCGATGGGGACGCGGGCGAAGCGAGCGGCGAGGAGCTGGGCCTGGCGGAGGCCGAGCGGCGACAGCGGGAGGTCGGCGCGGCCGAGGCCGCGACCCTGGGCGTTGTGGCTGGTTTCGCCGTGCCGGACCAGGTAGAGGAGGCTCATGCTGGGGCAGCCTCCCCCGGTTCGAAGCCGAGCGGCGCCCAGAGGCGGGAGATGAAGGGACGGAAGCCGAGGGCGGCCCAGAAGCGGGCGGCCTCGTCATCGGCGGCGAGGACGGGCATTTCGAAATGACGGACGCCGTCGATAGCGGCGGCCCAGCGGGCAATCGCGTCGACGAGGGCACGGGCGATGCCCCGGCGGCGGTAGGGCGGTTCGACCCAGAGGTAGCCGATGGTCGCGTGGCGCTCGGGGAGCCGGTCGGGGCCCGCAGATTCGATAGCGCCAGAGATGAAGCCGGCGATTCGGCCACCGCATTCGGCGACGAAGACGCTGGCGGTGTTTCGTTCGAGCTGGGTGCGCAGGGCGGCTTCGAATTGCTCGGGGCCGACCGGTGCGAGGACGATGCGCGGGTCGATCCTGGCGTTATGTGCGCGTGCGCGGAGCCAGAGCAGATAGATGGCGCTGGCGTCGGCCGGGACGGCAGGGCGGACCTGGAACGCCGTCAGAGGTACTGGCCGTGGCGTCGCCATAGTTCCCTCGCTGGCGAGCGGTCATCGAGGACGATGCCGGTTCGCACGAAGCTCTGCGGCTCGTAGCCGGGAACGAGCGCCGCCAGTATAGCTTCCGGGCGAGCGGTTATGTGCTGGTCGGTGCGGAGCCGCATTGCGAGCTCAGTGCCGCCGTCGATGGGGCGGGCGGTGAGCCAGGCGGTGGCGGCGCGCAGGTCGTAGGTGCGTTCGCGTTCGCCGCGTTCTTCACGCCATTCGAGTGCGGGGAGGGCGAGGAATTCGTTGATGCGGGCGCGGGCGACGGAGGGGTCGAGGCCGGGGAGGGCGACGCGGTAATCGGACCAGAGCATGGCAGCCTGGGGCTGCGGGGCGCCGAGGGGGACTTCGCGGGCGCCGACGAGGGCGAGGTCTCCGGTGGCCTGGGCTGCGAGCCGGGCGTGGAATTCGGCGGGGTCGATGCGGGCGTCGAGGATGACGTCCATCACTTCGCGCTCGGCCATGAAGCCGAGGGGCAGGGGTGAGGCGAAGAAGAGCTTGGGGTGGGGGGTGAAGCCCTGGGAGTAGGCGAGGGGCAGGTCGGCGCGGCGGATGGCGCGCTCCCAGAATCGGAGCACGTCGAGGTGGGAGATGTAGCGGACGCGCTCGCCTTTGCGAAACCAGGTGCGAATGCGCTGCTGGCTGCTCACGACGCCGATGGTAGCACGGGGGTCGTCAGGGCCGGGGGAGGACCCGGGCAGCGAGCTCCTCAGCGGCGGTGTGGGGGTCGAGCTGGCGGCTGGCGATGCGTTCGGTGAGGGTTTCGATGACCGCTTCCGGGGTGGCCTTGCGGATCTCTTCGAGGATGAGCTGCTGGGTAATGGCCAGGAGCTGATGACGCGCATCCTCTTCGCGGTGAGCGGCGAGCTGACCGGAGGATTCGAGGTAGGCGCGGTGCTCGTCGATGGCATCGGCGAGCGGACCAAGGCCTTCGCCCCGGGTTGCGATGGTCTTGAGGATGGGGGGGCGGCGCTGGTCGGCGGGGGAAAGCGCCAGGAGGGCCTGGAGCTGGCTGACGAGGATGTCGGCGCCGGGGTGGTCTGCCTTGTTGACGACGAGGATATCGGCGATCTCGATGATGCCGGCCTTGAGCGCCTGGATGTCGTCGCCGGTGCCGGGGTTGTTGACGAGGACGGTGGTCATGGCGGTGCCGGCGATTTCTACCTCATCCTGGCCGGCGCCGATGGTCTCGATGATGATGTAATCGAAGCCGAAGGCATCGACGACGGCGACGACGTCGGCGATGGCGGGAGCGAGGCCACCGAGCGCGCCACGGCCGGCCATGGAGCGCATATAGACGCCGGGGTCCATGGTGACGTCCTGCATGCGGATGCGGTCACCGAGGAGGGCGCCATGGGTGAAGGGGCTCGAGGGGTCGACGGCGATGATGGCGACGGTCTTCTCGCGGCGGCGAAGTTCTGCGGCGAGGGCCCCGGTGAGGGTGCTCTTACCGGAGCCTGCGCCGCCGGTGATGCCGACGATGTGTGCGCGGCCGGAGTGGGGGAAGAGGGCGCGGACGTAATCGCGGCCCTCGAGGGTGCTGTTCTCGACGCGGGTGATGACGCGCGCGAGCGCCCGGCGGTCGCCGGCGAGGAAACGCTGGACGAGCTCGTCCACGTTACTTCTTCACGTTGTCGTAGACGAACTTGACGATGTCCTGGGTGTTCGTCCCGGGGCGGAAGATGGCCTTGAAGCCGAGCTTCTGGAGTGCTTCGGTGTCTTCTTCAGGGATGATGCCGCCGCAGAAGAGGAGGACGTCATCGAGCCCGCGTTTTTTGAGCTCTTCGACGACGCGGGGGAAGAGTTCGAGGTGAGCGCCGGAGAGGATGGAGAGGCCGACGACGTCGACGTCTTCCTGGAGCGCGGCTTCGGCGATCATCTCGGGGGTCTGGCGGATGCCGGTATAGATGACTTCGCAGCCGCCATCGCGGAGGGCGCGGGCGACGACTTTTGCACCGCGGTCGTGGCCATCGAGGCCGGGTTTCGCGATGAGCACCCTGATTTTGCCGGTTGCGGTTGCTGTCGACATGGCTCCCCTCGGTGGTGATGGTGCAGGTGAGCGTTATGGTAGCGGGCTAGCGCGCGGAGCGCTGGATGAGCTGGAGGTTGACGCCGTGGGAGGATTTGGGCGAGACGAAGGCGATGCCGTTGTTGGGTTCGCCGACGCGGTAGCCGAGGCCGCGGAGGTGTTCGACGGCGGCGGCGACGTCGTCGACTTCGATGGAGAGGAGGTACTGGCCTTCGCCGCGCTCTTTGGCGAACTGGGCGACGGGGCCCTGGTCGGTGAGGGGCTGGATGAACTCGAGGGCGCTCTCGCCGATGGGCATGAAGGCGTTTTTGATGCCGAGGGCGGGAAGTTCGCCCCCGCGGGCGGGGTCGACCTGGAGGTCGAAGTGCCGGGCGTAGGTCGCTGTGGCCTGTTCGAGGTCTTTGACGACGATGCCGACGTGGTCGATGCGGAGGGCTTTCATGTGGCTGCTCCTGGTGTTGCGGGGGGCGTGCCGTACTGGATCAGGGCGAAGGGGACGCCGTGGGTGCCGGATTTGATGGTGGCGATGAGGGCGCCGGGCTGGACGGCGGGTTTGGGGTCGCCGACGTCGTAGCCGAGGCTGCGGAGGCGTTCGACGGCGGCGCGGATGTCACGGACGGCGAGGACGATGCCCCAGAGGCGGGCCTTCACTTCGTCGCCGGGCTTGGGCGCGGGCGGCCCGGCGAATTCGAGGATGATTTCCTGGAGCTTCGCGAATGCGAGCTGGGCGCCGGTGCCGGGGCGGGTCATGGTCCGTTTGATTTCGATCCCGAGGTTGCGCCGGAAGGTGTCAGCGACGACTGCGGCATCACTGGAGGAGATGACGATGTGGTCGATGTGGGTCGCGCCGATACCGTCCATGGGCGGGCTCAGTGGCCGTGCTGGCCTTCGATGGGGGTGGCGAATTCGATAAGGACGCCGTGGTTGGAGCGGGGATGGAGGAAGCAAATCATGCCGGCGAGGCCGAGGCGGGGCGCCTGGTCGATGAGCTCGATGCCTTTCTGGCGGGCGGCTTCGAGTTCTTTGGCCACGTCGTCGGATTCGAAGCAGATGTGGTGCATACCCTCGCCGCGGTTGGCCAGGAAGCGGGCGACGCCGGTATCGTCACGCGTGGGCTCGAGGAGCTCGATTTCGGAGTTGCCGATCTGGAGGAGGACGCCGCGAACGCCCTGGTCGTCGATGACCTTATCGGCGGTGACGGGAAGGCCGAGGGCGTCGCGATAGAACTTGAGGGCTTCATCGGCGGAGTGCACGACGATGCCGACGTGGTGGATTTTGGTGAGCATGCTGGATGATTCCCTTCAGGACGTGGCTTCTTCGATGATGGACTGGGCGCCGGTTCGGCGGGCACCCTCCATGCCGGCGAGACGGGCGGCGATGGCGTGCCAGTGTTCGCGGTCGTGGTCGATGACCGCGGTAACGAGCTTGCGGTAGTGAGAGCCTTCGTCGGCGAGGTCCTCGTCGCTGATGGTAGCGAGCTCATCGATGAGCCGCTGGCGGCCGGTGCGGAGCTGTTCGAGAACGCTGAAGAAGTCGAGGCTGCGCTTGCGTTCGACGTGTTCACGGTTCCAGGCGTCGAGGCGAGCGCGGTTGAAGTCGTAGAGTTCGGGGCGGCGGCCTTCGCGGAGTTCGCGGATGGCGGTGACGACTTCGGCTTCCCAGCTGGCGACGTGGCCGACGATGTCTTTGACGGACCATTCGCCGACGAAGGGGCGCTCGATGTCGCGGATGCGACACGTCTCGACATTGCGGATGAGCTGGTTGCGCTCGAGCTCGAGCTCGGCGAGGAGACGGCGGCGCTCATCGGCGCGAGTCCGGACGTCGTCGTCGCTCATCAGATGAACACCGGTTCCCGCTGTTCGCCCCAGACCTTGCGGAGGCGGTGGGAGATTTCGCCGAGGGTGACGCGGTTCTCGACGGCCTCGATCATGAGGGGAACGAGGTTTTCGGTGCCGCGGGCGGCCTCTTCGATGCGGCTGAGCATGCGTTCGACGGCGGCGTTATCGCGGGTGGCGCGGAGCCTGCGGAGCTTTTCGACCTGGCGCTGGCCGATGGCGGGGTCGACGCGGAGGATTTCGGGTTGCTCTTCTTCGGCGACGATGAACTCGTTGACGCCGACGATGATGCGTTCTTTGTTTTCGACCTGCATCTGGTAGCGGTAAGCGGCTTCCTGGATTTCCTTCTGCTGGAAGCCCTGCTCGATGGCGGCGAGGGCGCCGCCCATGCCGTCGATGGCAGCGATGTATTCGCGCGCCTCGGCTTCGAGGCGGTTGGTGAGGTCTTCGACGAAGTAGGAACCGCCGAGGGGGTCGACGACGTCGGCGACGCCGCTTTCGTAGGCGAGAATCTGCTGGGTGCGGAGGGCTATCTGGACGGCCTTTTCGGTGGGAAGCGCGAGGGCTTCGTCCATGGAGTTGGTGTGGAGGGACTGGGTGCCGCCGAGGACGGCGGCGAGGGCCTGCACGGTGGTGCGAACGATGTTGTTTTCGGGCTGCTGGGCCGTGAGGGTTGCGCCGCCGGTCTGGGTGTGGAAGCGGAGCATCTGGGAGCGCGGGTTCTTCGCTTCGAAGCGGTCGCGCATGATGTGTGCCCAGAGCCGGCGAGCTGCGCGGAACTTGGCGACTTCCTCGAGGAAGTTGTTGTGGCAGGCAAAGAAGAAGCTGAGGCGCCCGGCGAAGTCGTCGACATCGAGGCCGGCGCCGATGGCGGCTTCGACGTAGGCGATGCCATTGGCGAGGGTGAAGGCGATCTCCTGGGCGGCGGTGCAGCCCGCCTCACGCATGTGGTAGCCGGAGATGGAGATGGTGTTCCACTGCGGCACGTGGTCCTTGCAGTAGGCAAAGATGTCGGTGATGAGCCGCATGGAGGGCCTGGGCGGGTAGATGTAGGTCCCGCGGGCGATGTACTCCTTGAGGATGTCGTTTTGGACGGTGCCGCCGAGTTTCGCTGGGGGGACGCCCTGGTGCTTGCCCACGGCGACGTAGAGGGCGAGGAGGATAGCGGCGGTGGCGTTGATGGTCATCGAGGTGGTGACCTGGTCGAGCGGGATGCCGTCGAAGAGGGTGAGCATGTCCTCGATGGAGTCGATGGCGACGCCGACCTTGCCGACTTCGCCCGCGGCCATGGGGTCGTCGGAGTCGTAGCCGATTTGTGTGGGGAGGTCGAAGGCGACGGAGAGGCCCGTCTGGCCCTGGGCGAGGAGGTAGCGGTAGCGCCGGTTGGATTCCTCAGCGGTACCGAAGCCGGCGTACTGGCGCATGGTCCAGAAGCGGCCGCGGTACATCGTGGGCTGAATGCCGCGGGTGAAAGGGAATTCGCCGGGGAATCCGAGCTGCGTGACGGGGTCCCAGCCTTCGAGGTCTTCCTGGGTGTAGATGGGTTCGATGGGCATGCGCCCGGTGGTTTCGAAGGAAGGCTGTCGTTCGGGGGCGCGCTGGATGGCTTTGGCGTAGGGGCCCTGCAGCCACTCGCGCTTGGTGGTTATCGGCATGCTCTGGCGACTCCGGGGACGCTTGGGCGCGTACTAATCAACGCCGGTGCAACTCCCGAAGTATAGGAGCGGGCAAGCGGGGGCGGCAAACGCGATACGCGGACCCATCAGGGGTCGCGGGTGTCGCGCGCCTTTTCCCGGAGCCGCTTGAGGCGCTCCTCTTCGAAGTCGACGATGGGTCGGACGACGGCAAGGCGACGCCGGCGCTCGTGGAGTTCATCGTCGTAGGTGTGGATGCGCTGTGCCTGTCCCATATCGGAATGTTCGGCAGGCGCACTGGGAGCGCGCAATACGGGAACGGCCTGATTTGCGGCGGGGGATGCGTGCGGGAGGTTCCTTAGGGGCTGGCGGGTGACGGATTATGGGTATTTCCCGCTTGACAAAGATGCTTATAATCTCGCCCACCATGCCGGCGTGCGCGCCGGTGGAGGTTTGGGAAACTGCAGGTGAACGTGGGCGACGGCAGTGCATACCGCTTCCTGAGCTGCCTCCTGATCGCGCCGGGGCATGTGGAGACACGGGAGTTCGTGCGGGCGCTGCACAGGGGCGGTCTGGCGGTGCTCGAGCGGGAGCCCGGGGAGCCTGCGCTGCGCATGGCGGAATCGGGCGAGTTCGACATCGTTTGCCGGGCGGTGGGGGGTGACGGGGTAAGCGGCCTTGTGGAGATAGCCCGGCTGGCGAGCTACGGGCGGCCGGTGGTCGCAGTATTCGACGCGGCCGACCCCGAGCTGGTGGCGGAGGCGTTCGCGGCGGGGGCGGATGCGTGCCTCGAGCTCGGGGCAGACCCGCGGGTGGTGGTCGCGCAGGTGCGGGCGGTTCTGCGGCGGGCAGGGGCGTATGATGCGGATGTGCCGGGCACCAGCGGCGTCCTTCAGGTCGGGGACCTGGTGGTCGATGTTGATCGGTGCGAGGTGCAGCGCGGGGGGATGGTGGTTCCCCTGACCGCAGCGGAGTTCCGGATTGTGGAGTACATGGCGCGCAACAGCGGCCGGGTGCTCAAGCCACACGAGATCCTGAACGCCGTTTCGGACGGCTACCGCTATCTCCCGCGGGAAGCACAGGACGTGTTCAAGGTCTACGTCCGCCGGATTCGGCGGAAGCTCGAGCCGAACGAAGAGGCGCCGCAGTACCTGGTGACGGTGCGAGGGTTCGGATACCGGCTCGAGGGCGGGCGGGAGCGGGTGGCGCTCCCGGCGCGGCAGGCCTGAGGACGCGCCCGCGGCTCCCGGGCGCTGGCCTCCCGGGAAGGTTGACGTGGGAGAGCATGACGGCGAGCCTGAAGATGTGATTCTCGAGCGGCTGCGGGAAGCGGCATCGGGCGATGCCACGGTACGGCAGCTTCGGCGTCGTTATGACCTGTTGCGGCAGGACTATGAACGGCTGCTGGACCGGCTCGGGGACCTCGAGGAGCGGCTGGCGGAGGCGACGCGGGTCGGCGCTGCGCGGCAGCCAGCGGTGGCGGGGGCGCTGGCCGATGCGCTCGCGGCGCCGCTGCTGCAGCTTCGGCAGGAATACCTCGCGGCGGCCGCGGGCATTGCCCAGGTGGTGGCCGGGCTCGAGGGGCTGGCGGGCGGGCTGAAGGGGCAACACGGTCCGCGGAAGGCGGCAGAAGAGGCGGGGCGGGCCGAATCCGAAGCCGGGCAACGGCAGCAGCGGGTGCAGGTCGAGGTGCGCGGGAGCGGGTTTGGGGAGCTTCTCGACTTCCAGGAGCGGCTGATGCATCTGCCCGGCGTGGCGCGCGTCTCGATCAATGCCATCGATAACGAACGGGCGACGCTGGTCGTGGAACTGGAGTAACCCCCCGGCGGCGCGAACGCGTACACTTGCGGGCGGCCCGGATACGCCGGGAGGAGGACGGTGTGGACATCGAGCGCTACAACGCTGAGTGGCTGCGGGCGTGGACCGCGAAAGACGTGCCGCGGCTGCTGGAGTTTTACCACCCGGAGACGGAGTACCGGGATTCGCAGGTGCCGAACGGCATCCGGGGTCACGCGGCGCTGCGGGGGTACCTGGAGGGACTGTTCGCGGCGACGCCGCCGATGACGTACACGCCGGACGAGGTATGGCCGGTCCCGGGCGGGTATTGCGGGCGCTGGTACTGCACGGTCTCCCTGCCGGACGGCTCGACGCGGCGGCTGCGGGGGTTCGACCTCGTGCTGCTGGAGGGCGACCGCATCACGTTCAACGAGGTGTACACCCACAACCTGCCGTGAAGGGCGTGGTCAGCTGTCGCGGAGCGGGCGGAAGAACGCGATGATATCGCCCGCGAGGAGGCCGGGCTGCTCGAGGGCGGCGAAGTGGCCGCCGCGGGGCATTTCGTTCCAGTGGACGATGTTGAAGCGCTGCTCGGCCCAGCGGCGCGGCACGCGCCAGGGCTCGCGGGGGAAGACGGCGACGCCCGTGGGGACTTCGATTTTCGGATAGATGAACCCGGCCGGGTCGCGGCGCGCTTCGTAATAGATGCGGGCTGCGCTGGCGACGCTGTTCGGCGCCCAATAGAACATGAGGTTGGTGAGGAGGACGTCCCTGGGGAACGTTTTTTCGATGTCGTCGGCGACGTCGCCCCAGGTGTGGAACTTCTCGATGACCCAGGCAGCGAGGCCGGCGGGGGAATCGGCCTGGGCGAGCGTGAGGGAATCGGGCTTGGTGCCCTGGGTGAGGGAGTAGCCGGTCTCGTTGGCCTGGAAGGCGTCGCGCTCGGCGATACGCTGGCGGTCTTCGTCGACGGGGTCGGGAGGGGGCTGGACGAAGACGAAGTTGAGGTGGGCGCCGATGACGTGCTGGGGGTAGGCAGAGGCCATCTTGGCAGAGATGATGCCGCCCCAATCGCCGCCCTGGACGCCGTAGCGCTGGTAGCCGAGTTCCCGGGTCATGAGGGTATGGAAAGCGGCGGCGATGCGGCTGATGCCCCAGCCGCGCTCGCGGGGCTTGCCGCCGAATCCGAACCCGGGAAGAGCGGGGATGACGAGGTCGAAGGCATCGGCGTCAGTGTGCCCGTGGGCCGCCGGGTTCACGAGGCGGTCGACCATGAAGTAGAACTCGAAGATGGAGCCGGGCCAGCCGTGGATGAGGAGGAGGGGAATGGCGCCGGGCCTGCCGCTCGTCACGTGCCAGAAGTGGATATCGACCCCGTCGACCTCGGCGAGGAATCCGGGGTAGCGGTTGAGGTGGCCTTCGTGGAGGCGCCAGTCGTAGCCGTTGGCCCAGTAGTCGCAGAGCTGGCGGATGTACGCCAGGTTCGCACCGTAGTCCCAGCCCGCATCGGCGAGCTGGTCGGGCCAGCGGGTGCGCGCGAGGCGTTGACGCAAGTCGACGAGGACGTCGTCGGGGACGTGGATGGCGAATGGGCGGATGCTCATGAGCGCGAATGATATCGCGTCGGAGGACGAGCGATGCCTTGACCGGGCGGCGGAGGTGAACCTAGCATGAACGACGGCGCTGAGGTAGCTCAGTTGGTAGAGCACGGCACTGAAAATGCCGGTGTCCTCGGTTCGATCCCGAGCCTCAGCACCAGGCATGCGGCTCAAGGCCCGGCCGAACGGCCGGGCCCGTTCGTGTCCTCGAAGTCAGGCGGCCGCCGGCGCGCCGCCGAGAAAACGGACGAAGCCGCAGTCGACGATGGCAAAACGGCCGCGAAGGTCGGACTTGAGAGTTCGGACGATGATCCTGGCCGTTCTCGATGGGGAGCTGGAAGTTCCCGCGGCTGTCGAGGTGGATTTCTGCGGCGAAGCCCCGGTGCCCGATGAACAGGATGCGCCCGGCGATGGGGGCGGAGAGCGTGCGCGTGTTGGTAGTGGGGAAGGAGATGGATTCGGGCATGGAACACCTCCAATCGTTCCTGGCTGTGGCACCTTTCGGGGTCGTTCGCGGGGTTGCAGGGCGGGCAACCGGGCAGGTCTCTCGCGCCACTCCTGATTGGGGTCTGGAATTCGGCCGATGGCCGCTACTGGCGCCGAGCGACGCCGTCTGAAGTCCGGTGGGACTCCTTTCCGGGGGTAAACAGAAGCCCCTCACCCCGGGAGGGCTCACACGTGACCATCGCGGCCCCTCTGAATCGACGAGGGGCGGGTACTTGACTGACCCGCCGTTGGTTGCCCCGTGGAGGGGGCCGCGTCGTTTGGGCACCTTGGCGGCGTAACCAGGCTGCCGGGCAGGAGACCCTGCCACTCGGGACGCGTCTGTAGATGAGCTCGAGCCAGCGGGGGAGACGATGGCGCCTTTTCAGGGACCCTGGAGGGGTTCGGTCAGCGGGCAGCCGAGGCCGGGCGGGAACGGTGCGGGCCGCAGGCTCACGCGCGGGGCGGGTGACGGTCCGCAGGACGGCTGGAACCGGCCGACGGATGCGAAGGGGGCGGGGCCGGCTGTTCGAGCAGCCCCAGGGGCGAGCCGGCCCGGTGGAATCTGCAGGGCGGGTCGGGGTTGGAGACGGTTGGCAACCAGAGCCGCGCGCGGTCGGGAGCGGACGTGGCTCCCCGGCGAGGATTCGAACCTCGAGCCTAGTGGTTAACAGCCACCCGCTCTACCATTGAGCTACCGGGGATTCATGGCGACGACGGTCGCCGGTCGCGCGGCGCACCTCGCAGGTCTTGGCGTGCGAGACGTCCACGATCCCTCCCCTCGCGTGTGCGTCGCGCGGCCATCACTTCCTCCAGCGGCGAACCCTCGCTCGCCGTCGTCTGCGCCGCGGGCCGCTTCGGACGCTCCCGGGGAGGGCGTTTGCCGCCCTGCGAATGGGTTCGCGGACGACGCGACACCATGAGCAATCATTATACCACACTCCCCGCGCTGTGCAACCGTCCGGCAACGGGTTGGCGGGATCCTTGAGGCGGGGGGCGGCGGCAACGGTCAGAAGGGGGCAGCGGCGCGGCATCGGTGTTGGCAGGAACAGGGGCACAGGGAGGCGGGCGGCGCGCCGGCGCACAGCGCGTGAGGGGGGACGCGCGGCGGAACTCCTTTTCGGCGCCCTGGAGCGGCTCTCCCATGAAGCCTCGACGATGGGCGCGGAGGCCGCCGAGCGCATCACGCCCACGAAGTCCACCGGGCCCGTAGCAGTCCACCACGCACTGGACGCGGCTTGGGACGCCGGCGAGCGCGGGGTCCGCCTCAGGGCCGACCTCGGCCAGGGCGAGCCTTGCGGCCACATAGCCTCCCGCCGCCCCGCCGATCGCGCCGAAGCGCACCCGGTCGAGGCGGTACCGCCCCGCATGCGCGCGCATAGCCAGCGCCCGGCGCGCCGCACGATCTCCACGGCCGTCGGGTAGAGCGCCTCGGGGGCGATGCGGTACGTGATCGAGGCGGCAGCGATCCCGCTGCGCGCCAGGCCCTCGCCCATCCAGGCCGAGCCCTGCTTCCCGGCCCCGCGTCAGCGGCCGCTGTGGATGCAGGCGACCGTCGGCGCGGGGGTGCCGGCCGCGTCGGGCAGGTACCAGTCGCGCAGGTTCCGCGCGCGGTGGGGGCCGTAGGCGAGGCTGGCCATCCGGCGGGGGCCTTTTGAGTGCAAGACGCGGGCATTCTATGAACGGCGACTCCGGACCGTGGACGAACGACGGCGGCGGAGCGCGGTGGTCCAATGCCCCGGGTCTCTCGTCTATCGTGCAACATCCTTCTCTCGCGCGCGGCCGGCTCGAGGGGAGGACCGGATCGATGATGTTGCCGCAATAGACGTGGTCGGGGCCGTTCTGCCCGCCGCCGATGCCGAGGCTCGCGTTGCCATCGTGATGGATGGTGTTGTTGATGTGGGCGCCGGGCGCTCTGACAGCGCTCCGCACGCTACGGAAGATGAGAAGGGATCCCCCCTGCGATGCCTCACCGCGCTCTCGCCATGCCCCTCCTTACGAGCCTCCCCGGCATCTCAAGAACAAAGGTCTTGTCCGCGCGACACCAAAGCTATCCAGAACGCACCTCCCCCCTGCCGCCGTCTTCTTACTTTCCATTCGGTTCCAAGGAGATTGGCGTGGAAGTAAGTGTGAACATTACATAGCCGTGGGCGGAAGGGGAGACCATCCGCGTCGGGAAGGGGCGGGCGTCGAAGGTGCCATTGGATACAGCCCCAGCCGCGTCGGCCCTGGCATTGCGGCCTACTGATGGGGTCCCGCTAGTATAGGTGACCGGCGTTTCCGTAAGCAGATATTCCCCTTGGGGCAGCGGCAGGCGGACTGTGGTAGCCGGTTCCTGTTCGCCGGGCAAATACCGGCAACCGTCGTCATACCAAAGCACGTAAACCGGCCGCTCTCGAACTATGAACTCGTATGCATATACTCCTCGCTCCACGTTCAACGCCTTGACATCCGAGAAGTCCCTCAGCTTCTGGACTACCAGGCGCAGGGCATGATAGGCCGGGCGGGGCGTGCTTGGCCTGGGGGGAACTCCTACCGTGTCGATCAGCCCCTGGAACGCTGCGGTGCCGGTGATCGTCGGTACAAGAGAGAACATCCCTTCATCTTTCAGGTTGCCGACGTTGATGCCGGCCAGGCCTTCCGACATTGCGAGAACCACCTTCTTGACCAGACCTTTGGCTTGTTCAGCCCGGAGCCAAGCGAGCGCTTCAGCGTGCTTGGGATGACGCGGCTGGGAAAGGGCTTTCAGCGTCGCTTCGATGGCCGGCTTCTGCGTCTCGGTATAAGGCGGAACGGGCGTCCCCCAAAACATCATCGGCGAGGCGGTATAGTTGACATCGCCTACCCAAATCGGCTTGTGATAGCCGTGTTCCAGCATTGTCTCCCGCAGGAAGCGGGCCATGCCGGGGATCTCGCTCCAATCGCTGAGGCTGTGGAATTCCACTGCGTCGAAGAGGTCCGGATGGGCCAGCAGGCGGCGGATGTCCGCCAAGTAGCGCTCGCTGGTCGCGCGACGGTGGGGCGGCATGGCTGCCAACGTGGCGGGGATCTCCCTCGGGTCAGGGTGGCCCTCAAATACCCCAGCCAAGAAGAACCCGATCAGGATGACCTGGGCTCGAGGATTGGCCTGTTTGACCGTAGGATAGGCGGTTCGGAGAAGCGCGAGGTATTCCTCCAGCGTGCCTTGCCAGAAGCCCGTACCCCATTCCGCCTCGATCTCCCAATACTCGATGGGATAAAGCAGCCCCGGCGCGTGGTCCGCGTGGTTTGTGTCATACCGCTGTACTAACGCCCGCAAGTAGGCCTTGTAGTCCTCCAGGTATTCGCGTCGTGGCAACGAACTACCCCCTCCAATGGGCCTTACCGGCCTGTTAGAGGCCCAAGGGTTGATGGATTTGACGTAGATGTGAAAATGGCGGAAGCCGGCCCTCTGGTATTCCAGGATCAGGCGGTCGGTCTCGGCCCAAGAATATCTATGTGTGCCGGCAAAAGGCGGTTCCGGCTCGATGTCGGCCCAACTGAACCCCGTGCCCATCGGTTTGGCCCACTGGACGCCGGTCTTGGCATACACTTCGGCGAACCCGGGAATGATGTACTCCACGCCGATAGGAAAGCCAGACGGATGGCCACGGACCCCCTGGGCCAAGCCGAAGAGGTGTGGGTCCGCCGCCGGCGCGTCGGCCGCCACTATCCAGTACGCCAGCAGCAGGCCGCCGGTAATAGCGGCCAGGGTTTTCGCTAGAGCGCGATGGAAGATGTACCGTGTGTCAGACTTCACCGCGAAACTCTTTGCTTTCTTCCTCTATATGTTTTCTGAGTCGCGACTGCGATGACTTGTTGAGTAGCCTGATACGGTGCGGTCAGGGGCACGTCGCCAAGGGGGGAGAAATGCGCTCAAGGCTCGGCCTATTCCGGCGCAGGTCCTCGTGAAGTTCTAAGGACAGCATGTTGATCTGTGCCGGGGCAGAAGCGTTACAGGTTGTCACGCCATGCGAGGCTGCGATGGCGCGGAGTCGGAGGGACTGCCGGGGATCCCAGAGGCAGTAAGCCGCTCGTGGCCCGCGCGACGCAACCATCGTCTTGCTCCCGACGGCGTCAGACGGATCCTACGTCCCCGAGCCGGGCGCGTCAATCTCTCGAATCAGGACGCATCGGACCGTACGGGACGGTGTATCGTCGCGCCATGGGAGACCTTCACCAGACCGAGGCAGCCCCATGGCCGGCGAAGGGCTCCGGCAGGCTTTGAGGGCGAACCGTCGCAGGTGTCGGGAGGCGGACCGCAGAGCGCGTTCGGCACGGCTGGACGGGATCAGCAAGTTGACGGCGCGTCGGCCCAAGTATGGCATCACGCTCTTGAGTTGTCGCCAGGGCGACCCGCCGGGGGCGCGGGCCATGTGCCTTCGACGCGAGACGCTCGGTCCTGCCCCCCGGCGCGCCGCCCTATCCTTCTTCTGCCCACCCTCCGTCGGGCGCGGCAGCCTCCGCATCGGGCCGGGACGGATTGTTCGACCACGCCGGCCGGGAAGATCGCCTGGGCGAAGGTCGCCGCGCTGACACGACGCACCGGCCTGCCGAGCAACCCTCGCGTTCCTGCGCGGAACCCGCCCGAGGCATGGCACCATCCCCCGCGGGCTAAGAGGGGCGAAGGCCCGCGCCGCGCCGGGTGCCGACGGGCCGTTGAACTGCTCTTGCGTACCTGTCCGGGGCGTTCCGCCGAAGGAGCGGTGCGGCTTCTGGGCGGCGCCGCTTCGGATGCGGCGGGCGTCTGCCTGGACACCCACCCTCTCATGGACGACTTCGCCGCGCGACGGTCGTCCCCTCGGCGCCCCCGTCTCGCAGAAACGCAACGAGCAGGACGGGACATTCGTCCGCGCCCTGCTCGGTTTCTGTCTGGTGGCGGGGGCAGGATTTGAACCTGCGACCTCCGGGTTATGAGCCCGACGAGCTACCAGGCTGCTCCACCCCGCGATCTATTTCTCATGATACC
>CALLPC010000009.1 GCA_938015525.1 uncultured Dehalococcoidia bacterium
CGACCCTCAACACCCGCCGCTCCGACCTCGGCGCGGCCCAGAACCGCCTCGAGCACACCGTCAACAGCCTCGGCGTCGCCGTCGAAAACCTCACCGCCAGCGAAAGCCGCATCCGCGATGCCGACGTCGCCCAGCTCTCGAGCGAGCTGGCGAGCAAGACGATCCTGCAGCAGGCGGGCGTGGCGGTCCTGGCGCAGGCGAACCAGTCGGCGCAGAGCATCCTGAGCCTGCTCCGCGGCTAGGCGACGGGCTGAGCAGCGCCGGCGGGGCTCCCGGGTGGACACCCGGGAGCCCCGCTTTCGTTCGGCCGGGGAGTGCTCAAGGTGCGGGAGCGGCGGGCCGATAATCAGGTAGTTTCCGGAAAGGAATGGCGCCATGCGGGAGCTTAGACTCGAAGGCATCGCCCCGGTCGGGATATCGCCGGCGCCGGCGCCTCGGAGCGAGGACGGCCGACGCGACCGGCGGTTGCCGCGGCCCCGGAAGGAGGGGAGCAACCGGGAGCGCATGATCCGCATGCTGGCGCCGGGCCACGACCCGGGGGCGCTGGAACTGGAGTACGTCGTGGACCACGAAGGGATGATGGTCGCCATCCAGGTTCGCGACGCCAGGACGGGGGATGTCATCGCGCGGGTGAGGGCGGAGGACCTCTGGCGGCTGGCGAGCGAAGAGGCAGCCGGCGGACTCTTGCTGGAGCGACGAGGGTAGACGATGAGCGACCCGGTGCGGATTGGGGGCTTCTACGCGACGTTCGACACGGAGGCGGTCATCCGCCAGCTGACGGCGATCCGGATGCGGCAGGTGACGCTGCTGGAGCAGAAGGGCGCGGAGAACCAGGCGAGGAAGACAGCCGTCACCAACGTCCAGGCGGCGATGCGGGCCTTCCTCGACCGGGTGAAGGCGCTGGCCGCTCCGCAATCGGTGAGCGGGATGACGGCGACCTCCAGCGGGACGGCAGTCACGGCGGCGGCGCTGCCGGGCGCGCAGCCGGGGAGCTTCACGGTGAGCGTGAACCAGCTGGCGACGGCGACCCGGCTGCAGGGCGTGCCGGTCTCGGCTGGCCTGGATGCGACGAAGCCGATGAATCGGTCGAACTTCGGGACGGCGCCAACGAACGGGACGTTCACGATTGCGACGGCACTCGGCGGGTCGCAAACGTTCACCGTGGGGCCGGCGGCGGCACAGGCGAGCGCGACGCTGCAGGCGGCGAACATCGACATGGCCGTAACGAGCGGCACGTTTACGGTGGGAACGACCGGCGGCGGGACCGCGGTCATCACCATCGACGTGACCACCGAGTCGCTGAACGACGTGGTGAACCAGATCAACAGCGCCGGCGTCGGCCTGACGGCGAGCATCGTGAACGATGCGAACGGGCGGGCGAACCGGCTGCAGCTGACGTCGAGCAGCGGCGACGTCATCGTGGGCGGCACCGGCGACACCTCGAACTTCCTTTCGGCGATGCGGCTGCTGAGCTCGGCGCCGGGCACGACGCGGACGGGCGAGGCGTTTACGAAGCAGATGACGCTGAATGACGTGATCGCCGACATCAACGCGAGCAGCATCGGCGTGACGGCGAGCATCGCGAACGACAGCTACGGCCGGCCGAACATCCTCACGGTGACCTCGACACAGGGGAACATCTCGTTCGGGAGCGGGAGCGATACATCGAACTTCCTCGCCGTGACGGGGCTGCTGACGTCGGCGCCGGGGACGACCCGGTCGAGTGCGGGGCCAATCGCGCGGCTCAGCACGTCGGCGAAGCTGCAGGATGCGGGGCTGAACGGGGGGCCTCCGAACCCGGGCGACCAGGCGATCGTGGTCAACGGGGTGAGCATCAGCTACAACGCGGCGACGGATTCGCTGACGGATATCATTGCGCGGATCACTGCGAGCGGGGCAGGGGTGACGGCCCGCTACGATTCGCTCACGGATACGATCCGGCTGCAGAACAAGGCGACCGGGGACCTGATGCTGACGGTGGAGGATGCGCCGGGGGGCAACCTGGCAGCGAAGCTGGGGCTGACGACGGGGACGGTGACCGCCGGTCAGCATGCGCAGTACAGCATCGATGGCGGGCCGGTGCTGGAGTCGGCTTCGAACGCGGTGACGTTCGGCGGGACGACGCTCACGCTGAAGGAGGTCACCAGCTCGCCGGTGACGGTGACCGTGGGGCAGGATACGACCTCGGCGGCGAACGCCATCAAAGCGTTCGTGGCGGAATTCAACAACGTGATGAAGGCGATCGACGCGGCGACGAAGGCGGACGGGTCGAAGACGAACAACCAGTCGGGCCCGCTGAGCGGTGATTCCTCGCTGCGGCAGCTGAAATCCGACCTGCGGAGCATCATCACGAGCCCGGGAACGAACCTGCAGGGCGGATTTACGACGCTTTCGCAGATTGGGCTGACGTTCGGGGCGGTCGGTTCGCCGGTGGGCACGACGAACACGCTCCAGTTCGACGAGGCGAAGTTCGCGGAGGCGGTGCGGACGAACCAGGCGGGTGTCCAGGAGCTGCTGAGCCGGCTGAGCCTCTCGGCGACGCTGGAGCCCGGGGGGACGGGCTCGCTGACCGGCATCAGCGGGACGTACGCGGGGCAGGAGCCGGGGACGTGGGTCATCACGGATGACGGCGCGGGCAATCTGACGGCGGTGTTCACGCCGGCGAGCGGGGGGCCGACGATTTCGTCGTCGGGGACGATTGCGCCGAACGGCTCGAACGGGAGCCTGGTCCCGGGGCTGACGCTGACGGCGGGGCCGACGCTGCAGGCAGGCACGCACACCATCACCGTTGGGGCGACGGCCGAGAGCGTGGTGCAGCGGCTGAAGCGGTTCGCGGAGAACCAGGCGGGGGTCGGCGGCTCGCTGGACAAGCGAAAGGCCACCTACGACCGAATCGGCTCGGACATTTCGGAGCGGATTGGGACGCTCGAGAAGCGCATCGAGTCGGAAATGGAACAGCTGCGGAAGAAGTTCGCGGCGATGGAGCAGGCGCAGGCGCGGGCGCAGAGCATCCTCGGGAGCCTGCAGCAGCTGGCGAACCAGCTGGCGGCGGTCAACGGCCAGCGGCGGTGACCGGCGGGGCTTCAGGATGGCAGGAACGGGCCGAAAACTGAGACGAGATGCACGAGGGAGTACCGCCAGATGACCAGCAATCCGTATGCCGCCTACCGCACCGTGGAGACGCTGACCGCCGACCCGGTGACGCTGACGACCATGCTGTTCGACGGGGCGGTGAAGGCGCTGCGGAAGGCCCGCCTGCACTGGGAGAACGGGAACCGGCAGGGGTTCAATGACGAGACGAACCGGGCGTACCTGATCATCGGGGAGCTCCGCGCGACGCTGGACATGAGCCAGGGCGAGCTGGCGGAGCAGCTCGCGGCGATTTACGCCTATTGCCTGCGACGGATCGTCGAGGCGTCGCTGGGCGACCTCGCGAAGCTCGAGGAGGTCGAGCGGCACATCGGCCAGATCGCCGATGCGTGGAGGACGGCGACGGCACAGCTCCGGGCGCAGGCCCCGAACGGTGCCGCGCGCGGCGCGGAAGCGGCGGCCTGATGGAGGGGGAGCGGCCGATCGAACGGGCGCTGGAGGTGGCCCGGCAGCGTCTGCGGCTGCTGGAGGCGGGGGGAGGGTTCGAGGGACTCGAGGCGCTGGATGCGGACCTGATGGCTGCCTGCGAAGCGGCGTCCGCGGGACTGCGCGAGGGCGATGGGGCGCTCATCGAGGAGCTGCTGGCGATCCATGCCGCGGCCGGCCGGCTCATCGAGGCGGAGCTGGCGGCGGCGAGCGGCCGCATGAGGCGGCTGCGGAAGGGGCAGGCGGGAAGCGCTGCCTACCGGGCGGGGGGCGTAAGCGGCGCGTAACGGGGCCGAAATCGGGGCATCAGCGGACGTGAAGGGGCGGGCAGGCCACCGGTTCGTCACCCAGACGTCATCCGTTCGCGCCTGGCCGACAACCCGCCAGCGATCAAGATTGCGGCGGGAAGTGCCGACATTCTGGACAGCGCGCATCGAACGGAGGAACCGGAGACCATGGCGATCAAGGCGGCAGGGGGCCAGCGGGGCTCGACGCTCATCGCGACGGGCATGGTGCTCGCGGCCGGCGCGATTGCGTGGTTCGGCGGGGAGGGGCAGACGCCTCCGAGCCCGGCCGAGACGGCGACGCTCCCGGGACGGACGGCTCCTGCGGCGGCGCCGGCGGTCGTCCGAGCGGTCTCGAACGGGGGCCTGCCGACCCGCATCGTGGTGCCGTCGGCGGGCATCGATGCCCCCGTCGTGGAGGTCGGGGTCGTGCTGGAGGGGGGCGTGGCGCGCTGGGAGACGGCGTGGCAGGCTGCCGGCCATCACCTGGACTCGGCGATGCCGGGCCAGCCGGGGAACGTGGTGATCAGCGGGCACGTTTCCGTGGCCGACCGCCGGAACCTGGCTGTCTTCGCGACGCTGAACCGGGTGACGCCCGGGGATGCGGTGGTGGTGTACGCCGGGGCCCGGGGATACCGGTATATCGTAGAATCGATTACCGTCGTGGAACCGGACGCGGTGGAGGTGCTGCGTTCGGATGCGCGGGCGACGGTGACGCTGGTTACCTGTACGCCCGACCTCCGGCACCGCCTGGTGGTCACCGGGCGGCTGGAGGGCGAAGATTCGCCGGGGGACCCGGCCTGAGCCGGCAGCGACGGGGAGGAGAGGCCGCATGCACGAGAGGAGCAGCGCATGACGGGAGTACGACGGACGGGAAGCGCCCAGGGGGTTTCGTTCGAGCCGACGCCGCTGCGGGGGCCGCGCCCCGCTCCACCGCCGGAGCCGGCTGACCGGGCCGGCATCACGGAGGATGCCCGGGAGCTGGCGCGGGCGCTGCAGGCGGTGCGGGCGGCAGCGGATGTGCGCGAGCTGCGCATCGCCGCGCTTCGGAAGGCGATTGCCGAGGGGCGATATCAGCCCGACCCCCGGGAGATTGCGCGGAGGCTGATGGAGCGGGGCGGATTCGACTTCGGGGTGGGCGGCTGAACTTCCGTTCGCCGGGGGAGGCGATGTCCCGGTGCAGGAGCTGGCGGGGCCGGTTGCAGCGGCTCCCGGGCGGGAAACGGGGGTTGCCCTGATGCCCCGGGGCGTCCCGGGGAGCGTAGCCTGAGGGGGATGGCTGACAGCGTACCGAATGCCGGGCCTGGCGCCGGCGCATATCGCCAGGAGGGGACGAGTGCGGCGATGCCGCGGGTACTGATCATCGACCGGGGGCTGCCCCGGGCGCTCGAGGGGCGATCGCTGCTGGGCGAGGGCCTGGAAGCACATCTCACGGCCGACTCGCAGGCGGCGCTGGAGCGGGCAGGCAGTGAAGTCTTCGACCTGCTCGTGCTGTGCGGGATGCCGGCGGAGGAGCAGGCGGCCCTGGCCTCGGCGTTCCACGCGTATCGGCGGTGGAGGCTGGTGCCGGTGCTGTACGTGAGCGACCCGGGCGTCCCGGGGCTGACGATCCCCGCGACGTTCCGGCCGGACGTCGACGGTATCGTGCGGGGGAGCCGCTCGAGCGCGGCGGTTGCGCGACGGATTCGGGAGCTCGCGCGGGAGGGCGTCGGCGGCATCGAGGCGGTGGTAGCGGGGCCGTTCGAGCTGGACCCGGTGCGGTTGCGGCTGCACGGCCCCCGGGGCGACATCGACCTGACCGAGCGAGAGGCGGAGGTGCTTTCGCTGCTGCTGGCGCAGCCGAACCGGACGGTGCCGGCGGCGGACATCATCGAGCGGGGATGGGGCCTGGACGTGGACGAGCGGTCGCTCCAGATCCTGCGGCGGCATATCTCGAACATCCGGCGGAAGCTGGCGGAGCGAGGTGAGCGGCGGGCGGTGCGGACGGTGCGGGGGACGGGCTACCGGTTCGAGATACGGGCGGGCTAGGCGCGGCCGCGGAAGGTAGGGTCGCTGGCGTCGATCCAGCAGTTCGCGAAGCGGTCCTGGTAGCCATCGGTGGTATCGAGGGGGTAGCCCTTGACGTACGGCCAGGCGAGGGCGACGACACGCTCGCTGACGAGGTTGGCGCCCGGGTTGATGGCGAGGATGCGGCGCTGGATTTCGTAGCCGAGCTCGCGGCGGGCGGCTTCGTTCAGCTCGAGGCGCTGTTTGTCGATGAGGGTATCGAGGTCGGGGTCGCGGAGGGGGAAGCTGTTGCGGGTGCCGGCGCTGTGGAAGTAGGGGTAGACCCAGTCGTCGAGGTCGATCCAGCCGGTATCGGGCCCGGCCGCGAAGGGCGCTTCGGCGGAGAGGAGGAGGCTGACGAGCTGGCTGAGGGGCATCGGCACGACGCGGATGTCGAGGCCGAGGGCGGCTTTGAGCTGGTCGCGGATCGTGGAGCCGAGGCCGATGGCGCTTTCGGTGGCGTCGACGACGAAGAGGGGAAGGGGGTCGGCGGGGAGGGTCTTCTCGGAGCGGAAGGCATCGAGAGCGGCGCGGGCCTCGCGGAGGTCGGCTTCGCGCCCGCCATCGCCGGGGCGGTAGCCGGGGACGACCGTGAGCTCGCTCTCGGGCAGGGTCCAGCGGGCGACGGGCCAGCTGACCCAGGGGCTGAGACCGCCGGACCCATCGAAGAATTTGCGGACCATCTCGCGACGGTCGAGGGCCCAGGTGATGGCGTTCCGGAAGCGCTGGTCGTCGAAGGGGTGGTTGACCAGCGAGTAGCGGACGCTGAAGAACATCGAGTGGCCGACGGTGTATTCGACGAGCTGGGGCAGGGCGCGTTTCAGGTGGTCGGCGAGGGTGCGGTTGACGACGGCGACATCGAGTGCACGGGTGCGGAGGCCGCTTTCGACCTCGGCGGTCGTTCGCGGGTGGACGAGGGAGATGCCGTCGAGGTAGGGGCGGCGGTCGCCGCCGAACCAGGCCGGGTTGCGGCGGACGGAGGCGAAGCGCTGGTCGTTCCATTCGACCCAGAGGAAGGGGCCGCTGCCGACCTGGTTTTGGAGGGTGATGTCGCGGCCATCGGGGGCGAGCTCGGGTGCGACGATGAACGATGCGACGTCGGCGAAGAGGTGCTGAGCGGCGGCGATGGGCGACTTGAGCCTGACCGTGATGGTTTGCGGGGAGGTGACTTCGAGGGCATCGATGACGGACCACTGGGGGGCGCGGACGAAGGTCGTATCGCCGCTGAGCTGGCGTTCGATGCTGAATTTGACGTCATCGGCGGTGACGGGGCGGCCGTTGAGCGGGGGAATGTCGTGCCAGCGGGCCAGGGGGTTGATGCGGAACACGAGGGTGAGGGGGTCGGGGCGTTCGGGGAGGGCGGCGGCGAGGTCGGCGGCGATGGTGCCCCGTGCCTGGTCCTGGTAGGTGAGGAGGCGGCTGAAGACCATGGCCTGGTGACCGAGGAGCGGGCCGGCCTGGGTCTTGTGCGGGTCGGCAAAGGCGTCGCGTTCGACGAAGCCGGTGTGGCGGAGGGTGTGGCCGTGACGGGTGGAGAGGGTCGTGGGGGCGGGGGAGGGCTGGCGGGTGGGGCTGGCCGCGGGGGTCGGCGTGGGCCCGAACGGGGTGGGCTGGGGGCTGCGGCCGCGGGAGCAGGCAGCCGCGACGGCGGCGCCGAGGAGGGCGCTGCCGGCGGTGAGGATGCGGCGGCGAGAGATGCGCCGGGCGGAAGCGGGTCCTGGACGCATGCTGGGTTCCATACTATGGGGGCAGGCGCCTACAGACCGGCAATGAAGGGTTCAGGCGCTTGCCGATGAAGACAGGAGTCGAGGTCGATGGTCGAGAAGATGACGGAGCAGGCGATTCGCGAGGCGCTGGGAGTGCTGCCGGGGTGGGCGGCGGAGGGGACCGCGGCGATTGCGAAGACGTTCGCGCTGACGGATCACGTCGCGGCGCTGGGGTTCGTGGTGCGGGTGGCGACAGCGGCCGAGGTGATGAACCACCACCCGGAGGTGATGTGGGTCTACAACCGGGTGACGTTCCGACTCAGCACGCATGACGCGGGGGGAGTGACGGAGCGGGACGTGGCCCTGGCGCGGCGGATCGACGAGCTGGCGGCAGGCTGAGGCGGCCAGAGGCCGCCCGGGGGGCGGGCGCCTCGCGGGGTTGCTAGAGGACGCCGAGGGCTTTGCGGGCGCGGGTGACGAGCCGCTTTTCTTCTTCGGTGAGCTCGGACCAGTCTTTGATGATCTCTTCCTTGAGGGGGAAGATGTGGATGGCGTCCCAGCCGCAGACGTCCTCGCAGAGGCGGCAGCCGGTGCACTTCTTTTCGTCGACGGTGGAGACGCCGAAGAAATCGTCGATGCGGTCGGTGTGCTGGAGGCTGAGGGCATCGAAGGGGCAGATGTTGATGCAGAGCTCGCAGCCGGAGCCGATGCACTTTTCTTCGATGACGACGGCGCGGGGCCACTGGTCCTTCTTATAGGAGCGGCAGACGTTGCCGTAGGTATCGAGGATCGCTTCGGGCGGGCAGACGACGCCGCAGGCGCCGCAGTCGATGCAGAGGGTTGGGTCGATGACGTGGAGCTGGTTTCGCTCACCGGTGATTGCATTGGTGGGGCAGCGCTTGGTGCAGGCGGTGCAGCCGATGCAGGTTTCAATGATGGAGTAGGGCACGAGGGGACCCCCGGGAGGGTGTGGGTTTCAGGATAGCACGGTGAGCGTGTGAGGGGCGTCAGGGGAGGGCGGCGAGGAACTGTTCGACGGCGGCGTTGAAGGCTGCGGGGGCATCGAGGTTGGCGGCGTGGCCGGCGCCGGGGATGACGACTTTCCGGGCGCCGGGGATCCTGGCGGTCATGTAGTCGGCGGCGCCGAGGAACGGTTCGTCGCGCTCGCCGACGAGGACGAGGGTGGGCACGCGGATGGATTCGAGAGCATCGATGACGCGGGAGTCGAACTGGGCAAGCATGCCGCGGGCGGCGAGCGCGAGGCCTTTCGGGCTGCGGTGCTGCGCGATGCGGACCTCGGCGCCGGGGCCGAGGGCCTCGAGGCCGCGGGTTTCGAAGGCGACGGCCCGGGCCTCGGCGGTGCGGTTCCAGGCTTCGCGACCCGCCGGGTTGCGGTAGCCGGGGCCGGTATCGAAGAGCATGAGGGCGCGCGTGCGGCCCGGGTGCGCGAGGTGGAAGGCGAGGGACATGTAGCCGCCGAGGGAGAGGCCGCCGATGACGGCGCGTTCGATGCCGAGGATGTCGAGGATAGCGGCCATGTCGGCGACGGTGTGGGCTTCGGAGTAGAGGGCCGGGTCGTCGGGGCTGTCGGACTGGCCGTGGCCGCGCATGTCCCAGGTGATGATGCGGTATTGCGGCGCGAGTGCTTCGACCTGGCCCTGCCACATGCGGGAGGTGGCGCTGTAGCCGTGGCTGAGGAGGACGGGCGGGCCTTCGCCGGCTGCCTCGTAGAAGATGCGGACACCGTCACGGTCGATAAATGGCACGGACGCCTCCCGGGCGGGGATGGAAGGGGATTTTACGCGGGAGCCCGTCAGAGGGGGCCGCGGGCGGCGAGTTCGCGGCCGAGGATGGCCTCGATGGAGCCATCGAAGGGGAAGCGGCCGCGGCGGACGGCACGGAGGGCGCGGAGGATGCCGCACCAGGCGGCGCGGCGGACGGCCGGGGGATAGCCGAGTTCGCGCGCGCGGGCCTGGAAGACGTCGCGGTCGCGGAGGTCGTGGCGGCCGCCGGGGAGGACGATGACGTCGAGGTCGAGGTCGACGAAATCGATGGTTCGGCCGAGGAGACGGGCGGGGAGGGCGGCGTCGCACTTCGCTTCGATGAAGCGACCCCGTTCATCGAAGAGGTGGAGGGTAGTGAGCGGGGCAGCGAGGCCGATGACGTGGATGGCGAAGGCGGCGTCGGGGTCGCGCGGGGAGGGAGGCGATTTCTGGTGGCGTTCGCGGTCGTGGAGGACGACGAGCCAGTCATCGCCGCGGGCATCGACGAGGTCGCCGGGCCATTCGGAGCGGAGGGTGCCGTCGTACTTCAGCTTGCGGACGAGGACCGGGTTCGGCACGAGCTCAGGCACCCGGGGCCGGGTGAGGGTGGCGTTTGAGGGCGGCGGCTTCGGGGGGCTCGAGCCGGGCCGCGAGGGCTTCCTTCAGCTCGGCGATTTCGGGGTAGCGGCCGGCCTCGCGGCGGGAGAAGACGAGGGTGCCATCGACCGAGACATCGAAGTCGCCGCCCCCGGCGGGGACGAGGCGGAGGTCGGCGATGTACTCGCCGAAGGTGTGGAGGAGTTCGTGGGCGACCCAGAGGGCGCGGGGGAGGAAGTTGCAGCGGCGGCAGTAGGTGATGGTGACGGTGAGGCGAGTCGACATGGTGCCGGGGGTGCTAGGGGCGCTTGTTTCCCCACTGCTCCCAATAGGTGACGTCCTCGACGGGCTTGCGGAAGCCGGCGCCGAATTTGCCGCGGGGCCAGCCGACGGGGATGAGGGCGGCGGTTTCGACGGTTTCAGGGATGCCGAGGAGCTTGCGGATATCGTCCTGGCGGAGGCGGTGGAGGGTGGTGAGGGCGGTGCCGAGGCCGAGGGCGCGGGCAGCGAGCATGAGGTTCTGGACGGCGGGGTAGATGCTGGAGCCGGCGGTGATATCGGGGCGGGAGCCGGGGTCGACGAGGAGGCAGGCGAGGATGAGGACGGGGACCTCGTGGAGGTGGTCGGCGAGGTACTGGGCGGAGCGCATGACGCGGTCGTTGGCGGCGGCCTCGTCGGGCGGGAGGCCGGGGCGGTTGCCGTAACCGCTGGCCATGAGGCGGTCCCAGCCCTCCTTGTACCACTGCTGGATTTGCTGCTTTTTGACGGGGTCGGTGATGACGAGCCAGCGCCAGTTCTGGCGGTTGCCGCCGCTGGGGGCGCGGGTGGCGGCCCAGAGGATTTTCTTGATGTACTCCTCGGGGACGGGGTCGGGCTTGAGACGGCGCATGGCACGCTGGGTGCCGATGACCTGGAAGATGTCGGGCTCGACGACGGCGGGTTCGGTCACTGGACGGCTCCGGGTGAAATGGTGGTGGGGCGATAGTAGCGCGTCGGCGGGGACGTGCGAGGCGGATATAATCCGCCGGCGATGGCGGAGCTGCCACTTTCTGGGATTCGGGTGTGTGACCTGACGTGGGTGATTGCGGGGCCGACGGCGACGCGCATCCTGGCGGATTTCGGGGCGGAGGTGATCCGGGTGGAGCACGGGCAGGCAGCGGACCCGATTCGGCTCGGGCGGCCCATAGCGGGGGAGCGGCCAACGCTGAACAACTCGGGGTTTTTCAATTACTTCAACCGGAACAAGAAGAGCGTGCTGCTGAACGTGCGGCATCCGCAGGGGATGGAGGTGTTGAGGCGGCTGGTCGCGGTGAGCGATGTGGTGATCGAGAACTTTTCGAGCGGCGTCCTGGAATCGTGGGGGCTGGACGAGGCGGCGATGCGGGCGGTCAACCCGCGGGTCATCTCCTGCTCGATTTCGGGGTTCGGGCACACGGGCCGGGACCGGCATTTTACGACGTGGGGCCCGACGGCACAGGCGCTGAGCGGGCTGACGATGATGTCCGGGCTGCCGGGGAAGCCACCGGCGGGGTGGGGGTATTCGTACCTGGATCACACGGCGGGGTACCTGGCGGCGATCGCGGTGATGATGGCGCTGCACTACCGGAACCTGACGGGGGAGGGGCAGACGATCGATATCGCGCAGGTGGAGACGGGGATGGTACTGACGGGGCCGGCCGTACTGGATTTCACGGTGAACGGGCGGAGCTGGCGGCGGGAGGGGATGCCGCCCGGGAACCGGGCGTGGGAGCCGCGGGTGGCGCCGCACAACACGTACCGGTGCGCGGGGGAGGACCGATGGGTGGCAGTCGCGGTAAGAAATGATGCGGAGTGGGCGGCACTGCGGGCCGCGATGGGGGAGCCGGCGTGGGCGGCGGAAGAGCGGTTCGCGACGAATGCCGGGAGGCTGGCCAATGAGGACGCGCTGGACGCCGGCATCGAGGCGTGGACGCGGGAGCGGGATGCGTACGAGGTGATGGCGGTGCTCCAGGCGGCGGGGGTGCCGGCCGGGGTGTGCCAGGCGGCCGGGGACCGGGTGGAGCGCGACCCTCAGCTGGCGGCGCGGGGGTGGTGGGCGACGCTGCCGCACGCAGAGCTGGGGGAGGCGGAGACCGATGGGGTGGCCCCCCGGCTTTCGCGGACGCCAGGGACGAACCGGACGGCTTCGCCGCTGCTGGGCGAGCACACGCGGGAGGTGATGCTGGGGACGCTGGGGATGAGCGCGGAGGAGTACGAGGAGCTGGAAGCGATGGGGGTGTTCATGTGAGCGGGCCGCTGACCGGGCTGCGGGTGCTGGAGCTGTGCGGACCCGTGGGGCAGTACGCGGGGAAGCTGCTGGCTGATATGGGTGCGGACGTGGTGAAGGTGGAGCCTCCCGATGGGGGAGAGGCTCGGAGTATCGGGCCGTTCGTGGACGACGTACCGGGGCCGAACCGTTCGCTGAGCTTCTGGTACTGGAACACGAACAAGCGGTCGGTGGTGCTGGACCTCGAGCGGCCGGGGGACCGGGAGGTTTGGCTGCGGCTGGCAGAGGCGGCGGACATCGTCATCGAGGACCGGCGGCCGGGGGAGCTCGAAGGCCTGGGAGCCGGGTACGCGATGGTGGCGGAACGGCGGCCGGGGCTCATCTGGTGTGCGGTGACGGGGTTCGGACAGGACGGGCCGTGGGCGGGGTACGAAACGACGGACATGGTCTCGCTGGCGCTGGGCGGGGCGATGATGATGAACGGGTACGACCCGGAGGATGCCCCGGGGGCGCCGCCGATACGCGGCCACGGGGACCAGGGGTACGCGACGGGCTGCCACTACGCGGTGCAGGGAATCCTGGCGGCGCTGTTATGGCGGGACAGGACGGGGGAGGGCCAGTTCATCGACTGTTCGGTGCACGAGGCGGTGAGCAGCACGACGGAGGTGGCGCTGCCGTACTGGTTCACACAGCGGGTGGACGTCATCCGGCAGACGGGGCGGCACGCCGCGGCAAGCCGGACGGAGCGGTGGCTCCACCGGGCGGCCGATGGGAGATGGGCACTGATTTTCGGGGTGGGGCGGGACAACGCGAGCTGGCGGCGGGTCAGGGCGTGGTTTCAGTCAAAGGGGTTCGGGCAGCAGTTCGATGAGCCGAGGTTCGATGACCCGGCGGCGCGGCAGCCGGGCCGCGGGAGCCCGGAGGCGGCGGAGATTTTCGCCGAGCTGGGGCGGTTCATCGCGGCGCACCCGGCGGAGGAGGTGTACCGGGGCGGGCAGGAGCGGCGGCAGGCGTGGGGGGTGGTGCGGAGCCCGGAGGAGAATCTTTCGGACCCTCACTGGGAGGACCGGGGGTTCTGGGTGGCAGTGGAGGGGGAGGGCAGGGAGGGCCGGCCGGTGCGGATGCCTGGGGCGCCGTACCGGTTCAGCGTGACGCCGTGGGGGCTGCGGCGGCCAGCGCCGAAACTGGGTGAGCATACGGCGGAGGTGCTGCGGGAATGGCTGGGAACCGAAACATGACCGACACGCGGCGATAACGGGGAGTTCATCGGCGGACGGGAGACTGGGGACATCGGGACGATCCCGAGGCAGCCGCCTCCCCTGTCCCCTCCGGGCGCGCTGCGAGCTGAGGGCCCGGCGTTCGGTGCCGCCGGGCCCTCTCTACGTTTCCGCGGACGTCGGCGGCCGGATTCGGGAAGGTATGTTCCCGTGTTCGCAGCAAAAATCGGCCGGAACGTGAAGATTCGGTAGCTGCGGCTGACGGGAGCGGCTTGCAGGAGTACGGTAGGAGCCTGCGACATCTGGAATTCACGGGCCTGTCATGCGGGCGTGACGGGGAGGTCGCAGGGTGACGCCATCGATGGGGGGTGACACCGATGGTCCAGGGTGTTCCAGGTTCGAACCGGGTCTCGCTGTACGAGCTGCTCCGGGCGCGCCGTGTGCCGCTGCGGGACGTGAGCGCGCTGGGGGTCGACCGGGACGACCTCGGCGCGCCGGTCCAGACGGCGGCGCGGCGGGCAGGCGTCAGCCCGGAACGGCTGGAGGCGGCGCTGTTGCAGCAGCCGCAGGAGCGGGAGAGCGTGGTGACCGTGCACTGAGCGCCGGCCGCCGGTACGGCTCAGGGAATTCGGACTTCCTGGCCGACCTGCAAGAGACAATCGGCCGCGAGGCCGTTGAGGGCGATGAGCTGCTGGACCGTGACGCCATAGCTGGCAGCGATGTCGGCGCAGGTATCGCCGGGTTTGACCACGTAGACCTTGCCCGAGGTGCCCGATGACCCGCCGCTGGAGCGGGGGACGGTCGGGGTCGGGCGGACGGTGGGGTTGGAGGTGAGGCCGCCGGTCGTTCCCGTCACCGGCGTTGGGGTGGGGACGGGGATGATGAGTGCGTCGCCGACGCGGAGGTTGCCGCAGGCAGTCGGGTTGGCTTTGATGAGGGCATCGAGGGAGATGCCCTCGGCAGCGGCGATGGCGGAGCAGGTGTCCCCGGATTTTACGGTGTAGGTCTTGCGCGGCGCGGGGGTCGCAGCGCCGCCGACCGGCGTGATGGAGGCTTCGCTGCCGCCCTCGAGGATGACCTGGTTGCCCTGGATGCGATAGAGGACCGGGTTCTGCATCGGCGTGGCGGTCGGGACGCGGGCCGGGTCGGTGATGCGCTCTCCGGAGGCGGACTCGGGCTGGCCCCCGCCGCCGCAGGCGGCTGCGATGAGGCCGGCGCCGACGAGCCCGGCAAGGAGTGCTGCGCTGCGGCGACGGAGGGAGCGGCGCATGGGGTCCATGCTGGGGCGAGCCGCAGGGTCAGTCAACCTCGCGCAGGAGGTCGCTGATGAGCAGCCAGGCGGCATCGCCGACGCGGCCGAGGGTCTCCCGGTCGATGGCGGCCGCGACATCCTGGGGTGAATGGATGGTCGAGAAGTCCCCGGAGGTGAAGAAGACGACCTCGACACCGGCGTCGGCGAAGCTCATGTGGTCGGAGCCGGTATTCGGTGGGAGGCGGGAGGGGATGGCATCGATGCCGGCGGCGACGGCGAGCGCGACGGCGCGGGCGGCGGCGGGGGTATCGCCGATGACTTCGACGCGGCGGCCGATGCCGGTGACATCGAGGTTGACCATGTAGCGGGGGAGCTGGCCGGCGGCGCGGAGGCGTTCGACGAGGGCACGGCTGCCGTGGAGGCCGGATTCTTCGGCGCCGAAGAGCGCGAAACAGAGGCCGGGCCGGGGACCGCTGCGGGCGAAGGCGCGGGCGAGTTCGAGGACGTTGGCGGTGCCGCTGGCGTTGTCGTTCGCACCGGGGGCGCCGGGGACGGTATCGAAGTGTGCCCCGACGATGATCGCGCATGCGGACGAGCCGGGCGGCCGGGCGATGACGTTGTGGGCGGTGGTCGACCCGACGGTTGGCGGAGCTTCGATGGTGATGGTTGCGCCTGCGCGGGCGGCCTCGAGGAGGGCGGTGCCGTCTTCCCGGGAGACCGAGACGACGGGGAAGCGGGCGGCCAAGGTGAGGTTGCCGGAGAAGGGGCCGGGGCGGTCGTTGACGATGATGAGCCCGACGGCGCCGGCGGCGGCGACGTTCTGGTACTTGGTCCCGAAGTTGAGCGCGCCGCGTTGGGCGACGGCGATGCGGCCGGAAAGGTCGCGGTCGGCGATGCCGGCCGCATCGGCAAGGCCGACCTCGACCGCGGGGGCTTCGACGGTGCCGCCAGGGCTGCCGGCCATGGTGAGGGCTTCGAACGGGCGTCCGCCGAAGCGGACTTCGCCGACGCGGAAGGGGTCGTTTTGGAAGGTGAAGGGCATCCGCTCGACTTCGTAGCCGAGGGAAGCGAGCTGACTTTCGAGGTAGGCGACCGCGCGGAGCTCGGCGGGGGTGCCGGCGACGCGGGGTTCGCGGGCGAGGGCTTCGACGTGGGCGTAGGCGAGGTCGGCATCGTGGCCTTCGGGTCCGGGGGCCTGGCCGCGCGGCGGGGTGACCGAAGCGCTGCCCGGTGAGGCGGGGAGCGAGGGCGGGGAGGGTGTCGCGGCAGCCGGGCTGGCGGCTGACGAGCCCGGCGGGGGCGCCTCGCCCGGGGAGCATGCGAGCGCGAGGGAGCCGAGCAGCGCAAGGGCGAGGAGTGCGGCGGGTCCGCGATGGGTCACGGCTCGAAGGGTACGGAGTGCGCCTGTAAAGCGCGCGGGAAGGTTCAGCGGCGGCGGAAGGGGTTTTTGAAGCGGCTGCCGCGGGCGCCCGGGCCGTAGTCGATGTAGCGGTCGCGCCAGAAGACGCGGCCGGGCCGGCCGCCGCGGGCGGCGCCGACGGGGCGGCTGCGGAAGGAGAGGAGGAACGCGGCGATGAAGATGACGACGCCGGAGAAGGAGAGCCAGATGAGCGGCGACCAGAACATGGCGAGGAAGAGGCCGGCGATCATGACGCCGGCGCCGGAGAGGAGGAGTGAGGCGGGGTTGATGGAGGGCAGGGTGAGCCGGGGGAACGCCCGGCGTTGTCGCCGTTCGCGGCGGCGCTGTTCGAGGGAGATCGGCTGGCGGCCCCCTTCCGGGAGCTCGGCTTCGAGCTTCGCGAGGAGCTCTTCAATCTCGCGCTCGATGCGGTCGGCCATCCTAACTCCACCGTAGGACATTCGAAGGCGCGCGTCGATGGGCCCCGGGTCAAGATTCCGCGGGTGCGCTGCGCAGGAGGGGTCGGACGCGCGGCAGGAGGAGGTCGACCCAGCGGGCGTACATGGCAGCGGAGGGGTGGAGGCCGTCGGGGGCGAGGAGGGCCGGGTCGCTCGCGGCTTCGCGTGAGGCGGGGGTGACGTCGAGCCAGCCGGCGCCGGCGGCCTCCGCTGCGGCGCGGTTCACGGTATTGAAGGCATCGATTGCTGCTGCGACGGCTGCCCGGTTGCGGCCCGCGGCGAAGGGGGTGACGCCCCAGTCGGGGATGGAGAGGACGAGGACTCGCGCCGGCTCGCCGCGGGCGAAGCTCACGGCGCGGCGGAGGAGGGCGTCGAGGCGGGCGCGGTAGGCGGTGTCGCAGGGGAGGCCGCGGTACTGGTCGTTGACGCCGATGAGGAGGGTAACGAGGCCGAAGGTCCCGCGGGGCGGGGCGGCATCGATGGCGGCGAGGAGGTCGGATGTGGTCCAGCCGGTGGCAGCCACGACGACCGGGTCAGCGACCCGGAGGCCCTCGATGCGAAGGCGGGCGGCGAGCTGCGCGGGCCAGCGCTCGGCGGGGTCGACGGCTTCGCCGACGGTGTAGGAGTCGCCGAGGGCGAGGTGGCGGGCCGGCACGGGGAGAGGATAGGTGAGGACGACGGGGGGTGTCGCGGGCGTGTGCGAGGAGAGGAGGACGGACTGCCGGGAGGTGCGAACCGATGGACGAAGAGCCGCTCTACCGAGGGGAGCCGAAGGGGCTCGTTGCCGGGGCGATCGTGGTGACGCTGGTCGTCACGCTGGCGGTCGCGCTGGGCATCCAGTGGCTTTCGGACGTGGCCTACGGGGCGGGGTTGTGGCCAGTCGGGGCACTGCTGCGGGTGGCGATGTGGGTAGTGGTCGGGTCGTGGTTCTTTACGCTGTTCCGGCTGCTCAGGGAGATGTCGGGGCGGCGGTGAAGGGCTAGAGTTCGGCCTTGACGCGCTCGGCGAGGGCGCGGGTGAAGCCGACCGTTGCGGCGATCTCGTCGACGTCGGCTTCACGGATGGCTTTGACGCTGCCGAACTTCTTCAGGAGTGCCTTTTTCCGCCTGGGACCGATGCCGGGGATGGTATCGAGTGCGCTCTGGATGGAGGATTTGCCGCGAACCTGGCGGTGGAAGGTGATGGCGAAGCGGTGGGCCTCGTCGCGGATACGCTGGACGAGGAAGAGGGCTTCGGAGCCGCGCGGGAGAAGGATGGGCTCGTCATCGTCGGGGACGTAGATTTCTTCGTGGCGCTTGGCGAGGCCGACGACGGGGATGTGATGGACGCCGAGTTCGTGCATGACTTCGAGGGCGGCGGAGAGCTGGCCTTTGCCGCCATCGACGATGACGAGGTCGGGGAGGTCCCAGGCATCGGGCGGGGGTTCGGCGGACTCGGGGTTTTCGGGGGCGCGGGCGGGGGTGCGTGCGTGGCGGCCGAAGCGGCGGCGGAGGACCTCCTGCATGGTGGCGAAATCGTTGGCGCCCTGCACGGTCTTGATGCGGAAGCGGCGGTAGTGGTTGGGGGCGGGGCGGCCATCGACGAAGACGACCATGCTGGAGACGGGGCTGGCGCCCTGGATGTTGGAGTTGTCGTAGCACTCGATGCGGCGGGGGAGGGCGGGGAGGGAGAGCTCCTCGCGGAGCTGTTCGAGCGCCTGTTCGGTCTTGCTGGCGTCAGCCAGCCAGCGGACGCGGGCGAGGGCGAGGGCTTCGCGGGCGTTTTCGGCGGCGAGGTCGACGAGGCGGCGTTTTTCGCCGCGGACGGGGACGCGGATTTCGACACGTGCACCGCGCTTTTCGGTGAGGAGGGCTTCGATGGAGGGACGGTCATCGGGGAGTGCGGGGACGGCGACGAGCCTTGGGGTGTACTGGGCGCCTTCGTAGTACTGGAGGAGGAAGTTGGCGAGGATGGTGGCATCGGGCTCGTCGCGGACGCCGGCGAGCATGAAGGAGTCGCGGCCGATCATCTGGGTGCCTCGGATGAAGAAGACCTGGACGCAGGCGTCGTCGCCATCGCGCGCGAGGCCGAAGATGTCGGCGTCTTCGTCGCGGGTGGTGGCGACGTGCTGCCGCTCGATGGTGCGCTCGATGGCGCGGAGCTGGTCGCGGAGCTGGGCGGCGCGTTCGTAGTCGAGGCGCTCGGCGGCCTCATCCATCTGTCTGCGGAGGCGGCGGAGGACGTCGTCGGCTTTGCCTTCGAGGAAGAGGATGACCTGCTGGATGACCTCGTCGTACTCCTCTTTGGTGCAGTAGGCCGTGCAGGGGGCGATGCAGCGCTTGATGTAGTAATCGAGGCAGGGTCGGGGGTCGCGGCCGGTGATTTCCTTGGAGCAGGAGCGCCAGGGAAAGAGCTTCTTGGTGAGGTCGAGGGCGGCGCGGACGGACCCGGCGCTGGCGTAGGGGCCGAAGTAGCGGGCGCCGTCGTTTTCGATGCGGCGGGTGATGGTGACCCGGGGCCAGGGGTCCTGGAGGTCGATTTTGAGGTAGGGGTACCGCTTGTCGTCCTTGAGGCGGATGTTGAAGAAGGGCTGGTGGCGCTTGATGAGGGTGGCCTCGAGGAGGAGGGCTTCGGCGGGGTTCGAAACGACGATGTACTCGAAATCGTCGACCTGTTCGCGAAGGGCGCGGGTCTTGGGTTCGAGGCCGTGGGGCGAGCCGAAGTAGGAGCGGACGCGGTCGCGGAGTTTCGCGGCTTTGCCGACGTAGATGACCTCGCCGGCGGCGTTGCGCATGATGTAGACGCCGGGCCGGGCGGGCAGGGCGGCGAGCTGCTCCCGGAGCTTTTCGGAGATGGTGGAGGAGGCCACGGATTCAGTGTAGCGAGGGGAGGGCGGATGGGCGGAGGGCCCGTTCAGCCGGGTGCGGCAGCGCCGAGGGCAGCGGTGACCTGCTCGTCCGTGACGTGAGGGAAGGTGCGGTACCAGAGACCGACGGCGTAGAAGGGGTCGGGGGTGCGGAGGGCGAGGCATTCGATGCCGGGGTAGCGGGCGGCAAGCTCCTCACAGGCGCCAGGGGGGGCGACCGGCACGGCGACGATGACCCGGGCGGCGCCGAGCGCCTGGACGGCCTCGATGGCGGCGCGCATGGAGGCGCCGGTGGCGAGGCCGTCATCGACGAGGACGGCGGTTCGGCCGCGGAGGGCGAGCGGGGGCCGCCCGGCGCGATAGGCGGCCTCGCGGCGCTCGAGCTCGGCCTGCTCGTTGCGGGCGACGGCATCCATCGAGGCGGGTGACAGCTGGAGCTCTTCGACGATTTCCGGGTTGAGGACGCGGACACCGCGGGCGATGGCGCCGAAGGCGAGCTCTGGCTGGCCGGGGACGCCGAGCTTGCGGACGACGAGGACGTCGAGCGGGAGGCCGAGTGCCCGGGCCGCCTCGCCGGCGACGATGACGCCGCCGCGGGCGAGGCCGAGGAGCACGGCATCGGTCGGGAGGTCCAGCCGGCGGAGGGCCTCGCCGAGGGCGCGACCGGCCTCGCGGCGGTCGGCGAACCGTTCTGTCATGGGGGGAGTTTGGCGCCGGCGGGGAACTCCGTCGAGGTACGGAGGGCCGGAGCAGGGTGGGCCGTGGGGCCCGGGTCAGTCGGCGAGGACGCCCCTGGCGGCGAGGCGGCTGCGGAGTTCTTCGAGGGAGGGGATGGGGCGGCCGTCGAGGGCATCGATGGCGTCGATGACGTCATCGGAGAAGTCGCCGGTGAAGGCGATTTCGAGGAGGTCGGACCGGTCGGGCTGGTAGCCCTGTTCGAACAGGGGGCCGGCGAGGCGGACGATGTCGTTCCAGGATGCTGCGGGCACGGGCGTCTCCGGGTGGTTTTGGGACCGCGTGGGGGGCCACCCGGTCGGTAGGCGAGGCGGGTGTCAGCGGGTGCCGAAGGCGTCGCCCTGGGGCGGCCGGTCGTAGTCGATGTAGGGCGGCCAGAGGGATTCGAGCTCTTTGCGGATGGGGTCTCCTTCGGGGAGGTACCGCTGGAACTGCGGTTCGACGTCGCGGCGAACCCAGCCTTTGCCGATGGTGTCCTTTTTGATCTTGTCCTGGAGGAGCATGAGGCCGGTGAGGAGGGATTCGGGGCGGGGCGGGCAGCCGGGGACGTAGACGTCGACCGGGAGGAGGGTATTGACGCCGGGCGTGACGCTGTAGGCATAGGCGAAGGGGCCGCCCATGATGGCGCAGCCGCCCATGGCGAGGGCCCACTTGGGTTCGGGCATCTGGAGCCAGATGCGGCGCACGGCTGGGGCCATCTTCCAGGTGACGGTGCCCGGGACGATGAGGAGGTCGGCCTGCCGGGGCGAGGCGCGGAAGATCTCGGCGCCGAAGCGGGCGATGTCGTAGCGCGGGGTCGCGGTGGCGATCATCTCCATGGCGCAGCAGGCAAGCCCGAACATGCAGGGCCAGAGCGAGGAGCTCCGGGCCCAGTTCAGGACCTGGTCGACGCTGGTGACGAGGATGTTTTGCTGGACCTCCTGCTCGACGTCGCTTTCGGTGCGGAGCGGAAGGGGCTGGTAGACCTTGTTGGGCTGTGCCATCGCTCGTGCAGTCTATCACAAAGGGGATGCAGCGGGTGTACGGGGCATCCCCCGGGCAGGCGGTTAGCGGCGGACGTAGCCCTGGCCGTCGTTGATGGGTTCGTCGACGTAGATATCGCCGTTGCGGATTTTGATGTTGTAGCCGCAGTCGGGGTTGGTGCAGACCCAGGCTTTGAAGTGGATGGGCGCGCCCTGGCTGCCGAAGTCTGAGAAGGGCACGAGGTCCCCGTAATCACATTTGCGGCATTTTGGAAACTGATACATCCCGTTCCTCCCCCAAATTCGGGGATACTATGGCACGGCTGACGGAAGGGGCAAGAGGGGGAAGGGTGAGGAGCGGGGAGCGGGGCACGGCTCGGGACGTGGCCGGGGCATGGGCGGGCACCGGGGCATGACGCTGCTGGACGTGGTGGTTGGAGGTAGGGCGGGGGTGGTTGGTAGTATGCGGGCTTTGGGATTTGGGAACTGGAGAGGCCTGGATGTCTGCTACTGCAGTGACGGTGCGGGTTCCGGCGACGAGCGCGAATCTCGGCGCGGGGTTCGATTGCCTGGGGCTTGCGCTCGAGATGTTCGCATCGGTGACGGTGACGTTCTGCGAGGCGGAGCAGCCGCCGACCGAGGACGTCGGGGAGAAGATGGTGCTTTCGGCGGTGCGGCACGCTTACCAGCGGCTGGGGAAGCCGATGCCGGGGGTGCGGGCGCGCTACCAGGTGGCCATCCCGCTGGGGCGGGGACTGGGGGCGAGCGCCGTCGCGCGGGTTGCGGGGCTGCTGGCCGTGAACGAGTTCGAGCGGCGGCCGTTCGATGAGCAGGCGCTGCTCGACCTTGCGAGCGAGCTGGAGGGGCACGGGGATAACGCCTGCCCGGCGCTGTTCGGGGGGCTGCAGGTGTGCGTCCAGGGCGCCGACGGGCACTACGTTCGCGCGGCGGCACGGTTCCCGGGGGAGGCGCACATCGCGCTGCTGATCCCGGACCACTCGATGCCCACGAAGGAGGCGCGGAAGGTGCTGCCGGACGTGTATTCGAAGGCGGATACAGTGCACAACATCGGGCGGGCGGCGCTGTTCGTCGCGGCGATGGCCTCGGGCCGGCTGGACCTGCTGGCGGAAGCGACCGACGACCGTGTGCACCAGCGACAGCGGGCTTCGCTCTTCCCGCCGCTGTTCGACATTTTTGCGGCGGCGCGGGGCGCGGGCGCATACGGGGCGTGGCTGAGCGGGGCGGGCAGCTCGGTGGCCGCCATCTGTCCTGAGGAGCCGGCGCGGGCGGTCGCCAATGCGATGCTGGCCACGGCGCGGGCGGCGGGCTACGACGGGCGGGCGCTGGTGACGCGGATAGCGAAGGAGGGGGCCACCGTCTCGCGCGTGGAGCTGGTCGAGGCGTGATGCGCATCCGGTGGGCCGAGCCAGGGGACCTGGAGGTAATCATCGAGCTCATCCGGGCGCTCGCCGAGTACGAACGGGAGCCGGAGGCCGTGCGGCTGGAGCCCGGGGTGCTGGCCGGGCACCTGTTCGGCGAGCGGCGGTACGCGGAGGTGCTCCTCGCGGAGGATGACCGGGGGGTGCAGGGCTTCGCGCTGTTCTTCCATACGTTCAGCACGTGGGAGGGACGGCCGGGCATCTGGCTGGAGGACCTGTTCGTGCGGCCTGCGGCGCGGGGCAGGGGGTACGGGCGGGGGCTGCTGGCGCGGCTGGCGGCGATTGCGCTGGAGCGGGGCTGCGCCCGGCTGGAGTGGTCGGTGCTGGACTGGAATGCGCCAGCTATCGGGTTCTACCGGGCGCTCGGGGCGGTGGCGATGGGCGAATGGACAACCTATCGGCTGACCGGGGAGGCGCTGGTGCGGCTGGGGAATGCGGGATTTCGCGGCGGGGCGTAGGGAAAATGCGGAGTGACGGGCGAATGGCGGGTTGGTTTGGTGGCGTGGGACGGTGGTATAGTGGCCGGCGGTGCCGGCGGGGTCCCGGCAGTGCTGCTGCCGGGGGCATCGCGACGCTTCCCCGTGACCGACACTGCGAAGTGGAGGACGGTCGCCCTTGACCGAGCCACTCCAGGTTGGCCAGTTTGCGATCGTGGATCACGAACCGGTCGACCGTGGGCCGAACGCCGGGACGTTTCACGGCCGGGGCCCTGCTGACGACCGCGTGGAGCTATTCATCGTCGCGGAGGGCACGACGCCGGCGGGTGAGGCCTTCGCGGGGCACGTCGTCTCGGCGATGGGGCAGGCGCTGGCCGGGCTCGATATGAGCCTGACGGGGATTTTGCGCCGGCTGTTCGCCGAGGCGGAGCGGGTGGTACTGGACTGGAATCGGAAGAGCATCGCGCAGCACCGGGTTGCCCTGGGCATCAGCTGCCTGGCCCGGCGGGGCAGGCAGGTCGTGCTGGGGCAGGCGGGGCCGTCGGCTGCGGTGGCGGTGCAGGGCGACCGCGCGGAGCTGCTGCGGCCGGAGCCGCCGTTCGACCAGCCGGTTGGGAGCGGGCGGGGGCCGGGGCCGCTGCTGCGAAGGCTGGCACTCGAACCGGGTGACCGGGTGGTGCTGCTCTCGACACCGGCGCTGGGGGCGGTGGAGGACGACGTGCTGTGCGGCATCGCCGGGCTGCCGCTGGAGGAGGTGCTGCCGGACCTCTACCGCCGGGTGCAGCACCTGCGGCACGAGACGGTGCTGCTGGCCGCGCTGCCGGGCCGCCGGGAAGACCGGGGGCGGGGGGGCCGCCCGGACGACGCCGGGGAGGCGATGATCGATGCTACGCCGGCGTCCGATGGGGCGGGGAGCGGCCACCGGGGGGACCGGCTGTACCAGCCGAGCCTGTTCGTGGAGGACGACCGCCAGGACGACCTGGTGCGTGCGCGCCGGGCGCTGGAGGATGCGGTGCCGCGGCGGCTGCCGGTACGCAGTGAAGCCGCCGCCGCGGAGGACGACACGCTGGAGCTTCCGCTGGCGGCTGCTGCGGGGGAGCGCCGAGCGCGGCTCGCCCGGGTGGTGGCGGAAAGCCAGGACCGCGCTGAGCGGGCGCGGGCGGCGCTCGGCGGGGCGGGGACGACGGCCGGGAGGCCGACCTGGGGGCCTGCGCCGGGGAGCACCGGGACATCGCCGGCCCCGCGGCGGAACCGGCGGGCGGAGAGCTTTACGCGGGGTCTCGTTCCGCCGGAGACGGCGACGGCGGGGCCGCCACCGGATGCGCGGGGCCTCCCGCTGGTCGATGAGATGGCGGCGGAGCGGCGGGCCCGCGGGGGCGGCGGAACCCCGTCCGAGCAGGCGGTCGCGCGGGAGGCAGGGCTGGCCGCGGGCGGTGGACCGCTCGTGCGCGTCCGGTCGTCGATGGGGGGACGGTGGCGGGGGAGCGGTTCCCTCGACCGGCCGCGGCTCGGGGGGTATACGCTGCCGCCGACGTGGGCGGTGATCATGGCGGGGCTGGCCGTGCTGCTGGTGCTGGTTGGGGTCATGACGGTCCCTTCGATGCTGGAGGCTGACCGCGGGGCGCAGTACAGCAACCTGCTGAACGGGGCGGCGCAGAAGCTGGCCATCGCGCGCGTGGTCGAGGACCCTGCGCAGCGACGGACGGCCCTGGTGGAGGCGCAGGCTCTGCTCCTGAAGGCGCGGGAGCTGCAGACGGGGGACCCGCAGGCGGAGACGCTCTTCAACGAAGTGGCGGGAGCGCTGCACGAGATGGACCGGGTGAGGGAGCCGGCAGCGGTGGAGACGATTGCTTCGCTGGAGCGGTTCGGCGAGCGGCCGGTGGCGCCCGCCCGGATGGCGGCCGGGCCGGACCACGTCTATCTGCTGGACGCGGCAACGCCGCAGGTGATCGCGGTTTCGCTGGCGGACGGCGCGGTGCGGACGGTGTACACCGAGGATGCGGGGGCGAAGCGAGGGCGCCCGGTGGCGATTGCGCACCTGGATGCGAGCGACCGGGGCGGGCCTGCCCTGCTGATCGTGGATCACGAGCACCGGCTCTGGGAATGGGAGAACGGCGCGCTGGCGGCACTGGCGTTCAACGCGCCGCCGGGCCTGGCGGTCACCGATATCGCGGTGCGCGGGCGCGACCTGTACGTGCTGGATGCGCCGGGCCGGGCGGTCTACCGGTATGCACAGGAGCGGGACGGGTTTCCGAACCCGCCAGTGAAGGTGCTGGAGACCGGCGACCTCGGGAACGCGCGCCGGCTCTTCGTGGACAGGGAGGTGCTGACCGCGGACGCGGACGGGACGCTGCACCGGTTCATCGGGGGCGGTGTGGCGCTGACGCTTTCGCAGGCCGGGATCGACCGGAAGCTGGTGGCGCCGGAGACGCCGCAGGCGCTCTCAGACGCCGAGGTTGCGGTGCTCGACCCGGCAAACAGCCGTGTGGTGGTCTTCCTCCGCGACGGGGCATTCGAACGACAGTATCGGCACCCGGACTTCGCCGGGGCGCGGGCGTTCGCGGTTCGCGGGGGTGAGGCGTACCTGTTCAGCGGCTCGACGTTGCGCCGAATTACCTGGTAGGCACGGCCGAAGGTCCCCCGTGCGGGGTCCCAGGTCGACGGGTGACGGATCAATCCGGGCGTGGCATACTCTTCCTGCCATGCGGGAGACCAGTTTCGCGGGAATGGGAGAATTGGGAGGTTCGATGCGAGCGGAGCCCAGGGCCGCCGCGCGAGGCCTCCGGCGCTGGGTGTACGTCGGCCTCGGGAGTACTCTCGTCGGGGTCGGCATCCTGGGCATTTTCCTGCCGCTGCTGCCGTCGACGGTCTTCTTCCTGGGCGCGGCCGGCCTTTACGGGAAGAGCTCGCCCGGTGCGTACCGCTGGCTGACGACGAACCGCTGGTTCGGCAAGCACCTGCGGGACTACAAAGAGCAGCGGGGCGCAACGGTTGGTGCGAAGGCCTGGTCGATCGCGAGCCTCTGGATCGGGATTGGGGTCAGCGAGTACTTCCTGAATGTCCCCTGGGTGCAGCTGCTCCTGGTGGCGATTGGGGTCGCGGTGACCGTCCACCTGGTCACGCTGCGAACGATTCGGGACTGAGCGGCGAGGCGAAGGTCAGCTGCCGCGAGCGGACTCGCTGGCGCCTCGGCGGAAATCGGCGGGGAGGTCCACGTCCTCCTGCGGGGTCTCGTGGCGGCCGCCCCGGTAGGCGAGGGGCCAGCTCGTGCGGTGCCAGCGCTCCGTCCAGCCGAAGCGGTCGCGGTAGGGTTCGGCATCGAGCCCGCGCTCTTCGGGGAGGACGACGGGGGGTGCGATGCCGGCGCGGTACGGGTAGAGCTCATCGGGCTTTTTCCGGCTCTGCCAGATGCGGGTGTGCTTTTCGACGACCGGCGAAGTGACACGGCAGACGGCGGCGAACTGCTTGCGCCCGGAGACGTAGAAGGCGAGCAGGTCGCCGGGCTGGATGCTGCTGGTCATGTTGCGGCGCTTGCTTTGAAGCCGTGCCGGGTGAACCCGAGCGCGCCGGTGGTTTCGAAGATTCCGGGGGGCCGACGACGAACCCGTAACGGGGCGTTCAGGTCTCGGGGGCGAGGGTGGGGAGAAGCGGCGGCTGCCAGCTCCCCGTGTAGCCGCGGATGAGGACATCCGGCGGGAGCGGTTCGATGGTGACGGATTCGAGATGGAGCGGGGGGAGCGGGGTCCCGGGGGGAAGCAGAGGGACGGCGGCACGGCCGAGGATACGGGGAGTCACGTACGCGTGGACTTCGTCGACGAGCTCGGCTTCGAAGAAGGAGGAGAGGACGGTGGGCCCGCCTTCGACGATAAGGGACTGGATATTGCGCTGGCCGAGGGTGCGGAGGAGCTGGCGGAGTTCGAGGCGGCCCTCGGGGCGGTCGAGCTCGAGGAGTGCGGCGCCGCGCTCGAGGACGGCCTGGCGCCAGGCCGGCGGCGAGGAGGATGAGGTGGCGACGATGACGGGTGCGCCGGGGGCGAAGACGCGGGACTCGGGGGAGATGCGGCCGCGGGCATCGAGGACGACGCGGACGGGCTGCCGGTCGGCGGCGGCGCCGCCGGGGCGGGCGGTGAGTGCCGGGTCATCGGCGAGGACCGTGCCGCTGCCGACGAGGATGGCATCGACCCAGTCGCGGTCGCGGTGGACGCGCTCGACTGCCGCGGGGCCGGTGAGCCAGGTGATGCCCTCGGCCGGGGCGCCGACGGCGCCATCGAGGCTGACGGCGAACTTGGCGATGACGTAGGGGAGCCCGAGCTGGCGCCACTTGAGGTAGGGGCGGAGGAGGTCGGCTGCGGCCTCGGCGCCGTCGCCGAGTTCGACTGCGATGCCGGCCTGGCGGAGGCGCTGGATGCCGGCGCCGCCGACGTGGGGGTCGAGGAGGGCGACGACGACGCGGCGAACCCCGGCGGCGATGATGGCCTCGGAACAGGGCGGGGTGCGCTTGCCGGGGAAGGGGACGCAGGGCTCGAGGGTGCAGTAGAGGTCGGCGCCGCGAGCATCGGCGAGGGCGAGGGCGGCGGCCTCGGCGTGGGGGCCGCCATAGGGTGCGGTGGCCCCGCGAGCGATGATTTCGCCGCCGCGGACGAGGACGGCGCCGACCCAGGGATTGGGGGAGGTGCGGCCGCGCACGGAGGCCGCGAGGCGGAGGGCCTCCTGCATGAAGGGTGAGGGGTCGCTCACGCGTTCAGGGTAGCGAAGGCGCAGGGAACGTGCGTGCGGGGCGCCCGAGGGGCGCCCCGTACGACCCCGGCGGTTGCCATGCCCCGCCGCCGGAGACTCAGTTGGGGCGGAGGAACCAGCTGCCAGCGATGGTCGCGAAGCGGCTGGGCTGTTCGAGGTTGACGAGATGGCCGGCATCGAGGACGGTCTTGGCTTCGCTGCCGGGGATGTGTGCTTTCCAGATGGGAATGTAGGCGGGCGGGACGACCCGGTCGGCGGAGGCGCCGACGAGGATGGTGGGGGCGGTGATGCGGGGGAGGCGTTTGATGACGCCGGTATCGGGGATGGGCCAGAGGAACTTGGCGGCAGCTTTGAGGTCCTTCATCTCCTGGACGTAGTTTTCGAGGGGGTCGACGGTGCCGTCGCGGAGGATGAGGTTTTCGCGGCGGGCCGGGTCGGCGAAGAGGACTTCGGTGGCACGGAGGGGGTTCTGGGCGAAGGGGTCTTCGCCGCGGATGGCGTCGTCCCAGATGCCGATCGGCGTGAAGAGCGCGAGGCGGTTGACCCGGTCCGGGCGGATAGCGGCGAGCTCGGCAGCGATCCAGGCGCCGATGGAGTGGCCGACGACGTGGACGCGGTCGAGGCCGAGGGCGTCGAGGAAGTCGACGTAGTGGAGGACGAGGTCGAGGCCGGAATCGACCTCATCGAGGCCCTGCGAGGGGCCCCATCCGGGGTGGTAGGGGGCGAACACTTCGAATTTGGTGGCGAGCTCGGCGATGGCGGGTTCCCAGCCCTGGAGGCCGGCGAGGTGGTGGAGGTAGAGGACCGGCTCGCCGGCGCCGCCGCGGAAGAAATGGACGGGGGCGCTGCCGGGGCGGAGGGTGATGGTCAGCTGTTCCATGGCGGTGCTCCGTGATGCAGGGGGAGTGCCTCAGGCCTGGACGGGCTGGCGGATTGGCCGGGGCTCGGCCATGAGGTGGGCGGGCAGGGGTTTCGGCGACCAGCGGTCTTCGTAGCCCTGCCAGAGGTGGCGGAGGCGGGGCATCACCTTTTCGGCGAAGAGGCGGGTGCTCTTTTCGCACTTTTCGCGGGGCATGTCGCCGATGTGGAGGAGGCAGAAGACGTGGCCGACGCGGAGGGAGGTGATGAGGTGTTCCATCTGCTCGGTGACCTGGTCGGGGGTGCCGGCGACGAGGAAGCCTTCATCGACGCACTGGCGGAAGGACTTGCCGACGGCGCCGCCGGAGGAGACGCCGGCGACCTGGGCTTTGAGGCCGGCGCGGATGGTGGCTTCGGTGCGGTAGCCGGGGGCATCGGCGAAGCCGGGATAGATGTGGAGGCAGCGCTCGAAGAAGTATTTTGCGTGGGGAAAGTAGCTTTCCTCGGCTTCGGCCTCGGACTCCGCGACGATGATCTGCTGGGCGAAGGAGGCCTGGTAGGGGTTGAAGGGGAGGCCGAGCTCGGCGACGCGGTCGTGGAAGCCGTTCATGAGCTGTGCGGCGCGTTTGAAGCCGGAGAAGCTGAGGTAGGAGTAGTTGTAGCCGCGTTCAGCGCAGAAGTCCCAGGTTTCGATGGAGCCGCCGCCGGGGATCCAGATGGGCGGGTGGGGCTTCTGGATGGGGCGGGGCCAGATGTTGACGTAGCGGAGCTTGTTGAACTTGCCGTTCCACGGGAAGACGTCGGGGTCGGTCCAGGCGCGGAGGATGAGGTCGTGGTTCTCCTGGTAGCGTTCGCGGAGGGTGGCAGGGTTGGCGCCGAAGGCGTAGTTGGTATCCATGGAGGTGCCAACGGGGAAGCCGGCGATGAGGCGGCCGCCGGAGATGACGTCGAGCATGGCCATCTCTTCCGCGACGCGGGTGGGCGGGTTGTAGAGGGCGATGGACATGCCGAGGAGGACGATGGAGACGTTGCGGGTGCGGCGGGCGAGGGTGGCAGCCATGAGGGCCGGCGATGGCATGAGGCCGTAGGCGTTCGCGTGGTGTTCGTTGACGCCGATACCGTCGAAGCCGAGCTCGGCGGCGAATTCGAGGAGGTCGAGGTAGTCGTGGTAGATGCGGTGACCTTTGATGGGGTCGTAGAGGCGAGAATCGACGTCGACCCAGACGGAGCGGTGCTTCTGCCGGAAGTCGTCGGGCAGGTAGGGGTAGGGCATGAGGTTGAACCAGTGGAACTTCATGCCGGGCCTCCCGGGAGAGGATGTTTTGCGGGAGGCTAAATGCCTGCTGGAGGTCATCGAGACGGCCGAACGGACCTATCGGACGGGCCGAAGGGCTACTCGTCGGCCGTGAGTTCGTAGGTGCAGAGGGGGTCGCCGGCGAGGCGGTGTTCGACCCGTTCGACCGTCATGCCGGGGAGGACCGCACGGAGGACGGCGCATTCGGCATCGCAGATTTCGGGGACCTGGGCGGCGAGGCGGAGAAGGGGGCAGTGGCGGAGGACGATGCGAGCAACGCCGCGGTCTTCGAGCTCGAGGCGGGGGAAGTAGCCGTAGCGCTCGAGGAGGTCGATGATGCCGGCGAGGCGGGAGTGGCGGGCGGCGGCGGCGATGTGGTGTTCGGCGAGCTCTGCCTGGCTCGCAACGACGCGCCCGAGCACGCGGTCCAGCAGCTGAGGGGATTCGCCGCGGATGGCGGCGATGAGCGCGACGGCGATTTCGGCGTACTGGTGGGGGAAGAGGCTTTCGCCGCGGGGGGTGAGGCGGAAGACGTGGCGGGGGCGGCCGGGACCCTCGCGGACCTTGGTGAAGGTGACGAGGCCCTGGGCTTCGAGGGAGAGGAGGTGCTGGCGGACGGCCCCCGGGGAGAGGAAGGTTTCGCGGGCGAGCTGGTCGGTCGTGGCTTCGCCGAGGACCTTGATGGCCATGACGAGGGCCTGCCGGGTGGGGGTCAGGTACTCCAGGCTGCCGCCGTGCGGCGTATCGCTCCCCAACACGGGGGCAACGATACCGTCAGGCTGCAGATAGCGCGAACCGCTGGAAGTTTTTGAGATGAATTAGCGGAAACTTTGAAGGAGATAGGTGCATGCCGGTGCACCTTCTGCCCGGCTGCAGGCCCGTTCGACGCGGCCGCCGGGCAGGGCGACCTGGAGGACCCGGGCTTCGATGGCGCAGATTTCGGGGTGGCCGCTCGTGAGTTCGATGAAGGGGCAGTGGCGGAGGGTGAGGCGCCACTTGCTCCCGGGGACGGGCTCGAGGACCGGGTAGTAACCGAGCTGCTCGAGGGCCCGGGTGAGCTGTTCGACCCGGCCGGCAGGTGTGGGTGCGTCGAAGGCTTCGGCGGCCTGCTGAAGGCGGGCCTCGACGAAGGCGCGGAAGAGCGGCCTGCGGATGGCGGGGTCGCGCTCTGCGGCTTCGAGGAGCCAGTGTGCGATACGGGCGTAGCCCTGGGGGAAGAGCGACTCGGCGCGTGGCGTGAGGGCGTAGCGGTTGCGGGGCCGGCCCGGGCCTTCGGGGCGGCGGCTGATGGTGACCAGCCCGAGCTTGGCGAGGCCCGAAAGGTGAGCGCGGACGGCGGGTACGGAGAGGTAGGCGACGGCGGAGAGGGCTTCGGCGTCGCTTTCGCCGAGCTGCTTGAGGCCGAGGAGGAGGAGGCGCCTTGCGGGGGGCAGCAGTTCGAGCTGGGGGGTTAGCGTTTCGGCCATCGACGGAATCGATGGGAGGGTATGCGGAAACCCGAAGGCGGGTGCACGGCCGAACGGCCCCAGGTGAGGGGGCCGGCCGGCGGTCGGGAGCGGTGGGGGCACGGAAGGGTGACCGCCGGCCGGCGCTGGACGTTGCGCGTCAGGCGGCTGCCGTCAGCTGACGGAGCTGGAACGTTTCGCCGCGGGAGTTGTGGGCGAGGGTTCCGAAGCGGGCGATGAAGGTGGCGAGCTCGGCGGTGGTGCTGGCGAGGGCCTGTGTTTCGCGGGAGATTTCGGAGAGCTGGGCGGCGATCTCCTCGACGCTGGCCGAGACCTGCTCGCTGGCGGCGGCGGATTGCTGGGCGACGGCGGAGGCATCGGCGACGGCGGCCCGGACGCGGTCGGCGGCGGCGGTCATGTCGCTGGCGCGGGCGGCGGACTCGCGGGCGAGGCCTGCGACGCGCTCGAGGGTGTGGACGAGGGAGTCGACGGAGTCCTCGACGGAGGCCGCGGCCCGGCTGATGTGCTCGATCTCGTCGCGGACGGCGGTAGCGCCGTGGACGATCCGTTCGAGGGCAGAACCGGCGCGCTCGGCGCGGGCGGAGCCTTCTTCGACGTTGGCGATGGAGGCTTCCATGGCGCGGACGGCGCGCTGCGTGCCGCCCTGGACGCCGGCGATGAGGGCGGCGATCTCTTTAGTGGCGACGGCGGTGCGCTCGGCGAGGGAGCGGACGTTTTCGGCGACGACGGCGAAGCCGCGGCCCTGTTCGCCGGCGCGGGCCGCCTCGATGGCGGCGTTGAGGGCGAGGAGGTTGGTCTGGGCGGCGATGTCGTCGATGACCTGGACGATGGCGCCGATCTGGGAGCCCTGGCGACCGAGGTCTTCGACTTCGGCGGCGGTCTGCCGGACGGTTTCGCGAATGGCGACCATGGCCTCGACCGTTTGCTGGACGGCGGCGGTGCCCTCGCGGGCTTCTGTGAGGGAGGCATCGCCCCGCTCGCGGGCGGTGGCGGCGGCGTGGCGGGCGGTCTCGAGGGCGTGACGGACGGCTTCGGTGGCGCGGAGTGCCTCGTCGAGGGCGGTGGACTGCTGGGCGGCGGCCTGGGCGACGCCGGCACTGGCGCCGCCGAGGGCGTCGATCTCGGCGTTGAGGGCCGCCATCGTAGCGGTCTGGGAGGCGGCGCCGCGTGCGACTTCGGAGACGGCGTTGGCGATTTCGCGGGCGGCCTGGTCGACCCGGGCGATGTTCGCCCCGAGCCCCTGGAGCGGCTGGCCGAGGGTGTCGTGGATATCGACGAGCTTCTCGAGGACGCCTTCGCTGATGAAGGTTTCGACGGCGAGGGAGGCGTCGAGGACGAAGGCCTTCATGAGGGCGGCGATCGTCTCGGCGAGCTCCTGACCCTTGAGCTTGCGGGCAAGGAGAGGGAAGAGGATGTCGGCGTAGAGGGCGTAGTTGCCGACGTTCCAGCGGGGCTCGATCTGGAGGCGGGCGTGGGCGGCACCGATGCGGAGGCGGTGCTCGAAGTAGTCTTCGTCGAAGCGGGCGTCGAGGAGGCGAAGGAGGTAGTCGAGCTGGGCGGCTTCGAGGCGTGCGCGGTTGGAGCCGGCTTCGCGGACTTTTTGCTGCCATTCAGGGAAGGCAGCGGCGTGGTCGTAGAAGCGGCGGACGACGTCCTCGGCGTGGGGGCGGATGATGGCGGCGGCGCGGCGAATGGCGGCTGTATCGCGGTCGGAGATGGCGGTCCAGCGGAGGCGGAGGGCCTGGTCGGCGCGGTCGATGTG